>CBDAPQ010000001.1:0-10255 GCA_965198485.1 Beijerinckiaceae bacterium
GGGCGACCGACGCCGCATCCAAGGGTCACAGACCCGAAGGACCGAAGCGGAGCGGAGGACGCAGGCCCGCAGGCTTTGTTGTCCCGCGAGGAGGCGGGCGACGCCCGCCGGGGAAGAAAGCCGAAGGGCCGGCGTTGCGGCAGAGGCGGTCGAGGCGAAGCCGTCCCCCGGCCAGATCAGTCCATCAGGAAGGCCGCGTAGGTCTCGGGTCCGACAGCATGATCCAAGGAGATACGATCAAGCCCCGGCAGCCTCATCGAGACCGGCAGCGGAGCCGGCGAACACGCGGCCGCCTCGTCGTACAAATCTGACGAACACGCTCCGAGAGAAACCCTCAAACGTGATGCTCTGCCTTAATCACTGGGCAGGATGAAGGCCCGGCGCCGGCTGGACCAGCTCTTCCACCGATGTCACTTGCCAGATCGTCTGCGGACGTCGAACCCACCGCCCAACCTGCAACAACAAGGCGCAATTGGCGGCACAGCCTGGCTCAGCTGGTGTCCCGACCCGTTCGTCAGGCGGACCGCGCCAGCCCGACCCGGCTCCAGTCCGGCCGCACTGTGAGGCGCAGATAGGCTGTCCACCCCACGACGATGGCGCCGAGGACGCCCATCGCGATCCGACAACCCTCCGCAGCCGCGCCGATCGACATCAGGCCATGCGCGGCGTGATAGCCGGCCAGAGCAGCTGGACCGATGAAGAGGGCGATCAACGCATATCGAGCGGCCGGCGAAGCGAGCTGCCTATAAGCCGTACGGCCAGCGATGAAGCTGACCACGCCCACCAAGACAGCGAGTACGAGCGCGGCGACGGGCCCAGAGCCGGTCCTCGCCGCGGCGAACCCCGTCGTCAAAGCTAGGAAGAACGGGAGCGCGTAGACGGACAGCCGGAACAAAGCTCAGCAGAGAAAGGCGACGCCGAGCGCCGCAACCAGGATGGCGAAGAAGATCATGGCGGTCTCCATCTCAAGAGTGGATGTCGCGCGCCTACACCACCGCCACGGCGCGCAAGAGATCATAGCGGAAATCGATCCCCGCAGGGAGCCGGTCGATGACGTCGACGTGGTCTCCATCAAGGGTAGGGTTCGTAGGTATGGACGACGGTCTCCGGAGCACCGTCGTACTCCGCTGTCGGCAGGACGCCGTAGACGCCGAGTTCGGTACGGAACAGGACGATGGAGGTCATGAGCGTGTAAGCGAGGCTGAAGGCGAAGGCTTGGGCGGTGGCGAGCGGCATCGGGCGGCTCCTGTGTCCGGAGCAGGACCACCCCGCTCCACAGCGCTCCGTCGGGTCCGGCTGCAGGGCCGCGATCACCCGCAGGCGCTAGCCGGAGCGGCCGCAAGCTCTGCTTGACGGACCCCTTGGGGGTTGATCGGACAAGGTCTTGAGCTGGACCAAGGAGATGCGCCTCGGGGCGGGTGGGTGTCCGTAGACGCAGCGCCGTTCGGGGCTGATCGGTGCTAGTCATGTGTGACAATCCGCGCTAAATTGTACACACGGCTGATCGGAGGTCTCCCATGCTGTCGTCGAAGTCCAGCTCTACCGCCGCGTCGGAACCGGAGGTCTCGGTTCAGGCTCGACGTCGCTCCGCCGCGGCGACGCTGGCGCACGCCTCGGTGCTGGAGGAGGCGAGGCGGGCTGGCCTGCTAGACGGCGACAAGAGCGAGCACGTCAGCTTTCGGGCGCCTCCAGCGTTGGTGGAGGCCGCCAAGCGCGAGGCGGGCGTGAGCTCGACGAGCGAACTCGGCGTGCTGGCGCTGGCCATGCTGGCCCGCCCGGACCCAGTCGCGGTCGTCTTCCGCCGGACCGAAGGACGGCTCGGGCCAGACCACGATCTTGAGTATTGATCTTCGTGGGCTGATCCGCCGGCGCAAGCCGGACAAGCGGCGGACCCAGCTCTCGCCGCGTTCCCGTGTCGAGCTCGTCGAGTGGACGGCCCTAAAGGCGTCCGAGCCGGCTATCCTGGTGTTGGACACCAACGTCTACATCGGACGCGCGGCTGGCCGGCTCCCGCCCGAGCTTCGAGAGATCATCGACCAGGGCTTGCTGTTCCACTGCTCGGTCGCGCTCTCGGAACTGGCGGTGGGCGTCGCCAACGCGGACCCGGCCCATGCCGGATGGCGCAAGCTCCGCGACCACTATGCGGAGGTGTTCGCGGCCATCCCTGCCACCCGTCTGCTCACCCCCGACGCCCAGGTCTGGGCGGACGCGGGCGTGGTCGCGGGCACGCTGGCGCGGACCCAGGGCTACCAGCCGCACCAGCGCAAAGCCTGCCTGAACGACGCCCTGATCTTCCTGACCGCGGCCAAGGCCGGCCTGCCGGTGCTCACCTCCAACCGCGACGAGTTCGACCTGATCCAGCAGCTCGCGCCGGAGGGTCGCTTCATCCACTACTGAGGAAGGAAGGCGGCGGTCACCCGCCGCCGCGCCCGCGGAAGTCGTAGAGCGGGATGCCGAGCTTCCTGGCCTTTTCGGCCAGGTTGTCGTTGATGCCCGTGCCCGGGAAGACCACCAGGCCGATCGGCAGGGTATCGAGGAGGGCGTCGTTGCGCTTGAACGGCGCCGCACGCTTGTGGCGGTCCCAGTCGGGCTTGAAGGCGATCTGGGTCACGCTGCGGGCATCGGCCCATTTGGCGGCGATCAGCTCCGCGCCCTTGGGGCTTGCGCCGTGCAGCAGCACCATGTCGGGGTGCTTGGCTTGAACCCGGTCCAGAGCGTCCCAGATCGCCCGATGGTCGTTGAAGTCTGGGCCACCGGTGAAAGCGATCCTGGCGCCCTTGGGCAGGAGCACCTGGGTCTCGGCCCGTCGCTTGGCGGTGAGGAAGTCGCGGCTGTCGATCATGGTCGCGGTCAGGGTGCGATGGTTGACCTTGCTGCCGTGGCGGGGCGTCCAGACCTCGCCGGTGAGCCGGCGATAGCTCCGGGCTGCGGCGTCGCGGAAGGCTTCGAGCGCGTCGCGGCGGTCGAGCAGGACCTGGCCCTGGTCCAGCAGCCGTTCGAGTTCGACGGACTTCACCTCGCTGCCGTCCTGCTCGCGCTGAGAGCTTCGCTGGCCGTCCTCGTTGTCGTCGAGGCGGCGCTGCACCCGCTCGGCGGAACGGTGGCAAGCGTTGACCAAGCCCCAGAGAAGGTCGGCGGCGTCGGGCTCGGAGCGGGTGTGCCGGATCGCGCCCGTAAGAGCGTCGAAGGCTGTGCTCACCGCCTCGGCGATAAGGGTGTGGTCGGCGGGGTCGCGCGGGTCTGGCTCGTCGCCGCAAGGCGTGTAGCCATAGAGCTCGAGCTGGTCGACGATGTGGGCGGTGGGGGATGCGGCGTGCTGCGGTTCGAAGTCGGGGTCGTGCGCCATGGGGATGATCCTTTGCCTGCCTGGCCGCGCCCATCGCGGCCTTCGTGGCGATCACCTGACCGGGGCTGCGGCCGGCCTGCATTCTCAGGGGTCCCCGTCGCGCTGGCGCGATGGGGTGGAACCGAAGCGCAGCGCAGGACGGCGAAGGGCGGCTTTCTTGGCGCGCGAGGAGCCGGCGCGTTCGGGGTCCCCGCGCCGCCTGCGGCGTGGGGTGAAGAGCCGGCGGGGAAGAAAGTCGCTCGCAGCCGTTGCGGGCCGGACGCCGCTCCGGTCCGATCGCCCTCTGGAAGGCCATGGGCGCCGCCTGTCGGCATGGAGGTCAGCCCAGCGCACGATCCAGGGTCGTCCCGAGATCTAAGCCGCGGAGGTCCTCCTCCCGGCCGTTTCCGTCGCAATGAAGCGTCGCACGTCCTCCGCGACTAGCTGGATCCGCATCAGCGACCGCAGGTCGTCGGCGCCGTGCTCCATGAGGTGAGCATTCAGGTCGGCGAGTGGCGTGGCGAGGGGACGAGGCTCTATGCCCTGCGCCGTCGCTCGGGCTGCGAGCTGGGTAGCCCCGTGCCGTCCGGCCGCATCGGCCTCCTCGGCGATGTACAGGCGTCTTAGCGTCGGCGGGAGCACCAGGGCGGCGAGATGTGCGGCCGAGAGGGCGGCGACAGCGGGCAGGGTAGGCGCGATCTGCCGTAGCGAGAGCATGGTCTCGATGCCTTCGCCAGCCGCCAGCACATCGTCGGCCTGACCGAACCGGACGCCTTGCCCGAGCAGCTCGCCCATCGCGCGTCGCGGGGTGGCGACCGGCGCCTTGTCGCGTCCAAGCGGGTCCAGCCAGGTGCGGTGCAGCCCTGTCAGCCTGCCATCCAGGTCGGTGACGGCGGCAATGAGGGCTGGCCAGGCGCCGCGCGTGCCGGGGACGTCGTCCCGATCGGCTCGGTAGAAGCAGCGCGGGTGGAAGCGGAGCGACGTGCCGTCCTGCCATGCCGCAAGTCCGCGCTTGCGGAGATAGGTTTCGGCGACGGTGCCCCGGAGCGGCTTGGAGATGGACCACAATCGGCGTGCGGCTTCGGGCGACCCCGTCGGTGCGGCGGTAGCAAGGTCGTTCCTGTGCTCGGGCTCCGGCAGGGCGAGGAAGCGACGCGCCTCGTCCAGAGTGTCGCGCAGGCTCGTCAGCCGCTGGTTTGCGGCGATCAGGTCGAGCAGGTCACCATGCTCGCCAGTGGCGGCGTCGGTCCATTTGCCCGCTGCGCCCTTGCCGACCTCGGGCCCACGCAGGCGGACATAGAGGCTGCGGCCCGGCAAATTCTCGACATCGCCGACGAGCCAGTAGCGGCCCTCACGGCGGCCGGTGGACAGGTAGTGGCGGCAGACCGCCTCAGGATCGCGCGCGAGGCGGCGCGCCAGGTCGGACGCGGTATCAGGCATCACGGGCTCCCCAGAAAAAGGGCCCGTCGTCGCCGACGGGCCCAGGTGACGGAGGCGTGTTTTGCTACTCGGCCGCGATTGCCTGGGGCTCGGGCGCAGCGAGCTCATCTTCGGCCGGTGCGTCCACATCTTCCACGGCCAGTTCGCCGCCTTCCGTCGCCGTCTGCACGACGACGGGTTCGACCACGCTCGCCGTCTCCGGCTCGACGATCTCGGCCGCGGCCTCCACCGTTCGACCCGGCGTTCGAAGCGGCTCGGGCAGCCAGCCCGATCCGGAGAGCAGCGTCTCGGCTTCCGTCGCCATCTCGACCTTCTTCAGGTGCTCGACGCGATCGGCCGCCCGTTGCCCCTTGCTCTCGGAGACGGCCTGCAGGATGCGCGCCTTGGTGACCCGGCCGAGGAAGTTGGCCGCGGTCGGCGTCCAGCTCGCCGCCATGTCGAGGGCGACCGCCTGAGCGAGCCGGTCGGCGTGGGCGAAAGCCCGTGGCCGCCGGTTCCAGGCCTCGTGCACCGCGTTGACGCTGAGCGACACGCAGTGGGCGAACAGCGCGTCGCGGCTGTCGGCGTCGAACGACCCCAGCACGCCCCAGAGATCGCCCGGCTCCTTCGGCAGCGCTGACCGCCACGCCTGATGGCGCGCGTCGAACGCGCGGGCCAGAGGAGTGTCATTCAGCCCCGGCGCCTGGCTCCCGAATTGTACGCTCTTCAGCTCGAGCTCCAGGCAGGTGTCCAAGCGGTAGGTGTAGAAGACGCCCAGGGCCAGGGCGTGAAGCGCTGCGAGGAAGGCGACATCCGGCCGATCGCCGAGCGCGTGGCGCAGGGCCAACGTCCGGTGCGCGGTCAGTTCCGTCAGCAGCCGATCGGGGATCGGGCGAAGACCCTCGTCTTCCTCCGGCTCGGCGGCGGCTGGCTGGTAGGGCGCTCCGCCGCCGTCGATGTCATCGGTGACCGCCGACGCCGGGTGCTCCTCTGTCTCGACCGCCGTCTCAGGCTCGACCGGCAGTTCGTCCTCCGGACGGACGTACCCGCGCTCGATCCGCAGCGACCCGTCGGGCGCGATGCTGACGAAGGCGCCGGCGCGGGCGACCTCGTCGGCGTCGAAGACGACCGGGCAACCGGTGAGCGCCTCGATCGCGGTCTCCAGCTCGCCCATGCGCCGGTCCTGCTCATCGCTGAGCTCCTCCGCCTCGGCCGACGCCGTCTCGATGTCGTCCACCTCCTGCTGAAGGGCTTTGAGCGTCGCCTCCTCCTCGGAGGTGAGCGGCACGGTCTCGCCGAAGAGCTGGCGCAGGCCGTAGGTGTGGCCGTAGGCGCAGTCCGGCGCGACCTCGACCCAGCGCCACCCTTCCGCTCCCACGGTGACCGACTGCTCGTTCAGCTTCTCGGCCATCATCTGGTCGATCAGGCCGACGTCCTGCAGCCAGCCGCCATCGTCGCCCTGGAACAGGTCGTTCAGGACCGTCCCACCGGCCTCGACGTAGGCGTCGACGCCGATGAACTTCGCCCGCTTGTCGGAGGCGCGGACAGCGCCCTCGGTCAGCATGCGCCGGACGGTGTGAGCGGACTTGTCGTAGGACTGGCACAGCCGCTCGAAGACCTGCTCCTGGCGGACGTGATTGCCGCTGACGGTGAAGGCCATCAGCTGGTCCAAGCTCATACCGTCTTCGGCATAGACGTCGAGCAGCTTGGGGCTGACCGACGCGAGGCGTAGCCGCTGCTTCACGACAGCGACCGAGACGAACTGGTTCGCCGCGATCTCCTCCTCAGACTGGCCCTTCTCGCGAAGCGCGAGGAAAGCGCGGAACTGGTCGAGCGGGTGCAGCGGCGAGCGCTGGATGTTCTCAGCCAGGCTGTCCTCCTCGGCCAGACCGTCGGTGCGGACGACACAGGGGACTGGCGCAGTCCTGGACAGCCGCCGCTGCTTGACCAGCAGGGCAAGCGCTCGATAGCGCCGGCCTCCGGCCGGGATCTCGTACATGCCGGTCTCCACGCCGGCGTCGTCGGCGACGGCCCGTACGCTCAGGCCCATCAGCAGGCCGCGGCGGGCGATGTCCTCGGCGAGCTCGTCAATCGAGACGCCCGCCTTGACGTGGCGAACGTTGGACTGGCTCAGCACCAGCTTGTCGAAGGGGATGTCGCGCGAGCACGACAGGGTGATCTTCTGGACTGACTTGGCCACGGTAGGTCTCCGGGACGGGCCGGCCGGGAGCCTCTCTCTCGGCCCGGACACGTCACGAAGCGCAGCGCCGCCCTCTCACTCTGGAGAGAGCGACGCCGCAGACCCGTACGTCCGCAGACGCGGCAGACCCGGACAGCGGCCTATGCGGCTCTATCCAGAAGCGCCTTGGCCCGGGCCTCCAAGTCGAGCCGCGCGTCCTGGTGTGGCTTGTCGCGCGCGACCGCGGTGATGCCTTGGACGAAGTCGAACACGCTCGACGGCGGATGGCCCTCCTCGGCGAGCACCGTCTCGATGATCTTGGTCGTCTCCGCCTTGGAGAACTCGCGCTTGCGCAGGAACGTCGACCGGTCTTCGTCCGTCCGCGCCACGATCTGCCCCCGCGCCGCCTTGATCCCGTTGACGAATGAGGCGGGCGAAGAGTTAGCGAAGCGGGTCAGAGCCGGGGCGGCCTGATGCGCGAAGCGCGTGGCGGCGAACTTGGAGTGGCGAATGGTGATCTCCTGGAAGTCCTCCACGCCCCACAGGTTGCGGTTCTGGCAGACGGCGCGAAGGTAGAAGCTGGCGATGCCCAGCGTCTTGGCCCCTACCTCCGAGTTCCAGCAGTAGAAGCCGCGGAAGTAGAGGTCGGGCGAGCCGTCCGGCAGCCGCCCCGCCTCGATCGGGTTCAGGTCGTCGACCAGGAACAGGAAGACATCGCGGTCCGAGGCGTAGAGGGTGGTGGTGTCGGCGGTGACGTCCACGCGCGGATTGTAGACCCCGGTCGACCAGTCCAGCACGCCCGGCACTTTCCAGCGGGTGTCGCCCGTGCCGTTCCCCGCGATCCGCTGCACCGCCGAGACTAGCTCGTGGTCGTAGATGCGGCCGTAGTCCGGCCCGGTCACTGCGCGGAGCTCCACCCGGCCGTCCTCGGTCTCCAGCGTCTTCAACTGCTCGGTCCTGTACGAGGTCAGGCCGTACTGCAGGTTGATGCCGGCGAGCGGTGCCGGCAGCTGGCGCAGGTAGGCCGCAGGCGCGCCGATGAGGCTCGTGAGCTGGCCGAAGCTCCAGTGGGTTGGAGCCACCGCCACATCAGAGCCCGGCAGCGCCAAGGCCAAGCGGTAGGCGTCGTCGCGGCTGGCCTCCACCCGGATGGCGGCGCTCTCGACAGCACGGGTCCGGCTCCGATCGGCGCGGCTTCGCACCGAGGCGAACAGCTCCGACAGGGACAGGTAGCGCTCGTCAGCCGGCCGGTTGAACCACTCCGACGACACCCTTCCTATCCGCTCACCGCGGCTGACATCCACTCCGTAGCCGCCGCGCGCATCCGGTCGGGCGTCCAGAACCTCCACATGGGTCATGGCTGATCTCCACGACGGTGGCCGGAGACACTCTCTCGACCCTCACTCCGTCGCGGCGACAGCCGCAGCCCTCTCGCTCTCTCCGGCTCTGCAGGACGCGGGACCTCACGTTCCCGGGCAATCGCATCCCAGCCCAGCTAGCGGCCTATAATCATCAGTCCCGCCTACGATGCGATATCGCCACTTGATTCCGCCGAGACGACGCCGGAGCTCTAGCTGCTTGAATTAACTATTCTTTCGATGCCCAAGCCACGCTACTTTGTTGAGGTGTTCCCTAAGCAAACTTCCAGCAAAGACGAGGGCGACGTCCTCGGCGGCAGCGTACTGAGGCTAGACAGGCGCAATGCAGCCGACCAGCGTGACCTCGATCCGAGACTAAGATCGATCGTCAGGCTGCTGGCGCGGCAAGCCGCACAGGCGTACTATGATGACTTCCAGAAGGAGGCGCGTTCGCCCAAGACCTGAGGTGTGGGCCTGATGCCCAGAGTCGTCCTTTACGCCCGCTACTCGTCCGAGAACCAGCGTGACGCCTCCATCGAGGATCAGCTGCGGCTCTGCCAGCTGCATGCCGAGCGCCAGGGCTGGGCGATCACGGACAGCTACACCGATCGGGCGATCTCCGGTGCGTCGCTACTGCGACCTGGCATCCAGGAGCTGATCCAGGACGCGGGGCGTGGCCGGTTCGACGTCGTTTTGGCTGAGGCCATGGACCGTCTCAGCCGTGACCAGGAGGACATTGCGGGCCTGTTCAAGCGCATGCAGTTCGCTGGCGTGCGGATCGTCACCTTGTCGGAGGGCGACGTCTCGCAGCTTCATGTCGGGTTGAAGGGCACGATGAACGCCCTCTTCCTGAAGGACTTGGCCGACAAGACCCGTCGCGGACAGCGCGGTCGGGTGGAGAAGGGCAAGGCCGGCGGCGGGCTCTGCTTCGGCTATGATGTCGTGCGCGGCCTCGCGCCCGATGGGCAGCCTGTCACGGGCGAGCGGCGCATCAACCCGGCGGAAGCCGAGGTGGTGCGGCGCATCTTCCGGGACTACGCCGCGGGCAAGTCGTCTCGCACGATCGCCCAGGCGGTGAACAAGGAAGGCGTGCCTGGTCCTCAAGGTCGCGAGTGGGGACCAAGCACCATCCACGGCAATGTGGAGCGACGCAACGGCGTGCTCAACAACGAGCTCTACATCGGCCGGCTCGTCTGGAACCGTCAGCGGTTCCTGAAGGACCCCGACACGGGCAAGCGGATCGCCCGCCCTAATCCGGAGCCGGAGTGGATCGTCCAGGACGTACCGGAGCTCAGGATCGTCGATGACGACCTCTGGGGCGCAGTGAGGAGCCGCCAAGCTTCACTGCGCATGGCGCCGCGGGAGACCTCGCCTGACCTCATGGGGCGGCGACGCCGTCCCAACCACCTCTTCTCCGGCCTCGTCCGCTGTGGGTGCTGCGGCGGTAGCTATATGAAGATCTCAAAGGACCTGCTCGGTTGCGGCACGTCGCGCACGAAGGCCACGTGCGGGAATCGCTTGAACATCCGGCGGGACGCTCTGGAGGCGGCCGTCCTCGACGGCCTGCGCAGCCATTTAATGGAGCCGGCGCTGTTCCGCGAATTCTGCGAGGAGTTCACCCGCGAGGTAAACCGGCTCCGAATGCAGGAGACTGCCTCGATCGACAATGCTCGAGGCGAGCTTGTGCGGATCGATCGAGACTTGCCCAAGCTGGTAAAGCGGGTGCTCGACACCGACGATCTCACGAGCATCCGGGCATATGAGACAAAGATGCGCGAGCTCGAAGCTCGCAAGGATGAGCTAACCCGCAAGGTGGCCGAGGCTGAAGACCCCCTCCCCTGCTCCATCCCAGCCTTGCTGCGCTCTACCGGGAGCGGATAGCCTGCCTTAGCAAAGCGCTTGGCGGCTCGGACACTCGCGACGAGGCGGCCGAGGTCGTTCGCTCCCTCGTCAGCGCCATAGAGCTCGTTCCGG
>CBDAPQ010000002.1:0-56049 GCA_965198485.1 Beijerinckiaceae bacterium
TCTCGGCTAACTCATCACCGTGGTGCAGCTGCCGCCCGGCGCCTCGCTGGAGCGCACCGACAAGGTGATCCGCGAGGCCAGCGAGATCCTCAAGACCGTGCCCGGCGTCGAACACGAAGTCGCCTTCGCCGGCTTCGACGGCGCCACCTTCACCAACGCCTCCAACGCCGGCGCCATCTTCGCCGGCTTGGCACCGTTCGAGGAGCGCGTCGGCAGGGGGCTGACCATGCCGGTGATCCTCGCCGACATCCGCCGGAAGCTGTCGGGCATCAAGGAGGCTTTCATCATCGCCATCCCGCCGCCGCCGGTGCCGGGGCTCGGCACCGCCGGCGGCTTCAAGATGATGCTGGAGGACCAGAAGAACCTCGGGCCGCGCGCGCTCTCGGCGGCGGCGCAGGAGATCATCGGCGAGGCGAGCAAGGTGCCGGGCATGGCGCAACTGTTCACGCCGTTCTCGACCGGCACGCCGAGCATCTACGCCGACGTCGACCGGGTGAAGGCCGAGAAGCTCGGCGTGCCGCCGGCGCGCGTCTTCGAGGCGATGCAGGTCTATCTCGGCTCGGCCTACGTCAACGACTTCAACTATCTCGGTCGAACCTACGAGGTGCTGGCGCAGGCCGAAGGCCGCTTCCGCAACACGACCGACGACATCCGCCACCTCAAGACCCGCAACAACGCCGGCGCCATGGTGCCGATCGGCTCGGTGGCGAGCATGCACCGCACCACCGATCCCTATCGCGTGCCACGCTACAACCTTTATCCCGCCGCCGAGATTCAGGGCGGCACGGCGCCGGGCTTCGCCTCGAGCTACGGGCTTCAGGTCATGGCCAGGATCGCCGCTGAGCGGCTGCCGCAGGGCATGAGCTACGAGTGGACCGATCTCGCCTATCAGCAGACGGTGGCCAAAAACACCACGCTGCTCATCTTCGCGGCCAGTGTGTTCTTCGTATTCCTCGTGCTCTCCGCGCAATACGAGAGCTGGAGCCTGCCGCTCTCGGTGGTGCTGATCGTGCCGATGTGCCTGCTCGCCGCCGTCACCGGCCTGATCTACCGCGCCATGAACGTCGACATCTTGGCGCAAATCGGCTTCGTCGTGCTGGTCGGACTCGCCGCCAAGAACGCCATCCTCATCGTCGAGTTCGCCAAGCAGGCGGAGGAGCGCGGCGAGACCCCGGCCGAGGCGGCGACCCAGGCGGCGCGCACCAGGCTCAGGCCGATCCTGATGACCTCATTCGCCTTCATCCTCGGCGTCATCCCGCTGCTGCTGGCCACCGGTGCCGGCGCCGAGATGCGGCAGACGCTCGGCACCACCGTGTTCTTCGGCATGCTCGGCGTCACCGGCTTCGGCCTGATCTTCACGCCAGTGTTCTACGTCACGGTGCAACGGCTCTTTAAGCGACGGCGGCGAAACGCCGCCGCGCCGCCGCGGCCGGTTTCGCCGATCGAAGCCTGACGCGCGCCCTGTTGCGACCCTCGCCGGCCCGCCATATGACACCCCCGGGCCGGCTGTTCTCGCCCCGGCCTTCGCCGGGAGCCCCATGGACGCCGAGACCCGCCACGCCCCGCTCGTCATCGTCGGTTCCGGACCGGCCGGCTACACCTGCGCGGTCTATGCCGCCCGCGCCATGCTCAAGCCGATGCTGATCTCCGGCTTCGAGCCGGGCGGCCAGCTCATGATCACGACCGACGTCGAGAACTATCCCGGCTTCGCCGATCCGATCCAGGGCCCGTGGCTCATGGAGCAGATGCGCAAGCAGGCCGAGCACGTCGGTACGCAGATGGTGTCGGACCACGTCGTCTCCGCCGACCTCTCGACGCGGCCATTCACGCTCAAGGGCGACAGCGGCACCACCTACACCGCCGACGCGCTGGTGATCTGCACCGGCGCGCGGGCGCGATGGCTAGGGCTGCCGTCCGAGGAGAAATTCAAGGGCTACGGCGTCTCCGCCTGCGCCACCTGCGACGGCTTCTTCTACCGCGGCAAGGACGTGGTGGTGGTCGGCGGCGGCAACAGCGCGGTCGAGGAGGCGCTCTACCTCACCCAGCTCGCCCGCCACGTCACGGTGGTGCACCGCCGCGATTCCTTCCGCGCCGAGCGCATCCTGCAAGAGCGCCTCTTCGCTCGACCCAACGTCGACGTGATCTGGAACCACGCTGTCGACGAGATCCTCGGCGACAGCCAGCCGCTGGGGGTCACCGGCGTGCGGTTGAAGAGCACGCTTGATGGCGGCACGCGGAACCTCTCGATCCACGGCGTTTTCGTCGCCATCGGCCACAGCCCGGCGACCGACCTCTTCCACGACCAGCTCGAGCTGAAAGGCGCCGGCTACATCCAGACGGCGCCGAATTCCACTGCGACCAGCATCGAGGGCGTCTTCGCCGCCGGTGACGTCACCGACGACGTGTGGCGCCAGGCCGTCACCGCCGCCGGTATGGGCTGCATGGCCGCCCTCGAGGTCGACCGCTGGCTGGCGCTGAAGCTCGGCTCGCTTTCGGCGGTGCCCAGCACGGCCACGCGCGACGCTGCTTGATCCTCACCTGCGAAGCAGGAGTCCTCTCCCCCATCTCACGAGACAGGATCAGGTCGCCGCGGCACTCCTCAGGTGGCTGACGCGCGCGGGCACCGGGGGGTGCGAATGGTGCACCAGCGAGTACCAGGGGTCGGGCGTCAGCGTGGAGGCGTTGTCGCGCGAGAGCCGCGTCAGCGCGCTCACCATCGGGTCGGCGCCGACCGCGCGGCGGGCGTAATCGTCGGCCTCGAACTCGTTCTTGCGCGAGATCCAGTTGCCGAAGAGCCCGCCAAGCGGGCCGACCACGCCGCTGAGCAGCAGGCAGACGTAGAGCGACAGCGCGTCGGACTGCGCGTGCACACCGAAGGCCGGTAGCAGCCACGGCTGGCGTGCCAGCCAGCCGAACGCCGCCAGGGTGACCAGCAGCATCAACGCGGCGCGCGCGAGGCCGAAGATCACGTGGCGATGCTTGAAATGGCCGAGCTCGTGGGCGACGACCGCTTCGATCTCCTCGGGGGTCGAGCGCGCGATCAACGTGTCGAACAGCACGATGCGCTTGGCGCGGCCGAAGCCGATGAAATAGGCGTTGCCGTGAGTCGAGCGGCGTGAGGCGTCCATGGTGAAGAGGCCCGACGCGGTGAAGCCGGAGCGGGCGAGCAGCGCCTCGATGCGGCCGCGCAGGTCGGCATCGTCCAGCGGCTCGAAGCGGTTGAAGCGCGGCGCGATCAGCCTCACGAACACCGAGGGAGCGGCCACCATGATCACGAGCAGGCCGGCCCAGGTCCACAGCCACCATAGCCCGGCGAGGTGGCCCATGGCGAAGAGCAGGAGGTAGAGCAGCGGAACGGTGAAGAGGAGCGAGATCGCGGCGCCCTTCAGCCGATCGGCGACGAACAGCGCCGGCGTCACCTTGTTGAAGCCGAAGCGAGCCTCGATGCCGAAGGCGCGGATGAGGGCGAAAGGCAGGCCGACGAGCGTGCCGACAAGCCCGGTGGCGAGGAAGAACAGCACACCCCGGCTGAGCGAAGGCGGCACGGTCCGGGCCAGCGCGCCGTAGAGGAGGTCGATCCCGCCCAGTGCCCAGAACAGCGGCAGCAGAGCCTCGGCGAGGGTCTCGAAGCGCGAGAGACGCTCGCGCGCGGCGGTGTAATCGGCCGCCTTGCGGTGCTCGTCGAGCGTGACGGTGCCGGCGAAGTCGGCCGGCACGCGGTCGCGATGGGTGGCGACGTGGCGGGTCTGGCGCAGCGAGAGCACCAGTTCCAGGACCGTCCAGGCGACGGTGGCGGCGACGAAGACGATCAGCAGCGGGGTCATGCACGCACTATAGGGGCGGAAGCGGCGCGCCGCCATGCGACGCCGCGTCGGCGCGCGTAGCCTCCTCCAGCAGAAAGACGCGGATCGCCGAGCTGAGGTTGGCCTCGCCGCGGCCGGCGTCGATCTCGGCGACGAGCGCGGCCAGGGCCGTACCTCGGGCGCCGGCGACGTGACGCAGGCGCTGCCAGAAGGCGTCCTCGAGCGAGATGCTGGTCGGGTGGCCGGCGATCAGAAGCGAATGCTTGGTGATGGCGGTGCGAACCCGCCGCTCAGCCGCCATCGTCGGAGACGACGGCGGCGTCGCGCAAGGCGCCGTCGAGCACACGCCCGGCGCGCCGCGTCTCCAGCGCCTGCACGGCACGCTCACCCTTGGTGCGACCGTGGCGCGCGCGATTGGCGGCAGCCTCGGCCTCACGTTCGACCCGCGCCGACGCCTTGCGGACGCGGCGCAGGTTGACGATCTCGGCGCTCAAGGCTTCTTCCGGAACGCGTCGATCGAGACCACCTTCGCCGCCTCGCCGTGGGGCTCCTCCTCGGCAGAAGAAGAAGCGAAGGCAGAAGTAGGAACGGCGGCCGCGGCGGGTGGCTGGGATGGCGGCTTCGCGCCGGCGTCGCCGTCTCGCGAGATGGTGGTGAGGGCCAGAGGCGCAGGCTTGATCAGATTGACGCTGCGCGCCACCGGCGTCGCCAGCGGCGAGGACACCGGCGCCGGCCCCTCGCCTGCCTCACCCTCGATCAACGGCTCGAACTTGAGCGAGAACTGCACCGAAGGGTCGAAGAAGCCGGTCATCGCCTCGAACGGGATGAGAAGCATCTCCGGCACGCCCTTGAAGGACAGTCCGACCTCGAAGGCGTGCTCGGTCACCTTCAGATCCTCGAATTGGTGCTGGAGGATGATCGTCATTTCTTCCGGATAGGCGTCGCGCATACGGCTGGAAAGGCGCACGCCCGGCGCGTGGGTGCGGAAAGTGATATAGAAATGGTGATCGCCAGGCAGGCCGTTCTTGGCGGCATCGGCGAGCACGCGGCTCACCACGCCGCAAAGGGCCTCCTGAACGAGCAGGTCGTAGCGGATCAGGTCGTTCGGCATTGTCGGGTCCGTGACGGTGAGGCGCGGGCGTGACCGCAGCGGGCCGGTATCGGGCGCGCGCCGGGCGATCGACGCGGCGGATTATGCATTGCGCCTAGCGAAATGAAAGCCGTGCGCTCGCGATTTCCTAGACGCGCGTCACACCTGCGACGCTCAGGTGCAGGCCCGAAGGTCTCACCGCACGGACGCCGAGGTGAAAGTGGAGGCTTCTGTTGCCAGGTGCCTCCGAACCCCGCCTTTAAGTGCTACCCTAAAGGACTTTATTTCGGTACCATCACCGCATTACGCGGCGAGGGCCACCGGAGCATAGTTGTCGTTGGCAACTATAGGTTTAGCCCGATAACGGCGGTACCATGCCGGGCAAAAGAACGTCCTTTACACTTCCCGTCGAACCTGTTTCGCCCCCACCGGAGACCAGCGCGAACGCGGGCTGGGCTCGGGTGGAGGCGCCGGGTACTGCCCCCGGGTCCGAAAAGCTTCATTACGACGCCGTTTATCGCCATATCCGCCTTGCAGCAGCCTTCCGGATATAGGCGAAAAGACCGGCGAGCGAAAGGGCGTTGCCGCCTGGCATGACAAGACAAACGATACAGGATGCGCTCGACGACGCGGTCCGGAGCGTGCGCAGCCTGCCCGATCGCAGCCCGAACGTGCTGTTGGCGCCGATCCCGGCCGCACTCAGCCTCGTCGCCATCGCGCTGGCGGCCCTGGCCTTCGCGGGAATCGTCGCTTTGATCGCCACCCTGATCCTCTATGTCGCGCTCGGGCGGGAGGGCTTCGCCGACTTCCTGACGGACCTCCGCTTCGACCCGCTCCTGCAGGCGCGGCTCGGCGCCTGGAAGATCAGCGCGGCCTATGGTGGGGTGGCGCTCGCGACACTCGCCGCCGCATCCTGGCGCGGGGGGCGCGGGGCCTGGCGGGCGATGCTGGCGGCCGGCCCCGGTCGCTGGCGCACCCGCGACGTCGCACCGATCGCGCTGGCCACGCTCGGCTACGCGGCGGCGTTCACCCTGCTCCAGGTCGCCGGGCGCGAGCGCCACCTGCTCACGCTCGGACCGACCGATTACGTGCTCCTCGGGACGCTGACGGCCAACCTCGTGATCCTGGCACCGCTCGCCGAGGAGCTGGTGTTTCGCGGCTGGCTGTACACCGCCTTGCGGGCGCGCTGGCGTTTCTTGCCGTCCTTCCTGCTGACGGCAGCGGCCTTCACCGCGATCCACTGGGATCCCGGTCACAGGCACATGCTGCGCGTGCTGCCGCTGGCGCTGGCCGTCGGCCTTCTGCGCGAGCTCACCGGCAGCATACGCCCGACGATCGCGCTCCACGCCGCCTACAATCTCGTGATCGTCGCCATCACGCTGGCCGCGGCGTGAGGGCCGGCGAAAGCGCTTGAGCTTGGCGGTTTCAGCGCCGACAAGCGGCCCAACACCGGAGCCCCATCCTTGCCGCCCAGCCAAATCGCCGATGCCGACACGTCGTCCGCCATCCGACCCTACGGCTTCGTCGGCCTGGTGCTGAGTTTGGCCGGGATTGCCGTCCTGACGATCGTCTTCGCCGGCGTCGGCGTCGCTTTGGCTTTCGCCAGCTTGGCGGCGCTCGACGGGCTGCAGGGCGCGCTGAAACTGGTGCGAAGCGCGGGCGACGCGCTCGCGTCTCATTCGCGCCTCGTGATGGATCGCATCGGCGTCGTGCTCGGCACCGGCGCCTATGTCGCCGATGTCGCCGCCATCCTCGTCTTCGCGTTGATCCGCGGCGGGCGCGCCTGGCGAGCCCTCGTGGCGTGGCGGAGTTGGCAGCCGCGTCGCCATTGGCGATTGATCGTCGCGCTCTTCGTCCTGGCGATCGCGTGGGAAATTGGCGCCAGCCTCGGTATCGAACATTTCCATCCCGAGGCCAAGGACTGGGTCGTCCCGCCCAAGGAAACGCCGTGGCTCATCGGCTTCCTCGTGCTCGCCGTGCTGGTCGGCCCCTTTTCCGAAGAGCTGCTGTTCCGCGGTTGGATGTACACGTCGCTGCGCGCCAGTTTCGGCGTCGTGGCCGCCGCCCTCGTCACCTCGGTGCTGTTCGCGCTCGCACATTGGGAGTCGACGCATCTCTACGCGATCGCCGTATTCCCGGTTGGCGTGGCGCTCGTCGTCATTCGCGAGCGCACCGGCAGCATCGGCGCGTCCTTCGTGTTCCACGCGTTCTACAACGTCGCCGCCTCCCTGCTGATCGTCTTCGACAAGTAGGCTGGGACCAGGCTCAACCCTAAAGCGGAATGCCGTGCGCTTCCGCAAAGGCGCGGATCGGGTCGCGCAGGGAGCGACCGCCGTCGACCTGCACGATCAGGTTGCCGACGTACTCGCTCATGGCGCCGAGATCAGTCGCCAGCACCGCCGCCTTGACGGGACCGATCGCCGCCGGCGACATCGACAGGCCGCGGAAGCCCAGCGCCAGCAGCACCACGGCCTCGAGCGGCTTGCCGCCCATCTCGCCGCAGAGCGTCAGCGGCGTGCCGTGCGCCGCCATCGTCCGTGCCACGAACTTGAGCGCGCGCAGGACGGGCGGCGACAGCGCGTCGAAGCGGGCAGAGACCCGCAGGTTGTCGCGGTCGGCGGCGAACAGGTACTGCAGGAGGTCGTTCGAGCCGACCGAGACGAAGTCCACGGCGGCGCAGATCTCTTCGAGCTGCCACAGCAGGCTCGGCACCTCGAGCATGATGCCGAGCTCGAGCTTGGCGGGCAGCGGATGGTTGTAGCGGGCGAGGTAGGTCCGCTCCTGCTCGACGATGCCCTTGGCCTGGTGGAACTCCTCGACGGTTGCGACCATCGGAAACATGATGCGCAGCTCGCGCCCGCCGCCGGCGCGCAGCATGGCGCGCAGCTGCGTGCGCAGCAGCGCCGGCCTGTCAAGACCGATGCGGATCGCGCGCCAGCCCAGCGCCGGGTTCTCCTCCTCGACCTTGTCCATATAGGGAAGGACCTTGTCCGAGCCGATGTCCAGCGTGCGGAAGGTGACGGGCTTGCCGGGCACCGCATCGAAGATCGAGCGGTAGAGCTGCTCCTGCTCGCGCATGCGCGGGAAGCGATGCGCCACCATGAACTGGATCTCGGTGCGGAACAGGCCGATCGAGACGGCGCCGGTCTCGGCGACGTGCTGGAGGTCGACCACCAGCCCGGCGTTCATGTGCAGGTCGATCGGCACGCCGTCGCGGGTCACGCAAGGCTTGTCGCGCAGCTCCCGGTATTGCGCCTGGCGCCGGGCGCGCAGCCGCGCCTTCTCGCCGTAGGAGTTCTCGACATCGGAGGTCGGGCGCACGTAGACGTCGCCGGTGGAGCCGTCGACGATCATGGCGTCGCCGGTCTCTGCGAGGTTGATCACGTTGGCGACGTTGCCGACGGCGGGAATGCCGAGCGAGCGGGCGACGATGGCGACGTGGCTCTGCGCACCGCCGTCCTCCAGCACCAGGCCGCGCAGCTTGGAGCGGTCGTAGTCGAGCAGTGCCGCCGGCCCCATCGAGCGCGCCACGAGGATGGCGTTGTCGGGCATGTCGGCGTGGTCGGCGGCGAAAGAGCGGCCGACGAGCTGGTGCAGCAGCCGGTTGGCGAGGTCGTCGAGGTCGTGCAGGCGCTCGCGCAGGTAGGGATCGGTCTGCCGCTGCATGCGGGCGCGGGCGTCGTTCTGCACGCGCTCGACCGCCGCCTCGGCGGTGAGGCCGCCGGCGACGGCTTCGCGCAGCCGGCGCAGCCATCCCCGGTCGTTGGCGATGGCGCGAAACGTCTCCAGGATGTCGCGGGTCTCGCCCTTGTTGTCGTGGTCGCCATGGTCGATCAGCCGGTCGATCGAGGCGCGCATCGCCTCCACGGCGATGTCGAGCCGCTTCAGCTCGGCCGAGACGTCCTCGGCGACGATCTGCTTCACGACGATGCGCGGCTCGTGCAGCACGGCACGGCCGAGTCCGATGCCCTCGGTGATCGGCGTTCCGGCGAGCGACAGCGGACGGCGCGCGGCGAAATCGTCGTCGGAGGCGGCGAGCGACTGCAGCTCGCCCGAGGCGATCATCTCGGCGAGCAGCATGGCCGTGGTCTGCAGGACCTCGACCTCCTCGTCGTTGTAGAGGCGGCGCGCCTTGTTCTGCACGACGAGCACGCCCAGCGTATTGCCGCCGCGCAGGATCGGCACGCCGAGAAAAGAGGTGTAGTCCTCCTCGCCGGTCTCGGGGCGGTAGGAGAACGAGGGGTGGTGCTGGGCGTCGGCCAGCGCAAGGCTCTCGGCCGATTGCGCGATGAGGCCGACCAGCCCCTCGTCGGCGCGCATCGCGGTCTGGTGCACAGCCTCGCGCTTCAGGCCCTCTGTGGCGTAGAGTTCGAGGCGCGAGTCGGCCCGCAGCACGTAGACCGAGCAGACCTCGGCCACCATGTTGGCGGCGATCTGCACGACGATGCGGTCGAGTCGAGTCTGCGCGCTGACCGGCTCCGCCATGACCTCGCGGAGGCGGCGCAGCAGCAGCCGGGGACCTCCGTGAGCAGCCTGCATGGCCCTGTTGCTACCTTCCCTCGGGCGCGACCCTCCACGGTCGAACCGTGCCTGGCGGGCCGGCTTGCCTGGGCCACCTGCCGGTCCGCCGCTCATTGGCGCCCGTATACAGGTTGCAAATCGGGCGCCGCAAGCCTGCCCTCCGGCGGGAGCCTGCACCTTGGAACGGGCGGCGCCGGGATCTTGAAAATCGCTGTTCGCGGCACGGTGCAAGAATCTCGACCTCGCGGCGAACGGGGCGTACGATCCGGCCTTCAGCGGTCCGCCGCGGTGGACGTCACCGCCACCAACGACATCGAATTGCCATCGAGGGTCTCAGCTGACCGTTCGAGGCCCCGTCACGCTGCACGAGGTTCTCACCGCCTGGCAGGCCGGGCGCCTGACGACGCGCACGGCGATGCGTCTCAGCGGCATCGATCACCGGTCCGGGCTCTACGAAGCCGCCCGACACAGCGCGGTCCCTGTCCGCAAGAGGCTGTTGCCGCGCGAGGTTGAAGCCGCGGAGCTCGCGACCGCGGCCATCCTGACCAGGCGCGCTGGAGACGCGAGCGAGCCCAACCATGGCGAGTGACATCCATGGCCATAACGTCCGTCTGGTCATTCCGGATTCCCCTCTTCCAACCGCGTTGTCATGGGCTCCGGGCTCGCCTTCGGCGCCCCCGGAAGACGGACACTGCGTGGCCGTGGGTCTTTTCTGTAGCGATGCGCTCAGCGCGCCTGTTCGAGCGTAAGCCGCGCCTCAGTCGCCGAACGGCGTCTCGAGCTGCGTGACGCGGCTGGCCTCGGCGATCGTCAGGCGCCGCTTCAGCCGGGTGGTCGCCTCGATCTGCAGCTCGCTCGGCTCGCCGTAGGCGCCGGCGACCTTGCGCAGCATCTCGACGAGGTCGAGCCGCTCCTGCAGCGTGAGCTTGCGCCGCAGCATCGGCACGAGATCGTCGGCGACGGGCGAGAACATCCGGCTGCCGTCGGTGTAGCTCCAGGCGCGCACGAAGATCGCCTCGATGTTGGCGATGCCGAGCGGATCCTCCATGAGCTCCATGATCGTGGTCTTCTCGGCCGCAGTGATCGGCGAGCCGGTGCGCACCAGCTGCAGCATGAGGATCGTGGCGGCCAGCCGCGGATCGGAGACGCGTTCGAGCCGGTTGCCGAAGAGCGTGAAGGCGGCACGGTCGCCGTCCGGGCCGCTGGTGCGGCGCTGCACCCCGTTCTTCGAATACCAGATCCAGTAGAGCACGCCGCCAATCAGCAGCAGGACGATCAGCAGCGGCATGCGGCATCTCCGCGAAAAGGCCTCGCCGCCTCTCGCGGTCGAGCCCGTTTTATCGCGCGGTGCCGGCACCGCGGCAAGTCGCGCCGGCCGCGTGCCGCGCGAAACCCGGCCAGCGCGGCAAGGCTTGCGCGCTCATGGCGCTTGCGAGACGCTGATCGATGTGACCGCGCGCGGGCTGGTCGACCCGACGCGACGAGTGCGTCAATAGCGGCCGGCCGCTGCCGGATCGCTGGTCTGTCCGGGAGGCTGGGCCTGGAAGCCGGGCGTGTCGGAACCGTCCAGCGCCGGGTTGGCCGGCCTTTGCGCGGCAGCGTCGCTGCGTTGCTTGTCGACGCGATCGGCCTCGGTCCTGGCGCGGCGATCGGCTTCGGCCTTGCGCGCGACGTCGGCGGCAGCGCGGCGTGCCACCTCCGCCGCCACCTTGGCATCGGCCTCGGCCTTGACCCGGTCCGCCTCGCGCCGATGTTCCGACTGCAGGCGGGCGTTGAACAAGGCGCGCTCACGGATGTCGAACTCGTAGGCCTCGATGCGCGCGCTCTCGCGGGCGATGGCGCGCGCCGCGACCGCGTTGAGGAAGGCGGCGACCTCGACGCTGCGGCGCGGCGCGGCGAGAGGTCCGGCCTGGATCACCGTGATCGCCGGCGGCGGCCCGCTCCAGTCCTTCGGCAAGGCCTGCAGCGTCTCGTCTGCGCGCACTGTCAGGCGCAGGTCAGGGATATCGAGAGTGGCACCCACCTCGCTCGACACGGGGCCGCCAACGGCCGCGCCGACCTCCCCTGCCGCGGGGCCGCCGACCGGCGTCAGCGTCAGGGCGCCGCCGGCGAGACCGAGAGCGACGCGGCCCGAACCCGCCGCCAGCGGCGCCTTCGCGGCCTCGTCGAAGGCACGCGTCACCGCCTCCTCGTCGACGGCGAGCGTGTCGTTCTCCACGGCGGCGAACACCTGCGGCAGGGCGGCGGGGCCGGCGCCCGGCACGCGCACGTCCGCCAAGGCCGCCGCGCCGCTGCCGGCGAGACCGCTCACCAGGGCGAGCGCCGTGCCGCCGCCGCCGGCGAAATCGAGCTTCCCGGACAGGCCAGCCTCGAGCGCGGGAAGATCGAGCGCGATCTTGTCGGCCGTCAGCGAGCCCTCCAGCGTCGCCAGGCGGCCGTCGCGACGCAGCGCGAACGCGCCGCCGAGACGGCCGCCGCCGAGGGTCGCGTTGCCATGCAAAACGGCCACGACGTTGGGCCCCATGCGCAGGTCGAGCGAGGCGTCGGTGGCGACCAGATTGGGCAGGAGTTCCAGGGCGTGGGCGCGCAGCGACAAGTCCGTGCGCGGCGGAGCGGCGGCCGTGGCAAACGGCTCGCCGGACCAGGCGGCCCTTGGCGACGGCGGCCTGCCCGGCCCGAGCACCAGCCCGGCGAGGGCGCCGAGCGCGAGACGATCGAGGTCGAGCGCACCGGTCAGGGTCGGCGCGTCGGCGGAGGGCGGCACGAGCTTGAGCGTGCCGGCGACCCCGGTGCCGGCGGCACGACCCTTGATGTCGCTGAGCGCGACGCCGTTCTGCCCCAGGGCGAGCGCGCCTCCGAGGTCCGCCGGCACCGGCGCCGCGACATCCGGGGCGGCGAGGCCGAGCGCGCGCAGCAGCGGCCCGAGATCGGCGCTTTTCAGCTCGGCCGTGCCCGAGCCGCCTTCCGCCTTGCCGAGCAAGTCGAAGCGGCCGTCGACGGTCAGCTGGGTCGCGCCCAGCCCGATGTCGACCTTCGTCGCCAGCGGTCCCTCGAGGTCGCCTGTCGCCGACAGCGCCAGCCGGCCAGCACCGATCGGAGCCGCGGTCGCCGCGGTGGGCAGGCCGAGCTGGCGCAACAGCGCCAGGCCGTCGCCGGCCTCGGCCCGCGCCGACAGCGCGGCGGCGCCCTCGCCGCCCTCCGGCGCCAGCTTGGCCGAAATCTTGGTGCCGGCGAGCGTGCCCTCGAGCAGCAACCGAGACGGCGCGAGCTTGCCGCCGGCCTTGGCCGCGGCCAGCGCGCCGTCGACCCGCAGGTGAGCCGGCGCCAGGTCGGCGGCGCGAGCGACGAGGGCGTCGGCCCAGCGGCCGGGCGCGACCTGTCGCGCCAGGCGCGCAGCCGCTTCGAGCCTGCCGGCATCAATCCGAGCCTCGAGCATCGCAATGCCGTCCTCGAGCCGGCCGGTCGCCGCCAGCGTGGCGCCGCCGAGATCCTCCACGCGCAGGCTGCGCAGGTCGACTTGGCCGTCGCCTCCGGCAACGTCGAGCGTGACGCGGCCGGACTCCAGCGCACCCGTGCCGAAGCTGGCGATCCGCGCCGTGCTGGCGGCCAGCTTGATGTCGAAGGTGAGGTTCGCGGCGCCGCCGCCGAGCACGCGCGCGTCCGGCAGGGCGTCGAGGTCGAGGGTGGCGGTGTGCAGATCGGCGACGAGGCGCGACCGGCGCGCGTTATCGCCAAAGGCGAGCTGGAGCGAACCTTGGAGATGCGAGCGATCGAGGTCGAGCGTCGCGCTTCTGGCCGAGAGTCCGGCGGCACCGACGTTCACCTCGCCCGATAACGCGGCCTCGGCGAACGGCAAGGCGGCGGGCGAGGGCGCCAGATCTGGCGCTACCGCTCCGAGCCAGGCCAGCGCTCGCGGCAGGTCGCTGGCGCCTAGGTTGGTGCGCCCGGCGAAACCGCCGCCGGTCAACGCGCCGTCGATCGCGACATGCAGCCCGCCCGGCCCGTCGCCCGAGGCCTGCAGCGTGCCGGCGCTGCTGGTTGCTCCCGCGCCCGGCCTGACGTGGAGCGCAAGGTCGCTCAGGGCCGAGCCGCCCCAGGTGGCGCCGTCGACGGTCACGTCGAGCCGCGTCGGCACGCCCGGCATGGCCGCGGCGGCGAGCGCGCGGAGACGGCTCTGGGACGGCAGCTGCGGCGGCGGGTTCGGCTTGGCCGGATCGGCGGGCGCGCCGGCGAGCCGATCGACGTCGAGCTGCTGCGCCGACAGCGTCGCGGCGACCGCGGCATCGGCGCCGAAGGTCCCCTCGATGTCGGCCTTGAAGGCGAGCCCGTCGTCGTCGCCGACGTGCAGTTCGCCGCCGGCGAGCCTGGCGCCCGCGGGGTCAACCTTCAGCGGGCCGGAGAGCCGCCAGGCCAGCGGTGCCCCCCCGGGGTCGACGACGTGCCCGATCGCCGTCACGGCTCCAATAAAGCTCTGCCGCACGCCCGCGATGCTCGCCTCCGAAACGAGATCGCCGTCGAGGTCGACGCCGGGATGCGTCGTGGTTTCGCCGAGCGCCAGGTGGAGATGCGTGCGGCCGCCCTTTGCCTCCATGGTGGCGAAGCGGAAGTTGGTGCGGCCTGCCCCGGCGCCAGCGGCGCCGTTGCCCTTGAACGGCCCGGCGAGCGAGGGCGCCTCGGTGACGAAGTCGAGGTGATCGACGACCAGCGTGCGGCCGCTCGCCGGGTCGGCCACCGCCAGCGTGCCGTCGTTCACGGTGATGCGTTCCAGGCGGACGTCGGCCTCGAGCGCCGGCGTCTCGGGGAGGACCGGCAGGCTGTGGTCGGGCTGCAGGGTCAGGCGCATCGTCGGCCCGTCGAGCCGCCCCTCGACGATGTCGATCTCGCCATGAAGCAGCGGCGCCACCGCGAGCTCCAGGTCGAGATGGTGGATGCCGATGCGCACGGCACCCTCGTCGCTGCCGATCACCGTCTGGTTGAGACGGATGTAGGGTGTGGGCAGCAGCTTGAGGTCGATCGTCCCGCCGATCGTCACCCGCTGCCCGAACGCGCGCGACAGCTGCGTTTCGAGAAAGGCGCGTTGGCCGTTCCAGTCGACAAAATAGGGCGCCACCAGCAACGTCGTGAGCACGACGATCACGATGATGGCGAGACCTGTCAGGATGTCACGCAAAGCGGCAACGGTCGCGAGAGTGCAAGAGCCCGAGGGGCTGCGCCTTCCTGGCACCCTGCGCGCGCGAGATCAAATGGCGCGGGGCCTTCTCACGCGCAGAGGGAAGGATGGGCTAGCTGCCCTGCTTGACCCCCTTCAGGAAATCGTCGACCGCGGGCAGGATCTTCCCGACGATGACGTCGACGCCGGCGGCGTTGGGGTGGATGCCGTCGGGCAGGTGCAGCGTCTCGTCGCCGATGATGCCGTCGAGGAAGAAGGGATAGAGCGCGACGTCGTACTTGCGCGCCAGCTCTGGATAGATAGCGTCGAACTTGTCGGAATAGTCACGGCCCATGCTGGGCGGCGTATGCATGCCGGCGAGCAGCACCGGGATGTGCTTGGTCTTGAACGTCGCCAGCATCTTGTCGAGGTTCTCGTCGGGCACCTTGGGGTCGATCCCGCGCAGCATGTCGTTGGCGCCGAGCTCGAGGATCACCGCGTCGGCGCCATCGCCGAGCGTCCAGTCCAGCCGGGCGAGACCGCCGGAGGTGGTGTCGCCCGAGACGCCGCCGTCGACGACGGTGACGTCGTGGCCTTGTTTGCGCAGCGCCGCCTCGAGCTTGGGCGCGAAGCCCTGGCCCGGCGGCAGTCCGTACCCGGCGATGAGGCTGTCGCCGAAGGCGAGCAGACGGATCGGCTTGGCCGCGGCGGCGGCAGCACCTGCGGCGGCGACTGCCCCGGTCAAAATCACGCTCAGCCCGGCCGATAGCGCGGCCCGTGCGATCGCCCCATATGGGCGGAGGTTACGGCGGGAACGAAACACCTTCATCATGACCTCACCGGCGATCGAACTGGCCAACGTCGACCTCAGCCTGGGCCGGGGCGCGGCCCGCGTACACATCCTCAAGGATGTTTCGCTTCATATAGGACCTGGCGAGACCGTCGGCCTCACCGGGCCGTCGGGCTCCGGCAAGTCGACGCTGCTGATGGCCATGGCCGGGCTCGAGCGCGCCGACGGCGGCATCATCCGCGTCGACGGCACCGACATCACCACCATGGGCGAGGACAAGCTGGCGCGCTTCCGCGGACAGCGCATCGGCATCGTGTTTCAATCGTTCCACCTCATCCCCACGATGACGGCACTGGAGAACGTGGCGGTGCCGCTCGAGCTGGCTGGCCAGCGCGACGCCTTTGCCCGCGCCCGCGACGAGCTCGCCGCCGTGGGCCTCGCAGAGCGTACCACCCACTATCCGGCACAGCTTTCGGGCGGCGAGCAGCAGCGCGTGGCGCTGGCCCGCGCCATCGCGCCGCGCCCGGCGATCCTGGTCGCCGACGAACCCACCGGCAATCTCGACGAGGCCACCGGCGCCTCCATCGTCGACCTGATGTTCGCGCTGAAGCGCGACCGCGGGACGACGCTGGTGCTGGTCACCCACGATCTCGCGCTGGCGGCGCGTTGCGAGCGCACGATCCGGCTGCGTTCCGGCCGCATCGAGGCCGACACGGCGCGACAGACCGCGGCGGCGTGAGGGTACGCTTGCCGCGCGCGGTGGCGCCGCCTATTGCCTTGCCGCCAAGCCGAAATCCCAAGCCGCCGGAGTCGCCATGCAGGCCGTTCTCGACCTCATCTTGCTGATCTTGAAGCTCTACACCTACGTGATCATCATCGTGGCGATCATGTCCTGGCTCGTCGCCTTCAACGTCATCAACCTTTACAATAGTTTCGTTCGGTCGGTCTGGAATGGTCTGAACGCCCTGACCGAGCCGGTGCTCCGACCGATCCGCAACGTGCTGCCGAACATGAACGGCCTCGACCTCTCGCCGATCGTCTTGCTCCTGCTGATCTTCCTGATCCAGGACATCATCATCAAGTACGTCTATCCCAGCGTCTACTGAGGCGGTCGGGTCCGCTGCGCGCGACTGGCGAGCATGAATGAGGGCTGAGGCATCGATCATCTCGCCTAATCGCGGGTTCTGACCGGAGGCGCGCCATGCACCAGATCCTGGAGGAGAAGCGGTTCGGGATCGTCGCCGCATACCGTCGCCACAAGGTCTCTCGCCTCGATGTCTTCGGCTCGGCAACCCGAGGCACCGATTTCGACGTCGAGACGAGCGACGCGGACTCCCTGGTCGACTTCGATAAGAGCATCTGGAACGACATCTTAGAAATCGAAACGGAAGTAAATCATCTCGCAGCGGCGCTGAAACGTTCGACTCCGCTGCCGAGCGACGATCAAGAGACCTGGGAGAGAGTGCAGATGCTCGGGTCGGGCGCTGAAAAGGTCTATACCGGCTGCGAACGCGTCATGAGCAGGATCGCAGCGCTCGTCGATAGCGCAAAGGCCGCTGGCGGTGAAGGCTGGCACACCATCCTGCTCCTCCAGATGGCTCGTCCTTTCCCGGATGTGCGAGACGCTGTCTTGAGCACGGACACCACGTTTTGCTCGATCGATTGCGGAGCTTCAGACACCGGGAGGGGAATACCTACGGCTTCAACCTTGATCCGATCATTGTCCACGAACGAGCCTCGGAAGCGAACAAAGCCTTTCATCACTTCAAATCGGATGTCGCCCGCTTCTAGAAGATCCGCGAGAAGCCGTGCCCTTATGAATTGACATGACAGTCGAAGCTCGGCGCGCTTCGGTTTGTCACCTCACGATCTGTTGACGGAGGTGACCTTCTGGTAATCAAGTGAGTGCGATGCAATATGCGGCTTTAGCAACCCGTTTTCTCCCGCCGCCGTCAGGGTCCGCATGGGTCTCGTCCTCTACGCGCTAAAATACCGTGTCACGTTCTTCGTGCTCGCGGCCGTGATGATGCTCGGCGGGCTGGGCTCGGCGATCGTCACCAAGAAAGAATTGACATGAGCTCGGCGCGCTTCGGTTTGTCACCTCACGATCTGTTGACGTGTAATCAAGTGAGTGCGATGCAATATGCGGCTTTAGCAACCCGTTTTCTCCCGCCGCCGTCAGGGTCCGCATGGGTCTCGTCCTCTACGCGCTAAAATACCGTGTCACGTTCTTCGTGCTCGCGGCCGTGATGATGCTCGGCGGGCTGGGCTCGGCGATCGTCACCAAGAAGGACGTGCTGCCCGTCGTCGACATTCCCGTCGTCGTGATCGTGTGGAGCTATACCGGTCTCGACACGACCGATATGGCGAGCCGGATCACGACCTACAGCGAGTATGGGCTCTCGAACAACGTCAACAACATAGCGCGCCTGGAGAGCCAGACGCTGCAGGGCTACACGACCGAGAAGGTGTGGTTCGATCCTTCGGTCTCGATCGATCTCGCGATCGCCCAGGTGGTGTCGTCGGTGAACTCGATTCGCGCGGTGATGCCGCCGGGCGTGCAGCCGCCGGTCGTGCTGCGCTTCTCCGCCTCGTCGCAGCCTGTGGTCCAGCTCGCGCTGTCCTCGCCGGTACAGAGCGGCGCCGCGCTCTACGACTATGCCATGTACCGCATCCGGCAGACGCTGCTGTCGTCGCCCGGCGCGACCTTGCCGTCGCCTTACGGCGGTGCACCGCGCCAGGTCATGGTCGATCTCGATCTCCACGCGCTTCAGGCCAACGGCATGACGCCGCAGGACGTCGCCAACGCGGTGCTCTCGCAAAACGCCGTGGTGCCGTCGGGCCTCGCCAAGATCGGCTCGCTGCAATATCCGATCCGCCTCAACGCCGCGCCGGAACTGCTCGCCGACCTCAACAACATCCCGATCAAGGTCGTCGACGGCATCCCGATCCAGGTGCGCGACGTCGCCTACGTGCGCGACGGCTCGCCGCCGCAGCTGAACCTCGTGCGCGCCAACAGCACCCCCGCCGTGCTGATGCCGATCTACAAGAACGGCACCGCCTCGACTCTCGATGTCGTCAACAACGTCAAGGCGGCAATGCCGATCATCCGTGGCGCGGCGCCGAAAGGTGTCGACATCAAGGTGCTGTTCGACCAGTCGGTGTTCGTGTCCGGCGCCATCTCGGACGTGATCCGCGAGGCCATCACCGCGGCAGTGCTGACCGGCCTGACGATCTTCATCTTCCTCGGCTCGTGGCGCTCGACGCTCGTCGTGCTGGTGTCGATCCCGCTGTCGATCGTCACCTCCATGTCGATCCTCTCGCTGCTGGGCGAGACCATCAACGTCATGACGCTCGGCGGTCTCGCGCTGGCGGTCGGCATCCTCGTCGACGACGCCACGGTGGCGATCGAAAACACATACCGTTTGATGGAGGAAGGACACTCGTTCCGCAAATCGGTAGTGGAGGGCGCAGCCGGCATTGCCAAACCGGCGCTGATCTCGACGCTGGCGATCTGCTCCGCCTTCGTCAGCGTGCTCTTTCTCACCGGCACGGCGAAGTACCTGTTTACGCCGCAAGCGCTTGCCGTCGTGTTCGCGATGCTGACCTCGTACCTGCTGTCGCGGACCCTGGTGCCGATCATGATCGACATCCTCGTTGAGAAGGAGTTCGATCAGAGGTTCGGGCCGGAGGGCTCGCATGGCAAGCCTGCGGCGGACGGGGCCAAGAAGCCCGGTTTCGTCGCGCGCTTCCAGGCCGGCTTCGAGAAGCGCTTCCAGACATTTCACCGCGGCTATCTCGGTCTCCTCCATGCCTCGATCGCGCACCGGTACGTCACCCTCGGTGTGGCGGGTTGCGTTTTACTTATCGGCGGCGTGCTGTTCACCTTCGTGGGACAGGATTACTTCCCGGTGGTCGACTCCGGCGAGATGACGATGCACATCCGCGTGCCGTCGGGCACGCGCCTCGAGACCACCGGCGAGCGCTTCGCGGAGATCGAGAAGACGGTCCGCAGGACCATGCCTGGCCTCGTTGATTCCGTGCTCGACAACGTCGGCTTGCCCTCGCTCAACTACAATTACGCTTTCGGCGACGGGTCTTTCGTCGGCTCTAACGACGGTCAGATGCTGATCGACCTCAAGAAAGACGTGAAGCGCGAGCCGACCGCTGTGTACATGCGCAAGCTGCGCAAAGTGTTGCGGGCCACCTATCCCGACACGATCTTCTACTTCCAGCCCGCCGATATGATCACGCAGATCCTGGACTTCGGCACGGTGACGGCGATCGACGTGCAGGTCACGGGCCGCCACACGCCACAGGATCTCGCGGTTGCCAAGCAGCTCGTCGATCGCATGAAGCGGGTGAAGGGCGCAGTCGACGTCCATCTCCAGCAGATCGTTGACGCGCCGGAGTTCTTCGGCGTCATGGACCGCGACATGGCGAGCGAGATCGGGCTCAATGCCCAGGGCGTCGCGAACTCGATCAACGTGTCGCTGTCGGGCAGCTTCCAGATTCAGCCGAACTTCTGGGCCGACCCCAAGACCGGCATCCCCTACCAGCTCTGGGTGCAGACGCCGGAGTACCGCACCGACAGCCTCGACGCGATCAAGACTACGCCGGTGTTCGTCTCGTCGGCAGCGATGGACCAGCCCGGCGTCATCACCATGCTGAGTTCCATCACCGAGCTGCACCGCCAGGCCGAGCAGACGGTGGTGAACCACCTCAACGCCCAGCCGGTGTTCGACGTCTTCGCCAACGTGCAGGACCGCGACCTCGGCTCTGTGGCGCGCGACATCGACGCGATCACCGCCGATCTCGGCAAGACGCTGCCGGTGCCCGACAAGATCGCGGTGCGCGGGCAGGTGCAGCAGATGCACGATGCCTTCATGAACATCGGGATCGGCCTGCTTATTTCGGTGGTCGCCGTCTACCTGCTCATGGTGCTGAACTACCAAAGCTGGGGTGACCCTTTCGTGGTGCTCTGCGCCCTGCCGCTGGCGTTCTGCGGCATGATCATGAGCCTGTTCATCACGCAGACGACGCTGTCGATCCCCTCGCTGTTCGGCGCCATCATGGCGGTGGGCGTGGCGTCGGCGAACTCGATCCTGCTGGTGACCTTCGCGCGTGAGCATCGTGAGGCAACGGGATGCAGCGCCATCGAGGCGGCGATCGCCGCGGGCGAGACTCGGCTGCGACCCGTGCTGATGACGGCGTCGGCGATGTTCGTCGGCCTGCTGCCGATGGCGATCGGCATCGGCGAGGGCTCAGAGCAGAACGCCGCTCTGGCCCGCGCCGTGCTTGGTGGCGTCGCCGTGGGCACCTCCGCAACCCTGTTGTTCGTTCCTTTCCTGTACAGCGTGCTGCGCCGCGGTCCGGTCAAGCCCGTCGAGGATTACGTATGACCAAATCCAACATCGAGGAGCACGAGCTCGACTCTACCGGGTCGAGCCAGGACGGGCGCCTCAACACCCGCGACGAGGCGCCTGGCCGCCACGAGGAGCGCAAGGCCGATGCCGCGCCGCCGCCGCTGCCGCGCAAGCGCTTCTTCGTGGGCGTGGTGCTCCTGCTGGCCTGCCTGCTCGGCTATGGTGCCTACGAGCACTGGGTGACGGACACGCAGGCCACGCAGACGCAGCAGGAGACGATCAACTTCGTGCCGGAAGTGAACACCATCACCGCCAAGCTCGACGACGGTCCTATCAAGCTGACGCTGCCCGGCCAGACCGCGCCGTTCTACCAGTCCACGATCTACCCCCGCGCCACCGGTTACGTCGCCGAGCGCCGCGTCGACATCGGCTCGCACGTCAAGAAGGGCGACCTCCTGATCCGCATCGCGGCGCCCGATCTCGACGCGCAGCTGGCGCAGGCCAAGGGCCAGCTCGAGCAGACCATCGCGGCGCAGGGCCAGGCGCGTGCACAGCTGACGCAGGGTCAAGCCAACCTGAAGCTGGCGCAGGTCACGTCCAAGCGCTTCGAGACGTTGACCAGGCAGGGCTACGAGACCGTTCAGAATAACGACAACCAGTCGACGCAGGTGCAGTCGCAACAGGCCACCGTCGAGACGGCGCAGGCGGCAATCAAGGTGGCCGATGCCAACACCCAGGCGGCGCAGGCGGCGGTGCAGCGTCTCGAGGCACAGGTGTCGTTCGAACGCGTGATGGCGCCCTTCGACGGCGTGATTACGACCCGCGGCGTGGACATCGGCGACCTCGTCAATGCCGACAATCACACAGGCACGGCGCTCTTCACCGTGGCCGCTGACAAGGTGCTGCGCGTCACCGTGCACGTGCCGCAGGCCAATGCCTACGGCATCAAGGACGGCCTCGTGGGCACCGCCTACCTGCCGCAGAAGCCGGAGCAGACCTTCTCCGGCCACATCTCCCGTTCCTCGATCGCGCTCCTGAACTCGGCGCGCACCCTCGACACCGAGGTCGACGTCGACAACCCGGACGGTGCGCTGAAGCCCGGCGCCTACGTCAACGTGACGTTCGAAATCCCGCGCATCCACCCCAACGTGGTGCTGCCGGCCGAGACGATCGTCTTCAACCAGAACGGGCTGCAGGTCGCCGCGGTGCAGGACGACCAGGTCCGGTTCCAGACGATCTCGATCTATCGCGACTTCGGCAAGACCTTCGAAGTGCGCGACGGCGTCAATGGCGGCGAGCAGATCATCATGAACCCACCGTCGGACCTGCGCGATGGCCAGAAGGTCAAGCTGAAGCAGAAGCCGCCGGAGGAGCAGGCGAAGAAGTAGCGGGCGGCGCGGCAGCCGATACTTGGGCGCCGCGCACCAGCTTCAGCAGCGCGGGGTGCACCGCCTCGTTGCCGATGCACACCGCGCCCTTCGCCATCATGTCGGAGCCGCCGTCGCAATCGGTGACGGTGGCCCCGGCCTCCCGCGCCACGACGAGCCCGCCGGCCATGTCCCAGGTGCGGATGTCGCGCTCCCAATAACCGTCGTAGCGCCCGGCGGCGACGCAGCAGAGATCGAGCGCAGCGGCGCCGAGCCGGCGCAGGTTCGACACCTGGCCCATCACCGCCTGCGCCTCGGTGAGGAAGCGCGGGTGGGTGCGGCGCTTGCCCAGATGCGGAATGCCGCAGCCGATCACGCAGTCGGCGAGCTGCCGCCGCGCCGAGACGCGCAGGCGGCGGTTGTTGAGGTAGGCGCCCTGCCCGCGCTCGGCGATGAACAGCTCGTCCACCGCCGGGTTGTAGACCACGCCGGCGACGAGGTGGCCCTCGCGCTCCAGCCCGATCGAGACGGCGAAGATCGGGATGCCGTGCAGGAAGTTGGTGGTGCCGTCGAGCGGGTCGATGTGCCAGGTGTGGCTCTTGTCGGCGCCCTCCACGGTGCCGCCCTCCTCCATCACGAAGCCGTAGCCCGGCCGCGCCTTGGAGAGCTCCTCGAACAGCGTCGTCTCGGCCTTCTTGTCGGCGGCGGAGACGAAGTCGCCCGGGCCCTTCACCGAGACCTGCAGGTTCTCGACCTCGCCGAAGTCGCGCTTCAGCCCGCGCCCCGCCTTGAGGGCGGCGGCGGTCATGACGTTCATCAGGGCGGAGCGGATCATGGGTGGGGGTGAAGCACGCCGGCCCCGGCCGGGCAAGGCTCGTGCGCGGTCGCGCGCTCTGGCCTTGCCTCCAGCGCGGCGCTAAAGCGTGGGGATGACCACCCGCATCACCGCCCGCTTCGACGCGCTCAAGGCCGAGGGCCGCGCCGGCCTTGTCACCTTCACCATGGCCGGCGACCCCGACCGCGACACCGCGCTCGCCATCCTTCGCGCGCTGCCGGCCGCCGGCGCCGACGTGATCGAGCTCGGCATGCCCTTCACCGACCCGATGGCCGATGGCCCGGCGATCCAGGCCGCCGGGCTGCGGGCACTGAAGAGCGGCGCCACGCTCGCCGGCACGCTCGACATCGTGCGCGCCTTTCGCGAGGAGAATGCCGATACGCCGCTGATCCTGATGGGCTATTACAACCCTATCTACATCCACGGCGTGGAGCGCTTCCTCGCTGACGCCCGCGCCGCCGGCGTCGATGGCCTCATCGTGGTCGACCTGCCGCCGGAGGAGGATGCGGAACTCTGCGTGCCGGCGCGCGCCGCCGGGCTCGACTTCATCCGCCTGGCCACGCCCACCACCGACGCGGCGCGGCTGCCCGCCGTGCTCGAGAACACCTCCGGCTTCCTCTATTACGTATCGATCGCCGGAATCACCGGTACCGCCGCCCCCACGCGCGACGCCGTGACCGCGGCCGTGGCCAGGCTCAAGGCCAAGACCGACCTGCCCGTCGCCGTCGGCTTCGGCGTGCGCACCGCCGCGAGCGCCGCCGAGATGGCCGGCTCCGGCGCCGACGCCGTCGTGGTCGGCTCGGCCATCGTCGACGCGCTCCGCGGCTCGCTCGAGGACGGCGTCGCCAGCCCCGGCACGGTCGAGGCCGTCGCCGCCCTGGTCCGCGAGCTCGCCGCCGGCATCCGCGGCGCCGCCGCCGGACGCCTCCAGTAGGTCGGGCGTACCGACGTCAGCGCGCAGCATCGCCCGGTAGCGCGCCACGACCTCCCCGCCGACATTGTGCCAGGCCACGAGGGCGAAGATCGGCTGCAGGCCCGGGTCGATGGCGCCCGTCGCGTCGGGAGCGGCGTGTGCGGCGATGGGGCGAGGGGTGGCGGCCGGCTCGTCCACGATCGGGCAGACGTCGGGCGCGGGTACGAAGAAGCTCATGATGCGTCTCCTCTGGTGCATGCCTCGGGGTTCGCGCTCGCCGTGCCGGGTGATCGGCACGCGAGATGGCCCGGCGTGACGATCGCCGGGTTCGAGCAGAACCTGAGGTGGGGGTTGCGGCCGGCTGGGAGGTAAAGTGCGGGCCGCGCGAGGAAAATAGCCGTTTCCCCGGGTTGCGCAAGGGATCGGCGGCGCAGGCGATCGGACAGCGTGCAGGGTTCAGGAGGGAGGCGCTGTCCGATCGGCGTGCGTGGCGGCCTTGATCGCGCTTGATCGCTGCGGATTCAGCTCGGTTGCGGCGGCGGGTCCGCGCGGCTCACGGCCCGGCGGAGCGCCTCGACGTCGCCGCGCAGCGTCTCGATCTCGTCCATGACCCGGTTCTCGACCCGACCTTCGAGATGGCCGAGGCTGCCGGAGATCTCGATGCGAATCGTCGTCTCGAGTTCGTTCCTGAGATCCCCGATGGCCTGTTCGATGCGCTGCCCCTGGAGGCGTACGACCTCCGACAGGCCGACGAAGCCGCGCCCGAGTTCGCGCAGATCGTGGCGGAAGCCGTCCAGCTCGCGGCGGTCGGCCGCGCGCTCCCGGCGAATTTCGGCCAGCTCATGGCGCATGTCGGCCAGCTCATGGCGCATGTCCGACATCTCGCGGCGCATCTCGCCCTGCTCCGCGCGGATCTCCCGCAGCAGTACAAGGGTGAGGCTCTCGATGTCGGCCATGGCATCTCTCCTTTCCGGATGCAGCGCCACTGTCAAGTTGCGAGGCTTGATAGGACTTGGTGGGGTAGTGTCAGAGAAGAAGATGCCTTTCATTGGCAGGGCAGCTTCCAGGGCTCTCATGTCTCGAGCAGGCGCAAATCCTCGGCCGACATGGCCGAGGCTGCCGGAAAACTGGCGCGACCTTCAAGGCGAGATCGCAGACCTGCCGATTAGCTCCTTCTCCCTTTTGCGGGAGAAATTGGCCGAAGGCCGGATGAGGGGTCGGGTCACCTCTCCTCGTTGGATCTTCGTTTCGCGTCGAGGCAGACCTGCCGGAAGGGTCGCCCGACCCCTCATCCGCTCTTCGGGCACCTTCTCCCGCAAGAGGGAGAAGGGATCATCCGGCGAGACCGCGGTTCTTCTCAATCGGCCTTGCCCTTCCTCTTACCGGCCCGTTCAGCCGGCGCGCCCTGGGCCGCCAAGTGGTCGCGCAGTTCCTTCGGCATGAAAGCGGTGCTTTCGCAGTCCGCCAAGGTGAAGGGCGGTTCTTCCGGGAAGGTCGCAGGGGGCATGCGCGTCTCACGCGCGACATCCTTTCTCGCCAGTGCGTAAGCTATCGCGAAGGCATCCTCACGGCATGGCCGCAGACCGGGGTTCTCATCGAGGATTTCGACGACCTCGTCTCTTTCCCGATCGACCGTGTTGTACCAGCTGCGCGTGAACTTCGCTGTCTGATACTTCATGTTGAGGAGGTGTGAGCAGATGAGCCTGTAAGCAGACTTCAGCGAGGCGCGCTCCGAACGGCCCAACGTTTCTATCTCCTCGACGAGGTTCGTGATGTCGAGCGCTTGCAGTTGCCCGGAGCGCAGGAGATCGGCCTGTCGCTGCGTCCAGGAACAGAAGTCCCGTTCGTACAGGTTCGACTCTGTTTCGACTTCGACATCGCGGCTCAGGGTCTGGCCCATATCGTCGTTGTGCGACCCGGATGTTCTGCCGATGGCATCCGCGAGTCCCGTAGGCGAGCCGCTGGTCTTTTTCATTATGCCTGCAGAGGAGGTCTCGGCACTTCGCAAGAGCCATCGCGCGCCCTGGCGATTTTCGTCAGGGCGCTATCGAGTTCGAACATGTCGGACAGAACATCCGAAAGATCGAAGGGGCACTCCGGGATCGAAGGCTGAGGCAGCCCCCTATCGCTGAGATCGTCCCCGAACCGCTTCACGGCCTCGCGCCACAGCATCGACACGTCGATCAGCTGCGCCATACCGGGGGTGAAGGTCCGCACGGCGGAAAGGCGAAACTCGCGCGCTTCGGACCGCCAATGCGGCACGCTTGGCGCCTGCGGCGACGTTTCGATCTTCATGAGGTGAAGGAACAGCAATCTTAGCAGGGAGGTGACTTCGCGAAGATCGCGCTTGCCCAAGTCCTCGATCTCCTCGGCGAGGTGGTCGACGTCGATGTCGCCGTGCGCGCCGGCGCGGCGGAGAGCGGCCGCCTGGTCCTGCGTCCAGGAGAAGAAGTCCTCGTCATAGGCCGACGAGGCAGACGCCGAGCGTGTCATGGGCTTCGCGTGGTCCCGCTACGGAGGGCAGTCTAGCATCATCAGTGTCCGATCCAAACGACAGGCGTAAGGGGCGCGAGCTTGATCGTCAGCCGCTCATCTTGGCGAGTGCCAGGTCGACGTCGATCCGCTCCACCAGAAGATCGTCGAGAGTGAAGGGACATGGTCGAGCCGGCGGCGCGGCGAGGCCGAGGTCCCTCCGATCGGCCGCCAAGCTGTCCAGAGCCTCCTCCCAGAGTCGCGGCACGTCGATCAGGCGCCGCATGCCGGGGGAGAAGGCCTTGGCGGCGGATCGGCTGGACGCGCGCATCTCCGAGCGCCAGTGCGGGACGCTCGGCGCCTCGGGGTCGTCGGCGATCTTCAAGAGATGCACGATGATGAGTTCGAGGAAAGACTCGACCTCGCGAAGATCGCGCTTGCCCAAGTCCTCGATCTCCTCGGCGAGGTGTTCGACGTCGATCTCGCCATGCGCGCCGGCGCGGCGGAGGGCGGCCGCCTGGTCCTGGGTCCAGGAGAAGAAGTCTTCGTCGTAAGCCGACGAGGCAGACGCCGAGCGTGTCATGGGCTTGCCGTGGTCCGGTCACCAGCACTCAGGCTAGCATCGGCCCGCCTCGGGTCCAAACGGCGACGGCTTGGATCGCCCTGCGGCTGGCCCTATGAAAGGGACCATGGCAGCGTTCGCCCAAGGCGCAGGATCCACACCGATGAATTGGCTCTCCAACGTCGTCACCCCGAAGATCCGCTCGTTCATGCGGCGGGAGTCGCCGGAGAACCTGTGGGTCAAGTGCCCCGATTCCGGCGAGCTGGTGTTCCACAAGGACCTCGAGGCCAACCTCAACGTGGTGCCCTCCTCGGGCTACCACATGCGCATGCCGGTCAAGCAACGGCTGGACTCGCTGTTCGACGACAGGCGCTACGAGGACATCGCCACGCCCGACGTGCCGCAGGATCCGCTGAAGTTCCGCGACGTCAAGCGCTACACCGACCGGCTCAAGGAGAACCGCGCCAAGACCTCCGCCAACGACGCAATCCGGCTCGCCGCCGGCACGATCGAGGGCGTCGAGGTGATGGTGGCGGTGCAGAACTTCGAGTTCATGGGCGGCTCGCTCGGCCTCGCGGCGGGCGAGGCCATCATCACCGGCATGACGGCGGCGATCGACCGCCGCGTGCCCTTCATCATCTTCACCGCGTCGGGCGGCGCGCGCATGCAGGAGGGCATCTTCTCGCTGATGCAGATGCCGCGCACGACGCTGCTGGTGCAGCGCCTTCGAGCGGCCAAGCTGCCGTACATCGTGGTGCTGACCAACCCGACGACGGGCGGCGTCACGGCCTCCTACGCCATGCTGGGCGACATCCACATCGCCGAGCCCGGCGCCGTCATCGGCTTCGCCGGCGCTCGCGTCATCGAGCAGACCATCCGCGAGAAGCTGCCAGCCGGCTTCCAGCGCGCCGAATACCTGCAGCAGCACGGCATGGTCGACATGGTGGTGGCGCGCAAGGACATGCGGGCGACGCTGGCGCGGCTCTGCGGGCTGCTGATGCACCGGCCCGCGGCGGAGGTCGCGGAGGCGGCGTAGCGTTGCGAGTCCTGCTGGCACTCGATGTCAGTGCCCAATCTCAGTGCCCCAGGAACTTGATCGCGACGAGCACGCCGCCGAGGGCCATGATCATGCCTCCGACGCGGATCGTCAGATCGTGCTTGAGCAGCTCCAGGTCGACCTTGGTCGCGAGCTGCGTCTCGCTCAGCTTGGCTTGTTCCTCCGCGCTCATGATCTTGTCTCCAGAAAGCCTCCCAGACAGCGGCTAGACAAAGCCGCCGCCCCTACATCGCCGTCCATCCCCCGTCGAGGTTGAGCAGCGAGCCCGTCATTCCCTTCGCGGCGTCGGAGGCGAGGTAGACCGCCAGCGCCGCCACCTCGTCGATGGTGACGAACTGCTTGGTCGGCTGCGCCTTGAGCAGCACCTCGTCGATGACCTGCTCGCGGGTGAGGCCGCGCGCGGCCATGGTGTCGGGGATCTGCGCCTCCACCAGGGGCGTCCACACGTAGCCGGGCGAGATCGCGTTGCAGGTGATGCCCGACGTGGCGAGCTCGAGCGCCACCGTCTTGGTCAGGCCGGCGATGCCGTGCTTGGCGGCGACGTAGGCCGACTTGTAGGGCGAGGCGACGTGGGCGTGGGCCGAGGCGACGTTGACGATGCGGCCCCAGCCGCGCCGCTTCATGCCGGGCACCGCGGCGCGGATCGTGTGGAAGGCCGAGGACAGGTTGATCGCGAGGATCTGGTCCCACTTCTCAACCGGGAACTCCTCGACCGGCGCCACGAACTGCACGCCGGCGTTGTTGACGAGGATGTCCACGGCGCCGAACCGCGCCTCGGCGTCGGCGATCATGGCGGCGATGGCCGCCGGCCTCGTCATGTCGGCATCGCTGTAGTGGCACTCGCGGCCGAAGTCGCGCTCGATCCCGGAGCGCGTCTCCTCTACACCGGCCCGGTCGCCAAAGCCGTTGATCACGACGCGGGCGCCGACCTTGGCATAGGCCCGGGCGATGCCCAGCCCGATGCCGCTGGTCGAGCCGGTGACCACCGCAACCTTGCCTTCGATCATTTGAGGACACTCCTTGACACCGCGGCTGCTTACGCTGTGGCGGTGCAGCGGCCTAGGCCCACGCGGATTGCAAGTGCCCCGACCTGCGTCATGAAACTGTTATTTCGCCGTCGTAAAAGCCTCGCTGCATCGCAATAGGCGTCCGGCCGGAAGCCTTCGTCAGAAAATCGGCTTCTCCCCCGACGTACCGTCCTCGACGAGAAACCTGCCATGACATCGCACCTTAACCTCCGCCTGGCGCTTGCCGGCGCGGTCGCCCTCTCGGCCTCCGTGCTGCCCGCCGCCGCCGCCGAGATCTCCGGCGCCGGCGCCACCTTCCCCTACCCGATCTACGCGAAATGGGCCGAGGCCTACCAGAAGACCTCCGGCGTGCAGCTGAACTACCAGGCGATCGGTTCGGGCGCCGGCATCAAGCAGATCAAGGCCCGCACCGTGACCTTCGGCGCCAGCGACATGCCGCTGAAGGCCGAGGAACTGAAGACCGACAAGCTCGTGCAATGGCCGATGGTGATGGGCGGCATCGTGCCGGTCGTGAACCTCGAGGGCGTGCAGCCCGGCCAGCTCGTGATCGACGGCCCGACGCTCGCCAAGATCTTCATGGGCGAGATCAAGACCTGGAACGATCCCGCCATCATGAAGCTGAACCCCGGTATCAAGCTGCCGTCGGCCGGCATTGCCGTCGTGCACCGCTCGGACGGGTCGGGCACCACCTTCAACTTCACCGACTACCTCTCGAAGGTCTCGGCCGACTGGAAGAGCAAGGTCGGCGAGGCGACCGCGGTGAAGTGGCCGGTCGGCCTTGGCGCCAAGGGCAACGAGGGCGTGGCCGCCAACGTCAAGCAGACCGGCAACTCGATCGGCTACGTCGAATACGCCTACGCCATGCAGAACAAGCTGACCTACGGCGACATGATCAATCACGAGGGCAAGAAGGTCGCCCCGACCTTCGACGCCTTCGCCGCCGCCGCTGCCAACGCCGACTGGAAGAACGCCGCCGGCTTCTACCTGCTGCTGACCGACCAGCCCGGCGCCCAGTCCTGGCCGATCACCGCCTCGACCTTCATCATCATGCCCACCGAGGTCAAGGATCCGGCCGCCTCGACCACCGCGCTCAAGTTCTTCGACTGGGCCTACCAGAACGGCGACGAGGCGGCCAAGCAGCTCGACTACATTCCGATGCCCAAGAACGTCGTCGATCTCGTCAAGAAGGAATGGGCGAGCGACATCAAGGGCGCCGACGGCAAGCCGCTGCAGTTCTGATCGTCCTACGCAAACCGGCCGGAGGAACTTCCTCCGGCCAACCGCCGCCGATGGAGCCGCCCTTGGTCGATTTCGCCGCCCGCAGTCCCGCCGCGAAGGGCAACGTGTTCGAGCGCGCCACCGCGCTCGCCCGCTTCAAGACCGGCGACGACGTCTTCTACGGCCTCACGCTGGGCGCGGCGCTGATCGTCCTGCTGCTGCTCGGCGGCGTCATCGGCTCGCTGATCTGGGGGGCGCTGCCGGCCTTCAAGGCGTTTGGCTTCAACTTCCTGATCGACACCAACTGGGATCCGGTCAACGACATCTACGGCGCCGGCACCGCCATCTACGGCACGCTGGTCACATCGGCGATCGCGCTGTTAATCGCCATTCCGGTCGGGCTTGGCATCGCCATCTTCCTCTCCGAACTCTGCACCCCGCGGCTGCGCCAGCCGATCGGCATCGCCATCGAGCTGCTCGCCGGCATCCCCTCGATCATCTACGGGATCTGGGGCTTCTTCATCCTCAAGCCGTTGCTCCAGGCCTACATCGAGCCTGTCATCATCGGCATCTTCGGCCCGATTCCGGCGCTCAACATCGTCTTCGCCGGCCCAGCCTACGGCACCGACGTCTTCACCGCCGGCTTCATCCTGGCGATCATGGTGCTCCCCTTCATCACCTCGATCTCGCGCGACGTTTTCGCCACCGTTCCGGCCGTGCTGAAGGAGAGCGCGTACGGGCTCGGCTGCACCACCCGCGAGGTGGTGAGCAGCGTGGTCATTCCCTACACCCGCGTCGGCATCATCGGCGGCGTCATGCTGGCGCTTGGAAGAGCGCTGGGCGAGACGATGGCCGTAACCTTCGTGATCGGCAACAGCCATAATTTCTCGGCCTCGCTGTTCTCGCCGGGCACGACGATCTCGGCGACCATCGCCAGCGAGTTCGCCGAGGCCAAGGGGCTGTTCAGCTCGGCGCTGATCGCGACGGGCCTCATCCTCTTCGGCATCACCTTCGTCATCCTGGCGATCGCGCGCGTGATGCTGATGCGCATCGAGCGAAAGGCGCGCTGATGGATCTCCTCGCCTCGCGCCGTGCCAAGAACTTCGTCTACGTCGGGCTGTGCTACGCCGCCTCGGCGTTCGGTCTCGCGTTCCTCGCCTGGATCGTGATCGTCCTGCTGTCGAAAGGCCTTGCCGGCATCAACCTGTCGCTGTTTACCAACGTGACCCGCTCGCCGGGGTCGGGCGGCGGCCTGTCCAACGCGATCATCGGCTCGCTGATGATGACCGTGCTCGGCACGCTGGTCGGGACGCCGATCGGCATCCTCGCCGGCACATACCTCGCCGAATACGGCGCCGGCTCCAAGCTCGCCTTCGTCATCCGCTTCATCAACGACATCCTGCTCTCGGCGCCCTCGATCATCGTCGGTCTCTTCGTCTACCAGATCGCCGTCGCGCCGGTGGACCATTACTCCGGCCTCGCCGGCTCCCTGGCGCTGGCCATCATCGCGATCCCGGTCATCGTGCGCACGACCGAGGACATGCTGCGCCTGGTGCCGACGCCGCTGCGCGAGGCCTCGGCGGCGCTCGGCATGCCGAAGTCGCTGATCGTCCAGCGCATCGCCTATCGCGCGGCCTTCGCCGGGATGACGACGGGGGTGCTGCTCGCCATCTCGCGCATCTCCGGCGAGACCGCGCCGCTGCTCTTCACCGCCCTCAACAACAACTTCATGAATTACGACCTCCGGGCACCGACGGCGAGCCTGCCCTACGTGATCTACCAATACGCCGGCTCGGCGTACCCCGACTGGCAGCAGCTGGCGTGGTCGGCCGCGCTGCTCATCACCATCGCGGTGTTGTCGCTGTCGATCGCCGCGCGCGTTCTGGGTGCAAGGATGAGACGATGACCCGCGACGAACCCATCACGACCACGCACGCGGCCTCGATCCGGCCCGATCCCGAAGCAGCGCCGGCCGCCGACAAGGCCGCGTCCGCCTTGCGCGCCGAGAAGGACACGCCGGTCGCGGTGCACGAGCAGAGCTACCAGCCGACCGAGGCGGCCAGCCTGCGCGCCAAGCCAAACCTGCCGACGAAGATGGTCGTCCAGGACCTGAAGTTCTTCTACGGCGACAAGATCGCGCTGAAGAGCATCAACCTGCCGGTCTATTCCAACAAGGTCACGGCGCTGATCGGCCCCTCGGGCTGCGGGAAGTCGACGCTGCTGCGGGTCATGAACCGCATGTACGACCTCTACCCGCGCCAGCGCGCGGAAGGCGCCGTCATGCTCGACAACGACAACATTCTCGACAAGGGGACGGACCTCAACCTTCTGCGCTCGCGCGTCGGCATGGTGTTCCAGAAGCCGACGCCTTTCCCGATGTCGATCTTCGACAACATTGCTTTCGGCATCAAGCTCTACAATCGCCTGCCGCAGAAGGAGATCGCGGAGCGCGTCGAGACGGCGCTACGCGGTGCCGCGCTGTGGAACGAGGTCAAGGACAAGCTCAACGAAAGCGGCCTGTCGCTTTCCGGCGGACAGCAGCAGCGCCTCTGCATCGCCCGCACGGTCGCGGTGCAACCCGAGGTGATCCTCTTCGACGAGCCCTGCTCGGCGCTCGACCCGATCTCCACCGCCAAGGTCGAGGAACTGATGGACGAGCTCTCGTCGAAGTACACGCTGGTCATCGTAACCCATTCGATGCAGCAGGCGGCGCGCGTGTCGCATTATACCGCGTTCATGTATCTCGGTGACCTCGTCGAATACGGTGACACCAAGCGCATGTTCACGTCGCCCGAGCAGCAGCAGACACAGGACTATATTACCGGACGCTTCGGTTGAGCCGTTCGGCCGGCTCCGTAGGAAAAGGTGCACCCATGTCGGACCACATCGTCGCCGCCTACGACAAGGAACTCGGCCTGCTCGGCCGCAAGATCGCCGAGATGGGCGGCATCGCCGAGAAGATGCTCTCAGACGCGATGGACGCACTCGCCGACCTCGACGCCGATCTCGCGCGGGCGACTGTGGCGGTCGACCCGCGGCTTGACCTGCTACAGCGCGAGATCGAGGAACAGGCGATCCTCACCATCGCCCGACGCCAGCCGATGGCGGTCGACCTGCGCGAGATCGTCGCCGCGATCCGCATTTCGGCCGACCTCGAGCGGGTCGGAGACCTTGCCAAGAACATCGCCAAGCGCGCCGTCCTGGTCGTCAACGAGGCGCGGCTGCCACGCGCCATCATCGGGCTCAAGTCGATGCACGAAACGGCGGCGCTGTCGCTCAAGGACGTCCTCGACGCCTACGCGCACCGCGACGTCGAACGGGCGCGGGACGTGTGGACCCGCGACGCCAATCTCGACGCGCTCGAGGACAGCGTGTTTCGTGACCTCCTGACCTTCATGATGGAGGATCCGCGCAACATCTCGTTCTGCACGCACCTGCTGTTCTGCTCCAAGAACATCGAGCGTATTGGCGACCACTCCACCAACATCGCCGAGACCATCGTCTACCTCGTCACCGGAGAGACGCTGCCGGTCGACAGGCCTAAGGGCCGCATGACAGCGTCGCTGCCGGCAGCATGACGATGTCGGATGCCATGGACGCCGGCGAGCGTGCCGGCCGCGCCGCCGCGACCGCCAGCGCCACGCCGCGCATCCTGGTCGTCGAGGACGAGGAGACGTTGAGCGTGCTGCTCACCTACAACCTCGAGGCGGAAGGCTTCGTGGTCGAGTGCTGCGAACGCGGCGACGAGGCCGACATCCGCATGCAGGAGAACCCGCCGGACCTCGTCATCCTCGACTGGATGCTGCCCGGCGTCTCCGGCCTCGAGATCTGCCGGCGCATGCGCGCGCGGCAGGCGACGCGTTCCCTGCCGGTGATCATGCTGACCGCCCGCGGCGAGGAGGCCGAGCGCGTGCGCGGACTCTCGACCGGCGCCGACGACTATATGGTGAAGCCCTTCTCCGTGCCCGAGCTGATCGCCCGCGTGCGCGCCCTGCTGCGACGCGCCAGCCCGGATCGCGTCGCCTCGCGGCTCTCCGCCGGTAACCTCGAGCTCGACCGGCAAAACTGGCGCGTGCACCGCGCCGGCCGCACCATCCATCTCGGTCCCACCGAGTTCCGTCTGCTGGAGTATCTCATGGCCAAGCCCGGCCGGGTGTTCTCCCGCGCGCAACTGCTCGACAGCGTCTGGGGCCTCACCGTCGAGATCGACGAGCGCACCGTCGACGTCCACGTCGGCCGCCTGCGCAAGGCCTTGTCGCAGGAAGGCGACGCCGACCCGATCCGCACCGTGCGCGGCGCCGGCTACGCCTTCGACGAGACCTTCGGTCAAGGATAAGCAGGCTCCGGCAGGCGCCCCGGCGGCGCGTCGTCTCGCGCGGCGCGCAGGGATCCGCGGTGCCCGTCCTTCAACCCTCGTACGTGTTCCTCAGCCTGCCGATCCCCTCGATCTCGATGACGACCTCGTTGACCGGCCCCTTCATGCTGCCGACCCCGATCGAGGTGCCGCAGGAGATGATGTCTCCGGGGCGCAGCGGCATGTCGCGCGAAAGACGGGCGACGAGCTCGGCGGCGGAAAACACCATGTCGGACACGGGATAGTTCTGGCGCTCGGTGCCGTCGAGGATCGTGCGCACGACGAGCGCCGCCGGATCAAGCCCGGTGGCGATCGCCGGGCCGAAGGGTCCGAAGCCGGCGTAGCCCTTGGCGCGGGTCCATTGCGCGAAGGTCGGGTCGCGGTGGAGCACGTCGGCGGCGGTGACGTCGTTGACGCAGGTGTAGCCGAAGATCGCCGCCTCGGCCTCGGCATCAGAGGCGTCGTGGACGGCGCGGCCGACGACGATGCCGAGCTCGCCCTCATAGACGACCTTGCCATCGAAAGATCTGGGCCGGCGGATCACCGCACCGGGGTCGGAGAACGAGGCCGGGTTCTTGAGGAAGTACAGCGGCTCGGGCGGGATCGGCTGGCCCAGCTTGGCGGCCAGCGCGCGAAAATTGTTCCACAGCGCGACCATCTTGGTCGGCTCGCACGGCCGACGCGGCGTCACGTCGGCGAGGTCGAGCGTCTCGCCCGTAGGATGGGGGTCGGCGAAGGGCGAGCCCTCGTGGACGGCGACCATATTGCCCTGCAGGGTGCCGAAGCCGGTGCGGCCGGCGTGCTCATAGCGGATCCAGAGGGTCATGGCGCTCTCGAACCACCGCGGCGGATCGAAAGCAAGCCGAAGCTTGAGCTCTCCGGGCCGACGGAGCCGCGGCGCGGTCCGTCACCCGCCGATCGCGTCGAGCCGGGCGAGCGCATCGGCGGACAGCTCGAGCCTGGCCGCCGCCAAGTTCTCCTCGAGGTGCTTGACCGAGGAGGTGCCGGGGATCAGCAGGATGTTGGGCGCGCGGTGCAGCAGCCAGGCGAGCGCCACCTGCAGCGGCGAGGCGCCGACCTCGGCGGCCACGTCCGTGAGGATCGAGGACTGCAGCGGCGTGAAGCCGCCGAGCGGGAAGAAGGGGACGTAGGCGATGTCGGCCTCGGCCAGCTCGTCGATCAGGGTTTCGTCCTCCCTGTGGGCGAGGTTGTAAAGGTTCTGCACGCACACGACCTCGGCGATGCCGCGGGCCTCGGCGACCTGGGCCGCGCTGGCGGCGCTGACGCCGAGATGGCGGATCAAGCCTTGCCGTTGCAGCTCGGCGAGCGCGGTGAAGGGCGCCTCGAGCGAGCCTTCGTATGGTTGGTGCGCCTGACCCACGAGCCGCAGGTTGACGACGTCCAGCACGTCGATGCCGAGGTTGCGCAGGTTGTCCTGCACGGCGCGCGCGAGGTCGGCGGGCGCCATCGCCGGGTTCCACGAGGCATCATCGCCGCGGACCGCGCCGACCTTGGTGACGATCACGAGATCGTCGGGGTAGGGGTGCAGCGCCTCGCGGATGATCTCGTTGGTGATGTGGGGGCCGTAGAAGTCGCTGGTATCGATGTGATCGATGCCGTGCTCGACCGCGGCGCGCAGCACCGCCAAGGCCGCGTTGCGATCCCGCGGAGGACCGAACACGCCCTTGCCGGCGAGCTGCATGGCGCCGTAGCCCATCCGCCGTACGATGCGGTCGCCGAGCCGGTGGCTGTCGGCGAAGGTGGTCGCGGAAGTGGTCATGGTGAGCTCCTTGCTGACCTTGCCAATCCTATGGCTTCCGCCACCCATGGAAAAGCGCTCTTGTCGAGACAGGCTGTGCGGAAATCCAGACAATGTCGCGAGGCGACAGGCGCGCGAGCGCTCTCGAGCCATGCTAAACATCCGGCTTCATGAGACCGCCCACGTGACCTCCGCAGCTTCGGCCCCCGTACCGCCCGACGCGCTCGACACGCTGCACCGCGTGTTCGGCTTCACGGCGCTGCGGCCGGGGCAGGACGAGGTGGTGGCGGCCGTGCTCGACGGCGAGGACGTGCTCGCCGTCATGCCGACCGGCGCCGGCAAGTCGCTGTGCTACCAGCTCCCCGCGCTCTGCTCGGGGCGGCTCACGGTGGTGGTGTCGCCGCTGATCGCGCTGATGCGCGACCAGGTGAACCGGCTCGTCTCGCACGGTGTCGCCGCAGGCGGGCTGCACTCCGGCAACAGCGGCGCCGAGGCCCACGACATCGAGGTGGCGCTCCGCGCGCGGCGCCTGAAGCTCCTCTACGTCTCGCCGGAGCGGCTGCTGCGCGGCGGTACGCTCGACGCCTTGCGAGCGGCCAGCTGCGACCGCCTCGCCATCGACGAGGCCCACTGCGTCTCGCAGTGGGGCCACGACTTCCGCCCGGAATACATGGAGCTGCGCGCCGCCGCCGACGCGCTCGGCGACCCGCAGATCATCGCCGTCACCGCCTCGGCCGACCCGGCGACGCGCGAGGAGATCGTGACGAAGCTGTTCCGGCGCGAGCCCCGGCGCTTCGTGCGCTCGTTCGACCGGCCCAATCTGCACCTCGCCGTGGCCAAGAAGGCCGACGTGACGCGGCAGATCAAAACGGTGGTGAGGGCGCGCAAGGGGCAGGCCGGCATTGTCTACGCCGCCTCGCGCAAGGGTGTCGAGAAACTCGCCGACATCCTCTCCGCCGACGGCACGCACGCCCTGCCCTACCATGCCGGAATGGATGGCCACCTGCGCCACGCCAACCAGGACGCCTTCCTCAAGCAGCCAGGCGTGGTGGTGGTGGCGACGATCGCCTTCGGCATGGGCATCGACAAGCCGGACGTGCGTTTCGTCTGCCACGCCGACCTGCCCGGCTCGGTCGAGGGCTACTACCAGGAAATCGGCCGTGCCGGCCGCGACGGCGCGCGCGCCGACGCCCTCATGCTTTGGGGCGAGGGCGACATCCGCCTGCGCGAGCGCCAGATCATGCTGTCGGACGCTTCGCCGGCGCGCAAGGCTATGGAACGGCGCCGTCTCACCGCGCTGCTGGCCTTATGCGAGAGCCCGCGCTGCCGCCGCCAGACCCTGCTCGCCGCCTTCGGCGAGGACGGGCCGGCCTGCGGCTTCTGCGACGTCTGCGACGGCGCCCATACCATGATCGACGGCGCCGTGCAGGCGCAGAAGGCCATGTCGGCGATCCTGCGCACCTCCGGCCGCTTCTTTCCCGGCCATCTCGCCAACCTGCTCGTGGGCAAGGTCACCGAGGCGATCTCCCGCCACAGCCACGACGACCTGCCGACCTTCGGCGTCGGCACCGAGCACGACGCCGCCGGCTGGCGCTCGGTGTTCCGGCAGATCCAGGCCGCCGGGCTCATCGCGCAGGACGTCGAGGACGGCGAGCGCTGGCTGGTGACGGAGAAGGGCCGCGCCGTGCTCAAGGGCGAGGCGCCGCTCGATTTGCTGGCCGCGGAGACCGACGCGCCCCGGCGCGAACGCAAGGCGCGACGCATGCTCGGCGGCATCGCCGCCGACGGCGAGCCGCACCCGCGCTCGGAGGATGCTGCATCGGGCGACGGCGGCGAGGCGCTGTCGGTCGAGGAAGAGCGACTGTTCGCGGCGCTCAAGGCGCGCCGGCTGGAGCTGGCGCGGACCAGGAAGCTGCCGCCCTACGTCATCTTCCACGACCGCACGCTGCGCGACATCGCCCGTTCGCGCCCGCGCGACGCGATCGATCTCGGCCGCGTGCCCGGGATCGGCCCGGCCAAGGTCGGACAGTACGGCGACGACGTGCTGGCGGTGGTGGCGCGTTTCTCGCAGTGAGATCCTTCGTGCGGAACGCCGAGGTTCGTGGCGCTGTCGGCTACGCCGCGCGCATCGCCGAAGCGAAGGAGCCGACGGCGGCGTTCATGCCGGCGGCGATCTCGTCGAGCTCGCGGGCCAGCGACGAGACCGACGCGGCCGAGTTGGCGGTGTCGCCGATCGAGCGAACCACGTTCTCGATGTGACCGCTCATCGAGGAGGTGCCGGCCGCCGCCGAGCGCACGTTGCGGGCGATCTCCTGCGTCGCCGCGCCCTGCTCGTGCACGGCGGAGGCGATGATGGTCGAGATGTGCTCGACTTCTGAGATCTTCTTCTGGATCTTGTCGATGGCGTCGACCGAGAGGTCGGTGGCCTCCTGCATCTCGGCGATCTGGCCGGTGATGTCCTGCGTCGCCTTGGCGGTCTGGGTGGCGAGCGTCTTCACCTCCTGGGCGACCACGGCGAAGCCGCGGCCGGCCTCGCCGGCGCGGGCGGCCTCGATGGTGGCGTTGAGCGCCAGCAGGTTGGTCTGCGCGGCGATGCGCGATATCAGGCTGACCACGTCGCCGACCTTCTGCGCGGCCGAGGACAGCCGGCCCATGCCGGCGTTGGTCTCGACGGCACGCTCGACGGCAGTGCGCACCACGCTCGTCGACTGGACGACCTGGCGGCTGATCTCCTCAATCGAATCGAGCAGCTGCTCGGATGCGGTCGCCACGGAGGCCACGTCGCCGGCGGCGTCGCTCGAGGCATTGGTGGCCTTGTCCGAGCCTTCGTGGGCGTGGCGGGCGGCGTTCGTCATCGTCTCGGCCGAGTCGGCGAGGCGACGGGTCATGGTCTCGACACGGCGCAGGTTGGCCGTGAGGTCCATGACGAAGCGCTCGATCTTGTCGCGCATTTCGCGGACGCGGACGTCCGACATGGCGGGCTGCGGAGCGACCGGCGCCGCGACGCGAGCGGCATCGCGCAGCGCGGCGAGAGCGCGGGCGACCCGGCCGATCTCGTCTCCGCGATCCTCACCCTCGACGCTCGGCGGGGCGGCGCCTGCGGCGATCTCCTCGGCGGCGATGGCGAGCGCAGCCAACGGGCGTCCGACGAAGGAGCCGATGAGGGGGACGGACAGCCCGGCCAACAAGACGGCGGCGAACGTCGCGGCGATCGCGAGGCTCCACTGGCCCGCGTGAAGGGCGGCGGCGATGCGCATCCCCCCCTCGCCCGACACCAGCGACACCTCGCCCGCGATGCCCGAGAGCACGGTCCACCCGTAAGCTCCCAGCGCGAGGACGAGCCCGCTCAGCAGCCCTTGGCGCATCACCAAGCTGCGCCCGACCGAAACGATGCCCATCGCGCTCACTGCCCCCACGGCTAACGTCACGTTAGGTTAAGGCCATTGCGTTCACAGCCGGTAAATGCTTCGCGGTTGCGATTGTAAATCGATGGACGCCCATGTCGCTGAACGTCGCCGTGCAGATGGATCCGATCGAGCGCATCTCGATCGCCGGAGACACCACATTCGCGCTCATGCTGGAGGCGACCCGCCGCGGGCATGCGCTCACCTACTATCGGCCGGACCAGCTGAGCCTGCGCGGCGGCAAGGCGGTGGCTTGGGCCGCCCGTCTCGCCGTGCGCGACGTCGTCGGCGATCATTTCACCCTCGGGGCCGAGGAGAGCCTCGACCTCTCGACGATGGACGTCGTGCTGCTGCGTCAGGATCCGCCGTTCGACCTTGCCTACATCACCTCGACGCACATCCTCGAGCGGCTGCCGTCGACGACGCTCGTCGTCAACGATCCCGCAAGCGTGCGCAACGCGCCGGAAAAGCTGTTCGTGATGGATTATCCCGACCTGATGCCGCCGACGCTGATCACCCGCGATAAGGCCGAGATCCTGGCCTTCCGCCGTGAACACGGCCCCGTGGTGATGAAGCCGCTGCACGGGCACGGCGGCGCCTCGGTGTTCAAGATCGAGGAGAAGGACGGCAACTTCGGCTCGCTCTTTGACCTTTTCTCCACGCTTCTGCGCGAGCAATGGGTGGTGCAGTCCTTCATCGCCAACGTCGTCAAGGGAGACAAGCGCATCATCCTGGTCGATGGCGAGCCGCTCGGCGCGGTAAACCGCGTGCCGGCGGAAAACGACATCCGCTCCAACATGGTGCGCGGCGGCGCGGCGGCGGCGACGCAGTTCAGCGACCGCGAGCTGGAGATCTGTGCGCGCATCGCGCCGGAGCTGAAGCGGCGCGGGTTGCTGCTCGTCGGTATCGACGTCATCGACGGCTACCTCACCGAGATCAACGTGACCTCTCCGACCGGCATTCGCGCCATCACGCGCACCGGCGGCCCGGACCTGGCGGTGCCGGTCTGGGACGCGATCGAGCGCCGCCTTACCGAGCGCCGATCCTCTGCAGCCACCTTGTGAGAACCTGGGGATGAGCATCGTCCTCGAGCGGGTCGCCTCGAGCCGGCGGCGTCGGGCGCCGCGCCGCATGTTCGAGGTCGGCGATTTCCTTAATGGCCAGGCGCTTCTCGCTGCGCTCGAGACCTTGCATGCCGAAGCGGGCCTCGACGGCGTCGCCCCTTTCGACGTCGTCACGCTCTTCCGCGACGCGCTGGCCACGGCGCGCGAGGCGGTGCGCCGCGACCTCGACGATGAGGCCGACGGATTGCGCTGCGCGACGCACCTCTCGCTGATCGAGGACGAGCTGATCGGCACATTGTTCACCTACGTCGCCACCTACGTCCACCCGGCGCCGTCGGCGGTGCAGCGTCGCCTCGTGGTGGCGGCGGTCGGCGGCTACGGTCGCGGCACGCTGGCGCCGGGCTCGGATATCGATCTTCTGTTCCTGCTGCCCGACAAGGACGATGCCTGGGCGCTCAAGGCGGTCGAAGCCATGCTCTACACGCTGTGGGACCTGCGCCAGAAGGTTGGTCATGCCACGCGCTCGATCGAGGATTGCCTCACCTATGCGCGCGAGGACATGACGGTGCGCACCGCGCTGCTGGAAGCGCGCTTCATCCTGGGCGACCGCGACCTCTTCGAGCACCTGCGCGAGCGCTTCGACCGCGAAGTGGTGCGCGACACGCCGGCCGAGTTCGTCGCCGCTAAGCTCGCCGAACGCGACGCCCGCGTGCGCAAGGCCGGGCGCAGCCGCTACCTCGTCGAGCCCAACGTCAAGGATTCCAAGGGCGGGTTGCGCGACCTCAACACGCTGTTCTGGATCGCCAAATACGTCTATCGCGTGCGCGAAGCCTCCGAGCTCGTCGAGGCCGGCCTGTTCTCGCGCAAGGAATACCGGCTCTTCGTGCGCTGCGAGGAGTTCCTATGGCGGGTGCGCTGCCACCTGCATTTCGAGACCGGCCGCGCCGAGGAACGCCTCTCCTTCGACCTACAGCGCATTCTCGCCGACAATCTCGGCTACAGCGCCCGCGCCGGTCTCCACGGCGTCGAACGCTTCATGAAGCACTACTTCCTGATCGCCAAGGAAGTGGGCGACCTCACCGCCATCGTCTGCGCCGCACTTGAGGAGCGCCAGGCGAAGCCCTCGCCGATGCTCGACCGCTTTTTCGGCCGCTTGTGGCAGCGCAAGGCGGTGCTCGCCTCGAAGGACTTCGTCGTCGAGAACGCGCGCGTCACCTTCGCCGACCCGGCCACCTTCGCCCGCGATCCGATCAACCTCATTCGCCTTTTCGCCACCGCGGACGAAAGCGGGCTGGCGATCCATCCCGACGCGATGCGGCTCGTCACGATGAGCCTCACCCGCATCGACGCCGCGATGCGCCTCGACCCCGAGGCCAATCGGCTGTTTCTGTCGGTGCTCACCTCGACCAACGCGCCCGCCGTGGTGCTGAGGCTGATGAACCAGGCCGGCGTGCTCGGCCGCTTCATCCCCGAGTTCGGTCGTGTCGTCGCGCTGATGCAGTTCAACATGTACCATTCCTACACGGTGGACGAGCACCTGATCCGCGCCATCGGCATCCTCGCCGATATCGAGAGCGGGCGCAGTTTGGTCGAGCACCCGTTGGCGCAGGAGGTGCTGCCGGCGATCCACGAACGCGCCGTGCTCTACGTTGCCTTGTTCCTGCACGATATCGCCAAGGGCCGCATGGAGGACCATTCTTTGGCGGGCGTCGCAGTGGCCAAGAAGCTGTGCCCAAGGCTTGGCCTCGACCCGGTCCAGACAGCCGATGTCGCTTGGCTGATCGAGCAGCATCTGGTGATGTCGGACACGGCGCAGCGCCGCGATCTCTCCGACCGCCGCACCATCGAGACCTTCGCCGCCCTGGTCGGCACGCTCGATCGCCTCAACATGCTGTACGTGCTGACGATCTGCGACATCCGCGCGGTCGGCCCCGGCGTCTGGAACGGCTGGAAGGCCGAGCTCCTGCGCACGCTGTACTGGGAGACCGAGCACGTGATTTCGGGCGAGCACTCGACCGTGGCCCGGGAGCGACGCGTGGCGGCGGCGCGCGAGGAGCTGCGCCTCGCCCTGCCGAAATGGACCGACCACGATTTCGCCGCCTATGCCCACCGCCACCAGGCGCCGTACTGGCTCAAGGTCGACCTCGCCCACAAGGTGCGCCACGCGGCCGTGCTCAATATGTCGGAGGTGGAAGCGCCGCGTCCAATCGTCGACACCAAGACGGAGGCGGGGCGCGGCATTACCGAGCTCACCGTCATCGCGCCCGACCACCCGCGCCTGCTCTCGATCATCGCCGGCGCCTGTGCGGCGGCGGGCGCCGACATCGTCGATGCCCAGGTATTCACCACGACGGACGGCCTAGCGCTCGACATGATCCATGTCACCCGCGCGCTCGAGCAGGACGAGGACGAGCTGCGCCGCGCCGGGCGCATCGGCACCGCCATCGAGCGGGCGCTGACCGGCGAGATCCGGCTCGGCGAGATCGTCGCCGCCAAGCGCCGCAACGAGCCGCAGCCGGCCGAGGTCTTCGACGTCGAGCCGGAGGTGAAGATCGACAATGCGCTGTCGGCCCGCTTCTCGCTGGTCGAGATCGCCGGGCTCGACAGGCGCGGGCTGCTCTTCAACATCACCGCGGTGCTGTCGCAGCTCCAACTCAACATCGGCTCGGCGCACATCGCCACCTTCGGCGAGCGCGCCTCCGACACCTTCTACGTCACAGATTTCGCTGGCGGGAAGATCACGGAGGCGACTCGCAAGGAGGAGATCCGGACCGCCCTCCTCGCCGTCTTCGAGGGCAATCCGGCGCGGCAGCTGGAGACGCTGGGGCTCTAGCGGCGGCTCATGGTTTCGCACGCCGGGCTACCCTCGGTAGGCGTTTTCGCCTAGGAGCACGGCAGGCCCATCGGCCCTCCTCTGGAATGCCATGACGATCATCTATCCCGCCACCACCGCTATCTTCGCCGCGCTTCTGGCGATCGAGTTCGTCCTGCTCTCGGGCTGGGTGATCATGGGCCGCTTCGAGAAGAAGGCGCTGTTTGGCGACGCCAATGACCGCGAGTTCGCCAAGCGCATCCGCAGCCAGGCCAACTTCACCGAATACGTGCCCTTCGCCCTTCTGCTGATCGCCTTGCTCGAGGCGCGCGGCGGTTCGCACGCGCTGGTCCTCACGCTGCTCGTCATCCTGCTGGTCGCACGGCTCATCCACCCCGTCGGCATGTTCGCGCCGCCGAACTCGCCGCGACAGTTCGGCTGCCGCGGCGGCGGCATAATCGCGACCTTCGCCGTCATGCTCGTCGCGGCGATCGCGCTGCTGGTCTGATCACGCCAGGCCGTAGCGCCAGAAGAAGAACAGCGTAAGCACCACGCCGATCACGATGACGAAGGTGCGGATGAAACGCGCGGAGACGCGACGCGCCGTCGCCATGCCGACAAGGCCGCCGACCACCGCCCCCACGCTCAGCACGATCGTCGGCAGCCATTGCACCAGGCCCGCGACAGTGAAGGTCAGCACGGCCGCCACGTTCATCAGCATGGCCAGCACGATCTTGAGACCGTTCATCGCCTTGAGGTCGCGCAGCCCGAACAGCGTCAGCGCGGCCAGCATCAGGATGCCGATGCCGCCGCCGAAATAACCGCCGTAGATCGAGACCACGCTCTGCACTGCGTAGATGCCGCCGCGTCCGAGGCGCAGGCCCATCGCGCCCTCGCGAATGTGCGAGCCGCGGGCAAACACTCCGGTGGCGAACAGGATCAGCCACGGCACGATGTGGGTGAACACGCTCGGCGGCGTGACCAGCAGCAGCAGCGCCCCGGCGAAGCCGCCGACGAGCGCGATGCCGGCGAGGACGCGCACATCGACCGCCGCGGTGTCACCGGTGTCGAGCGCCTTGAGGTCCCCGCGTGCCATGAACGAGGTGACGACCTGCGCCGGGAACAGCGCCACCGTGCTCGACGCGTTGGCGCCGAGCGCCGACAGCCCCGCCGCGATCAGCGCCGGGAGCGTCACGAACGAGCCCCCGCCGGCCAGCACGTTCATGAAGCCGGCGCAGAAGCCGGCGAGGGCGACGAGAATCAGGATCACGGCGCGGGCTCCGTTGCGGCGGCGGCACAATCCAGCTTTCTTGCGCGTCCACAACCTGTGGACAGTGTGAAAAGCGGGAGAACGCCACTCAGATCGACGCTCCGTTCTCGTTGCGTCAGCGTCCGTGCCGCGTCTCCTGGCAATGCTTTTCCTCCTGGCGGGATGGACCCTTGCGGCCGTGCCGTGCCCCGCCGTCGCGGGCGCCTTCCTTATGGACGAGGGCTACGGGCAATTCATAGCCGGAGTCGGCCTCTCCGAGGGCTCGCGCCGCTTCGACAGCGGCGGGCAGGCCCAGCCGTCGCCGGCCTATCGGAAGATCCTGGCGAGCGGCTACCTGGAATACGGCTGGCGCTCGTGGCTGACCCTTATCGCCGCGCCGACGCTGGCGCGGCAGGGCGGCGTGGCCGCCAACCAGGTCACCGGCTCGGACGAGAGCGCCATCGGCGCGCGGCTGCTGCTCTACGCCCGGCCCGGCCAAGTGGTCTCGCTGCAAGCCCTCGTGCAGCCCCCGCTCGGCGGCGACCGCGCCAGCCAGCTCGCCAGCGGCGGCGGGCGCTCGCTCGCGACCGACCTCCGCCTGCAAGCGGGCCAGGGATTCGCGATCGGCGCCTGGCCGGCCTTCGTCGATGCCGCGCCGGGAGTCAGGCTGCGCGCCGACCCGTTTCCGAACGAGGCGCGCCTCGACCTCACCTTCGGCGTCCGCCCGATCCCGCGCCTGATGTTACTCCTGCAGGATTTCTCGAGCTTCGCGCCCTCGAGGGGTCCGGCGGTCCAGCGCACGGACTATTCCAAGGTGCAGGCGAGCCTCGTCTACGACCTCTCGCGGCGATGGTCGATCCAGGTTGGCGTCTTTCGCACGATCGCCGGCCTCAACGCCGTGCGCGAGACCGGGCCGCTAGCGGCGCTCTGGACGCGGTTCTGAAAAGCTCTGTCGCCGACTTCGCGCAGCAGGATGCGCCAGCCTCAGTCCAGCACGCCCTTGAGTGCTTGGCTCTTGGCGCGAACGGCATCTGTCGTGCGTTCGAACTGCTCCTTGTCGGCGACCATCTCGGCGATGGCGTCGCTGCCGAGATGGCGCTCCATCATGGTGCGCGTCAGCGCCTCGTCCTCGCTGAGCGTGCCGGTGGCGAGACCGATGATGTGATCGGCCAGCTCGTTGACGGTGAAGGACGATGCCGTTGCCGAGATGGGCGCGTTGAGGATGAAGCGCTCCTCCAGCCCGAGTCCGAGTTCCACCGCCATGAGTGAATCGAGACCGATCTCGGAGAGCGGCGTGGTGCGCGCGACGTCTTCACGGGGGAGGCGCAGCACGCGCGCGATCTCGTCGACGATAAGCCCGCTGATGAGCTTACGCGCCTCGTCGGCCGAGTTCTTGGCCACGAGGTCGGCAATGTCGATCTTCTCCTTGTCGCCCGCGGTGGCCTCGTCCTGGCTGGCCAGCTTCCGGTACGCCGGCGCCTTGAGGACGGCGAGGTGCTGGCGCGCCGCCGACCAGGTGATCGGCGCGATCGCCACCACCGCGTCGTCGGGATCGTTCGACGGATCGCCGAGCACGTGGCCCATCAGGCGCAGCGCGTCCTGCGCCAGCATGCCCTTGATGCCCATGCGGGTGGCGAGCGCCTCGCGGGTCGTCTCGGCGCGGGCAAGGACGCCGACGTCGTCGATCGCACCCCAGGCGATCGCCAGGCCCGGCAGACCGGCGCGGCGACGGCGGCGGGCGAGGCCCTCGAGATAGCCGTTGGCGGCAACGTAGGCGCCCTGGCCGGGGTTGCCGATCAGCGTGGTCGCCGAGGAATACATCACGAAATAATCGAGCTGCAGGTCGCGGGTCAGCACATCGAGGTTGTCGGCACCGGCGATCTTGGGACGCAGCACGCGCTCGATCTGCTCCGCGGTGACGTTGGCGATCATGGCATCGTCGAGCACCATGGCGGCGTGGATCACGCCGCCGAGCTGCGGCAGGTCGCGGCCGAAGCGGCCGACCAGTCGCTGCAAAGCGGCGCGGTCGGTGATGTCGACGGCCTCGGCGCGCACGCGCACGCCCTCGGCGGTCAGCTCGGCCACCGCCGCCTTGGCGGCGTCGCTGGTCGGGCCGGAGCGGCCGATCAGCATCAGGTGACGCGAGCCCTTGGCGGCGAGCCAGCGCGCCGTCTCGATGCCGAAACCGCCGAACCCGCCGGTGATCAGGTGCACCTTGTCGGCGGCGACCTGGAAGCCGTGACGCGCGCGGGCGGTAACCTCGCTCGCCGCGGGTGGGCGCACCACCAGCTTGCCGACATGGCCGGACTGCTGCATCAGCCGGAACGCCTCCGCCGTATCTGCCGCATCGAAGGCGCGGAACGGCAACGGGGTAAGGTCGCCGCGGGCGAACAAGCGCATCACGGAGCGCAGCAGCACCTTGCTGGTTGCCGGATCGTCGATCAGCAACTGGTCGAGATCGACGCCGTAGTAGGAGAGATTGCGGCGGAACGGGCGCAGGCCGATATGCGTGTTGGCGACGTAGTCGCGCTTGCCGAGCTCGACGAAGCGGCCGAACGGCCGGAGCACCGAGATCGAGCGCTCCATCGCCTCGCCGGAGAGGCTGTTCACCACCACGTCGACACCGTCGCCGGTGACGCGGCGCACGTCTTCGACGAACGCGCCGGTACGGCTGTCGAACACGTGCTCGGCGCCGAGCGCGCTCAGCAGCTCGCGGCGCTCCGGCGAACCGGCGGTGGCGATGACCCTAGCGCCGCGCCAGCGCGCGATCTGAATCGCGGCGAGACCGACACCGCCGGCGCCGCCGTGGATCAGCACCCACTCGCCGGCCTTCAGCCGGGCGCACAGCATCAGCGCATGGTAGGCCGTGAGGAAAGCCACCGGGATCGTCGCCGCCGCCTCGAAGGACAGCGTGTCGGCGATGGGCGACACTACCGCGGCCGGTGTCGTCACGTGAGTCGAGAAAGCGTTCTTGGCGAAGGCCATGACGCGGTCGCCGATCCTCAATCCCTTGACCGATGCGCCGATGCGCTCGATGCGCCCGGTGCATTCGAGGCCGAGGGTCGGGCCGGCGAAACCGTGTTCGAGGATATCCTCCGGCAGGAGCCCGAGGCCGAACATAACGTCGCGGAAGTTCAGGCCGATCGCCTCGACCTTGATCTCGACATCGCCGGCGGCGGGCCGCTGGCGGGCGATCGCGCCCCAATGAAGCCGGTCGAAGCCCGAGCCGTCGCCTCGCTTCAGCCGCGCCGCTTCAGCATGGGCGCCGTGGCCGCGCTCGTGGCTGGAGCCGTTCTCGAAGCGAAGGACGCGGGTCGTGGCGCGTCCAAGGACGATCTCGGTCTCGGACGTCGTCGACAGCACGAGGTCGCGCAACCGTTCGGCGAGCTCTTCGGCGCGCAAATCGTCGGCGACGTCGACCCGGCGCACGTCAAGCGTCGGCACCTCGTTGGCCAGGGTACGGCTGAAAGCCCAGAGACCCGCCGCGACATCGGCACCGCGGTCGCCGTGCGCGGTCACCGCACCGGCCGTAACCAGCCACAGACTCGTCGGCTTCGCACCGAGGGCCGCGACAAGGTGCTTCAGGTTCAAGCATTGCGACGTCAGGCTGCGCACCGCATCGACGCGCGCGTCGGGGTCCTGCGCGAAGACGATGATGAAGGCAGGTGCCTCGGCCACGAGGCTCTCGACATCGACGCCTTCGTCGAGCGCCAGCGAGACGTGCAATCCGGATGAGGCGAGGAGGGTCGAGAGGGCCGGCACCGTCGACGGGCTGCGCACGTCGTTGCCGCCGACGATCAGCGCATTGCCCGAGCCGCCCCAGCTACGACGCTCGGCCTCGACATGCGCCGTCAGCAGCAGGGAGACGCCGTCGCTGGTTTCGACGGGCAGAACCTGGGCATCGGCGAGTCCGACGGCCTGCAACATCTCCAGCCAATCGGCTTCGTCGATCGACTGTCCGTCACCCTCGCCGCCGGCGAGCCTGGCGTCGAGGCCGAGCGTCAAGTCGCGGAAGAAGGAGGGCGAGGGCTCGACGACGGTGAGCAAGGCGCCCGGCGCAAGGCCGCGCCGAAGGTTGGCGAGAAAGCCGGGAATCCGATGGCAGCGATGGAGTGCGTCGGCGGCCACGACGATGTCGATGTCGGCCGCCCTGAGATCCTCCGCCTTGTCGAGGAACTCGACGTCGCCACGTTCGGCGAAGGCGATACGGGCGCGTTCCAGCCTGCGCCGATCGGGATCAAGAATCGTCAGCCGCGCCTGCATCTCGTCGGCGAGCTTCAGCGTCGCCGCGGAGAGCGGGCCGAAGCCGATCTGCAGCAGCCGCAACGCGCGATCCTTCGGCCAGGCCCGCGTCGACCGGCGCAGAAGCGCGTTCAGATAAGCGGACGCGGCCTGCACGCGGCTCGAACCGAGCTCGTAGCCGTCGAGCACCTTCGCCGACAGCGAACGCCCCGGCGCAGCACTCTCGCCGGCCTCGATGGCGCGGATCGCGGTCACGGTGCTCGCGGCCACGAGCAGCTCGGTCGACAGGTTCTGATGCTCGTGCGCGATCGTGCGCAGGATCTCGTCGGGCGCCGGCATCTCCGCGTCCGGATCGATGTGTCGTCCCAGCTGGTCTCGGTGGCTCAGCCCCGAGCGCTCGAGCGAAACCAGGAGGTCCTCCAGCCAGGGGCGCAGCTTCTCCGGTAGGCGACCGGCGAGCACCAGCGCATCGACGTCGATCACGTTCGCCGTGGCGAGTTCGCGTGCCGTCGCCAGCGCGAGACTCGTCGCCCAGCCCTCGAGCAAGACGAAATCCTCCGACATCGCGTGCGGAATCGCGGCCGTGACGCCCTGGCGCAACGTCGCCAACGTGAGCGCACGATCACCGCGCGCCGCCGTAGGCTCGGCCGCCAACGTCGTCGCCGCGTAGATCATCTTGCGCGCGGCATCGCCGCCGCGCGCAGTGCGTATCGCCTGGAAACGCGCTTCGCGAACGAAGAGCACGACCTCGCCGTCGGCATCGACGAGCAGAAAATTGGCGATGATGATGCGCTCGTCGCGCCGCAGCACGTCGATGCGGCCCCGCACGAAGGTCGCGCCCGGCTTGCGCAACATGATCTCGCCGAAGCGGACAGGGACATAGGCGGTGCCGTGCACCGCCTCGCGCAGGCTGTTGAAGATCAGCACCAGCGCGTGGAAACAGGCGTCGAAGCGCGCGGGATCGACCCCGAACTCCGGATCGGCGATCTCGTCGGTGAGGTCGAGCCGGATGCAATCGGGCCGCACCAGCGTCGCCCGGGCGAGCTTACGGAACGTCGGCCCGTAGTGCAGGCCGGCGCGGTCGGCCATGGCGTAGATTTCTGCGCCCGTCACCGTATGCGACGGGGTGAGGGGCGCGACATCCTCGATCTCAGGCAGCGTGCCGACGGCGGCATCGCGCAGGATCTTCGCAGTCGCGTGGATCTGCCACGGCGTCTGTCCGAGGCGCGGGCGGCTCAGGATCTCGACGTGGTTGATGAGTGGCGTCAATCGGCAGACCACCTCGCGCGCGGCATCGGGGGTGAGCTGCATCGGGCTGGTGATCTCGAGGTCGGCGACCGTCGCCGCTTCGGTGCCGAGCCAGTCGCGCGCCACAGCCAGCGCCATCTCGGCGAAAGCGGCGCCGGGCAGGATGGCACGTCCATCGACGTTATGGTCGGCTAGACCCGGATGCGACGTCGTGTCGAGCGTCGAATGCCATTCCAGCTTGTCGGCAGCGAAGCGGGCGCCGACCAGCGGATGCCAGGCCGTCGGCGACGCAATCGAGACATTCTCGGACGTCTCGCCGAGCCGGTAGGCGATGCGTTGCCAGGGATAGAGCGGGAGGTCGATCCGCGCGTTTGCGCCCGGCGCCGCTCCGAAAGCGCCGGCCTCGTCGACCTTGGCACCGCGGGAGATCGCGGTGGCAACGGCGACCTTGATGGGATCGAAGCCCTTGTCACGCTTGTCCAGCGTCGGCAGCGTCGCGATCGTCGCGGTGCGTTCGTCGATCGTATCGTTGATATGCGACAGGAGCGTCGGTGCCGGTCCGATCTCGACAAAGATGCGGGCGCCCGCCTTGGCCGCCGCCGTCACGGCATCGGAAAACAGGACCGGCTCGCGCACGTTGCGCCACCAGTAGGCGGCGTCGAGCCTGTCGCCTTCCAGCATTGCACCAACCACCGTGGAGACGAAGGCGACGTCGCCGCGGTGGTGTTTCAGGCCCCGGAGGCTACGCAACAGCGGCGCCTCCACCGGCGCCATCAGCGCGCTGTGAAAGGGATAGTCGAGGTCGAGCTTGCGCACCCGCGCCTTGAACCCTCGGGCGAACTCGGAAAGCCGGGCGATGTCCGCCTTCGGCCCGGAGACGGTGAACGCGCGCGGCGAATTGCAGGCGGCGACCGCGACGTCGGGCAGTTCGGCGAGGATGCTGTCGGTGGCCTCGCGCGACCCGATGATGACGGCCATGCCGCCGCTGCCCTGCGTCAGCTCCTGGTGCAGCGAGCGCGAGAAGATCGTCTTGAGAGCACCCGCGGCGTCGAGGATGCCGGCCGCCTCCGCCGCCGCCACTTCGCCGACGCTGTGTCCGATGACGAAGTCCGGAACGAGTCCGTCGTGTCGCAGGGCATGGCTCAAGGCCGATTGAATCGCGAACAGCAGCGGCTGCGAGATCTGGGTGACCTCGAGCTTCGCGGCGATGTCGGGCGCATCGAGCGTTTCGACGATCGACCAACCGGCGAGCACTTCGAAGTCGCGGGAGATCTGGTCGAGCTTCTCGCGGAAGACGGCGTTGTGAGCGTAGGCCGCGAGACCCATGCCGGCGAACTGGCTGCCGTTGCCGGAGAACACGAAGCAGACCGGAGCCGAACGCTCGATGGCGGTGCCTCGCGCCGCGCCGGCGAGGTCCTGCTCCTCGTCGGCAAGCCGGTCGAGGGTTGCGACGACTTGCGCCGCATCGCCAGTCGGCACCACGACGCGATGGGTCAACCGGTCGCGGCGATGGACGGCGGCGGCCATAAGCGCCGTGGCATCATCCGTCGCGGCGCCATCGAGCCGCAGAGCGTAGTCGGCGACGAGGGCGGCGAGGGCGGCGCGGCTGTGCGCCGAGATCACCAGGTAGGGTGGTGGCGGCGCCGCGACCTTCGCCTTGATCTTGGGGGTGCCATCGGCCAACACGATGTGGGCGTTGGTGCCGCCGAAGCCGAAGGAGTTGACGCCGGCGAACCGTCGGCGGCCGTCGACGCGGGGCAGGATCGTCGGCTCCCGCGCCACCTTCAGGTTCAGGCCTTCGAAGTCGATGTGGGTGTTGAGCTCGGCGCTGTGCAGCGAGGGCGGCAGCAGGTCGTGCTCCAGTGCGAGCATCGCCTTGAGCACGCCACCGAGGCCGGAGGCCGCCTCCATGTGGCCGATGTTGGTCTTGATCGAGCCGATCAGCAGCGGCGCCGCGCGACGCCGGCCGATGGTCTCGCCGATCGCGGCGGCCTCGATCGGATCGCCGACGGGCGTGCCGGTTCCGTGCGCCTCGAAGAAGGCGAGCGCGTCGAGGTCGATCCCACCCTCGATATAGAGCTTCTCGAGGAGCTTGGCCTGGAACCCCTTTGAGGGCAGCGAGATGCCGTTGGTGCGCCCGTCCGAATTGACGTCGGCCGCGGTGATATAGGCGTGGACGGCGTCGCCGTCACGTTCGGCCGCCTCGCGGGTCTTGAGAACCAGCATGGCGCCGCCCTCGGCGCGCACGTAGCCGTCGGCATTGGCGGAGAACGCCTGACACAAGCCGCGGCGCGACAGCATCGCCGCTTGCGAAAACCCGACGAACGCCTGCGGACTGGCAAGGATGCTGACGCCGCCCACGAGAGCGGTGTCGATCCGGCCGCTGCGCAGGTTGACCACCGCCTCGTTCAGCGCGACCAGCGCCGAGGAGCAGGCAGTGTCGACGATGAAGCTCGGGCCGTGCAGGTCGAAGATGTAGGACAGGCGATTGGCGACGACCGAAAGCGTGTTGCCGGTCATCATGTACGCGTCGGCCGAGGCCATATCGAGCATGCGCAGGGTCGAGTGGTCGACGGCGGACACGCCGACGAAGACGCCGGTGTCGGTGCCGGCGAGCTTCGAGGGCCGAATGCCGGCGTCCTCCAGGCTCTCCCAGGTCAGCTCCAGCAGCAGACGCTGCTGCGGATCCATCTGCTCCGCCTCGCGTGGCGACATGCCGAAGGCGCCCGGGTCGAAGCCCCAGATGTCTTCGAGCACGCCGGCGGCGAAGGTGTAGGTGCGTCCGCGCTCCGCGATGCGCGGATGCAGCAGCCGGTCATGAGACCAGCGGTCTGACGGGATTCGCGTGACCGCGCACCGACCTTCCGACAGCAGGCTCCAGAGCTTCGGGACCGAGGCGGCTCCGGGCAAGCGACACGATCGGCCGACGACAGCGATATCCTGGCGCTCGTTCAAAGATCGACCGGTCCTTTGGGCATCCGCATCCAGGCTCATGCGAGCGCGGGACGTAGCGGGCAATTAGATTGAGCCACACCGCTCGGGTCCGGCTTGGTTTTCTTCCTTCGTTCCGAAGCCGCGTGTCAACCGCCCTAGCGGGCACGCGGCATAGTTAAAGGTCTAGGTTTTGGGTCCTTTTAACTGAAATGGATCAGGTGGTCAGCGCTAATCCAGTGGGTCCGGCGCTGGCGCGGCCACGGCATTCGGCGATCGCCTGGACGACATTGACGATCTGCTCCGACGTATGTTCGGACGACAAGAAGAAGCGCAGTCGCGCGTTGCGTTCCGGCACCGCCGGATGGATGATCGGTTGAACATTGACACCCCGCTCGAACAGCATCTGCGACAGCAGCACTGCGGCGAGCGAACTACCGGTCACGAAGGGAATGACCGCGTGCCCGGCGCTCGTGCCGACGTCGAGCTTGCGCGCCTTGGCCTGCGTCCAAAACAACGCGGAATTGCGCTGAAGGCGCGCCACGCGAGCGGGCTCGCGATGGAGAATCTTCAGCGCTTCCAAGGCGGCGGCAGCCATCGGCGGCGGCAGTCCGACGCTGTAGATGAAGCCGCCCGACATGCACTTCAGGTATTCGATCAAGGCCTGGCAGCCGGCGACATAGCCGCCGCACCCCGACAACGTCTTCGACATCGTACCCATCCAGATGTCGACATCCTTCGGAGCCACGCCGCAATGCTCGAACGAGCCGCGCCCGGTTTCGCCGAGGACGCCGAGCCCGTGGGCCTCATCGACCATCAGCCAGGCACCATGACGGGCCTTGATCTCGACGAGTGCTGCGAGGTTGGGCGTATCGCCATCCATGCTGTAGAGGCCTTCGACGACGACCAGCACGCGCTCGTATTGAGCGCGGCACGAGTTCAAGATGCGGTCGAGCGCCTCGACATCGTTGTGCGGGAAGGCTCGGCGGGCGGCGCCCGACAGCGTCGCCCCCAGAACAATCGAATTATGGGCCAGGCTGTCGTGGATCACGAGATCCTTCGACCCGAGCAGCGAGCCGATGGCGGCCACGTTGGTGCCGTGGCCACTGACGTAGACGACGGCGTCCTGCTGCTCGTAATGGTCGGCGAGCGCGCGCTCCAGTTGGCGGTGCAGCGGCCGCTCCCCCGCGACAAGCCGGCTGGCGGAACACGATGTACCGTAGTCGGCGATCGCCGCGCAGGACGCGGCATGGACTTCGGGATGACCGTTCAGTCCGAGATAATCGTAGGACGAGAAGTTGCTGTAGGGACGGCCGCCGATGCGGGTCCAGGCTCCGGCGCGAGCTTCGTGAACGCGGAAAAACGGGTTGGCCAAGCCGATATGCTCGGCCGCCGAACGCTGCAGCTTAAGCTCCTGCATTCCCGGCAACGTGCCGAAGTCGGTGCTCTGGGCAAAAGGATTGGTCAAGCGATCGGGACTACGCACCGCCTTGCGCTCCGCGCTCATCCGTCGAGCGACAATGTCCTGAAGCGCCCCGCGGCTGTCGCTCTCTAGACCGGCATGGCTACGCTTCATGCGAACATGGGTCCCTTTTGACTGACGCGACCTGAGCATGCGCCAGATTAACGATATCTGAACAGTGGTGCGGCGCAATGCTGCGGCGCAATGTAAGCACGAATCGGAGGGAGCGACTATGCAGATCGTGCAACATCCGCGCGTGAAAACGTCCCAACGGAGATCCTGACGGTGTGCTCCAAAGCAGGCGATCGCGACCAAAGCGGGGCATGAGGCGCGCAGCGCACACGCCGATGGCTTGCGCAAAGCGTCGGTCCCGGGCGTCGCGAGCGCTGTCGTGCGCCGCCGGGATGTGCTTGATGCGACCACGGGGCACCGGCTTGATCGAGGGTGGAGCGCGTGGCGGACGGGACTTTTCGTGTGACCCGCATCCAGGGGAACCTCGTCGCTCGACGCGAACGGCAACTCCTCACTTGGCTTTGCACGCGCCTACCCGCCTTCGTCACGCCCGACAGCCTCACGGCATTCTCGGTCTTGGGGGCGATCATCGTCTTCGCCGGCTACATCGCGAGCCGGAGCTTTCCGGGGTTCCTTTGGGTGGCCTCGCTGGGCCTGGTGATCAACTGGTTCGGCGACTCGCTCGACGGCAGTCTGGCCCGGCACCGTCGCATCGAGCGTCCGGTCTACGGCTACTTCGTCGACCATACCGTCGATGCGCTCTGCAACCTGCTGATCATGGCCGGGCTCGGATTTTCACGCGACGTGGCCATGGCTGTGTCGCTCTTCGCCCTGATCGGCTACTTCCTTCTCTGCATCTACGTCTTCATCAACAATCACGTTTCCGGCGTCTTCCAGCTTTCGTTCCTGTGGGGCGGTCCGACCGAGCTGCGCTTGATGCTCGTGTGCCTGAACGCGGGCATGTTTTTCGCGCCCCACGCCGGCGTTACCGTCGGCGGATCTTTCGTCTCGGTCTACGAAGCGCTCGTGCTTTTGGCAGGCACCATATTCACCGTGCTCTTCATTCAACGCACGGTGCTCGGCATCCGCGAGTTCCGGCATCCGGCGCGCAACGGCGCCGCCGCACCAGCTCAAAGCTCTTCGATGAAAGCGTCGAGCGCCTCGAAATAGCTGGTCCAGACGGCGGGAGCGAGACGGGCGGCCGCCTCGGATCGCGAACCGATCCGCGCCTCCACGGCGCGAAGCCAGCCTTCGCCATCGAGCGGGGACACTCTCTCTAGGCCCGGTGCGTCGATCTCGCGGAAGGCCGAGACGTCGGACGCGACCACCGGCGCTCCGGCG
>CBDAPQ010000003.1:0-51963 GCA_965198485.1 Beijerinckiaceae bacterium
TCGGAATCCAGCCGCCTGCTCGCCGCCGGTCGGGCCAACGGCCTCACCACCATGGTGGAGGACGGCTTCAGCAAGGCCTCGCGCGGATTGACCACCGTCGACGAAGTGCTGCGGACGACGGGCTGATCATGGCGGCGCCCCAGACGTCCGCACCCGAAGCGCTGGACGACGCGCCGGACGCTGTCTTGATCGGCTCGAAGGCTCCGCGCAGCGCCCGCATCGTTGGTGGCACGAGCGTCGTTGCGCCCTACGCGCGACGCCTCAACGATCGCCTTCGCCACGTCCCGGCCGTGGCCAAAGCGCAGGACAGGATCGGGGCCACCTGGGCGCGGCTGGTCGAGGCCTTCTGCCAGAGCATCGAGCCGCTGCTGGAGCGCGTGTTCCCCGACCTCAGGCTCGTCGCCGTCGCCGACGACACCGGCGTGCTGGCGCTGCATCGGCTCGGCCGCGACGGCGCGGCGGCGCTCGGCACCTTGCAGGCCATGGCACCTGAGGCGCTCGCCGGTCTCGTGGCGACGCGCTGGTCGGCGGTGGAGCTGCGGCTGCCGGCGACGCAGATCCTTGAGCGGAAGCTGTCGCTGCCCGCCGCCAGCCGCGAGTTCCTCGCGCCCATCCTCGAGCACCGGCTCGACCGGCTGACGCCGTGGCGGCCGGATCGCGTGCTCTACGGTTTCCGCACCGAGAGCGAGGGCGCGAGTACCGGCTCGGTGGCGGTGACGCTGACCGCGACCTCGCGCGACCTCGTCGCGGTGCCGCTCCAGCGACTCGACGGCGCCGGTCTGGTGCCGACCGCCATCGGGGCGGATGCCGGCGAGCTGCAGCGTCCGCTCGCCGTGAACCTGCTCGGCGGCGGGGCGGCAACACCGCCGCGCGCGGAATCGCGTCGCTTCGTATCGCACATCGCGCTCGCCGTCGGTGGATTGCTGCTGCTTGCCTTCATTGGAAGCGCGGTTCTGGCCGGCAGCGCCGCCGGCGACAGGGATGCCGCCGCGCAAAGGCTCGCCAAGGCGCGCCGGCTGCTCCGCGCCGCCTCTTTCGGCAATGTCGGCAGCCGCGAACAGGCGATGCTGGAGGGCAAGCAGCCGGCCCGCTCCACCGTCGTGCTCATCGACATGCTGTCGAGCAGCATTCCCGTCGACACCTACCTCAAGGAGCTGACGATCCAGCCCGACAAGGTGCGCCTGGTCGGATCCTCCGGCAACGCGCCCGCGCTGATCGGCAAGCTCGAGGCGGCCGGGCTGAACAACGTGCGCTTTACCTCGACCATCGCCCGCGACCACGCCGGGCGCGACGATTTCGAGCTCAGCGCCGACCGTCCGCAGCCCAAGGCGGAGGACGCGCCGTGAACGCGGGCAACGCCACCCAACTCTGGCGTTTCGGTGCAGTGGCGCTGTTCTTTGGCCTACCGCTGCTGCTGGTGGCGCTCACGGTCGGCAACCTCGCCGAAGCCTCCGCTTCACGGGAGGTCGCCACCAAGCAGGGCACCACCGCCGCGCAGATCGTCAAGGAGGTCGCCAAGCGCCAGTCCCGCCGTCTGCAGCCGCAGGACACATCGACGCTCTATCTCGCCGCGGCGAGCCCAAGCCTTGCGCGCGCCGAGCTCCAGGAGCGCGCGGGCCGCTCCGTCGAGGCCGCCGGCGGGCACCTCGAAGAGGCGCAGTTCACCAGCACACCGGAGCAGGAGGCCGAGGGTACCGTCGCGATCCAGCTCAGCTTGAGCATCGACAACGCCGGCCTGCGCGACCTGCTCTACGCGATCGAGACCGCGACTCCGCTGCTCGACGCCACCGACTTGAGCGCGAAGCCGATCGATGCTCAAAACTCGTCGGGTACCGCCGGGAAGGCTGGCCTGCACGTCGACCTTACGGTCCAGGGGCATTTCAGGAAAGGCACCGGATGATTTCGTCCCGCCTTCTGCCATCGGTCGCCCTCCTGCTGGCCGCCGCCGCGCCGGCTGTGGGGCAGGAGACGCGATCCCTCAATCCGCTCGCCGCACTCGACAAGGCGTCGTTGAAGGCCTTCGTCGAGCAGCCCTTGTTTGTGCCCAGCCGGCGCCGCCCGATCGTGGCACCGCCTTACGTCTACATCGCCCCGCCGCCCCAGCCCGTCGTCGAGCAGCCGCCGTCGTTGCGCCTGCTTGGACTGGTCGAGGGCGCGACATCCTTCGCCGCGGTCGTCCACCGCAACGACACCGGCAAGACCGAGACGTTGCGCCCCGGCGACCATATCGGCAGTTGGGTCGTCCTGGTCATGCCGGCGGCCCTTCGCGTGATGAGCGGCGATCGCGCCTTCGACTACGCGCTGTTCCGCGGCGGCCCGCAGCAGGGTCCGGTGGCGGTGCAGGTACCGCCACCTTTCGTGGTGCCGACCGTTGCCGCGCGTGAGCCCGTTGCGGCGCAAACCCGATGAGCCAGGCCTCCTATAGCACCCTACCCGACGCACTGCCCGAGCCGGTCGACGACGGCGCCTGCGACCACCTCGCGGGCCTGCCGCTTCCGGCGGTGGCGCTGCCCTCGACCCAAGGTGGGCGCGTCGCGCTCGACGCCCTGCCGGCAGGGCGCAGCGTGATCTTCTGTTACCCGATGACCGGGCAGCCCGGCGTCGCCCTGCCCGATGGCTGGGACGGCATCCCGGGCGCCCGCGGCTGCACTCCGCAGAATTGCGCCATCCGCGACCTTCACGCCGACTTCGCCGCGCTCGGCGCAGGCGTCTACGCCGTGAGCACGCAGGCGCCGAGCTATCAGCGCGAGCTGGCCGAGCGCCCACACCTGCCCTACCCCGTGCTCAGCGACGCCGACCACGTGCTCTGCAACGCGCTTCGCCTGCCGACCTTCCGCGCAGGCGACAGTCCGCGCCTGATCCGGCGGCTTACCCTGATGGTGCGCGACGGTACCATCGAAGACGTCTTCTACCCCGTGTTCCCGCCCGATCGCAGCGCCGAGCCTGTGCTCGACTGGCTGCGCCACCATTAGCGACTCGGATGGGCGCACGGCCACGCCCGGCCTGATCGTCTCGGCGCCGCGCTCGGGCAGCGGCAAGACGGTGGTGACGCTCGGCCTTCTGCGCGCCTTCGCCCGCGCCGGCCTCGCCGTGACCGCCTGCAAGAACGGGCCGGACTATATCGATCCCGCCTTCCACGCCGCCGCTACCGGCCGTGACAGCCTCAATCTCGACACCTGGGCGATGCCGCCCGCGCTGATCGGCGCGCTGGCGCGGCGCGCATCGACCGGCGCCGACCTGTTGATCGGCGAGGGGTCGATGGGTCTTTTCGACGGCGTGGTCGCGCCTGCGGGCGAGACCGGCGCCACCGCCGACCTCGCCGCCCGCCTCGGTCTGCCGGTGCTGCTGGTGCTCGACGTCAGCGGCCAGTCGCAGACCGCCGCCGCTATTGCCGCCGGCTGCGCCGCGCTGAACCCGGCCGTGCGCATCGGCGGCGTGGTGCTGAACCGTGTCGCCAGCGAGCGCCACCGCCGGCTCGCCGCCGATGCCGTCGCCGCCGCCGGGTTCGCCGTGCTTGGCGCGCTACCGCGCGGCGAGGCCCTCGCCCTGCCCGAGCGCCACCTCGGCCTGGTGCAGGCCGGCGAACTGCCGCGGCTCGGCACCATGCTCGACGCCATCGCCGATTTCGTCGCCGCCCACGTCGACCTCGACGCGGTGCGCGCTATGGCGGCGCCGATGACAGCCGGCTCGCTGCCAGACTCGGCGGCCGGCGGCTTCTCCGGCGCCGTGCCGCCGCCGGGCCAGCGCCTCGCGGTGGCCCGCGACGCCGCCTTCTCCTTCCTCTACCCGCACCTCGCCGGCGGCTGGCGCGCGCAGGGCGCCGAACTCCTCGCCTTTTCGCCGCTGGCTGACGAGCCGCCGCCGGAGGATTGCGACTGCTGCTGGCTGCCCGGTGGCTACCCCGAGCTTCACGCCGGCACGCTTGCGGCCGCGACGCGTTTCAAAGACGGGCTGCGGCGCTTTGCCGAAACGCGCCCGGTCCATGGCGAGTGCGGCGGCTACATGGTGCTGGGCGAGAGCCTCGTCGATGCGGCCGGCGAGATCCACGCCATGGCCGGCCTGCTCGGTGTCGCGACCTCCTTCGCCAAACGCAAGATGCACCTGGGCTACCGCGACGTGACGCTCGCCGCCGACGGCTGTCTCGGCGCGGCCGGTACCGCCCTGCGCGGTCACGAATTCCACTATGCCACCATCCTTGATGGCGAGGGCGAGGCGCCGTTCGCCTTCGTCCGCGACGCCCACGGCGGTGCGCCCGCGCCGGCCGGCAGCCGCCGCGGCCACGTAACCGGCAGCTTCTTCCACCTGGTGGCGCGCGCTGCGGGATCCTGCTCATAAATCGCAAGAGTTACCGCATGCTGGGCCGCTTCGGGCTCGCGGTCAGCCAGGCAGCTCGGCGCGGTGACATCTCGGCACCGATCGCTCGGGCTCGGCCTGCGGCCTCCACATAATGTTCGGCAACTGCGAGGTGCAGGCTAAGGCGACAATGGTCTACAAGTCGGCAGAATTGGGACAAGCGTACGGCAGCGTCGCCGCAAAGCTTTACGCCGATGAAAACTTCGTGAAAACACAAGGACGTGAGCTGATTTAGTTTCTTAATACTGACGTTTTACGAATGCACTTCATCGGTGTTGATCCGAGGGGTTCAGACATGCGTAAGATTTTGTTCACCACCGCCCTGCTTGCATTGCCGGGCGTGGCTTTCGCCGCCGATCTGCCGTCGCGGCGGGCGCCGCCGGTTTACGTGCCGGCCGCTCCGCCGCCGGTGTTCACCTGGACAGGCCTCTACGTCGGCGGCCAGGTCGGCTACGATTTCGGCAACGTGCGCGCGCGCGCCAACGTCGCCGGCACGCCCGTCGGCCTCGCCTCGAACAGCGCCAGCTCCGACGGCGTGATCGGCGGCGCCCACGTCGGCTACAACTATCAGACGCGCGGCATCCCGTTCCTGGGCAACGCAGCCGCCGCGAGCTTCGTGTTCGGTGTCGAGGGCGACGTCGACGGCAGCAGCGCCAAGGCGAGCAACATTCTCGGCGGCATCGCCGCCTACAGCAGCAACACGATCCAGGGCTCGATCCGCGGCCGCGTCGGCGTCGCGGTCGACCGCGTGCTGTTCTACGCCACCGGCGGCGCCGCCTTCGCCAACCTCAACAACGGCTACGTCAACACCTTCAACGGCGTCACCGACCAGTTCAGCCACACCCGCGTGGGCTACACCGTCGGCGGCGGCATCGAATACGCGATCTCGAACAACTGGTCGATCCGCGCCGAATACCGCCACTCCGATTACGGGCGCACGGCGGACCTGCTGGTGAACACGACGAACGGCGGCGTTGGCGTACACCAGCGCGACGTCGACAATCGCGCGCAGATCGGCTTCAGCTACAAGTTCGACTTCCTGTCGGCACCTGCGCCTGTTGTCGCCCGGTACTGATCACCGAGTAGACGCTGGCCTTGAGGCGACCGCTTCCCGCCCGCTGCTTCCGGCGGGCGGAGAAGCGGCGCGCTCGGTCTCCTGCAAACCTGGGGCTCGGCGCGTAGAACAGGTCCTTGCGCGTGACCTTGCCACGGAGATTGCGGGTCGCTTCGTCGACCACCGGGATGCGCGCGCGTTCAGCCCGGCCATTCGGCCTTGAGCGCCCAGACCCGGTGCGGAACCAGCAGCGGCTCGTTCGGCCAGTGGCGCTTCAACTCCTCCTCTAGGTGGGTGTCGAAGCTTGCCACGCTGTCCGTCGCCAGCGAGGCGCCGATGCCGGCCGAGGCGCGGATGCGCCCGCGCCAAGCCTCGTGCGTGTAGGCGACCCTGACATCGAAGGAGAAGGTCTCGAGCGCCTCAAAGCCACCCTCTGCGACATCTGTCAGCCAGGGTGGATAGATGCCAGAGGTGTAGCCAAGCTGCCACTCGGGATTGTAGCGCTCGACCAGCCGCTCGGTCATGGCGACGACGTTGTCACCGATCGGCAGCCAATCGAAATGGGCGATCACCAGCCGGCCGCCCGGAACCAGCACGCGGGCGACCTCGGCGACGGTCGCCGCGCGGTCGAACCAATGCCAGCACTGCCCGGCGGTGACGAAATCGAAGCTCGAAGCCGGCAGCCCGGTGGCTTCGGCCTGCCCCTGCACGTAGGTCACGCCCGTCGCCGCCTCGCGGTCGAGCCGCGCCGCCTCGGTGAGGAGGTGCTGCTCGGAATCCAAGCCGGTGACACGGCAGCCGCGCAGCGCAAGGCCGCGCGCGATCGTGCCGGTCCCGGTGCCCAGATCGAGCACGGCGTTTTCCGGCATCACCCAGCCCTCAGCGAACAATCGCTTGAAGAAGTGCGGCGGGAAGCCGGCGCGCCATCTCCCGTAGTCGCTCGCCGTCTGGCCGAAATTGACAGACGGCGCCTTGCTGTCGCGCAAAGCCGAAGCGCCGGCCGGTAATACAAAACGGACGTTCGGCACCTTCTACTCCGCGTTGGCCTGCCTCGGCAGCATACGCCCCAGGACGTTGTCGCGCCGCAGGAAGAGGCTCACGGCGACACCCGAAAGATGCATGACGACGAGCGCGTACACGACGAACTGCACATAGATATGGATGCTATGGGCGATTCTCCCTTGATCCTTTGAGATCGGGAGTTTCGGGAAATCGAAGAGCCAGAAGATGCTGATCGGATGGTCGCCCGCCGACGACATGATGTAGCCGGAGATCGGCATCACCAGGAGCACGAGGTAGAGCAGCCAGTGCGTGGCATGGGCGAGGCCCTTCTCCACGGCGGGCAGGCGGCCGGGTAGAGGCGGCGGCCGATTGACGATGCGATAGATGATGCGGGCGGCGACGATCGCCAGCACAAGAAGACCGAGCGTCTTGTGCAGGGAAGCGTAGTCCGCCGGCGAACCTGGGATCGGCGCCTCGAAGACGTTCTTGTTGTCCTTCATGGTCTTGAATTCGGCGAAGATCCAGCCGAGCGGGACGATGACGAAGATCAGCAGCGTGGTGACCCAGTGGAACCAGCGCGCGCCGACGTTATAGCGCCGCGGCTCGGGGGGTAGACCTGTCATCGACCAGTGCGAGTAATCAACCATCGAGGATCTCCGCTTCAGCTACCCGCTTTACCACGGCGACTCTCCGCGACGACATCCCCATCTCCAAGATGGGGGCCTGCACGACCGTTGCGGTGACGCAACCGCGCTTTTCCAAATTTCTTACCTTCCAGATCGTTTCCGGCGCAACTGTTTCAGAATTGTCGCGTTTCACAATCATCCTGTCGTAGGGCTGGGTACGAAACCGGGCGGAAATACTTTCCCGTCAGCTTTAAGCGGGTAGAGTTTGAGGCAACGCGTATGTCGATCGCTGATCATTTCCAACACGCACCGAACGCCGGTTTTATCCGAAACTTCGATGGGAATGCCGCCCGGCGCCAATTCCGTGTTTCGCTCGTCTTGGTTATCGTGATCGCGGCGGCGGCAGTAGCACTTGGCGCAGTGGTCCGATTTGACAGCCCCGCATCGTCGGATCTTGTTGTAATTTCGCCTGTCGTTCCCCCCCATTACGCCGGTCGGCTGTAAGCCTATAAATCAGGCGGTGGAGCTGCCGGGTGTGTCCCGAACACAACAACCTGCCGAATGCGCCACGCCGCTCATGGAACGGAAAGTGACGATGGCGTAGTTTGCGGCCGGGTTGGCGGGACGCGCTTTGACACGAACCAGCAATAAGGTCGGCGGGCGCCAAGCAGCGAAACGCATCGGTTGCGCTTTAGCATTGACTTGCGCGCTGGGCGCATGTTCCACCGTACCCAACACTGGCCCGACGCGCGCGAGCGTTGTGAGCACGAGCACGGCCGCCGACAACCCGTATCTCCTTGTTCGCGTCAACGATCTGATCACGCAGAAGCTACAGAGCTTCCCCGGCCCGAGCCTTTACGGGAAGTTTGGTGACTACCGTGGGCCGATCGAGCAGCGCATCGGTGTCGGCGACACGGTGATCGTCAACGTCTTCGAGGCGGCCTCCGGTGGCCTGTTCTCACAGCCGGTCTCGACGTCCGACACCACGGGCTCGCATTCGGCCACTGTGCCGCCGCAAGTGGTCCAGCGCGATGGCACCATCACCGTTCCTTACGCCGGCCAAATCGACGTCGTCGGCAAGACCACGCCCGAGGTGGAGAAGCTAGTCGTTGATAAGCTGACGGGCAAGGCTATCGAACCGCAGGCGATCGTCACCATCAGCCAGCCGATCTTCTCCTCGATCACCGTTACCGGAGAATCAGTGAAGGGCGGTCGCGTCCCACTCTCCACGAAGGGTGATCACCTACTTGACGTGATCGCCGAGAGCGGCGGCATCACCACGCCGGCCAACCAGACCTTCCTCGAGCTTTCCCGCCGCGGCAAGACCGTCCGCGTGCCGTTCCAGACGCTGCTGAACACGCCGAGGGAGAACATCTACGCTCGCCCGGGCGACACGCTCACGGTCGTCCACTACCCGCTGTCCTTCACCGCTTTCGGCGCAACGCTGCGCAACGCCAACATCAACTTCGATGCCCTTGGCATCTCGCTGGAGGAGGCGGTGGCGCAGGCGGCGGGCCTCGCCGACGATCGCGCCGATCCCGAAGGCGTGTTCGTGTTCCGCTACGAGCCGATCTCGGTAGTGCGCGACTTCCCCGGGCTCACGGCGAGCCAGGCCGCGCTCGACCTGGTGCCGACAGTCTACATCATCAACATGCGCGACCCGGCCTCTCTGCTGCTCGCGCGCCGGTTCTCGATGCATGACAAGGACATCCTCTACGTGTCAAACTCGCCGCTCAACGACCTGCAGAAGTTCCTCGGCATCGTCAGCACGGTGACCGGCCCGGTGATCTCGGTCGGCACCCTGGCAGCCACCATTCGCTAGGGTCGTTGGCGACCCTCTTTTCCACCGCGATCAACGCTTTAGGCATGCAATCGCGGCGGCGGATTGCTATGGTCGGGAGCGACTTTCGCGCCCGCACTCGGCCGGCGCTCCCTCTCAGCGAGAGCATCTCTTAAGCATGGAAGATACGGCCCGCCCAGGTCCGTCGCCGAGCGACCCGACTCCCGAGAACGCCGAGGAATACGGCGCCGATTCCATCAAGGTCCTCCGCGGCCTCGACGCGGTGCGCAAGCGGCCGGGCATGTACATCGGCGACACCGACGACGGCTCGGGCCTCCACCACATGGTCTACGAGGTGGTCGACAACGCCATCGACGAGGCGCTTGCCGGCCATGCCACACGAGTGACGGTGACACTGAACCCCGACGGCTCGGTCGGCGTGACCGACGACGGCCGCGGCATCCCCACCGGCATCCACGGCGAGGAAGGCGTGTCGGCGGCCGAGGTCATCATGACCCAGCTCCACGCCGGCGGTAAGTTCGACCAGAACTCCTACAAGGTCTCGGGTGGCCTCCACGGCGTCGGCGTATCCGTCGTCAACGCGCTCTCGACCTGGCTCAAGCTACGCATCTGGCGCGATGGGCGCGAGCATTTCGTGGCCTTCGCCGACGGCGTGGTCCAGGATCGGCTGGAGGTGGTCGGCCCCTCGCCGGAGGTGAACGGCCGCCCCAAGCGCGGCACCGAGGTGACCTTCCTCGCCTCGCCCAACACCTTCACGCACATCCAGTACGATTTCAGCCGGATCGAGCACCGCCTACGCGAGCTCGCCTTCCTGAACTCGGGCGTGCGCATCATCCTGACCGACGCGCGCAGCGCCGAGCACAAGGTCGAGGAGCTGTTCTACGACGGCGGGCTCGAGGCGTTCGTGCGCTATCTCGACCGCGCCAAGGCCTCGCTCATCGCCGCGCCGATCCTGATGAAGGGCGAGAAGGACGGCATCACCGTAGAGGTGGCGTTGTGGTGGAACGATTCCTATCACGAGAACGTGCTGGCCTTCACCAACAATATCCCGCAGCGCGACGGCGGCACCCATCTCGCCGGCTTCCGCGGCGCCCTGACCCGGCAGATGACCGGCTACGCCGACAAGTCCGGCATGCTGAAGCGCGAGAAGGTCGACCTCACCGGCGACGATTGCCGCGAGGGACTCACCTGCGTGCTCAGCGTCAAAGTGCCCGACCCGAAGTTCTCGTCGCAGACCAAGGACAAGCTGGTTTCCTCCGAGGTCAGGCCAGTCGTCGAGAGCCTCGTCAACGAGATGCTCGACCGCTGGCTCGAGGAGCACCCGGCCGACGCCCGCATCGTCACCGCGAAGGTGATCGAGGCGGCGCAAGCGCGCGAGGCGGCACGAAAGGCCCGTGAGCTGACACGGCGCAAAGGCGCACTCGACGTCGCCAACCTGCCCGGTAAGCTCGCCGACTGCCAGGAGCGCGATCCCGCGAAGGCCGAGCTGTTCCTGGTCGAGGGCGATTCTGCCGGCGGTTCGGCCAAGCAGGGACGCGCGAGAGAGTACCAGGCGGTGCTGCCCCTGCGCGGCAAGATCCTCAACGTGGAGCGGGCGCGGTTCGACCGCATGCTGGGCAGCCAGGAGATCGGCACGCTGATCACCGCGCTCGGCACCGGCATCGGGCGCGATGACTTCAACCCCGACAAGCTGCGCTACCACAAGATCATCATCATGACGGATGCCGATGTCGACGGCTCGCACATCCGCACCCTGCTGCTGACCTTCTTCTTCCGCCAGATGCGCGAGCTGATCGACCGCGGCCACGTCTTCATCGCCCAGCCGCCGCTCTACAAGGTGAAGCGCGGCTCCTCCGAGATGTACCTGAAGGACGAGCGCGCGCGGGAAGACTACCTCATCGGCCACGGGCTCGACGGCGCCGTGCTGCGCCTCGCCGATGGCGAGGAGCGTGCCGGCAACGACCTGCGCGCGTTGGTCGAGGAGGCGCGCCAGGTACGCCACCTCGTCGGCGGACTGCACTCGCGCTATGATCGTGGCATCGTCGAGCAGGCGGCGATCGCCGGCGCGCTGAAGCCGATCGACGACGACGACCACGCCGACCAGCACGTCGCGACGTTGGCGGAGCGACTCGACGCGCGCTCCGACGAGACCGAGCGCGGCTGGGCCGGCCGCATCGAGAACGGCGGCTACGTGTTGACCCGCGAGGTGCGTGGCGTGATCCAAGCCGCGATCCTCGACGCCGGACTGCTCGCTTCCGCCGAGGCGCGGCGCCTCAGCGAGCATACGGCGACGTTGGCGGAAATCTTCGGCAAGCCGGCCAAACTCGTTCGCAAGAACGACGAGATGCAGGTCTCGGGTCCGGGCGAACTGCTCGACGCCGTCATGATGGCGGGTGGCAAGGGCATCTCCCAGATGCAGCGCTATAAGGGCCTGGGCGAGATGAATCCCGACCAGCTCTGGGAGACCACGCTGGACCGAGACGCGCGCTCGCTGCTCCAGGTCAAGATCAACGAGGGCGCCGAAGCCGACGATATTTTCGTCAAGCTGATGGGCGACGTGGTGGAGCCCCGCCGCGAGTTCATCCAGGACAATGCGCTGAGCGTGGCGAACCTGGACGTGTAGGCACGAGACGCAGCAGCAGCCTCAGCTTGCGTCAGGACCGCTCCTGCTCAGGCTTGGTCTTGCCAGCTCTCCGACGCGGCGTGTCACGGTTGTGCCGACAGGTACGTCCGCCGCAGCATTGCAGACGGACCAGGCATGGTCTGCGATCGTGACGTGCTACCCACTCCCTCATGACCATTGCCATCATTGGAGCCGGCATGGCCGGACTCGCCTGCGCAGAAGCTCTGGTTCGCGCCGGACATGCCATCGTGCTTTTCGACAAGGGCCGGTGCCCCGGCGGGCGCATGTCGACGCGTTCGCTCGAGACCTCGGCCGGCGTCGCCGGCTTCGATTACGGCGCCCAGTACATGAACGCGCGCGATCCCGCCTTTCGCGCCCGGATCGCGCTCTGGGCAGCCGAAGGCCTCGCTGCGCGATGGCCGGCGGCGGGCGAAGACGCCTGGGTCGGCACGCCGGGCATGAGCGCACCGATCGCCGCCATGGCAAGCCGGCTCGACGTGCGCTGGTCGGCGCATGTCACCGCTCTGTTTGAGGAGGCGGCCGGCTGGCGCTTGCGCGGCGAAGACGTCGACGAGGGTACGTTCGAGACCGTTGTCGTCGCGATCCCTGCGGAGCAGGTCGGCGCGCTCGTGGCCGCTTACGTCCCCGGAATCGCTTCGGTCGCTGCCGTCACGCCGTCGCAGCCTTGCTGGACGGTCGCCGCCTGCTTCGCTTCCACGCTGCCCATTGATGTTGACATTATCAAGGGCGAAGGCGCGGTCGGCTGGGCCGCGCGTGATAGCGCCAAGCCGGGGCGCGACGGACCGGAGACCTGGGTGATCCAGGCCGACCCGGACTGGTCGGACGCGCATCTCGGCGACGAGCGGGCAAGCGTATCTCCCGCCCTGCTCGACGCCTTCGCGGCGAAGGCCGGTATCGACCTGCCCAAACCGCTGGCGATCTACGCGCACAGCTGGCGCTACGCCCGCTCCGGCGAGGGTGACATGCAATTCCACTGGAACACCGCGCGGCGCCTCGGCGTCTGCGGCGACTGGTGCATCGGTCCGCGCGTCGAGGCGGCGTGGCTCTCGGGCACCAGGCTGGGCGAGGCGATGATCGGGTCACTTAGGGCACCGCGTCCCAAATCGGCCGTTCGTTTCTAGGATCGGCAGTATGAGCCGGTTCGACGTCATTAACGCGGAGCGATTGGTCTCGACAATCGCTTTGCGGTGCACAACATCTACAATGGTCTCGACGATGGCAGATCTTGCCGGAGCGATCGATCGCTTTGCGGTGCACAACATCTACAATGGTCTCGAGGACGCGATGGCAGATCTTGCCGGAGCGATCGACAACCACGTCCCTCATGGTGCTCGGTCGCACCAAAGATCGCTCGACCAGATGCACGTGGCGCTCGAAAACCGGCGACCCGTGTGTCTCGATGACGCGCTCAACCGAGACCTTGCGGAGCTGGCGTCGATCTTCGAGCGAACAAGACGGAAGAGAAGCTTACTCTCGTGCGATCCGTCCTGCCGTTCTTCGTGTCGGGCCTTCGCAGCAATCGGAGACTTCATGTCGGCGGATTGAAGCGCGCCAAGCGCAACTTCACCTTTCTTCACCTTCGCCCGCTTCGCCCGAAACACGCTGAGCCTAACCTCTCTGCATCGCAATCTCGATGAGGACGACGAGCATGACCGACAGCAACACTACCAACATCCGTCGCGCGTGGCGGCAGAGCGCGATCGCGCTCGTGCTTGTCGGCGGCGGCTTCGCGCTCGGCGCTGCGAGCATCGCCACCGCCCAAGGTGACATGGGTGGCGGCATGATGGGCGGCTGGCATCACCACCACCACGCCCCGCGCGTCGGCATGATTCAGCGCATGGTGCATGGAGCGCTCGACAATGTCGGCGCAACGACGGCGCAGGAAGACAAGGTTCACGACATCATCGCCAAGGCCTCGACCGACCTCGACAAGACCGCCTCCGAGCAGGGCGACGAGAAAGGCGGCATGAAGAAGAAGGTGCTCGAACTGATGAAGGCGCCGACGCTCGACCGCGCCGCCTTCGACAAGCTGCGCGCCGACAAGGTCGCGGAGATGGATGCCAAGTCGAAGATCATCGAAAACGCCCTCTTCGAGGCCGCCAGCCAGCTCTCGCCCGAGCAGCGCACCAAGCTCGTCGCGAACATGGAGCAGCGCATGGGGCACCACGGCTGGGGAGCCTGGCACCACCATGACGGGATGGATGGGCATGACGGCGAGCACGGCATGCACGAGCACGGCGGTATGGACGGGCATGGCGGTATGGACGGGCATGGCCCGCATGATGGCGGTGGCGCCCCCGAACACGGCTGATAACAGCTGAGCCCATGGCCGAGCGGATCCTCATCATCGACGACGATGCGCGCCTCTCGGCCATGGTTGCGGACTATCTTGCCGCCGCCGGCTTCACCGTCGAGCGGCGCCCGACCGCACTCGAGGGGCTCGACGCCGCCGCGCGCGGCGCTCCCGACGCCGTGATCCTCGATCTCATGCTGCCCGACCTCGACGGCTTCGAGGTGTGCCGCCGCTTGCGCGCCGTCTCCGACGTGCCAATCCTCATGCTGACGGCGCGCGGCGAGGATACCGACCGCATCGTCGGGCTGGAGCTCGGCGCCGACGACTACCTCGCCAAGCCGTTCAACCCGCGCGAGCTGCTCGCCCGCATCCGCGCCATCCTGCGGCGGCGCACCGGTCCGCGGACGGATGAGAACGCGCTGCGCTTCGGCCGACTCACCATCGACCGCGGCGCCCGCGCCGTGCGCGTCGACGGCGAGCCCAAGCCGCTGACCAGCTACCAATTCGACCTGCTGATCGCGCTCGCCGAGCACGCCGGCCGGGTGCTCAACCGCGATCGGCTGCTCGACCTCGTCAAGGGCGAGGAGCTCGAGGCCTTCGACCGCTCGATCGACGTCCACGTGTCGCGCATCCGCGCCGCGATCGAGGACGACCCCAAGCACCCGCGCCGTATCATCACCGTGCGCGGCAGCGGTTACGTCTTCGCCCGCACGCAGGACCAGGAGCCGTGAGCCTCTTCCGCCGGCGCCTGTTCTGGAAAATCTACCTCACCCTGCTGGCCAGCCTGGTCGTGGCGATCGTGGTCATGGGCGCGGTATTTTGGTTCCTCGGCGAGGCGCAGCGCGAGGCGACCCTGTCGGCCGGCACCGAACGCACGTCTCACGGCCCGCACAACGTCACGCTGTTCGCCGAGGACGGCACGGTGGTCGGCACGCGAGGGCGTCAGCTGTCGCTCGCGGATTGGCAGGCACGGCAGCACCATTGGGGCGGGGGCCACATCGTCAGGGTCGACCTGCCCGGCGGCGGCTTCGTCCTGACGCGACTGGGGCCGCCGCGCGCCGCGCGGGCCATGTCGTTGATAGTGCTCATGCTTTCGGTCGCGGGCGGCGGCGGCCTCGCCGCCTATCCCGTGACGGCGCTGCTCACCCGCCGGCTTGAAGCGCTGCGCGCCGGCGTGGCACGCTGGGGCGAGACCGGCGTGCCGCCACGCCTCGAGGAGCGCGGCCACGACGAGGTTGCCCTGCTCGGGCGCACCTTCAATCAGGCGGCGACGCGGCTCGTCCGCCTGCTCACATCGCAGAAGGCGCTGCTCGCCAACGCCAGCCACGAGCTGCGCTCGCCGCTTGCGCGCCTGCGCGTTGCCGTCGAGGTCGGGCTGAGGGAAACGCAGGATGCAACCCGCGCGGAAATCGTGCGCAACCTCGTCGAAATGGACCAGCTCGTCGAGGAGCTGCTGCTGTCGAGCCGGCTCGACCATCCAGAATCGCGCAACGATCGCCGCGAGCCCATCGACCTGCTGGGCCTCGCCGCCGAGGAGGCGGCTCGTCACGACGCGGACCTGACCGGCGAGCCGATCGAGATCGAGGGAGATCCCGTGCTGCTACGGCGGCTGATCCGCAACCTCCTCGACAATGCGGCTAAGCACGGCCGGCCGCCGGTCGAGATCGCCGTCTCACGCGATGGCGCAGGCGCGACGATCACCGTGAGCGACGCCGGCCGAAGCCTCGCAGCGGACCAGCGCGAACGCATCTTCGAGCCGTTCTATCGTCCAAGCGGCTTCGGCGAGAGCGCCGGCGGCTGGGGCCTGGGCCTCGCCCTCGTGCGCCAGATTGCCGAGCGCCACGGCGGCACGGTCACCTGCGAGGCCATCGCGATGGGCATGACGCGTTTCACGGTGAGCCTGGCCGGCGCATCAGTGCCGGACGTCAGGAGCCGGCCTGCCTAGAGCAACGTCCGCTGTCTCGGGCTCGCTTCGACAAAGGACCATGACAGGCTGTCAGCAAAGTCGTGACGAAGCTTGCGGGACAACTAACTAAGGATCTTACCGGCGCTGAGCAGCGCCTTGTACAGACCCCAGGCGATCGGGATCGCCACGATGAGCCACGGGACCAGCGCCGCGCCGCTGAGGCCGCCGCGGCCGATGCCCTGGGCGGAGGTGCGCATTGCCACGGGGGTCGACGTGCCTCCGGCCGCACCATCCTTGCGCATCAGCCATTTGGGATCGACCGGGCGAACCAGGAGGTTGCAGACGAAGCCGAGCGCGAGGATACCGACCATGATGTAGAGCACGGTGTCGTAAACCTGCGTCTTGGGCACGCCCGCGGCGATCTGCGCGTCTCGCACCCGAACGATGACCTCCGAGCCGACCACGCCCGCGGCGGACCAAGCCGTGAGCAGGCGGCCGTGAATGGCGCCCACGAACTTGGTGCCGAAGATGTCGGCGAGGTAGGCCGGCACGGTGGCGAAGCCGCCGCCGTACATGGACAGGATGATGCAGAGCGCGCCGACGAACAACGCCTTGTTGCCGGCATCGGCCAGCGTCGGCGTCAAAGCGTAGAGGATCATGCCGAGCACGAAAAAGGTGAAGTAGGTCGCCTTGCGGCCGATCTTGTCTGAGATCGACGCCCAGAAGAAGCGGCCACCTATGTTGAACAGCGACAGCAGTCCGACAAAGCCCGCGGCGATCCCGACGATGGCCTTGGTCTGGTCGGCATTCGGCGTCGTGCCCCTGGGCAGTCCGACGAGGGTCGGACCGAAAATCGTCTGCAGAAGCGGCGAGGCGATCGACAACACGGCGATGCCGGCGGTCACGTTGAGGAACAACACACCCCAGATCATCCAGAACGACCGTGTCTTGTGCGCGTCCTCGAGGTGCACGTCGCCGGACGAGATCAGCTTGCTGGTCTTGGCCGGGGAGACCCAGCCTTCCGGGGCCCACGCCTCGGGCGGCACGCGGTAGGACAATGCGCCGATCGCCATGACCACCATGTAGAGGATGCCGAGGACGATGAAGGTTTCCATCACGCCGGGCTGCCCCGTGGCTGACTTGAAGCCGGATACGTCGAAGCCCGGCACGACGTTGCCACCCGACATCATGAGGTTGGCGAGCGGAGCGCCGATCATCGCGCCGCCGCCGAAGCCCATGATCGCCATGCCCGTTGCCATGCCGCGACGGTCGGGGAACCACTTGATCAGCGTCGACACCGGCGAGATGTAGCCGAGTCCCAGCCCGAAGCCGCCGACGAGGCCCAGGCCAAGGTAGAGCAGCCAGAGCTGGTGGACGTGCACGCCGTAGGCCGAGATGAGGAAGCCGCCGCCCCAGCACAGCGCGGCGACCAGACCGGCCTTGCGCGGACCGGCGCGCTCCAGCCAGCCGCCGAACAGCGCCGCGGAAATACCGAGGAAGACGATGCCGATCTCGAAGGTCACGACGGTCGAAGAATCCGGCCAATTGCAGGTTGTGGTCGTCAGCATGTCGAAGAAGCCGAGACCTTTGCATGCGGCGGAATCACCGCCTGGAAGAGCCCTGGCGAGGGGCTTCCAGAACACGCTCAAGGCGTAGGCCATGCCGATCGAGAGATGGATGGCCAGTGCCGCGGGCGGAACAAGCCAGCGGTTGAAGCCCGGCTTGGCGACCGTGTGCTCGCGCGTCAGAAAGCCGGCCGACGCGCCGGCTGGAGCCGACGCGTGATCCACAACACTCATTACCATCTCGCTCCTGCCAACTACGTCGCGTGCGCCAAAACGCTGGCAGGACGCAAAATCTTGTAGACTTACTGCCAAGGCCGTCGTGGAAGGTCTATCGGCCGTTCGACCTAACCTGTGGACCGATCACACTTATCGCCGCAGCCGTTGGCGGACAAGTTCAGTCGATTTTGCCCCCTAGATCGGGAAGGTCGACCAAGTCGCCCTTCTCGTCGGTGCTCACCGGCGCGTCGGTGTCGATCGATCTCGGCGCCTCGCCGGCTTCGGATCTGTCGTGGGGCGCGACCAGCGGCGTCACCACCTTGTCCTTGTCCGCGTCGTCCATGAAACCTCCCAGCGCCTGACGCTGACGAAACGCCCGGCGCGCAACCGGTTCCCGTGTTTCATCACTTCTTCAAACCGTTTTGTCACCGTCACGCGTGCTCGGCGACAAGGTTGGGCAGCGAAGGATGGGGTCTGCGATGGGGCGGCTGAAGACGATCGGGGCGGCGGCGGCCGTGGCGTCGCTAGCGGCCGGCGGTTGGGCGCGGGCTGCGGCGCCGCCGATCGACTGCCGCAAGGCGCACGGCGCCGTGGACCAGGAGATCTGCGGCTCGAGCGAGGTGCTCGCCATGGATCGCGAGGTGACGGCGCTCTACGACCGCGGCATGGCGTCGTTCTCGCCCGACGACCGGCACAGGTTGGCCGAGAGCCAGCTCGGCTTCCTGAAAAAGCGCCGTGGCTGCGAATGGGCGGCGCACCACAGTGCCCATCCGGGCGTGGCAGTCGAGGAATGCGTCCGCGGCACGATGGAGAGCCGGGTGCATTTGCTGCGCGCGGCGGTGGATCGCGGCCGGTTCTGACCGAGCTCGACCCGGTCGCTAGATGAAGACGACGCGACCGCGACCGGCCGAGGCGATGCTCGCGCGCTCGAGAGGGCTCATGTGATCGGCGTGGCGGATCGCCAGGCGGGCCTGTGGCTGCAGCATCAAGGCGATTTGAGTCAGGTCGTGCAAGCGGTAGGCGCCGCCGTCGAGCTCGAGGTTCTGCCCTGCCAGGGCACGGCGGAGAAGGGTGCGGGTGTCGTCGGTCGCGGGTTGCATGCGGCTCGTCGCGCTCGGTTGCAGAATTGCTGCGCTGAACCATCATGGCGCGACATGCTTAATGAGGCGTAAAGCGTTTCGCCTGACGCTTCTGACGATCCTAGAGCATTTCCAGCGCCCGCTTGCGCTGGGGCGGCACGAATTCGGCATCGATCGCTGCGAGGTCCTCGGCATTGAGCACAAGGTCGGCCGCGGCGCGGTTGGCCATCACATGGGCGAGGCTCGCCGCCTTGAGGATCGACAGCGCGCCCGCGCGCATCGTCCAGGCCAACGCCACCTGGTAAGGCGTGGCGCGATGGCGCTCGGCGACCTTCGAAAGCGAACCGCGCGCCGGCAAACGGCCCTGCTCGACGGGGCTGTAGGCCATCAGTGGGATGCGCTTATCATCGAGCCAGGGCACGAGGTCGTGCTCGGGCCCGCGACGCGTCACGTTGTAGAGCACCTGGTTGACGGTGCAGCCCTCGCCGCCGGCCGCGCTGAGGGCCTCCATGTCGTCGACGTCGAAGTTGCTGACGCCCCAGGCGCCGATCTTGCCGGCGGCCTTGAGCGCCTCCATCGCATCCACTGTCTCGGCAAGCGGCACGCTGCCCGGCCAATGCAGCAGGTAGAGGTCGAGACGATCGCTGCGCAGCCGCTTCAGGCTGGCCTCGCACGAGCGCGTGAGACGGTCGCGCGAGGCGTTGCGTGGCACCGCCTTGCTGACGAGGAAGACTCCGTCGCGGCGTCCCGCGAGCGCGGCGCCGAGCCAGCTCTCGGTGGCGCCGTCGCCGTACATTTCTGCGGTGTCGACGACGCTCATGCCAGCATCGAGCCCGGCCAGAATGGCCTTGGTTTCGGCGGCGGCGCGGCGCGGGTCCTCGCCCATCCGCCACGTGCCCTGGCCGAGCGCCGGCACGCTGCGGCCATCCGGGAATGTCACCTGTCGCATGTCGCGCATCCTCCGGCGTGTCGAACCGCGCCGGCGCGCCGCGGTTCGCGCACGCGCCTTGAAATCGCGGCGGGGAGGTCCTTAAGTCGAAGGCTCGGGTGGCCGAACGCGCGGCCGAATGGGATGGCGAGATGTGGACCCGGCGGCTGGGCTGGATGGAGCCGATCGAGGCGGCGGCGCGGCTCGCCGCCCTGCCCGGCCTCGCGATGCTCGACAGCGCCATGCGCCACGACACGCTCGGGCGCTATTCCTACGTCTGCGCCGATCCGTTCGGCCGCTTCGTTGTCGACCAACAGGGCGTGCCGCGCTGGAATGAAGATGCGCTGGCCGCGGCGCCGCTGCACGCGTTGCGCGCCTGCCTGAAGCACTACCCGATCGATCCGATCGAGGGTCTGCCACCGTTTCAGGGCGGAGCCGTCGGGGCGGTGAGCTACGAGTTCGGATGGGGACTGGAGAACCGGCGACCGCCCGCGCCGCGGGTCACCGACGACCTCCACCTCGCCTTCCACGACGTGGTACTCGCCTTCGACCATCGCGGAAGGCGTTGCTGGCTGATCGCCTCCGGCCATCCCGCCGCCGGTGCCACGGCGCGGCGGGCGCGCGCCGACGAGCGGCTTGACGCCTTCGAAGCCCTGCTGCGCCAGCCCGCGGCCGCTGGCGCCCCACCGCTACGGGTAAGCTGGCGCGCCGCCGCCGGGCGTGACGCTCATCATGCCGCCGTGGAACGCGTGCGAGACCTCATCCGCGACGGCGACGTCTACCAGGCCAATATCGCGCAGCGCTTCCTCGCGCCGATGCCGGCGGGCGCGACGCCGTGGGCCATCTACCGGCAACTGCGCGCGGCCAACCCCGCCCCCTTCGCCGCCTACCTCGACCAGGGTAGGCGGACAATCCTGTCGAGCTCGCCGGAGCTGTTCCTGCGCAGCGACGGCCGCCGCGTCGAGACGCGCCCGATCAAGGGCACGGCGCGGCGCGTGGACGACCCCGTCGCCGACCGTGCCGCCGCGGCGGCGCTCGTCGCCTCGGCGAAGAACCGCGCCGAGAATGTCATGATCGTCGACCTGCTGCGCAACGACCTGTCGCGCGTATGCGACGCCGACAGTGTCACCGTGCCGACGCTCTGCGCGGTGGAGAGCTATGCCGGACTGCACCACCTCGTCTCCGCCGTGACCGGCACGTTGCGGCCGGGCGCCGACGCGCTCGACCTCTTCGCCGCCAGCTTTCCCGGCGGCTCGATCACCGGCGCGCCGAAGCTGCGCGCGATGGAGATCATCGCCGCCATCGAGGGGCGCTCGCGCGGGGAATATTGCGGCGCGATCGGCTGGATCGGCTTTGATGGCGCCATGGCCCTCAATATCGCCATCCGCACCATCGTCGCCGAGGACGACGCGCTGGAGTTCGCCGTCGGTGGCGGCATCACGCTGCTCTCCGATGCCGACGAGGAGTACGAGGAGACGCTGGTCAAGGCCGCCCGCCTTTTCGCCGCCTTCGCCGAACGCCGCGTCAGCGAGCCGGCATGATCCTCGTCATCGATAATTACGACAGCTTCGTCCACAATCTCGCCCGACACTTCGTCGTGCTCGGTGAAGAGGTCGACGTGGTGCGCAACGATGCCATCGACGTCGCGGGCATACGCCGGCGGCGCCCGGAAGCGCTCGTGATCTCGCCCGGCCCGTGCACGCCGTCCCAGGCCGGGGTGTCGCGCGCGGCTATCGCGGAGCTCGGCGGCAGCGTGCCGATCCTTGGCGTTTGCCTCGGCCACCAGGCGATCGGCGAGGTCTTCGACGGCCGGGTCGCGCGGGCCAGGCTGCCGCTGCACGGCCACGCCACCGACATTCGCCACGATGGCACCGGGCTCTTCGCCGGCCTGCCCGACCCGCTGCCGGTCGGCCGCTACCATTCTCTCATCGTCGAGCCGACCCCAGCGCTCGACGCGACACTCGCCGTCGACGCCCGCTCCGCCGAGGGCGAGATCATGGCGCTGTCGCACCGCAGCCTGCCGATCTGGGGCGTGCAGTTCCACCCGGAATCGGTGCTGACGCCCTCGGGCCTAGCGCTGCTGCGCAACTTCCTCGTCGCGGCCCGCATGCGCGCGCATGCCCTGGCTTGACGCCGCCTGGCACCCGGCCAGCTGGATCGAGGCCGCCACGATCCCCTACGACGCGAGTGACCGCGGGCTGCTGCTCGGCGATGGCATCTTCGACACCTCCCTGGTGCTCGGCGGGCGGATGGTGTGGCGCGCGGCGCATCTGCGTCGGCTCTCCACGCACGCCCGCGTGCTCGGCTTCGACGTCGATCCGGCGCGGCTGGAGGCGGCGGTCGACGGCAGCTTGGCGACGCTGAACGGAGGCCACGGCGCGCTGCGCCTGACGCTCACGCGAGGGCCGGGACGCCGCGGACTGGCACCGCCGGACGCGCCGCAGCCGACGATCCTCGCCACGCTGGCGCCGCTGCCCGCCGCCGCCCTGTTCGCGCCGCTGAAGCTGCATGCGACCACGATCCGCCGCAACGAAACTTCGCCGCTTTCGCGGGTAAAAAGCCTTTGCTACGGCGACGGCGTGCTGGCGGCAGCCGAAGCGCGCGCCGCCGGCTGCGACGATGCCCTGTTCCTCAATGGCGCCGGCCACATCGCCTGCGCCGGCGCTGGTAACCTTTTCGTGATCTTCGGCGACGCAGTGGTGACGCCACCGCTCGATGACGGCGTCCTTGACGGCATCGCGCGCGCGATGCTTCTGGCGATCGCGCGCCGCACCGGGCTTCCCATGGCGGAACGCTCGCTCGCACCGGCCGACCTTGAGGATGCCGACGCCGTGGTCTGCACCAGTAGCCTGCGCCTTGTCGCGCCGGTCCTGTCGATCGGCCGCGCGATTACCGCGGGGCGCACGATGACCTTCGAGACGCTGGTCGCGGACGCGGTGAAGTCCGACGTCGGCATCGATCCCCGCCTCTTCGCCGAGCGTTGAGGCCTTGCCATGCGCAGGCCTAAGCGACGAGGAGCTTGACGAGAAGCTGCACTTCGCGCGGACCATCGCCGGCCTCCACGCTGACCACCGTATAGCGATGCTGCGCGTCGGCGACGACCTCGCCGGGCGCGAAAGGTTTGGCCAAGTCGCGGGCGACGACGAGCACGAAGCCCTGCCGGCTCAAGGATTTGCGGGAGAGTGGTGAAACGATACGCATGGCGCTGGTCCGGCACGTTCGACGCCGCCTTGAGGCGGCGGGCTCGCTACGCAAGGTTCGTGCGCATGCATTCAATTGTCGTCATGAGGCAGCACGGCACTAGCGCGCGACCCTTCGTCGGTGAGATACGAAAGTGACCGAAGAGGACGATCCATGTCCGACATGCCGACAACTTTGATACCAACGGGTGCGCGCGGCACGCCCGAAACGACGGCGGTGATCGAGAGCCTGGCGCACGCCTTGCGCGGGCGGAGCGTTCCGCCGCCAACGGTTTTCGCCACCGGCCGGCTGGCCTCTCCGGAGGAAGGGCTTGCGCTGGTGCAGAGCCTGCTCGCGATCAAAGAGCCGGTGTGGCGCCAGGCACTGCTCGACGCTGCGGCCGCACTTGCGGCGCCGCCGCTCGCCTGAAGCACTCAGTGGCTGTGTACAGGCCGCTGGTCGGGTGCCTGGAAAGCCAGGACGCGTTCGCTGACGGTTCGGACGCGGCGCTGGTCGTCGTCGCTCAACTCGGCGATCCGCGTCTCCACATAGCAAGCAATGGCCTGCACGTCGCCGCCGCAGGCCGCAGCCGCCTCGACGTAAAGCTTACGGAACAGGTGTTCGCCATCGTCCATACGACGCTCCGTTCAACACCCGTGAACAACGGTGCCACTTTTCGACGGCTACTCACCGCAGCGGTCGCGATGGACACTAGTTTAGGCGCATTGAAGGGCGCTGGCGATATTACGGAAAAGTTGAACTATGCAACCGAAGGGTGTGGGGCATAATTCCCGAAGGGCACTTCGCGTCGAGCTTGTGAGCTCATCCCAGCAATGGATGCACGCGACGGCCATTCGCAGCATCTGCTTCCTTGAAGAGGACAGTGCGCGGGTCGACCTCGTACTCGACGGCAACGATTACATGGCGACTCACGTGCTGGCCTACGATGGAGACGAGCCGGTCGGGACGGCGCGGATCCGCTGGTTCAAGGATTTCGCCAAGATCGAGCGGACGTGCTTCCGCAAGGCGCATCGCAGCGTCCACAATCTTCGGGATTTTGCGGATTTCATTTTCGCTCACATTGCCCGTAAGGGCTACACGCGGGTCATCACTCACGCGGGAGCGAAATACGCTCGGCTCTGGAAAACTCTGCTCGGTTTCAAGGATGCCGGCAAGGAGCCGGTTTTCTTTGAGGGGCAGGAGCCATTCTACGAGGTTTGGAAGGATCTCGCCCCTTCGCCACAGCCGATCTCACTCGACACGAGTGGTAGGGTCCTCTTCCGCACGGAAGGGCGCTGGGACGAGCCCGGCGCCTTCGAGCAATGACCGCAAGGACAAACTTAACTGTCGCCGAACATGGTCCTCATGGCCGGCAAGCTCATCGGGATCCGTTGTATCGTCAGATCGGGCCGAAACCAGTCCGACTGACTGCCGAAAGTCTCGCAAAGCCAGTCAAAGGTCAGGCTGACCGGTCGCGATCGAAGGCGCTCGCTCAAGGCGATGCCATAAAGCTGCACACTGATCTGCAGGTCGATACAGGCGTGAACCAGCGCAACGTCGCGCAACGTATAGAGACCGAGCAGGCCGATACCGAGCCCCTGCTTGACCAGCATGCCGTAGGCGAAGGGGTTATCGCAGTAGTGCGCGACACGCCCCAGCGTGCAGAGACCCTGCCAGTCCTGCCAGATCGTCGCCGTCGATTGGTAGATATGCGATTGCAGGAACACATGGTCGGCGAGAGTCGCAAGTGTTGGCTTCTCGTATGCCGCGAGGTAGTCGCGGGTGCAGACCGGGGCGAAATGCACCATCCCCAGTTTGCGACACTCGTAGCCTTGATGATCGGTCGGCACGATCGTCAGCATCATGTCGGTTTGGCTGGCGCTCAGGTCACTGAACGAGCTGATACCGCGCAGGTGCAGCTGGATCTTGGGGTACTTACGCGAGAAAGCGGGGATTGCCGGCGCCGCGAAGAACGCCGCCATGCCGTCCGTGATGTTTACCCGCACAATGCCTTCGGCATCTCTATCCCGGGCCTTAAGGTCGCTGGCGATCGAGAAAAGCGATTGGTCGAAATCGAGCAGGGCTCGCGCCAGTTCCTCCCCGCGCTGAGTCAGGCGCACGCCCTGCTTGCTCGAGACGAACAGCTGCGCGCCGATCACGTCCTGGAGCCGGCGCACCTTTCGGCCGATCGTCGGCTGGCTGAGCCCGAGACGCTCGGCGGCGCGATTGAACGATTTCGCGCGCGCAACTTCGGCGAAGATCCGCAGCTCGGCCCAGTACTGGCCGCTGAGCAGACCGGGTTCCTCCCTCGCGAGAGAGGACAGGTTGAAATCGTTCATCCCAGCGCCTCGAGCCATCGAGTGCGGCCCGGCACCCGCGGCAGCGGACGATCGACCAAGGACGATCTCGATACAGGAGGTGGAGTGGGATGACAGGCGAGCAACTTCAGCACCGCGAGACGCTCCTCATCGAGCTTCTTCTCTCGAGCTTGGACGCGCGGGAGACGGCGCGCGGGATCGGGTCCACCTTGATCACCTATCTTTCCAATCTTGTCGTCGAGCAGACCCATAAGGAGCTGGAGGAAGTCAGGACCTCGATGCTGACCGCAGGCAACGGGCCCGTCAACACGCGCATTGCCGACGCGTGAGGCTGCTGCCAACGGGGCGGCTGCCGCGAGGTGACCGCCATGATCGACGATCCGCGTTCCAGCCAGCCGCAGCCGCCGCAGCCGGGCGACCAGCAGCAGCCTCGGCCCGGCCTGACGTCGAAGATGACGCCCCAGCCCGACCACGGCGAGGCGAGCTATCAAGGCAAGGGCCTGCTCACCGGCAAGGTCGCCCTGATCACCGGCGGCGATAGCGGCATAGGGCGGGCCGTGGCTATCGCCTACGCCCGCGAAGGCGCGGATATCGCCATCTCCTACCTGCCCGACGAGGAGAGCGACGCCGCCGGAACCGCAGGTTGGGTGCGCAAGGCCGGCCGGCGCTGCGCCACGATCCCGGGCGACCTGCGCGACGAAGCCTTCTGCCGCGAGCTCGTGGCGCGCACCGTCGACGAGCTCGGCCGGCTCGACGTGCTCGTCAACAACGCCGCCGCGCAGGTCGTCAACGAGGGGCTCGACGACGTCACCGCCCGCGATGTCGAGGGCTGCTTCCGCGTCAACGTCTTCGCCATGATCTATCTCGCGCAGGCCGCCGCCAGGCACATGAAGCCCGGTGCGGCGATCGTGAACACGACGAGCCAGCAGGCCAAGGTCGCCACCAAGAGCATGCTGGTCTATTCCGCCACCAAGGGCGCGATCGCGAGCCTCACGATCGCGCTATCCAACCTGCTCGCGCCCCAGGGCATCCGCGTGAACTGCGTGGCGCCCGGGCCGATCTGGACGCCGATCCAGCCGATCGTGAAGAGCCCGGAGCAGATGGCCGATCTGGGCGCCGCGACGCCGCTCGGCCGCGCCGGCCAGCCGGCCGAGCTGGCGCCCGCCTACGTCCTGCTGGCTTCGGGCGAGGGCAGCTACATGACCGGCGCGTTGATCCCGGTGACGGGCGGCGCGTCGATGTACTGAGTGCGGCAACCTGAGCCGTAGAAGCGACGTTTCCTCGCTCTCAGTGGGGCTGTTTCATGCGCCGACGACTTACACTAGCCATTTTCTTGTCTGCCGCCGCCGCTAAGCACACGCCAACGCCGATCCGGCCAAGCCTCCGGCGAACGCCACGACCGGCTCGGCCGCGGCGACCGCGGACTCCGCCGGACTGCAGGCGACCACGGCCAAGTTCAACGCCTACGTGCTTACATGAACCGCACGCTGCGCGCGATCGACTCGCTCGACCGCTGCAAGAGCTGGGTCAACATGAAGGCGGGGCCGACTGAGCACGAGCGCTACATCTATGGTCTTTAAGGCGTCTAAGATGTCCGGACCGAGCGCAAGAACGCCGAAGCCGAGCTGACCGCCGCGCCACTTCTGCCGGACCTTGACGACGCGATGCGCGCCTACATCGCCGCCGACGAATAGCTCGCGCCGATCCTTATTAAGGCCGACGGCTACTACAGCCGCGCCGACTACAAGCTCGACCACATGGAACAGGGCAAGGTCTTCCATACACAGATTGTCGAGGCCCGCGATGCCTTCCTCGTCGCTCGCGCCCAGCTGGAGGCAGTCATGAACAAGCAGAAGCTGCAGCTTGACATGATCCGCCTTGCCACGATTGAAAAGCACAAGGCCGCGACGCTCGCTGGCAGATGACCGACGTGATGATGCGGGGCAAGCAGGCGCTTGACACGCTCCAGGGCGGGCACGGCCAAGGGGTCGACTTGGCCGTCTTCGACGCAGACATGAGTGAACTCGGCACTTCGGTGAGAAGCCCGACGACTATGGCGCCAACCATCCCGACGCGTTGACGGCATTTGCGAGCTTTCCGGACGGTTTTCTAGGCCGCCTGCGCGAGGTCCAAGGACGGCTTGCGCGAACGCAAGGCGACCTGCGCCGCAGCGCCGGAATGGATATGACTTTCATTCTCTCGGACTGGAACGCGATGGTTACGATTTCGCAGATCTCAATGGAGGTTGACGGCAAGGAGGCCGGCGACCGTGATCTCCTGGAGCAAAGCGCCGGCCGCGCGGACCGGCGCTTGCCCCAGAATGCAAGCGTGCTACGTGGGCTGTCCGGCAGCCCTCTGCTCGCGCATCTGCTTGTTGTAGAGGTGGCGGCGATACATGCCGGCGGCGCAGCCGGCCATGGCGCCACGGATGCCGTGATGCACCATGTGTCCGGCGACGGCACCGGCCGCGCCGTACTTGAGGCAACCACCCGGCGAGGCCTCGGCGACCGGCGCGGTGGCGACGAGGCCGCCAGCGAGCGCGAAGGCGGCAGTAAAGGTGAGCATCGACTTCTTCATGGGAACCTCTCGAACGCGCCCGGTAAGGCGTCAGTATCCGAACGCGGCCCTGCGGCTTAGGTTCGGCCAAGCTCGGGGGCACCTGGGCTAATAGAGATCCGCGTTACGTGAACCGATGACGAGGAGCCCGCGATTGCTCTCGACCTCGACGCGATCGCCTCGCTGGCCTTCGTCAGCTGACCCGCCGGATCGCGGACGCAAGGCGCTCTGCCGTGTCGACGTCGCGGGACACGATCCAGAGGTCGGGGTGGCACGCGAAGCCGGCATCGAACATCGCGACGATGTTGTCGGGCGGCGCGGCGAGGTCGGGCCAACGGAAGAGCTGGAAGCCAAGCGCCTGGAGAACCGGCCACGTCGGCGCGAGGTCCCAAAGCTTATGGTTGGAGAGGGTCGCCTCCATCCGCCCCGTGGCGAGAGCCGCGACATCGGCGACGTAGCCGCCCTCGCAGAGCGGAAAGAACCCGCGGGCGTAATCCAACGTGTAGTGCTGCGCGGCGACGGCATTCCAGCCGACGTGTCCGCTGCGCCGGATCGGTGGCGGAAGCGGTCGCAACGGGCCGGGACGCCCGCCCTCGGTCGGCGCCCAGAACGCCCTTTCGTCCGCCGCGGCCAGCAGCAGGCCTTGCGGCGGGGCGGCGGCGTTTCCGGAGTACCGCGGCTCGCCCCAGCACGGCAGCAGCGCTGCGCCAACCGTGGGCCAACCTGCCCGGCAGGCACAAATCATCGTGCCCCAGCCCTCCAGGCCGGCGGCGAAGCTTGCCGTGCCGTCGATCGGATCGCCGATGAAGCTCCATGCCGCCTCGCCCACGAGGGCGAGCGCGGCGTCGCTCGACATGGCCTCCGTCTCCTCCTCGATCAGGCGCGGCGCGAAGGCCTCCTGCATCATCGCGCTGATCGCGGTATCGGCCTGCGTCAGCACCTGCGCGTAGTCGGCGCCCTTGTGGCTGACCACGGGCCCCGACGCCCGAACCGCGAGGGCGTGAACCGCGGCGTCCTCGACGAACGCCAGGAGACGCGCGAGCATGACATCGCCGTCGGGAAGCGGCGACGCCATCACACGAGCGCCGTCCTGTAGAGGCCGGTCAGCTCCGTCCAGGCCCGTTCCGCCGCCGCCGCCGCCGCGTCGTAGAAGGCGCTGCCCATGACGCACCATCCGTGGTTGGCGCCTTGGTAGAACTCGACCCGCGCGGGGCGGTGCGCCGCGATAAAAGCTTCGCGCAACGTCGGCACTGCCTTGGGATCGCGCTTGTCATCGTTGTCGGCCGCGGCGCAACGGACGATGGCCGTCGTCTTCGGGATCAGCAGGTGTGGGCTGGTAGGCTTGTCGGTGACGAGCGAGCCGCCGTGGAAGGTTGCCGCGGCCGCGAAGCGATCAGGCCGCGCCGCGGCGCTGTGGAAGGTCAGCCGGCCGCCCGACCAATCGCCCTGCACGCCGGCCTTGCTGCCATTCTTGGTCTGCGGTTGGGCATCGAGATCATCGACGAAGGCCGAGGCGTCGCGCGCGGTGGTGTCCGGCGTCAGGGCGACGGTCAGCGGCATGACCTTGGCGCGATCCGCTGGGTTAGCGAAGTCGAACGGGCCCTCGACGATGGGCGCGCGCCGCACGCGATAGAACGGGTTTGGCACGAGGACGACGTAGCCCTCCGCCGCCAGCCGCTTGCCCATCTGCCGGAACACCGGCGGCAGCGCGAGGATGTTCGTCCCAATGAGCACGGCCGGCCAGTTCCCCTGCCCGGTCGGATGGAGCGGGACGGCGTCGGCGGATCCGTCGGGGGTCGCGACGTCGACGTCGCGTTCGGCCATCTCGGTCGCGCTCTTCGCGGCAGTGGCGGCCATGATCGCCGCTGCCGTCGTCGAGACGCCGAAGGCGCGCCGCGATAGGCGAGGATCCTGCGTGACGCACTGACGATTGTCCTCGTCGCCCATGAAGTTCTCTCTCGTGGCGCATCCGACGCTGCCGCCACAGGCATGGCGGACGTGGGCGGCGAAAGCCACCACTTAACCTTTATCGATCTGAACCGGCCCGGCACGAGCCGGTTGAACTGGCATCGCGTTGGGCGATCTCGTCTTTCAGGAAGCTTTCATGATCAAGATCATCGCTGCCTCGGCTTGCGCCGCCACCATGTTCGCCGCGCCCGCCGCCTTCGCGCAGAGCGCCGGCACCTCGTACGGCGGAACCTCGAACGGTATGCAGGGCACCCCCGGCCAGTCGTCGGCCAGCGAGCCCTCGTCCGCGATGCGCGGCCCCGGCACGGCCGGCTCGACGGGCGGCGCCGGCGGCGCGTCGACCGGGACAGGTTCCGGCACGGCCAACGCCACCGCAACCGGCGGCAATGCCGGCGGCAACGCCAGCAAGAACTGAGCGGATCGCCATGCGCATTCCCGCTAGCGTAGCGATCGCGGCCTCGCTACTCGTCGTGAGTTCGCCGGCTTTCGCCCGGCACCACCACCACCATCATAAACACCACAAGAGCGCGATGAGCGGCGGTGGCGAGAAGAGTGGCGGCGGCACGATGAAGTCGTCGCCAGGCTCGACGAGCACGCAGACGACTCCCGGTCCGACGAACCCCAAGCCGACCCAGTAGGTCGAACACCATCGATGCAGGGGCGGCCGTCTGCCCCTGCATGTCCCAAACGATGGGATGGCTGTCTTGCGGCGATGGACATCCGCACGACAGATGGGCATCGCTCCTCCATGGAGACCGCCCTCTACCAGCCCGTCAAAACCTTTCTCGAGACCCTCGGCTTCACCGTGAAGGGCGAGATCGGAGGGTGCGATCTTGTTGCACTGCGCGGGACCGAAGCGTCGCTGGTCGTCGTCGGCGAACTCAAGCTGCGCTTCAGCCTCGAACTCGTTCTCCAGGCGGTCGACCGGGCACCCGCCTGCGACGAGGTCTGGCTCGCCGCCCGCATCCTCGGGCGGGGCAAGGGGCGCGAAGGCGACGCGCGGTTCCGCAACCTTTGCCGTCGCCTCGGCTTCGGCATGCTCGGCGTGACCACGCAAGGCGACGTCGAGATCCTGGTCAGCCCCGCGGCGCCGATGCCGCGGCGCGACCCGCGTCGTCGCTCGCGGCTGGTTGCCGAGCATCGGCGGCGCCGCGGGGACCCGGTGGTGGGCGGCAGCTCCAGGGTGCCGATGATGACAGCCTACCGCCAGCAGGCGCTGCTCTGCGCCGCAGCGATCGCGGGCGGCGCCTGGCGCCCGCGCGATCTCCGCGTCAGCGCGCCCGATGCGGCGACGATCCTGCGCCGCAACGTTTACGGCTGGTTCGCGCGCCTCGAGCGCGGGCGCTACGGGTTGACCGCGGAGGGTTGGACCGCGCTCGAACGCTGGCCGCAGCAGACCGGCGGTGGTTCACCGACGCCAGACGCACCAGCTTCGTCGAGTGACGATCCCGCGCCTGCTGTTCCAGGATCCGCCGAAGGTCGACCTGCGAAGGTCAGGAGAAGAAAGGTCGCCGCCGATGGCTGAAGACCCAGGCGGCCGACGTCCGGGGCCGCGAGCCCACGACTACGTCGTGGTGCCGGGCTCAGAGGGGCGCCGCCGCGACTTCCGCATCAGCGTCGGCCTGCGCGAGGGCTGGGACGAGGAAGGCCGCGTCTTCGACGTGTCCGAGGCGGTGCGGACCGCCCGCGCCTGGATGAAGCGCCGCGTCGCCGCCGGGCAGCCGGCGCTGTCGGGGACGTTCACGCGCGCGGAGGTCACCTACGCCTGGCCGCGCCCCGACGGCACGGCGGGGTCCGACCGCGAGCCCGTGGCGCTGTTCTCCGGCGAGGCCGTCCACGCCTATCTCGGCCACCTCTCCGACGCCGAGGTCGAAGCGATGCTGAACGATCTGGCCAAGGTCCTCGGAGAGGCGCTCGGCCAGGAGCGCATCTACGTGGCCTTCGCGGACCGGACGTGGATCTTGGATGCCGAGGGACGCGATGGCTGACGCACGCCGAGGACGGGTGCCTGACCGCTTAAAACCATCCAACAGGTAAAGACCCACAGCCACCGGCGTCCGTCTTTCCGGGGCGCGCGATAGCGCGAGCCCGGAACCCATGACACCGTGCGCGCAGAAATGGCGGCAAGGTTTCCGCTATCCTGCATCCACGTTGTCATGGGTTCCGGGCTCGCCTACGGCGCCCCGGAAAGACGGCGTGACGCCATCGGCTCCATTTTGCCGGGATCGGCTTCAGCCGCGGCTCACGTGTTCATCGACTCGAAGAATGTCGCGTTGCCCTTGGGCGTCTCGCGAAGCTTGCCGAGAAGGAACTCGATGCCGTCGACGGTGCCCATCGGGTTGAGGATGCGGCGCAGCACGTACATCTTCTTGAGGACGTCGGGCGGGACCAGCAGCTCCTCCTTGCGGGTGCCGGAGCGGGTGATATCCATCGCCGGGAAGGTGCGCTTGTCCGACACCTTGCGGTCGAGGATGATCTCGGAATTGCCGGTGCCTTTGAACTCCTCGAAGATCACCTCGTCCATGCGCGATCCCGTCTCGATCAGCGCGGTGGCGATGATGGTCAGCGAGCCGCCCTCCTCGATGTTGCGGGCGGCGCCAAAGAAGCGCTTGGGCCTCTGCAGCGCGTTGGCATCGACGCCGCCGGTCAGCACCTTGCCCGACGAGGGCACGGTGGTGTTGTAGGCGCGCCCCAGGCGCGTGATCGAATCCAGCAGGATGATGACGTCGCGATTGTGCTCGACCAGGCGCTTGGCCTTCTCGATCACCATCTCGGCAACGGCGACGTGACGCGTCGCCGGCTCGTCGAAGGTCGAGGCGACGACCTCGCCCTTCACCGAGCGCTGCATGTCGGTCACCTCCTCCGGCCGCTCGTCGATGAGCAGCACGATGAGGTAGGCCTCGGGGTGGTTGCGCGAGATCGATTGCGCGATGTTCTGCAGCAGCACCGTCTTGCCGGTGCGCGGCGGCGCCACGATCAGCGCGCGCTGGCCGAAACCGATCGGCGCCACGATATCGATGACGCGGGAGGAGAGGTCCTTGCGGGTCGGGTCCTCGATCTCGAGCTTGAGCCGGCGGTCGGGGTACAGAGGGGTGAGATTGTCGAAGTTGACCTTGTGGCGGACCTTCTCCGGCTCCTCGAAATTGATTGTGTTGACCTTGAGCAGCGCGAAGTAGCGCTCGCCCTCCTTGGGCGAGCGGATCAGGCCTTCCACCGTGTCGCCGGTGCGCAGGCCGAAGCGGCGGATTTGCGAGGGGCTGACGTAGATGTCGTCGGGGCCGGCGAGGTAATTGGCATCGGCCGAGCGGAGATAGCCGAAACCGTCCTGTAGTACCTCGACGACGCCGAAGCCGACGATCTCGATCTCGCGGCTCGCCAGCTGCTTGAGGATGGCGAACATCAACTCCTGCTTGCGCAGGGTGGAGGCGTTCTCGACCTCGTATTCTTCGGCGAAGGCGACGAGCTCGGAGGGCGACTTGTCCTTCAGGTCGGCGAGCTTGATCTCCTTGGGCTGGTCGCGCAGCGCCAGCGGTTCGGAGGGATCGGCGGCGACGAGAAGGTCATCTGCGGCGTCGGGCGTTGTGACGTCTGTCATGGGAAAGAGACCTGCGGGCAGTTCGGAAGAGGCCGGGCGGCCGAAATTCGGGATGTGAGCCGGGACGCGATTTGCGCGGGGAGCGCGTGCGTGGAGGCCTGACCGAAATGAGGGACGTGTCCCTGTAGCACGACGGCGTGCTTTGGCAAGCCGCCCAGATTTCACGCTGGACCGGCGGCCGGCTCGTGTTCATATACCGCTTGGTACGTAATCCTCGTCGGCGACAACAAGGGGATCGACCGCCATGGGACGGCCGCGGGAATTCTGCCTGCACGGCGCACTGGAGAAGGCGCTGGAGGTGTTCTGGCGTCGTGGCTTCGAGGGCGCTTCGATGGCGGAGCTCACCGCCGCGATGGGCATCACCAAGCCGAGCCTCTACGCCTCCTACGGCAACAAGGAGGAGCTGTTTCGCAAGGCGCTCGACCTCTACGACGCCAAGTACATGGGCTTCATGCGCGAGTCGCTGGAGGCCGGCACGTCGCGCGAGGTAGTGGCGGCGATCCTGCTGGGCATGGTGCGCGCGACGGCGGCCGACGGCGAGCACCCGCCGGGCTGCATGAGCATGAACGGCACGCTGGCCTGCTCCGTCGCCGCCGATCCGATCAAGGAAGAGACCTTGCGGCGGCGCAAGGTCTTCGAGGGCGAGCTGGCCCGACGCTTCGGGCGGGACCTCGCCGCCGGGGACCTGCCGCCAGGCTGCAATCCCGAAGCACTGGCGGCCTTCGCGATGACGATAGCCTCGGGCATTGCCTTCCAGGCCTCGACCGGCGTGTCGTCGGCGTCGCTGCGGACGACCGCTGAACTGGCGCTGAGGGCGTGGCCGTCATACAAGATTGCCTCGAACCATGCCGCACCGCACAAACTCTCCTCTTGATCCTGCGACCATGCTGCCGATATTGTACCGATCGGTAGATTTCGGGGGCAGGCATGACGCGAGAGATCGAGGACGCGGACGCGGCGACCCCCACGCGCTCGCCGATCAAGCGGCGCCGCTGGACGCGCGTGCTCCGCACAAGCCTGCTCGCGATCGTCGCCGTCGCCGCCGTGACCGTCGCCACCCGCATGGTGACAGCGCCGGTGCCCAAGGTGGCCACGCCCGCGATGGCGCCGCCGAGGGTGACGGTCGCCGCGCCGCTCCGGCAGCGGCTCGCCACCTGGACCAGTTTTACCGGCCAGTTCTCGGCGGTCGACCGCGTCGAGATCCGCGCCCAGGTCAGCGGCTATCTCACCGAGATCCACTTTATCGACGGCCAGCTGGTGAAGCAGGGCGACCTGCTCTTCGTCATCGACCCGCGGCCCTACGACATCGCCCTGCAGAACGCCCGCGCCCAGGTCGCCACCGCCAGCGCTGCGCTGAAGCTCTCGGGCCAGCAGCTCGAGCGCACCAGCAACCTCGTCACCTCGAGCTTCGCCTCTCGCGAGACGCTCGATCAGCGCACCGAGCAGCGCCTGGCCGCCGACGCGGCGCTGGACCAGGCCAAGGCCGCCGTGCGCAAGGCCGAGCTCGACATGAGCTGGACGCAAATCGTCGCGCCGATCTCCGGCCGCATCGGCCGCCACCTCGTCTCGACCGGCAACCTCGTCGCCGGCGGCCAGGGCGGCGGTGCCACGACGATGCTGACCACGATCGTCTCGCAGGACCCGATCTACCTCGACTTCGACATGGGCGAGAGCGACTATGTCGCCTACCAGCGCTTCCTGCACCGGCCGCACGAGGGCCGCGCCATCGACCGCAGTGTCGACGTCGAGCTCTCCGACGAGAGCGGCTGGAAGCACCACGGCACGCTCGACTTCCTGGACAACGAGATGGACCGCTCGTCGGGCACGCTGCACGCCCGCGCCACGGTGCCCAACCATGACCTGCTCATCGCCGCCGGACAGTTCGCGCGGCTGCGCGTGCCGACCGCCGCGCCCGCCGATACGCTGCTTGTGCCGGAAGCCGCGATCAGCACCGATCAGTCGCGCACCCTGGTGATGACGGTTTCGCCCAATGGCACGGTGGTGCCCAAGATGGTCGAGATCGGCGAGCTGGTCGGCGATCTGCGCATCGTCAAGAGCGGTCTCGCGCCCGACGATCGCGTCATCGTCGACGGGCTGATGTTCGCCCGCCCCGGCGGCAAGGTCACGCCGCAGCCCAGCACCATCGCGCCGACACCCGACCAAGGTTGAACTGATTCGGGCTGAGCTTCACCCCGGAAGGGTTGTCCATGCGTCTCTCGCACTTCTTCATCGAGCGGCCGATCTTCGCCGTGGTGGTGAGCCTCTTCATCACCATTATCGGCGCGGTGGCCTATATCGCCCTGCCGATCGCGCAGTACCCGGAGATCGCGCCACCTACGATCCAGGTCACGGCGAGCTATCCCGGCGCCTCCGCCGAGGTGGTCGCCAACACCGTGGCGACGCCGCTCGAGCAGCAGATCAACGGCGTCGAGAACATGCTCTACTTCTCGAGTCAGTCGACCGGCGACGGCAACCTGCTGCTGACGGTGACCTTCCGGCTCGGCACCGACCTCGACACCGCGCAGGTGCTCACCCAGAACCGCGTCGCCATCGCCACGCCGCGGCTGCCCGACGTGGTGCAGCGCCTCGGCATCACCGTGAAGAAGGCCTCGCCCGACCTCCTCATGGTCATCCACCTGCTCTCGCCCGACGGTTCGCGCGACCAGCTCTACATGTCGAATTACGCCACGCTGCACATCCGCGACGCGCTGAGCCGCCTCGAGGGCGTCGGCGACGTTCAGGTCTTCGGCAACCACGACTATGCCATGCGCATCTGGCTCGACCCGGACAAGGCCGCCGCGCGCGACCTCACCGCCGGAGAGATCGTCGCCGCGCTGCAGGCCCAGAACGTGCAGGTCTCGGCCGGCGTGCTGGCGCAGCCGCCGGTGGCGCGCCCCGGCGCCTTCCAGCTCAACGTCAAGACGCTGGGGCGGCTGACCGAACCGGCGCAGTTCGCCGACGTCATCGTGAAGTCCGATGGCCAGGGCCGCGTCACCCGCGTGCGCGACGTCGGATATGTCGAGCTCGGCGGCCTGAACTACGGTGCCAACGGCTACCTCGACGGGCTCAGCGCCGTGCCGCTGCTGATCTATCAGCAGCCCGGCACCAACGCGCTCGCCATGGCCGAGCGCGTCAAGGCCGCCATGGCGAGCATGTCGAAGCAGTTCCCGCCGGGACTGAAGTACGAGATCGTCTACGACACCACGATCTTCATATCGCAATCGGTGCAGGAGGTGCTGCACACCATACTGGAGGCCATTGGCCTCGTCGTGGTGGTCGTGATCCTCTTCCTGCAGACCTGGCGCGCCTCGATCATCCCCATCGTGGCAATCCCGATCTCGCTCGTGGGCACCTTCACCGTGCTCGAAGCCTTCGGCCTTTCGCTCAACAACCTGTCGCTGTTCGGCCTGGTGCTGGCGGTCGGCATCGTCGTCGACGACGCCATCGTCGTGGTCGAAAACGTCGAGCGCAACATCGCCGCCGGGCTCTCCCCGCGCGAGGCGGCGCACCGCACCATGGACGAGGTCGGCGGCGCGCTGATCGCCATCGCGCTGACGCTCTGCGCCGTGTTCGTGCCCTCGGCCTTCATCTCCGGCATCTCGGGGCAGTTCTTCCGCCAGTTCGCCGTCACCATCGCCGCCTCGACCATTGTCTCGGCCTTCGTGTCGCTGACGCTGAGCCCGGCTCTCTGCGCGCTGCTGTTCAAGCCGCACGTCGCCCACGAGACGCGCCGCGTGCCGCTGATCGCGCGTCCCGTGGTGTTCTTCTTCGATGCCTTCAACGCCGGCTTCACCTGGCTGTCGAACGGCTACGGCCGTCTCGTCGGCCGCCTGGTGCGACTCGCCGCCCTCGCGCTGATCGCCTACGCCGGGCTGATCGGCCTCACCAGCGTGCAGTTCGCCCGCGCCCCCACCGGCTTCATCCCCGACCAGGATCTCGGCTATCTCATCACCGTGGTGCAGCTGCCGCCCGGCGCCTCGCTGGAGCGCACCGACAAGGTGATCCGCGAGGCCAGCGAGATCCTCAAGACCGTGCCCGGCGTCGAACACGAAGTCGCCTTCGCCGGCTTCGACGGCGCCACCTTCACCAACGCCTCCAACGCCGGCGCCATCTTCGCCGGCCTGGCACCGTTCGAGGAGCGCGTCGGCAGGGGGCTGACCATGCCGGTGATCCTCGCCGACATCCGCCGGAAGCTGTCGGGCATCAAGGAGGCTTTCATCATCGCCATCCCGCCGCCGCCGGTGCCGGGGCTCGGCACCGCCGGCGGCTTCAAGATGATGCTGGAGGACCAGAAGAACCTCGGGCCGCGCGCGCTCTCGGCGGCGGCGCAGGAGATCATCGGCGAGGCGAGCAAGGTGCCGGGCATGGCGCAACTGTTCACGCCGTTCTCGACCGGCACGCCGAGCATCTACGCCGACGTCGACCGGGTGAAGGCCGAGAAGCTCGGCGTGCCGCCGGCGCGCGTCTTCGAGGCGATGCAGGTCTATCTCGGCTCGGCCTACGTCAACGACTTCAACTATCTCGGTCGAACCTACGAGGTGCTGGCGCAGGCCGACGGCCGCTTCCGCAACACGACCGACGACATCCGCCACCTCAAGACCCGCAACAACGCCGGCGCCATGGTGCCGATCGGCTCGGTGGCGAGCATGCACCGCACCACCGATCCCTATCGCGTGCCACGCTACAACCTTTATCCCGCCGCCGAGATTCAGGGCGGCACGGCGCCGGGCTTCGCCTCGAGCTACGGGCTTCAGGTCATGGCCAGGATCGCCGCTGAGCGGCTGCCGCAGGGCATGAGCTACGAGTGGACCGATCTCGCCTATCAGCAGACGGTGGCCAAAAACACCACGCTGCTCATCTTCGCGGCCAGTGTGTTCTTCGTATTCCTCGTGCTCTCCGCGCAATACGAGAGCTGGAGCCTGCCGCTCTCGGTGGTGCTGATCGTGCCGATGTGCCTGCTCGCCGCCGTCACCGGCCTGATCTACCGCGCCATGAACGTCGACATCTTGGCGCAAATCGGCTTCGTCGTGCTGGTCGGACTCGCCGCCAAGAACGCCATCCTCATCGTCGAGTTCGCCAAGCAGGCGGAGGAGCGCGGCGAGACCCCGGCCGAGGCGGCGACCCAGGCGGCGCGCACCAGGCTCAGGCCGATCCTGATGACCTCATTCGCCTTCATCCTCGGCGTCATCCCGCTGCTGCTGGCCACCGGTGCCGGCGCCGAGATGCGGCAGACGCTCGGCACCACCGTGTTCTTCGGCATGCTCGGCGTCACCGGCTTCGGCCTGATCTTCACGCCAGTGTTCTACGTCACGGTGCAACGGCTCTTTAAGCGACGGCGGCGAAACGCCGCCGCGCCGCCGCGGCCGGTTTCGCCGATCGAAGCCTGACGCGCGCCCTGTTGCGACCCTCGCCGGCCCGCCATATGACACCCCCGGGCCGGCTGTTCTCGCCCCGGCCTTCGCCGGGAGCCCCATGGACGCCGAGACCCGCCACGCCCCGCTCGTCATCGTCGGTTCCGGACCGGCCGGCTACACCTGCGCGGTCTATGCCGCCCGCGCCATGCTCAAGCCGATGCTGATCTCCGGCTTCGAGCCGGGCGGCCAGCTCATGATCACGACCGACGTCGAGAACTATCCCGGCTTCGCCGATCCGATCCAGGGCCCGTGGCTCATGGAGCAGATGCGCAAGCAGGCCGAGCACGTCGGTACGCAGATGGTGTCGGACCACGTCGTCTCCGCCGACCTCTCGACGCGGCCATTCACGCTCAAGGGCGACAGCGGCACCACCTACACCGCCGACGCGCTGGTGATCTGCACCGGCGCGCGGGCGCGATGGCTAGGGCTGCCGTCCGAGGAGAAATTCAAGGGCTACGGCGTCTCCGCCTGCGCCACCTGCGACGGCTTCTTCTACCGCGGCAAGGACGTGGTGGTGGTCGGCGGCGGCAACAGCGCGGTCGAGGAGGCGCTCTACCTCACCCAGCTCGCCCGCCACGTCACGGTGGTGCACCGCCGCGATTCCTTCCGCGCCGAGCGCATCCTGCAAGAGCGCCTCTTCGCTCGACCCAACGTCGACGTGATCTGGAACCACGCTGTCGACGAGATCCTCGGCGACAGCCAGCCGCTGGGGGTCACCGGCGTGCGGTTGAAGAGCACGCTTGATGGCGGCACGCGGAACCTCTCGATCCACGGCGTTTTCGTCGCCATCGGCCACAGCCCGGCGACCGACCTCTTCCACGACCAGCTCGAGCTGAAAGGCGCCGGCTACATCCAGACGGCGCCGAATTCCACTGCGACCAGCATCGAGGGCGTCTTCGCCGCCGGTGACGTCACCGACGACGTGTGGCGCCAGGCTGTCACCGCCGCCGGTATGGGCTGCATGGCCGCCCTCGAGGTCGACCGCTGGCTGGCGCTGAAGCTCGGCTCGCTTTCGGCGGTGCCCAGCACGGCCACGCGCGACGCTGCTTGATCCTCACCTGCGAAGCAGGAGTCCTCTCCCCCATCTCACGAGACAGGATCAGGTCGCCGCGGCACTCCTCAGGTGGCTGACGCGCGCGGGCACCGGGGGGTGCGAATGGTGCACCAGCGAGTACCAGGGGTCGGGCGTCAGCGTGGAGGCGTTGTCGCGCGAGAGCCGCGTCAGCGCGCTCACCATCGGGTCGGCGCCGACCGCGCGGCGGGCGTAATCGTCGGCCTCGAACTCGTTCTTGCGCGAGATCCAGTTGCCGAAGAGCCCGCCAAGCGGGCCGACCACGCCGCTGAGCAGCAGGCAGACGTAGAGCGACAGCGCGTCGGACTGCGCGTGCACACCGAAGGCCGGTAGCAGCCACGGCTGGCGTGCCAGCCAGCCGAACGCCGCCAGGGTGACCAGCAGCATCAACGCGGCGCGCGCGAGGCCGAAGATCACGTGGCGATGCTTGAAATGGCCGAGCTCGTGGGCGACGACCGCTTCGATCTCCTCGGGGGTCGAGCGCGCGATCAACGTGTCGAACAGCACGATGCGCTTGGCGCGGCCGAAGCCGATGAAATAAGCGTTGCCGTGAGTCGAGCGGCGTGAGGCGTCCATGGTGAAGAGGCCCGACGCGGTGAAGCCGGAGCGGGCGAGCAGCGCCTCGATGCGGCCGCGCAGGTCGGCATCGGCCAGCGGCTCGAAGCGGTTGAAGCGCGGCGCGATCAGCCTCACGAACACCGAGGGAGCGGCCACCATGATCACGAGCAGGCCGGCCCAGGTCCACAGCCACCATAGCCCGGCGAGGTGGCCCATGGCGAAGAGCAGGAGGTAGAGCAGCGGAACGGTGAAGAGGAGCGAGATCGCGGCGCCCTTCAGCCGATCGGCGACGAACAGCGCCGGCGTCACCTTGTTGAAGCCGAAGCGAGCCTCGATGCCGAAGGCGCGGATGAGGGCGAAAGGCAGGCCGACGAGCGTGCCGACAAGCCCGGTGGCGAGGAAGAACAGCACACCCCGGCTGAGCGAAGGCGGCACGGTCCGGGCCAGCGCGCCGTAGAGGAGGTCGATCCCGCCCAGTGCCCAGAACAGCGGCAGCAGAGCCTCGGCGAGGGTCTCGAAGCGCGAGAGACGCTCGCGCGCGGCGGTGTAATCGGCCGCCTTGCGGTGCTCGTCGAGCGTGACGGTGCCGGCGAAGTCGGCCGGCACGCGGTCGCGATGGGTGGCGACGTGGCGGGTCTGGCGCAGCGAGAGCACCAGTTCCAGGACCGTCCAGGCGACGGTGGCGGCGACGAAGACGATCAGCAGCGGGGTCATGCACGCACTATAGGGGCGGAAGCGGCGCGCCGCCATGCGACGCCGCGTCGGCGCGCGTAGCCTCCTCCAGCAGAAAGACGCGGATCGCCGAGCTGAGGTTGGCCTCGCCGCGGCCGGCGTCGATCTCGGCGACGAGCGCGGCCAGGGCCGTACCTCGGGCGCCGGCGACGTGACGCAGGCGCTGCCAGAAGGCGTCCTCGAGCGAGATGCTGGTCGGGTGGCCGGCGATCAGAAGCGAATGCTTGGTGATGGCGGTGCGAACCCGCCGCTCAGCCGCCATTGCCGGCGGCGACGGCCGCCTCGCGCAAGGCCCCGTCGAGCACACGCCCGGCGCGCCGCGTCTCCAGCGCCTGCACGGCACGCTCACCCTTGGTGCGGCCGTGGCGCGCGCGATTGGCGGCAGCCTCGGCCTCACGTTCGACCCGCGCCGACGCTTTGCGGACGCGGCGCAGGTTGACGATCTCGGCGCTCAAGGCTTCTTCCGGAACGCGTCGATCGAGACCACCTTCGCCGCCTCGCCGTGGGGCTCCTCCTCGGCAGAAGAAGAAGCGAAGGCAGAAGTAGGAACGGCGGCCGCGGCGGGTGGCTGGGATGGCGGCTTCGCGCCGGCGTCGCCGTCTCGCGAGATGGTGGTGAGGGCCAGAGGCGCAGGCTTGATCAGATTGACGCTGCGCGCCACCGGCGTCGCCAGCGGCGAGGACACCGGCGCCGGCCCCTCGCCTGCCTCACCCTCGATCAACGGCTCGAACTTGAGCGAGAACTGCACCGAAGGGTCGAAGAAGCCGGTCATCGCCTCGAACGGGATGAGAAGCATCTCCGGCACGCCCTTGAAGGACAGTCCGACCTCGAAGGCGTGCTCGGTCACCTTCAGATCCTCGAATTGGTGCTGGAGGATGATCGTCATTTCTTCCGGATAGGCGTCGCGCATACGGCTGGAAAGGCGCACGCCCGGCGCGTGGGTGCGGAAAGTGATATAGAAATGGTGATCGCCAGGCAGGCCGTTCTTGGCGGCATCGGCGAGCACGCGGCTCACCACGCCGCAAAGGGCCTCCTGAACGAGCAGGTCGTAGCGGATCAGGTCGTTCGGCATTGTCGGGTCCGTGACGGTGAGGCGCGGGCGTGACCGCAGCGGGCCGGTATCGGGCGCGCGCCGGGCGATCGACGCGGCGGATTATGCATTGCGCCTAGCGAAATGAAAGCCGTGCGCTCGCGATTTCCTAGAGGCGCGTTACACCTGCGACGCTCAGGTGCAGGCCCGAAGGTCTCACCGCACGGACGCCGAGGTGAAAGTGGAGGCTTCTGTTGCCAGGTGCCTCCGAACCCCGCCTTTAAGTGCTACCCTAAAGGACTTGATTTCGGTACCATCACCGCATTACGCGGCGAGGGCCACCGGAGCATAGTTGTCGTTGGCAACTATAGGTTTAGCCCGATAACGGCGGTACCATGCCGGGCAAAAGAACGTCCTTTACACTTCCCGTCGAACCTGTTTCGCCCCCACCGGAGACCAGCGCGAACGCGGGCTGGGCTCGGGTGGAGGCGCCGGGTACTGCCCCCGGGTCCGAAAAGCTTCATTACGACGCCGTTTATCGCCATATCCGCCTTGCAGCAGCCTTCTGGATATAGGCGAAAAGACCGGCGAGCGAAAGGGCGTTGCCGCCTGGCATGACAAGACAAACGATACAGGATGCGCTCGACGACGCGGTCCGGAGCGTGCGCAGCCTGCCCGATCGCAGCCCGAACGTGCCGTTGGCGCCGATCCCGGCCGCACTCAGCCTCGTCGCCATCGCGCTGGCGGCCCTGGCCTTCGCGGGAATCGTCGCTTTGATCGCCACCCTGATCCTCTATGTCGCGCTCGGGCGGGAGGGCTTCGCCGACTTCCTGACGGACCTCCGCTTCGACCCGCTCCTGCAGGCGCGGCTCGGCGCCTGGAAGATCAGCGCGGCCTATGGTGGGGTGGCGCTCGCGACACTCGCCGCCGCATCCTGGCGCGGGGGGCGCGGGGCCTGGCGGGCGATGCTGGCGGCCGGCCCCGGTCGCTGGCGCACCCGCGACGTCGCACCGATCGCGCTGGCCACGCTCGGCTACGCGGCGGCGTTCACCCTGCTCCAGGTCGCCGGGCGCGAGCGCCACCTGCTCACGCTCGGACCGACCGATTACGTGCTCCTCGGGACGCTGACGGCCAACCTCGTGATCCTGGCACCGCTCGCCGAGGAGCTGGTGTTTCGCGGCTGGCTGTACACCGCCTTGCGGGCGCGCTGGCGTTTCTTGCCGTCCTTCCTGCTGACGGCAGCGGCCTTCACCGCGATCCACTGGGATCCCGGTCACAGGCACATGCTGCGCGTGCTGCCGCTGGCGCTGGCCGTCGGCCTTCTGCGCGAGCTCACCGGCAGCATACGCCCGACGATCGCGCTCCACGCCGCCTACAATCTCGTGATCGTCGCCATCACGCTGGCCGCGGCGTGAGGGCCGGCGAAAGCGCTTGAGCTTGGCGGTTTCAGCGCCGACAAGCGGCCCAACACCGGAGCCCCATCCTTGCCGCCCAGCGAAATCGCCGATGCCGACACGTCGTCCGCCATCCGACCCTACGGCTTCGTCGGCCTGGTGCTGAGTTTGGCCGGGATTGCCGTCCTGACGATCGTCTTCGCCGGCGTCGGCGTCGCTTTGGCTTTCGCCAGCTTGGCGGCGCTCGACGGGCTGCAGGGCGCGCTGAACCTGGTGCGAAGCGCGGGCGACGCGCTCGCGTCTCATTCGCGCCTCGTGATGGATCGCATCGGCGTCGTGCTCGGCACCGGCGCCTATGTCGCCGATGTCGCCGCCATCCTCGTTTTCGCGTTGATCCGCGGCGGGCGCGCCTGGCGATCCCTCGTGGCGTGGCGGAGTTGGCAGCCGCGTCGCCATTGGCGATTGATCGTCGCGCTCTTCGTCCTGGCGATCGCGTGGGAAATCGGCGCCAGCCTCGGTATCGAACATTTCCATCCCGAGGCCAAGGACTGGGTCGTCCCGCCCAAGGAAACGCCGTGGCTCATCGGCTTCCTCGTGCTCGCCGTGCTGGTCGGCCCCTTTTCCGAAGAGCTGCTGTTCCGCGGTTGGATGTACACGTCGCTGCGCGCCAGTTTCGGCGTCGTGGCCGCCGCCCTCGTCACCTCGGTGCTGTTCGCGCTCGCACATTGGGAGTCGACGCATCTCTACGCGATCGCCGTATTCCCGGTTGGCGTGGCGCTCGTCGTCATTCGCGAGCGCACCGGCAGCATCGGCGCGTCCTTCGTGTTCCACGCGCTCTACAACGTCGCCGCCTCCCTGCTGATCGTCTTCGACAAGTAGGCTGGGACCAGGCTCAACCCTAAAGCGGAATGCCGTGCGCTTCCGCAAAGGCGCGGATCGGGTCGCGCAGGGAGCGACCGCCGTCGACCTGCACGATCAGGTTGCCGACGTACTCGCTCATGGCGCCGAGATCAGTCGCCAGCACCGCCGCCTTGACGGGGCCGATCGCCGCCGGCGACATCGACAGGCCGCGGAAGCCCAGCGCCAGCAGCACAACGGCCTCGAGCGGCTTGCCGCCCATCTCGCCGCAGAGCGTCAGCGGCGTGCCGTGCGCCGCCATCGTCCGTGCCACGAACTTGAGCGCGCGCAGGACGGGCGGCGACAGCGCGTCGAAGCGGGCAGAGACCCGCAGGTTGTCGCGGTCGGCGGCGAACAGGTACTGCAGGAGGTCGTTCGAGCCGACCGAGACGAAGTCCACGGCGGCGCAGATCTCTTCGAGCTGCCACAGCAGGCTCGGCACCTCGAGCATGATGCCGAGCTCGAGCTTGGCGGGCAGCGGATGGTTGTAGCGGGCGAGGTAGGTCCGCTCCTGCTCGACGATGCCCTTGGCCTGGTGGAACTCCTCGACGGTTGCGACCATCGGAAACATGATGCGCAGCTCGCGCCCGCCGCCGGCGCGCAGCATGGCGCGCAGCTGCGTGCGCAGCAGCGCCGGCCTGTCAAGACCGATGCGGATCGCGCGCCAGCCCAGCGCCGGGTTCTCCTCCTCGACCTTGTCCATATAGGGAAGGACCTTGTCCGAGCCGATGTCCAGCGTGCGGAAGGTGACGGGCTTGCCGGGCACCGCATCGAAGATCGAGCGGTAGAGCTGCTCCTGCTCGCGCATGCGCGGGAAGCGATGCGCCACCATGAACTGGATCTCGGTGCGGAACAGGCCGATCGAGACGGCGCCGGTCTCGGCGACGTGCTGGAGGTCGACCACCAGCCCGGCGTTCATGTGCAGGTCGATCGGCACGCCGTCGCGGGTCACGCAAGGCTTGTCGCGCAGCTCCCGGTATTGCGCCTGGCGCCGGGCGCGCAGCCGCGCCTTCTCGCCGTAGGAGTTCTCGACATCGGAGGTCGGGCGCACGTAGACGTCGCCGGTGGAGCCGTCGACGATCATGGCGTCGCCGGTCTCGGCGAGGTTGATCACGTTGGCGACGTTGCCGACGGCGGGAATGCCGAGCGAGCGGGCGACGATGGCGACGTGGCTCTGCGCACCGCCGTCCTCCAGCACCAGGCCGCGCAGCTTGGAGCGGTCGTAGTCGAGCAGTGCCGCCGGCCCCATCGAGCGCGCCACGAGGATGGCGTTGTCGGGCATGTCGGCGTGGTCGGCGGCAAAGGAGCGGCCGACGAGCTGGTGCAGCAGCCGGTTGGCGAGGTCGTCGAGGTCGTGCAGGCGCTCGCGCAGGTAGGGATCGGTCTGCCGCTGCATGCGGGCGCGGGCGTCGTTCTGCACGCGCTCGACCGCCGCCTCGGCGGTGAGGCCGCCGGCGACGGCTTCGCGCAGCCGGCGCAGCCATCCCCGGTCGTTGGCGATGGCGCGGAACGTCTCGAGGATGTCGCGGGTCTCGCCCTTGTTGTCGTGGTCGCCATGGTCGATCAGCCGGTCGATCGAGGCGCGCATCGCCTCCACGGCGATGTCGAGCCGCTTCAGCTCGGCCGAGACGTCCTCGGCGACGATCTGCTTCACGACGATGCGCGGCTCGTGCAGCACGGCACGGCCGAGTCCGATGCCCTCGGTGATCGGCGTTCCGGCGAGCGACAGCGGACGGCGCGCGGCGAAATCGTCGTCGGAGGCGGCGAGCGACTGCAGCTCGCCCGAGGCGATCATCTCGGCGAGCAGCATGGCCGTGGTCTGCAGGACCTCGACCTCCTCGTCGTTGTAGAGGCGGCGCGCCTTGTTCTGCACGACGAGCACGCCCAGCGTATTGCCGCCGCGCAGGATCGGCACGCCGAGAAAAGAGGTGTAGTCCTCCTCGCCGGTCTCGGGGCGGTAGGAGAACGAGGGGTGGTGCTGGGCGTCGGCCAGCGCAAGGCTCTCGGCCGATTGCGCGATGAGGCCGACCAGCCCCTCGTCGGCGCGCATCGCGGTCTGGTGCACAGCCTCGCGCTTCAGGCCCTCTGTGGCGTAGAGTTCGAGGCGCGAGTCGGCCCGCAGCACGTAGACCGAGCAGACCTCGGCCACCATGTTGGCGGCGATCTGCACGACGATGCGGTCGAGTCGAGTCTGCGCGCTGACCGGCTCCGCCATGACCTCGCGGAGGCGGCGCAGCAGCAGCCGGGGACCTCCGTGAGCAGCCTGCATGGCCCTGTTGCTACCTTCCCTCGGGCGCGACCCTCCACGGTCGAACCGTGCCTGGCGGGCCGGCTTGCCTGGGCCACCTGCCGGTCCGCCGCTCATTGGCGCCCGTATACAGGTTGCAAATCGGGCGCCGCAAGCCTGCCCTCCGGCGGGAGCCTGCACCTTGGAACGGGCGGCGCCGGGATCTTGAAAATCGCTGTTCGCGGCACGGTGCAAGAATCTCGACCTCGCGGCGAACGGGGCGTACGATCCGGCCTTCAGCGGTCCGCCGCGGTGGACGTCACCGCCACCAACGACATCGAATTGCCATCGAGGGTCTCAGCTGACCGTTCGAGGCCCCGTCACGCTGCACGAGGTTCTCACCGCCTGGCAGGCCGGGCGCCTGACGACGCGCACGGCGATGCGTCTCAGCGGCATCGATCACCGGTCCGGGCTCTACGAAGCCGCCCGACACAGCGCGGTCCCTGTCCGCAAGAGGCTGTTGCCGCGCGAGGTTGAAGCCGCGGAGCTCGCGACCGCGGCCATCCTGACCAGGCGCGCTGGAGACGCGAGCGAGCCCAACCATGGCGAGTGACATCCATGGCCATAACGTCCGTCTGGTCATTCCGGATTCCCCTCTTCCAACCGCGTTGTCATGGACTCCGGGCTCGCCTTCGGCGCCCCCGGAAGACGGACACTGCGTGGCCGTGGGTCTTTTCTGTAGCGATGCGCTCAGCGCGCCTGTTCGAGCGTAAGCCGCGCCTCAGTCGCCGAACGGCGTCTCGAGCTGCGTGACGCGGCTGGCCTCGGCGATCGTCAGGCGCCGCTTCAGCCGGGTGGTCGCCTCGATCTGCAGCTCGCTCGGCTCGCCGTAGGCGCCGGCGACCTTGCGCAGCATCTCGACGAGGTCGAGCCGCTCCTGCAGCGTGAGCTTGCGCCGCAGCATCGGCACGAGATCGTCGGCGACGGGCGAGAACATCCGGCTGCCGTCGGTGTAGCTCCAGGCGCGCACGAAGATCGCCTCGATGTTGGCGATGCCGAGCGGATCCTCCATGAGCTCCATGATCGTGGTCTTCTCGGCCGCAGTGATCGGCGAGCCGGTGCGCACCAGCTGCAGCATGAGGATCGTGGCGGCCAGCCGCGGATCGGAGACGCGTTCGAGCCGGTTGCCGAAGAGCGTGAAGGCGGCACGGTCGCCGTCCGGGCCGCTGGTGCGGCGCTGCACCCCGTTCTTCGAATACCAGATCCAGTAGAGCACGCCGCCAATCAGCAGCAGGACGATCAGCAGCGGCATGCGGCATCTCCGCGAAAAGGCCTCGCCGCCTCTCGCGGTCGAGCCCGTTTTATCGCGCGGTGCCGGCACCGCGGCAAGTCGCGCCGGCCGCGTGCCGCGCGAAACCCGGCCAGCGCGGCAAGGCTTGCGCGCTCATGGCGCTTGCGAGACGCTGATCGATGTGACCGCGCGCGGGCTGGTCGACCCGACGCGACGAGTGCGTCAATAGCGGCCGGCCGCTGCCGGATCGCTGGTCTGTCCGGGAGGCTGGGCCTGGAAGCCGGGCGTGTCGGAACCGTCCAGCGCCGGGTTGGCCGGCCTTTGCGCGGCAGCGTCGCTGCGTTGCTTGTCGACGCGATCGGCCTCGGTCCTGGCGCGGCGATCGGCTTCGGCCTTGCGCGCGACGTCGGCGGCAGCGCGGCGTGCCACCTCCGCCGCCACCTTGGCATCGGCCTCGGCCTTGACCCGGTCCGCCTCGCGCCGATGTTCCGACTGCAGGCGGGCGTTGAACAAGGCGCGCTCACGGATGTCGAACTCGTAGGCCTCGATGCGCGCGCTCTCGCGGGCGATGGCGCGCGCCGCGACCGCGTTGAGGAAGGCGGCGACCTCGACGCTGCGGCGCGGCGCGGCGAGAGGTCCGGCCTGGATCACCGTGATCGCCGGCGGCGGCCCGCTCCAGTCCTTCGGCAAGGCCTGCAGCGTCTCGTCTGCGCGCACTGTCAGGCGCAGGTCAGGGATATCGAGAGTGGCACCCACCTCGCTCGACACGGGGCCGCCAACGGCCGCGCCGACCTCCCCTGCCGCGGGGCCGCCGGCCGGCGTCAGCGTCAGGGCGCCGCCGGCGAGACCGAGAGCGACGCGGCCCGAACCCGCCGCCAGCGGCGCCTTCGCGGCCTCGTCGAAGGCACGCGTCACCGCCTCCTCGTCGACGGCGAGCGTGTCGTTCTCCACGGCGGCGAACACCTGCGGCAGGGCGGCGGGGTCGGCGCCCGGCACGCGCACGTCCGCCAAGGCCGCCGCGCCGCTGCCGGCGAGACCGCTCACCAGGGCGAGCGCCGTGCCGCCGCCGCCGGCGAAATCGAGCTTCCCGGACAGGCCAGCCTCGAGCGCGGGAAGATCGACCGCGATCTTGTCGGCCGTCAGCGAGCCCTCCAGCGTCGCCAGGCGGCCGTCGCGACGCAGCGCGAACGCGCCGCCGAGACGGCCGCCCCCGAGGGTCGCGTTGCCATGCAAAACGGCCACGACGTTGGGCCCCAGGCGCAGGTCGAGCGAGGCGTCGGTGGCGACCAGATTGGGCAGGAGTTCCAGGGCGTGGGCGCGCAGCGACACGTCCGTGCGCGGCGGAGCAGCGGCCGTGGCAAACGGCTCGCCAGACCAGGCGGCCCTAGGCGACGGCGGCCTGCCCGGCCCGAGCACCAGCCCGGCGAGGGCGCCGAGCGCGAGACGATCGAGGTCGAGCGCACCGGTCAGGGTCGGCGCGTCGGCGGAGGGCGGCACGAGCTTGAGCGTGCCGGCGACCCCGGTGCCGGCGGCACGACCCTTGATGTCGCTGAGCGCGACGCCGTTCTGCCCCAGGGCGAGCGCGCCTCCGAGGTCCGCCGGCACCGGCGCCGCGACATCCGGGGCGGCGAGGCCGAGCGCGCGCAGCAGCGGCCCGAGATCGGCGCTTTTCAGCTTGGCCGTGCCCGAGCCGCCTTCCGCCTTGCCGAGCAAGTCGAAGCGGCCGTCGACGGTCAGCTGGGTCGCGCCCAGCCCGACGTCGACCTTCGTCGCCAGCGGTCCCTCGAGGTCGCCTGTCGCCGACAGCGCCAGCCGGCCAGCACCGATCGGAGCCGCGGTCGCCGCGGTGGGCAGGCCGAGCTGGCGCAACAGCGCCAGGCCGTCGCCGGCCTCGGCCCGCGCCGACAGCGCGGCGGCGCCCTCGCCGCCCTCCGGCGCCAGCTTGGCCGAAATCTTGGTGCCGGCGAGCGTGCCCTCGAGCAGCAACCGAGACGGCGCGAGCTTGCCGCCGGCCTTGGCCGCGGCCAGCGCGCCGTCGACCCGCAGGTGAGCCGGCGCCAGGTCGGCGGCGCGGGCGACGAGGGCGTCGGCCCAGCGGCCGGGCGCGACCTGTCGCGCCAGGCGCGCAGCCGCTTCGAGCCTGCCGGCATCGATCCGGGCCTCGAGCATCGCAATGCCGTCCTCGAGCCGGCCGGTCGCCGCCAGCGTGGCGCCGCCGAGATCCTCCACGCGCAGGCTGCGCAGGTCGACTTGGCCGTCGCCTCCGGCAACGTCGAGCGTGACGCGGCCGGACTCCAGCGCACCCGTGCCGAAGCTGGCGATCCGCGCCGTGCCGGCGGCCAGCTTGACGTCGAAGGTGAGGTTCGCGGCGCCGCCGCCGAGCACGCGCGCGTCCGGCAGGGCGTCGAGGTCGAGGGTGGCGGTGTGCAGATCGGCGACGAGGCGCGACCGGCGCGCGTTGTCGCCGAAGGCGAGCTGGAGCGAACCTTGGAGATGCGAGCGATCGAGGTCGAGCGTCGCGCTTCTGGCCGAGAGTCCGGCGGCACCGACGTTCACCTCGCCCGATAACGCGGCCTCGGCGAACGGCAAGGCGGCGGGCGAGGGCGCCAGATCTGGCGCTACCGCTCCGAGCCAGGCCAGCGCTCGCGGCAGGTCGCTGGCGCCGAGGTTGGTGCGCCCGGCGAAACCGCCGCCGGTCAACGCGCCGTCGATCGCGACATGCAGCCCGCCCGGCCCGTCGCCCGAGGCCTGCAGCGTGCCGGCGCTGCTGGTTGCTCCCGCGCCCGGCCTGACGTGGAGCGCAAGGTCGCTCAGGGCCGAGCCGCCCCAGGTCGCGCCGTCGACGGTCACGTCGAGCCGCGTCGGCACGCCCGGCATGGCCGCGGCGGCGAGCGCGCGGAGACGGCTCTGGGACGGCAGCTGCGGCGGCGGGTTCGGCTTGGCCGGATCGGCGGGCGCGCCGGCGAGCCGATCGACGTCGAGCTGCTGCGCCGACAGCGTCGCGGCGACCGCGGCATCGGCGCCGAAGGTCCCCTCGATGTCGGCCTTGAAGGCGAGCCCGTCGTCGTCGCCGACGTGCAGTTCGCCGCCGGCGAGCCTGGCGCCCGCGGGATCAACCTTCAGCGGGCCGGAGAGCCGCCAGGCCAGCGGTGCCCCCCCGGGGTCGACGACGTGCCCGATCGCCGTCACGGCTCCCGTAAAGCTCTGCCGCACGCCCGCGATGCTCGCCTCCGAAACGAGATCGCCGTCGAGGTCGACGCCGGGATGCGTCGTGGTTTCGCCGAGCGCCAGGTGGAGATGCGTGCGGCCGCCCTTTGCCTCCATGGTGGCGAAGCGGAAGTTGGTGCGGCCTGCCCCGGCGCCGGCGGCGCCGTTGCCCTTGAACGGCCCGGCGAGCGAGAGCGCCTCGGTGACGAAGTCGAGGTGATCGACGACCAGCGTGCGGCCGCTCGCCGGGTCGGCCACCGCCAGCGTGCCGTCGTTCACGGTGATGCGTTCCAGGCGGACGTCGGCCTCGAGCGCCGGCGTCTCGGGCAGGACCGGCAGGCTGTGGTCGGGCTGCAGGGTCAGGCGCATCGTCGGCCCGTCGAGCCGCCCCTCGACGATGTCGATCTCGCCATGGAGCAGCGGCGCCACCGCGAGCTCCAGGTCGAGATGGTGGATGCCGATGCGCACGGCACCCTCGTCGCTGCCGATCACCGTCTGGTTGAGGCGGATGTAGGGTGTGGGCAGCAGCTTGAGGTCGATCGTCCCGCCGATCGTCACCCGCTGCCCGAACGCGCGCGACAGCTGCGTTTCGAGAAAGGCGCGTTGGCCGTTCCAGTCGACAAAATAGGGCGCCACCAGCAACGTCGTGAGCACGACGATCACGATGATGGCGAGACCTGTCAGGATGTCACGCAAAGCGGCAACGGTCGCGAGAGTGCAAGAGCCCGAGGGGCTGCGCCTTCCTGGCACCCTGCGCGCGCGAGATCAAATGGCGCGGAGCCTTCTCACGCGCAGAGGGAAGGATAGGCTAGCTGCCCTGCTTGACCCCCTTCAGGAAATCGTCGACCGCGGGCAGGATCTTCCCGACGATGACGTCGACGCCGGCGGCGTTGGGGTGGATGCCGTCGGGCAGGTGCAGCGTCTCGTCGCCGATGATGCCGTCGAGGAAGAAGGGATAGAGCGCGACGTCGTACTTGCGCGCCAGCTCTGGATAGATAGCGTCGAACTTGTCGGAATAGTCACGGCCCATGCTGGGCGGCGTATGAATGCCGGCGAG
>CBDAPQ010000004.1:0-47175 GCA_965198485.1 Beijerinckiaceae bacterium
ATCACCAAGGTCTTCACCCTGACCCTGGCGCTGGGCCGCATCGGCGACCTGCTGTGGCGGCGCGTCGGGCGCGAGCCCTCGGGCAACCCGTTCAACTCCATCGTCCAGCTCGAGCTGGAGCGCGGCCGCCCGCGCAACCCGTTCATCAACGCCGGGGCCATCGCCGTGACCGACGCTATCCTCTCCGGTCACCAGCCGCGCGAGGCGCTGGGCGAGATCCTGCGTTTCATGCGCTTCCTCGCCGAGGACAATGCCGTCGGCATCGACGAGCGGGTCGCGGCGAGCGAGAAGCGCACCGGCTTCCGCAACGCCGCGCTGGCCAATTTCATGATGTCCTACGGCGTGCTGGAAAACCCCGTCGACAACCTGCTGGGCGTCTACTTCCACCATTGCGCCATCGCCATGAGCTGCCGCCAGCTCGCCATGGCCGGGCGCTTCCTCGCCTTCGACGGGGTGCATCCCGGCACCGGCCGCGCCGTGGTCTCGCCCGACCGCGCCCGGCGCATCAACGCCATCATGCTGACCTGCGGCCACTACGACGGCTCGGGCGAGTTCGCCTACCGCGTCGGCCTGCCCGGCAAGAGCGGCGTCGGCGGCGGCATCCTGGCGGTGGCGCCGGGCCGCGCCTCGATCTGCGCCTGGTCGCCCGGGCTCGACGCCGCCGGCAACTCGCACCTGGGCTCGATCGCCCTGGAGATGCTGGCCAAGCGGATGGGCTGGTCGGTGTTTTCGGGCTAGGTGCACCTCCAATGTGGTAGAGCCGGCGCCGCCACGACCCCGGAGGCCGCCATGATCCCCTTCCACGACGTCAGCATCGCCGTCTACGCCCAGAGCCTGCCAGGGGTCTGCGCCACGATGGACAAGGCGAAGGCCTATTTCGCCGAGAAGGGCATCGACCCCGAGGCGGTCGTGCAGTTCTCGTTGTTTCCGGACATGAAGGCGTTCGACTTCCAGATCCGCTCCGTGGTGCACCATTCCCTGGGCGCCATCGAGGGGATGCGCAGCGGCCGTTTCGCGCCGCCGCCGCCCTCCCCGCCCCTCACCTGGGACGCGCTGCGCGAGCGCGTTGCCGAAGCCTTGGGCGCAGGTCAAGGCGGTCGCGCCCGACGAGCTCGACGCGCTGTCTCGGCGCGAGGTGCTGTTCGAGGCCGGCGGCCGACGGCGGCTGTTCACCGCGGCGGAGTTCGTGCTCTCCTTCTCGATCCCCAACCTGCACTTCCACGCCGCCACCGCCTACGACATCCTGCGCCTCAAGGGGGTGCCGCTGGGCAAGCTCGACTATCTCGGCATGCCCCGCGGCCGCGACCCGCAGGCGGCCTGAGGCGCTTTACGCTAAGTTAACCATCCATGGTGCAAGGAGGAGGCGGCTCCTCCCGGTGACCTCCGATGCCCCAGCTCGCGACCGCCTTCCTCCCCCTCCCGTCCGCGCCCGAGCTCCCCTCGGCGCCAGAGGCGACCAAGGTCGCCGAGACCCTCGCCACCATCGTCCAGGCCGGCCGCACCATCACTGACCTGAGGGCACGGCTCGCCGACGCCGAGCGCACCGTCGCCACCCTCACCGCGGAGAAGCGAGCGCTCAAGGTCGAGCTGCGCGCGATCCGCCACGGCGCACCCGCAACCAGCGCGCCGGCGCCGCAACGCAATCCCCGGGACGAGGCCATCGCCGCCCTGGTCGAGGGCCTTGGCCCCGACATGGTCCGCCTCGCGCCCGAGGCGTGACGGCCGGCTCCGCTTTGCCGCGTCGGCTGCGCCCTGCGTCGAGGTTCGTCTAAGGTTTTTAGACCGCAGCTCGCGATGTCGGGCAAGCCGCCGAGACGAAAAAACAAGGCGCCTTCGCCAAACCATCCGGCACGCCGCGGCTTGGTCGCGCCCTCAGGCGGCGGGCGCCGCCACGAGGGCCTCGAGTTCCGCCAGCGCCTGCTTCACCGTGCCGAGGTTGGCGGCGAAGGCGGTGTCGGGGTCGAGCGGCTTGCCGCCGCCGATGGCCTCCTTGGGCAGGGTCAGCGCCGGCATGGTGGCGGCCGGGCGCATCTTGAGGCCCTCGCACAGCTCTCGCACCTGCATCCCCGTCTTGGCCCCGCCGTGGCCGCCGTAGCTGACGATCAGCACCGGCTTGTCCGCCCATTCCTTGTAGAGGTGGTCCATCGCGTTCTTCAGCGAGGCCGGGATGGCACCGTTGTACTGCGGCGTGACGATCACGAAGGCGTCGCTGCCGGCGACCTTGGCGCTCCAGGCCCGGGTGTGCGGCTGCTCGTAGGGGTCGCCCGAGGCCGGGATGCCCGGCTCGTCGTCCATCGGCAGGCGCCAGTCCTTGAGGTCGAGCAGCGCGTAGCCGAGCCCCGTCTCCTCCCGTCCGACGCCGGCCACCCACTCCGCCACGGCCGGGCACAGCCGCCCCGGCCGCACGCTGGAGACGATGACCTGGACGATGGGGTTGGTGGGCATGGTGGCTCCGTGATGGCTTGGCTTTGTGCGCACCTATGCACGGGTGCGGCGGTTGGAGTCCTGCGTCATCGCGATGCGCTCGGGGATTCGTGTTTCCCGAGGCGAGCAAGCGCACGAGGGCTCGGAGCCGATAACACCGCGCGCGTAGAACGAGCGGCAAGGTTTCCGCAACCTGCAGCCGCGTTGTCATGGGTTCCGGGCTCGGCTGCGCCGCCCCGGAAAGACGGCGTGGTACATTCACCCCAGCGCCGCACCCCGACGTTCCGCGACCTCCGTCTTTCCGGGGCGCGCGCCAGCGCGAGCCCGGAACCCATGACACCGTGCATGCAGAAAAGGCGGCCACGTATCCGCTCCTTCGGCAGCCGCGTTGTCGTAGGTTCCGGGCTCGCCTGCGGCGCCCCGGAAAGACGGAGGTCGAGCCTTGCCGTTCCACGTCTACCTGCTCGCCAGCCGCAACCACGGCACGCTCTACCTCGGCGTCACCAACAACCTCTCGCGCCGCGTCTGGGAGCACAAGCAGAAGCTGACGCCCGGCTTCACCTCGCGTTACGACGTCGAGCGCCTCGTCTGGTTCGAAGAGTACGACCGCATCCTCGACGCCATCGCCCGCGAGAAGAGCCTCAAGAAGTGGCGCCGCGACTGGAAGATCCGCCTCATCGAAGCCGACAACCCCAACTGGCTCGACCTCTACCCCCTGCTGAACCGCTGACGCGCCGCGACCTCCGTCTTTCCGGGGCGCGCGCCAGCGCGAACCCGGAACCCATGACACCGCGCACGCAGGAAGAAGCGGCCAGGTCTCCGCCCTTTCCGGCACCCCCGTTGTCAAGGCCGGCCTCGGATGGCGAGGCATGGCCCGAGGGAAGCGACGGCCGGCCTTGACGGCGGCTGCGCGCGTGTCTCTCGGGCCCGGACGGAAGCAGGCGGTCGTGCCGGTCGGGACGAACAAAGATGCGGGGCTGGCGCGGCGGGATCAGGGCGCCGACTATGGCGCGAGCAGCCGGAACCCACGGTCTTCTCGGTCATTCTACCTTTAGACGACGGCGGTTTGGCGGGACGATGACGCATGATGACGCGAACGGGGAGGTGCGATCGCAAGAAGTGTCCCCGCGGGATGTGGCCGTACGCCGACCGCGCCGCATCGCGACGCAAAATGCGCATGGGCGATCGCGAGGGGGTGTGTCCCCCATCGCGGTGTCGCCGTACGCCCCCCGCTTCCCCCTCCGCCCCAAACACCCTAAACCCCCGCCATGGCTCCCCCTCTCCTCACCCTGCAGAACATCCACCTCTCGCTCGGCGGCAGCGGGACGCCGCTGCTCAACGGCGCGGACCTCTCGGTCGAGCGGGGCGAGCGGCTGTGCCTCGTGGGGCGCAACGGCTCCGGCAAGTCGACGCTGCTGAAGATCGCGGCGGGGCTGCTGGAGCAGGATAGCGGCGAGCGCTTCTTCCAGCCGGGCACCTCGGTGCGCTACCTGCCGCAGGAGCCGGACTTCACCGGGTTCGCCACCACGCGGGCCTATGCCGAGGCGGGGCTGGGGCCGCTCGACGACCCCTATCGCGTGCAGAACCTGCTGGAAGAGCTCGGCATGACCGGGGACGAGGACCCCTCCACGCTGTCGGGCGGCGAGGGGCGGCGGGCGGCGATCGTGCGGGTGCTGGCGCCCGAGCCCGACATCCTGCTGCTCGACGAGCCGACCAACCACCTCGACCTGCCGGCGATCGAGTGGCTGGAGAGCGAGCTGAAGGGCCTGCGCTCGGCGCTCGTCCTGATCTCGCACGACCGGCGCTTCCTCACCAACCTGTCGCGGCGCACGGTGTGGATCGACCGCGGCGCGACGCGCGTGCTCGGCAAGGGGTTCGGCGAATTCGAGGCCTGGCGCGACCTGCAGCTGGAGGAGGAGGAGGCGCAGCAGCACAAGCTGGAGCGCCGCATCGAGAACGAGGAGCACTGGCTGCGCTACGGCGTCACCGCGCGGCGCAAGCGCAACGTCAAGCGGCTGGGGCGGCTGCACAGCCTGCGCACCGAGAGCCGCGAGCACCGCCGCGTCGCCGGCGACGTCAAGCTGGTGGCGTCCGAGGGCGCGACGTCGGGCAAGCTGGTGATCGAGGCGCGGCACGTGGTGAAGGCCTACGGCGAGCGCTCCATCGTGGCGGATTTTTCCACGCGCGTGCTGCGCGGCGACCGGCTCGGCGTCGTCGGCGCCAACGGGGCCGGCAAGACCACGCTGATCTCGCTGCTGACCGGGGCGCTGGAGCCGGACACGGGCAGCGTCAAGCTCGGCGCCAACCTCGAGATGGCGACGCTGGACCAGAAGCGCGCCTCGTTGCAGCCCTCGACCACCTTGAAGGACGCGCTGACCGGCGGCGGCAGCGACTGGGTTGAGGTCAACGGCGCCCGCAAGCACGTCATCGGCTACATGAAGGACTTCCTGTTCGGGCCGGAGCAGGCGCGCACGCCCATCGGCCGGCTCTCGGGCGGGGAGCGCGGGCGGCTGATGCTGGCGCGGGCTTTAGCGCAGCCCTCCAACCTGCTGGTGCTCGACGAGCCGACCAACGACCTCGACCTCGAGACGCTCGACCTGCTGCAGGAAATGCTGACGGACTACCCCGGCACGATCCTGCTGGTCAGCCACGACCGCGACTTCCTCGACCGCGTCGCCTCGGGCGTGCTGGTGGCGGAGGGCGAGGGGCGCTGGCAGGATTACGCCGGCGGCTACACCGACATGGTGGCGCAGCGCGGCGCCGGGGTTTCCGCGCGCCGGATCGAGGCGCCGGGCGCCAGCGCCGACCCGATGCGCGAGGCCAAGCTGGCGCCCACCGCGCCGCGGGCGGGCAAGGAGAAGCTGTCCTTCAAGGACAAGCACGCGCTCGACACGCTGCCCAAGACGATCGCCCAGCTCGACACGAAGAAGGCCAAGCTGAAGAAGCTGCTCGACGACGCCGGGCTGTACGCGCGGGACCCCGCCGGCTTCGCGCGGCACTCCGAGGCGCTGTCGAAGATCGAGGCCGAGATGGCGGCGGCCGAGGACGCCTGGCTGGAGCTGGAGATGCGCCGCGAGGCGATGGAGGGATGAGCTCTTCCTTCTCCCGCAAGCGGGAGAAGGACCACTGCCGGCAAACTCACACCACCTCCACCTCGAGCGGCGGCAGGCCGCGGATCTCGCCCTTCAGCCGGTCGCCTCGGACGACGGCACCGACACCGGACGGCGTGCCGGTCATGATGACGTCGCCGGCCGCCAGCTCGCTGCCGCGGGAGAGTTCGGCGATGAGCTCGGCCACGCTCCAGATCATGTCGGCGAGGTCGCCGCGCTGTCGTGGCGCGCCGTTGACCGAGAGCGTCAGCCCGCCGGCGTCGGGCCGGCCGAAGGCCGAAGCCGGCACCAGCGGGCCGATCGGCGCCGAGGCGTCGAAGCTCTTGCCGATCTCCCAGGGCCGGCGCGCCGCCTTGGCCTCAGCCTGCCGGTCGCGCCGCGTCATGTCGAGCCCGGCGGCGTAGCCCCACACGTGGGCCAGCGCCTCGCTCGCGGGGATGTCGCGACCGCCGGAGGCGAGCGCGACGCAGAGCTCCAGCTCGTGCTGGTAGTCGGCGGTCAGCGGCGGATAGGGGACGCGGCCGACCCCACCCGCCGGCACGGCGAGGATCGCGTCGGCCGGTTTCATGAAGAAAAAGGGCGGCTCGCTTCGCGGATCGCCGCCCATCTCGCGGGCGTGCTCGGCGTAGTTGCGGCCGATGCAGGTGAGCCGGCGCACCGGGAACAGCGCGCCCGTGATCGTGGGCAGGGTGGGCGTGGGCAGCGGGAAGAGGAGCATGGGTAAGCCTAGCACGCGCGGCGCGGGCGACCGAGGCGCTCCGCGAGCGAGCCGCTGCCACCCGCCCTACACCGGGATCCGCACCGTCGCCCTGAGCCCGCCCATCGCGCTGTCGGTCAGCACGATGTCGCCGCCATGGCCGCGGGCGATGTCGCGGGCGATGGAGAGGCCGAGACCGGTGCCGCCGGCGTCCTGGTTGCGGGCTTCGTCGAGGCGGACGAAGGGGCGGAACACGTCGTCGCGGTTCTCCGGCGGGATGCCGGGGCCGTCGTCGTCGACGTGGATGGTGAGAAAGCGCCCTTCGCGCGCGCCCTCGAGCGCGACGTGGGTGGCGTGGCGCTGGGCGTTGGCGACGAGGTTGCCCAGGCAGCGGCGGAAGGCGTCGGGGCGCACGCGCACGGCAGCCTCGCCGGCGAACTCGAGCGTGAGGTCGCCGCCGCCGCGGTCGGCATCGGCCTTCAGGTCCTCGAGGAAGTCGCGCATGTCGACGACCACCGCCGGCTCGCCGGCATCGCCGCGGGCGAAGGCGAGATAGCCCTCCAGCATGCGCTGCATCTCCTCGACGTCCTTCTTCATCTCCTCGGAATCCTCGCTGCCCTCCATGAGCGCCAGCGAAAGCTTGAAGCGGGTGATGACGGTGCGCAGGTCGTGGCTGACGCCGTTCAGCATGGCGGTGCGCTGCTCGATGGCACGCTCGATGCGCCGCTTCATGGCGATGAAGGCATAGCCGGCCTGGCGCACCTCGCGCGCGCCGCGGGGCCGGAAGTCGAGGTCGCGGCCCTTGCCGAAGGCCTCGGCGGCGCGCGAGAGGCGGAGGATCGGCCGGATCTGCGTGCGCAGGAAGGCCACGGCGACGACGATGAGCACGAAGGACGTGCCGAGCATCCACACGATGAAGATGTAGGAGTTCGAGGCGTAGGCGGCCGAGCGCACCGTTACCGCGCGCAGGATGGCGTGCGGGAGCTGGATGCGGATCTCGATGAGGTTTGAGCGGCCCACCGTGTCGAGCCAGAACGGCCGGCGGATCTGCTTGCGGATCTCGTTCGACAGCGCGCCGTCGACGATCGAGAAGAACGGCTTGGGCAGAGCCGGCGGCAGCGGCCCCGGCGGCAGGAACTCGACGTCGATCTTCATATGGTCGGCGGCGATGCGCGCCAGCGTCTCGCTGTCGTTAGGATCGGTCTGGTAGAGGTCGATGATCGCGGCGAGGTCCTGCGTCACCACGGTGGAAAGCCGGTTGGTGACGAGCGCCCAGTGCCGCTCCAGGAAGATGAAGGTGATGACGCTCTGCAGGATCACCATCGGCAGGATGACGATGAGGATTGAGCGGGCGTAGAGCCCCTTGGGCGTGAGCGCGGCGACGCGGCGCGCGACCTCGCGCCAGGCCACGCGCGGGGGATCGCGGAACCAGGGGTGGAGGACGAGGCTCATGGGGCGACCGGGCTCATGGGCGGCAGCGTAGCCGAGATGCGGGACGACCGCATCCTCGGCGCCGCCGGATCGGGGTCGTCAGGCGGCAGGCGCGAGAACAGCACCCGGGTTGGCCATCGCGCCCGGCGAGGCTAAGGTGAAGCCCATGGCACTGTTCACGCGCCTCCGCCTCCTCGCAATCCTCGCGCTGCTCGCCGCTTGCACGGCGGCGCCGGCGGCGGCGCAGGGCTGGTTCGGCAACCTGTTCGGCGGCGGCACGCCGTTACCGCGGCCCGGGGCACCGGCCTATCCCGGCTACGGCGGTGGTGGGGGCGGTGGCGGCGGCTACCGCGGCCGCGGGGGCGGTTACGGCGGGGGCTATGGCGGCAGCTACGCCCCGTCCGACGATTACTATAGGCCGCGCCGCCACGCGCAGAAGCGCAAGCCGACGCCGCCGGCCGAGGACGTTGCCAAGGAGACGCCCAAGCCGCCGGCCAAGAACGCCGCCTTCTTCGTCGACGTGTTGGGGGACAGCCTCGGGCAGATGCTGGCCGACGGGCTCGACGACGCGCTCGCCGATCGCGCCGACGTCGCGGTGGTGCACAAGGCGAAGGGATCCAGCGGCCTCGTCTCCAGCGACTTCTACGATTGGCCGACGGCGATCAACGACCTGCTCGCCGGCCGTGAGGGCGGCAAAGATACAGCCAAAAATGCCGCGAAGGATAACAGCACGAATGCGAAGCCGGCTGCCGACAAGCCGGCTGCGGAGACGGCCAAGCCCGGCGCGGCGAAGGCGGATGCGGCTGTCAAGGCCGACAAGAAGCCCGAACCCGCTGACAAAGACGCCAAACCGCCGCGCATCGACGTCGCCGTGATGATGATCGGCTCCAACGACAGGCAACCGATCCGCGAGGGCGGCAAGTCGCTGGCCTTCGGCACGCCGGAATGGACTGCCGCCTACACCAGGCGGGTGAACGCGATCGACGAGACGTTCCGCGCGCACGGCATCCCGCTGATCTGGGTCGGCATCCCGATCACCAAGGACGACGGCTTCGCCGACGCGATGGCCAGCCTCAACGACATCACGCGCGACACCGCCGCCAAATCTGGCGCGGTCTACGTCGACACCTGGGAGGCCTTCTCCGACGACAACGGCGACTTCGCCTCCTACGGGCCGGACATCAACGGCCAGACGGTGCGACTACGTTCGACCGACGGCATTCACTTCACCCGCGCCGGCGACCGCAAGCTGGCGCATTTCGTGGTGACCCACGTGCTGCGTGCGCTCGACGGCAAGACGCCGGCGCCCCAGCTGCCCACGGCCGAGGCGACCGAGGGCGGCGGCAAGCCGGTCGCCGCGGCCAAACCCGACGCCGGGCCGATCCGCAACCTGAACGAGATGCCCGACAGCCGCAACGGCACGCTCGCTTCTCTCCCGACACCATCGCAGGCGCCCAAATCGGACCCCCTCGTGGCCACGATCATCACGCGCGGCGAGGCGGTGCCGATCCCCGCCGGTCGCGCCGACGATGCGCGCTGGCCGGCAAAAGGCGCGCCGGAGCCTTGAACTTCTAATACAGGTCTCTCCTGCTCTTCGCATCGAGTGGTTGGGGATGGCGTCGCCTCGACCCTTCCCAACAAGCGAAGGGATCCTTCGCATTCCCGAGTGAAATCTTGACCGAGAGCCTGTTCTTCGATCGTGCGGCCTGCGCCGCGCCGCATGCCGCCGCCGCCGAGACCGGACGCGCGATCCTCTACGAGGGCGGCAACGCCATCGAGGCGATGCTCGGCATGGCCGCCACGATCGCCGTGGTCTACCCGCACATGAACGCCATTGGCGGCGACGGCTTCTGGCTGATCCGCGAGCCGCGCGGTCGCGTGCGCTACATCGAGGCCTGCGGCCCCGCCGGCGCCCGCGCCACCCTCGCCTACTATCGGCAGCTCGGCTACGATACGATCCCGCCGCGTGGGCCGCACGCCGCGGTGACCATCCCCGGCACGGTCGGCGGCTGGCAGCTCGCCCGCGAGCACGCCGAGCAGGGTGGCGGCCGCATGCCGCTGGCCGACCTTCTCCATGATGCCATCCGCCACGCTCGCGAGGGCTACGCGCAGTCGCCCAGCGAGGCCCGCACCATACCCTTCCTGTTCGACGAGCTGAAACGGGCGCCGGGTTTCGCCGACGCCTACCTCGTCGACGACGCGATCCCCGCAGCCGGCACCCTGCGCCGGAAGCCGGCGCTGGCGGCGACACTGGACCAGCTGGCACGCGCCGGGCTCGACGACTTCTACCGCGGCGACATCGCCCGCGAGCTCGCCGCCGACATGGAGCGCATCGGCGCGATGGGCACGCGCGAGGATCTCGCGGGCTACCGCGCCCGCTGGCGCGAGCCGCTCGCGCTGCATCTGGAGGGCCGCACGCACTACAACGCCCCGCCGCCGACGCAAGGGTTGGCGAGCCTTGTGCTGCTCGGCATCTACGACAAGCTCGGCGACGCCAAGCCGGAAAGCTTCGCCCACATCCACGGGCTGATCGAGGCCACCAAGCGGGCGCTGGCGATCCGCGACGCGGTCTGCACCGACTACGACGCGCTCAAGCACCTGCCCGAGGATTTTCTCACCTCCGCCGCGCTGCAGCGCGAGGCCGACGCCATCAGCCCGACGCGCGCCGCCACGCTGCCGATCCGGCCGGCCCATGGCGACACCGTGTGGATGGGCGCGATCGACGCCTCAGGGCTTGCCGTGTCCTTCATCCAGTCGGTGTTCTGGGAATACGGCTCGGGCTGCGTGTCGCCCTCGACCGGCGTGCTGCTGCAGAACCGCGGCGCCTCGTTCTCGCTCGATCCCGCCGCTGTCAACCCGCTGCAGCCGGGCCGGCGCCCGGTGCACACGCTGAACCCGCCGATGGCTTTGTTCGACGATGGCCGCATCGTCTCCTACGGCTCGATGGGCGGCGACGGCCAGCCGCAGTTCCAGGCGCAGGTCTTCACGCGCATGCTGATGGGCGAAGGCGTGGCGGCGGCGCTCGATCGCCCGCGCTTCCTCTACGGCAAGACCTGGGGCACGCCCGACCCCGGGCTCAAGCTGGAGCCCCGCTTCGACGACGCGCTGGTGGCGGCGCTGCGTCGCGCCGGCCACGAGCCCGAGCTGGCGGCCACACCCTACGCCGACAGCTTCGGCCACGCCGGCGCGCTGGTGCGCCGCCCGGACGGGCGCATCGAGGCCGGGCACGATCCGCGCAGCGACGGCGGCGCAGCGGGGGTGTAGGAAAGTAGATTACCGCAAAAGCTCGGCGGGCCGTCCTCCCGCGTTCAGCAGCTTCACCGCTTTCCGATCGAAGGAGACGAAGGTCTCACTGCCGAGTGAACCGCCCTCGTAACCGATCACACCGTCGGCGAAGTCACCGCCAGCATCGAGCACGCGCAACCCGGCTTCCACCGCAAGGCGGTTTGAAACGACGTTGTCGGCACCGGTCAGGCTGCGAATGGCATTCGCAATATCGGCGCGATCGACGCCGTAACGCCGTTTGAGGACCCAGGCCATCTCGCAAAGCGAGGAGAGGCCGATAGCGACGAGTACAGCGTTCTCGATCGCAGTCCTCGCTTTGGCGTTCTGGGCCGGGTCGTCGGCCATCACGAGACGGACCAGGACGTTCGTGTCCAGCGTGATCTTCACAAGCCTTCCATGCCTGCGGCGGCGCCGGCTTCCGCGATGGCATCGTTCATCTCTTCGATCGTCAGGACCGCCCCGTTGCCCTTGCCTTTCAGCATACCGCTGATTTCACGCCACGAGCCCTTCGGCCGATCCGCCGAGATCTCCGCACGACCGTTGGGCATCAGGTCTAACCTGATCTTGTCGCCGGGTTGAAGCCCGAGATGCTTCAACACCTCCTTCTTGAAGGTGACCTGGCCCCGAGCCGTGATCGTCAACGTCGTCATGATGGCCCACCTGATCAGCAAAGAGTAATGCAAAGGTGCATTACTCGCAATCTGCCTCCCGCCCAATCTGCCTCCCGCCATTGAGCCGCCCGCCATTGAGCCGCCCGTCCCCGCCCGCTACAAGACGCGCCTCGCCCAACGGACCCAGCGCATGACACGGGACATCCCCACCGACCCGCACCAGCAGGCGGCGATCCTCATGCAGGCGCTGCCGCACATGCTGGAATACGACGACGCCACCGTCGTCGTGAAATACGGCGGCCATGCCATGGGCGACGAGACCAAGGCGCGCGAATTCGCTCGCGACATGGTGCTGCTCGAGCAATCCGGCATCAACCCGGTGGTCGTGCACGGCGGCGGCCCGCAGATCGGCGCCATGCTGGCGAAGCTCGGCATCCAGTCGACGTTCTCGAACGGCCTGCGCGTCACCGACAAGGCCACCGTCGAGATCGTCGAGATGGTGCTCGCCGGCGCCATCAACAAGCAAATCGTCGGCATGATCAATTCGGTCGGCGGCCGCGCCATCGGGCTCTGCGGCAAGGACGGCAACATGGTGATCGCCCGCAAGGCCGCCGGCACCCTGTCGATGGGCGCGGGCGGCGGCGAGACCATCGACCTCGGCTTCGTCGGCGAACCGGCCAAGGTCGACACGATGGTGCTCGATCAGGTGCTGGGACGCGAGCTGATCCCGGTGCTGGCGCCGATCTCGATGGGCGAGGACGGCGAGACCTACAACGTCAACGCCGACACCTTCGCCGGTGCCATCGCCGGTGCGCTGCGGGCCAAGCGGCTGCTGTTCCTCACCGACGTGCCAGGCGTGCTCGACGCCGACAAGAAGCTCATCGAGAAGCTCTCCGCCGACGAGATCCGCCAACTCATCGCCGAGGGCGTCATCACCGGCGGCATGATCCCCAAGGTGCAGACCTGCCTCTACGCCATCGAGCAGGGGGTGGAGGGCGTGGTCATCCTCGACGGCAAGCAGCCCCACGCCGTGCTGGTCGAGCTGCTGACCGACGGCGGCGCCGGCACGCTGATCACGCGGTGAGGCTGCAGCGGGTTGCCACGCTCCGCCGTTTGTCGTTCCGGCGCGTCGCGGAATGAAGAGGATCGAGGCCGACGAATTGAGCGAGGCTACGGCGGCTTCGTCCCTCGGCAAGGCCTTCGCCGACGTCGACACCTGGGTGTTCGACCTCGACAACACGCTCTACCCGGCCGGGTCCGACCTGTGGCCGAAGATCGACGCGCGCATCACCGCCTTCATCATGCAGCTCTACGGGCTCGACGGGCTGTCGGCCCGCGCGCTGCAGAAGTTCTATTACACGCGCTACGGCACGACGCTGCGCGGGCTGATGCAGGCCGAAGCCATCGACCCCGACACTTTCCTCGATTTCGTGCACGACGTCGACCGGACCTCGGTCGTCGCCAACCCGGCGCTGGCGGCGGCAGTGGCGGCGCTACCCGGCCGCAAGCTGATCTTCACGAGCGGATCGCGCACCCACGCCGAGCAGACCACGCAGGCGCTGGGTCTCGGCGGCCTGTTCGAGGACGTGTTCGATATCGTCTCCGGCGCGCTGCTGCCCAAGCCCGAGCGCGGCGCCTACGACGCCTTCCTCGCCCGCCACGACGTCGACCCCCACCGCGCCGCCATGTTCGAGGACATCCCGCGCAACCTCCTCGTGCCCCATGAGCTCGGCATGGTCACCGTGCTGGTGGTGCCCGCGTCCGACGCCGTCGACACGCGCGAGGCCTTCGAGATCATGGGCGCGGCCACGCCGGCCCACGTGGACTACGTGACGGCGGATCTGGCGAGATTTTTGCGGCAAGTGGCGGCAGCAGGCTGACGTCGCTTGGTATTTCGCCATACGCCGTGCGTGTGGGAGACCCCTCTGCTCGACGAGTATTCGCGTGTAGGCTGGGCGGATGACGGGACCGGCAGCTTACCACGACGCCGCACCCTCCGCCCCTTCCACCTGCGCGCCGAACCGGGCACAAGCCGCCCATGTCACCTGCCATCGCCACCGCCGTCCTCTGCATCGCCGTCGCCGGGGTCGGCGCGCAATGGGTGGCGTGGCGCTTCAAGCTGCCGGCGATCGTGCTGCTCTTCGCCACCGGCCTCGTCGTCGGCCCGGGACTGGAGATCCTGCAGCCCGCCCGCGACTTCGGGCCGGGCCTGCGCCCCATCGTCGGCCTCGCCGTCGCCATCGTCGTCTTCGAGGGCGGGCTGGCGCTCGACTTCCGCGAGCTGCGCGCCGCCGGGGAGGGCGTGTGGCGGCTCACCGCCGTGGCGCTGCCGATCTCCTTCGTGCTGGCCTCGTTCGCCGCGACGCTGGTCGGCGGCATGGGCTGGCGCCCCGCCATCCTGTTCGGCGCCATCACCGTCGTCACCGGGCCGACGGTGGTGCTGCCGCTGCTGCGCAACACACGGCTGGAGCGCCGCACCGCCTCGTTCCTGAAGTGGGAGGCGATCGTCAACGACCCCGTCGGCGCGCTGCTCGCCGCCCTGGTCCTGGCCCTCATGCTTGCGCCCAAGGGCCTGACCCCGGCCGGGCTCGCCGGCGAGGTGGCGCTGAGCCTCGTCGTCGCCACCGCGCTCGGCGTCGGCGCCGCCTGGCTGGTGCGCTGGCTCGTCACCCACGACCAGGTGCCCGAGACGCTGAAGACGCCGATCCTGCTCGCCCTGGCGATGGGCGTCTACGTCGTCGCCAACCTCGTCATGGACGAGGCCGGCCTCGCCGCGGCGACGATCTTCGGCATCGCGCTCGCCAACATGCACATCCCCGGCGTCGCCGAGATGGCGCGCTTCAAGGAATCGCTCGTCGTTCTGATCGTCTCGGCTCTCTTCGTCGTGCTGACGGCAGGGCTGAGCCGCGCGATCTTCGCGCAGCTCGACTGGTCCATCCTGTTCCTGACCCTGGCGATGGTCTTCCTGGTACGCCCGGCGGCGATCTGGCTGGCGACGGCGCGTTCCGGCCTGACCTGGCAGGAGCGCACGCTGGCCGGCTGGATCGCGCCGCGCGGCATCGTGGCGGCGGCGGTGGCCGGCGTCGCCTCGTCCAAGCTCGGCGCTGCGGGCGTGGCTGGCGGCAACGAGGTCATGCCGGCGGTGTTCGCGCTCATCGCCGCGACGATGGTCCTGCACGGCTTCTCGTTGAAGCCGGTGGCGCGCCGGCTCGGCCTGACGCTGGGCGATCGGCCCGGCCTCGCCATCCTCGGCGCCGTGCCCTGGACGATCGACCTCGCCGCGGCGCTGGCGAAAGGCGGCACGCCGGTGCTGATGATCGACGCCTACGCCGGCGGGCTGGAGGAGGCGCGCGCGCGAAACCTGCCGGTCCTGCGCACGCAGATCCTCTCGGAACACGGCGAGGATGAGCTCGGCGACCGGCGCATCGACTACCTGCTCGCCGCGACCCAGAACGACGTCTACAACAGCCTGGTCTGCGCCAAGCTCTCGCCGGAGCTCGGCCGCGCCAGGGTGTTCCAGATGGCTCCGGACGGCGACGACCTCGAGAGCTGGCTTGAACTCGATCGCGAGTGGCGGGGACAGGCGGTCGGCGCGCCGCCGCTCGACTTCAAGTTGGCGCGCAAGCGGTTCCGTGCCGGCTGGCGCTTCGAGCTGCGAGAGCACGGGCCGGTCGAGGAGGGTTCCGACACGCTCGCCAAGAGCGAAGGCGAGGGCGCCACCGCCGTGCTGGCGGTGCGCCGCAACGGCGACCTCAGCTTCACCACGGCCGAGAGCCCGGACCTGACCCTTGCTGAAGGTGACCGCCTGCTGGTGCTCGCGGAGGTCGGCGCGAAAGCCGAGGCGAGGCCCGCCGAAGCGGCTTAGGTGTAAGGCGCGACGTCCGCTCTCGCCTAATGCCGCGTGGTCCGGGCACCATAGCGCCGCCGCAGGTGGCCGAGGTAGCTTTCCAGCCCCAGCGGTTTGCCGGTGGCGTCCGCGACCAACGTCCCTGTCTCGAGCAGGCTGCCTTTGCCATGGATGTTCGCGCGAAGCCACGCCGCCAGTCCGGTGAAGTCGCCGCGCGCCAGACCCGGTATGATCCCCGCGTCCGCCACGCAGGCCGCCTCGAAGAGCTGCGCCGCGGTGATTGCGCCGAGCGTGTAGGTCGGGAAATAGCCCCACGCGCCGCTCGGCCAGTGGATGTCCTGCAGGCAGCCGTGGGCATCGTCGGGCACCTTGAGGCCGAGCAGTTGCTCGACGCCCGCATCGAAGGCGTCCGGCAGGTCGGCGACGGCGAGCGAACCATCGATCATCGCGCGCTCGAGGTCGTAGCGCAGCAGGATATGGGCGGGGTAGGTCACCTCGTCGGCGTCGACCCGGATGAAGCCGGGGTCCACGCGGGTGTAGAGCCGGTGCAGGTTGCCGGCCTCGAGCGCCGCGTCGGCCCCGAACGCCTCGCGCACCAGCGGGGCCAGCCAGCCCAGGAACTCCGCCGTGCGGCAGGCCTGCATCTCGATCAGCAGCGACTGGCTCTCGTGCATGACCATGCCTCGTGCGTCCCCGACGGGCTGCGCCAGCCAGTCGCGCGGGCGGCCCTGCTCGTACATCGCGTGTCCGGTCTCGTGGAGCACGCCCATCAGCGCGCGGCTGAAATCGTCCTCGCGGTAGCGCGTCGTGATGCGCACATCGGACGTGGCGCCACCGCAGAACGGATGCAGGCTGACGTCGAGCCGGCCGCGTTTGAAATCGAAACCGATGGCGCGCATCAGCCGCTCGCCGAGCGCGCGCTGCGCCGCCTGCGGGTAGTCACCGGCGAGAGCAGTGGGCGTGGCCTCGTCGTCTTGGCGGGCTTGGGCCGCGGCGAGCAGGCCCGGGAGCTCGACGCGGAGCCGGTCGAACAACGGATCGATGAAGGCCTGGCGCAGGCCGGGGTCGAACTGGTCGAGTAGCGCGTCGTAGGGCGACAGGCCGAGCGCCGCGCCCTTGGCCTGGGCGATCTCGCGCACGGCGGCGAGCACCGGCTCGAGATGCGGGCGCAGCATCGTGAAGTCGCTCGCGGCCCGCGCTTCGCGCCAGGCCATCTCGGCCTTCGAGGTGGCCCGCGACTCGGCGACGACGAGGTCGCCCGGCACCGCGGCGGCATGGGCATGGGTCCGCTTCATCTCGCGCAGGTTCGCCGCCTCCCAGGTGCCGAGACCGCCGGAGGCCGCGTCGGCTTCAAATAGCAGGTCGGCCGTGGACGGGGCGACGAGCAGCTCGTGGGCTAGGCCGCGCAGCGTCGCCAGCTGCTCGGCACGCCCGTCGGCAGCGCCTGTCGGCATGAGCGTCTGCGCGTCCCAGCCGAGAATGCCGGCGGCATCGTTCAGCGCGCGCAACTTGGCAAACAGGGCCGCTAGGGACTCGTAGGCCTGCATCGTCTTTCCTCTATAGCCGCCGCATGTCGGCGCGCACGGCATCGATCACGGCGCCCAGCAGGACGATCAGCGCCGAGAGCCAGAACCACAGCAGCAGCACGATGACGGCGCCGAGCGAGCCGTAGGTCGTGTCGTAGCTACCGAACCGCGTGACATATTGCGAGAAGGCATAGGAGCCGAGGATCCATAGCGCGGCGGAGAGGAGAGTGCCGATGCTGAAGAAGTGCCAGCTCGGACGCTCGACGCTGGGCGCGAAGCGATACACGAGATCGATGGCGAGGATCACGAACAGCGCCAGCACCGGCCAGCGCGAATAGGCCAGCACGTTGCGCCAGTGATCGTCAAAAGGCAGCACGTTGACCACGATCGGGATCACCGCCACTGCCGTCAGTACCACAGCCGCGAAGACGATGGCGCCGATCGTCAGCACGATGGCCATGGCGTTGAGCGTGATGAAGGAGCGCGTCTCGCGCTTCTCCATCGCCATGTTGAGGCCGCTCATCATCGAGGAGACGCCGTTGCGCGCGGCCACGACAGCGATGCCGAGGCTGGCGAGCAGGCCGAAGTTCAAGCTCGCATTCGGCTTGGCGAGCAGGCTGTTGAGCGCGTCGTTGAGCAGCTTCGCCGTCTCGTGCGGCAGCAGCTCCGTCAACTGGAGCACCTGCGCCTGCACGACGTGGGTGTCGCCGAAAAGACCGTAGACCGAGACCAGCGCGCCGAGCGCCGGGAAGATCGAGAACATCGCGTAGAAAGCGATGCCGGCGGCGACCAGGCTGAGGTTGTCCTCACCCATGCGATTGATCACGCGGCTGACGGTGGTCCATAGCGTCCGCGCGCGGCGGCTCTGCTTCATCCAATCGGGCGACAGCTCCGGCAGCGGGTCGGTGCCGTCGCCGCCTGTGTTGGAGAGCACGGCGACCGCGTGCTGCTGAGCGACGTTGGTCGAGGCGGCAACGGCGACGCCGAGCACGATGAGGTACCAGGGCAGCACGGTCACCGGCCTGCGCCTGGAGCGCTCGGTGCGCCGGGCTCCCCGCCCACGCCTCGGGCGATCCGCTTCCCTCGCGCGCCGCGCCGTTCGCCAAGCCATCGCCCACCCCTCGTACGTGCCGGCAACGGCGCTCACGCGCGCGCCGTTCCGCCTCAATCCTCGCTGTAGCGCTGCTCCGCCCAAGGATCGCCATGGTTGTGGTAGCCGCGCACTTCCCAGAAGCCCGGCTCGTCGCCGGTCTTCACCTCGATGGCCTTGAGCCATTTGGCGCTCTTCCAGAGATAGAGGTGCGGCACGATCAGGCGCACCGGACCGCCGTGATCGCGGGTAAGCGGCTTGCCCTCCCACGAGTGCACGAGCATGGCGTCGGCCGCGGCGAAATCCTCGAGCTTCAGGTTCGTGGTGTAGCCGTCCGACCCGGAGAGTACGACGTGGGTGGCACCAGGCAGCGGCTCGACGATGTCGAGCAGGCGCCGCGTCGCGAGCCCCTGCCACCTGTTGTCGTAGCGCGACCAGGTGGTGACGCAGTGGATGTCGGTAACGCGCGTGTCCTGCCTCTCGGCCTGGAAGGCTGACCAGTCCCAATGCAGCTTGTGTGCGACGGCGCCGGTGACGTCGAGCGTCCAGCGCTCGCGCGGCACATTGGGCGTCACGCCCAGGTCGAGCACCGGCCAGTCGCGCACCAGATGCTGGCCCGGTGGCAAACGCTCGGTCTCGGGCCGCACGTGCTGGCCGGTGAGGAACTTGCCTTCGTCGGCCCAGCGCTGCTTGAAGCGGGTCAGCTTGGAATCGGGTGGCGTCTCGTCCGGCGGCACGGCAGGAGCTCCTTTCAGGGCGCAGGATAGTCTCGCTGTCAGCGACGACAAAGAAAAGGGCGCCCGCAGGCGCCCTTCCAAAGATAGTAGTTGGCTTTCCGGATCAGGCCGCCTTGGGCGCCTCGACCACACGAGGCGCAACCGGGGCGGCCTTGCCGATCGAGATCTGGCGAGGCTTCTGCGCCTCCGGGATCTCGCGCACGAGGTCGACGTGGAGCAGCCCGTTCTCGAGGCTGGCACCGACGACCTGGACGTGATCGGCGAGCTGGAAGCGGCGTTCGAAGGCGCGAGCCGCGATGCCCTGGTGAAGCACCTCGCGCTTGCCCTCCTTGGCAGGCTCGACCGACTCCTTCGATCCACGGATCGTCAGCGTGTTCTCACGCGACTCGATGGCAAGATCCTTTTCGGCGAAGCCGGCGACAGCGACGGTGATGCGATAATCGAGTTCGCCGGTGCGCTCGATGTTGTAGGGCGGATACCCGGCGACAGCGCCGTCGGAGCCCGAGGCCTGGTCGAGCATGGCGAACAGCCGGTCGAAACCGACCGTGGAGCGGTATAGCGGAGAGAGATCGTAGGTACGCATAGACATATCCTCCAAAAGAAGCGACATGGTCGAAGCGGTCACCGCCATTTGGCCGGCCCCGCCGCGATGCTTTGCGCGTTCGTCATGAACCGCGCCACAGTTATCTGGGGGCGGTGAAAAGCGCCCGCAAGTCCTCTTTCCATCGAAAATGCGCGGTCGCATGGAGCTTTTCGAGACTGCCGGGAACGTCATGCCGCCCGACGCGATCGTCTCGGGCGTGCGAACCCGCGACGGGCTGCGGCTTAGGGTGGCGCGCTGGCCGGCGCCGAGCGCGACGCGCGGCACCGTAGCCATCGCCATGGGACGCAGCGAGTTCATCGAGCAGTACTACGGGGTGATCGCCGCGCTGATCGCGCGCCGCTTCGACGTGGTGGTGTGGGATTGGCGCGGCCAGGGCCAGTCGGATCGAGAAATCCGGCAGGGCCGACGCGGCCACGTCTCGAGCTTCTCGGCCTACCGTCGCGATCTCGTCGCGATCGAGGCGCAGGTGCTGCGCGCCTTCGCGCCGCGCCCCTGGTTCGGCCTAGGACACTCGATGGGCGCGGCAATCCTGATCGATCAGGCGCACGACGGCACCTCACCCTTCGAGCGGCTGGTCCTGTCGGCACCGATGATCGGCGTCCCGCTGCGCCACATGAAGAGCGTGCGCGCGCTGATCCGCGCCATGAACACGCTCGGACTGGGCCAGCAGCTCATCCCCGGCGGTCGCGAGCAATCGCCGATGATCCGCCCGTTCGGCGACAACGTGCTCACCCGCGACAGGCGTCAGTACGCGCGCCTATCCACGGCCATCGCGCAGCTGCCCAAGCTCTCCGTGGGATCGCCGACGATCCGCTGGCTGGCCGGCGCTTTCGACCTGATGCAGCGCTTCGAGAATCCGTTCTACGCGGTCGAGACGACGCTGCCGATCCTGATCGTCGCCGCGGGAGCGGACCGGATCGTCGACACGGCGGCGACGGAACGTTTCGCGAGCCGCCTGAAAGCCGGATCCTGCCTCGTGCTGCCCAGTGCCCGCCACCAGGTGATCATGGAAAGCGATGTGGTGATGGCGCAGTTCTGGGCCGCCTTCGACGCCTTCATTCCCGGCGAGAGCCTGGCCTACTCGGCAGGGGCGGCGGCGGCGGCCATGTGACGCCACGGACCAGACGGCACACTTCACGCATCGCGTAGACCTCTCACGCCAGCAATCTTTGTTGCGGGCCTCACCGCGCAAGACTTAAGTTGTAGTCGAGAGTCTTAGCTGAAGTTGGAGCCGCATATCTTGCGAGTGTCCCGCAGGATTAGCTTTCGAGACTATAGTCGACTTTACCGTTCCTTGCGTCACGCACTAAATCGGATCTCGGTGAGGTGGGAAACAGACGAAGCTGCCGGCGAATCATGTTGTTCAAAAAGCTGGAAGCTCGACGCGACTGCACATCGATCCTGGGCGACAAGTGGGAAAATGGAACCATGAAGACGATCAACACGAACCTGCGCCGGGCGATAGTCGCCGCGGCCGCATTCATCGGCTCTGCCGTCTCCGGACAGGCGAACGCTCAAGCCGTGAGCTGCCCCGTCACCTTTCAGGCGCTGCAGGCCAACGTAACCGCGGCCGACAACATCGACACGAGCGGCTTCAACAATCATTATTGGGCTGTGGTGGTGAACCGGCAGGGTGTCGTCTGCGCCGTCGCTTACTCCGGACCGACGGTGGGTTCGCAATGGCTGCTCAGCCGGCAGATCGCGGCGGCGAAGGCCTTCACCGCCAACGGGCTCAGCTTGGACGTCGGCACCGGCAGCGGCGCGCTTTCGACGGCACAGCTCTACCAGTTCGTCGTGCCGGCCGACCTCAACAGCGTCAACCCGCTCTACGGCCTCGAAGGTGGCAACGTTCTCAATAGCCAGTACGCGTTCGCCGGCGACTACAACACCTTCGGCTCGCCGTCGGACCCGATGATCGGAACTCGCGTGGGCGGAACCATCACCTTCGGCGGTGGCCTCGCGCTCTACAGCGGCAACACGGTCGTCGGCGGGCTCGGCGTCTCGGGCGACACCGCCTGCGCCGATCATTCCGTGTCGTGGCGGATGCGTCTGAGCCTGAACATGACGCCTCCCAGCCCGACCGACCAGCTACCATTCAGCAACAGCGGCAGCCAGCAGCCCAACGGGCATCCCCATTGCCCCAACGACGGCTTCACCGTCGGCGCGCGTTAGAGCGGCGTTCGCTGCTGCGGACTTGCTCCGACGAAGGCAAGGCAGCAAACCAGATGCCCGGACGTCGCGGGGCGCTTATGAGTCACCGTTTGATGCTCTGGCCAGAAAGCCAAGTATGAACAACGGCGGGAGCAAAGAAAGCGCATCCCTGCGATGCGCCTTCTTCTTTTTGTCGTACTTCGACCACGTTAACCATAATTGCTGCCGCGCGGCAAAAAGGTTACGCGGCGCTTCATAGATGTGGCGCTTTTGCGGATACTCGCGCCTTGGCGTTCGCCGTGCTGGTTTGCCTCGCCGACAGCCATTAAGAGGGTCGAGTGACAGGCCTCGGGCACCGTGCGCGGACCCGAAGCCTGCCGATCAAGGGATGCCCTTCTTCGTGCGAATGCGTGCCTGCGCTCTCCTTGCCGGCCTGATCCCGCTGGCGGGATGCGTCGGCGATCGGCCGCCGCCAGTGGTCGACACCAGCATGCCCGTGGTCATGGATTACCGCGAGCACCGCGTCGTGAACCCGCCGCCGGCCCTCTTCAACGGACGCGCCGACACCGTGCCGAGCGGTCCCGGCCGCGAGCGGAATTTCGGACCCGACTCGCAACTCATCCTGCCGCCGATCGGCCGTGCGACCTTGCTGGCGACGCTCGAGCGGTTCCGCGAGCGCGAGCCGCGCGCCGGCGCCATACTGCTCGGCCTCGCCAAGAAGAAGAAGGGGCGCCTCGCCAAGGTCGATCCCGACAAGCCCGATTCGGCCTTCGACGACACCGACCGCGTCGATGCCGCCGACGCGCGCGCTGGCGACGTCAAGCCGGGCCGCCAGGCCCGCCGCGATGCCGACTCGGTCACCGATAACGACGGCGGATACAAGCTCAACTTCGACGAGGCCGACATCAAGGACGTGCTGCAGGCGGTGCTCGGCGGCGTGCTGCACGTGTCCTACACCTTGGCACCCAATCTCACCGGCAAGATCACCATCTCGTCGGCCGCCCCTCAAAACCGCGCCGAGCTGCTTTCGACCCTCGAGAGCGTGCTCGCGATGCAGGGCCTGTCGATGACGCAGACATCGACCGGTTACCGCATCGCGCCGATGGCTGTGGGGACCGGCGCGGTCACCGACCCGAGCGGCAAGGAGGCCGGCTTCGGCATCACGGTGGTGCCGCTCGAATATTCCTCGGCCCCTACCATTCTGAAGCTTGTCAGCGGCTTCCTGTCGGAGGCCGACGGCGTCCGCGTCGATGCCGCGCGCAACACGATCATCGTCCGCGGCCCGGCCCCGCGCCGCGAGGAGATCGTGCGCGCAATCAAGAACTTCGATGCCGATTGGATGCACACCCAATCGGTCAGCGTCGTCGAGCTGCGCCGATCGAGCCCCGACGAGGTCATCGGCGAGCTGACCCGCATCTTCGACATCGACAAGGAGGCCGGCGGCGCCGCCGGCAGCATTCAGTTCAAGGGGATCAAGCGGCTGCGCTCGATCATGGTGATCTCGCGCAACCCGCAGCTCGTCCGCCGCGCCACGGCCTGGATCCGCCGGCTCGACCACCAGGACCTCTCGGCCACGCCGGGGATCTACGTCTATCGCCCGCGTTACCGGGACGCGCGCGAGCTGGTCCGCCTGGTCAAAGGCCTCTTCGGCGTTTCAGGCGGGGGCGGGGGTAGCGGCAGTCCCTCCGGCGACGTGACCTTCCAGGGCGCGAACCCGGGCGGTCAGCAGTCCGGGCAGGGCCAGGGCCAGAACGGAAGCATCGGTCAGTCTTCGGCCTCGTTCGCCGGCGGCTTGTCGTCGGGCGGCTTTGGCGGTGGAAGCGGTGGCCAATCCGGCGGCCAAGGTGGCTTGGGCGGCGGCCAGAGTGGCCTCGGCGGCGGAAGCCAAGGCGGCTTCGGCGGGGGCGGCGGCTTTGGAGCATCGGCGGGCGGCGGGGCGGGTGGTCAGGGCGCGCCCGGTGGCCTGGCCGGCAACGCGGCCGACCCGATCGAGGCCGGCCGCGGCGAGGGCGGCGGTGACAAGAACAAGCTGTCGCTCACCGCCGACCCCGGCAACAATTCCATTGTCGCTTATACCGACGGCGAGACCTATGCGAAGGTCAGCGCTGTGCTGCGCCAGCTCGACCTGCCACCCCTGCAGGTGGCGATCAACGTCACGGTGGCCGAGGTCGACCTGAACGACGCCCTGCAGTACGGCGTGCAATTCTACCTCAACAACATGCCGGGGCAGGTCAGCTTGATGGCAACGGCCCAGCAGGGTCTCGCCATCGCCTCGACCGTGGCCTCGGCCAGCACCTTGGGAGGCCTCAACAACGGCTTCGGCGGGTTCGGCGGACTAGGCGGCCTGAGCGGCTTGAGCGGTCTCGGCGGCACCGGAAGCAGCACCCAGGACATCATCCTCCAGGCCCTGGACTCGGTGTCCAAGGTCCACATCCTCTCCAACCCCTCGATCGTGGTCATGGAGAACAAGCCGGCGACTTTCGAGGTCGGCAACCAGGTGCCGGTCACCACCCAGTCGGCGACCAGCACCATCGGCACCAATTCACCCACGTTGAACCAGGTCCAGTATCTCGACACCGGCGTCCTCCTGAAGATCATCCCTAGGGTCGGACAGAAGGGCGAGGTCGACATGGACCTCGATCAGATCATCTCCTCGGTGGTCCCGCAGGCGAACGGCTCGCAATCGCTGACGCCGACGATCTCCAAGCGCCGCGTCGCCAGCAACATCTCGGTGCGCAGCGGCCAGAGCGTGATGCTCGCCGGCCTCATCCAGGATCAACGCCAGCGCGCGCGCAGCCAGTTGCCTTTCGTCGGTCAAGATATCGGCGACATTCTCGGCAATTCTAACAACGCGTTCACCCGGACAGAACTCGTGATCTTCATCAATCCCGTGATCATCCGCAGCGGTCGCGATGCCGAGACGGTCGCCGAGAACCAACGCGCCAAGTTGCGTACGATCGATCTCACCGCGCCCAAGGTCGTCAAATGACCGGCTTCGCGGCGAGCCTGCGTCGCGCCGAGTGGGCGGCGCCGATGCTCGGCGTTCTGCTGGCCGTCGCCATCCTTCGCGCCGCGCCGGGCGCGTGGATTTCCGTGATGCTGGTCGCCGGCGCCACCGGCGCCCTCGTCGTCTGGATCGTCTGGCAGGACCTCGCGACCTTCACCATTTCCGACGCCGCGGTGCTCGCCGTTGCCGCCCTGGCCTTCGCCTTCCGCTGGTCGAGCGCCATGGCCGAGGGCGAGGCGCCCGGGCACGCCGCCGCGGCGATCGCGCTCGACGTCGGACTGTGCGGCGGCTTGCTCCTGCTGTTCCGCGAAGCTTACTACCGCCTCAAAGGCGTCGACGGGCTCGGCCTCGGCGACGTGAAGCTGGCGGCGGCGGGCGCGCTTCTCGTCGGCGGCGTCGGGTTCTCCTGGGCGCTCTTCGCCGCCAGCCTGGCCGGCCTCGCCCTCGTCGGCGTGGCGCGGCTGCTGCGTCGCGCGCCGGCCGGACGGCTGGCTTTCGGCGCCGTGCTCGCCCCGGCGATCTGGGGCGTGTGGTTGATCGAGCAGGCGCTGCCGCGCCTCGCAGGGAGCTAGCGCCCGATGCCGAGCTTCCGCTACGAGGCCCTCGACACCAGCGGCCGACGCATGTCCGGCACCATGGACGGCGGCTCACCCGGCGACATCATCGCCGAGCTCAATCGCGCCGGCTTCCTGCCGATCAAGGCGTGGGAGGCGCGGGCCGGCTCCGGCCGCACATTGCGCGACATGCTGACCCCCGAGCCCAAGAGCGAGGATGTCACCTCGCTCACGCTCGACATCGTCATGCTGCTGCAGGGCGGCGTCACGCTCTCGGACGCCCTTGTGCTGCTGAGCCAGATGGACAGCCGCGGCTGGCGGGTAAAGGTTCTGCGCGAGCTACACCGGGCGATCGCCACCGGCAAGACCTTCTCGGCGGCCCTGGCCGAGCATCCGCGGCTGTTCTCGCCGATCTACATCAAGATGGTCGAGGTGGCCGAGGCCACAGGGCGTCTCGACCAAGCCTTGGCGAGCCTCGCCGAGGAGCGCCAGCGCGTCGAGCGCGTGCGCAAGAAACTGGTGTCGGCGATCTCCTACCCGGCCTTCCTCGTCGTCGCCGCACTGTCGGCGATGGTGTTCATCTTCACCTACGTCATTCCGCAGTTCGAGACCGCGCTCGAAGGCTTCCGCGACAAGATCGATCCGACCGCGCTGATGGTCTTCAACGCGTCGCGCTTCCTGCGCGAGCACGGCCAGGCCATCACGATCGGCGTCGGCGTCACGGTGCTGGCCCTCATCGTGCTCGGCAAGCTCGGCGCCAGCCGCGGCCTCTGGCTGCAGCTCGTCGCCAAGCTGCCGGTGGCGCGCACCGTATTCCGCCACGAGGTGACGGTAAAGTTCTGCCGCACGCTGGCCGTGCTGATCGGCAACGGCGTCGATATCTCGACCGCGTTGCGCCTGCTCCGCGACGTGGTGCGGCTGCCGGCCTACGCAGCCGAGGTCGACGGCGTGGTCGCCGACGTCCGCAAAGGCCGCCGCCTTTCGGAGGCGCTGGAGAGCCGCTCCTTCTTGCCGCGACACGTCGTCCAGATGCTGCGCGTCGGTGAGGATTCCGGTCGGCTCCCGGATAGCGCCAGCCGCGTTGCCGTGTTTTATGAGGCGAGGCTCGATACGGCGCTGACGCGCGCCATCGCCGTAATTGGCCCGGCCACCATGATCCTCGTGAGCATCCTCATCGCGTGGCTCATCATCTCCGTCATGACTGCGCTGATGAGCGTTAACGACCTGCTCAAGTAAGAGGCGTCCTCACGATGACATCCTCGTTTCTCTCCCTCGCTGCCCTCCGCGACCGGTTCCATCCCGCCGGCGGGTCGCGCCAACGCCGCGACAGTCGGGGTGGCTTCACCCTCGTCGAGCTCCTGGTGGTGCTCGTCATCCTCGGACTGGTCATGGGCCTCGTCGGACCCCGCGTGCTCGGCTACCTGTCGAGCTCGCGCGAACGCACCGCACACCTGCAGATCGAGTCGTTCAACTCGGCGCTTGACCTCTACTTCCTCGACAACGGCCGCTATCCGACCAACAGCGAGGGGCTCGAGGCCCTGGTGCGACGTCCGGCCTCCGAGCCGCATTGGGCCGGCCCCTACCTGAAGCAGGCCAACGTCCCGAGCGATCCGTGGGGCAACCCCTACGCCTACCACGTACCGGGCAAGGCCGGTCCCTACGCGATCACCTCCGCCGGGCCCGACGGCAAGGGCGGCAGCACAGAGCACGCCGCCATCGGCTCCGAGTGAGGTGACCGCGTTGGCGCTATCCCGGGACCGGCAGGGCGGCTTCGCCCTCATCGAGGTGATGATCGCGCTGCTCATGATCGCGTTCATTGCCGCCCTCGCCATGCCGGGGCTGGTGCGGCAGACAGGGCCGGGCACGCTGCGGATCGCCGCCATGAACGTCACCGCGCTGCTGCGCGATACACGCAACGCCGCCACCGCGAGCGGACGGCCCAGCGCCGCCATGGCTTCCGGCGGGCTCGTGCGCGCGGCATCGGGTGCCTCGGTGGGCATGCCGCCGGGCGCCATCGTCGGGCCGATGGGTGCCACCATCCGCTTCACGCCCGACGGTCGCGCCTCGGGCGGCCCCCTGACCCTGGCCTCGACCAGCGGCGCCTTCGTGATCGGCGTCGATCCCGTTTCGGGGGCGATCGATGTGTCGGCGCGCTGAGCGCGGCGGCCGACGCCGTTTCGCCGATCGCTCCGGCTTCACACTGATCGAGGCGCTGGTCGCTTTCACGGTCATGGCGACGGTGCTGGGCGTGCTCTACCGCGGCGTGGTGCAGACACGCGCCGGCGCCAACGCCTTCGCTGCGCGCACGCAGGAGGAGGTCGTCACCCGCTCGCTCATCGCCGAGTTCGGCGCCCGCCGCGACCTGCGCGACGGGACCTACGCCGGCACCCGCGACGGCCGGCGCTGGACGCTCAAGGCCAGCGCGATGGACCTCTCCGCGCAGCTGCCGAAGGGGGACGAGGCGCTCGGCGCCGACAAGGTCGCCTCCAACCCGGCCAACGCGGGCGCGATCAATGCCGGCGCCGCCAAGCCCGACCCTGCCAAGCCCGTCTGGGTCGCGCAACGCCTGGTGCTGCAGGTCGCCACCGGCGCGCGGCCGCTCGAGGCCGAGGCGGTGCACCTCGTGAAGCTGGCGCCGCCGCCGCGCGACGAGGACGCGCAATGAGGCGTGCGCCCGCCGACGCCGGCTTCCTCCTGGCGGAAACGCTCATCACCTTCGCACTGAGCGCCCTGGTCATGGTCGGCCTCGTCGCCTCCGCAGCCGTGCTGATGCGGGCGACGGACCGCAGCGTGGCCGCCGTCGGCTCCGCCGACGATCTCGGCCGCACCCTCGCCGCCCTCACCCGCGACATCTCGGGCCTCAAGCGCGCGCGCTGGAGCGGAGAGGAGCCTCAGGACTTCGTGTTCAGAGGCGGCCGCAACAGCCTCTTCTTCGCGCAGGAGGTTCCCGTGCCGGATGGCGGCCGCGAACTGCGCGTGGTGTCGCTGCGCGAGATCGAAACCGACACCGGCACCGCCCTGATGCGCGCGGAGGCGCATCTCTCGGCGCGCGCCGGCGGCTGGAGCGACCTGAGCTTCGGCCGGGGACGCGTCGTGCCGACGGGCCCGGCGCGGCTGCGCTTCCACTACGTGGCCGAACCCGGCGCCGACGGTCGCGCGCCGCAGCCGGTCGACACCTGGCCCTCGGGACCGGCGCTGCCGGCCTTCGTCGTCGTCGACGCGGTGGAACCCGGTTCGACCCGCCTGCTCGTCAGTACTCGCATCGGCGTGCGCACCGACGGCGATATCGGCTGCGCGGACCGGACGCCGGCTCAGCGAGACGACATCGCCCGATTGGCGCCTGGATCGACGCCGCCGCAGCAGCAGGGAGCGCCGACGCAGGACCCGCTGGCGCCGCCGCAGCAGGGCCAGGCGACGGCCGCCGGCGCGGGCTATTCCATCAGCGATGCTGCCGGCGTGGCCAACAAGAACGAGTTCTGCGGACGCGTCGACAAGGGCGTCGGCCCAAAAGGTCCGGCGCCGGTCGGCCTCGCAGGTCCACCGCTTCCGGGCGCCTCGCTATGATGCGACCCGGAGCACTCCACTTGCGGGGCCGGCGAGAGGGCTACATCCTCGTCACCGTGCTCGCGGTGGCGGTGATACTTACCGGCCTGCTCGCCGCGGGCTCGGTCCTCGTGCGTTCGGCCATCGGCACGGCCCGCGTCGAGGACGCCGATGTCGCCTCGGGCGGTTTGCTGTCCAGCGGCATGGAGATCGCCGCCTATCAACTCGCCGTGCTCCGCATCCGGCCCGCGCTCGTCGATGGGCGCCGCATCCGGCTCACCGGCGGCAGCGTCACGCCGCGCGTCACCGACGAGGCCGGCAAGGTCGATCTCAATGCCGCCGATCCCAAGCTCCTCGTCGGCGTGATGATGGGCGTGGGCATGGACCAGGCGACGGCGGGCGAGGTGGTCGCGCGCATCGTCGAGCTGCGCGGGCCGTCCAACGGCATGATCCCCGATGCCAGTACTCCGGGAAGTCCGCCCCTGCCGCCGCCTGCCGGCGGGCAGACCGCGTTCGGTTTGGCCGGAGCGCCCGGCGGCCCACAGCCCGGCAGCGGCGGCAACGCGCCGAGCGGCAACAACGCGCCGCCGAAGCGGCGCGGCCTGCAATCGGTGGAGGACGTGGCCGACATCGACGGCGTGCGGCGCGACGAGATGCGGGCCCTGCGCAAGAGGCTGACGATCTACAATCCCGACGGTCGCCTCGACGTGATGACCGCCGATCCCGACACGCTGAACTCGATCCCCGGCATGACCAAGCTGAAGCTGACGCAGCTTCTCGCCGCGCGCGAGTCCGGCTCCGAGGACGCCGCCCGCGACGCCCAGTCCGCGCTCGGCGGCGATATCGCCTCCTTCACGAAGGTGTTGCCTGGACCTGCCTATACCGTGCGGATCGACGCCGACGAGAAGAGCGGCCGCAGAAAGAGCGCCGAAGCCGTGATCGCGGCCTCGAAAAGTCCCAACCAGCCGTATTACATCCTGGATTGGCGCGAATGAGCGTGAGATCGGAGCCATCGGCATGACGCGCGGCACGGGGCTGGCCCCGGCGGATAGCTTTGTCGAGTTCCTGCGCGCGCGCGGCATCCCCGCGGCGACGAGCCGTGTCGCCCGCCGCGACGATGGCAGCACGCTCGGTGAGATGGAGAGCGCCTGGCGCGCCGGTCGCGCGCCCGGCACCGACCTCGCCGCGCTCGCCTGCGAATGGTACGAGTTGCCGCGCGCCGACTACGAGGCGATGGGCACCGTCGCCTACGCGCACGAGGCGCTTTCGCTGCAGTTCCTGCGCGAGGGCTACGCGCTGCCGTTCCGCGACGGCGAGGTGCTGTGGCTTGCCGTAGCCGATCCCGGCGCGCTGGATTCGATTCAGGCCGTGACGCTGGCGCTCGGCGCCGCGCCCCGGCTCTGCGTCCTTGCCTTCGAGGAGCTCGACCTCATCTTCGAGCGCATCGCGCGCGAGGGTCGCGCGGCGGCCGAGGCCAAGGCGCCCGAACTCGATCTCGAGCACGTCGATCCCGACTCGATCGAGGCCTTGCAGGACCTCGCCCGCGGGGCGCCGATCGTGCGCGCCATCGACCAGATCCTCGAGCGCGCGCTCGAATGCGGGGCCACCGACATCCATTTCGAGACCGGGCGCGACAGCCTGCGCATCCGCTTCCGCGTCGACGGCCTGCTGCGGCTCGATCAGACCATGCCGCGCCACCTCGCCCCCGCGGTGATCTCGCGCGTGAAGATCCTGGCGGGGCTGGACATCGCCGAGCGGCGGCTGCCGCAGGACGGGCGCGCCAACATCACCATCCGCAACACCGAGGCCGACCTGCGCGTGGCCCTGGCGCCGACGATGTACGGCGAGACCGCGGTCGCGCGCATCCTGCTCAAGGACGCCAAGCTGCTCGATCTCGGCCGCATCGGCATGACGCCGGCGCACCGTTCCGGCATTGAGGCGCTGCTGCGCGAGCCCCACGGCATCATGATCGTGACCGGACCGACCGGCTCCGGCAAGACGACGACGCTGGCTACCGCCATCGGTATCCTCAACGATCCCTCGCGCAAGATCGTGACCGTCGAGGACCCGATCGAGTACCAGATCCCCGGCGTCCACCAGACCCAGATCAAGCCCTCGATCGGCTTGACCTTTTCGACTGCGCTGCGCTCGTTCCTGCGCCACGATCCCGACGTGATCATGGTCGGCGAGATGCGTGACACCGAGACCGCGCAGATCGGCATCCAGGCTGCGCTCACGGGCCACCTCGTGCTGACGACGCTGCACACCAACACCGCCTGCGACGCCGTGGTCCGCCTCGTCGACATGGGGGTCGAGCCGTTCCTCGTCGCCGCCGTGCTGCGCGGCGTGCTCGGCCAGCGCCTGGTGCGCCGGCTCTGCGAGCGCTGCCGGCAGCCCGATCCCGACCAGCACGAAATCGTCGCCTCGTTTTGCCGCCACCAGGGCGTCGCAGAGCCGGCGGAGCGCGGCTACTTCAAGGCCTCCGGCTGCGCGGCCTGCGGCCAGACCGGTTTCCGCGGCCGCATTGGCGTCTTCGAGGTGCTGCGCGTCGACAGTAAGGTTCGCGCGCTGATCGGCGACAAGGCGGAATCCAGCCGCCTGCTCGCCGCCGGTCGGGCCAACGGCCTCACCACCATGGTGGAGGACGGCTTCAGCAAGGCCTCGCGCGGATTGACCACCGTCGACGAAGTGCTGCGGACGACGGGCTGATCATGGCGGCGCCCCAGACGTCCGCACCCGAAGCGCTGGACGACGCGCCGGACGCTGTCTTGATCGGCTCGAAGGCTCCGCGCAGCGCCCGCATCGTTGGTGGCACGAGCGTCGTTGCGCCCTACGCGCGACGCCTCAACGATCGCCTTCGCCACGTCCCGGCCGTGGCCAAAGCGCAGGACAGGATCGGGGCCACCTGGGCGCGGCTGGTCGAGGCCTTCTGCCAGAGCATCGAGCCGCTGCTGGAGCGCGTGTTCCCCGACCTCAGGCTCGTCGCCGTCGCCGACGACACCGGCGTGCTGGCGCTGCATCGGCTCGGCCGCGACGGCGCGGCGGCGCTCGGCACCTTGCAGGCCATGGCACCCGAGGCGCTCGCCGGTCTCGTGGCGACGCGCTGGTCGGCGGTGGAGCTGCGGCTGCCGGCGACGCAGATCCTCGAGCGCAAGCTGTCGCTGCCCGCCGCCAGCCGCGAGTTCCTCGCGCCCATCCTCGAGCACCGGCTCGACCGGCTGACGCCGTGGCGGCCGGATCGCGTACTCTACGGTTTCCGCACCGAGAGCGAGGGCGCGAGTACCGGCTCGGTGGCGGTGACGCTGACCGCGACCTCGCGCGACCTCGTCGCGGTGCCGCTCCAGCGACTCGACGGCGCCGGTCTGGTGCCGACCGCCATCGGGGCGGATGCCGGCGAACTGCAGCGTCCGCTCGCCGTGAACCTGCTCGGCGGCGGGGCGGCAACACCGCCGCGCGCGGAATCGCGTCGCTTCGTATCGCACATCGCGCTCGCCGTCGGTGGATTGCTGCTGCTTGCCTTCATTGGAAGCGCGGTTCTGGCCGGCAGCGCCGCCGGCGACAGGGATGCCGCCGCGCAAAGGCTCGCCAAGGCGCGCCGGCTGCTCCGCGCCGCCTCTTTCGGCAATGTCGGCAGCCGCGAACAGGCGATGCTGGAGGGCAAGCAGCCGGCCCGCTCCACCGTCGTGCTCATCGACATGCTGTCGAGCAGCATTCCCGTCGACACCTACCTCAAGGAGCTGACGATCCAGCCCGACAAGGTGCGCCTGGTCGGATCCTCCGGCAACGCGCCCGCGCTGATCGGCAAGCTCGAGGCGGCCGGGCTGAACAACGTGCGCTTTACCTCGACCATCGCCCGCGACCACGCCGGGCGCGACGATTTCGAGCTCAGCGCCGACCGTCCGCAGCCCAAGGCGGAGGACGCGCCGTGAACGCGGGCAACGCCACCCAGCTCTGGCGCTTCGGTGCAGTGGCGCTGTTCTTTGGCCTACCGCTGCTGCTGGTGGCGCTCACCGTCGGCAACCTCGCCGAAGCCTCCGCTTCACGGGAGGTCGCCACCAAGCAGGGCACCACCGCCGCGCAGATCGTCAAGGAGGTCGCCAAGCGCCAGTCCCGCCGTCTGCAGCCGCAGGACACATCGACGCTCTATCTCGCCGCGGCGAGCCCAAGCCTTGCGCGCGCCGAGCTCCAGGAGCGCGCGGGCCGCTCCGTCGAGGCCGCCGGCGGGCACCTCGAAGAGGCGCAGTTCACCAGCACACCGGAGCAGGAGGCCGAGGGTACCGTCGCGATCCAGCTCAGCTTGAGCATCGACAACGCCGGCCTGCGCGACCTGCTCTACGCGATCGAGACCGCGACTCCGCTGCTCGACGCCACCGACTTGAGCGCGAAGCCGATCGATGCTCAAAACTCGTCGGGTACCGCCGGGAAGGCTGGCCTGCACGTCGACCTTACGGTCCAGGGGCATTTCAGGAAAGGCACCGGATGATTTCGTCCCGCCTTCTGCCATCGGTCGCCCTCCTGCTGGCCGCCGCCGCGCCGGCTGTGGGGCAGGAGACGCGATCCCTCAATCCGCTCGCCGCACTCGACAAGGCGTCGTTGAAGGCCTTCGTCGAGCAGCCCTTGTTTGTGCCCAGCCGGCGCCGCCCGATCGTGGCACCGCCTTACGTCTACATCGCCCCGCCGCCCCAGCCCGTCGTCGAGCAGCCGCCGTCGTTGCGCCTGCTTGGACTGGTCGAGGGCGCGACATCCTTCGCCGCGGTCGTCCACCGCAACGACACCGGCAAGACCGAGACGTTGCGCCCCGGCGACCATATCGGCAGTTGGGTCGTCCTGGTCATGCCGGCGGCCCTTCGCGTGATGAGCGGCGATCGCGCCTTCGACTACGCGCTGTTCCGCGGCGGCCCGCAGCAGGGTCCGGTGGCGGTGCAGGTACCGCCACCTTTCGTGGTGCCGACCGTTGCCGCGCGTGAGCCCGTTGCGGCGCAAACCCGATGAGCCAGGCCTCCTATAGCACCCTACCCGACGCACTGCCCGAGCCGGTCGACGACGGCGCCTGCGACCACCTCGCGGGCCTGCCGCTTCCGGCGGTGGCGCTGCCCTCGACCCAAGGTGGGCGCGTCGCGCTCGACGCCCTGCCGGCAGGGCGCAGCGTGATCTTCTGTTACCCGATGACCGGGCAGCCCGGCGTCGCCCTGCCCGATGGCTGGGACGGCATCCCGGGCGCCCGCGGCTGCACTCCGCAGAATTGCGCCATCCGCGACCTTCACGCCGACTTCGCCGCGCTCGGCGCAGGCGTCTACGCCGTGAGCACGCAGGCGCCGAGCTATCAGCGCGAGCTGGCCGAGCGCCCACACCTGCCCTACCCCGTGCTCAGCGACGCCGACCACGTGCTCTGCAACGCGCTTCGCCTGCCGACCTTCCGCGCAGGCGACAGTCCGCGCCTGATCCGGCGGCTTACCCTGATGGTGCGCGACGGTACCATCGAAGACGTCTTCTACCCCGTGTTCCCGCCCGATCGCAGCGCCGAGCCTGTGCTCGACTGGCTGCGCCACCATTAGCGACTCGGATGGGCGCACGGCCACGCCCGGCCTGATCGTCTCGGCGCCGCGCTCGGGCAGCGGCAAGACGGTGGTGACGCTCGGCCTTCTGCGCGCCTTCGCCCGCGCCGGCCTCGCCGTGACCGCCTGCAAGAACGGGCCGGACTATATCGATCCCGCCTTCCACGCCGCCGCTACCGGCCGTGACAGCCTCAATCTCGACACCTGGGCGATGCCGCCCGCGCTGATCGGCGCGCTGGCGCGGCGCGCATCGACCGGCGCCGACCTGTTGATCGGCGAGGGGTCGATGGGTCTTTTCGACGGCGTGGTCGCGCCTGCGGGCGAGACCGGCGCCACCGCCGACCTCGCCGCCCGCCTCGGTCTGCCGGTGCTGCTGGTGCTCGACGTCAGCGGCCAGTCGCAGACCGCCGCCGCTATTGCCGCCGGCTGCGCCGCGCTGAACCCGGCCGTGCGCATCGGCGGCGTGGTGCTGAACCGTGTCGCCAGCGAGCGCCACCGCCGGCTCGCCGCCGATGCCGTCGCCGCCGCCGGGTTCGCCGTGCTTGGCGCGCTACCGCGCGGCGAGGCCCTCGCCCTGCCCGAGCGCCACCTCGGCCTGGTGCAGGCCGGCGAACTGCCGCGGCTCGGCACCATGCTCGACGCCATCGCCGATTTCGTCGCCGCCCACGTCGACCTCGACGCGGTGCGCGCTATGGCGGCGCCGATGACAGCCGGCTCGCTGCCAGACTCGGCGGCCGGCGGCTTCTCCGGCGCCGTGCCGCCGCCGGGCCAGCGCCTCGCGGTGGCCCGCGACGCCGCCTTCTCCTTCCTCTACCCGCACCTCGCCGGCGGCTGGCGCGCGCAGGGCGCCGAACTCCTCGCCTTTTCGCCGCTGGCTGACGAGCCGCCGCCGGAGGATTGCGACTGCTGCTGGCTGCCCGGTGGCTACCCCGAGCTTCACGCCGGCACGCTTGCGGCCGCGACGCGTTTCAAAGACGGGCTGCGGCGCTTTGCCGAAACGCGCCCGGTCCATGGCGAGTGCGGCGGCTACATGGTGCTGGGCGAGAGCCTCGTCGATGCGGCCGGCGAGATCCACGCCATGGCCGGCCTGCTCGGTGTCGCGACCTCCTTCGCCAAACGCAAGATGCACCTGGGCTACCGCGACGTGACGCTCGCCGCCGACGGCTGTCTCGGCGCGGCCGGTACCGCCCTGCGCGGTCACGAATTCCACTATGCCACCATCCTTGATGGCGAGGGCGAGGCGCCGTTCGCCTTCGTCCGCGACGCCCACGGCGGTGCGCCCGCGCCGGCCGGCAGCCGCCGCGGCCACGTAACCGGCAGCTTCTTCCACCTGGTGGCGCGCGCTGCGGGATCCTGCTCATAAATCGCAAGAGTTACCGCATGCTGGGCCGCTTCGGGCTCGCGGTCAGCCAGGCAGCTCGGCGCGGTGACATCTCGGCACCGATCGCTCGGGCTCGGCCTGCGGCCTCCACCTAATGTTCGGCAACTGCGAGGTGCAGGCTAAGGCGACAATGGTCTACAAGTCGGCAGAATTGGGACAAGCGTACGGCAGCGTCGCCGCAAAGCTTTACGCCGATGAAAACTTCGTGAAAACACAAGGACGTGAGCTGATTTAGTTTCTTAATACTGACGTTTTACGAATGCACTTCATCGGTGTTGATCCGAGGGGTTCAGACATGCGTAAGATTTTGTTCACCACCGCCCTGCTTGCATTGCCGGGCGTGGCTTTCGCCGCCGATCTGCCGTCGCGGCGGGCGCCGCCGGTTTACGTGCCGGCCGCTCCGCCGCCGGTGTTCACCTGGACAGGCCTCTACGTCGGCGGCCAGGTCGGCTACGATTTCGGCAACGTCCGCGCGCGCGCCAACGTCGCCGGCACGCCCGTCGGCCTCGCCTCGAACAGCGCCAGCTCCGACGGCGTGATCGGCGGCGCCCACGTCGGCTACAACTATCAGACGCGCGGCATCCCGTTCCTGGGCAACGCAGCCGCCGCGAGCTTCGTGTTCGGTGTCGAGGGCGACGTCGACGGCAGCAGCGCCAAGGCGAGCAACATTCTTGGCGGCATCGCCGCCTACAGCAGCAACACGATCCAGGGCTCGATCCGCGGCCGCGTCGGCGTCGCGGTCGACCGCGTGCTGTTCTACGCCACCGGCGGCGCCGCCTTCGCCAACCTCAACAATGGCTACGTCAACACCTTCAACGGCGTCACCGACCAGTTCAGCCACACCCGCGTGGGCTACACCGTCGGCGGCGGCATCGAATACGCGATCTCGAACAACTGGTCGATCCGCGCCGAATACCGCCACTCCGATTACGGGCGCACGGCGGACCTGCTGGTGAACACGACGAACGGCGGCGTTGGCGTACACCAGCGCGACGTCGACAATCGCGCGCAGATCGGCTTCAGCTACAAGTTCGACTTCCTGTCGGCACCTGCGCCTGTTGTCGCCCGGTACTGATCACCGAGTAGACGCTGGCCTTGAGGCGACCGCTTCCCGCCCGCTGCTTCCGGCGGGCGGAGAAGCGGCGCGCTCGGTCTCCTGCAAACCTGGGGCTCGGCGCGTAGAACAGGTCCTTGCGCGTGACCTTGCCACGGAGATTGCGGGTCGCTTCGTCGACCACCGGGATGCGCGCGCGTTCAGCCCGGCCATTCGGCCTTGAGCGCCCAGACCCGGTGCGGAACCAGCAGCGGCTCGTTCGGCCAGTGGCGCTTCAACTCCTCCTCTAGGTGGGTGTCGAAGCTTGCCACGCTGTCCGTCGCCAGCGAGGCGCCGATGCCGGCCGAGGCGCGGATGCGCCCGCGCCAAGCCTCGTGCGTGTAGGCGACCCTGACATCGAAGGAGAAGGTCTCGAGCGCCTCAAAGCCACCCTCTGCGACATCTGTCAGCCAGGGTGGATAGATGCCAGAGGTGTAGCCAAGCTGCCACTCGGGATTGTAGCGCTCGACCAGCCGCTCGGTCATGGCGACGACGTTGTCACCGATCGGCAGCCAATCGAAATGGGCGATCACCAGCCGGCCGCCCGGAACCAGCACGCGGGCGACCTCGGCGACGGTCGCCGCGCGGTCGAACCAATGCCAGCACTGCCCGGCGGTGACGAAATCGAAGCTCGAAGCCGGCAGCCCGGTGGCTTCGGCCTGCCCCTGCACGTAGGTCACGCCCGTCGCCGCCTCGCGGTCGAGCCGCGCCGCCTCGGTGAGGAGGTGCTGCTCGGAATCCAAGCCGGTGACACGGCAGCCGCGCAGCGCAAGGCCGCGCGCGATCGTGCCGGTCCCGGTGCCCAGATCGAGCACGGCGTTTTCCGGCATCACCCAGCCCTCAGCGAACAATCGCTTGAAGAAGTGCGGCGGGAAGCCGGCGCGCCATTTCCCGTAGTCGCTCGCCGTCTGGCCGAAATTGACAGACGGCGCCTTGCTGTCGCGCAAAGCCGAAGCGCCGGCAGGTAACACAAAACGGACGTTCGGCACCTTCTACTCCGCGTTGGCCTGCCTCGGCAGCATACGCCCCAGGACGTTGTCGCGCCGCAGGAAGAGGCTCACGGCGACACCCGAAAGATGCATGACGACGAGCGCGTACACGACGAACTGCACATAGATATGGATGCTATGGGCGATTCTCCCTTGATCCTTTGAGATCGGGAGTTTCGGGAAATCGAAGAGCCAGAAGATGCTGATCGGATGGTCGCCCGCCGACGACATGATGTAGCCGGAGATCGGCATCACCAGGAGCACGAGGTAGAGCAGCCAGTGCGTGGCATGGGCGAGGCCCTTCTCCACGGCGGGCAGGCGGCCGGGTAGAGGCGGCGGCCGATTGACGATGCGATAGATGATGCGGGCGGCGACGATCGCCAGCACAATAAGACCGAGCGTCTTGTGCAGGGAGGCATAGTCCGCCGGCGAACCTGGGATCGGCGCCTCGAAAACGTTCTTGTTGTCCTTCATGGTCTTGAATTCGGCGAAGATCCAGCCGAGCGGGACGATGACGAAGATCAGCAGCGTGGTGACCCAGTGGAACCAGCGCGCGCCGACGTTATAGCGCCGCGGCTCGGGGGGTAGACCTGTCATCGACCAATGCGAGTAATCAACCATCGAGGATCTCCGCTTCAGCTACCCGCTTTACCACGGCGACTCTCCGCGACGACATCCCCATCTCCAAGGTGGGGGCCTGCACGACCGTTGCGGTGACGCAACCGCGCTTTTCCAAATTTCTTACCTTCCAGATCGTTTCCGGCGCAACTGTTTCAGAATTGTCGCGTTTCACAATAATCCTGTCGTAAGGCTGGGTACGAAACCGGGCGGAAATACTTTCCCGTCAGCTTTAAGCGGGTAGAGTTTGAGGCAACGCGTATGTCGATCGCTGATCATTTCCAACACGCACCGAACGCCGGTTTTATCCGAAACTTCGATGGGAATGCCGCTCGGCGCCAATTCCGTGTTTCGCTCATCTTGGTCATCGTGATCGCGGCGGCGGCAGTAGCACTTGGCGCAGTGGTCCGATTTGACAGCCCCGCATCGTCGGATCTTGTTGTGATTTCGCCTGTCGTTCCCCCCCATTACGCCGGTCGGCTGTAAGCCTAGAAATCATGGCGGTGAAGCTGCCGGGTGTGTCCCGAACACAACAACCCGCCGAATGCGCCACGCCGCTCATGGAACGGGATGTGACGATAGCGTAGTTTGCGACCGGGTTGGCGGGACGCGCTTTGACACGAACCAGCAATAAGGTCGGCGGGCGCCAAGTAGCGAAACGCATCGGTTGCGCTTTAGCATTGACTTGCGCGCTCGGCGCATGTTCCACCGTACCCAACACTGGCCCGACGCGCGCGAGCGTTGTGAGCACGAGCACGGCCGCCGACAACCCGTATCTCCTTGTTCGCGTCAACGATCTGATCACGCAGAAGCTACAGAGCTTCCCCGGCCCGAGCCTTTACGGGAAGTTTGGTGACTACCGTGGGCCGATCGAGCAGCGCATCGGTGTCGGCGACACGGTGATCGTCAACGTCTTCGAGGCGGCCTCCGGTGGCCTGTTCTCACAGCCGGTCTCGACGTCCGACACCACGGGCTCGCATTCGGCCACTGTGCCGCCGCAAGTGGTCCAGCGCGATGGCACCATCACCGTTCCTTACGCCGGCCAAATCGACGTCGTCGGCAAGACCACGCCCGAGGTGGAGAAGCTAGTCGTTGATAAGCTGACGGGCAAGGCTATCGAACCGCAGGCGATCGTCACCATCAGCCAGCCGATCTTCTCCTCAATCACCGTTACCGGAGAATCAGTGAAGGGCGGTCGCGTCCCACTCTCCACGAAGGGTGATCACCTACTTGACGTGATCGCCGAGAGCGGCGGCATCACCACGCCGGCCAACCAGACCTTCCTCGAACTTTCCCGCCGCGGCAAGACCGTCCGCGTGCCGTTCCAAACGCTGCTGAACACGCCGAGGGAGAACATCTACGCTCGCCCGGGCGACACGCTCACGGTCGTCCACTACCCGCTGTCCTTCACCGCTTTCGGCGCAACGCTGCGCAACGCCAACATCAACTTCGATGCCCTTGGCATCTCGCTGGAGGAGGCGGTGGCGCAGGCGGCGGGCCTCGCCGACGATCGCGCCGATCCCGAAGGCGTGTTCGTGTTCCGCTACGAGCCGATCTCGGTGGTGCGCGACTTCCCCGGGCTCACGGCGAGCCAGGCCGCGCTCGACCTGGTGCCGACAGTCTACATCATCAACATGCGCGACCCGGCCTCTCTGCTGCTCGCGCGCCGGTTCTCGATGCATGACAAGGACATCCTCTACGTGTCAAACTCGCCGCTCAACGACCTGCAGAAGTTCCTCGGCATCGTCAGCACGGTGACCGGCCCGGTGATCTCGGTCGGCACCCTGGCAGCCACCATTCGCTAGGGTCGTTGGCGACCCTCTTTTCCACCGCGATCAACGCTTTAGGCATGCAATCGCGGCGGCGGATTGCTATGGTCGGAAGCGACTTTCGCGCCCGCACTCGGCCGGCGCTCCCTCTCAGCGAGAGCATCTCTTAAGCATGGAAGATACGGCCCGCCCAGGTCCGTCGCCGAGCGACCCGACTCCCGAGAACGCCGAGGAATACGGCGCCGATTCCATCAAGGTCCTCCGCGGCCTCGACGCGGTGCGCAAGCGGCCGGGCATGTACATCGGCGACACCGACGACGGCTCGGGCCTCCACCACATGGTCTACGAGGTGGTCGACAACGCCATCGACGAGGCGCTTGCCGGCCATGCCACACGAGTGACGGTGACACTGAACCCCGACGGCTCGGTCGGCGTGACCGACGACGGCCGCGGCATCCCCACCGGCATCCACGGCGAGGAAGGCGTGTCGGCGGCCGAGGTCATCATGACCCAGCTCCACGCCGGCGGTAAGTTCGACCAGAACTCCTACAAGGTCTCGGGTGGCCTCCACGGCGTCGGCGTATCCGTCGTCAACGCGCTCTCGACCTGGCTCAAGCTACGCATCTGGCGCGATGGGCGCGAGCATTTCGTGGCCTTCGCCGACGGCGTGGTCCAGGATCGGCTGGAGGTGGTCGGCCCCTCGCCGGAGGTGAACGGCCGCCCCAAGCGCGGCACCGAGGTGACCTTCCTCGCCTCGCCCAACACCTTCACGCACATCCAGTACGATTTCAGCCGGATCGAGCACCGCCTACGCGAGCTCGCCTTCCTGAACTCGGGCGTGCGCATCATCCTGACCGACGCGCGCAGCGCCGAGCACAAGGTCGAGGAGCTGTTCTACGACGGCGGGCTCGAGGCGTTCGTGCGCTATCTCGACCGCGCCAAGGCCTCGCTCATCGCCGCGCCGATCCTGATGAAGGGCGAGAAGGACGGCATCACCGTAGAGGTGGCGTTGTGGTGGAACGATTCCTATCACGAGAACGTGCTGGCCTTCACCAACAATATCCCGCAGCGCGACGGCGGCACCCATCTCGCCGGCTTCCGCGGCGCCCTGACCCGGCAGATGACCGGCTACGCCGACAAGTCCGGCATGCTGAAGCGCGAGAAGGTCGACCTCACCGGCGACGATTGCCGCGAGGGACTCACCTGCGTGCTCAGCGTCAAAGTGCCCGACCCGAAGTTCTCGTCGCAGACCAAGGACAAGCTGGTTTCCTCCGAGGTCAGGCCAGTCGTCGAGAGCCTCGTCAACGAGATGCTCGACCGCTGGCTCGAGGAGCACCCGGCCGACGCCCGCATCGTCACCGCGAAGGTGATCGAGGCGGCGCAAGCGCGCGAGGCGGCACGAAAGGCCCGTGAGCTGACACGGCGCAAAGGCGCACTCGACGTCGCCAACCTGCCCGGTAAGCTCGCCGACTGCCAGGAGCGCGATCCCGCGAAGGCCGAGCTGTTCCTGGTCGAGGGCGATTCTGCCGGCGGTTCGGCCAAGCAGGGACGCGCGAGAGAGTACCAGGCGGTGCTGCCCCTGCGCGGCAAGATCCTCAACGTGGAGCGGGCGCGGTTCGACCGCATGCTGGGCAGCCAGGAGATCGGCACGCTGATCACCGCGCTCGGCACCGGCATCGGGCGTGATGACTTCAACCCCGACAAGCTGCGCTACCACAAGATCATCATCATGACGGATGCCGATGTCGACGGCTCGCACATCCGCACCCTGCTGCTGACCTTCTTCTTCCGCCAGATGCGCGAGCTGATCGACCGCGGCCACGTCTTCATCGCTCAGCCGCCGCTCTACAAGGTGAAGCGCGGCTCCTCCGAGATGTACCTGAAGGACGAGCGCGCGCGGGAAGACTACCTCATCGGCCACGGGCTCGACGGCGCCGTGCTGCGCCTCGCCGATGGCGAGGAGCGTGCCGGCAACGACCTGCGCGCGTTGGTCGAGGAGGCGCGCCAGGTACGCCACCTCGTCGGCGGACTGCACTCGCGCTATGATCGTGGCATCGTCGAGCAGGCGGCGATCGCCGGCGCGCTGAAGCCGATCGACGACGACGACCACGCCGACCAGCACGTCGCGACGTTGGCGGAGCGACTCGACGCGCGCTCCGACGAGACCGAGCGCGGCTGGGCCGGCCGCATCGAGAACGGCGGCTACGTGTTGACCCGCGAGGTGCGTGGCGTGATCCAAGCCGCGATCCTCGACGCCGGACTGCTCGCTTCCGCCGAGGCGCGGCGCCTCAGCGAGCATACGGCGACGTTGGCGGAAATCTTCGGCAAGCCGGCCAAACTCGTTCGCAAGAACGACGAGATGCAGGTCTCGGGTCCGGGCGAACTGCTCGACGCCGTCATGATGGCGGGTGGCAAGGGCATCTCCCAGATGCAGCGCTATAAGGGCCTGGGCGAGATGAATCCCGACCAGCTCTGGGAGACCACGCTGGACCGAGACGCGCGCTCGCTGCTCCAGGTCAAGATCAACGAGGGCGCCGAAGCCGACGATATTTTCGTCAAGCTGATGGGCGACGTGGTGGAGCCCCGCCGCGAGTTCATCCAGGACAATGCGCTGAGCGTGGCGAACCTGGACGTGTAGGCACGAGACGCAGCAGCAGCCTCAGCTTGCGTCAGGACCGCTCCTGCTCAGGCTTGGTCTTGCCAGCTCTCCGACGCGGCGTGTCACGGTTGTGCCGACAGGTACGTCCGCCGCAGCATTGCAGACGGACCAGGCATGGTCTGCGATCGTGACGTGCTACCCACTCCCTCATGACCATTGCCATCATTGGAGCCGGCATGGCCGGACTCGCCTGCGCAGAAGCTCTGGTTCGCGCCGGACATGCCATCGTGCTTTTCGACAAGGGCCGGTGCCCCGGCGGGCGCATGTCGACGCGTTCGCTCGAGACCTCGGCCGGCGTCGCCGGCTTCGATTACGGCGCCCAGTACATGAACGCGCGCGATCCCGCCTTTCGCGCCCGGATCGCGCTCTGGGCAGCCGAAGGCCTCGCTGCGCGATGGCCGGCGGCGGGCGAAGACGCCTGGGTCGGCACGCCGGGCATGAGCGCACCGATCGCCGCCATGGCAAGCCGGCTCGACGTGCGCTGGTCGGCGCATGTCACCGCTCTGTTTGAGGAGGCGGCCGGCTGGCGCTTGCGCGGCGAAGACGTCGACGAGGGTACGTTCGAGACCGTTGTCGTCGCGATCCCTGCGGAGCAGGTCGGCGCGCTCGTGGCCGCTTACGTCCCCGGAATCGCTTCGGTCGCTGCCGTCACGCCGTCGCAGCCTTGCTGGACGGTCGCCGCCTGCTTCGCTTCCACGCTGCCTATTGATGTTGACATTATCAAGGGCGAAGGCGCGGTCGGCTGGGCCGCGCGTGATAGCGCCAAGCCGGGGCGCGACGGACCGGAGACCTGGGTGATCCAGGCCGACCCGGACTGGTCGGACGCGCATCTCGGCGACGAGCGGGCAAGCGTATCTCCCGCCCTGCTCGACGCCTTCGCGGCGAAGGCCGGTATCGACCTGCCCGAACCGCTGGCGATCTACGCGCACAGCTGGCGCTACGCCCGCTCCGGCGAGGGTGACATGCTATTCCACTGGAACACCGCGCGGCGCCTCGGCGTCTGCGGCGACTGGTGCATCGGTCCGCGCGTCGAGGCGGCGTGGCTCTCGGGCACCAGGCTGGGCGAGGCGATGATCGGGTCACTTAGGGCACCGCGTCCCAAATCGGCCGTTCGTTTCTAGGATCGGCAGTATGAGCCGGTTCGACGTCATTAACGCGGAGCGATTGGTCTCGAGCATCGACAATCGCTTTGCGGTGCACAACATCTACAATGGTCTCGAGGACGCGATGGCAGATCTTGCCGGAGCGATCGACAACCACGTCCCTCATGGTGCTCGGTCGCACCAAAGATCGCTCGACCAGATGCACGTGGCGCTCGAAAACCGGCGACCCGCGTGTCTCGATGACGCGCTCAACCGAGACCTTGCGGAGCTGGCGTCGATCTTCGAGCGAACAAGACGGAAGAGAAGCTTACTCTCGTGCGATCCGTCCTGCCGTTCTTCTTGTCGGGCCTTCGCAGCAATCGGAGACTTCATGTCGGCGGATTGAAGCGCGCCAAGCGCAACTTCACCTTTCTTCACCTTCGCCCGCTTCGCCCGAAACACGCTGAGCCTAACCTCTCTGCATCGCAATCTCGATGAGGACGACGAGCATGACCGACAGCAACACTACCAACATCCGCCGCGCGTGGCGGCAGAGCGCGATCGCGCTCGTGCTTGTCGGCGGCGGCTTCGCGCTCGGCGCTGCGAGCATCGCCACCGCCCAAGGTGACATGGGTGGCGGCATGATGGGCGGCTGGCATCACCACCACCACGCCCCGCGCGTCGGCATGATTCAGCGCATGGTGCATGGAGCGCTCGACAATGTCGGCGCAACGACGGCGCAGGAAGACAAGGTTCACGACATCATCGCCAAGGCCTCAACCGACCTCGACAAGACCGCCTCCGAGCAGGGCGACGAGAAAGGCGGCATGAAGAAGAAGGTGCTCGAACTGATGAAGGCGCCGACGCTCGACCGCGCCGCCTTCGACAAGCTGCGCGCCGACAACGTCGCGGAGATGGATGCCAAGTCGAAGATCATCGAAAACGCCCTCTTCGAGGCCGCCAGCCAGCTCTCGCCCGAGCAGCGCACCAAGCTCGTCGCGAACATGGAGCAGCGCATGGGGCACCACGGCTGGGGAGCCTGGCACCACCATGACGGGATGGATGGGCATGACGGCGAGCACGGCATGCACGAGCACGGCGGTATGGACGGGCATGGCGGTATGGACGGGCATGGCCCGCATGATGGCGGTGGCGCCCCCGAACACGGCTGATAACAGCTGAGCCCATGGCCGAGCGGATCCTCATCATCGACGACGATGCGCGCCTCTCGGCCATGGTTGCGGACTATCTTGCCGCCGCCGGCTTCACCGTCGAGCGGCGCCCGACCGCACTCGAGGGGCTCGACGCCGCCGCGCGCGGCGCTCCCGACGCCGTGATCCTCGATCTCATGCTGCCCGACCTCGACGGCTTCGAGGTGTGCCGCCGCTTGCGCGCCGTCTCCGACGTGCCAATCCTCATGCTGACGGCGCGCGGCGAGGATACCGACCGCATCGTCGGGCTGGAACTCGGCGCCGACGACTACCTCGCCAAGCCGTTCAACCCGCGCGAGCTGCTCGCCCGCATCCGCGCCATCCTGCGGCGGCGCACCGGTCCGCGGACGGATGACAACGCGCTGCGCTTCGGCCGACTCACCATCGACCGCGGCGCCCGCGCCGTGCGCGTCGACGGCGAGCCCAAGCCGCTGACCAGCTACCAATTCGACCTGCTGATCGCGCTCGCCGAGCACGCCGGCCGGGTGCTCAACCGCGATCGGCTGCTCGACCTCGTCAAGGGCGAGGAGCTCGAGGCCTTCGACCGCTCGATCGACGTCCACGTGTCGCGCATCCGCGCCGCGATCGAGGACGACCCCAAGCACCCGCGCCGTATCATCACCGTGCGCGGCAGCGTTTACGTCTTCGCCCGCACGCAGGACCAGGAGCCGTGAGCCTCTTCCGCCGGCGCCTGTTCTGGAAAATCTACCTCACCCTGCTGGCCAGCCTGGTCGTGGCGATCGTGGTCATGGGCGCGGTATTTTGGTTCCTCGGCGAGGCGCAGCGCGAGGCGACCCTGTCGGCCGGCACCGAACGCACGTCTCACGGCCCGCACAACGTCACGCTGTTCGCCGAGGACGGAACGGTGGTCGGCACGCGAGGGCGTCAGCTGTCGCTCGCGGATTGGCAGGCACGGCAGCACCATTGGGGCGGGGGCCACATCGTCAGGGTCGACCTGCCCGGCGGCGGCTTCGTCCTGACGCGACTGGGGCCACCGCGCGCCGCGCGGGCCATGTCGTTGATAGTGCTCATGCTTTCGGTCGCGGGCGGCGGCGGCCTCGCCGCCTATCCCGTGACGGCGCTGCTCACCCGCCGGCTTGAAGCGCTGCGCGCCGGCGTGGCACGCTGGGGCGAGACCGGCGTGCCGCCACGCCTCGAGGAGCGCGGCCACGACGAGGTTGCCCTGCTCGGGCGCACCTTCAATCAGGCGGCGACGCGGCTCGTCCGCCTGCTCACATCGCAGAAGGCGCTGCTCGCCAACGCCAGCCACGAGCTGCGCTCGCCGCTTGCGCGCCTGCGCGTTGCCGTCGAGGTCGGGCTGAGGGAAACGCAGGATGCAACCCGCGCGGAAATCGTGCGCAACCTCGTCGAAATGGACCAGCTCGTCGAGGAGCTGCTGCTGTCGAGCCGGCTCGACCATCCAGAATCGCGCAACGATCGCCGCGAGCCCATCGACCTGCTGGGCCTCGCCGCCGAGGAGGCGGCTCGTCACGACGCGGACCTGACCGGCGAGCCGATCGAGATCGAGGGAGATCCCGTGCTGCTACGGCGGCTGATCCGCAACCTCCTCGACAATGCGGCTAAGCACGGCCGGCCGCCGGTCGAGATCGCCGTCTCACGCGATGGCGCAGGCGCGACGATCACCGTGAGCGACGCCGGCCGAAGCCTCGCAGCGGACCAGCGCGAACGCATCTTCGAGCCGTTCTATCGTCCAAGCGGCTTCGGCGAGAGCGCCGGCGGCTGGGGCCTGGGCCTCGCCCTCGTGCGCCAGATTGCCGAGCGCCACGGCGGCACGGTCACCTGCGAGGCCATCGCGATGGGCATGACGCGTTTCACGGTGAGCCTGGCCGGCGCATCAGTGCCGGACGTCAGGAGCCAGCCTGCCTAGAGCAACGTCCGCTGTCTCGGGCTCGCTTCGACAAAGGACCATGACAGGCTGTCAGCAAAGTCGTGACGAAGCTTGCGGGACAACTAACTAAGGATCTTACCGGCGCTGAGCAGCGCCTTGTACAGACCCCAGGCGATCGGGATCGCCACGATGAGCCACGGGACCAGCGCCGCGCCGCTGAGGCCGCCGCGGCCGATGCCCTGGGCGGAGGTGCGCATTGCCAAGGGGGTCGACGTGCCTCCGGCCGCACCATCCTTGCGCATCAGCCATTTGGGATCGACCGGACGAACCAGGAGGTTGCAGATGAAGCCGA
>CBDAPQ010000005.1:0-1572500 GCA_965198485.1 Beijerinckiaceae bacterium
TCGGCTCTTGGCGCGACTACGACGTGGCGCTCGGCACCCACTTGTCTGCTGTCATGACTTGAAAGTTGAGCCTTGATGACCGCAATGGGCGCAACCGCGATTGAGCTCGGTTACCGGCAGTGCCGCGGTGCGGCGCGCGGAGTGAGCTAAGCGCTGAACAGTTGTCGCCTGTTTACGCTAACATTCTCCGCTGCTCGCTCCAGTCGACAGAGAACGGCCGCAGCAGCACATCCGCTTCGATGCCGTCGGCCTGTCGTCCTTCGATGATCGCCTCGACGATATCCGGTGCGAGCAGCATTAACCGCAGGACGCGGCTGACATAGGACGGGTTGATCTTCTCGGCGGCGGCGAGTTCCGCCGCGGAGCTGTACTGGCCGGTTTCCAGCAGCCGGTTCCACCTGTGTGCGCGCGCGAGCGCCTTGACGAGCGTGCTGTCGATCCGCGGCCTCGGCGGAGCCAACGTGCTTCCGTCGGCGGCGATGGCGAGCTTGCGTCCGCCACGCTTGCGGATGGTGAACGGCACCCGCACGGTAAGGGTCTGGGCCGGCGCGCTCATGCGGCCTGCCGAAGATTGGCGTCGTCGCCGCTTGATAGATCCCGCGCCAGGTGCGCCAGCCCGTCGACCCGTAGGCGTAGGTCGAAGCCGTGCTCGCCAACTTCGATACGCTCGACCAGCAGCTGGACGATGCGCGCCTGCTCGGCCGGGAACAGCTCGTCCCAGAGCGGGTCGAGATCCTGCAAAGCCTGCCGCACCTGCTCCTCGCTCAAGCCGTCCACCTTCGTCTTCGACGCCCGCCAGGCACCCACCACGATCTCCGGCGCGCGCAGCAGGCCCCGCACCTGGTCGATCACCGCAGCCTCGATCTCCGCCGCCGGCAGCCGCCCAACCGGGCAGGCGTCCCGCCCCTGCTTCAGCACGGCCTGGCTGACGTAGTAGCGGTAGAGCCGGCCGCCCTTGCGGGTGTGGGTCGGCGACATGGCGCAGCCCGTCGGGCCGAAGATCAGCCCCTTCAGCAAGGCCGGCGTCGAGGTCCGTGTTTCGGCAGCGCGCTTGCGCGGGCTCTCCTGCAGGACGGCGCGCACCTTGTCCCACAGCGCCCGGGTGATGATCGCCTGATGCTCGCCAGGGTATGCCGTGCCCTTGTGGACCGCCTCGCCGACGTAGACCCGGTTGGTGAGCAGCTTGTAGAGCGCGCCCTTGTCGAAGGGCTTGCCTCGAGGTGTCAGCACACCTTCCCTCGCCAGTGCCTGAGCCAGCGTGGTCGCCGAGCCGACCTTGACGAAGCGATCGAAGATCATGCGCACCGTCGCCGCCTGCTTTTCGTAAATGACGAGCTTTCGGTCGCCGACGACGTAGCCGAACGGCACGGTGCCGCCCATCCACATGCCCTTACGGCGCGAGGCGGCAAACTTGTCCCGGATGCGCTCGCCGATGACCTCGCGCTCGAACTGCGCGAAGGACAGCAGCACGTTGAGGGTGAGCCTTCCCATGGACGTCGTGGTGTTGAAGGCCTGGGTCACCGACACGAAGGTCACGGCATGCCGGTCGAAAACCTCGACGAGCCTGGCGAAGTCCATCAGGGCGCGGCTGAGGCGATCGATCTTGTAGACGACGATCACGTCCACCTTGCCGGCCTCGATGTCGGCGAGAAGGCGCCGCAACGCCGGGCGCTCCAGCGTGCCTCCGGAGACACCGCCGTCATCGTAGCGGTCTGGCACTAGGAGCCAGCCCTCCGCACGCTGGCTGAGGACGTAGGCCTCGCAGGCCTCGCGCTGGGCATCGAGGCTGTTGAAGGCCTGCTCGAGGCCTTCCTCACTGCTCTTGCGGGTGTAGACGGCGCAGCGCAGCTTGCGGGGCGCCGGCGATGCGAGAGGAGCCTCCTGGCGGGCCTTGGTGCCGCGGGCGCTCATGCGGCGGCTCGCTGTTGGCTTCGAAGGCCGAAGAAGGTCCAGCCGTTCCAGCGCGTGCCGGTGATCGCTCGGGCGACGGCTGAGAGCGACTGATACGGCCTACCCTGCCACTCGTAGCCCTCGGCTAGCACCGTGACGGTCTCCACCTTGCCCTGCCACTCGCGCACCAGCCGCGTTCCGGCGATCGGCTTGGCATCCATGCGCGGCTTGCGCTTGCCCGAGCGCCTGCCGTCGATCTGCTCGCCGAGTGCTTCGAGCTTCTTCGCGATGCCCGGCTTCAACCCGCCGTAGGCCAGCTCCTGGATACGATAGGCCAGCCGGCTTTCCAGGAAGCGCCTGTTGTACGGTGGCGGCTCGGTCTCGTTCAGCTTGCGCCACAATGCCTTCAGGTCCGCGGCCGACGTCGTCTTCAGCGCCGCCAGCTGCGCCAGCATCATCTCGCTCATACCCTTGCCTCACCCGTGCACTTCGGTTGCGCACCACCGCTCTGCTGCAGGAACAAGTCGAGGCAACTGTCTCCGGGCGGCGAAGATAAACGAGTTGACGGGCGGAGCTTCAGCCGGACCAGGCCGGCGGCGAGGATCTCGCAGAGGGCGGAGAGGCGTTCGTCGGGAGGCAAACAACGCGTACTTGCAACCATTCGAAGTTGATGCCTTCGCCCGAGCCGAAAGAATAGCGGAATCTGAGGCTTGAGCCTGCGCCTCGGGAAAGAAAGCAGCCGGGTGAATCGTAGCGCATTCGGCGATTTGCCGGAGAGGCACAAGACGGCGGCGGGGTAGATGAAAGCGCGAATCGATAGGACTCGACTCCTGCGCAGAACTTGGAACATATAAAGAACGTTGGAGCGGCAGACGACAGGTTCAGGAGACGGTTGCCATGAGTTCAGGCGCCTATGATTGCGGGCATCAGCGCGCCCCGGCCGCCGAGCCGAGATCGCCTATGCTCGTCCTCACCTATCCGCACCTGCGCCCATCGCTGGAGCCGGAGCGTCTGCGGCGTGAGGAGATCTGGGCAGTCGCCGAGGAGGCTCGGCGCCAGCTCTGTCGCGGGCCCAGGCCGAAGGTCGACCTCATCGAGATCGCCAAGCGTGCATCGCGCCTGCAGGTCAACGGCTTGGCATTCGAGGCGCGTTGGGATCTCGACCAGGCCGTCACCGACGATGCCGGTCAACCCGTGTTCGGCGCGCTCGAGCACGATCCCGCCTTTCCGTTTCGGGCTACGATCGCGCTGAACGGCACCTTCATCGGCGATCGCAACAATCTCGCTCGCAGCACAGCCGCACACGAGCTCGGTCATGCGATCTTCGAGACGCCTGCCTGGATCCAACGCGCGCAGACGTCGGCGGACGCGCCGGCACGTCGTTATCGCTTGTCCGAGACGGCGGAGCGCGCGGCGGGTGCGGAGCTCGACTGGGTCGAGTGGCGCGCCAACGAGTTCATGGGCGGGTTCCTGGCACCACGTGGCTTGCTGCATCGACACATGCACAAGCGCGCCGCTGCGCTCGAGATCCCGTTGGTCGAAGGCCGCGACAGCCGAGAGCTGCCTGTGGTCTGCTCGGATGCCCCACCGCCGCTCGTCGACGAGTTGATCGGCGAGCTTGCCGACATGTTCGGACTTTCGGAATCCTTCATGCGGGTGCGCCTGCGCAGATACGACCTCGTACCCGAGCAGCTGCTCGGCTGACAGGAGGATTGCCGATGCTGGTGCCGATCAAGAGGTATTTCCGCTTGGCGGAGCTTGCCGAACGCTGGGGCGTCCAGATCTCCGACCTGGCCTGCTACATCCTGCAGGGCGAGCTGGAAGCCTCGGTCCTGACGATCGCCCTGTCCGCCGAGATCGGCAGGTTCAAGGAAACGACAGACGGCGTCCTCGCCGTACCGGAAGAGACCATCACCTTGGTCGGTCCTCAGCCCGTGATCGGCTCCGACCTGCGCGCGGTCTTTCGCGGCGGCGTCCGGCGTTTAACCCGATTCAAGCCGCGGAGCGCCGACACCTACCTCACGATCGAGGACAGCGATGCGTTGCGAATCTCGCTCTCCGACGTCCTGGTGACACGGGCGGAGCGCGACCGCTTCGAGACCGCGAACGGCCTGGTCTTCGACGAGCCTCCAACCCAAACGAGAGCCGTCGAAGGCTTCGTCCAGCGCAGCAATTACGCCGATGTTTTCTTCAACGGCGAGCGCTTCCTTTTCGGCACGTTCCAGGCTCGGGTCGTGCGCCAGCTGCATGAGGCGGCGGCGACTGCGGATCCATGGCGCACCGGCAAGCTGCTCCTCGTCAACGCCGGCTCCGGATCGGACCGGATGGTCGATCTGTTCAAGTCGAAGCCGACGTGGCGAAGCCTGATCGCCTCCGACGGCCGTGGCTCCTATCGCCTCAACCTGCCCGACCCGAGCCTGGCACGAACCACGCAGCGGGTCTTCCGCAGGCTACGGCTGGTCCATTCCGCATGAGGCAACAACCTCAGTAATTGCCTGATCCCACAGTATATCCCAGCCCTCACCCCACCGTGAGGGGGAAGACAGGCAGTAGTACTTGTGGTCTCCTCGTGCTGCGAAGTCATTCGCCTCCAGGAGCACATCATGTCAGCAGCACCAAAGCCTCAGCAGCGCTTGTCGAAAGACGACGCGGATCTTGCGCATGGGCCCAGGCACCTCGACCAGAACGAGCTCTCACGCCGCTGGACCATCAGCTCGCGGACACTCGAGCGCTGGCGCTGGCGTCATGAAGGACCCGCCTATCTCAAAATCGGCGGCCGCGTCGCCTATCGCCTCGAGGACGTCGAAGCCTACGAGGCCAAACGCATCCAGGTCGTCCAAGACCACTTCGGCACATCGCGGTGACGGCTCGTGGGACAGCCTCTTCCCGCTGAGGTCGCGTGAGCGATCGGCCGCGCCGGGTCATGCGTCAGACCCTGAGGAAGGAGAAGCAAGCCTTCCTCTCGCCGCCGGTCGGAGCGGCCTGGATTTGGCTGACGCGCGACATGCTGGAAAGTCCCGCCTATCGCGCCCTGAGCCGGGCCGGTCATCAGCTACTCGCCCGCCTGATGGTCGAGCATTGCAACCACGCCGGCAAAGAGAACGGGCGTCTTGCCGTGAGCTGGGACGCGTTCCAGGCCGCGAGCCTTCATCGCAGCACCATCGCCCAGACGTTGGACGAGGTGACGCGTCTGGGCTTCGTTCGCGTCGTCGACGAGGGTCACAAAGCTTATGGCTCAGCTCTCGGGCGCCGAGCCACCTACAGGCTCACGTTCGCCGGCGTCGTCGGCGACGACAGCGGGCTGCCGACGAACGATTGGGAGGCAATCTCTAAGGCCGATGCTCGCTCGATCATGGAAGCGGTCAGGGAGGCGGAGCGCAGGCGTAAGGCCAAGCGTCGGACGGGGTGCTCCCCAGATATAGAAAGAGGTACGGAATACCGTACTGGGCCCAAGGTACGGAATTCCGTACTGGGTGAGAGCATTTCCTAAGGTACGGTATTCCGTACTGGCTTTGTCGGAATTCCGTACTGGGGAAAAGTCTAGATCGATGCGGGTCGATCGTTCGCCGCGAGATCGACGTCAGCGGTTGCCGGCTGGAAGCTATCGGTCGGACAGCTCTATGACATCGCGGCTAAGGGATCAGCACGAGAGCAAACGATAGAAGCCTAGCGTAATCCCGTACGGTTTCGGCCGATCGTGCGATGTGAGACAATCGCGCATCGCCCTTCATCGAGCCCGGAATGTCGGACGTCAGCACCAGCAGCCCGAGGAGCAATGCCGGCAATCGCACGGACCGCCGCGGCCAAGGCAGGGTTCACGAGCCCACGGACGCGTCGCGCAAGCAGGTCGAGGCGCTCGCGAGCTTCGGCGTGCCTCACGACGACATCCGCTAGGATTGTCGGCATCGGCAACGTGACGCTCAGGAGGCATTACGCCGAGGTCCTCGCCACGGCCGCGGTGAAGGCCAACAGCATGGTCGCGCAAAGCCTCTTTAACAAAGCCACGAGGGGCGATGGGGCGTCGTCGGTCAGCGCCGCCATCTTCTGGTTGAAGACGCGGGGTCGCTGGCGCGAGCACGACGTGCACGAGATCACGGGTCCGAATGGCGGACCGATCCAGATGGTCGACGTGAGCGGGCTCTCGGACGCGCAGCTCGCGGCGCTTCAGCCGGTGCTCTCGTCGCTTGCTGTTTCGGAGGAAGGTCGATGATGGACGCTCACCAGGAGACGGCCTGGCCTGCCGATCGCGTCGAGCGGCGCCCTACCGCCAGCCTGGTGCCGTACGCCAGGAACAGCCGCACCCACTCGGCCGAGCAGGTCGATCAGATCGCGGCGTCGATCCGCGAGTGGGGCTGGACCGTTCCCGTGCTGGTCGACGAGAACGACGGCCTCATAGCCGGGCACGCCCGCGTCATGGCGGCGAAGCAGCTCGGGCTGGCCGAGATCCCGGTCATGGTCGCCGCGGGTTGGAGCGAGGCTCAGAAGCGGGCCTACGTCATCGCCGACAACAAGCTGGCGCTGAACGCCGGCTGGGACGACGCGCTGCTGAAGATCGAGCTGACGGAGCTGCAGGCGCTCGACTTCGACCTCGGCATGACCGGCTTCTCGCTCGACGAGATCGCCACGCTGACCATGGATGGCTCGGCCGGGCTGATCGACCCCGACGATGCGCCTGAGCCGCCGGCAGACCCTGTCAGCCGCCTGGGCGACGTCTGGATCCTCGGCAGCCACAGGCTCGTCTGCGGGGACGCCACGAGCGCCGCCGACGTGGCTCGGGCGCTGGCTGGTGTCACCCCCGCCCTGATGGTCTCCGATCCGCCCTATGGCGTCGCCTACGATCCTTCATGGCGTGCCCGCGCCGGGGTCAACCTGAACCCTGGCAAGCTCGGCAAGGTCGAGAACGACGATCAGGCCGACTGGTCCGCGGCTTGGGCGCTGTTTCCCGGCGACGTCGCCTATGTCTGGCACGCCGGCAAGTTCGCCGCGACGGTCCAGGCCAGCCTCGAGCAATGTGACTTCGAGGTTCGCTCGCAGATCATTTGGGCCAAGGACCGCTTCGCTCTCAGTCGCGGTGACTACCACTGGCAGCATGAGCCCTGCTGGTACGCCGTGCGCCGCAACGCTCGCGGCGGCTGGTCGGGCGACCGCTCGCAATCGACGCTCTGGACGATCCCCTCACGTGAGGATCGGGGGCTTGGCCATGGCACCCAGAAGCCGGTGGAGTGCATGCGGCGTCCGATCGCCAACAACTCCTCGCCCGGACAGGCCGTCTACGATCCATTCCTGGGCTCCGGCACCACGATCATCGCCGGCGAGATGACGGGCCGTTACGTGCACGCGCTCGAGCTGACCCCGGCTTACGTCGACGTGGCGGTGATCCGATGGCAGAGCTTCACGGGCAAGACGGCAGTGCTGGAGGCGACCGGCGAGAGCTTCCTGACGACGATGGCGGCGAGATCCGCTGGTCCCGCTTCGTCTGCCACGGAGACCGCGCCGGCTGAGAAGCGCAAGGCTGGGTCTTCGCCGCGGACCTCGGCCCGGTCCCACGGCTGCTACAGCGTCCTGATGGAGCTGCGTGGGCTCGACCCGAGAACGATGACAGGGTCGAGGCCGCGCTCTTCCGCGACATCAACGCCATGCTCTTCGCGAGAGCCAAGTGTCCAACGTGATCACGACCTCAGCACCCTTGCCCGTCCACGAGGCTGAACGGATCGAAAACTTATTCAAGGCTCATCCAGACTGGTCCGATCGTCGGATCGCCCGGGCTGGCGGATGCTCGCCAACGACGATCGGCAGGATCCGACGCGCGATCGGAGCCACGTGCCCAGACCGATCCGTCCATCGAGGTGGACAGGTCTACACGGTCCACGTCGGCTCAGCCGCTACAAAGCTCAAGGCTTTTTAGGTGCGATGCTTGAAGGCCTGAGGCGGCCCCCAATTTGCGGGCGGAGAGATTCATCCAATAGGAATGATCCTGCTGCCTACGTCCGGGATGGGTGGAAAGCTGCCGGTCCGCTATCGAGAGACCAGCTCAAGGAACCAGACATTCGAATGTACAACCAAGATTGGCTGCATCGCTTTGTTACCGGTCAAGCCTGAAGCTTTTGGCCGTCGATCATCTCAAGCCTACAGGTCCGGCCACCGTAGCTCGTTAAGCACCTTCCCCACCGAATGAAACCATTTTGTAAGGTGCAGAGAGCGGATGAGTTGGTCCACCATTCTCGCGGCGAAGCACAGGGACATGCTCTGTCGCCAAGGCGAGTACTCGTCGCACATTCTAATCCCAGCCTGCCGACCTTCGCCGACGGCATCCCTGTTTTCTATAAACTAATTCGCGCATCGTGTACCCGGCCGGTCCGGTTCAAATGCCACCTGGGGCTCGATTGCTCGTCGATGTCGCGCGCTCGCCCCGTACTACGCTGTAAGGCTCAAGACAGGTCGCACAAGCAGCACCTGTCGCGCAGCCCTTCCTCGACGTCCAGACGCGCCGCTGCCAGATGGATTACGCCAATCTTTCTGGGCCGCCGTCGGTACCGTGGCGTGCCAATGTTAGCGAGCGGCGATATGCTGGCCTCTGCAACGCCGCGCGCGTCATATAACCAGCCTCTTGATAGATAATCCTTCCTCAATTAACGATCGTCGCATGGGGCGTCCGCCGTTAAACGCAATTGAAACCAAGATCAGGCTGACCGCGGTCGCGCGGGCGCGGATCGTCGCGCTAGTCGGAGAGTACCGAATGGCTGTCTTCATTCGCGAGGCAATCGATGCCGAGCTTGAGCGCCGCGAGCGAGCCGCCGAACTCAACAAGACCAACGGTTGAAACGCCCTGACTCAAGGCTGCGGTCATACCTCTGGAGCAACCCACATTTTGGAAGTGGCGTCCTAATTAGCTAGTCTAGGCGCTCGCCATCAAGCTTGGGCGGGCGGACGAAGCCGCCACGCTGTGCTCGGCGGCAACGCTTCCGTGTCGGCGGGGCCATTTAGCGCGGTAGCGCCGGGTCAGCGAGGTCAACGCACAGATAGCCGCTAACGAACAGCGCGATGCAGCTGGAGATCACCCACCACAGACCGGCGCCGACACCGAGAGTCTCGCATCGGGGTCCAGCACTTCAAGCTCTTCAACGACGCGGCCTTCACTGCAAAGGCGAGTGAAGTCGTTGGGCTCCTCGATGACCCGCTTGCCCATGCTGTCGTGCTTTCGGTCGATGAGAAAAGCCAGATCCAGAAGCTCATCGGATGCCAGTTCCCGCTTATTTCGATCAGCGTGATGTTGCGGGAGGCTTCGATGAAGTCGAGGATGAAAACAGTACTGCTCGTGTCCGCCTCGGCGCCTCGGCGGTGCGCGCGGAACCTAAGCCGACGGCTACACGTCCTATCAAACCGCGAGAGGACGCTGACTATCCCAAGCCGGTATCTCGCCCCCGCCAAGTTCGCGACGCTGCGGCTGCTGAAAGTCGCCACCCGCGTCATCGAAACCGTGAGCCGCGTCTGCTTCGCCATCACCGCGAGGCCGAGCTGTTCCGCTCGCTGCAGAGCGCGCGCTGGCCGTTCCCGTCTTAAGGGTGGGGCCCACGCCTCCGTCGAGCAAGCGCACTTATGCCCTATCGATCGACGATATGCGGCGATAAGCGTGGGCTAAGAGCGTGTAACAACGTCCGTTCGTACTCCACAGGTGGCGCAGCAACTCGGCCTCGGAGCCAGATCGCGCGGCGGACTTGAGGGCCTCTTCGTGTGCATCGAGGAAAGCTTCCACGGATCGAACGAAATCCGGATCGGTCAAACGTCGTCGCACGACCCGCATGTGATCTTCGAAACAGGCCCGGTAGATCGACAAGAAATCGGCCTCGCCGTAAGTCCGATAGTCGTTCCAGGCGCGCAGTAATGCGTCCAGATCGAACATCACGTCGAGGGTCGAGCGTACGCCCTGATCGAGGCGTCGCCGCTCGTCAGTCGCAGCAGACTCTAGGAAGCCGGCCAGAGCCTCGCAGAAGGCCTCTGCCTCCAGCGCACCCACCTGTTCCTGTCGGCTCAGCTGCTCGGCAATCGCCTGCGTCGCCTGCGGGTCTGGCAACGTTCGCGCCTCGACACCTGTCTTTGTCAGCGTAGCCGGCAGTGCCTCGATTGCAAGACGCAGCTCGTCCATGGATCGCGCGACATCGGCCTGCGTAGTGGTCGAAAGCTCGACAGTTTCTAGGAGCGGCTCTAGGTGCGACGCCTCGAGCTTTGGCGTCGCTGCGAGTTCTTGAATGACGCAGCGGAACCCGGCCATCTCATGGGCGATCTCTCGCGTCTGTTCCTCTACGATCACCAGTTCGTCAATGCGCGCCGCCACTCGGTCCCTGAATTCTGCGTCGACATCTGATTGCGCGGACAGTCGGGCCGACAAGCGGCCGAATTGCGCATCAGTCTTCCTTGAGAAGAGATCGAAAAAGGCCGGCTCCAAGCGTGGCATAGCCGCAAGCTCGGCGCATTGCGCGCGAAGCAAGGCGAGATCGGATCCCATCTCTTCCGTTCGGGTGCGGATCAGATCGTTTGCAACGAGCACCTCCGCATCACGCCGTGCTGTGCGGTCTGCGTCGTCGCGGCCGGCGATGCCCTGGCGTCTGTGAGCCTCCTTCATCAGGTTGGTAAGACCAAACAGGAAGCTGGCAACGAGCAACAGGTCAACGAGAACGGACGCCCAAAGCCCGATCTTAGCGTACCAAATGGCGGGCGCCGGGCCAAGCTGAGCGACGAAACCTGACGTCACCAGGAGAAGCGAGATTGCCACGAAAAGACGGAGCGTTCGCCGCAATCTGTTCGTCAGCTGGGAGAGGGGTCCACTGCCGGTCCCGAGCAGGTCGATGCGGTCGTCGTTGGCCGGCGCGCCGGCTCGATTGTCTCTGGTGTCGAGAAGATCGGCGAAAATCGGTTCCGATCGTTCGTCGGCCTGCGGTGTGGTCGCGGGTGACACCGGGGACGGCGCACCCTGTCCGAAGATGGCATCGAGCGCCAAGTCTTTGAGATCATCAACTGGATCGGGCGCGAACCGCGAAAGCTTCTCATAAAGAGCGTTTTGACCAAGCCGGAAGTCACCTCCTGAAGATTCCGCATCATCCGGCTCGGGGGCGGCATCAAATGAAGGGCGAGACATGCAGATGCTCAAAAGCTGGTGACCCTGAAAAGAGAGAATCGTATATTTACCATCGCAGCAAGTGGCACCTGACCACGGATTTCAGGCGCTTCAGCTTTTAATCTGAGGTCACCTTTCGCGCCGAGCATCAGCCTTCCTCGACATCGTGGTAGCGACTCCTTCGGCGCGCATTCCTCCGTAGTCGGATCCCTCCTCGAGTGTCCAGAGACAGTCCTGCCCGATCTCCCGGCTCGTACGCAGCGCTAGCAGCCGTTCGCGTTAGGTAGCTACCGCAAGCAGATAGTCTCCTTACGGCCAACTCACGACGAAGAGCTGCCCGGCAGCACTGCGCCAAGTCTTGGCGAACGGCGCGCTCGCCGATGTGCTCTTAAGCAGACGTTCGGTTGCGACCGCTCGTGACCAGGTTGGTCGAGGAACGAACCCGCTACGCGGGAGGGCTGCGGCGGGCGGTGAGGTGGGGGATCGTCCGGCTCGCGCTGCTTGAGCGAGGTCGGAGGCGAACAGAGCATCGGGGCTCCTTCACTCAGGGAGCCATCCGATGAACGACCTCGATGTTGCTGCGCCGATCAGCCCACTGCGCCAACGCCTGATCGACGACATGACCATGCGCCGGTTCTCGCGGGAGACGCAGCGCACTATCTTCGCGACATCGGGCGGCTCGCCACCTTCCTCGGGCGCTCGCCCAGCACGGCCACGGCGGAGGATCTGCGGCGCTTCTAGGTCGAGCAGCGCGAGGCCGGCGTTCCGGTGCCGACGATGAACAGCATCGTGGCCGCGCTGCGCTTCCTCTTCACGCACACGCTCGATCGGCCGGATCTCAGTCGCAAGCTGGTCCGGCTGGCGCATCCCCGCACGCTGCCCGTGGTGCTGAGCCGCGACGAGGTCGCCCGCCTGCTCGACGCGATCAGCTGCCTCAAGCACCAGGCGGCCTTGTCGGTCGCCTACGGCGCGGGTCTTCGCGTCGCCGAGGTGTCGATGCTGAAGGTCGCCGACGTCGACAGCGAGCGCATGCTGCTCAGGGTCGAGCGCGGCAAAGGCGGCCGGTACCGCAACGCCATGCTTTCGGCCGATCTGCTTAGCCTGTTGCGCCAATGGTGGACGCTCGGGCGCCGGCAGGGCGTGATGCACCGCGACGGCTAGTTGTTCCCGGGGCAGCATGCGCTGCGGCGGCGCGCACCTGGCTGGCCGAGCGCGAGGCGGACCTGCTCCCCTTCGGCTACTTCCACGTCGTCTTCACGCTTCCGGCCGAGATCGCCGCGAGCGCCTTTGGCAACAAGGCTGTTGTCTACGATCTTTTTCTCAAGGCGCGGCTTCATGCAGCTCGATCAGGCGCGTCAGGAACAGCCGACGGAACAGCTTGCCGAGAACGCGCACCGGCAGAAGGAAGGCCTGCCTTGACGAGACCCAGCGCCGGCCGTCGAGCGAGAAGCCGCCGCCGGGCACGATCATGTGGATATGGGAATGGTGGGTCATGGCCGACCCCCAGGTGTGGAGCACCGCGGTGATGCCGATGCGAGCACCCAGATGCTTCGGATCGGCGGTGATGGTGAGCATGGTCTCCGACGCCACATTTCCGCCGCGCTTTACGCGCCGATGCGGGTCCTTCTGAGGAGAGACAGCCAGGGCGTCGTGGCGTTCGAATACGACTGCCTCGCTAGCGCGTTCGGCCAGTTCGCCGAACTCGGGATCGACGCGGTCGCGCGCGACCTCGACCGCACCCTCGGCGAAGTGTTGGAGAGTGCCGCGGGTTGATCCGGTTTCCTAGGGAGACGAGTCGGGGCTCGTGTCCGACGTACCCGCATCGGACGAGGAAAAGTAGCGGCCCTCCAACTGGTCATCGATCCCAGACGATTCGGTTTCCGACGGGGGAAGCGAGCAGTCACGATCCTCCGGTCGCAGAGACGGTCGTCTACGCTCGCCACGATGTCATAGGACCGAGCTGACTTCAGTTCGCTTATGTGACTACTTGCTTGACCTAACGTAATCCGGAAACGGACTGTCCTCCGCGCATTCTCCAAGACAGCAGGCCTATCCATTACTCGCGACTGTCCTGGCAAAATGACGATACGTAAGTCGAGACAATTGTTGTTCGTTATACCGACTTTTAAGCTTTTGAATGGCTCTTTATAAACAACCAAATTGAACTTAGCCGCTCGGTGTGCGGCGCATCGAGATTGGGATCTCATGAAAAAGCTCATCATTTGTCTGGCAGCGACGGCAATCTCCGTCTCATCCGCCTATGCCGCTCCTCAGAACCCGGCAACCGCCCAGTTCAACGTCACGATCACGATTCTCAAGCAATGCACCATCACCGCACCGGCGACGATCAGTCTCGGCCAATTGGGTGCCAGCGATCTGATCACGACCACGACCGCGGCGACGCAGCCGTTCACCGTCACCTGCTCGCCAGGGACCGCCTACACCGTCGGCTTTTCCAGCACCAACGACGTCTCCACCGGAAGTCCGACACATCAGATGAAAGGATCGATCAGCGGCAATGCCGGTGTTGTGCAATACAATCTCTTCGACGTGACGAGCGGTGCCACCAACCCCGCGGCCCTCAGCGCCACCTCAAGCGTCATCTCCGATGCCGGCACCGGCGCGAGTCAGACCAAGATGCTCAAGGCGCAGGTCACGAACTACACCGCCGAGGTCAGGCCCGACACCTATACGGACACCGTCACAATGACGGTCACGTATTGATCGGGGAGGATCGCCATGCGCTCGAGCCATTCTCACCCAGCCACTTGCTTCTCGCTCGCCCTTGCGTGGGCCCTGGCGGCCTCGCCTCCCTCGCAGGCGGCCGCGCTGCGCGTCTCTCCCATCCTGATCGATGGCGGGCCGCAGGCTAACGCGACAATCACCCTGCGCAACCAGGAGAATAGGCCGATGAACGCGCAGGTCCGCGTCTTCCGCTGGTCGCAGAAGAACGGGCAGGACGTTCTCGAGCCGACCGACGATGTCGTCGCCTCGCCGCCGATCGTCTCGATCGGCGCCAAGGAAGATTACGTCGTTCGCCTGCAGCGCACGACCGGTCAGGAGCCCGTGAGCGAGGAAGCCTATCGGATCGTCGTCGACGAACTTCCCAACCCGGACCGGCAGCGAAACGGCACCGTCGCCGTCGTACTGCGCTACATCGTGCCGGCCTTCTTCTTCCCTTTGGAAGCGACACAGCCACGGATCCTGTGGTCGCTCGAGCATCGCGACGGCCACGCCTTCGTCGTCGCGGAAAACAGCGGCGACAAGCGGCTTCAGCTCGTCAACCTCGGGATCCGTAGCGGAAAGCGCACGACGATCGTCGGAAAAGGTCTGGCCGGCTACGTCCTCGGCCATTCGCGCAAAGAATGGCCGCTGACGGCCAAGCTCGCGGGCCTGCGCGGAGGCACCGTCGTCGCCACGGGCGATCACGGGGCGCTCAATGCCCCGCTCGCGCCGTAAGCGGCGAACGGTTCTCGCTGCTGGCATCCTCGGTTTCTTCGGCGTGGAAAGTGTCGCCCGGGCGGAGCTCGCGCCGATCGATCCGCGCCAAACGCCGACATCGCTCGCACAGCCGCTGCGCCTCGAAGTGTTCATCAACGGACAGCCGACCCATCTCGTGGAGCCTTTCGTGTTGTCCGCAGAGAAGCGTCTCCTGGCAAAGCCCAGCGATCTTGAGGACATCGGCATCAAAGTGCCGGGTTTCCCCGATCCGCTGCTGCCCATCGACCTGGCTAGCCTCAAGAGCGTCACCTACCACTACGAGGCTGCCGCGCAGCGCATCGATTTCCAGCTTTCCGATGCGCAGAGGACGGCCCGACGCTACGATGCGCGCCCGGCCGGTCTTCGCGCGCCGGCGCCTCAGGCCGACTGGGGTGCGATCGCCAACTACTCGGTATTCGGCACCACGACCAACCAGCTCGGGACATTCCCGCGTTTCAGCGGCGCCAACGCCACGCTCGACACGCGTGCCTTCGGCCCCTACGGCGAGGTCGGCCAAACCGCCATCCTGGGCGACACGGTGTACAGCCGCAAGAGTGCGGTGCGGCTCGATTCGAGCTTTGTCTACTCCGATCCCCAGAGGATGCTGACCGGCCGCGCCGGCGATTCGATATCGGGCGGACTGGTGTGGACACGGCCGATCCACTTCGGCGGGCTACAGCTTCAGCGCGACTTCGCCCTACGCTCCGATCTCGTCACGCAGCCACTCCCCAACATCACCGGAAGCGCCGCGGTCCCCTCCACGGTCGATGTCTTCGTCAACAGCGTGAAGACCTTCTCGCAGGATGTCGCGCCCGGCCCCTACAGCATTACGAACCTGCCGGTGGTCTCCGGTAACGGGACAGCGCATATCGTCGTGACCGACGCGACCGGCAAGACGACGGACTCGTCAGTGCCCTTCTTCACAGCGCCGACTCTTCTCGCCCGGGGATTGTACGACTTCTCGATCGATGCCGGTTTCGCCCGCCGCAATTACGGCCTGCTCTCGAATGACTACGACAAGCATCCCCTGGCATCGGCGTTCGGCCGCTACGGCCTCGCCGACTGGCTGACGCTCGAAGCACATGCGGAGGGCGGCGCCGGCCTCGCCAACCTGGGCCTGGGCAGCGTCGCGCGCGTCGGCCGCTGGGGCACGATTTCGACGGCGCTCAGCGGGAGCCGTCTAGGTGCTCACACCGGCGCTCAGGTCTACGGCGGGTACGACGTGGACTTCTACGGCTTCGACGTCGACGTCAGCAGCCAGCGCACGCTCAAGACGTTCAACGATCTCGCCTCGGTGACGGCGACGACGGCGCCGCCGCCGAGCCTCGCCGCGATCTTTGCGACGGGCGTCTACTCGCTGGATCCACGACCGCCTCGGGCACTCGACCGCATCACCTTCGGCGTACCGCTCAAGTTCGACATCGCCTCGATCAGCGTCAGCTTCATAAACCTCGTCGAGGCGAACGGCTTGCGCTCGCGGATTGTAACGGCGTCGCTGTCGCGTCCGCTGCCTTTCGACGCCTCGATGTTCGTGACCGGGTTCATCGATCTCAGCCAGCGCGGCAGCGGCGGGTTCTTCGCCGGCCTTTCGTTCCCGCTCGGGCCGCGCATCCGCGCCAACGTCGGCGGGAATCTCGGTGCGTCTGGCCGTTACGGAGAGATCGACATCGGCCAGCCGCTTCAGCCCACCGACGGCAGCATCGGCTGGCGCGTCCGCGACCTCGAGGGCACAAACGCCATCCGCATCGGCGATGCCGCCTATCGTTCGAGCTACGGCACCGCCCAGGTCGCCGTCTCGCAGCAAGCCAAGACGGTCAGCACGCAGGGCGAACTCGATGGTTCGTTCGGCTATATCCACAACGGCGGCGTCTTCGTCGGCAACCACGTGGCCGATGGTTTCGCGGTGGTCGACACCGGCATCGCCGGGGTCCCGATCTATCGCGACAACCGCCTGGTCGGCGAGACCAACCCTTGGGGGTCGCTGGTCATCCCCGACCTGCGATCATACCAGGGCAACCAGATCGGCATCGATCCCCTGGGCCTTCCCGCGAACGCGGAGGCGCGATCGACCAAGCAGATCGTGGCTCCCGCGGCCCGCAGCGGCGTCGCGCTGGACTTCGGCGTCGACCAGCATGTCGACGCCGCGATGGTGAGCCTGACGGACCCGTCCGGCCACGCTCTCCCCGTCGGGGCCAAGGGCCACCGCAAGGACGATGGCGAGAGCTTCGTCGTCGGCTACGATGGACAAGCCTACGTCAAGCATTTGACGGCCAGCAACGTCGTGCTCGTCGATCTCGGCGACCACGATTGCCACGCGACGTTTTCTTATCAGGCGGCGAGCGGCAAGCGCGTCTCGATCGGTCCGGTCCCATGTCTATGACGCGCAGGCTCCGCCATCAGCTGGCGGCGACACTTCTACTGGCATTGCTCGCGCTCGGGCTTCCCGGCAGCCAGGCTCGAGCGCAGGCCATCAACATCGGTTGCGCGGTGTCCATCAGCACGGTGGCCTTCGGCAGCATCGACGTCCTGCCCGGTGCGGCCAGCAGCACCAACGCCACTCTCTCCATCGGGTGCCTGAGCGTGCCGGTGTCGTCGGGGTCGCTCTACGTCTGCGTCGCCTTGCCGGCGCGCTCCATGCAGGGTCCATCGACGAGGTTGGCCTACGACCTTTACGGACCATCGCCTCCCCTATCGACCACCACCTCCTGGTCGAACACCGCTCAAATCGTCGTCCCGCTGTCAACGCTGTACCTCGGGCAGACCTTCACACTCAACGTGCCCGCTTCGGTGTTCGGCTCGCAGCAGACGGTCCCGCCCGGCAGCTACACGCAGACCTTGGCCGCGACGGCGACCTACGGCACCACGAACTGCACGTCGGGTTCGTTGTTCGGCTCGTCAAGCTTCTCGTTTCAGGCCACAGCGACTGTGCTCAAGTCCTGCAACGTGTCGGCAAGCAACCTCGACTTCGGAGCAGTCGGTGATCTCAACACGATCGTGGACGGGCAATCCGCGTTAAGCCTTCAATGCAGCATGGGCACGGGCTACACGGTGTCTCTCAACGGTGGCCTGAGCGGAGCCGCCGACCCGATGGCCCGCAAGATGGTGATGGGATCGCAATCGATCACCTACGGCCTCTACCAGAACGCCGCGCGATCGATGGCATGGGGTACCCAATCGTCGGCGACCCTGGCCGGCACCGGCACGTCGTCCAACCAGACCATCCCGGTCTACGGCCGGGTGCCCCTTCAGCCAACGCCAGCCGTCGGTACCTACAGCGACACGATCGTCGTCAGCGTCACCTATTGAACGATATGAAAAGATCATCGCGAACCCGCGGTTTACCGTCCTCGCCCGCAAAAGGATCGGCAGAAGCAGCCTTCTACGGCCAATCGGCTTTCGACCGGTGAAGCCTCCGTCTCGCGAGCACCACGGCCGCAAACGGGTCCTCAGTCAGCAGCCCTCGACCATCGGCGGTGGCGCGACAGGCGAGACGCGTACGGCGGCGCGGCCGGCGGCACCTTCGCGCGGGTGGGAACGCCCGCCAGCTATCAGGGCGACATCGACGCGACGCTGACCGGCGTCACCGCCGGCGTGGAGTACCGCACGAGCCCGGCCGTGCGCTTCGGCGCGGCCTTCGACTACGCCCACTCCGACGCCAACCTAGAGAGCACGATCGGCGCCCGCAGCCGCATCGACAGCTTCCAGGGCGCGCTCTACGCCTCGGCCAACTACCCGCGCCTGTTTCTCGACGGCATCGTCGCCGGCGGCACGGCCTCGCTCGACCAGACGCGCAACGGCATCTTCGGCACCCTGCACGCCTCGCCCAACGCAGGGCTCTTCACCGCGTCGGGCCGCGTCGGTTACCTCGTGCCGGTCGGCCCGGTGAGGGTCGGCCCTGTCGGCGGCCTGCTTTACGCCCGCACGAGCGTGGGCAGCAGTACGGAGACGGGCTAGGCCTTCTAGGCGATCGGCTACGACCGCGAGACGGTGAACAGCCTCTACGGTCAGGGCGGCGCCGAGCTGCGCCTCACCGACCCAACCTTCCTGCTCATCGATCCTTTCGTCACGATCAGCTACAATCGCCAGTTCGAACGCGGTGCCGGCACGATCGGCTCCTATCTGGCGTTCCTGCCGACGCAGACACTGCAGGGAGCGACTTACAACCCCAACCTCGACTTCGTGAAGGTAGCGGTGGGGCGCGACCTTCGATCTAGGGCCGCACTGGTACGGCACGGTGACCGCCTTCGGGCTGAAGGGGCAGAATAGCCTCGCCGCCGGCGGCGGGAATGTCGGAATAATCTCAGATTTTGAGAAGAACCGACGCAAGAAGCGTCTGCGTGGCGGCCACCCACGATACCCTAGCCCGTGACCACCTGCTGCTCTGCCGGGGCGACGCGTTGGAGGAACTCCGGGCGGAAAACGAGCGCCTCCGCGCGGCGCTGGAAAATTGAAGCTAAATCGGATTCACTGCGGTCGTGACCTCACGAAAGCTCATAGAGAACCCGGGCGCTGACGTCGTCGTCGAAATGGCGCGAACGATGACCACGCGCGCCATCGCCGACGCCCTCGACGTCGCTTACGACGAGGTGTTCGACTTCCTGGACTGGCGTGGCATCCGGGCGCTCAGAGCCGTGCCGCCGTCCGTTGCTAAGGGCACTATCGACCGCGACCGCCTCAAGCGCATGTTCGTCGACCAGGGCCTCACGTACATCGAGATCTCTCGTCGGACCGGGTGGAAGTACGACACAATTCGCAACACGCTCTGCAAAATGGGCTTTGGAAGGCCGTGCAAGCGCGGCGCCCCTCGCGAGATGGACTACGACGCCGTTGTGTCGCTCGCGACTACTAGGACGGTCACACAGGTTTCCGAAACGCTCCACGTGCCAAAAGCTACAATCTACAAGGCGCTTAAGGTGAGGGGCGTCAAGTCCGTGCCGGGCAAGATCTAAGCCTTCGCCGGTGCCGATGAGGCAAGGCTGTCGCTTGTCGACGTCTACGCACCGTGGGGAGGCGATATGGCTCATCGAGGTTGGAAGGGACGTTGGCGAGCCTTGATGTGGTGGCCGGCATGTCGCTCGTGCACCATCGCCTGGAGCGGCTCACACACCGACGAGCTAGTCGTCGTCGGCGAAGTCGATCGTCTCGATCTTGCTTCGCAGCGTTTCGGCGGTGAAGGGCTTGGCCAGGAAGTGGGTGGCCCCTGTATCGCGGGCGACCTCCATGAAGCGCTGCTGGTTCTGAGCCGTCATCATGATGAAGGGCAGCCGGCGTCCGCGCTCGGTACGCCGCAGCTTCGTCAGGAGCTTGATGCCGCGCATCGGCTCCATGAACCAGTTGGAGATCACCAGCGCGTAGCGGCGCATGATATATTCGAGCATTGCCCGGACCGCCTTTCGGGTGACGGCGCTGTCGTCGACGACGAGGATGCGGGCGAAGCGTGGCAGCATGGTCATGTCCGCCCTTCATTCAGAGGATTATCGTTGCGTCGAAGTCGGGCCAGACCGGCTCGACAAATGTGCGGCGAAGCCGCCTTGCAGCAGTCGCACGACGACCGCCCACGTGTCAGCGACCGCGACGGCTTCCCCCAGGCTCACGGAAGCCGTGGTGGTGAGCGCCACTCCCGACCGAGAAAGCGCTCGGCAAGTGTATGGCGCAAACCAAGCGCGAGACCGAGCTATCAGAAGTTCTGCAGTAGAACCCGCTGGCAGCGGCCTTCCGCTTCTTATCTCTTAACGCGCTTTCCTCCTGGCCGCTTCGGTCATGGAGGACAAGACGATGGGACGATCCGAGTACGATCCCGGTGTGCGAGGTGCCCGTGCATGGAACGCCGGCAAGCTGATCGGCGCCAAGAAGGCGCTCAAGCCGCAGCAGGTCTGGGCCATTCGCTTCATGCTCGACCGCGAACAGCGGGTCCGAGATCGAGCGATGTTTGATCTCGCTATCGACAGTAAGTTGCGCGGCTGCGATCTCGTAAAGATCAAGATCGGCGAGCTCGTGAGCGGCGGCCGTGTGCGCTCGCGAGCGATCGTCATCCAGCGCAAGACCCGAAGGCCAGTTCAGTTCGAGATCCTGGAGCCCGCACGCACGACCATCCTGGCATGGCTCGAACGAAGAGGTGGTACGATCGAAGACTTCGCCTTTCCAAGCCGCATCGATCATGCCGTACACATCAGCACTCGTCAGTACGCTCGATTGGTCGACGAATGGGTCAGCGGGATCGGCCTGCACGCTGAGGACTACGGCACCCACTCGCTCCGGCGCACAAAGGCATCGATCATCTACAAGCGAACGGGAAACCTGCGTGCCGTTCAGATCCTGCTCGGCCATACCAAGATCGAGAGCACCGTTCGCTACCTCGGTGTCGACATAGATGACGCCTTGGCGCTCGCCGAGGGTACGGAGCTTTGATCAGCAGCGGCTTCTCGGCTCAGCCGAGAAGCCGCTGCCATCTTGAAGGAGCGCTCGGCGAGACCCGCCGCGACAGGTGGATTCCTGCCGTACACATCGGGGAGACCAGCTCAGACGACCGGACGTTCGATCGAAGCACCACGATCGGCAGCTTCGCACCAAGCTACGCCGTTCAGGGCGCTCGAAGACCGATGGTCCCCAACAAATGTTCGCCGACCTCTTGAGCCGACCGCGGCCATGGCACCGTTCTCTCCTCGCCGAACCGCCGCCGATATAGGGGCGAGACAAAGTCGACGTCTGCATTGTCGATGCCCAGTCTTGGCATGTCGCAGCCACCACTTCCTCAACTAAATGGAGGTACGGCAGGCGAAATGGTTGGTCGCGATTAATAAAAGGGCACATTTCGTCAAGCCGCGGCAGAGCCGACAAGATTACGGCTGCTATGCCAACGCCACCTTGAGGTGGACTGGATTGTAGAGAGTATTTGCTACAGGCGACCACAGCGTCGCGTGCTTGACCAACGCATTCAGAGCCTCGGCGGAGGCGCTCGATTCTATGTGGACGGACACTGCGATAGCCTCGAAGCCAAGCGGCTCAACGGTATCTGCCGTGCCCCAATGCATGGAGTCGTGGACCTCGCCAGAAAGTTCGAGCGCGAGGCTGGTGATCGCAATATGCCGCGCGATGGCGTTGGCGTGGATGCTGGCGGCGAGACAGGCGCCGAAGGCTGAAAGGAGCAGTTCAAGCGCGTTGGGTTCGGCATCGGTGCTCGAAAGCGCAAGCGGATCAACGGCACTTTCCTTTACCGGGATGTCGCGAATGTGATGCACCTGCTGCAATCGGCCGTGCGCCACTGTGCGACAGCGTACGACGCGCGGGCTTTTGGCCCTTCCAGCTTCGCCGATCATGCGGTCGCCTTGAACAGGAAAGCAAGACAAGCATCGACCGACGGCATTATCGCTCACCTCCGCGAAAAAGACGTGTTGCTACCGAAAAGGTAGCAGCACCAATCTCCCGATCAGATAGACATTCCGCAGGAGCTACGAACCATCTACCTCAGGCGAGCGAAAGCCACGATGCATTTTTCGCGATCGGCTTTGCGAAAACGAAAGGCGGTGGATTGTGCTCGACTGGGACGACCTACGTTTCTTCCTAGCCGTCGCACGTCATGCCAATCTCACCATGGCGGCCGACAATCTGAAGGTTGCTCCCTCGACCGTGGGGCGAAGGATAGCGGCTCTCGAGACCGATCTCGGTGTCCGCCTGCTCAACAGAACGCCTGAACGCTATGTTCTGACGCTGGCTGGCGAGGAGGTTCGCGACAAGGCAGAGTTGATCGAACGCGAAACGTCGTGCCTGAGCCGCAGCATCGGCAATCGCGATGCGCAGCTGAGCGGCTCCGTACGTATCACCTGCGCCGAGAGCATCGCCAGCCACGTCTTGGCGCCTTGCCTTCCGGAGCTGCACAAGCACTTTCCCGGTATCACCATCGAGCTCGCTCCCGATCAGCGCCAACTCAGCTTGGCGATGCGTGAGGCCGACATCGCCGTGCGCTTGAGTCCGCCCGAGCAGCAGGATGTCGTCCAGCGCCGTATCGGCAAAATGACCTTCGCCGTCTACGCCAGCGCGGAGTACCTCGCCGATCACGGCAGGCCTGACTTCACCAACTGCTGTCGTGGCCATTGCGCTATCCATCAGCTTGGGGACGTGCAAGACGCGCTACAGGCTGACTGGTTCACCGATCTGACCTCCGAAGCAGCAGCAGCAGTACGAACCTCTAGCCACGAGGTTGCGCTTGCGGCCGTCGCGGCGACTGGCGGCCTAGCCTGCCTCGCACGCTACCGCGCCGATCAGGATTACCGCTTGGTGAGGATGGCGGAAGCAAGCGAACCGCCTCAAGCCGATCTCTGGCTGGTGATGCATCGAGACAATCGCTTGACGGCCCGCATGCGTGCTGTTGCCGACCACATCGCTGAGCACGCACGATGCCTGTCGAGAGCTTGACCTAAGGATCGACGGCGGGGCCGAGAGAAGGGCTGACGGCCCGGCTCGGTTCCTGCGCCCTCGCTTGCATTTACGCAAAGCCACTTTCCGATTTCGCAGCTCGACTTCATCATGCCACAGATCCTAAGCCTTTGATGTCTAGAGAGCTGCGGCGTCGTGCCGTTGTAAAGACGTCATCGGGAAATGCATGTCGTCCACTTTCGGCACACAGCCCAAGGACGAAGCCCTTCTTGAGCTGAAGGCTGAAGAACTCGTCATCAATAAGAGAAAGGTGAAGGGCGACACGGTGCGGGTAAGCACCGTGACACAAAGCAGTGAATACGAGGTCGACGAAGCGCTCACCCATGAGCACGTAGATGTCGAACGCATCGCCATCGGCCGGTTCGTCGAGACCGTGCCTGAAGTCCGCGAGGAGGGCGGGGCGACCATCGTCCCCGTCGTCGAAGAGGTCGTGGTCGTCGAGCGGCGGCTGTTCCTCAAAGAAGAAGTCAGGATTACGCGCAAGCGGGTCGAAGCGCGTCACGTCGAGACCACCGTGCTTCGTCGGCAAGAAGCCGTTGTGACCCGCTCGGCTCCGGATGAGATGCCTGCAGACGCGAGATCGTCTGACTACCGACAATTTCAAACAGCAACGCGAGGAAGATACGCCATGGAACACGAGACCATCGTTGCCATCTACGACACCGCCGCCCACGCCCAGGCTGCCGTTCGGGACCTCGAGGCCGCCAACGTACCGGCGAGCGACATCAGCCAGCACGCCAAGGACGGCTCGATGACCGGCGCCTCGCACTCGACCGCGCCTATCCATGAGAAAGGTTTCTGGGCGAGCCTGTTCGGCGGCGAGCCGGACCACGACACTTCCGTCTACGGGCATAGCATCAACGACGGCGCGACCGTCGTAACAGTGAAGATCGCTGCCGAACGCTACGACGAAGCTGCCGCCATTCTCGAGAAGCACGACCCTCTCGATCTTGACGAGCGCTCGCAGCAGTATGGCGTTGCCAGCGGCTCGGCGGCGACGCCGACCGGCTACGTCGGCCATGCCGGCATGACCGACACCGTGATCGGCTCGCACGACAGCAAGGTGGAACCGGCCTATGGCGCTACCGAAGCCGGCGCCATCGGCGCCAGCGGGCTCACCCCCGCGCCCGTGAAGGCAACAGGTTCGACGGGCCTTGGCGCGAAAGCCGAGGGAATGGTGGAAGGCGCCAAGGGCGACACGCTCCAGCTCGCGGAGGAGTTCCTCGACCTCGGCAAGCGCGCGGTGCGGGGCGGCACGACCCGCATCCGGCGCTACACGGTCGAAAAGCCGGTCGAGGAGAACGTCACGCTGCACAACGAACGCGTCGTGCTCGACCGCCGTCCGGTGACGGACGGACGCGTGCTCGCCAACGCGGACTTCACCGACAAGACCATCTCGATGACCGAGACGAACGAGGAGGCCGTGGTGTCGAAGACGGCGCGCGTCGTCGAGGAGATCGGGCTGCACAAGGAGGCCAGCGACCGCGTCGAGACCGTGCGCGACACCCTGCGCAAGGACGACGTCGAGGTCGAGCAGGTCCCGACCAGGGAGCGGCTCGAAACAGAGCGCCTCGACACGAGCCGCACCACCCCGGTCGATCGCAAGATCTGATCCGGCCGATCAACGGGGTGCCTGAGGGCACCCCGAACGCATCTCCATGGGAGAGACTGACTTGACGACGTACGACGCGAGAACGACCGGGGTCGCGCCCGACACGACGACGGTGCTGGGCGACGGGCACCACATCCACAAGCGTATCGCGTGGGGCGCGCTGTTCGGCGGCGTCATCATCGCCGTCGCCGTGCAGTTGCTCCTGAGCCTGCTCGGCGCGGCGATCGGGCTGGGCACGGTGAACGTCAACGCAGGCACCACCCCGTCCGGCAGCAGCTTCGGCGTCGGTGCCGGCTTATGGTGGGTCGTCTCGAGCTGCATCGCGCTGTTCGTCGGCGGCTACGCCTCGGCGTGGATGGCAGGCATCTCGACCCGCTTCGACGGCATCCTGCACGGGCTGGTGACCTGGGGCATGGCCACCCTGCTGACGATCTACCTCCTGTCCTCGGCGGTCGGCAGCATCGTTGGCGGCGGCTTCTCCGCGCTCGGCAGCGCCACCTCGGCGGCTGGCAGCGGCATCAGCAACGCAGCCAAGCCGCTCGCCCAGGCGGCCGGTATCTCGCCGGACATGGTCCAGCAGCAGGTCCAGGCTTACCTGCAGCCCGCGGCGGCGAAGGACCCGGCGGCCATGACCTCGCAGGAGGCGCAGAAGGAGATCGCATCCAACCTCGTCACCTACGAGCAGGGCGGTGCCGACGCACCGGCCGCCAAGGCACGCATCATCGACATCACCGCGGCTCAGACGAAGATGAGCCGCGAGGACGCGACCAAGAAGTTCAATGACGCCCAGGCCAAGATCCAGCAGACGATGGACCAGGCCAAGCAGAAGGCCAAGGACGCCGCCGACGCCGCGGCAGCCGACGCTTCCAAGGCGGCCTTCGGTGGCTTTGCCGTGCTTTTCCTCGGACTCATAACGGCCGCCGTTGGCGGCGCGCTGGCGGTGCAACGTCGCGCGCTGCTCCTCACCGGAACCGACACGCGGCTCCACGAACGCACAATCTGACGATCACGGAGCGGTGCCTATCGGCGTCCGCTCCCCCTTCCTCCATCCACTGGATCCATCATGTCCATCATCATCTGGCTCGTCCTAGGCCTCATCGCCGGCTTCATCGCCAGCCGAATCGTCGAGAGTAGCGGCAACGGCGTCATCATCGACATCGTGCTCGGGATCGTTGGGGCCGTCGTCGGCGGCTACGTGTTCACGCTCCTCGGCGCGGCTCCCGTCACCGGCTTCAATCTCTACAGCTTGTTCGTCGCAGTCGTCGGCGCGGTCGTGGTCCTGCTGATTTACCATGCGGTGGTCGGGCGTCGGACGCTCTAGAGCGTCTTCCGAGCAGGAAGAATCGTAGAGGATTCCCGAATCGTCGTCTGGATGATTCAAGCTGTCTGCCGGGCGGAGGCTGGCAGGCATGTCGAGGGCGCTGTCGCAGGATCTGAGAACACGCGTGCTGACCGCGATCGCCGGCGGCTTATCTTGCCGCCAAGCGGCGCGGCGGTTCGGGGTCAGCGCGGCGAGTGCGATTCGTTGGCGTGTGCTCGAGCGCACGCAGGGCGACGCCCGTCCCAAGGCGCTCGGTGGTGATCGACGCAGTGGCCGCGTCTAGGCGCAGGCTGATGTCATTCTCGGCCTCGTCGAGGCGACCCCCGATATCACGCTGGCGGAAATCAGGCGGGAACTGGCGTCCGCTGGGGTCGGCGTCGGCATGGCGACGCTTTGGCGCTTCTTCGACCGGCGTCGGATCACGCTCAAAAAAAGACGCGCACGCCACCGAGCAGGATCGCCCCGATGTCTTGAAGCAGCGCCACGCCTGGTTCGAGCGTCAACCAGATCTCGATCCCGCCCGTCTGGTCTTCCTCGACGAGACCTGGACCTCCACCGCTATGGCGCGCAAGCACGGTCGCGCGCCGAGGGGAGAGCGGCTGCGCGTCGGCATCCCGCATGGCCACTGGAAGACGACGACCTTCGTCGCCGGCCTGCGGGTGAACGGCATCATCGCGCCGTTCGTGCTCGACGGCCGATCAACCGCCTCGCCTTCGAGACCTACGTCGCCAAGGTGCTGGTGCCCGAGCTGCGCGCCGGTGACGTCGTCGTCATGGACATCTGTCGAGCCATAAAGGGCCAGCTGTGCGCGCCATGATCGAGGCCTCCGGTGCACGCCTTCTCTACCTGCCGCCGTACTCGCCCGACTTCAATCCGATCGAGAACGCCTTCGCCAAGCTGAAGGCGCTGCTGCGCAAGGCCGCCGAACGCACCGTCGAGGGCCTCTGGACCACGATCGGGCGTCTCATCGACACCTTCAAGCCAAACGAATGCTCGAACTTCTTCGCCGCCGCAGGATACGACGCTTGGTGATCGGAAAACGCTCTAAACAGCTATTCGGTGTTTTCATCTCGGCAGCGCTGAGCCCAACGGCACCTGCCGATCCGCTGCACGCGGCGGAGAAGGCAGCATGCACGCAGGGCGCAACGCGGCTTTGCTCGGGAACATATTCTCTCGAGACAAAGCTTCTCGCCTGCATGAAAGCCAACAAGGCCGCGCTCAGTCCCGCCTACAGCGCGGCGCTCGAGGTCGGTATCAAGCGGCGCAGTCTCTGAGCTCGTCAGTAACCCGGCTCATCGTGGGCCAAATTAAGAGTAGAGGTTCTAAAGTAACAGGATCTTCCTTCCCATTAGGTTGACATTTTCAGACTGCAGCTGGGGAAAGTGGGAATGTTTTGAATGACGACCATCTTGCTTGCCGAAGACCATCACGAAGTCTGCGAGTTTTTAAAAGTAGAGCTTACCGAGGGAGGGTTCAAGGTTCAAATCGTTCACGACGGAAGCCTAGTCTAAAATACGTTGCAAACTGCAAACCCGACTTGGTGCTTCTCGATATGGACATGCCACTTAAGGATGGTTGGACAGTGGCGCGAGAATTGCGCGCCCGCAAAGATGCGATACTCATCATCGCGCTTCCAGCACACGCGATGGTCGGAGACCGCGATCGCGCTATTGAGGCCGGGTGTGACGACTACCACTCCAAACCCATCGACCTCAGTGATTTTCTTGAGCAGATAGACCTCCTCACGCTGCTTAAAGGCGAGTGTCGATGATGAGATTTGTATCAGGGCCGTAGCTGTCAACGTCAAGTTACGCAAAACGTCCGCTTCCGAGCACGTCGTCCTCAGACTTGAACGACCGAGTTGGGTCGTCGTTTCGCCAGAGCTGTATGTCCAGGCTGGGTCGTGACCTGACGCTCCGCTTCACGACAACGTCGGGTGGATTGCTGAATGTCTGCTCTCGATGCGAGACGCGGCAGAAGCAGACAATGATCTCCAGGGAACGGTCGTCGGAGGCATACTTCGTCCATGTTTGATAGTAAAACAAGCTTATACTATCTGTTCCCTCGCACCGGAGTTCGGGGTCCGCCCGCTTCGCCGCAGTCACTTTTCTAGAGCCAGGAAGCAGTCGAAAATGCTCTACGAGCTGACAACGTTGTCCTGCTCAATCCTGGGCGTGCCCACCGCCTCGACAGCCGCGCGGGCATGGGTAGCCGAGGCTGGTGATGGACGGCTGCTCGGCGTGTGGCGCTCCGACATTGGTGCTGTCGCGCAACTCTTCGTCCTGCGCGCCTTCAACGACATCGCCACTCTGGGGAGCGAGCGCGAGCGTGCCCTGACAAGTGAGGACCCGTTCGGCAGCATGGGCGCCGATGCGACCCTGACGATGGAGACTTACGCTCCCTTCGCCTTCCTGCCACCGGTGACGCCGCGCGAGTACGGAGGCGTCTTCGAGTTTCGCACCTACCATCTCACGCCCGGCGGGCTGCCGGGCACGATCGCGGGATGGCGGGACGCCTACGGGCCGGCTCACGCCTACACCGACCACCTCGTTGTCGCCATGTACGCGCTCGACGGCGCTCCGCGCATCACGCACCTCTGGGGTTTCGGGAGCGTCGAAGAACGCGGAAGGATCCGTGCAGACCATTACGCGGCCGGCCTGTGGCCGCCGAAGGGCGGTCCCGAGCGCATCGCGAAAGCGCTTTCGACCATCGCCCTGGCGGAGCCCGGCCTGCCAATTGGCTGAGGTCGATAGAAAATGCATGATCGCATCCACGCTGAGAGCTACGGTTGTTGCCTCGGCGTCGACGAACGCACGACGAGTTGGCGTTCGCCGGAGCCGTGGCGAGGCGTTCAGGGAGCGCCGCACTATCTTGAGCGCCGAACGAGCGCTGCAGTCTCGACTGCAGGACGCACCACGGGTTTTTGTCACTGTTCTGCACGGTCGCTGCGTTTCACGCTCAAACGCCGCCGTCCGCCGCACGAGTCCGACGAGGGTCGGTTTCTTGATGGGAACGGAACCGCTGTTCGGCTTCGCTCTGTTCCACGTTCTCCTGTCCGAACCCGTCACCGGACCGGCCGTACTCGGCGCGTGCTTGATTGTGGCGGGGACGTTCGCGGGTCTCCCGGCCGATCCGCGGGCAAACTGAAGCTTATCGCTTCGCATGACCGCCGGCTCTGTAAACGCGGAGCCCCGGAGCGGTGACGCCATCGCCGTCCAAGCGCGTCGTTGGATGGTGAGCGGCCGGTCAAGCTATGTCCACTCCTCGATCCGATGCGAGCGCAGGCTGGTGACGCGGAAACTCGACTTTTCCACGCTGCACCTGTTCGGCGGATCGCCGGTGGGCTCGTTCCAGCCCCTGAGTGGGAGCACCCACCCGAGCATGATGCGCGCTCCGATGCTGCTCGTCCCGGCGGCGCACCTACACCCGGTTCGCGGCGATCTGCGACGGCTTCGTCGCGAGCCTCACGCTCGATCCCGACTACGCCCGCGGCAGCGCGGCGTGGAAAGGGCTGTAATGCGCCGCCTTGGTGGTACTATCCGTGGCTGGTGAGCGATGCCCATCTCGCGACGTTGACGCAGGCGTATGGCCTAGATGCGGACCGTGGTCACCAAAGCTGGTCGTCGCGGTGGCGTCCCGACGCCCTGCTGATGCGCTACTCCGCACCCGTACGCGATCTCTCGCGCAGGTTGTCGAGGTAGAGCGCCAGCGCGCGACGCAGTTCCCCTACCGCCTCGTGGTCCTCGCCGACCTCGTCGGCGAGGCGCGACACGCCCTTCAGGAGTTGCAGCACGACCTGTGAGGCGCCGCTCGCGAACGCGTCGGCCCCCGCCTCGCGCAGTGTAGCCGCGATCCCGTCCAGGATGCGGACTCGGAGCGCGGCGCGGCGCCGGTCGCCCTCGTCGAGACGGTCTAGCAGGGCTGCCACCGCGGTACGTTGGCGCCGCCGCTCCAGCAGCAGGTCGATCAGGGCGTCTGCGAGCGCCGCGGAGGCCATGCCGCCAGCGGTCTCCGCGATCGCGTCGAGCCCCTCGCCCATCATCGCGCCGTAGCGCAGCGACAGCGCCTCGGCGAGCGCCTCCTTGGTCGGAAAGAAGCGGTACAGCGAACCGATCGCGGTTCGCGAGCGCGCGGCCACCTCCGTCATGGTGGTCGCCTCGTAGCCCCGCTCGGCGAACAGCGCGGCGGCAGCGTCAAGGATCGCGGCGACGCGCAGGTGGCCGCGCGCCCGCTTGGGCTCGGCCGCTACCGGCGCGACGCAAGTGCTTGACTTTTGCGAGGCCATCCTCAACTTTTCCGCTAATGCGAGGATAGCTTCGCATATCGCATCCCCACCGTCACGGAGGCATCTTATGCTCGTGCTCGACCCGCGCACCTCGGCGCTTGTTGTCATCGACCTGCAAAAAGGCATCTGCACCATGCCCACCGCGCCGCGCTCTGGCGACGTGGTCGTCGCCGCGGCGACGGGTTTGGCGGAACGCTTCCGCCGGGCCGGTGCCGCGGTGGTGCTCGTCAACGTCGCCTTCGCGGCCGATGGTGGCGACCTGCCGCCGGCCGCGGTCGACCAGCCGATGCGAGTGCCGCCCGGCGGCTTCCCCCCGGAGTTCTCCGAGCTCGCCCACGGGCTGGCGCAGCCTTCCGACCTCCGCGTCACCAAGCGCAACTGGGGCGCCTTTCACGGCACGGAGCTGGACCTGCAGCTGCGTCGCCGGGGTGTCCGCACGGTCGTGCTCGCTGGCATCGCCACCAACTTCGGCGTCGAGGGCACGGCGCGTGAGGCGTGGCAGCACGGCTACGAGGTGGTGGTCGCCGAGGACGCCACCGCCGCCACCAGCGCCGAGCTGCACGACGTCTCGGTCCGCCTCATCCTGCCGCGTCTCGCCCGCGTCCGCTCCTGCGCCGAGATCGCTCTGGACGCCGCGCGATGATAGCGCTGATGACCGGCCGCTGGCTGCTGCTCGCGGCGCTCTCCGCGATCGGTCTCGTCGTCCTCACCGCCCTTCGCCTCCCGGCGGCGCTTCTGATCGCACCGATGGCCGCTGCGATCCTCTTCGCCGGTGCCGGGCGGCCGCTGCGCGTGACGCCGATGCTGTTTCTCGCCGTGCAGGCAGTAATTGGCATCATGATCGCGCGCGTCTTCACGCCGGCGCTCCTCTGCGAAGCGACGCGGCAGTGGCCGTTGCTCCTCGCCGCGGTCGGCTCGGTCATCGCCGCCGCCTGCCTGATCGGCTTCGCCTTGACCCGCTGGCGTGTGCTGCCGGGCACCGCGGCGCTGTGGGGAACCTTTCCCGGCGCCGCCACCACCATGGTGTTGATGGCGGGCGACTTTGGCGCCGACATCCGGCTCGTTGCCTTTATGCAGTACTACCGGGTGGTGCTCGTCGCGCTGGCGGCCTCCGTGACGGCGCGCGTCGTGGTGCCAGCGTCGGCGCAGCCAGGCGACCTCGGACGCGCCCTCCACGCCGCGCTCTTGGGATCCCCGGTCCACCCCGCGGCGCTGTTGGCGACCCTCGCCGCGGCCGCCTTCGGCGCCGTCGCCGGCATGAGGTCGCGCCTGCCCGCCGGCGCCCTGCTCGGGCCGATGGTGCTCGGTGCGGTCCTTCAGAACCTCGGCTGGCTCACAATCGAGCTGCCGGCGCCCCTGCTCGCGGTGTCCTACGCCGTGGTCGGCTGGAGCATCGGTGCGCGCTTTGACCGCGAGGCGATCGCCGCCGCCGCGCACGCCCTGCCGCGTGTCACCGCGGCGCTGCTCGCCCTGGTCGGCGGCTGCGCGCTCCTGTCGGTCGCGCTCACGCGGCTCGCTGGCGTAGACCCGCTCACCAGCTACCTCGCGATGAGCCCCGGCGGCGCCGACAGCGTGGCTATCATCGCCGCCTCCGCACCCAGGGTCGACACGGCCTTCGTGATGGCGCTGCAGGTGTCACGCTTCCTCGTGATCCTCGCCTGCGGGCCGACGCTCGCGCGGCTGGTCGCGCGCTGGGCCACCCCGCTGTGCGGCAGCGCCGTGGAGAGAACGGGTGCGCCGACGGACACTCGCATGAGGGGCGATCCGCGCCACGGACTGTGAAGGTCTGCTTCGGAATGCATCGTCGCGCACTCAGCGCGACCGACATGGGTCGGGAGCGGAAGGTCTGCCTTGCACGAGGATGATCAGAAGACTGACCTTACCCGCCCGCCGCGCCTGTTGCGGTAAATCGGGCTGTGTTGAAGCTGCACCGTATTCGCTTGCGCGACTTGATGAAGCGCTTCTGGCTTAGCGAAGTAGAAGCCCTGGCCGCAAGCGATCCTCGTTGACGAGAAAATATAGACTAATTCTTCATAGCTCTCAACTCCTTCTACTACTACCCGCATTCCTAGCGAGAGAGCAAGCGAGTCTATGACTTTCACGATGGCCTGGCTGCGTGGTTTCTTGTGGATGTCCGAAATCAAACATCGATCTATTTTTAGCTCATCGGCTGCAATCTCGGCTAAAGTGGCAAGCGAAGAGTAACCAGCGCCGAAATCGTCAATCGAGATCTTGATACCTTCGGCGCGCAGCATCGGCAGCACGCTGGTCTTGAATGTCTCGGCGGCAAGGATAGCCTCTTCCGTCAATTCCAGCATTACGCGGTCGGAAAGTCTGGCCGCTCGGATGGCTGCAGCGAAACGGGTCATGAAAGCCGTATTGGCCGCTTGGCTCGCTGCCACGTTGAGGCTGATGGTGGCGCTCGATCCGAACGCGTTGTCAATGAGTTCGATCTCCGCGACAACGTGATCAAGAATTGTCATCGTCAGCTCATCAAGCAGTCCAAGTTCGATTGCGAGCCGGATGAAGTCGCCGGGAGCATTCATGAGACCGTGCTCGTCGCGCCAGCGCAGCAGCACTTCTACGCCGACGATAGTGTCAGAACGAAAATCGACCTTCTTCTGGTACGCGCAGGCGATCCGTCCGTCTCGCATGGCGAGACGCAGGCGCTGCTCGCTCTCCATTCGGCGAGTCGCGGCGAGGCTCATCGCGACATCAAAGACGCGCACGTCGCCCTTACCTTCGGCCTTACAGCCGTACATCGCCATGTCCGCCTTCGCGCGTAGCGTCGCGTAGTCTTCCCCGTCGGCTGGGTAGAGGCTCACACCGATCGATGTCGAAGCGAAGATCTCAAAGCCGTCAATCGAGAAGGGCTCGCGAATACGTGCCGACAGGCGCCGCACCGCCGCGACTGCTTCGGCCGGCACCATCGGAGAGAGCACGATTACGAACTCGTCACCACCCACACGCGCGAGAATGTCGGTGTCGCGGATCGTCTCGGCCATGCGGTCCGAGACCTTGACCAGAAGGCGATCGCCGACCGCGTGCCCGTAGCAGTCGTTGACAAATTTAAAGTTGTCGAGATCGATAAACGCGATGGCGAACGCGCTTGAGCCTTCCGCGATCATGCTGTTCACAGCAGCATCCACAAGCTGGGTCTTCGGAAGACCCGTCAACTCGTCGTAGAAGGCGCGACGCGCAAGATCATCCTCGCCGCTGCTGCAAGCTGGCGAAAGCTCGACACTCGTGACCATGACGTAAGTATCGTTTCCCGCCGTGAAGCGGGTGACATGGTCCCTGGCTTGAGCCGCAGCCGCGAGCGGACCGGCCATACGACTTTCCGGTTTAAGCCGGGGGCGCATCACATCATTGGCGAAGAGGATGGCACCGTCACTGTCGCGGCAGAGTGCGACGCCGAACGGCGCCGCACTCAAGGCGGACCTGAGCAGTTCTAGACCCGAGGCGAGATGAAAAGGGTTTGCCACCAAGGTGTCGCGCATCGGTCGTCTCAGCGCTTCAGGAGCTGCATGCGGGCCTGATCGAGACGGAAGCTCGCGCTCACCAAGCTTGTCGCTGCAACCTCATCTGGCGCCGTAGCCTCTTGCGTTTCACCAATCTGCTCTTTCTCCGTGGAGCAGCGGCGCCAGCGATCGACGACTCCTTGGACGAAGTCGAGCTTGTTCGTGTCAGCGCCGTTCTTAAAGAAAGGCCGCGCCAGGTCGCTCTGAGGCAGCGCCTCTGGCGGGAGACAACTGAACGTCATGCGCGAAGGAAGCGCAACAGCCTCCCCGAACGCGATGGCTTCGCGAGTGCCGAGCGTCGGGAGGAAGGCCAGGAGATCCGCGCCTCCATCGCTGACGGCGGAGCGAAGCAGCGCCTGGTCGCGCTCGTTGGCGGTGCGCATGGCGAGGATCGTCGCGCATTGCGAGAGAATGGTGGGATCAAGTTCTGCGGGGCGCTGCGTGACCAAACCTAGATACACCCCGTATTTGCGGCCTTCCTTTGCGATCCGTGCAAGTGCGCGCCGGGTTGGCCCGAAAGCCACGGAATGATCCGCCGAGGCGTAGCGGTGTGCCTCCTCGCAGACGAAAAGTAGCGGCACTGCGCCATCGCTCCACATCCCGAAATCGAACGCCAAACGGCAGAGCACAGACACCACTGCATCGGTGACCTCGGCCGGCAATCCGGCGATCTGCATCACGGTGATGGGTTTGCCGTGCGCGTCGATCCGGAAGAGGTGACTGAGGAGTTCGGCCATGGTGTCACCGCCGACGTTGGCATTGCCGAACATGAACTCGTAGCGAGTATCGCCGCTAATCGTCTCTAGGCGAGTGGTGAGACGGTGGTGATGCATGCGCGAGGCGCGGTTTTCGAGCTTGCCCATCCGCTCATCGATGAGAGCAATGAGATCCTGCAGTAGGTAAGGGACGGGTGTGTCGACGGTGTAGCCGACGGATCGGCGGTCTGCGCGCCGCAGGGCGAGGCGATCGGAGGCACTCTTGTATTGAAGGTACCGCGCTTTGGCGAGCGGGATGAGCTCGGCCAAGATTTCGATTTCCTCTTCGGTGCCTCCGCGGCCACCAAAGATCACGTCGACGATCTCCTCGAAGTTAAAAAGCCAGAATGGCAGACGAGAAGAACGCGGCGAAATCACATTGGCGAATTCACCAAAGCAGCGACCGTACTCGTTGTGGCAATCGATCGTGAATACGCGCAGATCATCACGGGCCGCAAGGATCTGGCGAAGCAGCACCGCCACAGCGCTTGACTTGCCAACGCCAGTTGAACCGAGGATAGCGAAGTGACGTTGAAGAAGACGGTTGACATCGAGGCGCGCCTCGATCGTCGCGTCCTGATAAAGGTGTCCGATCCCGATCGTCGCGGACGTCGGCATTTCGAAGATCGATCTGATCTCTGCGTGGCTCAGCAGGCTCGTCTCGTCCCCGACAGACGGATAGGTTGAGAGGCCACGCATGAAGGAAGGCGGTGTTCCGGCGCCTTCGCGCAATTCGCCGATCAGGTCAACGGTCGCGGAACGTAGCTGTACAACGCCGTCCTCGACGCTGCTCGTCACTTCGGTGATCATGCCGACAAGACGGCTGTGCGTAGTGCTGACTGCTAGGAAGGATCCGACTGTGGTCCGGGGCGATGATCCGCTTACTGGCGCTTCGGAAGCATGGAGCTTGACCATGGCCCTCGACCCCTTAACTGAAGCCACCCAACCAATCGCCGCATTGAGCGTCTGTGCGCTGTTCAGATCCACTTTCGCCTCCCATTCCGTAAAAGCGTGGACCGAGCTCCTTGCCTTAGCGTAAATTGAATTGGGCTTTTGCCCGAAACCCCTAATGTTTGGTTGAGAGTAGGAATTATTGACCTTACTGTCCTCGGTAGCTCCGACACAAGCTTTCAATATCGGTGGCGCTAAACATATTAGGATGCAAAATCTTGAATCAATTCAGGCCGGCGTTCAAGCTCGTTTGCGGGCGCTTACCAAATAGTGACAACGATCTCTGCTCGCAGCTAGAGAAAGCCGAGACAAGCACGACGAACGACGTCGTCTCGCGCAAAGCTGGCGCCGTCTCGCGTCACCGAAGGTCTGTTCTGGAGCAGTTCGAAATCAGCGTCGAGCGGCTTGGTTGGTCGAAAGCAGTCACAGCCCGTTCGCCCGACGAGGACCGCATCGCATCCAGACCCATGTTGCGACGCACGACGATGATCGGCTAGTTTGAAGCACTCGAATGGACTCGGTGAAAATCCGGGTGGCTCCTCCGGCCGCCGATCCGCCGGACAACGCAAATGACACGGGTCCCGCGACACCCCTGTGGTGGCGCTTGCCGCTTTGCGAGAATCGATCATGCACAAGCTCACCTCGTCCCTACGCGTCTGGTTCACCAATCCGCGCAACGACATCCTCTCCGGTATGGTGGTCGCGCTCGCGCTCATCCCGGAGGCCATCGGTTTCTCGGTCATCGCGGGCGTCGATCCAAAAGTCGGCCTCTACGCCTCCGTTGTGATCGCCTGCGTCATCGCCTTCGCGGGCGGGCGCCCGGCCATGATCTCAGCAGCCACCGCCGCGACGGCGGTCGTGATGGTCGATCTCGTGCGCGATCACGGCGTGCAGTACCTCTTCGCCGCTACGATCCTGATGGGCGTCATTCAGATCTGCGCCGGGCTCCTCAAGCTCGGGCGGCTGATGCGCTTCGTTTCGCGATCGGTCATGACGGGCTTCGTCAATGCGCTAGCGATCCTGATCTTTCAGGCTCAGCTTCCGCAACTGCGTGGCGTGCCACCAGCCACCTACGGGCTGATCGCGCTCGGGCTGGCGATCATCTACGGTCTCCCGCGCCTGACCCGCACCGTACCAGCCCCCCTGGTCGCGATCGTCGTGCTGACCGCCCTTGCTGCCATGCTCAAGCTGGATGTGCGGCACGTGGCCGATCTCGGCGCGCTGCCCTCGTCACTACCTCACCTGGCGCTGCCACAGGTCCCACTCACCTTCGAGACCTTGCGCATCCTCTTGCCTTATGCGGCGGCGTTAGCTGCCGTCGGCCTGCTGGAGAGCCTTCTCACCGCGCAGATCGTTGATGAGATGACGGACACGCCGAGCGGCAAGAGCCGTGAGTGCGTCGGCCAGGGCCTCGCCAACATGGTCTCTGCGATATTCGGCGGCATGGGCGGTTGCGCGATGATCGGCCAGTCCGTCATCAACGTCTCGTCGGGCGGGCGCGGGCGCCTTTCGACGCTCGTCGCAGGCGGGTTCCTGCTCGTCCTGCTTGTGGCCCTTCAGGGGCTGCTCGCCCTGGTCCCGGTGGCGGCTCTGACCGCCGTCATGATCATGGTCTCGATCAACACGTTCTCCTGGCGCTCGCTGGCGGAGCTGCGCACGAACCCGCCCGCCTCCTCGGGCGTGATGCTGGCCACGGTCGTGGTGGTGGTCTCGACCGGCAACCTCGCGGTCGGCGTCCTCGTCGGCGTTTTGCTCTCGGGCGTATTCTTCGCGGGCAAGGTCTCGCGGCTGAGCCAAGTCACCTCGACGCTTTCGGCGGACGGTCACACGCGGACCTACCTCGTGACGGGACAGGTCTTCTTCGCCTCGGCCAGTGCCTTCGCGGAGGCAATCGACGTGCACGAACCCGTGGCCAGCCTCGTCATCGACGTGCACGCCGCGCATTTCTGGGACATCTCGGCGATCGGCGCCCTTGATCGCACCGTTTTACGAGCTCAGCGTCGGGGACTGCTCGTGGAAGTAATCGGTTTGAACGAAGCAAGCGCCACCATGGTCGAACGGTTCGCGACGCACGATAAGGCCGATCCGTCAGTAACGCTCCCGGCGCATTGACGTTTGGATAGGTAGTGGCGGTTTCGGCAGCAAGCCGTGGCTGCTTTCGGGCGTGGCATGGTCCGGCTCCTATGACCGTGCTGGGTCGGAAGCTGCCGGTGCGCCTACGTCCGCTTCCGCCCGCGACACGCCCGACAGCGGACGGGCAGTTTCCGGCCAAATGCAGCCGAGCGACGCTGATCGCCCTTCCACACTGACGATGCCGTCGGCTTTCATACGAGCCGGCAGCGTACGGCATGACCGTAACAAACCTGCCAGCGAGCGGCACCGGCAAAAAGCCGGTGTCGCCCATTGACGATGTGTCGGAGCCGCTTGCGCACACGGTGTCTTGCCGTGTGACATCGCAGCGTCCATTCATCAATGACAGTATCAGCCAAGACGCGCGATCGTTTGGCTGGTTTGATCGTGTAACCACACCATCTCACCATCGACGGTGTTAAGAAGAACTTCCTCCGACAACGGCGGGCAGAAGGGGAGCAACATCCTCGCATCCGCAATCATCCGTTCGTGAAGAGTGATGCGGGAGGCGGTATGCGCAGAAACTGCTTGCTTGCTGCTCGCCAACAAGCTCGTCCTTTCGAGTAGGTGCGCCGCAAGCAGAAGCAGCTCCGTTAAAGCTTCGACGGGTGTCTCCGAGGCAGAAAGCTCATACTTCTCGACGATGTTCCATCCCCACCATGGAAGAACTTGGCGTAGGAATGGGCTTGTTTCGTCGACGTCATCAACAGATCTATCAAGATGTCGGAGGCTGTCGACACCAGAGCCTGACGTCTCGATAGTATCCGAGTCCTTTGGCGCGCTCGTTTCCTTATTCATCTTTGCTACCCCAGGAAAGTGCACGTCATCATCACCGACGTGCCTGAACCTTTACGCCACGTCTTCCGCGGTATATAGGACAAGACTGTCGGTGCGCTTATGTCCATTTCGCCCGCGACACGCAGCTGCCAAGCCGCTTTACAGCTAGTTCACGCCATTCAAGCCAGGACCAACGAAGCAATCAGACGACGCTACCGCGACCCATTGCCGCCAAAAATTAGCGCGCCGATTGCGGCATCGACCGCCCGCAGCTTTTCCCGCGCGGCATAGCTCACTGCGCAAAGTGCTGCACGCTCACTGTCTTCCTGCACGTTTTGGCAAGCGATGTAGACGCACCCGATGAAGTCCCTCGCGGCGGCGAGTTCGTCGCGAATTTCGAGCAAGCCCATCACCGTTCTCCAGGTCCATTGTTGCGCACGGCAGGCGGCGCGTAGCTGATCGCTGAGGCGCCTCTTGGCGAGCGGCGCTGGTGGTGACGCTCAGGCGGCGGGAGAGGCAGCCCAGAACTTGCCCCAGGGCTGCCAGTCGCCCGCAGCGCGTGCGGGCGACTGGGTCACACCTTGTCGGAGGTGCTTGAATGGCCGCTGACTGAAACGTCGCTGCACGGAGTAGCAGTATTGCGAGGGTGGCCACAGTTCGAAAACCTTCAAGGTGAGCAGCACCGCCAGTAGGCACGCAGCCTTTGCAAATAGCAGCAAGGCGCGACCTCGCTTATTTGTAAAAAGCGAAAGCCGCTATAACAAGTACTATCGCTATGATCAAGATCTTGCCCGAAGCAGCAGCCCAAAAACGGCTCAAAATGTCGACAGGCACAGGAGCATCATCCGCACCAGCTTCACTGGTCGCATTTTCGCTTGGTTTCAGGTCCGCGGGAAAAGATACCTCGACAGCCTTTTCCGTCGACCTTTGTTTCAGATCAAAGATGTCCTCGATTGCCGAAGCCTTCTCGGATTGATCTAATAGGCTGATTGGATCGACCCCCAAATCAAATAGTAAGGCTGCAAACCGGTGCTTCTGCTGGCTTTAATCATACTCAGCCAGGGCTGTTCTCTGACGTAAGTCGTCTCGTTCGTCAAACGTAGCGGCCCTGTCGGCATTCAAAAGCGAGTCACGGTGGATATCCCTCGCCTCTAATACCCTGGCGAGAATTTCTGGTATGATCCGCGCGCCATCGGCTCCCATGCGATTGAGCAAATCGAACATCGCAGTGCTCTCTTCGAGAGCGTCAATCGAAAAGACATGCTCCGGTAGATAGCCTGCGAGTGTCTGAAACTCGTTATACGGCATGTTAAACGCTATGACAGCACTGTCATCGAACACCATTCTTCCTGAGACTATGCTGTTTGTTTCGGCGCCCCTTAAGCTTAGGTCTAGCAGTCCTGCGCCCATTCCATCCAGTTGGCCTCGGGACAACATCGAGGTACCAATGCCCGTCATCGCCATACGCCTGAAGGTCTTATTGTAGTCTTTGACTTGATGCTCAGCGTCGATGCCGACGGCTAGAAGATTACTGAAAAAGAGCGGCTTCTCGATTCCGGCTTTGCCTTTCACAAACAAGCTTCCATTATCTCGGAGTCTTGCCGTCCAAAGACTTGGTGGGAGCTTCACCCACCTGCCTGCTTCGGTCAATACAGGAATTCTGACGACCTGGTAATTAGCCACGGTCTCCTCCAATGCAGCGGGTCGGCCTAATTGCTCTGGTCCTTGCGATCTTTTGAGCCGTCGCAGCTGACGAGCAGCTTCGGAATATGTCGGATATATCCGATGGTTTAAACGGGCGCAAACCCATCGCTTCCCGCGATGCATGGTCGAACCCGAGTGGCCTGGAACCTGCGCCGCCTGCGCGTCGCGCGAGACGTTTCGCAGGAGAACTTGGCCGTTGATGCCAATGTGGACCGCAGCTCGATCAGCGGGATCGAGGGCGAAAGCTTCAACCCGAGCGTCGGTTTGCTCGACCGGCTTGCGAGCGCCCTCTCTGTCGACATCGCGGAGTTCTTCGTTCACCCGCCGCTCGATGCCTCGCCCCCGGAGCCATTGAAGGCTGGGCGGCGCTCGAAGGCGTAGGCACGCGGCGGTGAAGCTGCGCACGATCAGGACTCGCCAGCGGTCATGACGGTGAGCACCCGCGCGGTGACCACGGGGTCGGCCGCATCAGGCGAGTGCAGCCGAAGGCTGTTGTCGAAATAGTCGAGCTTCCAGACGAAGCGCGCGTCGGCGACTTCGACCTCGCCAAAGTCGTGCTCGCCGTGCGGATCGTTGCCGTCATCGAAGGCGGTGAAGCCGCGCACCTGGGCGAGGACCGCTGCGACAGTGTCGGGTGATTGAGCCTGAACCCCGGCCGTGAGCATCACCCGGCCACCAACCAAGCTTGTGCGAAAGGCGTCGTTCAGCGCCCGGATGCTCGCGGCGCGTGGCTCGCCGACAGCCTCAGGCCGGCTCATCGACAGCCACTTCGCTGACGGTGTCGGCCGCGACGGCTGGCGCTTCATCAGGAGCGGCGGCCGTGATCTCAACCCCGGGCACATCAGGGTGCAGCAAGCCGAGTGCGGTGACGTGGCGGGGGAAAGGCGGCAGGTCGGGCCAGCGAAGCCAGCGTAGGACCACAAGGTCTTCCAGCCTTTGCTCGACAACTACGGCTTCGTACCAGCCGCCAACCGCAGGATCTTCGGGCGCGAGGACAAGCTTACCGGCCGCGAGCGTTGCCCAGCTTGTCGCTGCCCCTGTTGTCGGCCACGTAACAAGCGGCGTCGGCTCGGCCGGCGGGGTAACCAGTGTAGCGGGCGTGGGCGGCACCGTGCCGCCGAAGCCCGCGAGGGCCTCGAAGGCGGCCTTCTTGACGAACGGCGCGAATGCCTTGCCCGAAGCAAAGATGCGGCCCCTGGGCAGGCCGAGGGCCAGCGCTCGGCACCCTCGACCGGCAAGGCATGCATGCCCATCAGGCCGGCAGCCCGCATTGCAAGCTCGATGTCAGGGGCAGCGAACGCCGCGGCATGCGCCTTCTTGGCTTCGTCGAGGCTGTATAAAACCAGCGCGGGTTCAAAGGCGGGAGCGGCTTGATCGATAGCTTCAGCGGGCTGTTTGCTCATGGGAAACCTCGAACGAAAAAGACCCCGCGCAGGGTGCGCGGGGCCTCGGGGGGGGGGGCGTATCGGCTTTCTGAAGCGAGCAAATGCGGCAGTCAGGCCAGCAGTTTGCGGGTGATGCCTAACACAACCTAAGATTGTACGTCAAGCTTCCTTACATCTTGAGTTGGCAATCCCGTCAAGCAGCCCCGATCACCGGCAACTCGTTGAGCCGAGTGGTGTAGCGCGGCGAGCGCATCTCGAACTTCGTCGACCAGTCCCGGCGCGGGGCGAAGCCGGTGGAGCCTGGCACCACCGTGCCGCGCCCGAAGCGCGCGTTGCAGGCGTCGAGCGCCACCATCAGCGCCGCTGACTTGGCCGGCTCCGCCGCGCCGAAGCGTGGCAGGGCGCGCTGGCTCTCGGCTAGCGGCACCAGGTCGACGGTGACAAGCCCGGCCTTGCTGTAACGGTACCCCGAGCGCCAAACGCGTCGCGCGCCCGATGTCGCGGCTCTGGCAAGCGCGAGCGTATCGTTCGTCGCCTCGGGCAAAGTCACCACCGTCGACGCGCTGCGTTGCGGAGCCCCGCGGTCGTGCTCGCTCGTATGAAAGAAGACCGTGACCTGGTCGGTGGCGAGACCGCCCCGCCGCAGCTTCTCGCCGAGCCGCGTGGCATGCGTGGCGACCGCCTGCTCCATCGTCGCAAGGTCCTCGACCCGACGCGAGAACGACCGTGTCACCGCGCAGCCCTTCCGCGTCGGCGCGACCGCCTCAAGGTCGAGGCAGGCTTCGCCACGAAGCTCGTGGACGATGCGTTGCCCGACGACGCTGAGGCCGTTCCTGGCCAGCCTTGGGTCGAGGTCGCGCACATCGGCGACCGTCCGGCAGCCGATGGCCTGCAGCTTGGCCTGCGACGCCGGGCCGATGCCCCACACTTCCTCCAGCCCGACCACCGCCATCCAGCGTCGGCGAACGTCCTCATCGGTGAGGTCGCAGACGCCACCGAGTTCCGGGTTCTTCTTGGCGACGTGATTGGCGAGCTTGGCCAGCGTCTTGGTTGGCCCGACGCCGACGCAGGTCGGCAACCCGATCCACGCTAGCACCGTGGAACGAAGGTCGCGGGCGAGCGCCTCCCGCCGATCCGCGGCGACGTCCGAGACATCAAGAAAGCTTTCGTCGATGGAATAGATCTCCACGCGCGGGCTGAAGGCACGATAGATCGAGTTCGCCCTCGCCGACATGTCGCCGTAGAGCGCGTAGTTCGACGAGAACACTCGAACGCCGCCGCGCCGGCAGGTGTCGCGGATTTTGAACCAAGGGTCGCCCATGCGGATGCCGAACGCCTTGGCCTCGGCGGTACGGGCAATGGCGCAGCCGTCATTGTTCGACAGCACGATGACCGGCACGGTCTTGAGCTGAGGGTCGAAGACGCGCTCGCAGGAGCAGTAGAAGCTATTGCCGTCGATCAGCGCGAGCGAGGTCGGCCGGTCGCCCCGGCTCACCCTCCAACAGCGCGGCGGCGCGGATTGACGCTGCCGGAGACAACGCCCCAAACCTCGACAACGGCCTCAGCGTCGAGACGGTAAGCGGGATAGCGCGGATTGGCGAAGGAAAGGGTCATGCGGGCCCCTTGCCGACTCCAGACCTTGAAGGATCGCTCACCGTCGACGTCGACGACCACCACGTCGCCGTCTTGCGGCGTGAGCGAACGGTCGACTATCGCAAGGTCATCGTCGAACAGACCCTTGCCGAGCATGCTGTCGCCGGCGACCCGCACGAGGAAGGTGGCGGCGCGGTTGGTGATCAGCAGGCGCTGAAGGTCAATCTCTTCCTCGATGAAGTCGTCGGCCAGGCTCGGGAAGCCGGCGCGGACGGCACAGGCGAGCAACGGCAAGTGGACGGGCGAACTGAAGCTGATGGCGGCGATGTGCACGCGCCTCTCCGATCTATCCTGATGCTGAAGGTCTCTGATGCTGAAGGTCGTGGCCGAGGTCAGGCCGCGAGGGACTCGATCATCTCGGCGGGTACGTTGCCGATGGCGCGCAGCAGGCGCGGCTCGGCGTAGATGTCCTGCTCGGGGTCAGAGCTTTCCTCGAGCACGATGAGGCCGGCGTATTGCCCCGCCATGCGCTCGGCCGCGGCGATGGCGCGCATCGCGTCTTTTGCCTTCTGCGGAGGACAGGGCACCAGCTTGTTGCCGCGCTTGGCGATGACAAACGGCAGGATGATAAAGCTCGTCACCATGGCCGGCTCCCTCTCACGCTCTTCCGAGAACATAAGCGGAACACGGCGGCGGCTGCAACCTTCTTGAAGCATCCGACGCCTATCGCAGGGGTAAGCAGGCGCACTGTCGACGTGCCGGGCAAAACCGCTGACGACAGCCAATTGAGTCGTCGATCTGCCGGCCGTCGCACTGATTCAAGCCTTCTTCGGCGGAAAACCACCAAAGCGCCCGGGTCACGAGGCGAGGAAAGATTGCCGGGTAGTCCACGCCATAAGCGCGGGCATCGATCAGCGCGGCGATCCGCTCGACGGCATCGGCGCAGCCGTCGGGTGCCCAGCAGCTCGGTCCATAGGGGTGAGGTCTTCCATAGGTTTGGATGAGGCCGGTGCGATGAAGCAAGTTATGGATCAGCGAATCGACAACCACGAAGCTCACCCCGGTGGTGGTCCAGCGTTCTCGGTGCGGGTCGGCGCCAAGCAGCAATTCGGCGAGGATCATCGACCACAGTTTCGGCCCGGTGCCCGGCACCGCGCAAAGCGGAAGTAGGACGGCATTGCGCATCACTTGCCCGCGGCGCGGATCTCTTGGGCCGAGGTCGGCACCGGCAAGACGGTCGTCTATCCAGCCGACGAGGTCGCCACCGCAGACATCACGAACGAACAACGCCAAGCCGACGACGGCAATGTTCAAGCCGCCTTTCCGAAGGTCGAGAGGCGGGAGGAAGCACCCGCTGAGGTGGCCGGGTTCGGCGCAGGTCCGCTTGCTTTTGCGGTACCTACAGTCGGAAAAGGTCCACCAGGCGTGGAGGCGCGGGCACGTTGGCGAGGCGGCGAGTTCTTGGATGAGGTCGTCCCAGCGTATCGCGGGTCGCCCGCGAGCGTAGGTGAAGGCCGCGCGGTCAGACACGCCGTGCAGGGCGAGAAGAGGAACGATCCAGTTAAAGACCGCGGCTGTGTCGTGCTCGCGAACCGCTTGTGCAAGGCCGTCCGCTTCTTGACGATTTCGAAGGTCACTGAGGTAGTTCGGCGGGGTGAGCGCGAGGGCGTTGCGCACGACCACCAGAGGATCCAAAAAGCTGTCGATCATGATTCGCACCCCCAAGCGCGGGGTAGCTGACGAGCACGAGTGCTCGTCAATCAGATCGTCACAGAGACAGGCAAAATCCAAAAGTCGGATTTTACGGCCTTGAGCCTGAGCTACCGGCGGAGAGGCGGACGACCGTGCTGTCCACGCGGGTCGCGGTCAACGGGGCCGAACCTGGCGCGATCAAGCCGAGCAGCTGCAGCTTCGTCCTCGCGACGCCGTGGGGCGGTAATCTGCGCGATGACGCCGCCAGCAAGCGCAGACCCTGTTTTTCCGCTGCCGAAGACGAGGTCGTCCATGAACAAATCCTTCATGACGTTGGCGAGCTGAACCAGGCGGCGAGGGCGACGCCAAAGCGGCTCTTTGTTTTGCCGGTAGCTGTAGAAGATCTCGCCCGTTTCCTCGTCGGTCTCATCGCCCGGGGTTCGTTGAAGCCGATATTGAGAGGTTGGCGCCTTGGACATGTAGCGAGCGTAAACCTCCGCGTCTTCGCGAGTAATGGGTTTGATCCAAACGCAGCACCGACCGGTAATACCGACGTGTCGAGGCCCGAGCGCAAGCCGGTAGCGATGCAGTTCCGCGAGGGTGACACCCCAAACCAGGATATGAGAATGCCAGGAGATGACGTCGACGTAGGGGCGCGGACCATCGGCGCTGCAGCCGACGTAAAGCCCGGGCTCGATAACTCCGATCCCGGGGCTATTGCCGATAGCTTGGCGTGAGAAAAACTCGAGGCTCTTGAGCATGACCTTTGTAGGCTGACCCGCTGGAACCACATATTTGCGAGGGGTCACCGACACCAGAAACACTTCCACGTTGGGCGGGATGCCCGTTCGTACCGCGTCCAACATCAGCTTCGCGAGACGCAATCGCGCGTGCCGATTGCTGGCCTGGTGATACAGGGCGTAACGAGGTTCGATATCGCGCATTACCCACGGGTCGGGGCTGACGCTCCCGACCCGTGACTGCTCGACATAACGCTTGATCTTCTCGTCATCTCTCAGTTGCGCCGCAGCAAACCCCTCACAGGTCCGATAAGGCGACAGGGGGTGCTCACCCCCTGAAGGGGGTATTCGCCCTGGTTTGCCTATAATGACCCTATTAAGGGCTGTTAGAGGTGCTGTAATGCGCTTTGGGGTCATTTGGGGGCCTGTTCGTTTGGTGGTTTGTGTAGTAGTAATTGGTCGCAGACCTTTTTACCGAAGCTCCAAATCACCAGTGCTGCATCGAGCGTCGTCCGGCAATTTTCGGGTAAACCGAAAATTAGAAAATCGGTTCGTGTATGCAGTGCCTATGAAGTTTTGATTCCGGGGGTTGGCGGGTCGGACTACTGCCTTGATGTGCAGGTCTCCGTCATGGCGGGCTTACGCTAGACTGCGCTTCGAACTCCCGCGGCTACGTGATCTCCGAATTCGTTTGATTGGCGATTCACTACGTGACGGCGGTCGACGTGACGCTAACTACATCAGCGCCATGCAGCGAAGCGAGCCGCAGGCATTATCAGCTTTGAACGACGAATTGGGCGGCACGCTGATGACGGCGGGAGAGCAACGGGTGCCCACACTACGGGAAACGAGGCCCGCATAACGAGCCCCGATCTTTTATATACCTGACTAGTAATCTTCGTCGTCCTCTACAGAGGATAATACGAAGCGTTTCCAGCCGGCAACGCCATCATCGACGCGTTTCACCTTGATGGAAAGCTCACGGCCCTTGTCAATGTCAAGCAGGCTTTCGACAAGGTGTTCCTCACCTTCAATATGAAGAACACCTAAACCAGCTTTGGCGTTTTTCTCCGTAGCGTTCACATGACGACGCAAATCTTCAACACCGCCATGTTGGTTGAGTTCGTCTTGTACCGTCTCTTCGTCCAGATGATCCCTCTCATAGAGATGAATGAGCGCTCTTGCATAACTGCTTGCTTGCTTATACACAGCATCACATTCGGCGTTCATTATGCAAAGGAAAAAGTGAAATAGTATTTTATTTTTACTCGGAGTGTATGTTCGTCTCTCAAAATATGGATGCGTGTGGATAAGCTCTCTCTCGGCGGATGAAAGGCTGTGAACGAAGATAATAGTAGAAGAAAGGAAAATTGATACCGCTTCGTTGTGCCCAGTCTGCAGTTGATGAAATGCTGAACGATATTCATCTAGCTGCGAGATGATCTTGTCTCTTTCCATGTTCAACTCCTAGTCGAAGTCACTTCCATTGTCTAAAACTATGAAAGGCAGGGCCGTCTCTAGCCCAGTACAGATCGAAAACGTGTTGGTCTCGCGCGGCCCTGGTAGAGGCTGCTCGCGCCTTGTACGCATTCGCTAGCTGATCACTCATCAGCCTTCGGCCACGCTGGTCGTGGGCTTCAAGCTCGCTTCAAAGCGTCGGAGATCTGATACAGCGAAGCGAGTCGCTCTGGTTCCAAAGCGGAGCGGGGGCGGAATTATCCCATCAGCGACCCACTTGTAGAGGGTAGAATTACTGATTTGATATCGAGACTTTACCCACGTGGTGGATACGTAGCCTTCCGACAGTAGGTCTGTCCCTTTTTCCAAAACCTCTCTCCGCTAAGAACGAGGCTTCGGATCAAAAGCATTTCAGGGGCGACCGCCAGAAGTTAGCAGTCTGAAATAGGCTTTAGTTTTTTGAGCTTTTTGCGACTCGAAACAGCCCTGGAAATGCTTTTTAATTCGCTTTTAATGGTTTTCAGCTGCACGTCGGGATCGACGGCTTTAATCGCGACTTGCACAAAAAGCGCATCTTGATGTGTAAATTGTTCCCCATCTCTGCCAGCTGCAGTGTCGAAGGTCCTTGTGAAGGCACAGCCCGACATCTCCTCTCGAATGTGCCAGAGGCCGGTGCAGCAATTATTTAAGGCCAACCGCTTGCTCTTTTTGCCCTTAATTTTAAGCGAAGCACCACAAGCTTCGTTGATCTGCTTTAATTTCGGCAATACGTCCGCCACAAAACCCCTTGCGTCTTTGTTTCCAATCTTAAATTGAACTTCTTTCTCAATAGAAAATATAGCTTGGTTTGAAGCCGCACTCAAGCACTTATATAGAGTGGCTGCAAGCTCTGATATGGCTTTCAGCTCCTCGTTGCCTTGTGCCAAAGTAGTACGATGATGAGTATTATGATAAATATACTCGGAAAACACTTTTTGTAGGCTAGTCGAAATAGCTTGTTCCAGCGATAAACTCTTAGGATTTTCCATTAAAAAAGAGCGAGTAGCTCGAAATGCAAGCTTCGCTGCCGCAATCCCTTCCTTGGTCGGAAACATTCCAACTCCCGGATTAATAAGAACTCCTTCCAGCGGCTTGTCAGGCTTTGTATCTTCAATCACTGACAAATGCCCCCACTGTGAAGTCACTCCATAGCTGCATCAGTTCTCGCCGCCTTTGAAGAAGATCGCCGCGTCGATAGGCAGCCTCGACCCTGTTTTCGACGGTATGAGCGAGCGCCATCTCTGCAACCTCCCGCGGAACCGTCGTTGTCTCGGCCGCCCAATCTCTGAAACTCGATCGGAAACCGTGTGCCGTGGTCGCAGTGTTTAGTCGGCGAAGGGCCATGAGCAGGGCCATGTTGCTGAGTGGTTTCCCCATCCTCCTACCCGGAAAGATGAAGGGGCCGTCAGCTGAGAACGCTCTTGCCTTGTTCAGCACTGCTTTCATCGCCATGCTGAGCGGCACCCGATGTTCGCGCTTCGCCTTCATCCGGGTGGCCGGCACGACCCACAAATCGTCGCCCGCGTCGATTTCTGCCCATCGTGCCTCAAGGACTTCACTAGTCCTTGCTGCTGTCAGGATCAGAAACTCAAAGGCGAGCTTGACGACCATGCCCTCACTCGAGCTTTTTAGCGCCGCGATGAAGGTGGGGACTTCATCGTATGGCAGTGCGGCATGATGCTCTTTCACTGCTGTCTGACGCGGAAGGCCGCGGGTTACCCCCAAAACAGGGTTTTCGCCCGTGCGGTAACCGGAGGCGTGAGCCCAATCTAGCACGGTGTGGATACGTTGGCGGACCCGCCGAGCGGTCTCAGGCTTGGTAAGCCAGATTGGTGAGAGTACTCGCAGCACATCGGGCGTCCCGATCTGATCGAGAGGCTTGGCACCCAAGCTAGGAAGCGCGTAGGTGCGCAAAGTGTTGATCCACTGCGCCGCGTGCTTCTCGCTTTTCCAAGTGGGCGCGTTCTCGGCGTGAACCCGCTCGGCCGCCTCAGCGAATGTTGGAACGATATTCTGTGTTCTGGTACGTTCCGCTAGCGGGTCGCCGCCGTCACGCGCCAGCTTACGAAAGGCAAAGGCACCTTCCCGGGCTTCGGCCAAGCTGACGAGGCCAGCACCACCTAAACCGATGTCGCGCCTGCGACCCTGGACTACGATCCTCAGCAGCCAACGCTTGGCCCCGCTCGGATCGACAACGAGGTATAATCCATTCCCATCGGCATAGCGACCAGGCTTCGTAACCTGCCGGACCTTAACGGCGGACAAAGCTCGCTCCGGGTGCTTGCCTATCGCCTTCACATCGTCCGCCCAATCCTCATACCCCACATTAGCTCCCACATCGAACGGGAGATGGCAACGGATAACGTCGGACAAGCTAGAAGTCAGCTCTTATGCTAACCTACTGCGATTACGAGATAAGATGGATCAGCTGGGACAACGACGGATATGAAGAAGGCGGACTCCCTCTCCGCCAAGCGCGTCCTATCGGGACGTCGAGCCTTCTCCCTGATCGTCCGCGATCTCGGAAACGCATGCCGTGGCAGCACCTTGCTGCGACGGGAGCCGACCCGGCCGGCCTTGCCGAGGCGGGTCGCTTCGCCCGTCGCCTCCGGCCATGAAGTCTCGACCAGACTTGACGGCTGACCCGCATCCCCCTGCCGCCGGCCCGCGGCGCCTCTTCTACTGGTGTCACACGACGTCGCGGCAGGCGTTCGAGACCGGCATCCAGCGCGTGACGAGGCGGCTCGGCCACGCCTTGGGCGGCCATGGCTTCGACGTCGTGCCCGTGGGGCGGCACGAGAGCAGCGGCCTCATCGAATTCATCGGTCGAGGCACCGCGGCCTTCGAAGCCGTTCTCGCGACGCCCGGCGACCGGCCGCTCCTCCTCATCCCCGAGTTGACCGCGGACTTGGTCGCGCTCGGCTTCGATCCCGTCTGCATGGGCAGCGCCTACGGCATGCGGACCCTGAGCCTCGTTCACGACCTCATTCCCATCAGGCTGCGCGAGCATTACACCGTCGGTGCCGTTGCGATGTTCACGGCCTATTACGAGAGCTTCGCCCGCACCGACGCGGTGCTGGCCACGACGCATGGGGTGGCGGACGAGTTGCGCCGCTTCCTCGAAGGTCGTGCGCTTCGCGTGCCGCCGATCATGGTCGTGCCTCTCCCCGCGCAACTGAGCGGCACGGCGCGCGTGATCTCACTCGCTCCGGCCCGCGACGAGCGAGAGCCCTTGAAGCTCGTGACGGTGGTCTCCTGGGAGCGGCGCAAGAACCTGCTTCGGCTCCTGCGAGCCTTGGCGCGGGCGCAGCGCGAGACCACCATCGCGCTGACGCTCGTGGGCCGGCGCGGGCTCGACATCGGCTATGATGCCGAGGTCGAGGCGCTGCTCGCCACGGCCCGCGATGTCACCGTCACCGGGCCGCTGCCGGACGATGCGCTCGTCGCACTGATCGCGGCGAGCCACGCCACCGTCTATCCCTCCTCGGAGGAAGGCTTCGGATTGCCGGTCGGGGAAAGCCTCTGGCTCGGACGCCCCTGCATGTGTCACGATGCCTCCTCCCTGGCCGAGATCGCACCGGGCGGCGGAACGCTGATGATCGACATGCTCGACGAGGACGAGATCGTCCGTGGCATGGTTTCGTTGGCCGAGCAGCCGATGCTGCTCACGCGCCTGGGCGAGGAGGCGATCCGCAGACCGCTCCTGTCTTGGCACGACTATGCCGGACTCGTGGTGGCTGCGGTGGAGCGCTCGGGCTCGTGCGGCGCAGCAGGACGGGCCGGCTGAAGCCGACCTATGCTGGGGCATGGCCGGCGACCGGGGTCACCGCGCCCGAGCCTGGATCTCGACGAAGACGCGGCGCACCGCGGGATCGTGCCGCTTGAGACCACCGTCGAGGCGGCCCACGAGGGCTTCCACCTCGGCGCCGGTGAGGGAATCGTCGATGTCTAGGCTCAGGTTGACGAGGATGTCGCGAGGCCCGAAGTGCTGCGTCAGCACCTCGTTGACGTGGGTGACCGCCGGCTCGTCGCGAGACATGGCCCGGATCGCGGCCACCAGGTCGGGATCCGCCGCCTCGCCGATGAGCAGCCCGTGGGTTTCCACCATGAGGAAGCCGGCCATGCCGATCAGCAGGAGCCCGATGCCGATCGAGGCGGCGCCATCCAACGCCGGCATGTCGAGCAGGGCGGACAGCGCCACGCCGAGCAGGGCCAGCACGAGGCCGGCGACGGCAGCGGTGTCCTCCGCGACGACAACGAACAGGCTCGGGTCCTTGGAGCGGTGGATCGCGGACAGAGGCGAGCCGAAGCCCTCCGGCAAGTGCGAGATCGCGACGAACAGGGAATAGCCCTCGACCGCGATCGAGAAGAGCAGGATGGCGAGGTTGACCGCCACGCCCGGCAGATGGAGCCCGAACAGCGACACCGTCCCGTCGGCTTGCGGGTGCCTGATCTTGTCGAGGCCCTCGTAAAGGGAATAGGCGCCGCCCGCGAGAAAGATCAGCAGGGCCACGACGAAGGAGTAGAAGTAAAGCTCGCGCCCGTAGCCGAAGGGGTGGGCGGCATCGGCCGCCTTCTCGGCCCGCTCGAGGCCGAGAAGGAGTAGCCCCTGGTTCAGCGTGTCGACGACGGAATGCACGCCCTCCGACAGCATCGCGGCGCTTCCGGTGAGCCAAGCGCCGAGGAACTTGGCTGCGGCGATGGCGAGGTTGGCGCCCGCGGCGGTGACGATCGCACCGGTGGATTCGGCCATGGTCGTGCCGGAAACCTGTCGACGAGAGAATGCCCGTAAAGCCAAGCGCGGCGTACCGGGTTCCGGTCTGGCCCGACCGGCAACTACCAGCGGCGCCCCCGACCCGCGCGAGGAACGCTGCCGATCACGCCGGAGCCTTGCCTGCAAAGGATGACGATCGCCTTCGCCGGTGCTGCGCATCGAGATGTTCGTCGTTTACCGTACCTGCGAAAATGCCGCCGTAGGGGCCACGTCGTTAATCGATCCTCATTGCGGTCGTTCGAACATGGATGCATTCCCCCCGGAAGCTGTCGCATGCCACGCAAGCCGCCCTTCGGCGCCGCCTCGCTCTACGTCCACTTCCAGCCGGTGATGACGCGCGCGTTCCCCTTGCTCGACGATATCCCCGAGGCGATGCAGGCCCGTCTCGACCAGCTGGCGCGGCCTTGGGAGGTTTCGATCGCCGCACGGCTCGCCGGACTGAAGCGGCTGCTCGACGAGGAGATGCGCCAGGCCGAGCCCGCGCTCTGAGCTCGACCGAGCCTCACGCCTCCATCGCCTCCAGCTCGCCGATCATGCCCTCGATCATGCCGAGCCCGATCTGCCAGAAGCCGGGATCGGTGGCGTCGAGGCCGAACGGAGCCAGCAGCTCGGAATGATGCTTGGTGCCGCCGGCCGAAAGCATGGCCAGGTAGCGCTCGGCAAAGCCGTCCTGCGCGCGCTGAAAGACGCCGTAGAGCGAGTTCACCAGGCAATCGCCGAAGGCGTAGGCGTAGACGTAGAACGGCGAGTGGATGAAATGCGGGATGTAGGCCCAATAGGTCTCGTAGCCCGGCATCAGCGTGATCGCCGGGCCTAGGCTCTCGGCCTGCACGCTCATCCAGATTTCGGAGATCCGGTCGGCCGTCAACTCGCCCTCGCGCCGCGCGGCGTGGAGCCGGCGCTCGAAGCTGTAGAAGGCGATCTGGCGCACCACCGTGTTGATCATGTCCTCGACCTTGCCGGCGAGCATGACCCGGCGCTCGGCCTTGGAGGTCGTCTTATCGAGCAACGCGCGGAAGGTCAGCATCTCGCCGAAGACGCTCGCCGTCTCGGCCAGAGTGAGCGGCGTCGGCGCCATCAGAGCGCCCTGCGGGCCGGCCAGGACCTGGTGCACGCCGTGGCCGAGTTCGTGGGCCAGGGTCATCACGTCGCGCGGTTTGCCCTGGTAGTTCAGCAGCACGTAGGGGTGGGCCGAGGGGACGGTGGGGTGGGCGAAGGCACCCGGCGCCTTGCCCGGCCGCGTCGGCGCGTCGATCCAGCGCTCGTCGAAGAAACGGCGGGCGATGCCGGCCATCTCGGGCGAGAAGCCGGCATAGGCTTCGAGCACGGTGCGCTGCGCCTCCGGCCAGGGCACCGTGCGGGTGGGGACGTCGGGCAACGGGGCGTTGCGGTCCCAATGCGGCATGCTCTCGACGCCGAACCACTTCGCCTTCAGCTTGTAATAGCGATGCGACAGACGCGGATAGGCGGCCGTGACCGCCTCGACCAGCGCGTCCACCACCTCGCGCTCGACCCGATTCGACAGATGGCGGGAGTCGGCGACGTCGCCGAAGCCGCGCCAGCGGTCGGAGATCTCCTTGTCCTTGGCCAACACGTTGGTCACCAGGGCGAAGGTGCGCAGGTTCGTCTTGAGTCCGGCGGCGAGCGCCTTGGCGGCTTTCTCGCGGGTCTTGGCGTGCTCGTCCTGCAGCAGCGAGAGGGTCGGCTCCAACGCTAGATCCTGGCCGTCGACGTTGAAGCGCAATGCGGCGAGCGTCTCGTCGAACAGCCGGTTCCACGCCGAGGCGCCGGTGGCCGATTTCTCGAGGAACAGCTGCTCGAGCTTGTCGTCGAGCTGGAACGGCTTGTCCTTGCGGATGTCGTCGAGCCAGGGCTTGTAGCGGGCGAGCTCGCCGGCTGCGGCGGCGTCGATCTCGCCATCCCCGATGCGGTTCAGCTCCAGCTGGAAGAACAGCAGGTCGGTGGCCGCCGCCGTGACCTTGTCCTGTGCGTCGCCGTAGAACTTGGCGTTCGCCGCGTCCGTGGTGTTGCCGGAATAAACGAGGCCGGCATAGCTCATGATGCGGCCGAGCCTGTCGTCGAGCGCCTCGTAGCGCGTCACCGCCGCCAGAAGGCCGCCGTTGCGGACGAGGCCTTCGAGGCGGCCCTTGTAGTCGGCGGCGAAGGCCTTGCAGTCCCGCGCGACGCTGGTGAGATCGTCGGCGTAGGCCGGCGAATCCATGCCGGGGTAGAGGTCGGCCAGGTTCCACTCGGGCAGAGGCCCGAGCGCCATGTCGACATGTGCGGCGGCTTCGGCGGGCGAGGCGAGGACGCGCATGCGGGACCTTTCAGGCAGCGGAGGCATGGGCGCTCGTAGCCGCGCCGCCCCGGGCGATCAAGGGCGCCGCGTGTCGCGAGCCGACGGGCGTGGTCCAGCCGACGAAGCGTCCGAGATGCGGTTTCGAAGCTGTCGACCGGCAGCCGATGCGCGCTCCCGGCTGGCCTCGACGACGACCTCCGCTGAACGGAATGATGATGTTCGCGAAACGTCGAGTGCTGGCAACTTCTGCCCCAGCCATAAGTTTGGTGGGTGCACGACTTGGCGCGACGATCGCGCCGCAATTCGTTTTCCATGAAAGGGCTACGCATGGTCGATAGGCCGACGCTCACCACCGCCTTCGGACGTCCCGTCGAAAACAACCAGAATTCCCTGACCGCCGGCCCGCGTGGGCCGATGCTGATGCAGGATTACCATCTCATCGAGAAGATGGCGCACTTCAACCGCGAGCGTATTCCAGAGCGCGTAGTGCACGCGAAGGGCTACGGCGCCTACGGCACCTTCACGGTGACCAAGGATATCTCGCATCTCAGCTGCGCCAAGCTGTTTTCCGAAGTCGGCAAGCAGACCGAGATGTTCTCGCGCTTTTCGACCGTCGGCGGCGAGTCCGGGTCTGCGGATACCGCCCGCGACCCGCGCGGCTTCGCCCTCAAATTCTACACGGAGGAAGGCAACTGGGACATGGTCGGCAACAATACGCCGATCTTCTTCATCCGCGATCCGTTGAAGTTCAGCGACTTCATCCGCACGCAGAAGCGCGATCCCGGCACCCATCTCAAGCCGCACTGGCGCCGTTGGGACTATTGGGGCCTGTCCCCCGAGGCGTTGCACCAGGTCATGTTCCTGTATTCCGACCGCGGCACGCCGAAGTCTGCCCGCTTCATGCACGGCTACGGCTCGCACACCTTCTCGTTCTGGAACGAGGCTGGCGAGCGTTCGTGGGTCAAGTTCCACTTCATCAGCCAGCAGGGCATCCAGAATTTCACCGATGCCGAGGCCGCGAAGATGACCGGGGAGCATCCCGATTACTCGGCTCAGGATCTGCTCGAGGCCATCAAGCGTGGCGACTATCCCAAGTGGAAGTTCATGATCCAGGTCATGCCGGAGAAGGATGCCGAGACCTACCGCATCCATCCCTTCGACTTGACCAAGACCTGGCCGCACTCCGACTACCCGTTGCAGGAAGTCGGCGTGGTCGAGCTGAACCGCAATCCGAAGAACTATTTCGCGGAGGTCGAACAGGCGTCGTTCGAGCCCTCGAACCTTGTGCCCGGCATCGGTTTTTCGCCGGACAAGGTGCTGCAGAATCGCGTGCTCAGCTATTCCGATGCGCATCGCTACCGCCTCGGCACGCCGAACTATCACCAGATCCCGGTCAACCAGCCGAAGGCCGCCAAACATCACACCTATCATCGCGACGGCATCATGCAGGTCGAGGGCAACTACAGTGGCGAGGTGGATTACGAGCCCAATTCGTTCGGTGGCCCAGTCGAGAACCGTGCCATCGAAGAGCCGCCGCTGCGGATCGACGGCGATGCCGCTCGCTTCGCCTACAAGGGTGACGACGAGGATCTCTACGGGCAACCGCGCACGTTCTGGGAGAAGGTCCTGGACGAAACCGGTCGCGCGCACCTCGTCGAGAATATCGTCGGCTCGATGACCAACCCCAGCATGGGCATCGCCGATCCGCGCCCGATTCAGGAGCGGATGCTGAGGCATTGGTACAAGATCCACCCCGACTTCGGTGCAGCCGTCGCCAAGGGCATCGGCATGGAGCCGCAGCGTATCGCTGCGGAGTAGGACCGGCGTTCAGGACTTCGATCGAAGGGGCCGGCTCTGCCGGCCCTTTTTCGTTGCCGTGTTCGAAGGAGCGCGCTCGAACCGAGGGGTTCGCTTCTTCCGGTAGCAAGGCGCGTCCTGTAAAGGCGGGCGATGCGCTTGACACCCCCGACCATCCCCGTGTTCCTGATCGCCGTGGCGGTCGCGGCGGCGAACGTCGTGGACATCTACACCCACGTGCCCTTCGTGCATCATGTGCTGGCCAGCCACCGCTTCGGCGCCATGGTCGTCGCCTTCGCCATCCTCGCGGCGGGCGTGGTCTTCCCCGGTCTTTGACCGCGGCGCGCGAACGGCCCGTCGTGGCATGGACATCGGCGAAACGGCAGGAGACGACGCACCATGAAAGACCTGATGGGCCTGATGAAGCAGGCGCAGGCCATGCAGACCAAGATGGCCGAGGCCCAGGCCGCGCTCGAGCAGCTTGAGGTCGAGGGCCAGGCCGGCGGCGGCCTCGTCAGGGTCACGCTCTCGGCCAAGGGCGCGATGAAGCATGTCACGATCGACCCAAGCCTGATGAAGGCCGAGGAGAAGGAGATCCTGGAGGATCTCGTCGTGACCGCCCACGAGGACGCGCGGCGCAAGGCCGAGGGCCTCGCCGAGGAGAAGATGCGCGACGTCACTGCCGGCCTGCCTTTGCCGCCCGGGATGAAGCTTCCGTTCTGATGCCTTCGCTTCATGGCTGAGCGGGTCGCTGGCCCCGAGATCGAGCGGCTGATCCAGCTGCTCGCGCGCCTGCCGGGTTTGGGGCCGCGCTCGGCGCGCCCGTGCCGCGCTGCATCTGATCCGCAAGCGCGAGGAGCTGCTGGGGCCGCTCGCCGACGCCATGGCGCGGGCGCGCGACACCATCCGCACCTGTTCGAACTGCGGCAACGTCGACACCATAGACCCCTGCTCGGTGTGCCGGGACCCCAGGCGCGACCCGGCCGTGCTGGTGGTGGTGGAGACGGTGGCCGATCTTTGGGCGCTGGAGCGGGCGGCGGCGTTGCGTGCGCGCTATCACGTGCTCGGCGGCACGCTCAGCCCGCTCGACGGAGTCGGCCCCGGCGACCTCAACCTCGCCACCCTCGCCGGCCGCGTGCAGGAGGACGGGGTGACCGAGGTCATCCTCGCCGTCAACGCCACCGTCGACGGACAGACCACCGCGCATTACGTCACCGACCTCATCGCCCACCTCGGCGTGCGCACCACTCGGCTCGCCCACGGTGTGCCCGTCGGCGGCGAACTGGACTACCTCGACGAAGGCACGCTCTCCGCGGCGCTCAGGAGCCGGACGGAGTTCTGAGCGTTGTCGGGTGGAGCCGGGCATCGTCGCCTGCCGCGGCCATGGCTTCCGTCGGGATCAACCTGTCGCGAGTGCCGCCTGCAACGCGGCTGCATCGTGAGACGGTAGCGAGCATGCCCCACTGCGGCAGACGAAGGCGGCGCCGGAACCGGCGGCGGCGACCTGCGCCCGTGCCGGATGGTCCGCGGGCAGGGCGTCGGCGTCGGCAAGGTCGAGCACGGTGCGCGCCAGCCAGGGCGTGGCCAGGGCGACGTCACGCAGCGCCGCGCGATCGGGGCCAGCCACCACGATCTCCGTGCCGCGCAATCGGAGATCCAGCGCGTTCAACGTGCCGACGTGACCGATGGTGTTGGTCCGCACGGCGCCGGCCAGGGCGGCGAACAGGTCGTCCGCCGCCTCCCGCCAGCGCTCCTCGCCGGTCAGAGCGGCGAGGCGGAGCATGGCGTCGAGCGCCACCGGATGGGCGTTGGGGATGGCGTCGTCGGCGGTGGGCTTGAGGCGGAGGATGACGTCTCCGGCGTCCGTCGCCGCCATGGCGAGCAGGCCGGACGCCTCATCGCGGTGGAAGGCCAGCAGGCTGTCGAGCAGCGCCGCCGCCTCGCCGGTGTAGTCTCGCTCCGCCGCGGTGCCGCGCGCCTCGGCCAGCGCCAGGGCGGCGCGGGCCATGGCGGCGTAGTCGAGCGCGAAGGCCGGGCGCACGCTGGCCGCGCCGCGGCGACTGTGGGCGAGGCGCAGGTGACCGCCTTCGCGGTAGGCCATGGTGTCCATGATCGCGGCGTAGGCGCGGGCATCGATCCAGCCTGGCTCGCCCAGCGCAGTGCCGGCCCGGGCCAGGGCGGCGATCATCAGCCCATTCCAGTCGGCGAGGATCTTGTCGTCGAGGCCGGGGCGCACCCGTCCGGCGCGATGCGCCAGCAGTCGCTCGCGCATGGCGGCGAGCCGCGCCTCTGATGCGGCGTCGCCCGGCGCGCGGCGCAGGCGATTGAGCACGTTGGCCGCGCCACCGCCGTGCGGGTCCTCGAAGTTGCCCTCGGGCGTCACGTCGTAGGCGGCGGCGAACACGGCAGCGTCGTCGCCGCCGAGCACGGCCTCGATCTCCTCGGCCTGCCAGACGTAGAACTTCCCTTCCTGGCCCTCGCTGTCGGCATCGAGGCTGGCACAGAAGGCGCCGTCGGCGGCCGTCATCTCGCGGCGAAGCCAGCCGGCCGTCTCGCGTGCCCGCGCGGCGAACAAGGGATCGCCGGTCTCGAGCCAAGCCAGCGCCAGCAGCTCCAGCAGCTGCGCGTTGTCGTAGAGCATCTTCTCGAAATGCGGCACCAGCCAGCGCTCATCGACGGAATAGCGCGCGTAGCCGCCGCCGAGATGATCGTAGATGCCGCCCTGGCTCATGCGATCGAGCGTGCGCAGCACCTGCTCGCGGCAGCCCGGTATGCCGCGGTCGGCGGCGCGCCAAAGGAACTCGAGGATCTGCGGATTCGGGAATTTCGGCGCACCCTGCATGCCGCCGTTCACCGGATCCATGTGGCGGACGAGCTGGCCGGCGATGCCGTCCATCTCCGCGCCGGTAAGGTCGGTGCCGGCACCCTCTCCTTCCGCCCCGACGTGGGAAAGAAGCGCACGGGTGTTCTCGGCGACTTGGTCGGGCTTGGTGCGGAAGGCGTGCTCGACGCTTTTCAGCACCGTGACGAAGGCCGGCTGGCCGTAGCGCGCCGTTTTCGGAAAATAGGTGCCGCCCCAGAACGGCGCGGCGTCGGGCGTCAGGAACATGGTGAGCGGCCAGCCGCCGCGCTGCCCCAGCGCGTGCAGCGCCGCCATGTAGAGCCCGTCGACGTCGGGACGCTCCTCGCGGTCGACCTTGATGTTCACGAAGAGCGCGTTCATCACGTCGGCGGTGGCCTGGTCCTCGAAGCTCTCGTGCGCCATGACGTGACACCAATGGCAGGCGGCGTAGCCCACCGAGAGCAGGATCGGCTTGCCGTCGCGCCGAGCCTCGGCGAGCGCTTCCGGCGTCCACTGTCGCCAGTGAACGGGATTGTCGGCGTGCTGCTGCAGGTAGGGCGAGGCCGCGTGCTTCAGCTCGTTGGTCTTCGGATCAGGCATGGTGTGCTAATGTGCGAGCACGCGAAAGGTGCGAGGCGACGCCCGTGCGATCGGGCACCTTCCGAGGCGCGAGGCGCGGGTTTCCTCCCGCGACCGAAAGCGTTTGCTGCCTTGAGCGCCCGATTGCGACGAGGTCGAGAACGCTGTAGCCGGGTGCGACCGACCTGTGGCGCACCCCGCCTGCCGGTCGGCTCAAGCCGGTCCTGTCGGGCCGTCCATCTTCGAGGCTGAACCCCCAATGTCCTGGCACGTGCGCTTCTTCAGCCCCTCGCTCCGGCAGGACCTGCTGTCGCCGGAGCTGGCGACCAAGGAGGACGCCATGCGCGAGGCGTGGGCGCTGGCCGAGCGCGGCGAGGACATCACCGCCGTCGAGGGGCCGGACGGCGAGCTCGTGTCGGCCGCGGAGATCGAGGTCTGGGCCGAGGATCGTACCGAGCCGTCGGCGCCCTCGGCCTGACGTCAAGAACGGAGCGAGCCCGCTTCAGCCGGAAATACCTTGCCGGCGCAACGGGGAAGCGCCGCGGACATCGTCTTTGCGAACGAGCGAAGCACCCGAGGGCTCGTGGCGACGTTTCCGCCGTCCGGCTCCGGGTGCTTGCGTCAGCGGCTCGCAATGGCGGAGGGGCGCTACTCCAGGTTCTTCAGGATGCTCTCGACGGTCTTCTTGGCGTCGCCGAACAGCATCATCGTGTTGTCGCGGAAGAAAAGCTCGTTCTCGACGCCGGCGTAGCCCGAGCCCATGCCGCGCTTGAGGAACAGCACGGTCTTGGCCTTCTCGACGTCGAGGATGGGCATGCCGTAGATCGCAGAGGACTTGTCGGTCTTGGCAGCCGGATTGGTGACGTCGTTGGCGCCGATGACGAAGGCCACGTCGGCCTGGCCGAAGTCGTTGTTGATGTCCTCCAGCTCGAAGACCTCGTCGTAGGGCACGTTGGCCTCCGCAAGCAGAACGTTCATGTGCCCGGGCATGCGGCCGGCGACGGGATGGATGGCGTATTTCACGTTGACGCCCTCCTTCTTCAGAACGTCGCCCATCTCGCGCAGCGCGTGCTGGGCCTGCGCCACCGCCATGCCGTAGCCGGGCACGATGATTACCGAGCCGGCGTTCTGCATGACGTAGGCGGCGTCCTCCGCCGAGCCCTGCTTGACCGGGCGCGTTTCCTGCACGCCCGCGCCGCCGGCGGCGACCGTCTCGCCGCCCCAGCCGCCGAGGATGACGGAGACGAAGGAGCGGTTCATGCCCTTGCACATGATGTAGGACAGGATCGCGCCCGAGGATCCGACCAGCGCGCCGGTGATGATCAGCGCCAGGTATTTGCCGAGCGTGAAGCCGATGCCGGCCGCGGCCCAGCCGGAATAGGAGTTCAGCATCGACACGACGACCGGCATGTCGGCGCCGCCGATGGGCACGATGATGAGGAAGCCGAGCGCGAACGACGCCAGCGCGATCAGCCAGAACACGATCAGGCTCTGGGTGAAGATGAACACGATCACCATCGAGACGATGGAGAGACCCAGCGTGATGTTGATGAAGTGGCGCTGCGGCAGGATGATCGGCTTGCCGGACATGCGCCCGTCGAGCTTCAGGAAGGCGATGACCGAGCCCGAGAAGGTGATGGCGCCGATGGCGAGACCGATCGACATCTCGATGGTCGAGGCACCGTGGATGTTGCCGGGCTCGCCGATGCCGAAGGCCTGCGGGGCGTAGGCGGCGCCGGCGGCGACGAAGACGGCGGACAGGCCGACCAGCGCGTGAAACAGCGCCACGAGCTGTGGCATGTCCGTCATCTTGATGGTGCGGGCGCGCCAGGCGCCGATCGCACCGCCGATGCCGATCCCTGCGATGACGAGCACCCACGAGATCACGCCCGAGGGCGGGCTGAGCGCCAGCGTGGTCAGCACGGCGAGACCCATGCCGGCCATGCCGTAGCGGTTGCCCCGGCGCGAGGTGGCGGGCGACGACAGCCCGCGCAATGCCAGGATGAAGAGGATGCCGGCGATGAGGTAGAAGAAAGCCGCGACGTTGACGTTCACGAGGGTCAGCCCTTCTTCTTGTACATGCCGAGCATGCGCTCGGTGACGAGGAAGCCGCCGAAGATGTTCACGGAGGCGAGGACGAGGGCGATGAAGCCGAAGATCTTGGCCCAGATCGGCCCGTCATTGCCGAAGGCCGAGGCGTCCACGCCGACCGACAGCAGCGCGCCGACCACGATGACGGAGGAGATGGCGTTGGTGACCGACATCAGCGGCGTATGCAGCGCCGGGGTCACCGACCACACCACGTAATAGCCGACGAAGCACCCCAGCGCGAGGATCGCGAGGCGGAAGATGAACGGGTCCACGACGCCGCCGGTGGCGGCATGGGCGACGACCCCGCCGGCATGGCCGATCTGGTCGGCGTAGCCTTGCGCCGCCTCGGCGGCGTGGCGGGCGGCATCCGCCGCGGCTTGCGCTCTTTCTAGCAGCAGCTGCTGCGTGGTGGGGTCGGTCACGATGGCCATGGATGGGTGTTCCGGCAATAGGGCTGGCTTGAGATCAAGCGGCGGCTTGCGACTTGGTGAGGCTGGGGTGGACGATGTGCCCGTCCTTCGTCAGCAGCGTCGCTTTCACGAGCTCGTCGTCCCACGGGATGCGGAAGGCCTTGCTCTCCTTGTCGAAGAAGGTTTCGACGAAGGCGTAGAGGTTCTTGGCGTAGAGGAAGGACGAGGTCGAGGGCACCTTGCCGGCGAGGTTCAGCGTGCCGACGATCTTGACGCCGTTCTCGGTCGTGTAGATCTCGCCGGGCTTGGTCAGCTCGCAATTGCCGCCGCGCTCGGCGGCGAGGTCCACGATCACCGAACCGGGCTTCATCGCCTCGACCATCTTGGCGGAAACCAGCCGCGGCGCCGGGCGCCCCGGGATCAGAGCGGTGGTGATGACGATGTCCTGCTTGGCGATATGCTCGGCGACGAGTTCGCCTTGCTGGCGCTGATAGTCCTGCGACATTTCCTTGGCGTAGCCGCCGGACGTCTCGGCCTCCTTGAACTCGGCGTTCTGGACGGCGACGAACTTGGCGCCGAGCGACTCGACCTGTTCCTTGGTGGCGGGGCGCACGTCCGTGGCGGTGACGATGCCTCCGAGCCGGCGCGCGGTGGCGATGGCCTGCAGCCCGGCGACGCCGACGCCCATGATGAACATCCTGGCCGCCGGCACGGTGCCGGCCGCCGTCATCATCATCGGCATGGCGCGGCCGTATTCGCTGGCGGCATCGACCACCGCACGGTAGCCGGCGATGTTGGCCTGCGAGGACAGCACGTCCATCACCTGGGCGCGGGTGATGCGGGGCATGAACTCCATGGCGAAAGCGGCGGCGCCTTTCTCGGCAAGCGAGCGGATCGCATCCTCGTGGCCGTAGGGATCCATCACGGACACCACGGCGGCGTTCTGCTTGAGGCCGTTGAGGTCGTCCGCGCTGGGGCGGCGCACGCGCAGCACGATGTCGGCGTCGCGCACGGCCTCCTCGGCGCTGTGGACGATGGTGGCGCCGGCAGCCACGTAGGCGGCATCGAGGAAGCCCGCGGCGCGACCGGCGTTCGACTGCACGACGACGTCGGCGTTGAGCGCCTTGAAACGCTTCACCGTGTCCGGCACGGCGGCGACACGATGCTCGGACGGGTCGTTTTCCGCGGGAACGGCGATACGCATGTCAATCTCCGGGAGGGCGGGTACCGGTCCGCAGCGGGACGCGGGCTCTGGACGAGGCGGTGGCGCTCAGCCCCACATCCAGGCTAGAAAGATGATGATCACGACGACGCCGATGGCGATATATTTGAGAAGGTTGAGGAAGAGCGCGTACGTGGCTTCGTGCTCGGCGTAGTCCATGTCCGGATGCCCGGCATCGTTCGTCGTCTCGGCCATGTCGCCCCTCGATGTCCTCGCGCTCGGGTCTTGAAGCCCGATGTCCTGAACGCGCCCGTCCAAGAACACGTTCGGTTCTGGAACCTTCCCCGATGGACGCTAGCGAGCGCAGCCATTGCAACCTTCGCGCCGCAACGCAATAGGCCTGTGGCGGGATAAAGGCGCAATTTTCTCGCCTACATGGTCAATGCGGCGCCGCCTCAGGCGTCGGGCTGCGCAAGCCCGGCCCGTTCCAGCGCGCCGCGCTGGCGCTCGGCCAGAACGTCGACGTCGAAGCCCTCGATCAGCGCTTCGTACATGCGGTGGAAGTTCAGCTTGGCGTCGAGGTGGAGGAACACGCTGCCGAGCCCGATCGCCGCGCGATCCATGAACACGAACTCGCGCGGCACCGTCACCGGCCCCTTTTCCTTGAGCGCCTGATGCAGCTGGAACGCTTCGCGACGGCCGTACTGCCCCGGCGCGATGCCGTCGGCCACGGTGCGGACGCGATCGGTGAGCAGCGGCGCGTAGATGAAGCGTGCCCAGATGTTCATCGTCTCGATGAGGTCCTTCGAGAGGTTCTGGAACCCCCAAAGCTCGTAGGCGTGGACCACCTGCGCGTCGTTGCCGTGCAGAAAGCCGCGATAAAGCTCGACGACACCGGCGGCGAAGCGCGGAGGGAAGACGCGAATGCAGCCGTAGTCGAGAAGGTTGATGCCGGCTGGTGCGCCGTTACCGTCCGCATAGACGGTGTAGTTGCCCGGGTGGGGGTCGCCGTGGATCACGGCGAAGCGCGCCATCGGCCGCCACCAGGCGGTGAACATGGCCTCGGCGAGCCTGTTGCGGGTGTCCTGATCGGCGCCCTTGTAGGCCAGCAGCTTGGTGCCTTCGAGCCAGCCGAGCGTCAGCAGGCGCTTGGTCGAGAGTTCGCGATGGACCTCGGGCACGCGCACCGCCGATCCTTCCAGGATCTCGCCGTAGAGCGCGGCGTTGCGGGCCTCGTGTTCGTAGTCCAGCTCCTCGCGCAGACGCTGGCCGATCTCCTCCGCGATCTCGCGGGTGTCGATCGATCCCGCGAACTGCCTTTGCAGGCCGAACAACCAGTCGAGCTGGTGCAGGTCGGCTTCCACGGCGGATTGCATGTCGGGATATTGCAGCTTGCAGGCGATCGGCACGCCGTCCTTCGTGGTCGCCTTCTGCACCTGGCCGAGCGAGGCCGCAGCGGCGGGCCGCAGGTCGAACGAGCCGAACCTCTGCTGCCAGTCCGGTCCCAGTTCCGCCTGCATGCGACGCTTGACGAAGGCGGCGCCCATCGGCGGCGCGTCGCTCTGCAACTTCTGCAGCTCGTCGACGTATTCCGGAGGCAGCAGATCGGGAATGGTCGCCATCATCTGCGCGACCTTCATCAACGGCCCCTTGAGCCCGCCGAGCGCCTGGGTCAGCGCCGCCGCGTTGGTGATCTGCCCGTTGGCGCCGAAGATGCGGCCCGACGCCATGCGGGCGGCAACCCCGCTCATGTTGGCGCCGACGCGGGCGTAGCGTGCCGCACGGGCCGTGAAACGATTGGCTTCGTTGTCGCGCATGGGTGCTTTCGAGCCCGGCCCGAGGCTGGACCAAAGTGCATGGATCAGAGGTTCGCTTTCACCCAGTGGGCGAAGCCCTCTTCATCGAGTTCTCCGGCCGCGAGCGCAAGGATGCTTGCCGTCGCATGCGCGGGTTCGACCCGGAAGCTGATGCCGTTCAGACCGAGGAAGACGAGGAAGCTGGCGAAGGCCACGCGCTTGTTGCCATCGATGAAAGGATGGTTGCGCGCGATCCCGAAGGCATAGCTGGCGGCCAGTCCCGCGAGTTCGGTCTCGCCATACGCGTGCTTGTTGACCGGCCGCGCCAACGCCGACTCGAGGAGACCGCGGTCGCGCAGCCCGTCGGGGCCGCCGAAAAGCGCGAGCTGCTCGCTGTGGATGTCGAGGACGAGATCGACGCCGAGCCAGAGCGGCTCCGTCATTTCGCGAGCGCCTTGAAGGTGTCCGCATAGTCGCGGAACGCCTGGCGTGCGAGTTCCATCCCGCGGGCATGCGAGGGATCGTAAGGGCTCAGCTTGAAGCCGCGCTCGGTCAGCTCGGTAAGGTAGAGCTTGTCGCCTTCGTTCAGCCTCAGCCGCGCCAGCATGTCCTTGGGCAGAATGAAGCCGACGGAATTGCCGATCTTGCGGATCTGGAGGACCGACGCGCTCTCGTCCTTGTCGTGCTCCGTTTTCGTCACGGCTAGCCTCCCCTCACGTTGCACACTTTGTATAACGGGGGTGGGGGTTGGCGCTACCCCGCCACGATGGCCGAGATCAACCGACCGTAGTCCGGCTCGGCGCGGTGCGTCGTGCGGCGATAGGAGAAGAAGCGGCTCTCGTCGGCGTAGGTGTCGAGGGCTAGATTCTCGAAGCGGCCGACGCCGGCGGCGCGAAGGCGGTGGCCGATGAAGCCGGGCAGGTCGAACAGGGAGTGGCCGGTGCGAGCGGAGGGTGTGAAGAAGCCGGCGTAGGTTGGGTCGCGTTCCATGAAGCGGGCGGAGAACTCCGGGCCGACCTCGTAGCTCGCCGGCCCGATCGTCGGCCCGAGCACCGCGGTCACGGCGGTCCGCCGCGCGCCGAGCGCTTCCATCGTGTCGAGCGTCGCTTCCAGCACGCCGCCGAAGGCGCCCTGCCAGCCGGCATGGGCCGCGCCCACCACGCCGGCCTCGGCGTCGGCGAAGAGGATCATCCCGCAATCGGCGCCGGTGACGCCGATCGCCAGCCCGGGCGTGGCGGTGGCCAGCGCGTCCGCGCGGGGTCGTTCGTCCCAGGGTTCGGCGACGGCGAGGCAGGTCGGCGAATGGACCTGGTAGGGCACCAGCAGCGTCGCCGCGCCGATATGCGCCGCCATGCGCCGGCGGTTCTCCGCCACTGCCTCGGGCGCGTCGCGCGAGCCGACGCCGCCGTTGAAGCTGGCGTAGACGCCGGTGGAGACGCCGCCCTCCCGCGTGAAGAAGGCATGGCGGAACGGGTGGAGCGCCGGCGCGGTGATCGCGGGCACCCTTGCGTCTGGTGTCATGCGGAATCCTCGAAGCCGGGTGGCGCGGGCGCGCCGGGCGCGGTCACGGCGAGCGCCTTGAACAGGGTGGCCATGCTCGACTCCGGCGCGGCGAGGCGGGCCAGCGCCGCGTCCACCGCCGCCGCCTGTTCGGGCGTGGCGTGCCGCTTCAACGCGTCGGCGCGCGCGAAGATGCCGAGCCGGCCGAGGAAGCGGCCCTGCTCGACCGGGCCGAAGGCGCGGCAGCCGGCCGTCGTGGCGGCCCTGGCGAGCGCGAAGAAATCGACGTGGACCGTGAGGTCGGCCTCGCCCGGCGCGGCGAGCACGTCGGCGTAGCGGTGGCCGCGCACCGCCTGCAGCGTCTCGCCGAACCCGCTCTCGGCATGGCCGTAGTCGAGCGCGAGCAGCGCGCCGCCCTGCCGCGCGATGCGCCGTGCCAGCGTCGCCATGGCGGCGAGCGCGGCATGTCCCACCTCGAGAACATCGCCGGGGTGGCCGGCCGGTCCGGCCACGGCGACGGGCTCGGGGAAGGCGCCGAACACCAACGCGCCTTGCGCGTCGAGCCCGACCACGCGCTCGTGCCAGCCGCCCGCGCCGCACAGGTACTGGCGCACCGGCAGGGCGTCGAAGAACTCGTTGGCCAGCACGATGGCGGGGCCGGCCGGCACCTCTTCGAGTGCGGCGTGCCACGCGAGCGGAAGGCCGGCGTGCTCGAGCCTGTCGGCTTGCGCCGCGCGCAGCCGCGGGCTGGTCTCGACGAGGTGGACGAGAGCCGCGGCGTGGAAGCCCGGCACGATGCGGGTCGCGCGCAGCGCGTCGGCCATCAACGTGCCGCGGCCCGGCCCCAGCTCGACGAGCCGCAGCGGCGCGGGCGACCCCAGGTCGAGCCACACCTGGGCCGCCCAAAGGCCGACGAGCTCGCCGAACATCTGGTGCACCTCGGGCGCGGTGATGAAGTCGCGCCCGATCGTCTCGCGCGTCGTGTAGTAGCCGTGGCGCGGATGCTGGAGGCACAGCGTCATGAAGCGGTCGACGCCGATCGGCCCCTCGGCCGCGATCATCGCGCGGATCTCTTCGCCGAGCGGAGTCACGCCGTCGGCGACCTGATCGCCGCGTCCGGTCGCGCCGCGTCCGGCGCTTCGACCCGTTCCGCCGCCCGCGGGCGGCGATAGGCGCGCACCAGCAGCAGCACGCCGACGACGAGCACGGGCAGCGAGAGCAGCATGCCCATGGTGGTCTGGCCGAAAAGAAAGCCGAGCTGGACGTCGGGCTGGCGAAAAGTCTCCGACACGACGCGCGCGAGCGCATAGCCGATGCAGAACCATGCGGTGACGAGGCCGTCGCGACGCAGGCCTCCGCGCAGGATCACGATCCACAGCAGCGCGAACAAAGCGAGCCCTTCCAGGCCGGCCTCGTAGAGCTGAGAGGGGTGTCTCGGCTGTCCGTCGGAGCCCGGAAAGACCATCGCCCACGCCACGTCGGTCGGGCGGCCCCACAGCTCCGGCTTGATGAAGTTGGCGACGCGGCCGAGGAACAGGCCGATCGGCACCACCGCGGCGACGGTGTCGGTGACGCCGTCGAGGGCCACGCCGTTGCGGCGGGCGAAGACCGCCATCGCCAGCGCCGCGCCGAGCAGGCCGCCGTGGAACGACATGCCGCCGTTCCACACCGCCGGGATGTCCAGCGGATGAGCGAGGAAGAACGGCAGGTTGTAGAACAGCACGTAGCCGAGCCGGCCGCCGCCGATGACGCCGACGGCGATGTAGACCACGAGATCGTCGATGGACATGACGCTGGTGTGGGGGCGCGTGCCCCACAGCTTCGGGCGGGCGACGAGGTAGCGGGCGCCGGCCCAGCCGCCGATCAGCCCGCCGATGTAGGCCAGCGCGTACCAGCGCACCGGCAGCCCGAAGACGCGCACCAGCACCGGGTCGAAGACGGGATAGGCGATCAGAAGGGGCGACACGGCCTGCTCCGGCATCGGGCGTCGATGGTGTGTGCCGGCACGATGGCGGCGTGATGACGCGAGACCGGCTCGGATCGCGTCACGGCCAGCGCATGTGCCAGGTGGCGAGGCCCGAGCCGGCGTTGCGACCCTCGCCGGTGCGGCGGAAGCCTTCGCGCAGGTAGAAGCGCACCGCGCGGGGATTGTCCTGGTTGACCTCCAGGATCAGCGTGTCGGCCGCCCGCGCCTTCGCCGCGGCGACGAGCGAGGTGGCCACGCCGCAGCCCTTGGCGGCGCAGGCGACCACGAGCTGATGCAGCAGCGCGCCTTCGAGGACGGCGAACCCGAGCGCCGACCCCTCCCGCTCGAAGACCAGCGTCGTGTTGGCGGGGTTGGCGAGCACCGCCGAGATCCAGGCCCAACGGCCGCTGAAGTCGATCGCCGGCATGGCCTCCTGCCAGGAGGAAACCCAGAGATCGGCGAGCGGCGCGATGTCGTCCGCCCGCATCCCACGGATCGCCGGATCGTCGCTCGCCTCAGAATAGTCGGACTGGGGCACGAAGGCTCGGGCGCTGTGGCATCGGCCCCGCAGCTAAGCGGAAACACGCTCAGCGGCAAGCCGAGCCGCGCTTTTCCGCTGGTGTTCGCCGGCCGGCTGTTGTGACGATCCGAGTATGGCGAGCGACGACCCGCAGCCCATCGATCCGCCGGAGGTGGACACCGACTTCACGGCTGCTGCCGACGAGCGCTTGGCGGACGCGCGTCCTCGCGTCGGGCCGGCGCGCGCCTGTTTCGGCCTCATTCTCGCGGCCGTCCTGCTGGTGCACGCGGTGCTGGTGAGCGCCTTTCTGCTGCGCGACCGCGATACGCCGATGCAGGTGGCCGCGAGCGAGGAGGTCCCGGTCGAGGTGATCGTGGAAAAGCCGCCGGAGCCGCCGGCACCCGTGCCGCCGCCGCCCCCTCCGCCGCCGCCGCCCGAGAAGACGCCGCCGCCGCCGCCTCCGCCGCCGAAGGAGGACCTCAGCCCGGCCTATTCCGCACCGCGCAAGGAGAACCAGGAGACGCTGAAGACCGATAAGCTTCAGGAGAAGACCAGCGTGCCCAAGGCGCCGCAGCCGCCGCAGGAGGGCACGCCGAGCCCCAAGGCCGCCGCCGCTCCGCCCAAGGAGGCCGCGCCGCCGGCCGACACCAAGGAGGAGACCGCCGGCAAGGAGGAGGACAAGTCCAAGCCCGACGCCGAGGCGCTGGACAAAGCGAGCCCGAAGAGCCCCAAGGCGCCGAGCCCGAAGCCGCCGAAGACCAAGGCGGCCAAGGCGATGCCCAAGACCAACCAGAAGACGAAGGAGCTGTTCGCCAGCCTTTCCGGTTCGGACGCCCTGCCGCAGATGACCTTCGCCAAGCCGTCGGCCAAGACCAAGATCTACGGTGGCACGGAGGACGTGCGCTGGATGTCGACGGTCGAAGGCATGCTGGAGGAGAAGGTCGGCAAGCTGCCGCGCACGCAGCACTGGCAGGCCGGCGGCCAGGTCGTGATCTGCTTCCACGTCGACGAGAACGGCCGCGTGACGATCACCGACTATTGCCACCGGAGCGGCTACCCCGACGTCGACCAGATCGCGATGCGGGCCTTGATGGCCGCGCAACCGTTCCCTCCGCCGCCCCGAGGCGTCGAGCACGGCCTGGCGTGGTCCTCGGTGTTCGATGGCCAGTTGCCGACGACGCACATCAGCCGGCGGTGACGCTGCGACTTTCCGGCCAAATAGAAGCAGCCGGAGCGGCGCCCCGACTGCTCGACTCCATTCGGCCCGCCGCGGGCGCTTCGGCCTAGTAGTAACCGCCGTAGAGGTTGTCGCCGGGGGCGCGGGCGTAGCCGTCGTAGGCCGGCGGCGGGGCGGCGCGGCCTCGCGGCTCCTCGTAGCCGTAGAAATCGTCGGCGCCGTCGGCCGCCTGTTGCACCGCGCGGTGGTGCGGCGGTGCGGCCATGGCGACGGGTTCGTCGGGCGTGCCGCCGGTGATGCTGATCTCGGCGCCCTCGGCCTTCACCAGGTCCCAAAGGACCGCCGACTTGGCCACCGGCAGGCGGACGCAGCCGTGCGAGGCAGGGTGGCCCCAATTCGATTTGTAGGCGCCGTGAATGGCGAAGCCCGGCTTGAAGAAGATCGCGTTGGGCATCGGCGCGCCGTCGTATTCGTCGGACTTGTGGTCCTTGTCGGTCCACAGCACGCCATAGCTGCCGGCCGGCGTGTCGTAGCCGGGCGCGCCGCTGGACACCTTCCAGTCGTAGGTCTTGTCCTTGGCCTCGACATGCATCGTCTGGCTGTCGAGGTCCACGACGATATGGACCTTGGCCTGCGCCAGCGAGGGAAGGCACGCGGCGAAGGCCGTCGCGGCGGCAAGGCTTGCGAGAAGACGCATGGTGGAAACCCCTTTGATACCTTCAACGTAGAAGCTGGCTTCGGGGTTCAATCGGTCATGCACGTGGCGAGGGCGGGGCCGCGCGGTCGCCGGGCGGTGCTCGGGCGAAAAGCCGGAGCCGTGTGACTCCGTTGCAAGCCGGCTCGGCCAGCCGGGCGATCGTACCGGCGTCGCTCGGGCTGTGCCTCAGCCCCCGTCCGCCGCCAGCAGCGCCAGCCCCGAGGCGACCGATTGGAAGGCGTCGCCCTGGTGCAGGCGCTCGGCCGGGAAGCGCCGAGCGAAGAGCGCGCGCACCGCCGGCACGAACGAGGTGCCGCCGGTGAGGAACACCGCGTCGATGCCGCCCTCGTCGAGCCCGGCGCGGGCCAGCGCCTCGTCCACCGCGGCGTCGATGGCGGCGAGGTCGCGCGCGATCCAGCCCTCGAAATCGGCCCGCGCGATCTCGGCCTCCACCGCGACACCCCAGCCGGCGAAGCGCAGCGTGGTGCGGCTCTCGCTCGACAGCGCGGCCTTGGCCTCGCCGACGGCGCGGTAGAGCGCCAGCCCCATGTCCATCTCGACGACGACGGCCAGCGCCTCGAGCTCGTCGCCGCGCGCGCTCGTCGCCGCCAGCTTGCGCAGGTCGGCGAGGATGGTGCCGGACTTCAGCCACGAGAGCTGGTGCCATTGCGAGAAGGCCGCGTGGATGTAGGCCGGCACCGGCAGCTCTTTCTCGAAGGAGCGGAAAGTGGCGCCTTTGCCGAGCCGCGGCGCCACGGCGTGCTCGACGATGCGGGTGTCGAAGGTGTCGCCGGCGAGGCCGACGCCGCTGTGCGCCAGCGGCTCGGCGCGGAGCCGGCCGTCGGTGCCGCCGCGGGAGAAGCGCAGCACGGAGAAGTCGCTGGTGCCGCCGCCGAAATCGGCGACGAGCACGGTTTCGTCGCGCCGCAGGTCGCGGGCGTACCAATAGGCGGCGCCGAGCGGCTCGTAGGCGAGGGTTGCGCCGGGAAGCCCGGCGGCGGCGTAGGCGGTTTGCAGCCGCGCGATGGCCAGGGCCTCGTCGGGCACGTGGCCGGCGAAGACCACCGGCCGTCCCGCCGCGACGGGCGCCGTGACCGTGTCCGCGCCGAGCAGGTCGCGGAGGAACACTGCGACCAACTCCTCCACCGTGAAGCGCTTGCCGAAAAGCCGTGTTTCGGAGAAGGCGCGGCTGGCGAGGTGGGTCTTCAGCGACTGGATGAAGCGGCCCTCGCCGCCCGGCGCCTCGGCGCGGGCCAGCGCCTGCGGCCCGGCGGCGTGGGCCACGGCGCGGCCCTCGCGCCAGAAGGCCAGCGCGGTGCGAAACGTCGAGGTCGGCCCGGCCTCGCTCGGCCAGCGGCGCGTGACGACGCTGCCGTCGGCGCGGGCCAGCGCGACGACGCTGTTGGTGGTACCGAAATCGATGCCGACGCCGGTGATGGCGGCCAGGGGAGCGGTGATGGGGAACTCGGTGGTTGCGCTGGGGGCCGCCGCTATACGATCTCCGCCGGGCGGGAGCCATAGGCTCGGGTGCGGCCCGCGATGCGAAGCCGGCGGGGCTTGCGCGGCCGGCGGTCGGGTGGTTGGGTCGGGGCGGACATGAGGATCGCGATGATGGATGCCGACGCGAAAACCCGTCTTTCCCAGATCACGCTCGCCAAGATGACGCTCGTCAAGATCACGCTCGCCAGGTTCGCGCTGGTCGCGGCGATGACCTCCGGCGTCGCCGCGGTCGGCCTGGCCCAGGAGATTCCCGAAGGCCAGAGCTGCGGCGGCCTGGTCTGCGACCTCGGCCTGTTCGGCCACAAGACCGCACCCAAGCCCGCGGCCGCGGTGCCGAGCCCCGCCGTCGTCGCGCCCTCCCTCGTTGCGCCCTCCCTCGTTGCGCCCGCTCCGGCGCGCACCGCGGCGGCGCCCGAGCCGGCCGCCGAGCCGAAGCGGTCGGCTCGCAAGAAGGCGCGCGTGGCCAAGGCCGCGGTCGCCAAGGTCGCGGTAGCCAAGACCGCGATAGCCAAGGCTCCAGTTGCGAAAGTCACGGCGGCCACGGTCGCGGTCGTCAAGCCGGCGGTCGTCGAGCCGATGATGGCCGAACCCTCCTCGCCGGCGACCTTCGGAGCCCCGCCCGTGCCGGCCGCCCTCACGCCGGTGGCTCCCGTGCCTGCGCCCGTCGCGGCGCCGCTGGCGCCGTCGTCGCTCGCGAGCGTGCCGGCGCCCCCGCCGCCGGTTCCCGTGACCGCGACGCCGGCGCGCGACCAGCCGGTCGTCCTCGCCAACCCCTACGTCTACGAAAAGCCGTTGAAGTTCATGTTCCAGTCGGTGGACCCGACGCAGGGCGTCCAGTAGCGAACGGGAGGGCGGCGGTCGTCGCGCGGCATGAGCCGAAAGCGCGACCCGAGACGGCGGACGGGCGCGCCAGATAACGCTTTGGCCCCCTGCGACTTGCGCTACACTCCCCGCTCTCCGGCGCGCATCGGGCGCGTCCGAGCCCGGGAGTTGGAGCCATGGCCAAAGGTCAGGTGCGCGGCAACAAGGAAGCCAAGAAGCCCAAGAAAGAGAAGGTCAAGACCATCGCGGCCGCGCCGTCGCTGAAGATCGGCGCCGCCGCGGACAAGAAGAAGTAGGGTCCGCGATCCGCCTCCGGCGGTCCGCACGGCGCCCTTCGCTTGTCACCAGCATCGTCGCCACCGGCGTCTTCCGCCGGCGTGCGGGCGCGGGTCTTCGTCCTGTTTCGCGCCGCTACGACCGGCCTGCCGCGCGGCTGCCCTCCGGGCCGGCACCGCGGCCCCGACGGCCGCTGCCGCTTTTAGGCGAGCGCCCAAACTCAGCGGCGTACCAGCATGACGCCCAGGACGAGGCAGGCCGCGCCGGCGAGCCGCACCGCGCCGACGGGATGCTGCGGGAGGCCGAGCAGTCCTACCTGGTCGAAAACCAGCGCGCCCAGCATCTGCCCGACGACGACGAGGGCGAGCACGCTCGCCGCACCCAGGCGCGGCACGGTGAGGATGGCGGCCATGATGAAGATCGCGCCGAGGAGGCCGCCGCTCCACGACACCCAGGGCGGTCGCGCCAGCAGCGCGCCCGAAAGGCGCGGGCCGGGCGCGGCCAGCGCCAGGACCAGCATCGCCGTCGCGCCGACGGCGTAGCTGGCGAAGCCCGCCCACCAGGGCGAGCCGAGCGCGACGCGCAGGTTGGCGTTGACCACCTGCTGCAGGGCGAGGCTGACGCCGGCGCCGACCACGGCGAGCGACAGGGCGAAGGTGAGGATGGTCGACACGCACGGCTCCGGGTTCGCGGCCCACCCTAGATGCGCCGCGAGCGGAGGTCTGGAACGGATGTGAGCGGGGCACTCGTCCCGGTGTCTCGGGAGCCGTTTCCGCCCACCCCCGCCCGCGGCTCGTGGCGACGGCTACGCTACCCCGCCCGGTAGCGCCCGGGCGTGACGCCGAAGGCGCGGCGGAACGCGCGCCCGAGATGGCTCTGGTCGGCGAAGCCGGTCTCGGCGGCGACGGCGGCGGGGGGCAGCCCGTCGCGCAACAGCCGGCGTGCCGCGTTGAGCCGCAGCATCGCGCGGAACGGCTGGGGCGGGAGGCCGTGGCGGCGCCGGAAGCCGCGCGAGAAGGCCTCGCGGCTGAGACCGCCGCGCCGTGCCGCCGCGGCCACGCTCTCGTCGAGCTCCGGCAGGGCAGGAAGAATTGGGCCCGGCGGCGCCGGCACGAGCCGGTGGTCGCGGAGGAGATCGAGGAAGGCCTGCTCGTCCAGCGCGTCGCCGCGACGCCACAGGCGCGCGGCGGCGGCGACGAATTCCGGCAGCGCCACCGTGCCGGGCGGCAGGTAGGCGTTGCGGCATCGAACGCCGCCGGGCTCGTCGAGCGAGACGTGCGGCGTGCCCGCCGGCAGGACCACGCCCTCGCCCGGCGTGAGCGACACCCACCGGTCCGCGACCCGGAATCGTCGCCGCCCCGCCAGCACGAAGGTCACCTGATCCTCGTCGTGGAAGTGGGGCGGCAGCGCGACGGCGCAGCCGTGGACGTCGCCCCACTCGACGATCTCCGCCGCCGCCGGGCGTCGGTAGTGCCAGGCGTCCGCCATCGGCCGCGGCTCAGACCAGCGTCGCGACGGCCTTGGCGAAGGCCGGCCGCGCGCCGACACGCCCGGCCAGCGCCTCGATGGCGGCGGGCATCGGCACCTTGGTCAGCCTGGCCCAGCGCGTCGTGTAGAAGATCGTGGCGTCCGCGATCGAGAAGGCCTCGCCGGCGGCGTAGGGCGCGTCGCCGAGCTCGGCGGCGAGCACCGCGAAGCCCTCCGCCGCCATGGCGCGGCCGTCGGCCTTCACCGCGGGAAGCTGCGCCTCGTCCTTGCAGAACTCCTTGGGAAAGAAGATGCGGCGGAAGGCCTGCCCGTGGAGCGTGCCGATCGTGTAGAACATCATCTGCGCCGCCCGCGCCTCCGCCTCGGGATCGCTCGGCCACAGCCCGGCTCGGGGATGGGTGCGGGCGATCCACAGCGCGATCGCCGGGTATTCGGTCAGGGTCGAGCCGTCGTCGCGCACCAGCACCGGGATCTTGCCCTTGGGGTTGATCGCCTTGAAGGCGGCGCCGTGCTGCTCGCCGGCGCCGGTGTCCACCTTCACCGCCTCGTAGGCGGCGCCCGCCTCGTCGAGCAGCGCCGCGATCTCGATGGCGCAGGTGAACGGTCCCCAAAAGAGCTTCATGCTGCGTCCTCCTCCGGCACGATCTTGACCGCGGCGCGTCCGCGATCTAGGTAACTTGACCGAAGTCGTGCGTCATGTCCATCCCCGGTTCCTCTCGGGGCGGGCGAGCTGTCGCGGCGGGAACCCCGACAAGTGGCCCCGCCGGAGTCAGGGTACCGTGACAAGACGGCGGGCCGCTGTCGCGGTTCGTCGACATCGAAGCGTGCCATCGGCGCGTTCCCCGACAAGTGTCGTTCCCGCCCTGTTTCGTGGGGCCGTACGCCGACATGGCCGTACGACATGCCCATGTGCGCTCGAGATTCCAGCGGTCGAAGGGACCTCTTGCGAGAAAGCGATCGCCCGTGCCAAGACGAACGCGGGCACGGCACGTCGCAACGGGGCGATCGGCGGTTCTCCTTCCCCCCTTCGCGATCGTCGCAGCGCCTGTGCGAGACACGGGCTGAAGGACGTCTTCATGGTCCGCTTCCCTCTTTTCGCGCTGGCCGTCGCCGTCGCCTTGGCCTGCACCCCGTCGCTCTTGTCGGACGCGGGCGCGGCGCGCTCCGGCCCCTATCGCACGCTCAGGATCGTCGCCTTCGGCTCGTCGTCGACGCAGGGGGTGGGTGCCTCCGGCCCCGCCGCCGCCTATCCCGCGCAGCTCGAGACCATGCTGCGCGCGGTGCTGCCGGCGGGCGTGCGCGTCGCCAACCGCGGCATCGGCGGGGAGGACGTCGACGACATGATGGTCCGCCTCGACAAGGACGTCGTGGCGGCGCGGCCGGACATCGCGATTTGGCAGACCGGCAGCAACGACGCGCTGCGCCACGTGCCGCTCGCGCGGTTCGAGGCCGAGACCCGCGCCGGCATCGCCGCCATCCGCCGCGCCGGCATCGCCGTGGTGCTGATGGAGCCGCAATGGTGCCCGGCGCTGGAGAAGACCGGCGACGGCTTCCGCGACGCGGTGCGCCGGATCGGCGCCGACATGGGCGTGCCGGTCATCCGCCGCTCCGACCTCATGCACGACTGGATCCGCTCGGGCCAGCTGACCATGGCCGACATGCTCTCGCCCGACGGCCTGCACATGCGCGACGCCGGCTACCGCCTGCTCGCCACCCGCGTCGCCGCCGAGATCCTGCAGCTCGACATCGCGCGGGCCGCCCCCGCCGCCAGGATCGCCACCGCGCGGCTGTGAGGCGCGGACATCCTGGTCCGCTCGGGCGCCTGCGCCCTCACAGCGGCGGCGCGTCCGCCGGCACTTGCGCGGCCGCCACGCCGGCGAGGCGGGCCACCGCCGCCTCGAAGGCGGGGTCGCGCGGCAGCCAGGCGAAGCGGCGGGTGCCGGCGGCCGTGACGAGGCGCAGCGCCATATGGCCGCCGTCCGCCTGGAGGGCGAGGTCGAGGATGGCGTCGGGCGCGAGCACCTCCCGCGTGGGACGTCCGCCCACGTCGCGGTAGACGGCGAGCCCGTCCGCGCCGACAGCTAGGACCGTGTCGCGCAACGCGCGGCGGCGCGCCGCCAGCCGCCTGTCGTAGCGCTTGACGCGGGACTTCAGGAACCAGGTCGCGGCGTCGCTGCCCTCCCATCCCCGCACCTCCGAAAGCAGGCTCCAGCCGGCCGCCGCCACGCCGGCGATCGCCGTGCCGTAGCGGAGCCAATCGTCGAGGATGTCGATCGTGGGCGAGGGCGGCGCCTGGGCGAGGACGATGTCGACGAGCACCGCGGCCAGGGTCGCCCAGCCCAGCGCCTTGTAGGTGCGGCGCGCCGGCAGGCCGGGAATCCACCGTTCGACGTCGCGCCGCGCCACCGCCGCGGCCGCCGCGGCCGAGCCCCAGCCCTCCGCCCGCTCCCACGCGGCGAGGTCGGCCGTGGCGACGGCGCGGTCCGGCCCGTCGCGCCGGGCGATCTCGCGCAAGCTCTCCTGAACGTCGCGCCCCGCCGCCATCGCCCGCTCCATGGCCCCGCGGACTTCGGAGACCCGCTCCGCCAGCCGCGCCTTCCACAGCCGGCTCGCGCAGGCGCGCGACAGTCGGCAGCCGTGTTTCGGCTATCCCACGATGGTGGTATCGTCGGCCCACGAAACGCAAGGCCCCTCGGCCAGCGAGACCCACCATGACCCGCAACGAGCAACCGGGCTTCGATCCCGGCCTCTACGACGAGGATTTCTACGCCTGGACGCAGCGGCAGGCGGCGGCGTTGCGCGCCCTGCCGGGCCCGCCGGCCGTCGATCGGGCGCCGCAAGACCTCGCGCTTTTGGACATCGCGCATCTGGCGGAGGAGATCGAGGATTTGGGCCAGCGCGACCTGCGCGAGGTGTCATCGTACCTCCGCCTCGTGGTCCAGCACCTCGTCAAGCTGCATGCGGCGCCCGGCTCGCGCGACGCCGCGCACTGGCACACCGAGGTCGTCAATTTCCAGCTGATGGCGCGCGAGGCCTTCTCTCCCAGCATGCGCCGCCTCCTCGACGTCGACGACCTCTGGGCCAGCGGCTGCCGCGCCGCCGGGCGCTTCCTGAAGGACCACGGCGCCTGCGACCCCTCGCGCGCCTGCCCCTTCACGCTCGACGACCTGCTGGCCGCTGACTTCGACGTGGAGGCGGCGACGGGTCGGATTGCGCCGGATTGAAGCGTCATTCTGACGCGAAGACGAAGCAACCTAGGCACCGCGCTTCCCTCTACTGTTCGCGTGATGTCGTATCTCACTGCCGGGCGATCTACGTGCGGTTATGCTGGCATTTGCGCCGCTGATAGGCGACGGAGAGCGGTCTAATTCATATGCCTACCGAAGATTGGTGCGATGCTTTAGAATATCGGTTAGGTTGCAATCCCTAGCAGAGATGGGTCGCGAGCTGACAAATGGCGAATTTTTACAAAGGAATACAGGCATCGAATAAAGGTGCGTGGGTTGTCCATCACGGACAGAAAACATCAGCTACTGTCAATGGTGCAGCCGAGTTTCCCGCCCTTGATGCTGCAGCTAAGGCTGCCTCTCTGCTCTCGCAGTTGTCCTCTAGCGATGAAACGACAGTAGATAAGCCTAAGGTAGATGCGTTTGCCAGAGCAGCCGGCCTAAATTACAGAACAGAGCTACCAGAGATCCTCAAAGTGCTCGCGAGACGGCGTGTTATTGATGTCACAGCAGAAGGTGCGATAGCTGTTCTGGGTGTCACTAGCAGGGCGACGGTGCAATACGCCGCGGAGATTTTCGAAGAGCAGGAACCTACCTCGGAGGAACGAGCATCAGTAGCTCTCGCTGAGCTCACTTCTACTTCACCTCTTGCTCATGCGCTCACCGCCGAGTTTATCTCCGACGAATCTAAACTCTCGGCCACGCAAACGTCCGACTTTCTTTTGCGGTCTGAGGAAGTGGGATTTGTCGATGCCGAAGGAATGCATGTCGATAAACTATTTTTCAATGGTAACCTTTTTCGTAGAGATAATATTGAAAAGGTTAAAAAGGTTTTGGACTCCTTAAAAGAGCCGGATCAGACGAAGATTGCTGAGTTGGATGGTGCCTTAAGAAAGTCTGGATGCGTCAGCATCGCTGAGACTGAAAAGCTGCTGGGGACTGCTCTATTTGAGAAGCTCCGAGCCGCTGGCATGTACGATGTCAATCACGTCGCCAACCCATCGGGCGAATTTGGCTTTGTGACAAGGCCTGCGGCCTTTCATAAATTCAATGATCCTCTTGTTGATGACGCTTTTGATCTCGCGAAAGCTCTAGTAGCAGCGCTAGCTTATGGCATGACACAAAGTACATCCGGTCGCGGCAAAATTGAGATGATAGCGCTTCTTCTAAAAAAGCTTATCGCCGGCGGACAAGTTGGACCTGCTACCGCGATTGGAGAGGACTATCGGGTTTTAGAGACTAAGGGCGTGATCCGTGTGACGAAAGCACCCACATACGGGTTTACGATGAAGCTGCTCAAGAAGGACGTTGGAGAGATGGCGCTTAAGGTGTTGACGCTAGGCGAAGCTGCTTCGACAAATTCTATTGATCGCCCACTGCCAGGCAAGATGACGGGGTACTCTGGCCCGGAGAAGACGCGATCTGACTTCCGGCGTAAACAAGTACCAGCGAGTAAAAAAATGACACTAGATGTCCTTGAGACACTTCGTACTCGTGGAGCGTTCTAATGGTAGCAGCAGCTCGCTTCGGCGCAAAAGGGCATGATCTTGAGGAAGCTTTGAAGGCGTACTTCTTGCGCGCGGGTTACTTTGTTGTGCGAGGCGTGCCCTACAAGCTTGACGATGAGGACGTGACCGATGTTGATTTGTGGTTGTATGAAAGACCTGCAGCTTCTACGAGAAGGCGATTAATCGTTGATATAAAGAACAAAAAATCGCCGAAGGCCGCTGAGCGCATTATTTGGACCAAAGGTCTTCAATCTGCTTTAGGGGTAGATGGGTGCATTGTCGCGACTACAGACAAGCGCACGAGTACTAGAAGTTTAGCTAAACATCTTAATGTTATATTGCTCGATGGGGATGCTATTTCGAAATTAACCCATAGCGATATGCTCAAGAGCTATAACGTAATGCGTGCGGAAGAGTTTGACGGCGCTGTAAAAAAAGTGGACGATAGCAGGCGATCTACAGATTGGCGAACGACGCTCACTGATGCTCGCGGAGCTTTAGTTTCCGGGTTTGGAGTGCAATCGGCAAACAGGAATTTAGCTGCGAGCGCCTATTTTGCTGAGCAAGCCATACAAGCCCAGCCGCGTTCAGAGCAGGCGCAAATCGCTTTAAGGTTGTTTTATTTATGCTCATCGCTCGCTGCGGTAAGTCTTGACTACGTCTTGTCTGACCAGATATTTCGAACTCCGGGTGAAAGACGGCAAAGTATCTTGGGGAGCATAAGGTACGGCCAATCCGATGGCTTTACCGCTTTGCCGTCGATACGAGCAGCAATAGCGTTGGCGCGAAAGTATGCTGATAACGGTAGCGCTGTAGCTAAACAAATCGAGCTTGGATTCCACGCCGATGCTACTCGTATACCAGCAGAGATTATCGCAGACTATGTAGCTCGGCTATCGACAGCAGAAACACTCTTTAATGTAGCGAAAGAGGTTGAGAAAGCTTCTTCGAGCAAGGAACTTCGTTCTTATGACGACCTAAGTATCGAAGCTCGATCCTTTTTGGGTGTTGTGTTGGACTTTAATGGCGTCTCGCGCCAAAAACTAGCCAGTAGCTGGCTAAGCTTGTTAGACTCAAAGCAGGAATATTCAACTTTTCACATAGGACATAGTCTATTCGAAAATAACAAATTGGAGAAAGGCTTGGCGCCTCCCTCCGATCAAGAAGACAAAAACTAGTTTATGATAGTCCCCCTACCGCGCAAACTTCTTATGCTTCATCCGGTGCGGGATCAGCTCGTCCACGCCCAACCGCCGCTTCTTGTCCTCTTCGTAGTCCGCGAAGTTGCCCTCGAACCACTCGACATGCGCGTCGCCTTCGAATGCCAGCATGTGGGTGGCGATGCGGTCGAGGAAGAAGCGATCATGGCTGATGATGACGGCGCAGCCGGCATAATCCGTCAGCGCGTCCTCCAAAGCCCGTAGCGTCTCGACGTCGAGGTCGTTGGTGGGCTCGTCCAGCAGCAACAGGTTGGCGCCGGTCTTGAGCATCTTGGCGAGGTGCACGCGGTTGCGCTCGCCGCCGGAGAGTTGGCCGACCTTCTTCTGCTGGTCGGCGCCCTTGAAGTTGAAGGCGCCGGTGTAGGCGCGCGAGTTGATCTCGCGTTTGCCGAGATAGATGATGTCCTGCCCGTCCGAGATCTCCTCCCAGACGTTCTTCTTGCCGTCGAGCTTGTCGCGGCTCTGGTCGACGTAGCCGAGCTTGACGCTCTCGCCGACCTGGATCTTGCCGTCGTCGGGCTGCTCCTGCCCGGTAATCATGCGGAACAGCGTGGTCTTGCCGGCGCCGTTGGGGCCGATGACTCCGACGATGCCGCCCGGCGGCAGCTTGAAGGTGAGGTCGGCGATGAGCTGCTTCTCGCCGAAGCTCTTCGAGAGCTTGGTGAACTCGACCACGTTGGTGCCGAGCCGCTCGCCGACGGGAATGACGATCTGCGTCGACGAGGGCACGCGGTTGGCCTGCTGGTCGACCAGCTCCTGGTAGCGCTGGATGCGGGCCTTGGACTTGGCCTGGCGCGCCTTGGGGGAGGAGCCCATCCACTCCGCCTCCATCTCGATCTGCTTCTGGCGCGCGGAATCCTCGCTCTTCTCGAGGCTGAGGCGGCGGGCCTTCTGCTTGAGGTAGGAGGTGTAGTTGCCCTCGTGCGGGATGCCGCGGCCGCGGTCGAGCTCGAGGATCCAGCCGGTGACGTTGTCGAGGAAGTAGCGATCGTGGGTCACGATCAGGATGGCGCCGGGGTAGTCGCGCAGGTGGCCCTCGAGCCAGTTCACCGTTTCGGCGTCGAGATGGTTGGTCGGCTCGTCGAGCAGCAGCAGCTCGGGCTTCTCCAGCAGCAGCTTGCACAGCGCCACGCGGCGCTTCTCGCCGCCGGAGAGCTGCTCCACGCCCCAATCGTCGGGCGGGCAGCCGAGAGCGTCCATGGCCTGCTCGACCTGGCTGTCGAGGTCCCACAGGTTCTGCGCCTCGATCTCGTCCTGCAGGCGGGTCATCTCGTCCGCCGTTTCATCGGAATAGTTCATGGCGAGCTCGTTGTAGCGGTCGAGGATCGCCTGCTTCTCCTTGACGCCGAGCATGACGTTCTCGCGCACGTTGAGCTCGGGCACGAGCGGCGGCTCCTGCGGGAGGTAGCCGACGCGGGCGCCCTCGGCCACGAAGCCCTCGCCCTGGTACTCGGTGTCCATGCCGGCCATGATCTTGAGCAGGGTGGACTTGCCCGAGCCGTTGATGCCGAGCACGCCGATCTTGGCATCGGGGTAGAACGAGAGGTGCACGTTATCGAGCACCTTCTTGCCCGTGGGGTAGACCTTGGTGAGGCCCTGCATGTGGTAGATGAACTGCCGCGCCATGTGTTGTCCTGGGCTTGCCTGCCCCGTGGGGCGGCTCGCGATCTCGTCGCCGGATGAATGGGGTTGGCCGGGTTCTAGCGGGCGACGCGGGTGGGGTCCAGCGGGGGCGTGCGTTGCCCTGACGGACTTCGCACGATAGATGATCCGCTCGAGCGAAGGGGATCGCGCATGTCGGACATCGTCATGGCTACGCTCTTCACGCATGACGGTCGGCAGGCCGTCATCTTGCCGGACGAGTTTCGTTTGCCAGGCACCGAAGTCCAGGTCACCCGCTCGGGCGACGGTCTCCGTCTCGAGCCTGTCAGGAAGAAAATGTCCCGGGACGAGATCCGGGCGATCTTCGCTGAGATGGATCGGATTGGCGGCGACCGGATCTTCCCCGACGGCCGCGAGCAGCCTCCCATGCCGCCGGACGACGACATGCCGCCTTTCGATTGATGATCTGCCTGGACACCAACGTGGTCATCGGCCTCGTCAACGGCACGTCGCCCGCGTTGCGCGAGCGCTTCGCCGCCGAAGTGGACGAGGTGGCCATCGCCGCGATCGTGCATTTCGAGCTTCTGTACGGGCTGGCGAAGAGCCGGATGAAGAAAGCGACCGGCGAGCGGCTGCTGAAGTTCCTGAAAGCGCCCATCGCGATCCTGCCTTTCGGCATGGACGATGCGGCCGATGCGGCCGATATCCGCGCTTGTCTCGAGCGCGCCGGTACCCCGATCGGCCCTTACGACCTGCTGATCGCGGCGCAGGCGCGGCGGCGTGGAGCGAGGCTGGTCACCGCCAACACGCGCGAGTTCGCGCGCGTGCCGGGCCTGGCGCTGCAGGACTGGACCGCGGCCTGACGCCGGCTCTCAGAACTCGAAGCCTCAAAATTTGAAGCTGACCTGGAGCACGCCGGCGTCCACCGCACGGCCGCCGGCGAGCAGGATCGCCGGGCCGGGCAGTTCGTGCAGGTACTCGGCGAACACGGCGATGTTGCGCGTCGCCCGCCATTGCGCGGTGGCGATGAGGTTGGTGCCGATGAAGCTCGCCTTGTCGCGCGCCGCCATGGTCGCCGGCAGCGGCGTGGCGCGCGAGATGTAGACGGCGTCGTTGGTGTCGGCGCGCCACACGAACTCGGGGCCGAAGCGCAGCGCCAGGTCGCTGCGCGGGTTGAGGACGAACGCGGGATAGGCCTCGATCAGGTTCTCCAGCGTGTCGATGCCGACGTAGTTCAGCAGCGTCGGCCGCGGGAACGGCGCGGAAAAGGTGCGGATGGTGCGCGTGCCGGTGCCGCCGCCGCCGCTGAAGTAGCTGGCCTGCAGCTGCAGGCCCGGCTGCCAAGGCACCTGGTCGAAGGTGTAGAGCGCGCGCGCCGAGCCGCCGAAGGCCGAGATCGCGCGCCCGTTGAAGCTGCCGAACTGGTAGGCGCCGTCGGCATCGTAGAGCAGGGTGCCGCCCGGCCGCGCCACGGTGCCCCACACGCGGCCGCCGAGGGTCGAGCGGTCCTCGTTGCCGGTGAGGCCGGAATACTGGCCGCCGATGTTGCGGCGGTAGAAGTAGTATTCGTCGACGTGGAGCGCGTCGGGGAGCAGGCTCTCGCTGAGGTAGGCCGCGCCGAAGGTTCCGGCGTGGCTGTCGAAATCGGCGAAGGGGTCGAGCACGGGCGTGACCGGGCGCGTGTAGAGGACGTCCAGCGTGGTGCCGTCGGCGAAGGCGGCGTGGGCGCGCGCGCCGTCGTGCGTGGTGCGCACGTTGGAGCTGTCGTTGATCCACACGAAGCGGCCGGAGCCGAGCGTGACCTCCTGGCGGCCGCCGCGCACCGTCACGTCGGCGGCGCCGACCCGCTGCTTCAGCTCGACGAAACCCTGCTGCACCCGACCCTCCTCACGCTCGGTGGTGCTCGGGGCGATGCGGGAGAAGGAGTCGAAGCGCCCGAGCTGGGCGAAGACGGCGAGGTGCGGATCGAAGTGCACGTAGGCGCTCGCGACGAGGCGCTGCAGGTCGTAGGTGTTGCGGATCGGCGTGCGCAACGCGTAGGCCGCGTTGTTGAGCGACCAGGCCTGCTCGCGCAGCTCGCCGTCGAAGGTCACGTAGGAGCCGAAGCCAAGCGGCACGTAGTGCAGCTTGTCCTCGAAGGTCACGCGCCGCGCCGGATCGGCGAGATCGCCGTAGTCGACGTCGTAGGGCTCGAGCGGCGACGAGCCCTTGCCCAGCGCGAAGAACTGTGCCCGCGCCGGGCAACGCCGACACGATGGCGAAGACCGCGAGCGCGAGGAGGACGAGGCGGCGGGGTACGGGCGGAAGGATCATGATCGGGCGCACGTCACTCGGTGAAGAGCGCGAGCCTAGGACTGCCGCTCCACCGCGCAAAGGCGTGCCGGCCGTTCGTGAACCCGTCCGGGTGCGGCTCGCTCGTTCTCGCGTAGCCGAAACGATGCTGCGGGACGATGGTCCGTAGAACGAAGATATCGTCCGACGCGGGGCGGGAGCGCATGCACGATCGAGTGTTGCCGCGGCGCCGCAGGTCCGTTTTTGCGCATGCGCCTCAGGCCTGCCGGTACACGCCCGAACACCCCATCGAAGCCCCGCGCGGCGAGGTCGTCCGTGAGGATGAGGAAGTACACCGTGCCCTCGTTGAAGTTGACCTGCAGCAGCACGCGCCATTCCGCGGCTCAGGTTTCGAGCTCGCCGGGCTGCAGCTCCGGCCTTCGCCGTCGAGGCGGGCCAAGGACGGCAGGCGCGACATCGAGGTAGGCGTGGCGGCGCGCGCGGGCGCCGCGGAGACGCTTCCGGCCGCGAAGGCCGGATGGTGCCGACTAGCGCACCGGCGCGCCCATCCGGGCCAGCGCCGCGCGCGTCTGCGCGTCGTGCGCGGCCTCGTCGGCGCGCGCGGCGGCGGGGCTCCAGCGGCCGCGCATCGTGAAGATCGAGGCGAGGAACACCACGATCCCGGCGGTGCAGATCCAGTACCAGCTGGCCCATTGGCCGGGCGCGGCGGCGGCGGCGGCCTTGATCACGCCGAGCTCGTGCAGCAGCTCCGGGCTCGGCGTGCCGTGGGCCGCCTGCACCTTGGCGAAGGCCGCGAGCACGGGGCCGGCGCTGACCAGCGGCGTCACCGTGTTGATCACGTAGGGGATCGCGACGAAGGATGCGGTGACCACCAGACGCAGCAGCCAGCCCCAGATCGCCAGGCCCGTGGCGGTGGCGGCGGGGTCGTGGGCCTCCACGGTCTCGGTGAAGCTCGCCATCCAGGTGGCGTAGGCGAAGGCCACGCAGATCGACTGGCCGCTGCTCAGCAGCACCAGCGACATCCAGCTGGGGTGCGCCTCGGCCTGCAGCGCCCAGGCGACGGTCAGGACCAGCGCGCCGAGGCCGCCGGCCAGCATGAAGGGCTTGCGCACCTTGAGCTTGTCGGAGGCGACACCGGCGACGATGAGCGCGACGGCGTTGGTGCCCCAGGCCCAATTGCCGACCGCGTTGGCCGAGGCCACCGAGAGGTGCGCGACGGTGACGAGGTAGATCGTGCCGAAGGCGACCGACGTGTAGTAGAACAGCAGCAGCACCGAGACGCCGAGCGCCGAGCCGATGACGTCGAGACGGAACAGCCGCTTGAACGGCGCCGCCATGCCCTCGCGTGCCGCCGCCTCCGCCGCACCGGCGGCGCGGGCCTCGACTAGGGCGCGGTCGTGCTCGTTGACCATGACCTGGTCGCGCAGCCCCGGCGACAGCTCGCGCAGGAACAGCGCGGCGGCCACGAACACCACCAGGCAGAACACGCCGCAGATGTAGAACTGGCTCTGCCAAGTGCCGAACACCGGCAGCGTCAGGGTGGTGAGCAGGCTGACCATGAGGCTGCCGAGCACCGGGCCGACGGTCCAGAAGCCCATCGCAGTGGCGCGCCCGACCTGGGGCGAGAAATCGCGGATCAGCGCCGGCGTGGCGACCAGGATGACGCCCTCGACCAACGCCACGAACGAGGCCTCGATGGCGAAGGTCAGGGCGCTGGTCGCCAGCGGCAGGGCGACGAGCGTCATCAGGGCGACGATCAGCAGCCCCCACACGACGAGGTTGGCGCGGCCGAAGCGGTCGCAAAGGCCGGCGCCCAGCGAGGCGAAGGCGCCGAGCGCGCTGCCGACGGCGAGGATGCCGACGAAGACGGGGAACGGCATCCTCAAGGCCGGCAGCATCAGCGTGGCGACGCCGCCGTTGACGTAGAGCGCGTAGTACAGCGCGACGGTGATCAGCACCGTCAGGCCGAGATGGAAGCGGCGCACGCCGCGCGAGGGATAGGTGGTCAGCTGCCGGCCGGTGCGCGCCATGGCGAGCGGCGGCGCGGCATCGTAGGTGCTCGTCGACATAGTGGGATCCCGGTACGGCTCTGCGCTTGGCTCAAGCTCTCGCAACCGGGGCGAAAGGTCCAGACCTTCGAAAGTACGGTATGGCGTTCGGGGGAGGCGAGCCGCGGCAGCTCGAGTCGAGGAATGGCGACGGGAAAGGTCACGTGGCGACACGGCACGCGAGTAAAGACGGCCTTTCGGGTCAGCATCGTCCCGGCTTGGCGCTCGCCCGCCTCATGACATGGCCGTCCCACCGAATTGAGCCGGTGCTCAGTTCGGCAGGAAGCCCGAGACGACGCTGACGAGGAGGAAGACGCCCAGCAGCAGGCGGTAGGCGACGAAGGGCCAGGCCGAGAAGCGCTCGAGCACCCGCATCAGGCCCCAGATCGCGGCGAAGGCCGAGATCGAGGCGACGACGAGCCCGAAGGCGAGGATCGCCCAGCCCTCGAAGCCGATGCCGGCCTTGCGCAGCGCCCACAACTCGGCGAGGCCGGCCAGCGCGATGGCCGGAATGCCGAGCAGGAAGGAGAAGCGCGCCGCCTCGTCGCGCTGCAGCCCCAGGAACAGCGCCGCCGTCAGCGTCGAGCCCGAGCGCGACACGCCGGGGATCAGCGCGCCCATCTGCGCCAGCCCGACCCACATCGCATCTTTCAGGGACACGTTGTCGATCGTGCGGGTGTGGCGCGCGGCGCGCTCGGCATAGGCCAGCAGCGCACCCATGACGAGGCAGGCGATCCCGATGACCGCCAGCGTGCGCAGCGGCGAGTTGCAGGCGTTCAGCCTGGACTTGAGCGCGAGGCCGCCGACCGCGAGCGGCACCGTGGCGAGCAGGATCCACACGAAGAAGCGGAAGTTCCAGTCGGCGAAATCGCGGCGCCGGACCGCGGCGACCACACCCTCGCCCAGGCCGCGCACGTCGGCCCAGAAGTAGGATACGACGGCGGCGAGCGCGGCGAGCTGCATGGCGGCGGAGAAGGCCGACCCCGGATCTTGCCAGCCGAGCAGCGCGGGCACGATGCGCATGTGCGCGGTGGACGAGATCGGCAGCAGCTCGGTGATGCCCTGCACGATCCCGAGGAACCCGACTTTCAGGAAGCCGAGCCCCACGAAACCCGCATCGAGCCCCGACGTGCAGGCATCCGACATCGCCACCCCATGGATCTTCGCGCGGGCCGAAGCGCACCGAGCCTCTGCATCTCAGGTTCGCGGTTGGAGCGCAACGCGGGGCGTGGCGGCTCGATGGTTTACCCACCGGGGGAGAGAGGGAGCCTTTCGCCAAGCCGCGACGCGCTCATCGCTCCCCCGTCACGAGACCGGGCTTGCCGCTCCGGCACGAGCCCTCGGCGCCATCTTCCCGCTTCGAACGGCCCGAGCGAACCGCGCCGGGATCGTCGCGCGCGAGACTTCCCCTTTCATCCGTACCGTTCCGGGTCAGCGATGCCGACGATCTTCACGCAACGAACAAGGCCGGAACGAATGCCGCTCGAATCGGCGCACGGAGCGCGCTCCGGCTTTGTTCACGCCAGCAATGGTGGCCTCAGGTCGACGGAACACAAGCTGCCATTCCGAAGCGTCGGATAGAATGGCCTGCGGACGTGCAAATCCTAACGACCGCGGTGATCGAGGTGGCCCCCGCCAATCGGCGGCTTGAACTTTTCGCGGGACGCTGCTTCGTGGCACGGCAGGACGGGGCAGACACGATGACGGCGATCGCGGACCACCAGAAGCCTCGGCCGCGACGCGGCTTCGTCGCGCTCTCGGTGTCGCTGTTCGAGCGCTGGATGCCCGATCCCTTCGTGATCGCCATCGCGCTCACCTTCGCCACCGGCCTCGGAGCCTGGGCCCTGGCGCCGACGGGGCGGCCCGACGTCATCGTCGCCTCCTGGTACGCCGGCACCTTCGACATCCTCGCCTTCGCCTTCCAGATGGTGCTGATCCTCGTCACCGGGCACGCGCTCGCCAGCGCGCCACCGGTGCTGCGCGGGTTGCGCGGCCTGATCTCGCTCGCCAAGACGGCCAACCAGGCGGTCGTGCTCACCTTCCTCGTCTGCGCCTTCGCTTCGTTCCTGAACTGGGGCTTCGGCCTCGTCGTCGCCGCGATCCTGTCGCGCGAGGTGGCGCGGCGCATGAAGGTCGATTTCGGCTGGATCGTCGCCGCCGCCTATTCCGGCTGGGTGGTGTGGGCGACGGGCTTCTCCTCCTCGATCGCGCTGACCCAGGCCTCCAAGGGCAACAAGCTCAACATTATCGAGAAGGTGACCGGCAAGGTGACGCCCTTCGCCGACATGGTGTTCCAGCCCTACAACCTCGTCGCCACGCTGCTGATCGTGGTCTGCGTGCCGATCGCCTTCATCCTGATCCGCCCGCGCGACGAGGACGCCGTGGTCTTCGAGCCGCTGCCGGAGGCGCCGGCCGCCCCGAAGATCCTGCGCGGCGGCGGCGACGCGCCCGCGCGCCGGCTGGAACGCTGGCCGCTTTGGGCCTGGGCCTTCAGCCTCGCCGGCCTGGCGACGCTCGGCACGGCCTGGCTCGCCAAGGGGCCGACGATCGACGTCAACACCGTGATCTGGGTGTTCCTGATGCTCGGCATCGGGCTGCACGGCTCGGCGGTGGCCTATTACGGCGCGATCAACGAGGCGGCCAAGCAGGTCGGCTCGATGATCCTGCTCTATCCCATCTACGGCGGCATCATGGGGATCCTCAACGGCACCGGGCTCGCCGGCGTCATCTCCAAGGCCTTCGTCGTCGTCGCCAGCGCCCACACCCTGCCGATCTGGTCGTTCGTCTGCTCGCTCTTCATCACCTTCCTGGTGCCCTCGGGCGGCGGGCATTGGGCGGTGCAGGGACCCTTCGTGATCCCGGCGGCGGTGCAGCTCGGCGCCTCGCCGGCCTCGACCGCGATGGCGGTGGCCGCCGGCGAGAACGTCGCCTACATGCTGCAGCCGTTCTTCGCGCTGCCGGTCGTGGCCATCGCCGGCATCGGAATCCAGCGCGTCATGGGCTTCACCGCCGTGACCTTCCTGATCTCCGCCGCGATCTGGATCGGCGCGATCGTCTTCCTGATGTGATCCTCCCCCGTGGAACGGGGGAGGATTCGCCCGCGTCGTGCTAAGGCGCGGCGATGAGCACACCGCCTTTTCCCGCGATCTTCGGTCACCCGCCCGCCGCCCTCGCCCCGACGTCCGGAGGCGCCACGCAGCTGTCGCCCCTCGTTCCGGGCGCCACCGCGCTGGCGGATCTCGCGCCGGGCGCGCTCGCCAGCCTCGCCATGCTCGCCGTTCCCGGCACGATCGAGCGCCGCCACGACCTCGCGCTGGCGCTGCGCGCGCTGGCGCCCGGCGCGCCGTTCACGATCCTCGCCCCCAAGGACGCCGGCGGCTCGCGCCTCGCCGGCGAGCTGTCGGCCTTCGGCTGCAGCGTCGACGATCGGCCCAAGGCGCACCACCGCATCTGCAGCGGCGTGCGGCCCGATGCGCTGGACGGCGTCGACGCGGCGATCGAGGCCGGCGCGCCCCGGCTCGCGCCCGAGCTCGGCCTGTGGACGCAGCCCGGCGTGTTCAGCTGGGACAGGCTCGATCCCGGCACGGCGCTGCTGATGGAGACGCTGCCGCGCCTCTCCGGCAAAGGCGCGGACCTGGGCTGCGGCATCGGCGTGCTCGCCCATCCCGTGCTCGCCTCCGACAAGGTGACGGCGCTGGCGCTCATCGACATCGATCGCCGGGCCATCGAGGCCGCCCGCCGCAACGCCGCCGATCCCCGCGTCACGCACCTGTGGGCGGACGTCCGCGGCGTGGCCCTGGAGCGCCTCGACTTCGTGGTGATGAATCCGCCGTTCCACGCCGCCGGCGAGGAGGACAAGGGGCTGGGCGTCGCCTTCATCCAGAAGGCGGCCGCCGGCCTGCGCACCGGTGGCCACCTCTGGATGGTCGCCAACAAGCACCTGCCCTACGAGGCCGCGCTGAAGGCCGCCTTCAAACGCGTGAACCCGCTCGCCGAGGCGAACGGGTTCAAGGTGCTGTCGGCGGTGAAGTAGGAGCGCTACTTCAGCGAGGTCCTACTTCAGCGAGGTCTTGGCCTCGAGCTCGCCGATGTGGCGCTGCACGATCTTGAAGGTCTCGGCGGCGAAGCTCTTCAGCATCGGGTTCGAGCCCTCCTTCGATTCCTTGAGGAAGGCGGCGCCGTCGCCGGCGTGGACCTTCTTCATGTCGGAGAGGTACTTGGAATCGAAGGCGGCACCCGACAGCGTGCTGATCTTGTCGTACTGCGCCTGGAACTCGGACGTCAGCTTGTCGGGCACCGGAATGCCGGCATCCTTGGCGGCGGCGGCGAGCTTGTCGCCGACGAGCTGGTGGTCATGGGCCTCGGTGTTGCCCTGGTCCTTGATGTCCTGCGACGAGCCCTTGGTCTCGGCGAGCTTGCCCAGCATGACCTCGTACATGCCGCCGGGGCCGACGGTGTCGACGAACGTCTTGTCCTGCGCCGACGGCGCGGCCTGGGCTGGCACTATGGCGGCGAGGCCGGTCGAGGCGAGAACGAAGGGGAAAACGAAAGTGGCGATCTTCATGATGCGGACTCCTGTGGTCGCATCGCATCAATGCCGCAGGCGTCTCTTTTGATGCATCGCACTCGATCGTGTCGCAAAGGATCGAGCGGGATCAATCGGCACCGGACTCGCCGTCGGCGACGACCTCGTCCGCGGCGACGGCTTCGGTGCGGAAGTAGGGCTCGACCTTGCCCTTGAGCTTGATCGTCATCTGCTCGCCCTTGCGGGTCTTGGCGTTGCCGGCGGCGAGGCGCACCCAGCCTTCGCTCACGCAATATTCCTCGACGTTGGTCTTCTCGGCGCCGTCGAAGCGCACGCCGATGCCGCGCTCGAGCATGGCCTCGTCGTAGAACGGGCTCTTGGGGCTGGAGGCGAGGCGGTCGGGGGGCATTTCGGTCATGGATCTTGCGATGTCGAAGGGAACGCGGACGCGGTCTCGTAGGCGAAGGCCGCCCGGCGCGCAATCGCCTGGCACGACCTGGCGCCGGGCACCCTTGTCGGATCCGCCCGCGATCCTGTATACGGATGTTTGATCAAGCGGCGGGCGGTCCCCGCCGTGACCGCGGCCGGGCCTTCGCGTGCCCGAAGAAGGACGTGATGACCGAGTTCGCCAAGACGGAGTTCGCCAAGACGGAGACCGCGAAGATCGAGCGCCGCGCGGAGAAGCGCGTCGACGCCTTCATGGCCGGCTGCCCCGTGCATGCGCTTCGCGGCAAGCTGAAGGACGCCGGCCTGCGCCCGACTCGCCAGCGCATGGCGCTGGGCCTGCTGCTGTTCGCCAAGGGCGACCGTCACCTGACGGCGGAAAAGCTCTACGAGGAGGCGCAGGAACTGCGTGTGCCGGTGTCGCTGGCGACCGTCTACAACGGCCTCCACGTCTTCACCGAAGCCGGGCTGCTGCGCGAGGTCGCGGTCGACGGCACGAAGGTCTACTACGACACCAACGTCAGCGATCACCATCACTTCCTGCTCGAGGGCACGAACATGCTGATCGACATTCCGGCGCTGTCGATCGACCGCAGCGTGGTGCCCGACCTGCCCGAAGGCATGGAGATCGCCGCCATCGACGTCGTGGTGCGGCTGCGGCCGACCAAGACCGGCAAGAAGGCCAGCTGAGGCTCGACGCCTTCCCCGCACGCGGCGCCGTCCTTGCACGGCCGCCGAATGACCGACGACGCCACCTCTGACATTTCGTCTCGACCTCCGCTCTCGACCTCGCTGCGCGGACGCCACGTCTCCATGATCGCGCTCGGCGGCGTCATCGGCGCCGGGCTGTTCGTCGGAAGCGGTGCCGCGATCCTTTCCGCCGGCCCGGTCGTCGTGGCGAGCTACGCCATCGCCGGTACGCTCGCCGTGCTGGTCATGCGCATGCTGGGCGAGATGGCGGTGGCGCGGCCGGGGCTCGGCTCCTTCAACGCCTACATCCGTCTGGGCCTCGGTCCGCGCGCCGCCTTCGTCTCCGGCTGGCTGTACTGGTACTTCTGGATCACCGCGGTCGGTGCCGAGACCATCGCCGGCGCCACGCTGCTGGCCGAATGGGTCCACCTGCCCGTCCCCGTGCTCGGGCTGGGACTGGTGGCGCTGCTCACCGCCTCCAACCTCTTCTCGGTGCGCTCCTATGGCGAGTTCGAGTTCTGGTTCTCGGCCCTCAAGGTCGTGGCCATCGTCGCCTTCGTCCTCGTCGCCGGCACCCACGTGGCGCTTCATGCCGGCGCCGCCTCGCAAATCCTGTTCGGCCACGGCGGTCTCGCGCCGAAAGGCTGGCTCGCGGTGCTCGGCGCCATCCCGACGGTGATCTTCTCGCTGACCGGGACCGAGATCGCCTCCATCGCCGCCGCGGAGTCGGACGATCCCGCCGGCAACGTCGCCAAGGCCTCGCGCACCGTGGCCCTGCGCATCACGATCTTCTACGTGCTCTCCGTCGCGCTGATCGTGGCGATTGTGCCGTGGTCCTCGCTGCAGTCCGGCCACTCGCCCTTCGTCGCGGCGATGGCCGCCGTGGGCATCCCCGACGCCGCCGGGCTGATGCAGGCAATCATCCTTGTGGCCGTGCTGTCCTGCCTCAACTCAGGGATCTACGTGACCTCCCGCGTGCTGCGCGAACTGGCCGAGAACGGCGACGCGCCGCGCGCGCTGGTGGCCCTCGACGCCCACCGGGTGCCAACGCGCGCCATCCTGCTCGCCGCCGCCGCCGGCTTCGCCGCTGCGATCGCCTCGATGGTCTCGCCCGGCGTCATCTTCGCCTTCCTGCTCGCGACCTCCGGCGCGGTGGTGCTCGTCGTCTACCTCCTCATCGCGCTGGCGCAGATCCGCTCGCGCGCCGGCAACCAACGCCCTGCAGCTTTCCGCATGTGGCTGTTCCCGTGGCTCAGCTGGGCCACGATCGCCGGCATCGCGCTCGTCTTCGTCGCCATGGCGGCGCTGCCCGAGTCGCGCCTGCAGCTCCTCGCCAGCACCCTCAGCGTGGCGGTCGCGGGCGGCGCGGCTCTGCTCGTCTATCGCGGACGTCAAGCGGGCTCTTCGACGGCGATTGTACGTCGTGCCGGACGCGCGTAAGCTTTTGAAAAGAAATGATTGGAGGACATGCCATGACAGCCGACAGCGCCGTACGCCTTCCCCGCGAGCGTTCCAGCGAGACCCGAGCGACCGGCCCCGCCAATCCCAAGCCGACGCAGCACCAGGAGGCGCCCGCAGCCGGCGCCCATGCCGCGAGCCACCTGATCAACGAGGACGCCACGCCCGGGGCCGGCGCGCTGCCGAGCCACGCGCACCGCTCCGGCAAGGAGGTCGACGGCGGCGCCGGCTAGAGCAACGTCCACTGCGGACTTGCTTCACCGAAGAAAAACGGTGTTGCTCTAGTCGACCTGCACCTGGCAGGTGTCGCAGCAGAACACCTTGCGCGTCGCCAGGGCGAGCTGCCGGATCGGCCCACCGCAGCGCGGACAGGTCTTCTTCTTGAAGATGTTGGTGCGGGCGCCGTAGCGGCCCTTGCCGCGCTTGGTGCCCTCGCCCGCCCCTTCGACGGTGATGATCGCGCGCTCGGCCACTCCGAGGCGCAGCAGCGCCGCGGAATCCGCCCAGAACGCGTCGAACTGCTCGGCGGTGAGCGCCTTGCCCGGCGTCAGCGGGTGGAGGCCTTGCCGCCACAGGATCTCGGTGCGGTAGATGTTGCCGAGCCCGCTCATGACCGCCTGGTCCATAACCAGCTGGCCGATCGGTGCGCGGCTCCTGGCGATCTTGGCCCAGGCGCGCTCGGATTCCGCATCGTCGCGCAGCACGTCGGGACCGATGCGCCCCATCAGCGCGTCGACCTCGGCCCTGTCGAGCACCTCGCATTGGTTGGGGCCGTTGCAGTCGACGCAATGGGTGTCGCTCTCAAGGCGCACCCGCACCAGCCCGCGCGGCTCGGCCGCCGGCACCTTCACGCTGCGGAACTTGCCGAACAGGCCGAGGTGGATGTGCAGCGTGTCGCCGCCGGCGAAGCGGTAGAACAGGTGCTTGCCGCAGGCCTCGACGCTCATGCAGCGGCGCCCGTCGAGCAGCGCGGCGCCTTCCATGAAGCGCCCCTGCGGCGAGGACACCTTGAGCACCTTGCGCTTGAGCATCGGCGTCTGGTCGAGCGCCTGGCGGTGGATGGAATGGCCTTCGGGCACCGGCGGTCTCGTGGGCGGTCGGAGCCGCGCGCCATGTCACGAAAGCCGCTCGCAAGCCAGCGGCGAAGGTGACGCGGGCGGAACGCTCGGCCGGCCGACGCTTGGTGCCGTGACGTCGTACGGGTGGCCGTTGCCGACCGTCGCGTCGGCGCCACCGGGCGACGATCCCGGGCATCATCCTCTTCAAGGAAGCGGCGACGGCGCTCCGCCTCGGCAGCCTCGCCCTGGTGATCTCGCCCTGGTGGTCTCGCCCTGGTGGTCTCGCCCTGGCAATCGTGGGAATCGCTGGGCTGAAGACGGCGGGATGGTGGGAAGGCACATGTCCCGGCTATGCTCGACGGGCGTATGAGCCCCTCACAGGTAGCTCGAGCTCATCGCCGGCTCGGCCTCGAGCGTGTCCGCCATGAACTCCAGCGCCGTGCGCACCCGCTCGCGCGAGGCCGGACCCCCGAGGCACACGCGCACGTGCTCGTCGGGCTCGCCCGCCACGACGAAGGCGTCGCTGGCCACGACGCCGATGCCGGTCGCGCGCATGTGGCCGATGAAGGCCGAGCGCGTCCATGGCTTCGGCAGCGGCACCCAGAGGTGGAACGAGAGCGGATCGGCACGGAAGGAGCCGGCCGGCAGGATCGACGCGGCGAGCTTCTGCCGCGCGCCGGTCTCGGCGCGGATGAAGCGCAGGATCATGTCGGCGGTGCCGTCCTCGATCCAACGCGTCGCCAGGGCCACCGTGAGAGGCGAGGCCATGACGTTGGCCGCCCGCAACGCCGCGGCGAACGGCCAGCCCGAGCGCGCGTCCGGCGCCACCACGTAGGCGGCGCGCAAGCCGGCGCCGATGCATTTGGCAAGGCCGGCGATGTGCCAGGTGAGCTCCGGCGCGAAGGTGGCGAGCGGATGCACGCCGCCCGTCGGGATGAAGCCGTAGGCGTCGTCCTCGACGATCGGCAGGCCATGGTGCCGCGCCATGGCGGCGACGGCCTCGCGCCGCGCCGCCGGCATCGTCAGCGTGGTCGGGTTCTGCAGCGTCGGGTTGAGGTACAGCGCCTTGGGCGCCCGCGTCCGACACGCCGCGTCGAGCGCGTCGGGGTCGATGCCGCTGGCGTCCATCGGCAGGCCGACGAGCTCGACCCCGAGCTGCGCGGCGATGGAGCGGACGCCGGGATAGGTGATCGCCTCGCACAGCACGCACTCGCCGGCGCGCGCCAGCATCGAGAGGACGGCGTGGATCGCGGGATGGGCGCCGGGCGTCACGAAGACGCGCTCCTGCTTGGGCACCAGGGCGCGCCGCCCGAGCCAGGCCGAGGCGGCCTCCTTGTCGGCGCGGCTGCCGCCGAACCCCTGGTAGCGCAGCAGCCCGACGAGGTCGAGGGCGACGTCGGCGAGGCCGTCGCGCATGCGCATCACGAGATCGGCGTCGGAGGGTTCGGGCGGTAGATTCATCGACAGGTCGACGATGTCGCCCTCCTGACCGCCGCGCACCACGCGGGCGGCTTTGGCGCCGCGCACGAACGTGCCCTGGCCGACGCGCGACTCAATGAGGCCGCGCCGCTGCGCCTCGACATAGCCGCGCGCCACGGTCGTGAAATCGATCGACAGCAGCTTGGCGAGCGTGCGCTGCGGCGGCAGCCGGTCGCCGCCCGACAGCCGCCCGCTCCTCACGTCGTCGGCGATGATATCTGCGATGGCGAGGTAGCGCGGCTTGGCGCTGCGGGAGAGATCGGGAGTCCAACCGTTCATGAAGTGCCTTTCGCAGCCTCCGCCTGCAAAACCCAATCCATGATTGACTGGACATTGTTGCATCCTCGCTGCGGACCTTTGCTGTGATGCGGCACGAACAGGAGCGCTGCCACGTCAGGTCCGGCACCTTGCGAAGGACGGAATAGAGGCGAGACGCACACCTTGAAGGCAATTTGCCTTCCCAGCAACAAATCCTAGTTGACTGTATAATTGACCGTATAGGCCGACGGTTCGGTGGGGCTGTTGCGGCACGGCGCTGTTGGCACATCCGTTGCCACGGCCAATCTATCCCACACGTCGTCGGGACCTTGCAAAGAAGGATTCGCCCATGCCCGCGGTCACGATGCCAGCCCATAAGAAGGGCGATTTCCTGGTCGACTACGAGGACAAGAAGTTCGAGGACGTCAAAGCCCTCCCGGGCGAGAAGGCGCTCATCACCTTCCACACCGTCGCGTTCGAGGGCTCGATCGGCCTCGTCAACCTGCTCCAGGCCACCCGCATCCTGCGCAAGGGTTTCGAGACGAGCGTGCTGCTCTACGGTCCCGGCGTGACGCTCGGCCTGCAGCGTGGCTTCCCGACCCTCGGCGACGAAGCGTTCCCGGGCCATCTCGCGATGAACAAGCAGGTCGAGAAGTTCATGTCCGAGGGCGGCAAGGTCTACGCCTGCCGCTTCGCCCTGCAGGCGCTGTACGGCCACGGCGAGCCGTCGCTGATCCCCGGCATCACGCCCATCAGCCCGCTCGACGTGCTCGACCTCATCCTCCTGCACCGCCGCGACAACGCGTTCATGCTGAACACCTGGACGCTCTGATACCGTCTGCCACAGAGCGGTTCCCGCCCTCCACTCAGGGCGGGGCCGACCTTTTCGCAAGGAGCTTCCTCTGCACGAGAGAGTGATGCTCCAAAGGAGAGTGCCCTTGGATAAGCGCATCGTCCGCGTCGCCGCCGCGCAGATTTCTCCGGTCCTCGACAGGTCCGGCGGCACGCTGGAGAAGGTCCTTCAGGCGATCGACGAGGCCGCCGCCCGCGGCGTGGCCTTCGCCGTGTTTCCCGAGACCTTCCTCCCCTACTATCCGTATTTCTCCTTCGTCGAACCGCCGATTGCGCAGGGCCCGGCGCATCTTCGCCTTTACGACGAGGCGGTCGTCGTGCCCGGCCCGGTGACCCAGGCGCTGTCGGCGGCCGCCAAGCGCCACGCGATGGTGCTGGTCGTGGGCGTCAACGAGCGCGACGGCGGCACGCTCTACAATGCGCAACTGATTTTCGATGCCGACGGCACGCTGGCGCTGAAGCGCCGCAAGATCACGCCCACCTATCACGAGCGCATGATCTGGGGCCAAGGCGACGGCGCTGGGCTCAAGGTCGTCGACACCGCTGTCGGCCGCGTCGGCGCGCTGGCCTGCTGGGAGCATTATAACCCGCTGGCCCGCTACGCCTTGATGGCGCAGGGCGAGGAGATCCATGCCGCGCAATTCCCCGGCTCGCTCGTCGGCCAGGTCTTCGCCGACCAGATGGAGGTGACGATCCGCCACCACGCGCTGGAGGCTGGCTGCTTCGTCGTCAACGCCACGGGCTGGCTCACCGATGACCAGATCGATTCGATCTCGACCGATCCGAAGATGCAGAAGGGCCTGCGCGGCGGCAATTGCACGGCGATCGTCTCGCCCGAAGGCAAGCACCTGGTGCCGCCGATGCTCGAGGGCGAGGGGCTGCTGATCGCCGATTGCGACATGGCGCTCATCACCAAGCGCAAGCGCATGATGGACTCCATCGGCCATTACGCCCGCCCCGAACTGCTGCAGCTGCATCACGACGCCCGACCCACCGCGGCGATGGTGCAGCACGGCGCCCAGCCGTCGGCGGCGCTGCCTGCCTTTGTCCCGCAACTCCCGCCGGCGCTGGCCGCCGCGGCAATCCCGAAAGAGGATCATGGCAGAGCTCCCGACGGAACGGCTGATCAACGAGTTGCAGTCCTACGGAGTGCGGCTGGCTGACAGTCGGGTCGGGGCGCAGAGCCGGCGCGGCGGCGCCGGCCCATCCGACCACAAGGCCGTGACCATCTCCGGGCGGACTGTGATGGTGCCGATCCACACTGCCGCCTCGCACGAGTCGCCCTACACCGCCGCGCGTCCCGATGCCGACGGCGTCGCGCTGATCGAGCGCGACGGCCAAGTGGTCGGGCGCATGACCTTCCCGCGGCAGCCGCGCTTCTACGCGCTGCAGACCTTTGATGGCATCCCCTACTCGAAGATCGCCGTGCTGCATTCCAAGGACGTGTTGGCGACGACGGTGCTGCAGACCTGCATCCGCTACCAGAGCCGCGCCAAGACCTGCCAGTTCTGCGCCATCGGGCAGTCGCTCGCGGCGGGCCGCACCATCGCCCACAAGACGCCGGAGCAGCTCGCCGAGGTGGCACGCGCCGCGGTGCTGCTCGACGGCGTCAAGCACATGGTGATGACGACGGGCACGCCCAATGCCACCGACCGGGGCGCCGCCGTGCTGTGCGAGAGCGCCTTCGCCATCAAGGCACGCGTCGACCTGCCGATCCAGGCGCAGTGCGAGCCGCCGGACAGCGACCGCTGGTTCGAGCGCATGAAGGCCTCGGGCATCGACACGCTGGGCATGCACATCGAGGCGGTGACGCCGGCGGTGCGCGAGCGCATCATGCCGGGCAAGGCTTCGGTGCCGCTCGAGCGCTACATGAAGGCCTTCGAGGCGGCGGTGCCGGTGTTCGGCCGCGGCCAGGTCTCGACCTATATCCTCGCCGGCCTCGGCGACACGCCCGAGGCGATCCTGGCGATGTCGGCGCAGCTTGTGGCGCGCGGCGTCTATCCGTTCGTCGTGCCCTTCGTGCCGATCTCCGGCACGCCGCTCGAGGACCATCCCACGCCCTCTCCGGCCTTCATGCACGCGATCCTGGAGCCGCTCGCCGCGATGCTGCGCGCCGCCGGCATGGCCAGCGGACAGGCGAAGGCCGGCTGCGCCAAGTGCGGGGCCTGCTCGGCGCTCTCGACCTACGAGAAGGCCGGCGACGCCGCCTTGCCGAATGCCGCTGTGCCGGAGATCGCCTCCGGCGCGCCCTGGTCCTTGCCGTCGCCGCCCGACCTCGTGCTGGAGGGCGTGCGGGCATGATCGCCGATGATTTCGGTCCCTTTGCCGCCTGCCACTTCAGGCTCAAGGCCGCCACCGAGCGGTGGGAGCAGGAGGGGGCGGCCGCGCTGCGCCGCCAGGTGTTCTGCGCCGAGCAGGGCATCTTCAGCGGGCACGACCGGGACGCGATCGACGCGTCCGCGATCCACCTCGTCGCGCTCTCGACCATGGCCGTGCTCGCCGACGAGGTCGTCGGCACGGTACGCATCCACCAGAGCGAGCCCGGCATCTGGTACGGCTCGCGGCTCGCCGTCGACCGGCGCTACCGCCGGGTGGGCGCCCTCGGCGCGGCGCTGATCCGGCTCGCGGTCTCCAGCGCCAACGCAGCGGGCTGCGTGCGCTTCTACGCCAACGTCCAGGCGCAGAACGAGCTGATGTTCCGCCGCCTGAGCTGGCACCGCATCTCCGAGGTGGAGCTGCACGGCCAGCCTCACGTCTTCATGCAGGCCGATCTCGCCGCCTACCCGCCGCTCGCCAACGCGCCGGAAGGATTTCACGCCCTCTCCACGAAGGCGGCGGCGTGATGGGCGCGTCTCTTCGCGAGCTGGCCAGCACCGTGCTGGGGGCGCGCGGCACCGCGCACAAGACCGACATCGCCGACGCGGTCGCCGCGCTCGGCATCGAAGCGGCGGCGGCAATTCGGGTCGGCGACGATTGCGCCGCCATCCCCGACGGCGACGGCTGGCTGCTCTTTGCCATCGAGGGCTTCGTCCACGATTTCGTCGAGGCGGATCCGCGCTTCGCCGGGTGGTGCGGTGTGATGGTCAACCTCAGCGACATCGCCGCAATGGGCGGCCGCGCCGTCGCCGTGGTGGACGCGATCTGGGCGAGGGACCGCGCCCAGGCCGAGCCGGTGCTGGCCGGCTTGCGCGAGGCGTCGCAGGCCTACGGCGTGCCGGTGGTGGGCGGCCACACCAACCATCGCACCGCTGCGGGCTCGCTGGCGGTGGCGGTGCTCGGCCGCGCCGAGCGGCTGATCACCAGCTTCGATGCCAGGCCCGGCGACGTGCTCGTCGCCGCAGTCGACCTGCGCGGCGGCTTCCGCGGCGCGTCCTTCAACTGGGACGCGGCGAGCGGCGCCCCGGCGGAGCGCCTGCGCGGCGACCTCGCGCTGCTTCCCGAGATCGCCGAGTCCGGCCTGGTGGCGGCGGGCAAGGACATCAGCATGGCCGGGCTCGTCGGCACGGCGACGATGCTGTGCGAAGCCTCGGGCGTCGGCGCGCGCATCGAGGTCGATGCCGTGCCCTGCCCGGCCGGGGTGGATCTCGCCCGCTTCCTGCTCGCGTTCCCGAGCTTCGGCTTCGTGCTCTCGGTCGCGCCCGATAAGGTCGGCGCCGTGCTCTCGCGCTTCGCCGCGCGCGAGATCGCCTGCGCCGCGGTGGGCAGCATTGATGCCTCGCGCAAGGTCCGGCTGTGGCGCGACGACGAAGAGGTCGAGGTTTGGGACCTTTCGCGCCCCTTCATCGGCTGCGGGCCGGCGGTCGCCGCCCTCGCGGGGGAGGCCTGATGCCCGAGACCCTGTTCCACGTCCGCTGGCCCGACGGCGCCACCGAGACCTGCTACTCACCCTCCACGATCATCCGCGACTTCTACGAGGTCGGCCGCAGCTATACGCCGGCCGAGTTCCTCGCCGCGTCGCGGGACGGACTGCACGCCGCCAGCGAGCGGGTGCGGATGCGCTACGGTTCCGGCTGCTCGCGCGCGATGGCGCAGCTGGCGGCCATCGAGCACCGGGCGGAAACGTTGGACGCGAGTTCGGCCGTGACGGTCGAAGGCTTCATAGGATGAGGAGCTGAGCATGGTTGACGAGATCACCGACGCGAAAGTGAACGTCGACGGCGTCGACACGCGGGGCGACGCGGACCGGCACAACGGCCACGTGCCGGTCGTGGTCGTCGGCGGCGGACAGGCCGGCCTGTCGACGAGCTGGCTCCTGAAGAAACGCGGCATCGCGCACGTGGTGCTGGAGAAGCACCGCGTCGGCCACGCCTGGCGCGACGAGCGCTGGGATACGTTCTGCCTGGTGACGCCGAACTGGCAATGCACCCTGCCGGACTATCCCTACCAGGGGCCGGATCCCGATGGCTTCATGGTCAAGGACCAGATCGTCGAATACGTCGAGGGTTTCGCCCGCATGGTGGATCCGCCGATCCACGAAGGCGTCACCGTGACCCGCGTCTCGCGCGACGCCGACGGCCTCTTCCACGTCGAGAGCACCATGGGCGACTGGAGCGCCGACAACGTCGTCATGGCGATCTCGGGCTACCACGTGCCGGCGGTGCCGCGGGTCGGCGAGCGGCTGCCGCGCGACATCCACCAGATGCATTCCTCCGCCTACCGCAACCCGCAGCAGCTGCCCGCGGGCGCGACGCTCATCGTCGGCACCGGGCAATCCGGCTGCCAGCTCGCCGAGGACCTGCACCTCGCCGGCCGCAAGGTGCACATCGCGGTCGGCGACGCGCCGCGCTCGCCGCGCGCCTACCGCGGCAAGGACACGATCCGCTGGCTCGACGAGATCGGCTACTACGGGACGACGGTCGAGACGCATCCGCTCGGCATCGAGGTGCGCAAGAAGGCCAACCATTATTTCACCGGGCGCGATGGCGGCCACGAGATCGACCTGCGCCAGTTCGCGGCCGAAGGCGTCAAGCTCTACGGCATGCTCGACACGATCGACGACGATACGATCACGTTCCGTCCCGACCTCGCCAAGCACCTTGAGGATGCCGACAAGGTCTACCTGCGCATCCGCAAGATGATCGACGACCATATCGCCAAGGCCGGCATCGACGCGCCGCCAGCCGCCCCCTACGTGGCGCCGTGGACCGTCAGCGAGGAGCCGAAAAGCCTCAGCCTGAAGGGCGAAAACATCACCTCGGTGATCTGGTCCACCGGCTTCCGCTCGGACTTCTCGATGGTCGACATCCCGGTGTTCGACGGCCGCGGCTACCCCGGCCATCATCGCGGAGTCACCACCGTGCCCGGCCTCTACTTCCTGGGCCTGGGCTGGCTGTGGACCTGGGGCTCGGGCCGCTTCTCCGGCATCGCCGAGGATGCCGGCCACGTCGTCGAGCAGATCGGCAAGCGCTTCTGGACGGCCGACCTGTCGCGTCCGCCGCAGCAGAAGGTGGCGTAGGCGGATCTCGACGGGTCGCGGGACGCGCTCCAAGGATGTCGAGGGGCGCCGCTGCCGCCGTACAACTCGCGGGACTATCCCGCGTATTGCGCGTCGCTGACGTGCTCCAGCCAGTCGACCACCTTGCCGTCCTGCTTCTCCTGGATTGCGATGTGGCTCATCGCGATAGCCGGCGCGGCGCCATGCCAGTGCTTCTCCCCGGGCGGGAACCACACCACGTCGCCGGGTCGGATCGTCTCGATCGGCCCGCCCTCGCGCTGCACCAGCCCGCAGCCCGCCGTCACCACCAGGGTCTGCCCCAGCGGGTGGGTGTGCCACGCCGTGCGCGCGCCGGGCTCGAAGGTCACCAGCGCCCCGCCGACGCGGGCGGGATCGGGCCCGAACAGCGGATCGATGCGCACCGTGCCGGTGAACCAATCAGCCGGCCCTTCCGCCGAGGGCTGCGTGCCGATCCTCTGGATGTGCATCTCGTCTCCTCCCCGCGTGAGCCGACGGAGAACGCGGCCCCCGCGCAATCGTCGCTCTCCGTGCGCGACAGCTGCCCAAGCGTCACGGAGGCAGAGGCGCTGCGGCGGAACGATGATATGGCATGCCTCCCGAACTCGATCGATGGCGCATAATCTTTGAGGTCTCTCCTTCGCCGCGGGCGCAACCTGTTCGATCGCTCTGAGGAGAAGATCGACGCCGCCCTCAGCATCCTGCTCGCCGTGCAGGCGCTCACCGTCTTCGTGGTGATTCCCTGGGGCGCCGCCCACGCGGGCGGACAGATGCTTCTCGACGTCTGCCACCTCGTCTTTGCCGCCGTCAGCGTCACCGTGCTCGCCCGCCACCGCCTCGTCCAGGGCGCGCTGATCCTCGGCATGGTCCTGCTGGCGGGCTGGCCCCTGCTCGACGCGCAATCCTCGGTGGGGCGATGGGTCGGGCCGGCCGGCGTGTTCGAACTCGTCAGCGTCATCGCTTTCGCCTTCAACGCCCTCGTCACCGCCGTCGTGGCGCGGCACGTGTTCGCCGCCGGGCGCGTCACCGTGCACCGCGTGCAAGGCGCGGTGCTCCTCTACCTCAACGTGGCGGCGCTTTTCGCAATCGCCTACAGCGGGCTCGACACGTTCGCGCCGGGAGCGATCGCGCCGAGCGGCGGCGGCGTTCTGCCCTCGAGCCTCGGCGCGAAGATCGCCGCCCTGACCTATTTCAGCCTGACGACGATCACGACCACGGGGTTCGGCGACCTCGTGCCGATGCACGCCGCCGCGCGCAGCCTCGCCAACCTCGAATCCGTGTTCGGCCACCTGTTCCCAGCCACGTTGCTCGCGCGCCTCGTCGCGCTGCACATCGCCCACAGCGACGACGACATCGTCGCGCCGGAGATCTTCAAGCCCAAGGTCGTCGAGCCTAAGCTCGTCGAGCCCAGGCCCGTGACGTCCCATCGCGGCGAACGGGCGGCGTAAAGGCTCGCGACATCCGAAACATATGTTAGAGCAGCATCCCGACTCCTGCGAACCCCGCGCCGACGTGCCGAACCTCCGACGCGAGCAGATCGTCGCCCTCGCCTACGGCGCCTGTTGTCACGCGCTGTTCGCGCTCGGCGTCGGCATCATGATCTACGAAATGGCCTTCGGCATGAGCCGCAGCCGGGGCGCGCTGCCGCCGCCCTGGCGCGAGATCGCCGATGGCCTGCTGCTGCTGCAGTTCCCGCTGGCGCATTCCTTCCTGCTGTCGCGCCGCGGCCGCCGGCTGCTGAGCCGGCTGGCGCCGCTCGAGCTCGGCGGCCGGCTCTCGACCACAACCTATGCGGCGATCGCCTCCGTGCAGGTCGGGCTGCTGTTCCTGCTGTGGAGCCCGAGCGGCATCGTGTGGTGGCACGCCGCCGGGCCGTGGCTCGCTGTGACCGGCACGCTTTACGCGAGCGCCTGGCTGCTGCTGCTGAAGTCCATCCACGATGCCGGCATGCCGCTGCAGGTGGGCCTGCTGGGATGGTGGGCTGTGGCGCGCGGCCGCAAGCCCGTGTATCCGCCGATGCCGCGGCGCGGCCTGTTCCGCCTGTGCCGCCAGCCGATCTACGTCGCCTTCGCGCTCACCACCTGGAGCGTGCCATGGTGGACGCCGGACCAGCTCGCGGTGGCCCTCGTGCTGACCGGCTACTGTGTGCTCGGGCCGCTGTTCAAGGAGGCGCGGTTCCGGCGCGTGTTCGGCGCCGAGTTCGCCCGCTACCAGCGCGCCGTGCCCTACTGGCTGCCTTGGCCGCGCCCGGCGGAGCGCTCTCCGCCGTGACCTCCGGCCGGGAGCCGGTCCCAGCCTCGACCCGGGCGTCCCTCTACCAGGCGGAGGACTGGTGGGGCGGCTCGGTCCGCGGGCTGCGGCAGCTGCGCAAGCTGGTGCCGGCGCGCTTCGCCTACTTCGACGATGTCGTGCCGGACTGGCGCGGGCTCGACGTGCTGGACCTGGGCTGCGGCGGCGGCTTCATGGCCGAGCCGCTGGCGCGGCGCGGCGCCGCCGTCATCGGCGTCGACCCGTGCCCGCAGGCGGTCGCGGCGGCGGCGCGGCACGCGCGGGGCACCGGGCTCGCGATCGACTACCGGGTGGGAGCGGGCGAGAGACTGCCGCTGTCGGCGCGTACCGTCGACGTCGTCGTCTGCGTCGACGTGCTGGAGCATGTCGACGACCTCGATGCGGTGCTGGCGGAGATCGCCCGCGTGCTGCGGCCCGGCGGCCTGCTCCTGTTCGACACGGTCGCCGCCACCCGACTCGCCGCCTTCGTTCTGGTGACGATGGCCGAGCGCGTGCTGCGCCTGCTGCCGTCGGGCACCCACGAGCCGGCACGCTTCGTCGCCGCGACGAAGTTTCGGGCGCGGCTCGTCGGGCTCGGCTTCGCCGTCCCGCCCTTCGTCGGCTTTGGGCCGCGCGGCCTCGACCGCGATCTCGATTTCTGCTTCGGCCGCCTCGCGACGCGCGCGGTCCTGTACATGGGCCACGCGCGGGCCGAGCGAGCGAAGACTCGGTCATGAGCGCCGCCCGCCGCGTCCTCTTCGGCCCCACCCTCGTCGCCTGCATCCTCGTGCCGGCGGCGGCGCCGAGCCTCGCCGCGGAAGCGCCCCCGGCGCGCCGCACCGGCGACATCGCCGACGCCATCCTGCCGTGCTGGCACCCGCCCGCCGGCGGCGGCGAGATCACGCTCGCCCTCAGCTTGCGCCGCGACGGCAGCGTCATCGCCGCCCCGCGCGTGACCTACGTCCGCCCGGGCTCCTCCGCCGACGCCCTGCGCGCCTCGATCCTCGACGCCGTGCGCGCCTGCACGCCGCTCGCCCTGTCGTGGCAACTGGGTGCCGTCATCGCCGGCCAGGTCCTGCGCATCCGCTTCGTCGCCGCGCCCGGCGCGGAGAACGTGCGCGCCTCGGTGATCTGGAGCGGGACCTGAGGCAGAGCCGGCAGGCTTCGTTCGTGGTCGCGGGTGAGATGCCGTCAGCCCGCCACGGGCTCGGGATGGACGACGGTCAGGCACAGCGAGCGCACGAACAGCAGCGAGGCAATGGCGGCGAGCGTCAGGATGGCGGTCATCGCCCAGGCCTCGTCGATCGCCTGCGAGAGCGCGGCGCGCTTGACGAGCTCGGCGAGACCGGCCTGGTCGGCACCGGAGAGCGGCTTGGCCAGGTGGGCGAGGTAGTAGTCGACCGGCAGGCCGATGGCCCGGGCCGCGGCGACGTCGCCGGCCTTGAGCCGCGCCGCGAGCGCCGCCGCCAGCGCGGGAACGCGGCCGTAGATGAGCGAATCGATCGCCGCCAGGCCGACGGCGCCGCCGAGATTGCGCATCAAATTGAAGAGGCCGCTGGCGTCGGCGACGCGGTGGGGCGCGAGGCGGCCCAGGGCCAGGTTGGTCGGCGCCAGCAGGCAGATCATGATTGCCGGGCCGCGCACCACCTGCGGCCAGAACATGCCCGAGAAATCCGTGGCGATGGTCTGGGTGGCGCTCAGGCCGAGGCCGAGGCCGAAGAGCACGAATCCGGCGACCGACAGCAGCCGCGAGTCGACGCGCTGCTCCAGCACCACCGCAAGCGGCGCCGCCACCAGTTGCGCCAGGCCGGTGACGAGCATGACCTCGCCGATCTCGAGCGAGGAGTGCTGCCGCACCAGGCCGAGGAAGACCGGCATCAGGTAGATCGTGCCGAAGAGGCCGATGCCCAGCGTGAAGGAGAGCGCGCAGCCCACCGCGAAGCAGCGTTCGCGGAACAGCGTCAGGTCGACGATCGGGTCGGCCGCCCGCAGCGTGCGGCGCACGAAGACCCCGCCGCCGGCGGCGCTCAGCGCCAGCAGGCCGAGGATCGCGGGGGAGCCCCAGCCGAGCCGCGGCGCCTCGGTCAGCGCGATCTCGAGGGCCGAGAGGGCGATCGCCATCGCCGCCAGCGCGGCGATGTCGAGCGTGCGCAGGTGGGCGAGATCGGGCTTCTGCCGCGGCAGCAGCGCGGCGGCGGCGAGCGCGGCGACGACACCGGGGCCGACATTGATGAGGAACAGCCAGTTCCACTCGAAGGTGTCGGTGATCCAGCCGCCGACGATCGGGCCGACGGTGGGGGCGAGCACCGCCAGCACGCCGGCGAGCGTCGTCGCCAGTGCCTGGTGGCGAAGCGGGAACAGCAGGAACACGGCCGCGAACACGGCGGGGATCAGCGTGCCGCCGGAAAAGCCCTGCAGCACGCGCCACGCGATGAGCGCGCCGAAGCTCGAGCTCGTCGCGCAGCCGAGCGAGGCGGCGGTGAAGAAGGCGACGGCGACGACGAACAGCCAGCGCATGGTCATCACGCGCGTCAGCACGCCGGTCAGCGGGATCGCGACGACCTCGGCCACGAGGTAGGCGGTCTGGATCCAGCTCATCGCGGAATCGCCGATGTCGAGCGCGGTGCGGATCGTCGGCAGCGAGGTCGCCACGACCTGCACGTCGAGGATCGCCATGAACATGCCCACGCACATCACGACGAAGCCGAGCGTCGTGCGCAGCGTCAGGGCGCTATCGTCTTGCCCGGGCCGGTCCGCCTGACCGGCGGACCCGCTGCTAGGCGACCCGTGCATCGAGGGTCCCGCCGCCGAGCGCGCGGTTCTCCGCGCGAATCCGGACGTACAGCACGGCGGCGTTGAAGAGCGTGAAGGCGAGCGCGACCAGGGGCAGGCCGAACACCATCGGCAGCACTGCGATCTCGCCGACGACGACCGCGTAGTTCGGGTGCCGGATCCAGCGATAGGGACCGCGCGCCACCAGGGTCTCGCCGGGCACGACGACGATGCGGGTGGTCCAGCGCGACCCGAGCGTGGCCAGGATCCAGACGCGCATCGCCTGCAGCACGACGAACACGACGAGCCAGCCCAACTGCACCGGCCGGTCGAAGCCGAGCAGCCACAGCGTGGCGAGCCAAAGGCTGTGGCAGGCGATGATCGCGGGGTAATGCCCCGGCGCGATCTCGACGCCGCCGCGGGCGAGCAGCCCGCGCGTGTTGCGGCGCGCCAGCACCAGTTCACCGAGGCGCTGCATCGTGACCAGCGCCAGGATCGCCGGCGCGAGCGTCACGCCGCCTGCCTCAGCATCACGCAGCTCGAGGTGAAGCCCGGTCCCATCGCGTTGAGGAGGGAGCGGTCCGGCAGGCCGCGCTGCAGCACCCGCTCAAGCACGAAGAGGACGGTCGGGGAGGACATGTTGCCATGGGCGGCGAGCACGTCGCGCTCGTGGTCGAGCGTGCCCGGCGCCAGCTCCAGCGCGCCTTCCAGCGCCAGCACCACGCGTTTGCCGCCGGGGTGGCAGACGAAGCGGTCGACGTCGGCCATGGTGTGGCCGGAGCGGGCAAGGATGCCGCTGATCGCCGGTCCGACATGCTCGTGGGCGAAGGGCGGGATGGCCTGGGCGAAGATGACGCCGAGACCCTCGGGCTCGACGTTCCAGCCCATGATGTCGAGCGTGTCGGGCCAGGTGTGCTCGCCGGTGGCCTCGACGTAGGCGACGCCGCCGGCATCGCCGGCGCGCAGCACGCAGGCAGCGGCGCCGTCGCCGAAGAGGGCTGTGGCGACGATGTTGGCCGGGGTCAGCGTGTCGAGCCGAAAGGCGGTGGTGCAGAGCTCGACCACCACGAGGAGCACGTTGGAGCCGGGGCGGGCCTCGGCGAGCCGCGAGGCGATCGAGAAGCCGGTGACGCCGCCGGCGCAACCCAGCCCGAACAGCGGCACGCGGGTGATGTCGGATCGGAAGCCGATCTCGTCCATGACGAGGGCCTCGATGCTGGGCGTCGCGATGCCGGTGGAGCTGACCGACACGACGGTGTCGACCTCCGAGGCGGCGATGCCGGCGGCGGCCAGCGCCTTGCATGCGGCGTCGAGGAAGAGTGCCTTGCCGCCCTCGACGAAGGCGGCGGTGCGCTCGGGCCAGCCCAGCGGCTGGGCGTACCATCCTAGCGGGCGCACCGCCTGGCGCGTCACGATCCCGCTGCTGGTGCCGAACACGCGCGACAGCCGGCCGAAATCCTCGTAGCGTGCGGCGAAGATCTCGCCGGCGACCTTCGAGACCTCGGCCTGGGTGATGACGTGGGGCGGCGACGCGGTCGCGACGGCGAGGAGATGCGCGGGATGTTTCAAGAGGCCTGGCTCACAGCGCATGCCACCTGGCCTTGCGTCGGACTCTCGTAGATCGCTGATGCGCAATGGGCCAGCGGATAATAAACCGCGGCCCTCCCCTTTGGTCCGGCGGCGACGACATCTAAGCCTTTGTCCGCGATCGACTTGGGCGTTCGTTGGTGACCTTTGCCGAGGCGACCCGTTCATCATCGGGCACTTCGACGCAGGCAGCGGCTTGTTTTAGAAGGACTTGCGACGCCCGCGCCGGATCTAGGATCAGGACTCATTCTTGTCACAGCCAGAAGATGACGATTGCTGCGATGACGATGGCTGACATGAAGGTGTGAGCGCAACGATCGTAGCGAGTGGCGACGCGGCGCCAGTCCTTGAGGCGGCCGAACATGTTCTCGACGCGGTGGCGGACCCTGTAGATCTTGTGGTCGTAGGCGTGCTGGACCTTGCGGGTCTTGCGCGGTGGGATGCAAGGCCTGATGCCCTTGTCTTCGAGCGCGGCGCGGTAGCCGTCGCTGTCGTAACCGCGGTCAGCGGCGAGGACGTCGGCCGCTGGCAGCGCGTCGAGCAGGAAGGCGGCGCCGGCGTGGTCGCTCATCTCACCTTCGGAGAGCAGCATGGCGACGGGGCGGCCCTGGCCATCGCAGACCGCGTGCAGCTTGGAGTTCAGGCCGCCCTTCGTGCGCCCGATACGGCGGGGTAAAGCCCCTTTTTGAAGAGGCTCGCTGCAGTGCGATGCGCCTTGAGATGGGTGGCATCGATCATCAGAAGATCGGGCTCCCCGGCCCGGCCCGCGAGGGCGGCGAAGATGCGGTCGAACACGCCGAGCCGGCTCCAACGGACGAAGCGATTGTAGAGCGTCTTGTGCGGACCATAGTCAGGTGGCGCATCGCGCCAGCGCATGCCGGTGCGGATCACGTGCACGATGCCGCTGAGAACACGTCGGTCGTCCACGCGGGCGATGCCGTGCGACAGCGGAAAGTAAGGTTCGATCCGCGCCATCTGCGCGTCCGAAAGCCAGAACGCATGCAGCGCACCTCCCAACCGCAGAATCATCAGCTCGACCTGGCCGAAAGCCTGCCGACGTTAATAGGTCCTGAGCTGCGACCGGCGGCGCGCCTTGCATTAGAACAGCTCGGGCCGGCGCAGCTGCAGCGCCTGCAACAGCACGATCGTTTTCATGTCGCAGAGGCTGCCGTCGCAGGCGTCGGCGGCGAGCTCGGCCAGGGTCACCTCCTTGACGATGACCTGCTCGTCCTCGGCGGCGAGGCCGCCGCCGGCGGCGATGCGGTCGCCCGCCGCGTAGGGCGCGAGGAAGAGGTGGATGCGCTCGGTCGAGACGCTGGGCATGGGATAGAGGCAGCCGACCGGCTCCAGCCGGTCGAGCCGCACGCCGGCCTCCTCCAGAGCCTCGCGCCGCGCCGTCTCTTCCGGCGCGCCGCCGTCGAGCCCGCCGGCCGGCGCCTCGTCGAGCTCGCCGTCGCCGCCCCACCAGGCCGGCCCGACGCGCACCTGCCGCACCAGCAGGGCGGTGCGCCGCGCTGGATCGTAGGGCAGCACCACCGCCGCGTCGCCGTGGTGCTCGAGGCAGCGGGCGACCGGCGTGCCGTCGGGCTGGGTGACGGTCGCGATGCCGAAGGTGGTCCACCCCTCGTAGACCACGCGAAGCGGAAGCTTTGCCGAACCGGGCGGGTGCTGGGAGGTCATGAGGGTTCCTGAGGCCGAACGTCGACCCGATGCCGCCCGACGCCGACACCGCATCGGCATAAGGTCCGCTGACGCCGTCGTCGGTATTCCGATGATGTGGCCCGACGCCGATGGCGATCTAAGCGGGGTGGCCGGACGGCGACTTGCTGAATTTCGCTTCTCGCCAAAAGCCGCACGACTGCGTCAGCCTGCGTCATGCCAACCAAGAGACGATGTGCTTTCAATCGGTGAAGGTACCGCGGAGCTGCCGTCTCGGCAAGCTGCGGAGATCGCCCTCTCGAAGCTCGGTTGCATGGCGGCGGCGGCAACGGTGAGGTAGCCGCAACTCGCGGCTCGCCATCAGGCGTCCAGACGCAGCACCCGCTCGTTCCACACGAGCGTCGCGCGCGTCGCCACTTCGGCAGCGTCGAGTGCCGGGATGCGGATCGCCTCGTAGTCGCCCTCGTAAGCGGCGTAGGCGGCGGCCGTCGCCAGCGGCTCGGTCGACGCGATGGGGAAGAACACCGTCGGCGCCTCGTACTCGTAGACCATGAGGAAGCCGCCGTCGGCGCTCGTGCCGTCGGGCATTCGGATGCCGGCAGGGCACGCTGTCCAGCTGTGCGGCACGCCGGGGCCGATCTCGACCAGAGAGCCCCGCGCGACGACATGGAGCGCACCGGCCAGCTCGACGAGGCCGCAGCCGTTCAGCACCATGATGCGCTCGGCGAGCATCGCGCGCGCCCCGTCCGCGGCGGGCGCGCCGAGGTGGACGTGGCGCGGCAGGCGGACCGCCGTGGTGAACGGGATGAAGCCGTAGGGGCCGCCGAAGGCGGAGCCGCCGCCGGCCGACAGCTCGTGCATGGTCAGCGGCATGTCGGCGAACGGCGTCTTCACCGCGGCCCCGCTGCCGTGCGTGATGCGACAGCCGTGCGGCAGCGCGACGCCACTCACTTCAGCATACGGCGGAACGGCACGGCGGCGACCACGGCGAGCCCGCCGAGGCGGCGGAACGGGTTGACCCCGCGCAACGCCTCGTCGAGCGCCCACAGGAACAGGCTGCCGGCCTGCGCCCCGCGGATCGCCGAGCCGGCGGCGCCGCGGCGCCCTTCGACCAGCCGCGATGCCGTGGCGGCAAGGAACACCAGCATCAAGAGGTTGGGCGATTGCCCGATCACGATGCGCCCGGTGCGGCGGTCTTCGAAGAGCCAGCGATAGATGTCCATGGCCGTACAACGCGAAAGCCGTGGATGGATCCCGCTACTTCGTCAGCACCATGTGGGTGAACGGCGCCACGTAGGCCTGGAGCATCACCAGCACGCCGACGAGGCAGGCCAGCGCGATCGAGTGCTTGAACACGAAGCGCAGGATGGTGCCTTCGTGGCCGAACCAGTTGGTGGCGGTGGAGGCGACGACGATCGACTGCGCGTCGATCATCTTGCCCATGACGCCGCCGGACGAGTTCGACGCCGCCATCAGGATCGGCGAAAGCCCGAGCTGGCCGGCGGTGACCGTCTGCAGCCCGCCGAAGAGCACGTTGGAGGCGGTGTCCGACCCCGTCAGCGCCACGCCGAGCCAGCCGAGCAGCGCGGCGAAGAACGGGTAGACCACGCCGGTTTGGGCGAAGGCCAGGCCGAGCGTCGCATCGAGGCCGGAATAGCGCGTCAGCGTGCCGAGGCCGAGCATGGCGGCGATGGTGATGAGCGACTTCGACACCAGCCGCAGCGTGCGGCCGTAGGCGCGCACCAGCTGCCCGGGATTGTAGCCGATGACGAGGCCGGCGATGAGCGCGGCGACGAGGATGCCGGTGCCGGTCATCGACAGGATGTTGAACTTGTACACCGCCGCCTCGAGCGTCGGCTTGGGCACGGCCGGCGGCATCTTCTGGATCAGCTTGTCGAGCCCCGGCACGACGTATTTCGGCAGCCACAGCGCGTCGACCGCCTTCTTGAACGTGTCCGTACCCCACACGAAGACCGTGACGCACAGGATGATCCAGGGCAGCCACGCCTGCATGACGCTGATGTCGCCGCGCGGCGCGGCCAGGATCTCGGCCTCGCTCGGCACCTCGTGGCCCGGCGCGGTATTGGCGCGGGCGTTGTGAGTGCGCTGGCCGGCGCCGCCGGTGTAGCCCGTGGCGCTGGTGTCCTTGGCGCCGGCGCCGAGCGCGGCGCTGGTCCAGATCTCGCGGGGCTGCCACACCTTGAGGAACGCGTAGAGGCAGCCCATCGAGACCAGCGCGGCGACGACGTCGACGAGCCACGGGCCGTGATAGTTCGACACCAAGAACTGCGCGGCGGCGAAGCTGGCGCCGGTGACGAGGATCGCCGGCCAGATCTGCAGCATCGGGCGGAAGCCGACGAAGGCCCAGATGACCCAGAACGGCACCAGGAGCGAAAAGAACGGCAGCTGGCGCCCGACCATGGCGCCGAGCACGGAGGCATCGATGCCGGTGGTCTGCCCCAGCACGACGATGGGCGTGCCGAGCGCGCCGTAGGCGACGGGCGCGGTGTTGGCGATGAGCGACAGGCCGGAGGCGGCGAGCGGCGAGAAGCCGAGGCCGATGAGGATGGCGCCGGTGACGGCCACCGGCGTGCCGAAGCCGGCCGCGCCCTCGAAGAAGGCGCCGAAGGCGAAGGCCACCAGCAGCACCTGCAGGCGCCGGTCCGCGGTGATGCCGCCGATCGATCCCTGCAGCACCGCGAAGGAGCCGTTCTCCACCGCCAGCCGGTAGAGGAAGATGACGTTGAGGATGATCCAGCCGATCGGGAACAGGCCGGTCATGATGCCCAAGCCCGTCGCCTTGGCGGCCTTGTCGACCGGCATGCCGAAGACCAGCACGACGACGACGAAGGCGGCGACCAGCGCGAGGATGGCGGCGATGTGGGCCTGGATCTTGCCGGCCGCGATGAGGCCGAGCAGCACGACGATCGGGATCGCCGCCACCAGCGTCGAGAGCACCGCGCTCCCGAGCGGGTTATAAGTCTGTTGCCACAGCATCCTGACGCCCGTTCCCCCGCTGCCTTCTCCCGGGCAGAGGGTGCTTCAAGCAAGCGAAGCCGGCGGCGGCAAGCTGTCGTTCGGACTTGAGTTTAAAAGGACAGGTCCGCGTGTTCCCCCCGACACATCTCATCTCTGTCTTCGGTCATCATCGGGGCTGTCGAGTTTTGCTTGGCTTCCAGGCTCACTTTGCCACTACGAGCTCGTGCACGCTGAACAGCCCGGCCTCGTCGGTCCACACGCGGCGCGGGGTCCAGCCGGCGTCGCGGGCCAGGGCCTGGAAGGCGTCCACCGTGTATTTGTGCGAGTTCTCGGTATGGATCGTCTCGCCGGGGCGGAAGGCGAAGCTGCGGCCGAGCAGGCGCACGGTCTGGGCACGCTCGCTCACCAGGTGCATCTCGATGCGGCTCTCGATGCCGTTGAAGCGGGCCTCGTGGCGGAAGCCGTCGAGGTCGAAGTCGGCACCCAGCTCGCGGTTGGCGCGGGTCAGCAGGTTCTTGTTGAAGGCGGCGGTGACGCCGGCGGCATCGTCGTAGGCCGGCAACAGCCTGGTCGTCGCCTTGCGCAGGTCGACGCCGATGACGAGCCGCCCGCCGTTGCCGAGCGCCGCGGCCATGCCGGAGAGCAGCGAGGCCGCCTCGCCCGGGCGGAAGTTGCCGATGGTCGAGCCCGGGAAGAAGCCCATGCGCGGACGCACCGCGAGATCGGCCGGCAGCACCAGCGGGGCGCGGAAATCGCCGACGATCGGCTCGACCCGCAGCTTCGGGAAGCGCTCGGCGAGGCGGGAGCGGGCGTCGGCCAGGGCGCTCGCGGAGACGTCGACCGGCACGTAGGCGGCGAGCTTGTCCAGCGCGGCGAGCAGGATCTCGGTCTTGCGCGACGAGCCCGAGCCGAACTCCACGAGCACCGAGCCCGAGGGCGTCTCGGCCACGATGTCGACGACGCCGGCTTCGAGGATGCCGATCTCGGTGCGCGTGGGATAATATTCCGGCAGGTCGGTGATCGCCTCGAAGAGTTCGCTGCCTCGGGCGTCGTAGAGGTATTGGCAGGGCAGCGTCTTCTGCGCCGCGTCGAGACCCTGCAGGACGTCGGCGGCGAAGCCGGAGACGCCTTCGTCGAAACTCGTATGGGTCATGAACCTACCGGTCGCTGGCCAGGCGCAGGCCGGTGAACTGCCAGCGCTGGTGAGGATAGAAGAAGTTGCGGTAGGTGGCCCGAGCGTGGCCCGGCGGCGTGGCGCAGGACGAGCCGCGCAGCACCTGCTGCGAGCACATGAACTTGCCGTTGTACTCGCCGATCGCGCCGGGTGCCGCCCGGTAGCCGGGATAGGCGACGTAGGCCGACTGCGTCCATTGCCAGACGTCGCCGAACATCTGCCGGTCGCCGGGCTGCGACGGCTCCGGCACCAGGCGGCGCGGCCGCTCCGTCGGGGCGGCGTCGGCGACCGCGGCATGCTCCCACTCGAACTCCGTCGGCAGGCGGTGCCCCGCCCAGCGCGCGTAGGCGTCGGCCTCGTAGAAGCTGACGTGATCGACCGGCGCGGCCACGTCGACGGGGCAAAGGCCGTGCAGGCTCATCTGCCACCAGGCGCCGTTGCGCTCCTGCCAGTAGAGCGGCGCCTCCCAGCCCTGGGTCCGGACCGTGCTCCAGCCGTCGGCCAGCCACAGCGCGGCGGTGCGATAGCCGCCGTCGCGCACGAAGTCGAGCCATTCGCCGTTGGTGACGAGCCGGTCCGCGAGCGCGAACGGCTGCAGCAGGGCGCGGTGGCGCGGCCCCTCGTTGTCGAAGGAGAAGCCGGCGCCGGCGTGCCCGACCTCGTGGATGCCGCCGTTGTAGGCGGTGAAGGTCAGCGGCAAGACGGACGTGTCGCCCGGCGTCGGCGCGTCGGCGTAGGCCGGGAGCAGCGGCTGGCTGGCGAACAGGCTGAGCGCGTCGGTGAGCAGCAGCTCCTGGTGCTGCTGCTCGTGGTGGATGCCGATCTCGACCAGTCCGACGACGCGCGGATCATCCATCGCCGCATCGTCGGCCAAGAGCGTGTCGAGCCCGGCGTCCACGGCAGCGCGATAGGCCATCACCTCGTCGTGGCGCGGCCGTGTCAGCAGGCCGCGGGCGCCGCGGGGGTGCCGCGCGCCTTCCGCCTCGTAGTAGGAGTTGAAGCAATAGGGGAAGCGCTCGTCGAACAGCCGGTAGCCCGGCAGGTAAGGCTTCAACAGGAACGTCTCGAAGAACCAGGTGACGTGGGCAAGGTGCCACTTGGTGGGGCTGGCATCGTCGCTGGCCTGGACGACCTGATCCTCCGGCGAGAGCGGCGCGGCGAGATCGATTGAATAGCGACGCGTGGCGCGTAGCCGTTGGGGCAGCGTCCCGAGCTGGGAGGTATCCTCGGTCCAGGGGCGAAGGCCGGCGGTCATGGAAGTCCCTGTCCTTGAGGATCGCGGCAAAACCAGACGTCTCGGCGTTGGTTCCGGCGCGAAAAACGGCCATGCTTTCCATTGCCGTGGCCGGCCGATATCTGCCGAACGTGTGCTCATAGCGGAGCGCGAGCGGACCGTCGCATCGCGCGACCGAGCAACAGCGCGGCGCGGGCATTGAGGAGGGAGACCTCGCCGCCGAAGCCGAACCAGCGCCGGGGCGAGCGGGCCTCGCGCTCGACGAGATGGCGCGCGACGGCGACCAGAGTGTCAGGCGGCGCGCACGCGAGGCCGGGAAACAAGGCGTCGAGAGCCTGCGGGCGGCGGCCGTACTGTCGCGCGCGACCCTTCACCATGTGGATGATGGAGCGTCGCGCGGCTGCGTCGAGGTCGGGAGCAAAGGTAGGCGTGCCTGGGGTCATGATGGCCTCCGTGAGATGCCACCAGACTACAGGTACTATGACCTATTACAAGGCTATTTTACCGCAAGAACCCGCGGCCACCGAGTTTCGGGTTGGGCAGCATCATCAGGATCGGCGAGGCCCAGGCGATCGCCACGTCACGGATCGGCGGGGCGTTGTGGCTCTCGAGATCGTAGGTGTTGTTGGAAGACCCGCGCCGGATCGTCTTGAGGAAGCGCTTGCCGTCGCCGGTGCGCACCGCCGCCTCGCGCCCGGTGATCAGGGCGGGGTCGTGCTCGGCGTCGGAGCACACCACGACGTCGCCGGCGTTGTAGCGCGGCCACATGCTGTCGCCCTCGACGACGAAGGCGATGGTGTCGGGCGCCAGCGGCAGCGCGACGTCCATCTCGTAGAGGCCCTCGGGCGGCAGCTGCTCGAACTCGGGCAGGATCTCGGCGCCGGCGCCGATGCGGCCGACGATGCGCAGGCTGGTCGAGGAGGGCGGCGCCTCCGACGTGCCCTCCATCAGCCAGGAGGCGGTGGTCTGCAGCACCGGCGCCAGCGCCGACAGCGTGTCCGTGGTGATGCCGCGACGCTCGCCGTTCTGCACGGCGCGGCGCAGGTTGCGCACCGCGTCGGGCTTCTTGGCGGCCATCGAGGCGGCATGCGCCGACAGGTTCAGCGCCTTGAGCCGGCTTTCGACGCGTTCGAGGACATCTTTCAGCTGCATAACGGTACAATAGCCGATTTGTCGCGCACCGCATCCGGTAAGATGGCCTTGACTTGCCTGGTGTAATTACCGATCCTGCGGCATGCCATGTCTCTCCCCATCCTCCTCTCAGCGCCCCTGGACCCGCGACAGGGTGGCCCGCCTCGGCTTCCTGGTCGGCCTGGGACTCGACAGCGAAGAGGTCGCCCGCGATCCCGCCGTCGCCACCTCGCCCGGCAACGTCCGACGCCAGGCCAACCGCTTCGGCCTCGCGCTCCGCGACGCGGCGGGCCGCCGCCTGCCGCCCGAGATCGGCCAACGCCTCGACGAGGCCGCCGCCCGGCGCGGGCTCAGCCGCGAGCGGCTGATCCGCTCGCTCGTCATCGCCGCCGGCTCGGATGCCGCGCTCATCGACAACATCCTGGACGACGATGCCTGAGCTCCCCGACCATCCCGACGCGCCCGAACTCGACGAGGCGGTGGCTCTGCCGCCGGCCTGGACGCCCGAGCACGTCGGGCGCCGGCTCGTCGACGCCATGCGCACGCTGGACCGGCTGCCGCGGCCGCGGGGGCCGCGCGCGCCCGGCAACCACTGGCCGCAGCATCGGCTCGAGTTGGCCGATGAGCTGGCACAGGCCGAGCTGCCCGACGCCGAGCGCCGCGAGCGTGCCGGCGTCCGCCTCGGCGAGCTGGCGCTGCGGCCCAGCGGCCGCGATATCGATCGCATGGATCGCGCGCTGGAATGGCTGCGGCTGTTGCGCGCGGACAATCCCGAGCTGGCGCTGATCGTCACGCTGTGGGCGCACCGCCTGGCCCGGGGCCGCTCGCTGCGCGCGCTCTGCCGCGAGCGCGGCTGGACGCCACAGACCTTCCACGCCCGCAAGACCCGCGCGCTCCGGGCCATCGGCGCGGCACTGGAGACACGCGGCGAGCCTGTCGCCTGATCGTGCGCCGCGACGGCTTTGCGCCGTTCGAGCCGCATGGTAGGTTCGGCTATGTCCACGCGCCTTCTCAAGGCCGCCGCCGCGTTGCTGGTCCTGCTCGGTCTCGGCGGCTGCGACCCGCGCGATTGCCTGCTCGGCATCGCCAACCGCGACTGCGCGCCCGTCGGCTCTCCGGTGGCGATGTTCCCGCAGGACGATGCGGTGTGCCGCAGCTACCGGCTCACGCCCGGCACCAAGGATTACGCGATCTGCCGCGAGCAGAAGCTGCACGAGCGCTCGCTGACCGAGCGCGCCACCGATTTCGGCTTTCTGGAGAATCCGGTGCTGCCCGATGCGCGGCCGGTGCTTCAGGCCCGCTGATGCCTCGTCATTCCGGGGCTCGCGTCGGCGAGAACCCGGAACCGGTGAGCCTCGCGATCGCCGATGAGATCGAGGCTCACCGGTTGCGGGTTCGCCTTCGGTGCCCCGGAATGACGCCACGTAGGTTGGCTGCCCGCTCCTGCCCGCTCGACGGCCTTGCGAAACCCCGCATGCTGGGCTTTGGTGCCCGACGGAGGAGATGCGTTCCCCGGTGGGGCGTCCGGACTTCAAATCCGGGAGGGGCCGCCAGGCGGTCTTTGGTGGGTTCGACTCCCACTCTCTTCCGCCACGATCCACAGCATGTTCGCGAAGCGGAGGCGTTCGGATGGAAACCCTCACGATCGACAGCGTCCTTTACGAGCAGGATTTCTACACCTGGCCCGAGCGGCAGGCCGAGGCGATCCGGCAGGGTCGGATCGAGGCGCTCGATCTCGACAATATCGCCGAGGAGATCGCCGACCTGGGACGCTCGCTGTCGGCCAGCCTCGAAGCCGCCTATCGGCTGATCTGCCTCCACCAGCTGAAGCGCATGGTGCAGCCCGAGCGAGCGGGGCGCAGCTGCACCGTCACCATCGGGCGCGAACGCCTGCGCGCGGCGCGGCTGTTGCGCCAAAACCCGGGCCTGAAGCCGCATCGCGAGGCGCTGCTCGCCGAAGCGTATGCCGACGCTCGTGCCGAGGCGGCGCTGGAGACCGACATTCCGCTGGCAAGGTTCCCCGCGACCCTGCCGTTCACCCTGGCCCAGGTCATGGATCCGGACTTCTGGGCCGATCCTGCGCCATGAAGCGAGGCTTTCACGCATGACCTCGTCGGCGAACGTGCACAAGCTTCCCGAACGCGGCCGGCCGCCCTCGGTCGACCGCCTGCTCGGGCGCGACGACACGGCCGCGCTGGTCGCGCGCTACGGCCGGCAGCCGGTGCTGGAGGCGGTGCGCGGCAGCCTCGCCGCCGTGCGCGACGCGAGCGGCCCGGTGCCGGACGAGGCCGCGCTGGTCGGTGCCGCCGCCGCTTCGCTGGCGCGGCTGTTCGCCCCCTCGCTGCGCCCGGTCTTCAACCTGACCGGCACGGTGCTGCACACCAATCTCGGCCGCGCGCTGCTGCCGCCGGAAGCCGCCGCCTCGGTGGCCCGCGTGCTGAGTCAGGCCTCCAACCTCGAATACGACGTTGCCGCCGGCCGCCGCGGCGAGCGCGACGACCATGTCGAGCCGCTCATCTGCAAGCTCACCGGCGCCGAAGCGGCGACCATCGTCAACAACAACGCCGCCGCCGTGCTGCTGGTGCTGGCCGCCCTGGCGCCGAAGAAGGAGGTGCTGGTGTCGCGCGGCGAGCTCGTCGAGATCGGCGGCGCCTTCCGCGTGCCCGACGTCATGGCGCGCGCCGGCTGCCGCATGGTCGAGGTCGGCACCACCAACCGCACGCACATCAGCGACTACGCCGACGCCATCGGCCCGCGCACCGTGGCGGCGATGAAGGTCCACCAGTCGAACTACGAGATCAAGGGCTTCACCGCCGAGGTGGCCGACGCCGACCTCGGCAAACTCTGCCGCGAGCGCGGCATCATCATGCTCGACGACCTCGGCAGCGGCAATCTCGTCGACTTCTCCGCCTACGGCCTGCCGCGCGAGCCGACCGTCATGGACGCGGTGAGGCACGCCGACGTCGTCACCTTCTCCGGCGACAAGCTGCTCGGTGGCGTGCAATGCGGCCTCATCGCCGGGCGCCGCGACCTCATCGCCCGCATCCGCAAGCACCCGCTCAAGCGCGCGCTGCGCGTCGGCAAGGAGGTGTTCGCGGCGATGGAGGCGGTGCTGCGGCTCTACCTCGACCCGGACCGCCTCGCCGAGCGCCTGCCGACGCTGCGCCTGCTGACCCGCCGCCAGGCCGACATCCGCGCCCAGGCCGAGCGCCTCGCGCCGCTCCTCGCCGCCGCCCTGGGCGAGGCCGCACGGGTGGGCGTGGTGGACTGCTCAAGCCAGATCGGCAGCGGCGCGCTGCCCGTCGAAACGCTGCCGTCGGCCGCGCTCGCGCTGACGCCGCCCCAGCCCGGCAAGGGCGACGGCCGCTGGCTCAAGGTCACGGCCGAGCGCTTCCGCGGCCTGCCGGTGCCGGTGATCGGCCGCATCGCCGACAACGCGTTTCTCCTCGACTTGAGGACGCTCGAAGACGAGGCGGGGTTTCTGGCACAGTCCGACTCTCTTCGATGAGGGTGAAGTGAAAGAATCCACCGGGGTCTTCCTCGGCTTCGGGGCGGTCGCGGTCGGCGTCATCCTCGTGCCCATCGCCTTCTCCCTCTTCGGCATGAAGGCCATGGACAGGCCGCCGGCCAACGTCGACGGCCCGATCAGCCGGGCGTTCCTCGGCGTCGAGGCCGACGCCAACGGCCCGGCGAAGCCGGTGCCGGCGGTCGACACCGTCCTCCCCGTGGGCATGCCGCAGGACGCCGCCCTGCGCGACCTCCACAAGGAGGGCTTCGACTGTTCGCCCCAGGACCACGGCGCGGTCTGCCGGCGCACCCTGCCCCACGCCTCGGCGAGCGAGGACTGGACCGTCACCCTGAGCTTCGACGAGGCCGGTCATCTCGCATCGCGATCGGGCGCGAGCCGCGTGAAGAGCCTGTGAGCGAGGCGCGCGTCGTCGCACTCGGTCTCGGCGCGGTCGCTATGATAACGTTCGCGCTGGCCGCCTCGCTCGTCTACAACAGCCTGGCGCTGCGCAAGCGGCCGGAGCGGGAGCCGCCGGGCGCGATCAGCCATGCCTTCCTCGCCTCCCGGGCCGCGGCGTCGCAAGGCGTGGCCGGCCTTGACGGCCTGCTTCCCGCCGGCATGCCGGAAACGGCGGCGCTGAAGCGCCTCGCCGCCGACGGCTTCGCCTGCACCTTCGAACACCAGGCCGCGACCTGCTTCCGCTCCGTGGGAGCCGGGCGCGCCTCAGACATCTGGACGATATGGCTGACCTTCGACGCAACAGAGAGACTTACGTCGAGCCAGGGCGAGCGCCGGAGCGCCCGGCTGTGAGCGAGACGCCGGGCAAGCAGCACCGTTCCAAGCGCGTCGACGTCAACGGCTGGGTCGTGCTCGACAAGCCGGTCGGCATCACCTCGACGCACGCCGTGGCCTGCCTGAAGCGCATCTACAACGGCAAGAAGGCCGGGCACGCCGGCACGCTCGACCCGCTGGCCTCGGGCATCCTGCCGATCGCCTTCGGCGAGGCGACGAAGACCGTGCCCTACGTGCAGGACGGCGAGAAGGGCTACCGCTTCACCGTGCTGTGGGGCGCCGAGACCAACACCGACGACGCCGACGGCACCGTCGTCGCCAGCTCGGAGATCGTGCCCGAGCGCGCCGCCATCGAGGCGCTGCTGCCGCGCTTCACCGGCACCGTCGAGCAGCGGCCGCCGGCCTTCTCCGCCGTCAAGATCGCCGGCGAGCGCGCCTACGATCTCGCGCGCGAGGGCGAGATCGTCGAGATCGCGCCCCGCGCCGTGACCATCCACGCGCTGGCGATCTCCGCGCACGAGGGCACGCGGACCACCTTCGAGACGCGCTGCGGCAAGGGCACCTACGTGCGCGCCATCGCCCGCGACCTCGGCCGGGCGCTCGGCTGCTATGGCCACGTCGTCGCGCTGCGGCGCACCCGCGTCGGCCCCTTCGTCGAGGCCGACAGCGTGGCGCTCGCGGCGCTGGAGGAGGCGGAGACGGCCATCGCCGCGCTGCGCCGGGTCGAGGCCGGGCTCGGCGAGCTGACCCGCATCCTTGTCGACCGCAACGACGCCGCCCGCCTGCGCCGGGGCCAGTCCATGCTGCTGCGCGGCGCCGAAGCCCCGCCCGAGGGCGAGGCCTACGCCGCCTGCTCCGGCGTGGTCATCGCCATCGGCGCCATCGAGAACGGCGAGCTGGTGCCGGCCCGGGTGTTCAACCTGCCGTTTTGACGGGAGATCCTCCCCCGCCGAAGGCGGTGGAGGGGCTGCCGCCGCTTCCCACTCCGAGGTCAAGGGGGCACCCCAACTCGGGCGCAGCGAGGCGGCGACAGCCCCCGCCACCATGCTTCGCATGGTTCCCCTCCCCCGCTGCGCAGGCTACGGGATGCACATTTATCTGGAGAAAGGGGGGCAGATCCGTTTCTCATGCAGCTCGCCAGGGGAAAACCGGCGGAAGGGCCGCGCTGTCGCCGGACTGTCCCCTTCTCCCTCTTGCGGGAGAAGGTGCCCGAAGGGCGGATGAGGGGTCGGGCGACCTGTCCGGCAGGTCGCCTCGACGCGAAGGGCTCCGACGAGGAGAGGTGACCCGACCCCTCATCCGGCGCTTCGCGCCACCTTCTCCCACAAGGGGAGAAGGGCGTACCTCGCTTGGTTCACCAGGGCGGACCCGGATGTGTGCATGCCGTCGGCTGCGCAGGGGAGGATGCGCGCCCTAACTCACCCCGAAACGATACAGGATCGTCGCGCGGAACGTTTCGCCCGGCCGCAGCACGGTCGAGGGGAAGGCCGGGTGGTTCGGCGCGTCCGGAAGATGCTGCGCTTCCAGGGCGAGGCCGGCGGTCTGCCGGTAGGTGCCGCCGTGCCCGATCAGCGAGCCGTCGAGGCTGTTGCCGGTGTAGACCTGCAGCCCCGGCAGGTCGGTCTCCACCTCCAGCACGCGGCCGGTCCCGGGATGCGACACCCGCGCGGCGCGCCGCATCGTGCCCGCCGCGCCGTCGATCGCGAAGCAATGGTCGAACCCGCGCGCCGGCCTCATCTGCGGATCGCTGTCGCGGATGCGGTCGCTGATGCGGACCGGCCGGCGGAAGTCGAACGGCGTGCCCGCGACCGGTTGCAGCTCGCCCGTCGGGATCTGCGTCGCGTCGGTCGGCAGGAACGTCTCCGCATACACCTCCAGCTCGTGGTCGTGGCAGTCGAGCGCGTGGGGGCCGGCGAGGTTGAAGTAGGGGTGCGCGCTGAGGTTCACCGGGCAGGGCTGGTCGACCGTGGCCTCCAGCACCAGCCGCAGCGCCGCGTCCTCCAGCGCGTAGGTGGCGCGGGCCGACAGCGCGCCGGGGAAACCCCTGGTCGTCGTCGGGGCTTTCCAGCGTCCAGGCGGCGGATGTGGCCGAGCGCTCGGCCAGGGTCCAGAACTTCTTGGAGAAGGCCTGCGTGCCGCCGTGCAGCGTGTTGGGCCCGTCGTTGACCGAGAGCTGGTAGTCGTCGCCGTCCAGCGTGAAGCGTCCGTGGGCGATGCGGTTGGCGTAGCGCCCGAGCACCGCGCCGAAGGATCCCGCCTTGAGCACCTGGTCCAGCTGGTCGAAGCCGAGCAGGACGTGGTCCATGCCGCCGTCGCGGTCCGGCGCCTCGATCGCTAGCATCCGCGCGCCGTAGTTCGTCAGCACCACCCGCAAGGTGCCGTTGCCGAGCCGCACGAGCCCGACCTCCTCGCCGCCAGGATCGTGGCCGAGGCTCGCATCGTAGGTCGTCATGGACAGGGGAGCCTCACGTCGGCGTCGCGCGCCGGCGCCGGCGTTCGACCAGGAGAAGGGTGCCGACGCCGGCGACGATCAGCACGATGGTCACAGCCGCGGCGATCGCCATCACCCGCTCGATGCGCAGGGTGTAGACGCCGGCGGCCGGGTTGAAGCCGTAGCACAGCAGCAGCAGGTGGCTGGTCAGCGAGTCCGGCGCGGCGCCCGATTCGGTCAGCGCCAGCTTGAGGTCGAGCGGGTTCATCGCGAACGGGCTGAGGATGCGCCGCACCCTCCCCTGCGCGTCCACCAGCATCAGCCCGGCCGGGTGTGCGAACTGCTTGTGCTCCTCGTCGAACGGCGCCACCAGCCCGACGCTGGCCTTCATCGCCTCCAGCGCACCGGCATCGTTGGTGAGCAACAGCGCGGCATCGTGCAGCGCGCTGCCGCCGGTGTGGGCGTCGCGGAAGCTGGCCGCGTCGGCCTGGGTCTGGACGCCGCTGAGCGCCAGCGAGATCACGTTGTAGTCCCGGCCTAAGGCGAGGGGCACCTTCGGCAGCGTGCCGGCGAGCTGGTCGAGGATGACGCCGCAGAGCGACTCGCAGCGGTAGTCGGTGAAGGTCACCAGCGCCGGCTTGCCGGCCAGCGCCTGGCCCAGCGTGAGGTCGCCCCGCGGCCCGTGCAGCACCGCCGCCTTGGGCAGCTCGGCCCCGGGCCGGAGATGGAACCCGACGTCCTTCAGCTCGCCACGGGTCAGCGCCGCCGCGACCGGCGCGCAGGCGAGCAGGGTGGCGGCCACGACGAGCGGGATGAGGGCGAGGGCGTGTCGCAAGGGTGTGTCCGGGACGGGTCGCTTCTACGCTCCGCGCGGGCGGCCGGCAACGCGGCGCGAGGGTAGCGCCAACCATGATGGAGGACGCCGGGCAACAAAGTTGGGGCGCGAGGAACTGCGCCTCTCGTCCGCTCGTTTGCCATCCACGCGTCACAATGACCCGCCCGGCGGGGAGAGGAGATCATCATGGCGACCTTCGGATCGCGCTGTCTCACGGCGGCCCTCGCCGGCACCGCGTGCCTCCCGCTGGCCATGCCCGCCTCCGCCGCCCCGCGCCACCACGCCCGCCACACCGCCGCGGCCGGCGTCAGCTACGAGCGCAGCGGCCATGCGGAGCGCGGCGGCTACCAGACGATGGTCAGCGACGGCCCCGGCACCGGCTTCGGCTTCCATCGCCTGCCCGGCGGCTATCGCGTCGCCGCCGCCGCCGCGCGCGGTCGTCAAGAGGATAGCCAGCGTGCCGCCATCCATTCCGCCGTCATCGACGACGCGGTCGAATCCTACGGCGCCTTCGGCGACGGCCTCGCCGGAGAGGGCGGCTTCGGGGTCGGCGGCTACGGCCACCGCGGCGTCTTCAGCTACTCCGACGGCTACGGCTCGCCCTATTTCGCCGGCTATTACGGCCCCGGCGACGGGGCCGACCTCGGCCCGCTCGGCCATGCCTACGCCAACTGATCCAAAATGAACGCGTCCGCTTGGTCCGGCTCGACCGGGTGGAAGCCGGCGAGCTGGTGCCGGGCGAAGGTCACCTGCCGCTTGAGGTATTGCCGCGTGTCGAGCTGCGCCTGAGTGATGGCGTCATCTAGAGCGAGCTCGCCCCAAAGGTGCTTCAAGAGCGGCGGCACACCAAGCGCGCGCATGACCGGCAGGCTCGCCGGTATGTGCCGGTCTCGAAGCGCTTCGACCTCGCCCAGCGCGCCTGCCGCCATCATCCCAGCGAACCGAGCATCGCCTCGCGCTCGAAGCGCGGTACGGTCGGGCGTGAGCGTCACCGCCACGCTGGCCTCGACATCAACCATCGGCGGCTCGCGCACCTTCTGAAACGTCGCCAGGCTTCGGCCTGTCGCCCGATGCACCTCCAGGGCACGCACGATGCGCTGCGGGTCGCTCGGCTTGAGCCGCGCCGCCGTCGCCGGATCGCTCTCGGCGAGCATGGCGTGCAACTCCGCCGGCGTCCGCTCCGCCGCCCAGGCCCGCACCTCCGCCCGCACTGCCTCGGGAACCGGCGGGATGGCGGAGAGCCCCTGCGTCAGCGCCTTGAAGTACAGCCCGGTGCCGCCGACCACGATCGGCAGGCGGCCCTCGTCTCTCACCGCCGCCAGCGCGTCCGACACGTCGGCAAGCCAGCGGCTGACGGAATAGGCGTCGGCGCCGTCCACCATGCCGTAGAGGCGGTGCGGCGCGCGTGCCTCCTCGGCGGGGCTCGGCCGCGCCGTCAGCACCCGCAGGTCGCGGTAGACCTGCATGGAATCGGCGTTGACGATGGTGCCGCCGAGGCGCTCGGCGAGGCGCAGCGCCAGCGCCGACTTGCCGCTGGCGGTCGGCCCTGCGATGAGGATCGCCTGGAACCGGCGCCCTCCATGATCCCCGACACCTCGTCGCACTGGGTCGCGACCCTCGTCTCAGCGCCCGGCGCGCTCGCTGCCGATCTCGTCGGACGCGTCGCCGCCGCCCTGCCCGGCGCCGGGCCGCCGCGCTGGCTCGGCCCCGCCGCCGCCGACATCCCCTTCGCACCTGCGCCGCCCTTCGACAATTCGCTGTGGTGCGCGGCCGCGCGGACGGCGCTCGGCGGCGCGCCGGTCGACGTGGTGGTGCAGCCGGCGGCGGGCCGGCGCAAGCGCCTCCTCGTCGCCGACATGGACTCGACGCTGATCGCCGAGGAGTGCATCGACGAGATGGCCGCCGCCACGGGGCGCGGCGCCGAGGTGGCGGCGATCACCGCGCGCTCGACCCGCGGCGCCGTCGATTTCGCCGCCTCGCTGGTCGAGCGCGTCGCGCTGCTGCGCGGGCTCGAGGTCGCCACGGTCGCGGCGATCGCCGCCCGCGCGACGCCGATGCCCGGCGCTCGCGTGCTCGCGGCGACGATGCGCGCGCACGGCGCCGTCACGGTCATCGCCTCGGGCGGCTTCACGCTGATCACTGGCCCGGTCGCCGCCCGGCTCGGCTTCGACCGGCACCATGCCAATATTCTCGACACCGCCGACGGCCGCCTCACCGGCACGATGCGGCCGCCGCTGTTCGCGCCGGAGTCCAAGCGCGACACGCTGCTGGCGCTCGGCGCCGAGCTCGGCCTCGCCGCGGCCGAGGCGATCGCGGTGGGCGACGGTGCCAACGACATCCCGATGCTGCGCGCGGCCGGCCTCGGCGTCGCCTTCCGCGCCAAGCCGGTGGTCGCCGCCGCCATCCCCGCGCGGGTCGAGCATGCCGACCTCACCGCCCTGCTCTACCTCCAGGGTTTTTCGCGCCAGCAATTCGCGGCGTGATCCGCCGCAACGCCCTCACCGACGTCGCCGGCCTGCGCGTCGGCCAGGCCGGCGACGCGCGACTGGCCTCGGGCGTCACCGTGGTGATCTTCGACGAGCCGGCCATGGCCTCGATCGCCGTCTCGGGCGGCGCGCCGGGGCTGCGGGACACGGCGCTGCTCGCGCCGGGCATGAGCGTCGAGAAGGTCGACGCGCTGGTGCTCTCCGGCGGCTCGGCCTTCGGGCTCGACGCGCCGGGCGGGGTGCAGGCGGTGCTGCGACACCAGGGCCGCGGCTTCCGCGTACGGAACGCCACCGTTCCGATCGTGCCCGGCGCCATCCTCTTCGACCTGCTGAACGGCGGCGACAAGGACTGGGGCGAGACGCCGACGTACTGGCACCTCGGGCATGCCGCGGCGCAGGCCGCCGGCCTCGACGTGGCGCTGGGCAGCGTCGGCGCCGGCCTCGGCGCCACCACCGCGACGGCCAAGGGCGGCCTCGGCACGGCGAGCGCGGTGACGCGGGCCGGCTTCACGGTGGGCGTCGTGGTGGCGGTGAACGCGCTGGGCTCCGCCACGGCTGGCAGTGGGCCGCATTTCTGGGCGGCGCCCTGCGAGCGCGACGGCGAGTTCGGCGGCCTCGGCTGGCCCCACCCGCTGCCGCCGGACGCGCTCGCCGTCCGCCTCAAGGGCGCCGCCGAGCCGGCCACGACGATCGGCATCGTCGCCACCGACGCGGCGCTGACCAAGGCCGAGTGCCACCGCCTCGCGATCATGGCGCAGGACGGCCTCGCCCGCGCCTTGCGCCCGGTGCACGCCGCTATGGATGGCGACACGCTCTTCGCCGCCGCCACCGCGCGGGCCGATCGCGCGCCCGACGCCGCCGCCCTCGTCGAGCTCGGCACCCTCGCCGCCGACTGCGTCGCCCGCGCCATCGCCCGCGGCGTCTACGAGGCGACGGCCCTGCCGTTCCCCGGCGCGCAGGAGAGCTGGAGAGACGCGTGGGGGTGAGCGCGTATCGACATCAGCACATCCCTTCTCCCCTTGCGGGTCTCGTAGGCGGAGAAGGGAAGATCCTGCATCATTAAGCCTGATACACGCAGACAGGCTTGTGTTGACATCGGCAACACAAGGGTTGACGCTTCACGTATGAGCGACACGATGGCCGAAGTTCACATCCATCTCCGCGCCCGGGCGCAGGATCGCCGGCTCATCGATCAGGCGGCGGAAATCGTCGGGGCCAACCGGTCGCAATTCTTGATGGCGTCGGCCTTGCGCGAGGCGAAGGCGGTGTTGCTCGACCAGACGACGATCCACGTCGAGGCCGAGGCATTCCGTAAGGTGATGGACTGGATGGACGCCGATGCGGCACCCGAGGAAATCGCCGGCATGAAGCGGCTGCTCGGCGCGTCGCACGATCGGGATGGCTGAACCATCGGGCTTCGAAGCCCCGGTCCTCCTGCGTGACACTCACGTCCTCGAAACCTTCGACTCCGGTGAAGCGGTGTTGGACGATTGGCTTCGCAAGCGCGCCCTGCAGAACGCAGAGACCGGCGCCAGCCGGACTTATGTCGCGTGCAAGGCCGGCACGCCCAGAGTGATCGGTTTCCATGCTCTCAGCATGGGCAGATCCTGGCGCAGGAAGTCCCGGGTGCGATGCGCCGCAACATGCCCCGGCAGATACCCGCCGTCGTGCTCGGCCGCCTGGCTATCGATCGACGCTGGCAGGCGAAAGGTCTTGGGCGCGTCCTGCTCGCCGACGCAGTCCACCGCTCGCAGCTTGCGGCCACGCAGGTCTCGGCCCGCCTAGTCCTGGTGCACGCGATTTCACCGGCCGCGGAAGCCTTCTATCTGCATCACGGCTTCACGAGGCTTCCGGTAGAGGCTCCCCTGCTGGCGCTCGATCTCGTCAAGCTCGCGGACGTCGCGCGGCGGACTTGAGGGAGACTGGCAGGCCTCGGCAGGATAATAGGGACGCGCCATGACGTCCTCCGCCCCGCTCACCACTCGCACGACGGCCCGCGCGCTCCTCCTGGGCGACCGCATCGACGCATCCGGGTTGGAGCGGGCCGACATGATCTCGGTCAATCCGCTGGCCTTCCAGGCCGGCGCGTCGGGCTTCGTCGTGCTCTACCGCTTCGGCGTCGCCGTCGCCGTGGGGTTGTCGCCGCTCGAGGAGGAGGAGGTGCTGCAGCAGCTGCGCGCCCGCCTCACCGGCCCGCACGCCCACGTCGACGACGAGACCGCCGTGCTCGAGGTCGCCCCCGAGGGCGACGACCGCATCCCGCCCGGCGGCGCCATCGCGTTGCGCGACCTCAGCCCGCCGCGCCTGCTGGTGGTGGCCGACGCGCTGGCCAAAAGCGTCTCGCTCGGCCGCGACGAGCGCGAGGTCAACGCGGTCTTCGACGTGATCGAGCCCTTCGCCGGCCGGCTGTTTGCGCACGGGCGCACGCCGCGCAACCGCCGCTCGATGCTGAAGCTCATCGGCCAGACCCTGCTGGTGCAGCATCGCGTTTCCGGCCGCGTCGCGGTGGAGGAGAAGCCCGACGTACTATGGGACCGGCCCGACCTCGAGCGGCTCTACGCCCGGCTCGAGGACGAGTACGAACTGAAGGAGCGCGCCGGCACCTTGAAGCGCAAGCTCGACGTCATCGCCGAGACCGCGCGCGCCATGACCGACATCATCGACGCCGACCGCGCCCACCGGCTGGAGATCCTGGTGGTGGTGCTGATCACCGCCGAGATCCTGCTGACGATCGGCCAGATCGTGCTGTGGCGGCACTGAAGCCCGGCTTCAGTAGTGCGGCGGCGGCGGCTCCGCCGCGCCGGGCTCGCGGCGGCCGAGGTCGTGCAGGCGCTCGCTCAGCATCGCCAACTCCCGCGCCAGCGCGTCGATCGTGCGCCATTGCGCGGTGATTGTCGCGTTGAGATCCTCGATCGTGGCGTCCTGGTGCGCGACGCGGGTCTCCAGCGCGTCGAGGCGGACGGTCAGGTCATCCATCGCCAGCGGCGGTCGATGTGTAATGGCACCGCGCTAGCTCACGCCCGCGTAGATCTCCGTAATCGTCAGCTCCAGTCCTGGCGGGTCGAGTGAGATCGTGCCGTCGCGCACGATACGGGTCGCGATCGTGTCGCCGTCGCGACGGGCGTGATGGATGATGAGAGGGTGATCTGGGTCGACGATCAGGTAATGCACGATGCTCGGCAAGGTGAAGTAGCCCGCCAGCTTGCGCCCGACGTCGACGTGGCGCGTCGAGGTCGACAGCACCTCCACCACGATAACCGGCTCGGGCACGTCCAGCGCCGACGGTGGCAGCTTGTCGCCGCAATAGACGAGGGCATCGGGTTCGTAGGCCGACGCGGCATCGACCCGAACGGTCATGCCGTCCGGCAAGACGTGGCATGGCAAACGCCGCTGCTTGATCCGCGCCGCCAGCGCCGTGTAGACGGCGGCCTTCACCTCGGCGTGGATCGCTCGCTCGGGACTCATCGCGTATACGGCCCCGTCGATCAGCTCATAGCGACCCTGCCGCCCTTCGGCCCAGGTGAGATAATCGTCCACCGTCATGCGAGTGTTCGGAACCGCGCCCATGCGAGCACCCTAAGATATCCGGGCGTAACCCCGCAACCGGCGTTGGAGCATCGGGCCGTATCGATCAGCGCGGTCAGCGTGCCGCCGGCGAAGATCAGGTCGAAGCGGTGGTCTCGCACGGCCGCCTCGTGATCCGCCGTCAGGCAGCGGCTCGCGGCCGAGCACGTGCACCCATTGTCTCGAGACGGCGATCTGGAGAGCTAGAGCGCATCTCGGCAGAGAAGACCCTCGGCCACGCTGCATTCGTCTTTCCGGGGCGCCGAAGGCGAGCCCGGAATCCATGACAACGTAGTCGAAAGACGGGCGGAACGATGCCGCTCGATCCAGCAAGCGCGTTGTCATGGGTCCCGGGCTCTCGCTTCGCTCGCCCCGGGAAGACGACATGACGTCATCAGCTCCACTTTACCGGGATCGGCTCAAAAGCGCATCCTGGTAGGAATGCTCGCGGCACCCAGCATCCGTCTTTCCGGGGCGCCGAAGGCGAGCCCGGAATCTATGACAACTTAGTCGAAAGACGGGCGGAATGATGCCGCTCGATCCGGCAAGCGCGTTGTCATGGGTCCCGGGCTCTCGCTTCGCTCGCCCCGGGAAGACGACATGACGTCATCGGCTCCACTTTACCGGGATCGGCTCAAAAGCGCATCCTGGTAGGAATGCTCGCGGCACCCAGCATCCGTCTTTCCGGGGCGCCGAAGGCGAGCCCGGAATCTATGACAACTTAGTCGAAAGACGGGCGGAATGATGCCGCTCGATCCGGCAAGCGCGTTGTCATGGGTCCCGGGCTCTCGCTTCGCTCGCCCCGGGAAGACGACATGACGTCATCGGCTCCACTTTACCGGGATCGGCTCAAAAGCGCATCCTGGTAGGAATGCTTACGGCACCCAGCATCCGTCTTTCCGGGGCGCCGAAGGCGAGCCCGGAACCCATGACAACGCGGTCGAAAGACGGGCAGGATGATGCCGCTCGATCCAGCAAGCGCGTTGTCATGGGTCCCGGGCTCTCGCTTCGCTCGCCCCGGGAAGACGGCGTCATCGGCTCCACCTCGCCGGGATCGGCTCTAGCCGATCTCGTCTTGCTTGCGCATCGTCAGAATGAAGCAGGCCGGTGAAGCTTGCCACCGATCAAAGGCGATCAGGCGCGATCGAAGATTCTCACGCTCCCAAAAGACAGCCGCGCCTCGCAACCTTGTCCGACGCCAAACCACCGGCCGCAGCGCCCCTCTTGCGCACCCTCTCGTGACGGCTAAAAGTCCTCGCGCGGCCCGAGCTACGGCCCGGCCGCTTCCCTCCCCGATCTCGGACCTCGACGGCCTCGCCCGCGGCGCGACCGCGCCTTCGCGCGTCGCGTCCGCCGAAGCCTCGCATGGAGCCCACCATGTTCGCAGCCTCACCCGTGCAGGACGCCCGCCTGCAGCCGATCTTCGCGATGGCGGCACGCCAGCCACTCGGTGCGACCCTCGTCTCGCGCTACGAAACCCTGCTGCGCGCGCACGAGGCGCCGCGCTCAGACCCCCACTTCCACGGTGCCCGGCAGGTGGCGGGGCTGGCGCAGGATGGCGGCGGCGACCCCGACCGAGCTGATGGCGACGAAGATCTCGATCGCCGCCGGCAGGCCGAGGCCGGCGTCGGCGCTCTTGGGCACGACGTAGACGGCGACCGCCTGGCAGCCGGCGGCTACCGCGTAGGCCAGTCCCATTCCGAACGAACGCACGGAGTCGGCGAAGCGCGGCGACAGGTAGGCCGGCACCAGGGCGAAGACGCCCGAGGACGAGCCGCCGACCACGAAGGCGGTGGCGAGCACCGCCGGCATCGCCGCGGAGGCGGCGAAGGGCACGATGCCCAGCAGCGTGAAGGCGAGGCAGCCGTAGACGGTGGCGCGCTCGCCGAAGCGCGTCGCGACCTGCCCGATCGTCAGCTTGCCGATGATCGAGCCCAACGAGTAGACGCCGACGGCATAGAATACGCCAATGTCGCCGAAGCCGTGCACCGTCTTCAGCAGCGTCGGGTAGAAGGAGTACAGCGCGGCGGTCTGGAACTGCAGCGCCGCCATGAACAGGCAGGCCTGCCAGGCGGGATAATCCATGCGGAAGCGCGGCCTGGCCTGGCGGTTGGTAGGGGTCTCTCGCCTCTTGCGGTCCTGATCGCGCAGCCAGACCGGGCTCTCGTCGATGCCGCGGCGTATGAAGATGGCGAGCACCGCCGGCATCACGCCCACGAAGAACAGCGAGCGCCAGCCGAAATGCGGCACCAGCACCGCGTTGGCGGCGGAGGCGGCGAAGAAGCCGAATTCGTAGCCGGCCATCATCAGCGAGGAGGCGACCTTCTTGGCGCGCTCGGGCACGCTCTCCATCAGCAGCGCGGCCGAGGCCGTCCACTCGCCTCCGAAGCCGATGCCGAAGAAGAACTGGATCACCATCAGCGCGGCGTAGGACCAGGCCAGCCCGGTCATGCCGGAGAAGGCGGCGAACCAGATCACGCCGATCATGAAGGTGAGCTTGCGGCCGTAGCGGTCGGCGAGCCAGCCCCAGCCGATGTTGCCGGCGATGCGCCCGATGCTCTGGGCGGCGAGGACCAGCCCCATCGCGGAGAGCGACACGCCGAAATGCTTGCCGACGACCGGCAGCACCAGAAGCAGGGCGACCTGGTCGAAGGCGTCGAGGAACCAGCCGAGGAAGCAGGCGACGACGAGCTTGGCGTGCGGGCGCAGCAGCTCCAGGGGCGTGGCGTCCGCGATATCCTGAGAACTCATGCCCACTCCGTCCCGCCGCTCCCCATAGCAGAGCTTGGCGGCGGCGAAATCCCGGCGCAAGCCTTGCAGCCCTTTGCGGGCATGACGTCACACGAGCCGCGTATCTTCACCGGCGCCACGTCACGGGGCCACGCCGAGATCGAGATGCGGGCGCGGCCCGCCGCCGCCGGCCTCGACGCGCTCGGCCTCTCGCCCGGCGCGACCGTGGCGCTGCTGCTGCACAACGATGCCGTCGTCTTCGAGGCGCAACGGGCGGCGGCGCTGCTCGGCGCGACCGCGGTGCCGCTCGACCGCCACATGGCGGCGGACGACCTCGTTTTCATCCTCGAGGATTGCGCCGCGCGGGTGCTGGTCGCCCACGCCGACCTGCTGGCGCCGCTGCGCGGGCGGCTGCCGGCGGGTCTCGCGACGATCGTCGTGCCGGTTCCGGCCTTCGTCAACGGCGCGCCCGACGCGGTGCCGCACGGCGACGATCTCGCGTGGGAGGCCTGGCTCGCGGTCCAGCCGCCGTTCACCGGCGAGCCGGCGGCCGCCGCGCCGTCGCTCGCCTACACCTCAGGCTCGACGGGCCGGCCCAAGGCCGTGCGCCGCTCCGGCTCCCGCTCGGAAGGTTCGGCCAAGGCCAGGCGGGTCTACGGCTTCGACAAGCCCGGGCGCGCGGTGGCGCTGGTCACCGGGCCGCTGTCGCATTCGGTGCCGCGGGCCTTCGCCCGGCTCGCGCTCGGTGCCGGTGCCGACATCGTGCTGATGGCGCGCTTCGAGGCGGCGGAGGCGCTGGCGCTGATCGCCCGGCACGGGGTCACGCACGTGCACCTCTCGCCGGCGATGATGCTGCGCCTGCTGAGGCTGCCCGAGACGGTGCGGCGACGCCACGACACCGGCTCGCTGCGCCACGTCGTCCATGGCGCGGCGCCGTGCCCGCCGGCGCTGAAGGCCGAGGCGATCTCGGCCTGGGGGCCGATCGTGCACGAATATTACGGGTCGACGGAGACGGGGCTGCTCACCCTGGCCGACAGCGGGGATGCGCGCAGCCATCCCGGCAGCGTCGGCCGCGCACTGCCGGGCATCGTTCTCGCCGTGCTCGACGCGGACGGCCGCCCCGTGCCGCCGGGCGCGCCCGGCACGATCTACGCCGCCTCGGACAACCTCCACCGCTTCACCTATCCCGGCCGCGAGGCCGAGCGCGCCGCCATGGGGCGCGGCGACCGCGTTACCGCCGGCGACGTCGGCTACCTCGACGCGGACGGCTACCTCTTCCTGCACGACCGCGGCCGCGACCTGATCCGCATCGGCGACGCCACCCTGGTGCCGGCGGAGATCGAGGCCGTGATCCTCGGGTTGCCGGGCGTGGCGGACTGCGCGGTGTTCGGCCTCGCGGCGGAGGGCGGAGAGACCGCCTGCGCCTGCGCCTACGCCTGCGTCGAGCCGCTGCCCGGCGCCGCGCTGACGCCGGAAGCGATCCGCGAGGCTTTGGGGACGGGTCCCCTACCCGGACGCATCGAGATCGTCGCCGACCTGCCCCGCGCCGACACGGGCAAGATCTTCAAGCACCGCCTGCGCGAGCGGTTCTCGGCCGATTAGAGCGCATCCCGGGGCCGTCTTTCCGGGGCGCCGAAGGCGAGCCCGGAACCCATGACAACGCGGGTACCGGAACGAGCGGAAAGATGCCGCTCCATCCAGCAAGCGCGTTGTCATGGGTCGCGGGCTCTCGCTTCGCTCGCCCCGGGAAGACGACATGACGACGTCGGCTCCACTTTGTCGGGACCGGCTCCGGGCGGATGGGCTTCCGTCATCGCGGGTTGCGGGCGATGACGGCGGTGGGCACGGCAACTGGAAGGAGACGTGATGGCGCGGTACGCGGGCGTTCTGCTGGATCTCGGCGGGGTGGTGTTCACCGGCGACGAGGCGATCGCCGGCTCGGTCCCGGCCGTGGCACGGCTGCGCGAGGCCGGCGTCGCGGTGCGCTTCCTCACCAACACCACCCGCAAGCCGCGCCGCGCGCTGGTCGACAGGCTGAAGCGGCTCGGCATCGCGGCGGAGCCCGACACGATCTTCACGCCGGCCTTCGCCGCGCGCCATGTGCTCGACGGCCGCGTGCCGCACCTGCTGGTGCATCCCGACCTCGTCGAGGATTTCGCTCGGCACGACGAGGCCGGGGGCGCCGACGTCGTGCTCGTCGGCGACGCCGGCGAGGCCTTCACCTACGAGGCCCTGAACGCCGCGCTTCGGGCGCTGGACAACGGCGCCGCTTTGTTCGCGCTGGCCAAGAACCGGGTGTTCCAGGACGGCGACGGCCGTCCCAGCCTCGATGCCGGTCCCTTCGTCGCCGCGCTGGAATACGCCAGCGGCCAGGAGGCCGAGGTGATCGGCAAGCCGGCCCGGGCCTTCTTCGACGCGGCCTGCGCGAGCCTCGGCACGCAGGGGGCGGAGACGGTGATGATCGGCGACGACGTCGAGGGCGACGTCGGCGGCGCGCTCGACGCCGGCCTCGCCGGGGTGCTGGTGCGCACTGGCAAGTTCAAGCCGGGCGACGAGGGCCGGTTCGATCCCGGTCCGACGACGGTGCAGGACGACTTGGCGGCGGCGGTCGCGTGGATTTTGGAGGACGAAGGGGGCTCGTAGACCGCGATCAGATGTCGATGGGACCCGCGCCGGGCGGCGGCGTCGCCGCGATGCCGAGCTTGCGCTCGAGCTCGGCGATGCGGCGCTCCAGGCGCTCGTTCTCGTCCCGGGCCAGGGCGGCCATGCTCTTCACCGCCTCATGCTCGTCGCGCGAGACGACGTCCATGGCGGCGAGCAGGCGCTCGACCTGGCCCCGCACCACCGTCTCGACCTCGCGGCGTACGCCGGACGCGAGCCCCGAGGCATCGGTCATCAGGCGGGAGAAATCGTCGAAGATGCGGCCGCCGGGCTGGGGCATGGAACGCTCCTGTGCGCCGAAGGGCTCGGCCGAGTACGGATGTGGTCGAGACGCGGCCCCGGCGCAAGCTCGCCGCTTGCGCCGGCGCAAGCTCGCCGCCTCAGCCCGCGGCGCGGCCGACGCGAAAGGTCTCGACCCGCCCCGTCGCCGCGATCTGGGCGCGGGCCTCGGCGACGCCGCCGAACTGGAAGCCTAACTGGCTGCGGTAGGCGGATACGGAGTCGAGCTTGGCGGCCAGCTCCGGCTCACCCAGATCGACCCGCTCGATTTCCATCGCGTCCAGCGACGCCGCGAAGGGGCTCGGTCTCGGCGCCGGCCGCACCGTGTAGGGGTAGTCTGTCCACCAGCAAATTTTACGCGCGCAGCCGGCGAGGGCCTGCACGACCGCGACGTGATCGACGTGGGCGCCGACCGCCTGCGGCGCGAGGATCGCGTCGGGCGCCGTCTCGGCAAGCACATCGACAAGCGCCGGCGCGATCTGCCCAACGATGTCATCCGCCGGCGAGAGGCCTGCGAACAGCTCGGCCGCCGAGCCGTAGCCGCGGTGCGGCGCCTCGGCGAAGGGCAGCCACAGCGGCTCAACGCCGAGATGAGCGCAGGCGGCGGCGTCCTCGTCGCGCCGCAGCGCCATGTAATCAACTTCGGGAGCCAACCCCTTGTCGAGCTGGCACGCCAGCGCGAAGCCCTGCGGCGCGGGCATGCTGGCGGTGAAGACGGTCGCGACGATCACGCGCCAGCCCTCGCGCGCCAGCCGCGCCAGCGTGCCGCCGGCGGAGAAGACGGCGTCGTCGAGGTGCGGCGAGATCGCGAGCGCGGTCGGCATGCTCAGAGCAGGTGCGGATGGACGCGGAAGCGGCACGGGCTCGCCACCAGGTCGCGGCGGAAATCGCCGACCGGTGCCGTGCCGCGCAGCTCCTCGTAGACCTCGACCACGCGTCGGCCGACCACCGACCAGGAGTAGTTGGCGCGGCAATCCTCCAGCCCGCGCGTGGCGATGCGCCGGCGCAGAGCCTCGTCCTCGATGAGCCGGCGCAGGGCCTCGGCATGGGCGCGCACGTCGCCCGCCTCCGTCAGCAGGCCGTTGTCGTCGTGGCGCAGGCAGTCGGTGACGCCGACGACGGCGCAGCTGGCCACCGGCAGCCCCGAGGCCATGGCCTCGAGAATCGTGTTGGAGAAGCCTTCCGAATAGGTCGGCGAGGCGAAGATGTCGGCGGCGGCGTAGACGGCGGGCGCCACCGCATAGTCGGCGCCGCCGGTGAAGCGCAGCGTCTCGGGCGTGAAGCGCCGCTCCGCCGCGAGCGCCCTTGCCGGCGCGTCATCCGGCCCGATGCCGGAGATGGTGCCCACGAAGGGCACACCCCATTCGCGCAGCAGGGCCAACGCCTCGATGAAGTCGAGCACGCCTTTTCGGCGGTCGACCCGGCCATGGTAGAGCAGCCGCGGCGGCGCACCGAGCGTGCCGACCTCGTGGCCGGGCTTGAAGCTCGCGGTGTCGACGGCGCCCGGCACGCGGGTGAAGCGCGCGCGCGGCACGCTCATGCGCTCGGAGACTTCCGCGATGAAGCTCTCGCCGCCGATCAGCAGGGCGCCGGCGTGGTCGAGGACGCGGCCGAAGGCCTGGTAGTGCGTCTGGCAGCACGAGCCGACCCAGTGCCCGTCGCCGCCCTGGATCGAGACCACGCAGGGCACGCCGATCTCGGCCGCGGCGAGCAGCACCGCCCAGCCGGTGGGATAGCCGTATTGCGCGTGGAGGATGTCGAAGGGCGCGCGCGCGTGCTCGCGCTTCACCGCCGAGATCATCGTCTCGATGTCGCGCTCGAAGTCGCCGTGGTCCTGCTCGCCCAGCGCGGGCAGGCCGACGACCTTGACGCCCGGCACGGCCGGCGGCGGGCCGCCGCCGTACACGGTGGCGTGGTCGCCGTCGTAGTACTGGCTGATCATCGTCACATCGTGGCCGCCGGCGACGAGCTCGCGCAGCAGGTTGACGGCGTAGATGCTCATCCCACTGATCGCCGGGAAGAAGCGGCGCGAGACGAAGCAGATCCTCACGCCGCCCTCGCCGCGCGGCAGGTCCGCAGCCACTCGATGGAACGCGGGATGGCCTTGTCGGCCTGCGGGCTCTCGCGCGACAGCTCCACGCAGACGAGCTTGCCGAAGCCCACAGCCTCCAGAGCGTCGAGCACGGCCGGCACGTCCATGTCGCCCTCGCCGAATGGCAGGTGCAGGTGTACGCCGCGTTTCATGTCCTCGAGCGACACGGTGCCGAGGCGGGGGCCCCAGCGCCGCACGGCGGCGGCGGGGTCGATGTCCTGCGTCACGAGACAGTGCCCGGTGTCGAGCGCCAGGGCGAGGTCGGCCACGTCCAGCCCCTCCCATTCCGCGGCCGTCTCGATCAGCATGCCGGGCTCCGGCTCGAACGCCGCGACGATGCCCTGACGCTTGGCATAGGCGGCGACGGAAGCGAGGCCGTCGAGCAGCCAGCCGCGGGCCTCGTGGCGGTCGACGCCCGGCTTCGGCACGCCGGCCCAGAACGACACCGCCTCCGAGCCGAGGATGGCGGCAATGTCGACGGCGCGCTGCAAGAAGGCCACGCGCCGGGCGCGGCCGGCGGGATCGGCGGTGACGAGCGTCGGCTCGTGCTTGGCCCGCGGGTCGAGCAGGAAGCGCGCGCCGGTCTCGATGACCGAGCCGAAGCCGAGCGCGTCGAGGCGCCGGCGCAGCGCACGCGCGTCACTCTCCCAGTCCTCGGCAAAGGGATCGAGATGATGGTGGTCGAGCGTCAGCGCGACGCCGGCGTAGCCGGCCTCCGCCATCAGGTCGAGCGCGTCCGACAAGCGATGGCTGCCGCAGCCATTGGTGTTGTAGGCGAAGCGCAGGCTCATTCGGCGGCCAGGCGCTCGGCGGCGGCGACGTGGTGGGCCTCCGGCTCGCGATAGAGCGGGTAGAGCGGGCCGACGATGCGCTCGGCCAAAGCGGTGTCGAACAAAGGCTGGCCGCCGAAGCGCGCGATGGCCTCGGGCGTGAGCCGAACCGGCTTCAGCGTGGCCGAGGGCGTGCCGAACTTGATGAGCGGATCGCCGCGCTCGATCAGCTTGCGGGTGTTGCGCTCGCCGATGCGGCCGTAGCTCATGGTCTCGACCTCGAGGCCCGGCGCGATCACCTTGACGACGCTGACCGGCGCGCCCGGCGGGGTGAGATCGACGCAGAGCACGTCGATGCCGGCGGCCTCGACGCGCTCGCGTGCGATGCGGCCGGCCGCGCGCGTGTCCGCAGCCGGGGTGTGCGGCAGCTCCGCGAAGGCCTTGTGATCGCGCACCGAATGCACCGTGTCGGCGAGCCAGGCCCGGATCTCCGCCGGCCGCCGCGTCGTCCAGTCCCGCATCGTCTGGAAGGCGCGGCCTTCCTGCGACGTGACGCCGGAACCGGCCTGCCGCAGGAAGCGCTCGGCGTAGTCACGCGGGCCGGCGCCGCGGACGAAGCCCTGCGGCCCGTGGGCGAAGGCCTTGCGCACGCGCGAGGCGGCGAACTCGCACATCGCCTTGGCGAGCGCGCGCTCGCGATCGGGATGGCAGGCCTCGCCGCAGCCCGTCACCATGATCGGCAGCGGCGGCTCGCGGCCGTCCGCCTCGAGCCCGACGCAATAGACGTTGGCGAGGCCGAACTCGTCGGTGGCGAACTTCGGGATGGCGCGGATACCGGCGCGCTCGAAGCGCTCGCGGATTGCCGCGACGGCGGGCGGTGGCGCATCGGGCAGGTCGAGCGCCACGCCGCGGTCGAGCGCCTTGAACAGCAGGCCGTTGCCGTCGCGCTGCAGCAGCTCGAGCAGGCCGTGCCCGACCGCCCATTCGACGTCGGGGCCGGCGCCCATGCCGTTGGTGATCAGCGTCGTGAACGGCGTGTAGCCCTCGGCCAGCTCCTGCTGGTTGAGGGCGACGACGTCAAGGGGCACCAGCACGCTGGCGCCGTCGCGCAGGCGGCGGCTCTCGATCCAGTCCAGCACCGTGTCGCGGCCGACGGGCGACCCGGCGGGCAGGCCGAGCGTCAGCGGATCGGCGACGGCGTCGGCACCGAGCGAGGCGACGAGGTCGCTCCAGCTGGCGCGCGTGCGCTTCGTGCCGGGCAGTGTCAGCACGGAATAGATCATCTCCGCGCATTCGCCGAGGCCGCCCAGCACCGCCTGTTCGTCGCTGGTGCCGTAGCCAACGCCGTAGGGCATGATGTCGGCGAGGCGCGGGTCCTCGGGGAACAAGGCGACGACCCACACCGGCAGGCCGACGACGTCGAGGCCGGTGATCGGGAAGGCGACGATCTCGCCTTTCGGCATGCCGGCGACGTAGGCGCGGGCGGCGTCGCCGAGGTTGGAGGGTAGGCCGGTCACGTCGGGTTCCTCAGGTCTTGCATCGTCATGCGGGCTCCAGTTCCTGCTGCGCAGTGGCCTCGAGCGACAGGAGCAGGCGCAGCCCCGCGAGATCACGCGCGGGGTCGAAATCGTGGGGGCCGCCGCGCACGGCGGCGGCGAAGGCGCGGGCCTGCGCGGTGAAGGGCGACAGCGCGGCGTCGAAGGCGATGGGCCGGGTCTCGCCGCTCGCGGCATCGGTGAAGACCACCGCGCCGCCGGGGTCCTGGCCCATGGTGTCGGTGGCGACGATCTGGCCGCGCGTGCCGACGACCTCGAGCCGGCGCCGCGGCAGCGTCTCGGGCGTGTTGTAGCTGTTGTGCAGGCCGACCAGCACGCCGCCGGCGGTGCGCCCGACCAGCATGCCGCCATCGTCGACGGCGTAGCCCTGCACGCGCCGCTGCAGCAGCCCGGCGAGGTCGACCACCGGCTCGCCGAGCAGCATGTCGGCGAGATCAAGCCCGTGCGGCGCCAGGTCGATGATGGCGCCGCCGCCGGCCTGGGCGGCATCGATGCGCCAATTGTCGTGGGAGTTGCCAGGATTTCGCCGGTCCGCGCTCCAGCCGCGGTCGAGCCAGCAGCCGTAGACGATGCGGATCGCCGTCGGCGTCCCGACGAGGCCGGCGGCGATGGCGTCGCGGATGGCGCCGTGGGCCGGGTGACGGCGCTGGTCGAAGGCGAGGCCGAGCAGGGTGCCGGTGCTGCGCGCCGCCGCGACCATGGCCGAGGCGTCGGCGAGCGTCGCCGCCATCGGCTTCTCGCACAGCACCGGCACGCCGGCGGCGAGGCAGGCCTCCACGGCGCCGCGATGAAGGTGGTTGGGGGTGGCGATGTAGACGGCGTCGAGCGCCTGGCCGAGCAGGCCGTCGAGGTCGGCATGGGCCGTCGCGCCGAGGCGCTCGCCAGCGTCGCGCGCATCCGCGTTCCGGTCGCAGACCGCAGCGACGCTGTCACCCGCGGCGAGGATGCCCGGCGCCATGAAGTCGCGCGCGACCCAGCCGAAGCCGACGATGCCCCAGCGCAGCATCACCAGCGCTCCGGCAGGTCGACCAGCTCGCGCGAGCGCGCGCCGGTCTCGGTGGCGGGCACGCGGCGCGCGGTGCGCGGCACCTGCGAGTGCTCGGGATAGGTGGCGCGGGCCGCGTATTCCTCGCGGTAGCGCTCGGAGGGCCAGGCGATGCGGTCGTCGTCGCCGTAGAGCGGGTTCTTCCGCAGCGCCGCGCCCGGCATGGGCAGCGCCAGCCCGGCCAAGACGGGGCGCGGCGGCAGCGAATCGCCGAGCGCCAGCGAGAAAGCCTCGACCTCGCGCAATTCCGCGGCAGGCTGCGGCCGCGGGGCGCGCGCCTCCGCCAGCGCCAGCGTCAGCTCGGCATCGTCGTAGATTGTGCCCTCCGGGAACAGCGCGGCGAGCGCCTCCGCCGACATCGCGGCGCCCGAGGAGAGGTTGGCGTAACCGGCATTGTGCACGTGGGCCACGGCGAGCAGGCCGTCCCCCGCCGTGGCGGCGCGCAGCCTGTCGGCGACCGCCTGCTTAGGTTCGAGGAAGTAGAAGGCGTCGTGGCAGAGCACGAGGCCGTGCCGACGCCCGGCGATCGGCCAGGGCGAGCCGGCATCGAAGCAGATCAGCTCGACGTCCGGCCCGACGACCCAATGCCGGGCCAGCCAGAGCTTGGCGAAGACCACGTCGCCGCCGGTGCAGGGCACGCCGCGCCGCGCCAGCTCGCGCAGGTAGGGGCCGGTGCCGCAGGCGAGCTCGAAGACGCGATCAGGCTCGGCCCAGTGCGCCTCGAGCAGCGCGAGGCCGGCGAGGTAGGTCGGGTCACTCCAGCGGTGGGCGAGGTAGTCGCCGACGCGGCCGAAACCGAGGTGGTCCATCGCCTCGCGGAACGTCAGCGCGTCGCGCTCGCGCACCAGGGTGGCGAGGCGCACGGGATCGGCCGGCGGCCCGCCCCACCAATCGTCCTGCTCCACGAGCAGCAGCGCGAGGGCGGCGTCGCCCACGCCGGCGTCGAGCTTCGCCAGCACGTCGGCCACGAGCGCGTCCCGCCCGGTGCGCAGGAAGGCGATGCCGTCGATCACCGGCCAACGTTCGCCCTGCGCCGCGAGCGAATGCGGCGTGTCCGGCACGAGCGAGCGGCCGGTCAGCGGCGAGCGCAGCGGCTCGCTCACAGCAGCCCCATGTCCGCCAGCACGGATTCATGGAACGCCTTGATCGGGCCGTCGTGCACGAGGTGCCATTCGTCGAGGAGCACCGGCATGGTCACGGTGGCGACGCGCAGGTGCTGCGCCATCTGGGTGACGCGGTCGATCACGTCGGCGGCGTGGAAGGCGCGGCCCTCGGGCGTCGCCGCGTCGGGGAGGATGGCGCGGGCGGCGACGATCTCGCCGCGCAGCGGCTCGGGCAGCTGCGCCAGCGCGTGCTCGGTGGCGCAGGCGCAGACGGCGTCGAGCCGGTCGCCGAGCAGCATCTCGCCGGTGAAGCCGCTGTCGGGCATCGCGGCGTTGTGGAGGTGGTGGGCGAGGCCGGCGAGGAAGACGGTGCGTGGATCGGCGCCGTAGCGCGGCGCCAGCAGCACGCCGAAGACCGCGACCGCCCAGCAATGCTCGGCATGGTTCTCCGGCGGCTCCAGCAGGATGCGCGGCTTGCCCGGGCAGGTCGCGCCCGCGCGCGGCTGCTCCGCCAGAGCGGCGACGAACGGCGGGGTTTTGCCTCGGCGCAGGGATGTCCCGAGCACCGGCCTCAGGGTTGCGGCCAGTGCAGGGTCGACCTCCGGCGCCACGCCATCGAAGGCGCGGCGGAGCACGGCGAGGGCGCCCTCGTCGTCGAGGCCCAAATCGGTCAGCTTCGCCTTGTCGAGGTCGCCGAGGCGGGCCGCCGCCAGCGCGTCGGCGACCGACAGCGCCATCACTTGCCCAGCATCCTCGCCCGAGCAAAGCGCAGCCCAAGCCGCCACGAAGCCCCGCTCGGCGACGGAGCCGTGGCGGCCGGCCGAGCGCGTGCGCTTGAGGTCGCCGAACTCACCGAAGAGCTCGCGCAGCAAGGCCGGCGCGGCGCCGTCCGGCACCGCGAGCGATCCGCTCACGCGGCATTGTCCGCCGCGTTGCCGACGCCGAGCCAATCGTACAAAGCGTCCTGCTGGGCGTGAAAGGCGTGCTCTGGCAGGTGGCCGTTAGTCGTCATCGGCGCCTTGAAGAAGACGCCGAGCTGCTCCTGCACGCCGCCTTGGCCGCGGCGGTCGGCAAGGCCGAGGCATCGCGCGATCTCGATCGCCAGCGGCGCTGCCAGGATCGAGTCCTTGCAGAGAAAGTTGATCTTGATCTGCATGCGCTGGCCCATGAAGCCGGAGATGTCGATGTTGTCCCAGGCCTCCTTGTCGTCGCCGCGCGGGCGGTAGTAGCGGATGTCGATGATGTGATCCTCGACGGGGTAGCCGAGCATCTGGTCGAGCACGCTCTTCTTGGTGCCGAGCTTTGACTTCAGCGAAGCCGGATCGTCGAGCGCCAGGCCGTCGCGATTGCCGAGGATGTTGGTCGAGAACCAGCCGTCGACGTGAAGCGCGCGCTGGCGCAGGGCCGGCGCGATGACCGTCTTCATGAAGGTCTGCCCGGTCTTGCCGTCCTTGCCGGCCACGGCGACGTTGCGCTCGCGGGCGAACTGCACCAGCGGCTTGGCGTCGGCGGCGACCGACGGCGTGAAGTTGGCGTAGGGGTTGCCGGTCGCGATGGCCGCGTAGGCGTAGAGCATGGCCGGCCCGATCGTCGGGTCGGATTCGTCGAGCGCCCTTTCAAAGGCCGACAGATCCTGTAGCGCCGGCGCGTCGAGATCGGGGTAGCGCTCGGTCGAAGCCAGGTTGACCATGATCACGCGGTCGACGCCGCTCTCGCGCTTGAAACGCTCCATGTCGGCGCTGATGCGCTCGACCGCCTCGCGATGCGTCTTGGCGACGATCTTGTTCTCGCCATCGACGTTCTTGCAGAAGGCCGCGGAGCCGACGGCCGCCATCGGGCGAATGCCGTTGAGCGCCGGAGCCGCGCTGCGGGACTGCTCGCCGTCGAGGACGCCGTGCTTCTCGGCGGCAGCGCCGAGATCGTCGCCGTTGACGTCCCAGCCGGTGAAGACGATGTCGCGATAGTCGGCAAGACCGGCCACGGCGAGGTCGGCAAGAGGCAGGCCGGTACGGTCGTTGCGGCCGGCCTTGATCATCTCGATCCCGGCGATGGCGGTGGTCGCGACAGCACCACCCAACCCGACGACGGCGACGCCGAGCTTCTCACGTCGATCGCCGATCGTCCGAGTGTCTGCAGGTACTCGCATCTAAACTTTTCCTCCCGGAGGCGGCGGATCGTCTAACATCGCAACAGCGTACGAGACGCTGCGGCATAAGACGGCAGCGGCAAAGATTCCGCGACGGTGCTCCTGTCTCGCGTCGCCCACTGAAGTGGCCCGCAACGCCGCCTCGTCAATCCGGCGACGACGAATGCATGGCGCATCGCGCCGCTGGACTTGGCCCGACGCAGCATAAACATATCAAAAGACAGATCACCGCTTCCTTGTGTGCGACTGATTGCACTTGACGCTGCGTTTGGCGATAAGCTCGGCGGCGAAACGAAAAGATCGAGATGACAAGAGCGGCCTCACATCAAAAGATAAGACTGGCGATCGTGGGTGTCGGCAATTGCGCGTCGTCTCTCGTCCAGGGTTTGAACTTCTACGCCGACGCCGATCCCAATGAGATCGTGCCCGGCCTGATGCATCCGGTCCTCGGCGGCTACGCGATTCGCGACATCGAGGTCGTGGCCGCCTTCGACGTCAACGCAACCAAGGTCGGGCGCGACGTTGCCGACGCGGTTTTCGCCGAGCCGAACAACACGACGCGTTTCGCCAAGGCGGCGCGCACCGGCGCGATCGTCGCGCGCGGTCCGACCCTCGATGGCCTGGGCCGCTACACCCGCGAGGAGATCGTCGAGGCCGACGCGCCGCCCTGCGATGTCGCGGCCGAGCTCCGGCAGGTTGGCGCCGAGGTGCTGGTGTCCTTCCTGCCGGTGGGGTCGCAGCGGGCAGGAGAATACTATGCCGAGGCGGCGATGGCGGCCGGCTGCGGCTTCGTGAACTGCATGCCGGTGTTCCTCGCCTCGCGGTCGGACTGGGAGGCGCGATTCCGCGCCGCCGGCGTGCCGATCATCGGCGACGACATCAAGAGCCAGGTCGGCGCCACCATCGTCCATCGCGCGCTCGCCAACCTCTTCGAGGAGCGCGGCGTGCGGCTCGACCGCACCTTCCAGCTCAACTTCGGCGGTAACACAGACTTCAAGAACATGCTGGAGCGCGAGCGACTGACCTCGAAGAAGATCTCGAAGACCCAATCGGTCATGAGCCAGATGGCGGTGCCGCTCGCGCCCGAGAACGTCCACGTCGGTCCCAGCGACTACGTGGAATGGCTGAGCGACCGCAAATGGGCCTACATCCGGCTTGAGGGCACCGGGTTCGGCGACACGCCGATGTCGATCGAGATGAAGCTCGAGGTCTGGGACTCGCCCAATTCCGCCGGCGTCGTCATCGACGCGATCCGCTGCGTCAAGCTCGGGCTCGACCGCGGCCTCGCCGGCGCGCTGGTGGAGCCCTCGAGCTACTTCATGAAGTCGCCGCCGCGGCAGTTCACCGATGCCGAGGCGCGCGTGCTGACCGAGCGCTTCATCGCCGGCGAGGCCGCGGTCGACGCCGAGACGGTCCGGGCCGCGCAGTGACGCGGGAGGAGATTCGCCGGCGGGTCGAGGCGCTCGGCCCCTGGTTCCACAACATGGAGGTCGGCGGCGTGCGCACCGCGCCCGACCATTTCCTGTTCGACTATCCCAACGTCAAGTTCCAGCGCTTCGCCGCCGCCCTGCCGGCCGACCTCGCCGGCAAGAGCGTTCTCGACATCGGCTGCAACGGCGGCTTCTACGCCATGGAGATGAAGCGGCGCGGCGCCGCCCGCGTACTCGGCGTCGACTCGGACGAGCGATACCTCGCCCAGGCCCGCTTCGCCGCAGAGGTGGCCGGGCTCGACATCGAGTTCGCCCGGCTCGACGTCTACGACATCGGCGCGCTCGGCGAACGCTTCGACCTCGTGATCTTTATGGGCGTGTTCTACCACCTCCGCCACCCGCTGCTGGCGCTCGACCTCGTCCGCGACCACGTCGCCGGCGACCTCCTGCTGTTCCAGTCGATGCTGCGCGGCTCCAAGGCGGTGACGCCGATCGAGGACGATTATGACATCAAGCGCAAGGCGCCGTTCGCCCGCGCCGGCTTCCCGCGCATGCACTTCATCGAGAAGCGCTATTCGGACGATCCCACCAACTGGTGGATCCCGAACCGCGCCGGCATGGAGGCCATGCTGCGCTCCGCCGGCTTCGCCATCCTCGACCGGCCCGAGGCCGAGGTCTACCTGTGTCGCGTCGCCGACGCTCCGGCCGATGCCGCCGTCTACCCGAGAAAGGCCTTCGCTCGATGATCGAGGCGGCGATGATCTGGAACGAGCCCAACAACAAGTCGCACTGGGACCCCGAGGTCGATCCCGACTGGTCGAAGTTCGCCGCCATGGCGATCGCCGCCGCCGACGCCATCGCCGCCGTCGATCCCGGCCTGCCCAAGGTGCTCGGCGGCATGTCGCCGATCGACCCTCTCTTCGTGAGCCGCCTTGCCGGCTACGGCGTGCTCGACCACATCGACGCGGTGGCGGTGCACGGCTTTCCGCTCGACTGGAACCTGTGGAAGATCGACGAGTGGCCGGCCAAGATCGACGAGATCAAGGCGGTGACGTCACTGCCGGTGTGGGTCAGCGAGGTCGGCGTCTCCACGTTCGGCGCCGACGAGGTGCAGGTGTTCGGCTTCGACCGCACCGCCGAGCTGCTCGTCGGCAAGGCGCCGCGCATCCATTGGTACTCGCTCTACGACCTGCCGCGCGAGTGGGAAGCCACCACCCGCCACAAGGAGGCGGAGGGCTCGTCGTACTACCGGCATTTCGCCATGGGCCTGCTGCGCCAGGACGGCACGCCCAAGCCCTCGCTGGAGCGCTTCGCCCGGCACACGCCGGCGCTCGGCATCTGCCAGTGGTTCCACTACCACGACCACCGCCTCGACGACGCCGTCGCCTGGCTGAAGCGGCTCGGCGTCACCTACATCCGCACGGGGCTTTCCTGGGCCGATTCCTTCCGCCCCGACGCGCTCGGCTGGTTCGACCGGCAGATGGAGGCCCTGGCCGATTTCGACGTCACCGTGACGTTCTGCTACACGCCCGAGCACCGGGGACTGGCGCCGCACCATTCCAGCGCGCCGATCGACCCCGACGAGTTCGCCGACTTCTGCGCCAGCATGATCGAGCGCTATCCCCGTCGCGCGCCGGCGCCGCGGCTCACAACGCCAAGCGTCGCGGACGCAGCACCTGTGGCCTGATCGGCAAGCCGGCCTCGGGCGGCAGCGGCGGCGCGCCGGCGCCATGGCCTCTGCCCGAACGCAGCTGCGCTTCGAGGGCGGCGCGCTCGGCGCGGATCGGATGAGGCCACGTGTCCTCCGGCGTGCACAGCAGCGCGGACGCCGATAGCCGGCGGCTGGTCAGCACGGCGAGCGGGATCGCGGCGATGAGGCCCGGCATCAGCAGCCCGGCCGGCCAGGGCGCGAACGGCGCCACCAGCGCGAGCGCCACCGCGGCGGTGGCGAGGGGCGGCCCGAGGCGGCGGGTCGCCTGGCGCCAGGAGAGGCCGCGGTCGTCGCGCGTCTGCGCATCCCATCGGGTCTCCCCTCCCAGCAGCGTTCCGGAGAGGAACACGAGGTGGAAGGTCAGCGTCGCCGGATAGGTCAGCGCGACGACGAGCTGGTCGAGCAGCGCACTCGCCGCGAGCGCGACGCGACCGCCGAAGCCGCGCGCCTGCTCGCCGTCGGCCATCGCCGCCATCACGCAGACCAGCCGCGGCACGACGATCAGGCCGGCCACCAGCCACAGCAGCGCGTCGGGGGCGGCGCGGCGATCGACCAGCGCGTAGAGCGCCAGCCACAGTACCACCAGCGGCGCATAGAGGTAGTGCAGCAGGCCGCGCGTGAGATGATAGATCGAGGCCAGCTTCAGACCGCTGGCGCGCAGCACCAGCGCGTGCTGGAGGTTGCCGCGGCACCAGCGGCGGTCGCGATCGAGATGGTCGAGGAGGTTGGTCGGCGTCTCCTCCCACGAGCCGTCGTGGCCGCCGTCGGGACCGTCGGGCAGCATCCACACGTCGTGGCCGGCGCGCAGCATGAGGGCCGCCTCGACCGTGTCGTGCGAGAGGATCTCGCCGCCGAACGGCGCGCGGCCGGGCAGCAGCGGCAGGCCGCAGGCGGCGGCGAACGGCGCGATCCGCACGATGGCGTTATGGCCCCAGTAGTTGCCGCGCGAGCCCTGCCAGAACGACACGCCGCGCTGGAACAGCGGCCCGTAAAGGCGGGCGTTGAACTGCTGCAGCCGGGCGAAGGCGCTGTGGCGGCCGACGGGGTAGCACATCGCCTGGATCAGACCGGCGCGCGGGTTGGCCTCCATCGCGCCGACGAGGCGGGCGACGGCCTCGCCGGTCATCAGGCTGTCGGCATCGAGCACCACCATGAAGTCGTAGGCGGCGCCCCAGCGCTCGCAGAACTCGGCGATGTTGCCGGCCTTGCGGCCGGTGTTTTCCGCGCGCCTTCTATAGAAAAGAGCGGGAGCCTCGCGGCTCGGGCTCAGCGCCGCCATCGCCTCCTCGGCAGCGACGGCGGCGGTCGAGCGCGAGTCGCTGAGGACGAAGAGGTCGACGTGGCCGATCGCTACCTCCGCCAGCGAAGCCGCCATGGCCCGGGCGGCGGCGAAGACGCGGGGCGCGTCCTCCTCGTAGATCGGCAGCAGCACGGCGGTGCGCGCCCGGCCGGTCGGCGGCAGCACGCGGGGGCCGCCGCTGATACGGCCGCCGCGCGAGAACGGCGCCACCAAGGCGCCGATCAGCGTGCTCCACGACGACATCGTCAGCGCCGCCACGTTCAGCCCGACGACGAGCCCGTAGAGCAGCCGCAGCACCAGCGGCGTGCCGGGCGCGGGCCGCTCCGCCGCCAGCACGAGGGCGGCGCACGAGAGCAGCAGCAGCGGCCCGAAATGCGCAAGGTGCCGCAGGATCGGCGTGCGCGACGCGCGACGCCGCGACTGGGCAGGCGACGCGAGCGCGTCCATGCGGGCGTGATCCTCCAGTTGGTAGGCCCGGATAGCACGGCGGCTCCCGGGCCGACGCGGCTCCAAATGCCGCGGCAGTCCGGCCGGTCGTCGGATGAACCTAAGCCTTGACGAGCGGCCCGACCCGCCGGCGCTGCAGCGCGAGGAGATCGCGCTCCAGCGCCTCGGCCCGATGCGCCGCGGTATGCTCGGCCAGCACCCGCGCCCGCGCCCGCGCCGCCATCGCGCGGCGCTCGTCCTCGGCGGTGCTGGTGAGCAGGGCGACGACGGCGTCGGCATCGTCGGCCAGCACGATCTCGCTGCCCGGCGTCAACAGCGTGTCCAGCCCGGCCCAGCGGTCCGACACGATCGGCGTGCCGCAGGCCGCCGCCTCGAACAGCCGCACGGAGGGCGACCAGCCGGCGGCGATCATGTCGGCGCGCGTCACGTTCAGCGTCCAGCGGCAGCTGCCGTAGAAGGCGGCGTGATCCTGCGGCGGCACGTGGTCGAGCCGGGTGACGTTGGCCGGCCAGGCGATGTCGGCGGGGTACATCGGCCCGGCCACGGCGAAGCGGAGCTGCGGCAGGCGCCCGGCCGGCTCGATCAGCAGGCGCTCCAGCGTCGGCTGGCGATCGTCGCTGTAGGTGCCGAGATAGCCGAGGTCGTAGCGCGCGGCGGCGTCCGTCGGGTGGTAGCGCGCGGGATCGACCGAGCAGTAGAGGGCGCGTGCGGCCGGCGAGCCGTAGTCGCGCTCCAGCAGGTCGAGCATCGGGCCGCCGGTGAAGGAGAAGTAGGCGTCGTAGCCGGGGATCAGCGCGGGCGAGAGGTATTCATGGTCGCCGCGGCGCAGCTTGGCCAGCGTCACCGGCGTGTCGATGTCGTAGAAGGTTCTGAGCCCGCGGGCGGTGCGCTGGACGTAGGCGCCGACGGCGACGCCCTCGGGCACGTAGGAGCCGATCATGACGGCGTCGGCGGCTTCGATGAGCGGGCGGTAGCCGGCGTCCAGCGCCTCGAGCGAATCGTAGAAGACGAGGTCGGCGTAGGGTATGGACGTGAAGTCGCGGTGCTCGCGATACCAGGGCTTGTCGCGCTCCAGGAAGGTGACGCGGTGCCCGCGGGCGGCGAAGGCCTCGAGCAGGGCACGGAAGGTGGTGGCGTGGCCGTTGCCCCAGGACGAGGACAGCGACAGGCCGAGGACGACGAGGTGCATCAGGCCGCCGCGGCGGCGCGGGCGGTCTCACGCAGCAGCGCGTCGACGGCGAGCGCGCGGCGGGCGTAGGTATGCCCGGCCAGCACGCGGCGCTGCGCCGCCTCGCCGATGGCGCGGGCGCGTTCCGGCGTGAGCGCGCGCAGGTGCTCGGCGACGTCGCGGCCGTCGCGCGCCACCAGCACCTCGGTGTCGGGCTGGAGGAACATCTCGACGCCGGTCCAGGCGTCGGTGACGAGGCAGGCGCCGGCGCCTGCCGCCTCGAACACGCGGGTGGCGGGCGAGTAGCCCATGTCGGCCATGGAGTCGCGCGAGATGTTGAGCACGGCGTGGGCGGAGGAGTTCAGCGCATTGTGGTCGCGCGTCGGCACGTGGCCGAGCTGGCGGACGTTGCCCGACATCGGCTTGTCGCCCCAGCCCGAGCCGCCGATCAGGAAGCGGCGCTCCGGCGTCGCCGCCGCCGGCTCCAGGAAGAAATGCTCCACGCGCGCCTCGCGGTCCGGCAGGCGGTTGCCGAGGAAGGCGAGGTCGGTGGCGAACGAAGGGTCCGGTGCGGTGCGGAAATGCGTCGCGGGATCGAGCGCGTTGTAGACGGGCACGCAGCGTCGCGCGCCGAGCGCCTCGTAGGCGGCGATCACCGGCGGGCCGCCGCCATACGTCAGCACCAGGTCGAGACCGGGCAGCGCGCGGCGCACGGGATGGTCGGGCGCCGACCGCATCTCGGCCAGGGTGGCGGGCGCGTCGACGTCCCAGAAGATCGTGATGGCGCCGGTGCGGGCGGCGCGCGGCAGCTCGGTAACGAGCAGGTCGTCGTAGACGCCGACGCCGCTCGCCTTGACCACCACATCGGCAACGGCCGCCTCGGCGATCACGCCGCGTACGGCCTCGTCGGTGGCGGCATAGACGACGCTGCGGGCGTAGTCCGGCGGCTCGATGTCACGATGGCTCTGCCGATCGTAGGCATCGGGCTCGTAGAAGGTGATGGCATGGCCGTGCTTGGCCAGCTCGCTCAACATGCCGCGATAGTAGGTCGCCGCACCGTTCCAGTACGACGACAGCAGCGAGGAGCCGTAGAACGCGATTCTCATGCGGACACTCGGTCGGAGACGCCGAGGCTGGCGGCGATGGCGAGCAGCTCGCGGGCGCGATGCGCGCAGGTGTGGCGCGCACGGATCGTGGCGAGGCCGTGGGCGACGAGCGCGGCGCGCAGGCCCGGTTCGGCGGCGAGCGCGCGCAGGTGCGCGGTCATCGCCGCGCCGTCGGCGGCGACGAGGTAGTCGGCGCCGGGTGTGAACAGGTGCTCGCTGTCGGACCACGGCGCCGACACCAGCGGGATGCCGCAGGCCAGCGCCTCGAAGACGCGGATGGTCGGAATGCCCGGCAGCTGCTGCGTGTAGAAGCGCCGCGGCACGTGGACGGTGGCGAGATGGCGGGCGAAAACCTCCGGGGCCGAGGCGTTGGCCAGCCAGCCGCGGTAGCGCGCGCCGTGGCGCTCCAGCATGGCCAGAGCCTCCGCGGGATAGCGCACGCCGAAGACGTCGAGCGGCAGGCCGGCGTCGCGCGCGGCGCCGAGCAGGAAGCTCTCCAGCTCGTGCGTGCGCTCGCCGTCGCCCCAGTTGCCGATCCAGACGAGGCCGTGGCGCTCGCCGTCGACCGCCGGCGGCTTGAACAGCCCGACGTCGGCGGCCTCGTGCCAGACGTGGACGCGGCCGTCCCAACCCCGGCACCCGTAGGCCGCGGCGAGCGTGGCGCCGAATGCGAGCACGCCGTCGTAGTGCCGCAGGTCGAAACGGTCGATCTCGTCGGGCGCGCTGACCGCGCGGTGATGCGTGTCGTGGAATAATACTCGGGCGGGATGGCCGCGGCCGCGCAGCGCGCCGACGGCTGCGACCAGCTCCGGCTCGTTCCACTCGTGCACCAGCACGAGGTCGGCGTCACCGACGAGCGTGGCAACGTCCGCGCCCTCTGAATAGGTGCGAGGCCGCAGCTCGGGATAGTTCCGCCGGAACGGTTCAAGGCCGGCCTCGCCGCCGTCGCGGAGCAGGTTGTCGAGGCTCCACGACCGCTCGGGCTCGAACGACACGACGTCGTGTCCCAGCGCTTGCAGCTCGCGCAGCACGCCGCGGAGGAAATGCGCGTTGCCGTGGTTCCAGCAGGAGCGCAGCGAATGCGTGAGGGTGACGATCCTCACGCGTCGACCGCCAGCTGCATGGGGGGCGCCGCGGCGCCGTGACTGGCGGCGGTGCCGTAGATCGCGACCATGCCATCGACCATCGCCCGCACCGAATAATGTGTCGCATGCGCCTGTGCGGCCCGCCCGAGCGCGCGACGCCGCGCGCGGTCGTCGATCAGCCGCTGCAGCCCGCCGGCGAGATCGGCGGGGTCGTCGGCGTCGACGAACAGCGCGGCGTCGCCCCATAATTCGCGCAGGCTGGGGATGTCGTTCAGCACCAGCGCGCAGCCGGCCTGCGCTGCCTCGAGGATGGCGAGGCCGAACGGCTCGTAGCGTGCCGGCGACACGAAGATCGGCCGAAGCGCCAGGTGCCGCCTCACCTGCTCGCCCGGCCAGTGTCCGGTCGCCTTCAGCTCCGCGAAGCGCACGCGGCCACCCTCGGGCTTGGCCATGTCGCCGGCCGCGCGCACCGGCCAGGCGACGCGACAGGCGGCGCTGTTCAGCGCCCGGACGTTCTTGCCCTCGTCCCACAGCCGGCCGGCGGCGAAGATCTCGTCGATCTCGGCACCGGATGCGGGCGAGGCCGGAGCGCGGCCGTTGTGCACCGCTCGGGGGAGGCGGCGCAGAGCGTGGACGTCCTGGACCGCCGCAGCGAAGGCCGCCGTCGGCGTCACCGCGACGTCGGCGGCGGCGAGGCCCTCGCCGGTCATCGCGGCGCACCAGGCGTAGCGCTCCGGCAGTTTCGAGCCGTGGACCGCCGCCCACCAGGTGGCGACGCAGGAATGGTTGACCGCGACCACGCGGGCGGCGAAGCGCACCTCGGCGGCGAGCGCGGGCGTGTTGAGCTGCACGACGTCGGCCCCAAAGGCGCGGGCGAGGCGCGCCACCGCCTTGCCGGCGAGGCGGATCGCATCGCGCCCCGGCGCCATCCATTCCAGCGTGTGGCCGGTCTCGACCACGTCGAGGTTGCGGCGCCGGGCCTCGACGCGCTGCTCGCGGCCGGGCCGCGGGCCCAGCGTCACGACGCGCACGACGGCACCGGCCTCGGCGAGCGCCCCGGCGAGGTCCATCGTGTAGGTCCAGACCCCGCCCACCGCGTCGGTGGTGATGAGGATACGAGCGCCGTCCACGCTCACGCGCAGCACGCTTCCAGCTGGTGCAGCGGCAGCGGGCGCTCGTCCTGGATGTCGCTGAGATCGGCGAACTGCGACAGGTAATAGTCGTGGGCGCGCTCCCAGGCGCGCTCGTCGGGGAGGCCCCACATCCGCCGGTAGTCCGGCGAGCTGGGATAGGGGTAGAGCGGCACGGGATCGTTGGCCCATACGCCATGCGCGTGGAGGCGGGCGCGCCAGGCGGCGACAAGCTCGGCCTCGTCCTCGCGCGTCTCGATGAGGTTGGCCTGCACGAAGGGCACCGAGCGCTTGGCGTGGATGAGGCGCTCGGCCAGCTCGTCGGTCGTCATGCGGCAGCGCTTGTCGAGCGCGGCGCGTCCGGCCTCGGTCAGGCTCTCGACACCGGCCTCGATCGAGACGCAGCCGGCCCGGCCCAGCAGGTCGAGCATGTCGGGCTTCCACAGGTCGATGCGGGTCTGGATGCCGAACTGCAGGCGGCGCTCGCACAGGGCCTCGAGCAACGGCGCGTTGGGCAGGAAGATCTCGTCGATGAAATAGACGTAGGTGACGCCCTGCGCGACCAGCGCGTCGATCTCCTCGAGTAGCGGCGCCAGCGCGCGACGACGATAGCCGTCGCGGAAGTCGATCTTCGCGCAGAAGCTGCAATGGTAGGGGCAGCCGCGCGAGGCCTCGACCTCGGCGCCGGGGCCGTCGGACTCGCGATCGAAGCGGTGGTGATGGTGATGGTGGCGCGCGATCCACGCGCTCGGCCAGGTCAGCGCCGGCTCGTCGACGAAGGCGGTGGCGTGGGGACCGCCCGTCACCGCGACCTCGCCGCCGGAAAGATAGGCCAGCGCGGGGATCGTCGCGAGCGGCTCGTCCGCGGCGAGGCGCGGCAGCAGCTCCTCGGGCTCGCCGCGGACGATGACGTCGCAGCCGAGCTTGCGCAGCGTGGTCTCGGGCGTCGTCGACCCGTGCGGGCCGATCGCCGCGGTGCGGCCGCCGCGCCGGCCGAGCGCATCGAGGAAGGCGCGCGGCACGCGCAGCTCCGGCGGGGCGCAGCGCCAGAACAGGTAGGACGGTGCGGTGGTCACCACGGTCATGCCCACATCAAAGGCGGCGACGGCCTCTGCCAGCTCGGCGTTGGATTGGCCGCAGAGAGGGCCGTCGAGCAGCAGCACCTCGTGCCCGGCGCGCTGCAGCCAGGTCCTGGCGTAGCCGAGCTCGAGCGGCAGGTGCGGGGCGCGACAGCCGAAGTAGATGCTGCCCTCGAAGCTCCAGCTCGGGTTGACGAGGGCGACGCGCATCATATCGCCTCGGCGGGCGCGCGGGCGGCGAGCGAGGTCTGGCACCAGGCGACGAGGTCGGCGACGCCGTCCCGCCAGGCGCGCGGCGCCGGCAGGGCGAGCTGCGCGTCGATGCGCCGGCGGTCGGAGACGTACCAGCGCTGGTCGCCGGCGCGCCAATCCTCGAAGGCCACGCTGGCCTTGGTGTCGAGCACCGCCTCGATGTGGCGGATCAGCTCGACCAGGCTGACGGCGTTGTGCGGGCCGCCGCCGAGGTTGAAGGCCTCGCCCGAGACCGAATCGATCGCCGCCCAAGCGGCGCAATAGGCCTCGACGGCATCGTCGACGTGGAGGATGTCGCGCACCTGGTGACCGTCGCCGAACAGCGTGATCGTCTCGCCCGCGAGCGCGCGGCGGACGAAATGCGCCACCCAGCCCTGATCCTCCGTGCCCATCTGGTGCGGCCCGTAGATGCAGCTCATGCGCATGACCGCGGTGCGCAGGCCGAAGCTGTGGGCGTAGTCGAGCACGTACTGGTCGGCGGCGCCCTTGGAGCAGCCGTAGGGTGTGTGGAAGGACAGGCCGATATCTTCGCCCACGCCGGCGCGCCGCAGCTCGGGATCGCGCGGCGCGTAGGCGTCCCCCTCGTGGGCCAGGGTGACCGCGGCGAGGTCGCCGTAGACCTTGTTGGTCGAGGCGAAGACGATCGGCGCCTCCGGGTTGCCGCGGCGCAGCGCTTCGAGCAGGTCGACGGTGGCGGCGATGTTGACTGCAAAATCCTCGATGGGATCGACGAGGCTGGTGGTGACGGCGACCTGCGCGGCGAAGTGGAACACCGCCTTGGCCGAGGTGGCGGCTGCGCCGAGTCGAGCGCTGTCACGGATGTCGGCGACGTCGCAGGTCACCGTCGCGCCATGCGTCGCGCGCAGCCAGGCGAGGTTGGCCTCGACGCCGGGCCTCGCCAGCGAATCGTAGACGTGGACGCGGTGTCCCTCGCGGGCCAGCCGATCGACGAGGTTGCAGCCGACGAAGCCGGCGCCGCCGGTGACGAGGACGGGGCGGGCGTCGCGCGTGCCGCCGCTCACGCCACGAGCCCGCGCGACTCGAGCTCGCGACGCGCCTCGGCGACGTGATCGTGCGCCTGCTCGTTGGCGACGAAGGCGGCGAGTTCCGTGAGCCCCTCGGCGAAGTCCTTCTTCGGCGAGAAGCCGAGCTGGTGCCGCGCCTTGGTGATGTCGGCGAAGCAGTGCCGGATGTCGCCGATGCGGGCCTTGTTGAGGATCTCGGGCTGCAGGTCCGGGCGGCCCATGGCCGAGGCGAAGGTCGTCGCGATGTCGAGGATCGAACGCTCCTCGCCGCTGCCGATGTTGAATACGCCGCCTTTCGCGCGCGGCGCCTCCAGCGCCAGCAGGAAGGCCTCCGCCACGTCCTCGACGTGGACGAAGTCGCGGCGCTGCCGGCCGTCCTCGAACAGCATCGTCGCGCTGCCGTTGAGTAGCCGCGAGGCAAAGATCGCCAGCACGCCGGTGTAGGGATTGGAGAGCGCCTGGCCCGGCCCGTAGATGTTGAACAGCCGCAGCGCCACGCCCTCCATGCCGTAGGCGGCGGTCACGTTGAGGGTGAGCCGCTCCTGCACGAACTTGGTCAGCGCGTAGACCGAGGCGAGATTGGTGCGCTTCCACTCCGGCGTCGCCACCGGCTGCAGGTCCCTACCCTGCGCGTCGCGCGGGTTCCAGGAGCCAGCGCCGAGACCGCTGGGGTCGACGATACGCTCGACGCCGTCCTCTATGCCGCCGTCGACGTTGCGGTACAGGCCTTCGCCGTAGACGCTCATGGAGGAGGCCGTGACGAGCCGCTCGACCGGCCTCTCGATGAGGCATTGCATCAGCGCGGCGGTGCCGACGTCGTTGACCGAGACGTAGTGCTCCACCGCGTACATGCTCTGCCCGACGCCGACCTCGGCGGCGAGGTGCACCACCTTGTCGATGCCCGCGAGCGCGCCCCTGAGCCGCTGCGTGTCGCGGATGTCCGCCCGGACCAGCTCGACGTCCTTCGGCAGGTTGGCCGGGCGCTCGACCCCGCGGTGGACCTGCTCGATCAGCGAGTCGAGAACGCGCACCTCGTAGCCGGCCTCGAGAAGGCGGCGCGCCAGGTGGCAGCCGATGAACCCGGCGCCACCAGTGATCAGAACGTTCAAACCGCCTCCAAGTCGCAGATCTGCAGCAGAGCCGGCACCCTGCTTCATCTACGAAGAAGAAGCTTTAACCTATGTTGTGTCACGCCGGCGCCGTGACGCAGGCCGGAGTGCGCGTTGTCGCACGGTTCGCCAAGGGTTGGTGGCGGCAGCGATTGCGGCTAGAACGTTGAGCATCGCCGACCAAAAGAGTTGGATCGACTTTCCATATCGATTTCGGTCGCCGGGCGGCTACGGCTGCGGCGAAGAGGCCACGCCGCAGCCTACGACTTTGTTTCAATCGATACTTGCCGACAGCGCATCTCCTAATGAGAGATCCGAGTAGTGGCGAAAGCCTGCTTGCGGCTAGTCGCTCGGACAGCGCCACTCAATCAAGCTGAGTAACACCCCGTCACGAGAATCGGCTGAAGCCTTGAAAAGGATTGGCGCGCCCGAAGAGATTCGAACTCCTGACCCCCAGATTCGTAGTCTGGTGCTCTATCCAGCTGAGCTACGGGCGCCATTGCGATGCGGAGCTTGGCTCGCACCTGCTCGCGAACGAACCGCGAGACGCGGAGCTTTATCGGCTTGCCCGAATGGTTTCAAGGCCTTCGTTCACGTCGACGCGGATCGGCCGGTGGCCCTATTTTCATGTTTGCATCCGCCGCTATGATGCGGCATACAGCGGGTCCGGCGGTGACGCCGTTCATGGATGCGGGTGTAGCTCAGTGGTAGAGCACAACCTTGCCAAGGTTGGGGTCGAGGGTTCGAATCCCTTCGCCCGCTCCATCTTTAGGACGTCCGACCAAGTACGCCAGAGTTGGCTCGGCGACTAGGGCAGTCCGTTCGATCGCGTGGAATGCACGGCCCGAAGACGCTGGTGTCGCGGCCTTTGACCTAGTTCTCGATCATCGTCTACGCGCGCAAAGCGGGCTGATCGGCCGGCATTCGCGTGCCAAAGCGGAACAAGCCGATGTCCTCTTCGGGCTCCCGCTCCTCGACCAAGTCGGCGAGCACCTTGCCGAGGAGGCTCACGAACTTGAAGCCGTGCCCCGAACAGGGAGAGGCAAGGATGACGCGCGGGTCGCGAGGCGAACGATCAAGCAGGAAGTGCCCGTCGGCGGTCCTCGTGTACATGCACGTCATCATCCTCGTCGCCGGGCCGCCGACATCGGGCATGTAGCGGGCGAACATGCGCGCGATCCGATCCTCGTCCTCCTGCGCGATCACCGGATCGAGGTCACTGGGGTGCCGGAGGGTCGTTCCCCTGACGTGCGAAGCCGCTTTGACGCCGGTGCCGGCGAAATTCGGGAAGCCGTAGCAATGATCCTCCTCGGCATCGAGGATGAACACCGGGCATCGCCCGGGCGCGAAGTTTTCCGGCTTGCGCGGCGGAAACCAGCCGATGACCTGCCGCGTGATGGCGAGGTGCCGCTCCAGCTCGGGAGCGAAATCGCCGATCCAGGCCCCGGCGGCTATGATTACGGTGGCGGCCTCGACCACACCCTCGTCGGTCCGCACGAAGATCGAGCCGGACTTCGGCTCGATCGCGCGAACGATCGTGTTCGTGCGCACCTCCGCGCCCCGGGTCGCCGCGGCCGAGACGAAGCGGCGCACAGCCAATTCGGGCCGGAGGAAACCTCCGTCGGGCTGGAACAGGCCGTGCCAGTCGCGCGGCAGGTCGAAGGCGGGGAAGCGACGGCCGATCTCGGCACCGCCCATCTCCGTGAACGGGAGATCGTGGAGTCGCGCGGCCTTGAGCGAATTGGAGACCGACACCGAGGCGGGATGGCCGGCCTCGAGGATGCCGGTGATGGTCAGCAGGGAGCCGGCCTCGCCACCATCGAGCGTCTCGAACGCGCGCCACTCTTCGTAAGCGCGCCGCAGCAGCGGCACGTAGGAGGGGTCCTCGTAATAGGAGAGGCGAATGATGCGGCTTTCCCCGTGGGACGATCCTCGATCGTGCCCGGGCTCGAATTGCTCCAAGCCGACCACGTCGAGCCCGCGCTTGGCCAAGTTGAACAGCGCTGCGCTCCCCATCGCGCCGAGCCCGATCACGGCCGCGTCATAAACCTTTGCCACGAAGCTTCATCCTCTTGCGGCCGCCTGGCCGGCATCCCGGTCGGGCGCGCGACAGGTGGCGAACGATGCCGTCAACGGTCGGAGCAGGAACGCGGGCGCTCAGCAGTCGAGCGTATTGTCCCGTTCCCACCGCGTCAGCTGCCGGGAGTAGTCGTTCCACTCCTCGGTCTTCAACTTGAGGTAGGAGGGAACGAAGCTGCCGAACGCCTGCTTGAGGACGTCGCTGCGTTCAAGCGCGCGAATAGCGTCCAGCATGTTCAGTGGTAGCTTCTTCACGTCCGTCAGCGTGTGGCCGTGCGTGTACATGTTGATGTCGAGCCGCTTGCCGGGATCACGCTTGTTGCGCAAGCCGTCGAGGCCAGCCGCGAGAATGGCAGCCTGCAGCAGGTAGGGGTTGGCGGCGCCATCGGCCAGGCGGAACTCGAAGCGTCCCGCGCCGGGGATCCGGATCATGTGCGTGCGATTGTTGCCGGTGTAGGTCACCGTGTTCGGCGACCAGGTCGCGCCCGACAGGGTGCGCGGCGCGTTGATGCGCTTGTAGGAGTTCACGGTGGGGTTGGTGATTGCGGCGAGCGCATCCGCCGAGTGGATCAAGCCTCCGATGAAGTGGTAGCCGTCACCGGAGACCCCCAACTCGCCGTTTTCGTCCACGAAGGCGTTCTTGCCGTCGCGCCAGAGCGAGACGTGAGCATGGCAGCCCGATCCCGTGAGATCGGTAAAGGGTTTGGGCATGAAGGTTGCGCGGAAGCCATGATTTTCGGCGATCGAGCGCGCCATGTACTTGAAGAAGGCGTGCCGGTCCGCGGTGATCAGGGCGTCGTCATATTGCCAGTTCATCTCGAACTGGCCGTTGGCGTCCTCGTGGTCGTTCTGGTAGGGCTTCCAGCCGAGCGCCAGCATGGCGTCGCAGATCTCCGCGATGACGTCGTAGCGGCGCATCAGGGCGGACTGGTCGTAGCACGGCTTCATCTGCTTGTCGGCGGTATCGGCCGGTGACATCCCGTCCGGCGAGACGAGGAAGAACTCGCATTCCACCCCGGTCTTCATCGTCAGGTTGTCCCGCGCCGCATCGGCGAGGAGACGCTTGAGGATGTTGCGCGGCGCCTGCTCGACGGGCGCGCCGTTCATGACGAGGTCGGCCGCCAGCCAGCCGACCTCCGGCTTCCAGGGCAACTGGATCAGGCTCGCGGGATCGGGCTTGGCGAAGAGATCGGGATCGGCCGGCGACATGTCGAGCCAGGTGGCGAAGCCGGCGAAGCCGGCGCCATCCTCGCACATCGCGTTGATCGCCGCCGCCGGCACGAGCTTGGCGCGCTGCGTCCCGAACAGGTCCGTGAACGAGATCAGGAAATATCTGATGCCCCGCTCCTTGGCGACGGCCTCAAGGTCGCTCATCGATTCCCCTTCCCCCCGCCAATCGGCGGCCTTCCCCGGACCGGCCACGCGCCGGTCAGAACCCTGTCGCACCCGGCACCCAGCTCGTGCCGGCGAGCGGCACGCCGGCCATCGCCGCCGCCTCGATCGTCAGCGCGACCAGGTCTTCCGGCTCGAGATTATGCAGATGCGACTTGCCGCAGGCACGGGCGATCGTCTGCGCTTCCAGCGTCATGACCGCGAGGTAGTTGGCGAGGCGGCGTCCGCCGAGCACGGGATCGAGGCGGCTCGCGAGATCCGGATCCTGCGTCGTGATGCCGGCGGGATCGTTACCCTCGTGCCAGCCGTCATAGGCGCCGGCGGTGGTGCCCAGCGCCTCATACTCGGCCTCCCAGCGCGGGTCGTTGTCGCCGAGCGCGATCAATGCCGCCGTGCCGACCGCGACTGCGTCGGCGCCGAGCGCCAAAGCCTTGGCGACATCGGCGCCCGAGCGGATGCCGCCGGAGATGATTAGCTGCACCTTGCGGTGCATGTTGAGGTCCTGCAGCGCGCGCACCGCCGGCCGGATCGCCGCCAGCGTCGGGATGCCGACGTTCTCGATGAAGACGTCCTGCGTGGCGGCGGTGCCGCCCTGCATGCCGTCGATGACCACGACGTCGGCTCCCGATTTCACAGCCAGCGCCGTGTCGTAGTAGGGGCGGCTGGCGCCGACCTTGACGTAGATCGGCTTCTCCCAGTCGGTGATCTCGCGCAGTTCGTCCATCTTGATGGCGAGGTCGTCCGGCCCGGTCCAGTCAGGATGACGACAGGCCGAGCGCTGGTCGATGCCGGGCGGCAGCGATCGCATCGCCGCCACGCGATCGGTGATTTTCTGGCCGAGCAGCATGCCGCCGCCACCGGGCTTGGCGCCCTGCCCGATGACGATCTCGATCGCGTCGGCCTTGCGCAGGTCGTCCGGGTTCATCCCGTAGCGGGAAGGTAGATACTGATACACAAGCGTCCGGGAGTGGCCCCGTTCTTCCTGCGTCATGCCGCCGTCGCCGGTGGTGGTCGACGTTCCGGCGATGGTCGCGCCGCGCCCCAGCGCCTCCTTGGCGTTGGCGGATAGCGAGCCGAAGCTCATGCCGGCGATGGTGACCGGCGTCTTGAGCGTGATCGGCGTCTTCGCGAAGCGGGTGCCGAGCACGACCTCGGTCCCGCAACGCTCGCGATAGCCTTCGAGCGGGTAGCGGCTGATCGAGGCGCCCAGGAACAGCAGGTCGTCGAAATGTGGGAGCTTGCGCTTCGCGCCGGCGCCGCGGATGTCGTAGATGCCGGTCGCCGCCGCGCGGCGGATCTCGGCCATGGTGACGGGATCGAAGGTGGCGGAGTAGCGAGGCTGCGGGCGAACCACGCGGACCTTTTCATCCATCAGTAGGCTCCTGCATTGTCGACGTGGAATTGATAGAGCGTGCGCGCCGAGCCGTAACGGCGGAACTCGGCGGCATCGATCTCACCGTCCAGCCCGGCGGCCGCGAGCTTGGCGTGCAGCATGGCGCGATGCTCGTCGCGCATCGGCTTCTCGATGCAATCGGCGCCGAGGCTCTTCACCGATCCGCGCACGAACAATTTGGCTTCGTACAGGCTGTCCCCGAGCGCCTCACCGGCGTCGCCGAGGACCATCAAGGTCCCGGTCTGCGCCATGAAAGCCGACATGTGACCGATCGAGCCTTTCACGACGATGTCGACGCCCTTCATCGAAATGCCGCAGCGCGCCCCGGCGTTGCCGTCGATGACGAGCAGGCCGCCGTGCGCGGTGGCGCCGGCCGACTGGCTCGCGTCGCCCCGCACGTGGACGAAGCCGGACATCATATTCTCGGCGACACCGACCCCGGCATTGCCGTGAATGACGATCGTCGCCTGTTTGTTCATGCCGGCGCAGTAGTACCCGACGTTGCCCTCGATTTCGACGCTGAGCGGGAGATCGAGGCCGCAGGCGAGTGCGTGCTGCCCGTCCGGGTTGACCACGAGCCAATGAGTTTCGTTGGTGTCGGCCCGCAGGGCGTGAAACGCTCCGTTCAGCTCCCGCCGTGACACATCGCGCAGATCGATCCGCGGCATCAGGCACGATCCCAGGCGTAGACGGTGGCGGGTTCGGGCTCGAACACCCGAGCATCGTCGATACCTGGCAGGCCGACGAGCGCGCGGTACTCCGAGCCGAAAGCAACGTAGTCGTCGGTCTCGGCCATGACGGCCGGCTTGCAGGCGATCGGATCGCGCAACACCGCGAAGCCCGTCCGCGTGCCGACCACGAACGTGTAGAAGCCGTCGAGATCATGCAGGCTCGCCTCGAGCGCATCCTTGAGGGACGCCCCCTCCGCCATCCGCCAAGTCAGGTAGCCGGCGGCGACCTCGGTGTCGTTCTGCGTCGCGAAAGCGATTCCCTTGGTCTCGAGCATGCGGCGCAAACCGTTGTGATTGGATAGCGAGCCGTTATGGACGAGGCACTGGTCGGCGCCGGTCGAGAAAGGGTGCGCGCCGCTGGTCGTGACGGCGCTCTCGGTCGCCATGCGCGTGTGACCAATGGCGTGAGTGCCGCCCATGCCGGGAAGGTCGAAACGTTCCGCCACGCGCTTGGGAAGCCCGACCTCCTTGTAGATCTCTATGCGTTGGCCGACGCTCACCACGTCGACGCCGGCGGCGTGCTCGCCGATCCAAGAGCGCGCGGCGGCGACCAGGCCGGTGGGGACGACGACGATGGCGTGCGTATCGCGCAGAACGATGTCGAGGCTCCGCTCCAGATCGGCCTCAAGGCCGGCGACGGCTCGCTTCAGTAGCGCAGCGTTCTCGCCGCGCAGCGTGATCTTCACGCCGTCCGTATCCGCACCGTAGACAGCGAAGCCGGCGCTGTCGGGACCTCGATCGGTCATCGTCACCAGCATGCGGGAGGTCAGCTCCCCGAGCCGCGGCTCTAGTTTCGGTGTCTTCAGGTACAATCCAACGATGCCGCACATGACCCCTCGCGATCTTTATCCTTGGTAGCACGGGCAGCGCCGGTGTCAATCTTGAGAAAAACAGTTTCTCTTTAAGAAAGTACGGCGATCATCGACGCTTGCCCCGTCAGCCGTTCGCGGCGGCGAGAATAAGGCTCCCTCCGCCGCCGACTGACCGCATATTCGATCGAGCGTCCGGCTTCGAACCCACCGATCTCCAAACACCGGTCAGTAACCGACCTTCACGGTCCCCAGGACCCTGGTGGCTTGACCTTCGGCGCTGATCCCCTGCCCGGGCGAGGCGACGACCGAGCGCGAACCATAGATGAATTCGAGACCGATGTCGGTGGTAGGAAGAGGACTGTAGATGAGGTTGGCGAAGGCGGACACGATCGTCCTGGTCGACCCCGATGGGTTGTCGGGAAACTCGTTATCGTAATGGGCGATACCGCCAATGAAGTTTGAGCGGATTTTGTCGGTCCAGTAGTGCTGATACGACACCGCCGCTCCGTAGGCGGTCGTCGCGCGCAGACCGCAGGCGACACCGTTGCTGCAAGTCGTAAGAGAAGCCGCGCTGCCGCCCGAGTCGTCCTCGCCGAAGAGGTAGCGGCCGATGCCCGGGCCGCCCACGCCCTGGACATTGATCGTGTCCTTGCCGACCGTCTTGATGGTGGCAGCGCCCATGAACCCGCCGCCGAACACGCCCGTATTGCCGTTGAAGCCGTTCACGAGCGCGCCGCCCGTGTCCGCATTGATGTAGCGCGCGATGCCGGCGACGGCGACATGCCCCCATTTGGCGTCGTAGGTATATTTGGCGACAAAATCGGGGATCGGATCCCGGATGTTGGTGCTCTGGGCTCCGCCGCCGCTGTAGACAGGGTAGGGATTGGCGCCTTCGAAGTCGGCGTAGGGGGCTTCGGCGGCCAGGAAGAATTTGCTGCCGCCGCCGAGGTCGCGGACGTAACGCACCATCGGCTGCCGTATAAACACGGTGCCGACGGGGCCGTTCAGGTCGAGCGTCTCGGGGTAGGAGTCGAGGTCCATGAACGTGGACCACGCTTGACCGACGAGGACCGAACCTCCCGCCACCTTGTCCGCCGTGACGTAGGCCTGGAAGAGGCGAGGCGCGTAGGAGTTGGTGTAAAGCCCGTTTCCGTTGCTCGCACCGTAGAAGTCGATCGCAACGTAGGTCTTGAGATCGCCATAACTGCTGGTCGGTGTCACCGACGAGAGGGCGATCTGCGTCTGGCGCGCCGTGGCGTTGAAGTCCGCGGCTCGCCGCGAACCGGGCGACCCCCTCAAGGGAATCTCGGTGAAGTCGGTCGCGGTGCCGCCGATGCCGCCGCCCTTGACATCGTACACGCCATCGATCTTGACGAAACCGCCGAGCTTGATCGACGTGTCGCTGCCCGGCAGGCGAAGGAAGCCGGCTGCCGGTTGCGCCAAGATCGGAGTGGCCGTAGGGCCGGCATTCGGGGCATTCGAGCCGGCGCCGACGTTGCGAGCCGTGGTCGCCCCGCCGGCCGAGACCGCGCGAACGCCCCCGGTCGGTGCCACCTTCCTTTCCCGCTCCAGCTTCATGAGGCGGCGCTCCACGGCGGCGGAGGCCGACCTCATCGCCTTGATCTCGGCACGCAAGTCGCTCAATTCGTCGGCGCGGGTCTGCGATGTCCCAACGCAAGTGATCGCAACAAGCAGCCCCGAAGACAGTAAAGAGTTTGACCGGAGTGACCGGAGCGAGGCCTTCAAGGCGGTCGCTTTTGTGGAGCGACGATCCTCACGTCTTAGCTCGAACATATCTTTACTCCCGAAAGCCGCCCAGCGATCGGACCACCGATGGTCCGAATACGTTATCGGCTTTAGTGAAGTTCGATATGACCAGAGGCTGGCGTTGTGAGACAATGTCCGTCGGTTCTGGAAACTATCCAGGATTAAGATCCGATCTAAGACGGCGCTCTTGTGACTTCCGAGTGACAATGGAGATTCAGCTGCCTGTATCCTGTCCGAACGGTCCGGCCGCACGACAGGAGCACATCATCGCATTTCGATGGTATGGCGGTGCGACAGTGCCTGGGTCGCGTTCGAGCGATGTTTGTGGCAAGCCGACCCGCCTGCTTGATTGAGGATGCCGTGGAGCTGAAGATTGACAAGAACATCCCGACCCTGCGCGAACTCACGCTCGACAAGATCCGCGGCGCCATCCTGAGCTTGAGGTTCCAGCCCGGTGAGCGACTCGTGGAGCGGGATTTATGCGAACAGCTCGGTGTCAGTCGGACGATCATCAGGGAAGTCCTCAGACACCTGGAAACCGAAGGGCTCGTGCAGAACATCCAGAACCGTGGCCCCATCGTCGCGCAGCCGAGCGTGTCCGAAGCCATGCAGATCTACGAGTTGCGGGGCATGCTGGAAGCCATGGCGGCACGCGCCTGCGCCGAACGACCGACCCCGGACATGGTGCGCGCGCTAGAGGTGGCGCTGGACAGGATAAGGCAAGCTTACGCCGCTCGATCGTTCGATGGCGGTCTTCTAGCGGCAACGACCGTTTTCTATGAAACGATGTTCGCAACCGCCGGGAAGCCGGTCGCCTGGCAGATCGTCAGCTCGCTCAACGCGCGTATCAACCACCTCCGGGCGATCACTACGCGTTCGCGGGGCCGCGACGTGGACGGTCCTGCGGCAATGGCACTCATCGTCGAGGCCGTTCGGCGAAGGGATCCGGACGAAGCCGCAGCAGCATGCAAGGCCCATGTGGCGACTGCGGCGGAGATCGCGTCGAGTTATTTGACCGAGCGGCTCGGCAAGGAGGAGGTCTTTCCGTTTCGTGGCAAGGGCAGACGTCGAAAATCGGCTGCGAAGATCGAGGTCAAACCGCCATTGTTCCCGCCCGATGGAACGCTATGACTAGCCGCTCTGGCGGCGCATCTCCCGAGGGCTGACACCCGTCAATCGCTTGATCTCTCTCGAAAGATGGTAGGGAGACTTGTATCCGCAGCGTTCGGCAATCGTCGAAAGGTTAAGGTCGCTCGACTGTACCAAGCACGCTGCGTTCCTCGCGCGAACGCTCCAGAGGTAACGCACTGGCGTGATCCCGATATGCTTGCGGAAGGCTGTCGTGAGATGCTCCTTTGTCACGCCGGCGACCTCGGCGAGCAGGGACAAGTTGCAGTCTTCCGAGAAATGAGCGTCCGCGTGCTCGCGTGCCTTCCGCACGATCGCGGGGAGCCGAGCCCATCCCCCGATGTCGGCGCTGAAGGCGCTCACGGTGGCGATCCCGATCGCATTGCGGTACGTCTCGAGGCTCGCCGCGGACGCGGTCGGGCAAACTTCCAAACCCAATCTGATGAGCGTACGGACCTGCTCGGAGATCCTGATCTGCGGGGTGGCCGTCCAACCGGTAGCGGTCCCGTTAGGTTCGGCATCGATCCGCATCTGGCACCACGCGATGGTCGCCGGCGCTGCGCCGTCGAGCCTGAAGCTTAGTTCCTCGTCGGATAGGAACAGCCCGCAATGCGAGGCGTTCAGGTGCCTGCGACGCTCTCCCGATCCGCTGACGGCAAGTGATCCACCCCACACCGCGAGGAGCGCGAGCGTTGGCCCTTGCAAGCCGGCAGACGATGTACCCGAGTTCAAGATGATCTCGCCAAAGGAAAACGGTTTGCCGACCTCGAGCCGCTCAAGGATTGCGCCCATCGAGGCCGGTACGCCGTCCGCGAGCGGCAGGACACCCTCCCCACCCTCGTTCATGAGCGTGTGGACGTTCAAAGAAAGATCGTGGCGGCAATGCGCGCCCAAGTCGCTACGGGATCGCCGACGAAGCTCAAAGCCAAGGCTCTTCACCGGCGATTCTCAAGGTTGGTGCTTTGCCGGTGCGGACCACCCATCGGATTCGTTTCACACGACTTCTGAGCGGAACACGTGGATGTCGCGCGGCGCGCATTTCAGCCTGACCTGAACGCCCCGGCTCGCGACCGAACGTTCGGACGATAGCGGCCTCCTGACCGTCAACGGAACGTTCCAGCGCGTCATGACCGTCAAGCGCGAATGGTCGCCGAGGAAAGCCTCGTCCGCAACCGTTCCGAAGATGCCGTCCTCCCCAGGGTCTCCCGGAGGGTCGATGCTGAGATGGTTGGGACGCATCATCACTGAGGCGCTTTCGGGGGTGCCGTCGGGATGTGCCGCATGAGCGCATTCCAGCCAGCATCCATCGGGAAACTGAATGCGGGCGCGGGCGTCGTCGATGCGCGACATGCGCCCCTCGATCAAATTGGAATCGCCGATGAACCCGGCGACGAAGCGGCTGCACGGTCTTTCGTACAGGTCTTGTCCGGTACCGATCTGTTCGATGCGGCCCTTGTTGAAGACCGCGACGCGATCGGAAAGGTAGAGCGCCTCTGCCTGGTCGTGCGTCACGTAGAGCACCGTGACGCCGGTCTCCCGGTGGATGCGGCGGATCTCGTGCTGGATCTCTTCCCGCAGGCTCTTGTCCAGCGCCGACAAGGGCTCGTCCATCAAAAGAATGGGCGGGTCATAGGCGAGGGCTCGGGCGAGCGCCACCCTCTGCTGCTGTCCGCCCGACATGTTCGACGGCATACGGTCGTCGAGGCCTTCGAGCCGAACCAGGCGCAGCATGGCCGAGACCTTCCTCGCGATCTCGTCTTTCGGCCGCCCGCGGACGACGAGCGGGAAGGCGACATTTCCGGCCACCGTCATGTTGGGGAACAAGGTGTAGCGTTGGAAGACCATGCCGATGTTTCGTTTGTTCGGCGGTCGTTTGAGGAGGCTCGATCCCTCGAGGAGGACGTCGCCGCGCGTTGGTTCCAGGAGGCCCGCGATCGCGTAGAGCGTCGTGCTCTTGCCCGAGCCCGATGGTCCTAGGAAGGTCACGAAGTTGCCCTTCTCGATGTCGACCGACACGTCCTCGACCGCGCTTACGGTCCCGAAGCTCTTGGCGATGCCGCAGATGGAGAGGTAGGGGGTGTTCACGATGGCCTTCCTTTGCGGAAGAGGGCCGCGACGAGCATGAGGGCGGTCGTCATGGCGATGAGGAGGCTCGAGACGGCGGCGATGACCGGGGAGAGGTCCTGGCGGAGCGCGGAGTAGATGCGGACCGGGAGCGTCTGCAGTTCGGGGCTCGCCATGAAGATCGCGATCACGACCTCGTCCCAGGACGCCAGGAACGAGAAGATGGCAGCGCCGACCAATCCAAGCCGGATCGCGGGAAGCGTGACCCGGAGCTTGGCGCCCAGCCTGCTCGCGCCGCAGACGACCGCGGCATCCTCGATACTCCCATCGAAACGCTCGAGCGCGTTGCTCACTGCGATGATCGAGAACGGCAGGGCGATGACAAGGTGCGCGATGACGAAGCCGATGAACGTGCCGCTGAGGTGGATGCGTAGGAAGAAGGCGTACAATCCCACCGCGAGGACCACGACGGGAAGCACCATCGGCATCAGGAAGAGCGCGCGTAAGGCCTCGCGCCCCCGAAAGGTGCCGCGGGTCAGGCCGAACGACGCGAGCGTACCGAGCACGACCGACAGGATCGCCACGACGCTGGCGATCTCCAGGCTCGTCAGGAATGAGGTCAGCCAGTCGCGATCGGAGAACAGCTCCGCGTACCAACGCAATGTCCACGATGGTGGCGGGAATTGAAGATAGCGGGAGGAGCCGAACGACAGCGCCACGATGAGGAGGATCGGCAGGAGCAGGAAGGCGCCGACCAGCGCGCCGAGGGTACATAGCACGTAGCGCAGGATGCCGAGACGGGCGAAGTCAAGGAGCATGACTCACTCCATCTCGCGGACGATGCGGAATGCGAAGTAGCGGATCTGCACGGCGTAGAGACCGAGGGTGACGACGAGCAGCACGACCGCGGCGGCGCCCGCCAAGCCCCAGAGAAGGAGCGATTGCACGAGCTGCGCGATGAGTTCGGCCAGCATCATGTTGGACGTGCCGCCGAGCAGCGAAGGAGTCACGAAGTAGCCGAGCGCCATCACGAAGACCATCAGGCAGCCGGATACGATGCCGCTGGCCGACAATGGCAGGAAGAGGCGGAGGAAAACCTGGGTCCGGCTGGCGCCGCACAGCGAAGCAGCGCGGAACGTCGCCGGATCAAGGGAGCGCAGGGTGGCGTGCAGCGGCAGGACCATGAAAGGGATCATGATGTAGGTCATGCCGACGATGACGCCGAACAGGTTGTTGAGGAGCGGCAGCGGCGCATCGATCACCCCGATCGCCAGTAATGCCCTGTTAATCAGGCCCGTCCTCTGCAGCAGCACCATCCACGCGTAGGTCCGCGTCAGCAGGTTGGTCCACATCGACAGGACGACGACGCCGAACAGGAACGCGGACCAGCGCGGCGGAAGGATCGCGAGGAGCCAGGCGAGGGGAAAGGCGAGAAGCAGCGTGACGAGGGTCACCAGCCCCGCGACGGCGAAGGTGTTGACGAACACCTTCAGGTACGTGGTCGAGCCGAAGATCTCGGCAAAGTTCTCGAACCCAAAGACCGGGTCCGTCACGCTGCGCAGCAGCAGCCCGATTACCGGGGCCACGAAGAAGACGCACAGGAAGAGTAGCGCGGCCGACGTCGACCAGAAGCCGGTCGCCCGGCGCGCCGGCGCCACGGAAGCGTCGGCGAAAGGCGAAGCCTGCCGCGAGCGCAGCGCCACGGCCTGCGCGACGTCCGCTCCGGTGGGCGATGCGCTCACTTCGCCTGCCAATCGTACCAGCGCTTGCCGATCTCGTCGCGGTGGGCGGCCCAGTACGCCATGTCCAGGTTGATCTGGGTCTCCTTATGGCTTTCGGGCAAGGAGGCGACCTCGGCGGGCGACATCATCTTCGCCGATGCCTCGTTGACGGGCGCATAGCTCGTCTCGGTGGCGAGCTGCTCCTGCCCTTTCGCGCTTGTCGCCTGCGCGAGGAAGTCCATAGCGAGCGCCTTATGCTTGGTGCCTTTCGGCACCACGAGGAGATCGGCGGCCGTGAGGTTCTGGTCCCACGACATCCCGACGTTCTTGTTCTCCTTTTGCACGGCGAAGACGCGACCATTCCAGAACGCGCCGATCGGCGCTTCGCCGGAGGCGAGGAGCTGCTGCGATTGAGCCCCGCCGCTCCACCAGACGATCTGCGGCTTGATCGTATCGAGCTTGCGGAATGCGCGGTCGAGGTCCAAGGGGTAGAGCCTGTCGGCGGTGACGCCATCCGCCAGCAGGGCCATTTCGAGGACGCCGGGCGCCGACCACTTGTAGAAGGTCCGCTTGCCTGGAAACGTCTTGAGATCGAAGAGGTCCGTCCACGATTTGGGCGTTTTACCGGCGCCGAGCGCGTCCTTGTTGTAACCTATGACGAACGAGTAATAGAAACTGCCGACGTAATCGGCACCCCTGAAGCGCGGATCTATCTCGCTCTTCTTGACGATCGTATAGTCGATGGGCTCGAGCAGCCCCTCCTTTGCGGCGGCGACCGCGAAGTCGCCTTCGACGTCGACGACGTCCCAATCGACGTTGCCGCTCTCGATCATCGCCTTGAGCTTGCCGTAGTTCGTCGGGCCATCGACCTTAACGACCGCGCCGGACGTCTTCTCAAACGGCTTCACCCAGGCGTTGACCTGGGCTTCCTGCGTGGTGCCGCCCCAGGACGTGAAGACCATTTCCTTTGCGTCGACGCCCGAGGTCGAAAGCAGGCCGGCGATAACGAGGGCGAAGCCCACCTGGCAATATGTCTTGTTCACGTCATCCTCCTTGATGGACCCACAACCTGACCAAATTGGCATACCATATTACGCAAATGGCATGCCATCATCGATCTTGGGTGGAGGCGGATCGCACGGCGTACTGCACGCCAGCCGCGATGCTCACGGGCTATCGGATGGGCGAGAAGGCCGCCGGCTTTAGGATCTTGCTATCCATTGTCTCGATCAACGGGATGATCTTCTCCAGGACGGCCTGCCAGCGCGGATCGGCGGCGAGCGCCGTCCGGCGTTCGTCACGGTCCACCAGGTCGGCGTAGGCCCACACGTGGACGATCTCGTTCAACGGACCAATCTCGGTGAAGAAGTAGCCGACCAGCTGGCCAAGGTGACCCCGCTGAACCTCGATTCCTTCCTCGCCGACGATGCGGAGGTAGGCCGGGACGGCCCCGACCTTCATTCGGTAGGTTCGCATCTCAAGGATCATGGCGCCGCTCACCGCATCACGAAAGGGTCAGGAATGGGATCGTCGGAGGTTCGGATCCACACGGTCTTCGTCCTGGTGTAATCGAGGATCGACTCAAGCCCGCCCTCCCGCCCGTAGCCCGACTGGCCGTAGCCGCCGAACGGCGCCATCGGCGAGACGGCCCGGTACGTGTTCACCCAGACGATACCGCTGCGCACGGACCTGACGAGGCGATGTGTCCGCGCGAGATCGCGCGTAAAGAGCCCGCAGGCGAGCGCGTAACGGCTGTCGTTCGCCTTCACCAGCGCATCGGCCTCGTCCTCGAACGGGATCACGCTGAGGACGGGGCCGAACAGTTCCTCCTGGACGCAGGTCACCGCGGCATCCGCGCACGCAATCAGCGTCGGCTCGAAGTAAAAGCCGCTTGCGAAGCGCTTCGGACGTTTACCGCCGGTGACGATCCTGGCGCCCTCGCCCACGCTCCTTTCGACGACGGCCTCGATGCCATCCACCTGACGTTTGGTGGCGAGAGGCCCCATCTCCGTCGCCGGATTGCTTGGGTCGCCGATCACGATCGCACGCGCCTTGGCGGCGATCGCGTCGACCAGGCGGTCGTGCACCGAGCGCTGGACGTAGAGGCGCGATCCCGCCACGCAACTCTGCCCGCTGGCCGCGTAGATGCCGGCGACGACCGAATTGGTGACGCTGGCGAGGTCGGCGTCGGCAAAGACCAGGACCGGCGACTTCCCGCCGAGCTCCAGCGTCGTGTGGGCGAAGTTTTCGGCCGTGTTGCGCACGACCTGGCGCGCCGTCGCCGGTCCGCCGGTGAAGGCCACGCGGGATACGAGCGGATGGCTGGTGAGGGCGCGGCCGCAGTCCTCGCCGAAGCCGGTGACGACGTTGACGACGCCCGCCGGCGTACCTGCCGCCTCGACGAGCCTGGCAAATTCAAGGAGCGGCGCCGGGCCGTCCTCCGAAGCCTTCAGAACGACCGTGCACCCGGCGGCCAGCGCCGGTGCCAGCTTGACCGCCGCCAGGAACATCTGCGAGTTCCAAGGCACGACAGCGGCCACGACGCCGATCGGCTCACGTCGCACCGTGACCTCCATGTCGGGCTTGTCGATCGGCAGGTGGGCGCCCTGCACCTTGTCGGCCAGTCCGGCGAAGTAGCGATAGTACTCCGCGACGTAGCCGACCTGCGCGCGGGTCTCGCGGATGATCTTCCCCGTGTCCTTGGTTTCGAGTTCGGCGAGCCGGTCGGCGTTCGCGGCGACGAGATCGGCCAGTCTGGCGAGGAGCTTTCCGCGCTCGGTCGCGGTGAAGGAAGGCCAGGCACCGCCCGTCAGCGCCCGGTACGCCGCCTCGACCGCCCGGCAGGTCTCCTCGACACTCGCCTTCGGCATCTCTGCCCAGGGCTCGCCGGTCGAAGGATCGAGGCTGAGGAACGTCTCGGCGGCGTCGATGAAGGCGCCGTCGACGTAGAGCTGGAACTTGGGGAGGGTCATTCGCGCCGAGCCTTACGTCGTGGCCGTCACCGGAAGGCCGGCATCACGTGCCGGATGAAGAGGTCGAGCGACTTGCGCTTGCGCTGGTGCGAAAGGCCCGAGTCGATCCACACCGAGAACTGGTCGACGCCGAGCGCCTCGTAGGCCCGCAAGCGGGCGATCACCGTCTCGGGTTCGCCGATCACGAGGGTTTTCGCGACCGTCTCGGGCGAGAACCTCGTCGCGGTGAGGCGCTCCTCCGCGTCGAGCGGGTCCATGAAACCCTGGCGAACCGGGCGCTTGTTGGCGAACCAGGCGCCGAAGGCGCAGTAGAAGGCGCTCAGATCCTCCGCGAGGCGCCTGGTTTCGGCCGGCGAGTCGGCGACGAACGTGTGCTGCAACAGCATGAGGCGCGGACGCGGCACCTCGGGATGGGCGGCGACCGCCGTCTCGAAGCGTCCGACCAGCGTCTCCACCTCGCCGTCGCCCGACGCCAGCGGCGTGACCTGGACGTTGCAGCCTTCAGCGACGGCGAAGTCGTGGCTGTTGGGATCGCGCGCGGCGACCCAGATCGGCACCTTGTCCTGCAACGGCTTTGGGGCGGACGTGGTCGACGGGAATTGCCAATAATCCCCGTCGTGCGCGTAGTCGCCCGCCCAGAGCGCGCGAACCGCCGGGATCATCTCCCGCATTCGCTGACCGGCACCCCAGGCGTCGAGGCCCGGAGTCAGGCGTTCGTACTCGAAGCTGTAGGCGCCGCGCGCGATGCCGAGGTCGAGGCGCCCGTCGCAAGCAACATCGGTGATCGCCGCCTCCCCCGCCAGCTTGATCGGGTGCCAGAAGGGCGCCACGACGTTTCCCGTCCCGAGCCTGATCCTACTGGTGCGCGCCGCCAGATGGCTGAGCTGGATGAACGGGTTCGGCGCGATGGTGAATTCCATGCCGTGATGTTCGCCGATCCAGGCGGTCTCGAAACCGCCCTCTTCCGCCACGAGCACGAGCTCCTCGAGGTCGCGGAACAGCTGACGATGTGAAACGCCGGGGTCGGTCCGCTCCATGTGCGCAAAAAGGGAGAACTTCATTGCGCGACGCCCTCCTGAAACGCGGGATCGGGTTGGAGCCGCTGCACGACCCCGTTTGCGGCATCGCCCACGTAGACGCCGGAAATGTCGGATCGCCGCTCGTCGATGTAGCGTTCGAGCATGGTTCTCACGGCGGCGTCGCCGATCTCGCTCCAGGGCATGGCGTCGAACGCGAACAACGCGAGCGTTCCTTCTGCACCGGGCGTCCGGACGCTGCCCCTGTAGACGACCGATACGGTCCTGCCGGCTCGACCCGCGTCCTCGAAGACGGCGAAGATGAATCCGATCGAGACATCGATATCGCGCTCGTGCAGTCGTCCCCTCAGGCTGCCGCTCCGCTCCGCGTCGCCGAGCGCCATCCCCCAAGGGATGTCGATCGATCCATCGGCCAGCCTTTCGAGGAGGATCGATCCGTCGTGTTCGAGGATCGCGCCGACGCGACCGCCGACCGCGAGCCGGTCGACGTCGAGCGAAAGGGCGACGTGCGCGCCCCTGCAATAGGCGAGCGGCGTGGAGGGCGTGTGGCCAAATCGAAGCACCTCGCCAACGAGGATGACGTGATCTCCCGCCTCCACGAGCCGTTCCCGACGGCATTCGAACCATGCGGCCGTGCCGTCGAGGAGCGGCACGCCGCTCTGCCCCCGATGCCAGGCCGCGGTCGAGAACCGATCGGGTCGTTTGCTGGCGAACAAGCTTGAAACGTCCGTCTGATCGCCGGCCAGGACGTTGACGGCGAAATATGCGGCCTCGGAGAAGATGGGGCAGCTCGAGGCGGTCTTGGCGATGCAGACCAGAATCAACGGTGGATCGAGCGAGACCGACGTAAAGGAGTTCGCCGTGAAGCCACGGGGTGCGTCGTCGCCATCGACCGTGGACACCACCGTAACCCCGGTCGGAAAGCCGCCGAGCGCCTTGCGGAAGTCCTTCACGTCGAAGGTCCGCCGCGCCGTATCGGAAGAGGTGCGGGACAGGAAGGCGATGAGCCGGCGGTTGATCTCGTCCGGGGCGGTCACCGCCATCATGTGCCGTTCGCCCGGCACCACCGCCGCCTCACCCGCGGGTGCGAGGGCTGCCATGGCGCTTGACATGGCAGGGTTGGAGTTCCGATCGCGTTCACCCGTCAAGAACAAAGCCGGCCGCTTCAACGTTCGCAGTCGATGCCGATGAACCGCGTCGCTCGTGGCGAACACGCGGTAGGTCCGCTCGTATCCCTCACGATCAACGATCGCCAGGAGGTTGGCGATGCGATCGGCGGCCCGCCCTACTTCACCTACCTCGACGTCGCCGAACCAACGCTTCATCGTTTCAGACCAATCCAAGTCTCCGTCGCGCTTGCGCACGCTCTCCAATCTCGCGGCTACCGCGGCGCTCTGCTCGGGCGTTCGGCAGAAGACGGCGTTCATCGCGACGACGCTGGACGTCCGATCCGGGTGTTTGAGCGCGAGATCAAGCGCGACCAGGGCCCCCATCGAGTGGCCTATGACGTGGGCCTCGGCGATCTCGAGATCGTCCAGCACGGCCAAGACGGCGCGGGTGTAATCGCCGAGCTCCGCGTCGAGCGGCGGAAGACTGGACATTCCGTGGCCGGGGAGGTCGACCGCAGTCAAGTCGTAGGCGGAGGACAAAGCGGCGATCTGAGGATCCCAGAACGCTGCGCGCATCCCGACACCATGTAGGAGCAGCACGCTTGGTCCACAGCCTTGACGGACCGCGTGGACGGTGGCGCGGGCACCGGCGCGGTCGCGGAAGACGACGTCGATCGCCTCAGGCATCGGTGCCGCCCAGCTCCGCCAAATCTTTATAGCGGTCGCCGATGCGATGGTGGGGGCGTCCTCCGATCGAGGCGCCGAGCGCGACGACGACCTCGTCGGGCGCCGGCGCGTCGGCGACTGAGAACTGGATCGTGAGGTAGTGCGAACGCATACCCTCGTCCGCCTTGTGCATCATTGGAATGACGATCGGGCACGCGGGCCCGCCGCGCGTGTTGGTGAAGCTGAGGTAGCTCGTCGCCCCGACGGCACTCCGGTACTTGTTCCCGAAGCGCAGCGTATGGATGAGCGCCGACGCGTGCTCGATCTCCCCCGACGTACCGACGACGGCTGCTTTGCCGTAGGCCTCGATCGCGTCGCCTCCACCGGTCATCGCCAGGATCTCGGCGGTCAGCCTTTCGCCCAGGCCGGGTGCGATGGCGCGGATCTCCGGGTCGAGGTTCTCCACGTAACCTTTTGCGGCCCACGGGTTCGCGAGGATCGCGGCAGCGGCAAACATCTGCAGCGGAACACCTGCAAGACGTCCGCCCTCGATGAAAGTGACATCTTGATATTTGACGATTTTTCGTATGTGCATGATGGCAGACTCTAAAGCTCGTATTATGGTATTCCAAATTAATAGGCGTCTCAAGCCCTTAGAGGCACATCCTTTCGCTTAGGCAGCGGGTCTCTGGACGACGGTGGAACGGCTCGGCCTGACGCATAGAAACAGTCGCGGAGAGCGTCGGAGTAGCATCGGCCCGACGTCGCCGAACGTCCACGCTTCGGAAGCTGCAGCAGCAGCTTTATGGACTCCTCCGCCTTCGTCTTCCTCGCCGAGACAAACGCCTCGACCATCATTGTCCGCCAGAGGGCATCTGCAAGTTGGGCAGCATCAGGGTGGCGGCGCTGCCGACGTCTTGCGCATCATACAGGGCGACGTTGATCGAGGCGGAGATGCGCCCGCCGATCGCGCGGCGCAGGATAGGCCGACAGGTGCCCCCGCGGTTGGGGGCCGCTGCCCGACAACTGGACGTTGGAGGATCGAGCGCCGGCTTTCTCAGCCCATCACGGATTGGACAATCGCCGCCGCCTTGGCATAGGGCGGGTAGAAGGCGTCGATCATGTCGCCGGTGCCGCGCACGAAGACGCCGCGCGGGTTCGAGAACTCGCGGAAGCCCTCGATGCCGTGGTGGCGACCCATGCCGCTCATGCCCACGCCGCCAAAGCCCAACGAGGGCAGGGCCCCCTGCATCGCGCAGGTGTTGACGGCGGCGCCTCCCGAGATTGTTTCCTCCAGGACGCGGTCGGTCACGCTCTTGTCGGCGCCGAACACGTACAGGCCGAGGGGACGCTCGCCCGCGTTGATCCCGGCGATGGCGTCATCGAGGGCGTCGTAGGTGAGCACCGGCAGGATCGGCCCGAAGATCTCCTCGCGCATGAGGCGCAGGTCCGGCGCGGGATCGATCACCAGCGAAACCGGCATGCGGCGGGTGGTGCGGTCGAGGGTGTCCGTCTCGTCCAGGGGCACGATCTTGCTTCGGCGATCGCGCGCCTCGTCGAGCAGGCCAGTGAGCCGGTCGAGGTGGCGCAGCGAAATGATGCCAGTGCAATCGGGGCCGGTGCAATAGCCCGGCGCGGCGCGTCGGGCGAAGGCGGTGGCGTGGTCGATGAAGCTCTGCAGGTCGGGGCGCGGCACAAGGCAGTAGTCGACGGAAACACACATTTGGCCGTTCTTGACCATCTTGGTGCCGATCACCGATTCGACGTTCGTGGCCGTGACGGAGCCCGGCGTCAGCAGCGCCGGACATTTTCCGCCGAGCTCCAGCGTGACCGGAGTGAGATTATTGGCGGCCGCCTGCATCACCGATCGACCGACGTCGGGGCTGCCGGTGTAGAGGAGGTGGTCCCAACGCACGGTCGGAAATTGCCGGGCAAGCTCGATGCCGCCGTTGACGACGTGCACCAGGTCGGGATCAAAGGCGCCGGTGACCATCTCGCGCAGGAGTTCGCCGCAGGCCGGCGTATAGTCCGATGGCTTGATGATGACGCGATTGCCGGCGGCCAGCATCTCGACCAGCGGACCGACGGAAAGGTCGAAGGGGAAGTTCCACGGCACCATGTTGCCGACCACCCCTTTGGGCTGAAGCTGCACGTAGGCCTGGGCCGTCCCGAGAAATGCCGGATCGACGTCGCGCGACGAGGGACGCATCCAGTCTTCCAGATGCGCCATCACGTACTGCGCGCGGCCAAGCACCCCCAGGACCTCTATGAGGTCTGATGCCGGCGCGGGATGCGCGCCGAAGTCCGCGTTCATAGCGTCGCTGATGCGGGTGCGATTGGCGGCCATCATGCCCAACAGGGCTCCGAGACGATTCCGGCGCTCGTCGAGCGAGGGATGCCGGTCGGCCGAGAAGGCGCGCTGCTGCGCGGCGAAGGCGCGGTGCAGATCAGCGACCGCCGCTCCATCATCCGCCCCCGGCGCTTCGGCCATCACGGCCGTCCGCGCCGCGGTTCCCAGGATCGACATGCTCCAACCTCCCTTGCATCAACGGCCCGCCATTCGGCATCGCCATCCATTCAACGTGACATCAAAGCATCGGACCGTGAAACCGGCCCCACGCGCAGCTCTCGACGATCGGACCGCATCGGATCCGTTGGAAAATCGCCGCGGGAGTTTCAATTCGATGCTTCAAGATCGGAATGCCGCCATCGCCGCCCGCTCCTCGCGAACCCGTTCGGGTTCGGCGGTCGCCTGGAGGTCGAAGTCCTTCAAGTCGTCCGGCACGTACCAGTGCAGTCGGTCGCCGTGATAGGCCGCCCACACCACCTCGGCGACCTCACCCGGTTGGACCAGCCGCCACATGCCCTTGGGCGGCGCCATTGCCTTGACAGGGGCCGGCAGGATCGGCGTGTCGACCAGGCCCGGCAACAGATCGGACGCGCGCACGCCGAAGCGCTTGAACTCGATCGACAGCGCTTCGGTGAGTCCCCGCACGGCGTGCTTCGTCGCCGAATAGGTGGCGATGCCGGCGGTACCGAAGATCGCGGACGAGGAGGAATTAGTGAGGCACAGTGCTCCGGGGGTCGCCTTGAGCAGTGGCACGGCGGCGCGGATGCCGATCATCACGCCGAAGAGGTTGATCGAGATGACCCGCATCACGTCCGACCATGGCGTTTCGTCGAACAAGCCGGGCACGCCGATGCCGGCGTTGTTGAACAAGAGGTCGAGCGTGCCTCCCGTTGCCTTGCCGAAGGCCGACACCGCCGCCTCGTAGGCGGCGGCATCGGTCACGTCGAGCGTGGCGAAAAGGCCGGCGTCGTTGCCGACCTCGCTCTTCAGCGCGTCGAGGGCGGCGGCGTTAATATCATAGGCGCCGACGAACCAGCCCCTGCTGGCGAACAACAGCGCCGTCGCCCGTCCCATGCCGGAGGCGGCGCCGGTGATGAAGATGGACCGCTTTGTTTGCGGCGCCAAGGCTCAGGCCTCCAAGCTGGCGGCGACCACGTCGGCGGCAATCGCCTCGGCGCCGACCAGATCCGAGCTCATCTTCCCCGACCCGACCTTAACGCCATCGAGCTCGAGGCCTGCAAAGTCGCCCTCGTTGCGCCATTTGCGCAGCAGCTCGATGAAAGCGACCGGACCGTTGCCGTAAGGGAACGATTGCAGCAGGGCGTTGGAGACGCGCCCTTCATTGTTGTAGTAGCCGGGTGTGCAGGTTTCCAGGAAGCGCAGTCGGCTCTCGCCCGTGCGCACGATGATGTCGACCCACGCCTGCTCCGCCTCGGCGGACGCTTCCACGGTGCGGATGTCCGTCGCTTTGCAGTGCTCGACGATGTGGGCGATGTGCTTGGCCTGCTCGCTCAGCATATGAGGGAAGTTCGGCGACATGCCGGATTGCGCCTGGGTAATGAAGAAGCAGTTGGGGAAGCCGCGGCTGTGCATGCCGTGGAGCGAAGCCATGCCACTCGACCATTTCTTCGTCAGCGACAGCCCGTTCACACCGCTCATCTCAAAGCCCGAACGCTTGGCGAAATCCGATGCGGTCTCAAAGCCGGTGGCGAAGATCAGGCAGTCGAGATCGATCTGGCGCCCATCGACCACCACGCCGGTTTCATTGATCGCCTCCAAGCCGCGCCCTTGCGTGTCGACGAGCGTCACGCTGGGGCGGTTGAAGGTGGCGAGGTAGTCGTCGTGGAAGCAGGGGCGCTTGCAGAACAGGCTGAACCACGGCTTCAGCGCTTCGGCGGTGTCCTTGTCGGCGACGATGCGGTCGATCCGCTCGCGAATCCCGACCATCTTGACCATGTCGGCCTTGGCGAGATGGGCGGTGAACTTCGACATGTCATGATCACGCGCCAGTTCCGCGCGCACCGCGCGGGCGAGAACGGTCCAGCCGTCGCGGACAATGTCATCATCGACGAAATGTCCGGCCATCTGCGCGGTAAAGTTCTCCATTCGGGCCTGCTGCCAGCCGGGCTGAAGGCTGGCGGCCCAGGCCGGGTCGGTAGGGCTGTTGTCGCGCGCATCGACGGAGGAGGGCGTGCGCTGGAACACGTAAAGGTGTTTCGCCGAGGCGGCGAGGGGAGGTACGCACTGCACCGCCGTCGCGCCGGTGCCGATGATGCCGACCCGTTTTTCGGCGAGCCCGACGAGCGGCTCCGTCGCGGTGCCACCGGTATAGGCGTAGTCCCAACGGCTGGTGTGAAAGCTGTGCCCTTTGAAGGTATCAAGGCCGGGTACGGCCGGCAGCTTGGGCCTATTCAGGGGGCCGGTCGCAAGCACGATGAAGCGCGCGCCGAGGCTGTCGCCGCGATCGGTGCGGACGTCCCACACGCCGTCTTTGCCCCGCAATTCGAGCGTTTGCACCCGCGTCGACAGCAGCGCGCCGTCGTAGAGGTTGAAGCGCTCGGCGATGCGTCGGCAGTGCGCGCGTATTTCCGTCGCCTTTGAATAACGCTCGACCGGCATGTAGCCGGTTTCTTCAAGCAACGGAAAGTAGATGTAGGATTCGATGTCGCAAGCGGCGCCGGGATAGCGGTTCCAGTACCAGGTGCCGCCGAAATCGCCCGCCGCCTCGACGATCCGCACGTTGGTCACGCCCGCCTCGCGCAGACGCGCCGCCGTGAGCAGACCACCGAAGCCGCCGCCGATGATCAGCACATCCATAGTATCGACCACCGGGGATCGCTCGAACGGCGCGGTGTAGGGATCGCCCAGCGGTCGCCCTTCGCCGCCCATGCCTTGATAGCGCCGGCTGCCGCTTGTCGCTCGGCGATCCCGTTCCAGTCGATAGCGCTCGGCGATGGCTGAGGCATCAAGGTTGGGGCTCACGCCTTCGCGACCTTCGTTCGACATTCGCGGCTCCAAAGCATATGGTACAGTTGCGACGCACGCACGGTGCGGGTTAGCGGAAGAAAGCGCAGTTGCTGCTCACCCATCCGGCCAGATTGACCGACCCGATCGGGCAAGGCGGAAAACAAGAACCGCGGAGCAAACCAGATGAATCCGAACATCCTTCGGCGTTCATCGGCGAAACTGACACGTGGTCGTGTCAGTTACAACCGGCTTCATGTCTCTCTAAAGATAGATGACGAGCGAGGCAGGGGCGCGACCGGAACGCCGGTGGGGCGACAAGACCGTCGGGGAGCGCAGAGCGGAACGGCGCGACCGCTTGATGAGGGTGGCGATCGATTTATACGGCCGCGATGGCTTCCGTAATGTCAGCGTCAAGTCGATCTGCGCGGCCGCTGGCCTTTCGGAGCGCTATCTCTACGAGTCTTTCCGCAACGGCGAAGATCTGCTCCGGCAGTGCTTCACCAGGGTCAACGACGAGTTGGTCGCGCAACTGCGCGAGGCCGGCGAGCAGAGTCCCGGCCCGATCGCGCGGCGCCTTCGTGCGGCGGTGCTCGTGTATCTCGACCACCTCCGCGCGGATCCAGCCGCCGCGCGGCTGTTCCTGATCGAGATGGCGAACGTCAGTGAGGCGGCGGAAGCGTTGTTTTCGGCCAGCCTGGACGAGTTCGGCTCGCTGCTCGTCGACGTGCTGCGCAGCGACCCGGGCTTCAATGGCAGGGTGCCACCCCTCCTGCTCCGGGGCGTGATCGGCGGCGGCCTGCATATCGCGCGCGCCTGGATCTCGCGCGGCTGCGCCGAGCCGATCGAGGAGGTCGCCGATGCTTACCTGCTGCTCTACATGCCGTTGCTGGCATGACAGCCGGAGAGTGAAGGACCTTCAGGGTGACCACGGTGGCGTGACCGCAAGAGCGAAGGCGGTGTCTGCGAGTGCCTGTGCCGGCCCACTTCGAGCAGCGCGAAATGGTTTCCCGCGCCGCTGTCGATGAAGACGCGATGTCTGATATCATCCCGTTTACCGACGTTCCCCCCCGAACTGCGGTTTCACTCGCGGTCTGGACGACTCACGCGGAACCGGCCCTCATCGTCACCTGTGCCGCCGCATTCAAGGTGCCGCGGTTCGCGGCGACGCGGTCGCGCATCGCGTCCAGGGCCGGCCTGGCGTAATGCACACCCGCCCGTACCACGCCGACTATGGCCCCCAGGTTGGCGGCGTCCTCCAGCGGGTTCGCCTCCAGCAGCACCAGGTCCGCGTCGCGGCCCGGCGCGACCCTGCCCATCGTGTCGGCGCGATCGAGATACTCGGCGGCGTTGATCGTGGTCATCTGCAAGATTTTCAGCGGTGCGATACCGGCCTGCGCCAGCTCGGCGAACTCCTCCTGAAGGTTGAGACCGGGGCCGGCGAGCCAGCCGCCGTCGGTGCCGGCGATCATGCGCACACCGGCGTCCGACAGCGCCTTCATGAGCCGCAGCTGCCGGGGATAGGCTTGAGCGTAGGTTCTCTGCATCGCCGCGGGAAGTTTCTTGAATTTCAACGTCACCTGCCGCCATATCGCGATGCGCTTCGGCGGCATGTAGCGCAAATCGGGGTGCGACTCGTACTCGGGAGCGTCGGCCAATTCCTGCGTGCGCAAGCGCACCAAGGTGGGGCAATGCCACGTCTCCTCGGTGGCGAACACGGCGACCAGCGCCTCGAATTTTTCCTCGCTGAAGGTATCCATGGCGCGCTGCAGGCCCGCGGCGTAGGCCGGCGAAGCGAAGGCGGACGGATTGACGAGCAATCGGTCGAATCGTTTCTCGATCATGCGGCGCACGAAAGGGATCTTGAGCGGCCAGGACGAGATCCGCACGGGTTTGGTCGCGCCCCGCAGCGTCTCTTCCTCTCTCGAGCACGCCATCCAAAGGGTCGCGCCAGGGCCGAGATGCTCGATGGAGCGGAAACCCGCGCGGGCGCTGACTTTAACGTCCATGCCGTCCTGCAGGTGACCGAGGATGGGCAGGCCTTCGCGCCGCGCCGCCCCCAGGGCGGCGTCGAACACCTCCGGGGTCACGAACCCCACCTTGATGAAATCAGCGCCGTCGGCTTTCTGCGCCCTGACTTCGGCGGTTAAGCGCTCCACGGAATCGGCGTTCATCGGCGTCAGCACCTCGCCCGGCATCTCCAGCAGAGCGGGGGTGTCGTCGCCCAATGCCAACGTGCCGTCCCGTCGCTGCCGCAGACGCTCCGCGGACCCCGACATCTGACGAAACCCCGTGACCCCCTCGGCCAGCATCAAGGCCAAGCTGCCCGAGGGGTCATCCAGGTTCAAGACATGGCTGTGCATGTCGTTGTAGCCCGGCACGACGAACTTGCCGGTGGCATCAATGCGGCGCAGCGCCGGGCTGGTGTCGCCCTCGCCATTCCGCACAACGCCGACGATGCGGCCTTGGGCGATCAGGATGGTCGCGTCCCTCACCATGGTGCCGTCGAGCGTATCGACGACGGTGGCGTGATCGATCCGCAGGTCGGCGATCAGGGGCGGGGCGACCTCCTGCTCGTCGCTGCACACGAAGGCGCTGCGCGGTCGGCTCTTGGTCGCGGCCCGGTTCCCGAATGCCCCCTTCGGGTAGACGCAGCATGGGCAGAGAGCATTATCGGTCAAGAACCCCAGAATGACGATGCCCTCCTTGGGTCAAAGATCTGCAAGGCGAATGGCGCCCCTCGGACCAACACCCGGTATAAAACCCTCAGAACGGCCAAGGGTTTCGGACCTCATCCTCCTCCTCCGACGACGACGACGGTCCCCCAGGTTCTCTCAACTACACCCGCTCGTCCCCCCACACGTGTCGCACTTCAAACACGTCCCGTTCCGCACCAGCGTAAAATTTCCGCACTCGGTGCAGGCCTCGCCCGTATACCCCTTCATGCGGGCGAGGCTGCGCTTCTCCGCCGTGCTGGAGAGCGGCGCCGTTGCGGGTTCGGCGTAGCCCAGCTCCGCGCCCAGGGCAGCGGCGACGTCGCGCAGTTCGGCTTCTTCCCGGCTCGGCTTCAGCGCCACGGCAACGTTGCCGTGGCGCAAGGTCGGGCCGAATGAAGTCGGTCCCGTGCCCGGCACCTGGCCACCCTGCAGCAGCATCAGCTTGTCGGCCTTGCTGCGAACGAATCCTTTGGACACGAACTTCGCCGTGCTCGCCGGCACCTCCGGCGCGGGGCCGGACTTGCCCTGGCTCTCGCCGCCGCCCAGCACGTCGTGGCCGATCTCGCCGGGATCGATGTGGGCGAGGTCGTTACGGCCGAGATAGGACACCGCCAGTTCGCGGAACACGTAGTCTAGGATCGAGGTGGCGTTCTTAATGGCGTCGTTGCCCTGCACCAGGCCGGCCGGCTCGAAGCGGGTGAAAGTGAAGGCGTCGACGTATTCGTCGAGCGGAACGCCGTATTGCAGGCCGACGGAGATCGCGATGGCGAAATTGTTCATCAGGCTGCGGAAAGCGGCGCCTTCCTTGTGCATGTCGATGAAGATCTCGCCGATGCGTCCGTCCTGGTACTCGCCGGTACGCAGATATACCTTGTGGCCGCCGACGACGGCCTTCTGGGTGTAGCCCTTGCGGCGATCGGGCAGGCGTTCTCTTTCGCGCACGCGCTCGATGCGTTCGACGACGCGCTCGACGATCTTCTCGGCGACGGCGGCGGCGCGCGCCGGCAGCGGTGCGGCCAGCACGGCGTCGATCGCCTCGTCGAGCTCGTCCTCCTCGTCGGCGATCAGTTGCGCGTTGAGGGGCTGCGACAGCTTCGAGCCGTCGCGGTAGAGCGCGTTGGCCTTCAGCGCGAGGCGCCAGGAGAGCATGTAGGCCTCCTTGCAATCCTCGACCGAGGCGTCGTTGGGCATGTTGATGGTCTTCGAGATCGCGCCCGAGATGAAGGGCTGCGCCGACGCCATCATGCGGATGTGGCTCTCCCAACTGAGGTAGCGCTTTCCGGTGCGGCCGCAGGCGTTGGCGCAGTCGAACACCGGGTAGTGCTCGTGCTTCAGGTGCGGCGCGCCCTCCACCGTCATGGCGCCGCAGACGTGGATGTTGGCGGCCTCGATGTCGGCCCTGGAGAAGCCGAGCCAGGTCAGCAGGTCGAAGGCCGGGTCGTCGATCCTGCTCGCCGGCACCTTGAGCACCTGCGCCAAATAGTCGGCGCCGACCGTCCATTTGTTGAAGACGAACTTGATGTCGAAGGCCGAAGCCAGCGCCTTCTCGATCTCCTCGAGCTTCTCCGCCGTGAAGCCCTTGGTCTTGAGCGTCGAGTGGTTGATCGCCGGCGCCTGGCGCAGCGAGGCGTGGCCCACCGCGAAGGCCTCGATCTCGGCCAGCTCCGCCTCGCGGTAGCCGAGCGCGCGCAGCGCCTCGGGCACGGCGCGGTTGATGATCTTGAAGTAGCCGCCGCCGGCGAGCTTCTTGAACTTCACCAGCGCGAAGTCCGGCTCGATCCCGGTGGTGTCGCAATCCATCACCAGGCCGATGGTGCCGGTGGGCGCCACCACCGAGACCTGGGCGTTGCGATAGCCGTGCTGCTCGCCGAGCGTGACCGCCTTGTCCCAGGCGGCGCGGGCGTGCTCGGCGAGGCGCTGATCACGCAGGGCCGAGGTGTCGAGCGGCACCGGCGCCACCGCCAGCGCCTCGTAGCCGTCGGCCTCGCCATGGGCGGCGCGGCGATGGTTGCGCATGACGCGCAGCATGGCCTCGCGGTTGTCGCCGAAGCGCACGAAGGGGCCACGCTCGCGCGCCATCTCGGCGGAGGTGGCGTAGCACACGCCGGTCATGATCGCCGACAGCGCGCCGCAGATCGCGCGGCCCTCGTCGGAATCGTAGGCGATGCCCGAAGACATGAGGTAGCCGCCGATGTTGGCGTAGCCGAGCCCCAGCGTGCGGTAATCGAAGGAGAGCTGCGCGATCTCGCGGCTCGGGAACTGCGCCATGACGACGGAGAGCTCGAGCACCACGGTCCACAGCCGCACGGCGTGCTCGTAGCCGGCGATGTCGAAGCGCTTGTCGGCTTGCCTGAACTGCAGCAGGTTCAGCGAGGCGAGGTTGCACGCCGTATCGTCGAGGAACATGTACTCGGAGCACGGGTTCGAGGCCACGATCTCGCCGCCGGCCGGGCAGGTGTGCCAGTCGTTGATGGTGGTGTGGTACTGCAGGCCGGGGTCGGCCGAGTGCCAGGCGGCGTGGCCGATCTTGTCCCACAGTTCGCGCGCGGGCAGCACCTTGTGCGGCTTGCCGGTGATGCGCTTGGTCAGCGTCCAGTCGGCATCGTCCTCGACGCGGCGCAGGAACTCGTCGGTGACGCGCACCGAATTGTTGGAGTTCTGGCCGGCCACCGTGAGGTAGGCGTCGCTGTCCCAATCCAGCGTGTAGGTGTCGAGCGCGACATCGGTGAAGCCCTGGCGGGCGTATTGGATGATCTTCTTGATCGAGGCGTCGGGCACGAAGGCGCGGCGCGCCAGCTTGATCTCGCGCTTCAGCGCCGGGTTCTTCTCCGGGTTGAAGCAATCGTCGCCCGCGCCCTCGCAGTTCACGCAGGCCTTGAGGATGGCCTTCAGGTGCTTCGACAGCGCCTTTGAGCCGGCGACGAGGCAGGCGACCTTGTCCTCCTCGCGCACCTTCCAGTCGATGTAGGCCTCGATGTCGGGATGGTCGACGTCGACCACGACCATCTTGGCGGCGCGGCGCGTCGTGCCGCCCGACTTGATGGCGCCTGCGGCGCGGTCGCCGATCTTGAGGAAGCTCATCAGGCCCGACGATTTGCCGCCGCCCGACAGCTTCTCGTTCTCGCCGCGGAGCTTGGAGAAGTTGGAGCCGGTGCCCGAGCCGTACTTGAAGAGCCTGGCCTCGCGCACCCACAGGTCCATGATGCCGCCCTCGTTGACGAGGTCGTCGGCGACGGACTGGATGAAGCAGGCGTGCGGCTGCGGGTGCTCGTAGGCCGATTGCGAGGCCTGCAGCACGCCGGTCTGGAAGTCGATAAAATGGTGGCCCTGGCTGGGGCCATCAATGCCGTAGGCCCAATGCAGGCCGGTGTTGAACCACTGCGGCGAGTTCGGCGCCGCCATCTGCTTGGCCAGCATGTAGCGCAGCTCGTCCATGAAGGCCTGCGCGTCGTGCTCGGTGTCGAAATAGCCGCCCTTCCAACCCCAGTAGGTCCAGGTGCCGGCGAGGCGGTCGAACACCTGGCGCGCGCTCATCTCCGGCCCGAAGCGCTCGGCCTCCGGCAGCTCCGCCAGGGCGGCCTCGTCGGCGACATGGCGCCAGAGGAAGGAGGGCACGTCGTTCTCCTCGACGCGCTTCAGCCGTGCCGGCACGCCGGCCTTGCGGAAGTATTTCTGGGCGATGACGTCGGAGGCCACCTGGCTCCACGACGCCGGGATCTCGATGCCGTCGAGCAGGAACACCACCGAGCCGTCGGGATTGCGGATCTCGCTCTTCGCCGCGCGAAACTCGAGGGCGGCGTAGGGCGACTGGTCGGCGGTGGTGAAGCGGCGTTCGAAGCGCATCGTGATCCCCAGGCATCCGGTCTGAGCCATAATGAAGTATGCTCCTTTTTCCGGAAAACCGCTAACGGTAGCCCAACCTTTTCTGTGGACCGCTACATGTGGTAGATCATGCGTTTAGCGGGAAGAGTGGGGATATCGCCAGGGGCGGGCGCGAAGATCAACAGTTAGGGCTGTGAGTACGCTGCCCTGGGCTCTCGCGGCTCGTCTGGCACGTAGCCGAAAGCACGGACGAGGCGCGCGGCTCGGCGTAGATCTCCTGCTCCGAGTCGGAGTTCTCCTCCAGCACGACGGGGCCAGGATCATACCCGGCCATGCGCTCGATGGCGCGTGTCGCGTTCTTCGCCTACTGCGACGCTGGACTCAATGGCGACTTCCCCGTCACGGAGCCGCCCTCGACTCATGCCAGCGGACCTTGCGATACTCTAGCCGTCTTACATGAGTGTCCGCTTGTGGAAGGCACCAGCCGAGTGAACGTCTATCGCCAAAAGGGTGTTGAACATCGTCTGCTCGTTACAGATAAGCAATGTCAACTAGCCATGCTTTGCAGGGACCACTCCGATCTCTTCCTGTAGAGAGTCGATGGGCTTACACCCAGATAACCTGCTGCCTTCGAGAAGCTTCCGTCGCAGAGCACTACAGCGCGCTCGATTGCCGATTTCTCGACGATCGCGAGTTCAACGATATCGCTCGCTTTTCTCCAGTCCGCTACAAGTAGTGCTCGATCCACATTGCACGCGTCGAAGCTTGCATGGTTCGGCTGCGGAGACCCCGTCGTGATATTGCCGGTGTCTTCCAGCATTTCCGCGCGGATCTCGTTGCCGGAGTAGATGACGATTGCGCGTCTAATGACGTTTTGAAGCTGCCTCACATTGCCAGGCCACGTGGCTTCTCGGATCAAGCGTTTGGCGGCTTGATCTAGGTCTCGGAAGGCTTTCGCCTCATCGGCGGCATACTTCTTCATAAAAGCTTCCGCGAGGAGCAACACGTCGTCACCTCTTTCGCGGAGTGGAGGCAGGCTGACCCGGACGACATGAAGCCTGTAGAACAAATCGGCGCGAAATCGTCCGCTCCTCACCTCCTGATCAGGATCCTTATTGGTCGCGCAAACGATTCGCACGTCGACCTTTTCTGTGCGAGCCGATCCGACGGGTCTGATGGTGCCCGATTGCAGAAAGCGCAGCATCTTCGATTGCAGGTCGGTCGGCATTTCGCAGATCTCATCGAGAAACAAAGTCCCCCCATGGGCCTGCCGGCAAGCACCGTCGCGATCCGAGACGGCACCCGTAAAACTTCCTTTTACGTGGCCGAAGAGTTCACTCTCGACGAGATCCTTGGGGATCGCACTGCAGTTAATCGCAACGAAAGGGCCACTTCGGCGATGGCTCAAGGAATGGGCCGCTTCAGCCGCGAGTTCCTTGCCGGTCCCACTCTCGCCCGTGATGAAGATGGGAGCAGTGGAGGGACCGACCGCTCGCAGCATCTGGTAGATGCTCTTCATCTGTTCCGAGGCGCCGATAAAGCCTTCGAAGTGGCCGTCGCTACGACCGATCGGACCGGGTGCGGAGGATGGCGTCGGCGATCGCGGATGGCGATCCCTCGTCACCGCCTCGACCGCTTCGATCAGACGTTCCACCCGGTACGGCTTGACGATGAAGTCGCGCGCGCCCCGCCGCATCGCATCGACAGCCGTTTTGACCGATCCGTCGCCTGTGATCACGATGATCGGGCAGCGAACCGGCCGCGCTGCCAGCTTTGCTATAAGGTCCAAGCCGGAGACGTCAGGCAGCGTCAGATCAATCAAGGCGAGGTCGGGAGACGCCTCTAAAATCAAGGCTTCGGCAGACGCGCCGGTCTCCGCCTTAAGCACTTCGTGTCCCGCGCGAAGCAAACCGGCCTCGCAGAAGCGCAGAGCGGAGGGAACATCCTCGGCGACCACGATCTTCATAAGGTCTCGGCTCCCTTCCAATTTGCCTCGCAAAAAGATCAGTCAGTTCTTAATTTCCTGTTAAAGTCATTTAAAAACCAAGCCAATCTTACTCGGCGCTCGTCTTGTGGGACAAGATAGCTATGCCAAATGGCTAGTCCTCCCGTACAGCGCAAGCGTTTAGATCGACAGTTTGCTTATTTTGGATTATTCTAATTCTCTCTCGCGCTTTATGCTAGGACAAGAAGATGGATAGGGTGGCGAATAACATCGTCAAGCTTTTCGATAGAGAGCCCAATCGGGCGCTCTTAGTTGATGATGTGACGATTACCCGAGCGGTGACTCGTGTCTTCTTGGAGTCGTCTGGCTGTGATGTCGTCGAAATCGCCTCTGTCTGGGACAAGCATGCTGGTAAGTTGTCCCATGCATTGACGTCGCTGCTTGGCAATCTCCGCCTTTTCGACCTCGTGATGGTCAATATGGCGAGAGCGCCCGCAGATCAGATCTTGATTGTCAGAAGCATCAAGACACATGCACCTTTTGCAACAAAGATCATCTGCACAGTGCCCAACACAAATAGAGACTGCGTCTACCCGCTTTTCGACGAGGGCGCAGATATCATACTGATTCGTCCGTTTAGCCCATCCGTTTTAGCAGGGGCGGTTCAGCGCTGCCTCTTCAAAGCTCGTGCGAAGGAAAGCAGCAGCGGGTCTGCCAAGCTTCATCCACAAAACCGCGAACTTCTCTTCTCTTACTGGTCTCACCACGGCGGGGGTAAACAGGCAACCAGCCACCCGCAGGAACAGATACCGGCGTGCGGATCCGATCAGGAGGCGTGGTTCCCGTTCACGTAGTGCAACTTCGATGACAACACACCAAGTTATGAGGTATATCGCTTTCCCGTAAAGGCTGGTCGCGATGTAGAGTGTCGCTTTTTTCCTGACGACCAAGATGTGTCTCGCTACGACTTTCCGCGATCCTGACGAGGCGAATGGCTTATGACAGGATCGCAGAAGCCGCCACTTTGACGAAGCTTTGCACGTCTGACCCGTTGGCGACCGAATCGACTTGTTTCTTATCGGCCTTGTCATGCCCGGACGGGCATAGCGGCTGGCATCGGCGCAATACGTCACTCATGTCCAAATATCAGAGTCGTAATCATCTCAAGCTTTTCCGCTGCCGGGCCCCATCGACACCAATGCACGACGATTTGGATCAAAGACTCGTGGAGCCGCAAGCGCTTGACTATGCTGCCTTCTCTGAAAGCCTGGATCTTTTCGGTGCGGAGGACATGCGGGCGCTACTCGCCAAGCTCGAGGCGGCGCTGCACAATGAGTTCAGCGCGCTTGCGTTAGCCGAATGCGAACGTGAGGAAGTCGCGCGTCGCGCTCATACCCTGATCAGCGAGGCTGGCCTACTCGGCTTCCACTTCATGGCTGAAATATGCCGCATCCTGGAGACCGATTGCCGAAGCGGTGCAAGCTTCAAAGAAGCTTTGCGCAAGGTGGCGAGATGCAGACTCCAGGTATTGGCGACGCTGGAAACGCTAAAGATCGAGCCTTGATGCTGCCGGAACGCCGGAGTACTTCCGCCGCCGTAAGATGGCCGCGGCCAGACCGAAAACAGGTAGGAGGCTCTGCGCCAGCACAAACAATGTGTGGCGCGGCTCGTCGAAGACCAGAGCAGGGCACGTCATCAACGCACGTCGGAGAAAGGCCCTGGCGATCTTGGCACCACGACCTCGTTCCAATGCGCAGCGGGCAAGATGTCGGCCCATCCGCGCTTCGAGGAGCGGGCCGAGGCGGTCCACCAGCTCAGGTTCGTAAGTCGATGCGATGGCCAGCATTTGCCGATATCCCTCGAGCATTCGGGCGAGGTGGGACGAGAGCCCGTCCTGATCTGCTCGATAGGACACCCAGGCCGCCGACGTCCCAGAGACGACAAACCCGCGAGAGCGGATCCTCACCAGCCATTCCTGGTCTTCCGCACCGAGCCGCATGCGTTCGTCGAAACCGCCGGTCATGACAACCATCTCCGTCCTCACGACGATCGCGGAGGGAGTGGTGCAGGGGCTTGTGGCCAGGAGTTCCGCCGTCGTGTAGACGACTTGGGGCTTCGTGGTCCGGCCGAGGAAGCGATCCGCGCTGTCGATAGACCGGGTCGCGGAAAATGAGACGGCAAGGCTCGGGTCTCGCGCGAAACGCGCGACGTGGATCGCGAGATGGTTCTGGTCCCAGGTGTCGTCGGCGTCGAGAAAGGCAAGGAACCGCCCTCGCGCCTGCGCGATCCCGGAGTTGCGCGCGGATGCGGCACCGGCGTTGGATTGCCGGATCACGAGCACCCGCGGATCGATCGATGCGATCTCGACCATTGCGACCATCGTCGCGTCGGTCGATCCATCGTCGATGACGATGATCTCGTAATCAGCGAAGGTTTGCCGCCGGACGCTCTCGAGCGTCCTCGGCAAGGTGGCCGCTGCGTTGTAGGCCGGAACGATGACGGACACGACGGGTGCGCTCATGCACAGGCCTCGACGATGATGTGGCGGGTCGCGTCCGCAACGGTGATCTCCCGCCGGACGAGGATGGCAAAGGCGATAGCCGGAAGCACCGTTGCGACAGCCGTCGCGCTCAGGATGCCGAGAATGCCAAAGGGGAGACCGACCGCGAGGGCCGCGAAGAAGAAGAGAGTCGACCAGCGCGAGATGTCCAGCTCACGCTTGACTTGGCCCGTTGCGCGCAAGACCTGCTGCGTGACGATCATCAAGGGCCGAGCGATCGCGCCGAGGCAGGCGATACTTAGCGCGGGGACCGCGGGTACCCACTGCTTGCCGAACACCAGAGGCACGTACCACGGCGCGAGCACAACTTGCGCCACGATGATCGGCCCAACCACCAGCGTCAGGCCGATCAGGGACATGTCGAAACGGCGGCGAACGTCGTTGGACGCGCCGCCGTGGCCGCAAAGGAAGGGAAGCACTGCTGTTCCGAGCGTGTTGACGAGGCTCGTCGCGATGCCCGATCCGGCGTTGGCCGCGAACGCGTAGACGCTGAACGCCTCGATCCCGAGAAGCTTGCCGACGATCAGCTTGTCGCCCTGATTACGCAAGGTAAACAACATCTCCGAGGCGAAGACGTTGAAGGTGAAGTGCAGGATATCACGCAGCATCGAGGCGGAAAGCGGAGCGAACGCACTCCAGCGCACGACCCTTCTGGCGATCACCACCCAGACGATCGCCACCACCACACGCGGTAGCACCACGGCCCAGGATGCCAAGCCCTCGTAGGCGAAAGCGGCTGTCAACAGATTGTCGCCAGTGATCTGCAGGAAGGTGAGGAAGGCTAAAGTCCCGAAGCGGCCGAATCGCTGCGCGAGCGAAGCGTGCACCATGCCGATCGGATAGATCACGTGGACGACAGAGAGAGCGATCAGCAGCTCGGCGATCGGCTGCCCGAAGAGGTGCTGGAGCGGATAGGCCAGCGCCGACTGCACCGCGCACATAGCCAGGCCTACGGTCCAGTTGACCCGCATGGCGCCGGTGCAGACGGCACCGAGCTCATGCTCCTCGGCCTGCACGATGCGGGCTCCGATCCCGTTGTGGACGAACATGCGGACCAGCTCGAAGATCGCCAACACGAGCGAGATTGTGCCGAACTGAAGCGGCGAAAGCGCGCGCGCTAGCACGATGGCTGTCACGATGCGCGACAGGCGATTGCCGAGCTCCGCGATACTCAGGAATGCAGACCCGTAAATGATCGGATTGGCGATTAAGCTCCTGATTTTTCCAAACCAGTGACAAACATATGTTTTCAAGTCAACCATCCCGCCTTGGTCGCGCCCTGATCCCGATGCCGGCGATTGTCATGCCACATCGGGAACAAGGCTCGTCTCGGGGCCGCACTCGCGCCGCCTTCAATCACGACGGCGGCGACTTCCATTTTGCAAACCGCCTCACGCCGCATATTGGAATGGCCGCTCATCTGTCAGCGATGCGCCCATCATGAACGATGCGTAGGGACTGACCACGCGACGTCGCATGGCGATGCCAACGACGATAAGCCCAGGCCAGAACAGGTAGGTGAGGATCTCGAGGTTCTCTCCGAATGTGTAGAACGTGATGACGATGACGACGCCGAGCGCGCAGCGGGCGACGCGATCGCGCTGCGCCTTCACGATGAGCTCGATCCAGCTCCAGGCCAGCGGAACCGCCAGCGCGCCGAACCCGATCGCGCCTTTGACGAACAGGAGGCCGTACCAGGAATGGTGCGAGCCAATCGGCATGTGCTCGACGAGATGCGGCCCCTTTTCGACGATGCCATGCCCATAGATCGGTGACTCGTCACGCCAGCGTTGGAGCGCAATCGCCCTCAGGAGAGCGCGCACGCGCGTGGAAGCCGCTCGCGCACCGTTGAAGCCGTCGCTGAAGCTCGTAAGCGCCGCGGACAGATGGCTCAGGTTCAGCATGCCAAGCGTGAAGACCGCCGCGGCAACCGCCGCCGTGGCCGTCCGCGTAAGATTGCTCAAGATGTAACCGATGATGAGCACGCCCGGGATGACGAGCAGGCCGAGCCGCGACTGGCTGAGGACGCAAATCGCAACACTCGAGACGATGCCGACAATCTTCCATGTCCGCCGACGATCGTAGAGGGCGAAAACGAAGCTGATGTTGGCGACGAAAGCGGCCGCCGGCGCCCAAGGCGCAAAGAACTCCCAACGCAACATTCCGTTGGTGTCGTCAATCGAATAGAGCGACACGGCAAAGAATTCGGGGCCCGGGCCGCCGATAGCCTGCAGCGGCGAAATGAACAGCGGATGCGGCAGGTGCGCGAATGCGGCGCCCACGAAGAGCGGGATGAGCACCAAAGTCTGCGCCGCGAGTATGTTGGTGGCCCGATAGATGACCGATGCCCTGATGCGCAACATCGCTCCGATCCATGGAAAAACTGCCATCAGCGCCCAGCCTTTGGCCCACCCGATCGAGGATTTGAGCAAATTGCCAGTGCCGAGGTCGAAAGCGAGATGCGCCACGATCAAGGCGCCGAGCATGGCCGCCATCGCGAGCCACCAGATGATCACGCCGAGCGGAACGGCGTCATGACAGCGCTCAGGACTGAGACCGATGTAACGGCGCAGTGCCACCAAAGCCAGGCACCAGCCGAGCGCGGGCGCTAGCAGGTAGAGGGCACCAACGGCGAAGAAGCCCCATGTGCCGACGATAGCCCAGTAGACGACCTTCTCCTCGAACGTTTCCAGACGAACATCTGTCGCATCCATGCCAGCGTCCATGCCGTTGCCGCGAGAAGCGAACCGCCAAAAGTCGCCATGATCGCGAGGGTGAGTTTGGGTTGGCTCCTGGCGGTAGGAAGATCGGGAGCGGCCAGCGTCTGGACGATAGGGTAGGAGGCGTAGAGATCGGCCTTGGTGGTATCGATGCGGGCCAGGGCCGACGTGAAGATCGCTTCTGCCACAAGCTGATTCTTCTTCAAATCCTCGAGCTTCGCGGTTGCGGACGAGAGAGAATGGACTCGCTCATTCTCTTTCTCGAAGGAGCCCTCGAGCGACGCGGTCTGGCTCGCGAGGCCTTCCGCCTGGGCTTCGAGCGAGACGAGCTTTCCCAGTAGCTCCTCGCGACCCTTGGCGTTGACGACGAGCAGGAGTGCCTCCTCCTGCGCCTTCAACCCCAAAGCTTGCATGCGCTGTCGTACCATGGCGTCGGCCGAGAGATAGCTTGCCTGCTCGTTGAGGAGGTTGGGACTCCTGCGTCCGTAGAGCTTCTGCTTGCTCGCGACGCCGAGCGCCGATTCGCCGCGCTGCGATATTGCCTTGACGAAGACCGGATCCGCCGCGAGGGCCAGCGCCGCCGCCGCCTTCTGCGGCGAGAGGCCGAGCCGCGAGGCGAGGATGTCGCGCTGCGCGGCGACATCGGCCAGCGAAGAGCGCGTCTCGATGAGTTTGCTGCGGATCTCCTCGACACGCTTGGCCGTCTCGGCGAACTGGTCGGTCGAGACGAGCCCGCTCTCGGCCTGGTGACGGGTGACGGCGCTCCGCGCCACTGACAGCCTGTCCTGGTAGCCCCTGATCGTGTCCCGCACGCTCGCGGCCCGGCGATTGATCTCGTCCAGGCGTAAAGCATCCAGCTGCTGCTGGAAGGCGGTGATCAGAGCGTCCGCTTTTCGCTGCGCTTCTTCAGGACTGCGCCCGTTTATAGTGAACATCATCAGAGCAGTCTCTTCAATCAGCTTGACCTGAGGCTTGCCGAAGACCCGCGGATTCATGTGGATCGCAAGCGCGGCGGCATTGCTCACTTGATCGGCGCCCACAATTTCCTTGTAGATGACCTTCGGGCTCAACGACGGCGACGAGAACGGTGAAGCCGCGGACGACGAGGCTTGGCCGATCGACTCGACCGAGAACGAGACGCCGGAGCCAGAGCCGGGCAGGATCAAGGTCCACTTGCTGGTGTAGGCAGTCGGCGTCAGTACGTAGTAGGCGGTCGACAAGCCGATGATGCCGAGGATCGAGACGCCCGCGCCGAGCACGTAGCGTTTCTTGTGGAAGCGCATCCTGTTCTCGACGAAGAGCGTGCGGATCCGCTCGGCAAGCCGCCGTGCCGACAGTATTGCTAGGACTCTCGACGTCATAGGCCGGCCACCGGTACCCTCATAGAATTACTCGAGGGCGAAAGAGGGCGGCGGCCGCTCGGAACAGCCTCTACGGTCTCTGCCGCTCCTGACCGTTTCGTTTTGGATGATCGACCCAAGCTCTTGCTCCTCGTCAAAAACGCAATTTGGCGAGACGCCGGGGCGAGCGGATGCAGAGCCTGCGCGCCAGGGCGGAAAGACGCGCCATCACGGGCGCGGGCAGCAAGGAGGCGACGATCGTCACGAGCGTGCGCGTCGGCTCCTCCCACAGCATGGCGGGGTGGATGGCAATAGCCGAGCGGATGAGGTCGGCTGCTACGGCGCGATGGCCGTTCTGGACGGCGCGTCGGGCAAGGTAGCGGAGCTGATAAGCCTCGGCGCGTCGTCCCACGCGACCGACGAACTCCGGAGCATACGCTTGAGTCTTGACCCGGAAGCGCCGCCAGGTGGCGAGTTGCGCCTTTATGTTGGCGGACAGCGCACCCGCCCGGACTCGATAGTAAGTCAGGGACAGCGGCACCGCCTCGAAGCTCCATGGTGTGCGCAGCGTGATGCGTGTCCATAGCTCGATGTCCTCAGATTGACGGAAGCTCTCATCGAACCAGCACGAGTCACCGCGTTCGGGGTGCGCGAAGCAAACGGAGTCGAGAACGTCACGACGCAGCAGGGGCGCCGACCCGTTGCCGACGGGATTGCGGCAGAAGATCATCTCTGAATCAATCACCGACTTCGGAGGTCTTTGATGAAGACCGATCGAGCGGCCGACCTCGTCGATCATGGCCGAATGCGAGAAGCTGATGCCGACCGCGGGCCTCGTCAAAAGGTGCAGGACATGACGCGACAGCTTGTGGCGGTGCCATAGGTCATCCGCATCGAGGAGCGCGATGAAGCGGCCGCGCGACGCGCGTATACCAGTGTTCCGCGCGCCAGCCAGACCGCGGTTCACCTGATGGATCATCCGCACTCTGGGATCGACGCATCTCGCAACGAATTCGGGTCCGCAGTCGGTCGAGTCGTCGTCGACGACGATAACCTCGAAATCGGTGAATGATTGCTTGAGGATCGAGCCGAGACAGTCCTCGATCCATTCCGCACCATTGTAAAGCGGAACCACGACCGAGACGAGAGGAAGGGGCTCACTCATGTCTGGACCCTCACGTCAATGCCGCGCGGATGGACGAAGGTGCGGGCTTCTGTGTGCGGCGGGGCATGCCGATGCGGGCCAGCGTCGAAGATACGCGGAGCGGCTCGATCAGGATAAGGGACGGAAGGGTGCGCAGCGCCTCCGCCAAATGCAAAGCCGCGGCGGCGCGGCCAGCGCCGAGGCGCAGCGACCGCCGAGCTAAGTAGAGGCGGATTCGCGCCTCCGCTGAGATAGCCTCGGCCGCGACGACGTCGGGCGCGTAGGTCCTCACGACCTCAAGGACCTTTCGGAAGGCAGCGAGCATCTCGGGGAGATCCGAACTCAGACCGTCCTGGCTGGTGCGGTATGCGACGGAAGCAATTCCCGACCCAACGATTTGGCAACCGCGCACCGACGCCCTGATCAACCATTCCTGGTCTTCGGCACGCTTCAAGGACGTGTCGAAAAGGCCGACTTGGTGGATGACGCTTCGTAGCATCACCATCGTCGAGCAGGTCGTGCAGGGATTGCCCGACAGCAGGATAGCGGGCGTAAGCGGCTGCGTGGAGAGCCGCGCCTTGTCTCCGGTATACCGACCCTGACGGTCCATGAAACGGGCGCGAGCGAACGTGACCTCGACGTCGGTCGTCGCGAGCATCTCGACATGCAACGCAAGATGGTCTTTTTCCCATCGATCATCGGCGTCGAGGAAGGCGATTGCCACGCCGCGAGCTGCCTGGACGGCACGATTGCGGGCCGATGCGACCCCACCATTCGCCTGCTTTAGCAGAGTGACCCTGTGATCTAGTGCCATTTGCCCGACTACGATCAAGGCCGTGCGATCCAACGAGCCGTCGTCGACGACGATGATCTCGATATCCTGCAACGTCTGCGCTCGCGCGCTCTCGATCGCCTCTTGCAGAGTGGCTTCCGCATTGAAGGCGCAGATCAGGACCGAGCAGGTCAGCGCGTTGTACGGATGTAGTTTGACTTCCATGAGCGTGGACCTTGCGCGGGCACTTCGATGACGTCGCAGCAAGTCGGATGCCGAGCTATATCGCGACCGCGCGAGATCGGCAGAGGTCAGCTAAGTTGCTGTTGTAAGAGTACTTTCGTCATCAACATTTGACAATGAGAAGGCCGCCGTTTTGCGATCGCCTCGCAAAATGCAACGCTTTTCGAGGCGCTACCCTATTCTGCAATCCAGTAAGATTCAGACGGCCTCGACGAAGGATCGTGTCGCAAGACGCCCTTGCTGCCGCGTCCTGCGATGCAGAGTGCAACACGAGCCGCAGTCTTACTCTCTACCTCAGGAGAGAAGAACCGCGATGGCATGACGGTTGCGCTTTTCGCATCGACCGGAAGAGGTGATCCATGCATGTCTCGATTGGTACACCGGATCTAGACTGCCTTTCGCTGTTTGCTTTCCATCGTCTACGCCGACGGCTTGCCGCCTCCCATGTCGCATCGATTGAAATCGATTGCTCCACTGTGCGAGAGCCTTCGCTGAAGTGGCTCCGCCGGTTCCATCGATTATCCCTGACGGCGGTGAAAGGTCGAAGGCTCACGCTCACCATGGTCCAGCCCGAGCTCAAGCTGATGCTCGAGGTGCTCCACCTCGCGGACAGTGCCGACATCCGCGAAATGCCTGTTTTGAAGCCGTGCGGCTCATCCATCGCCGTTTTGGACCTTCCGAACGTCAGGCGGGTCGCGTGACGGACAGGCGATTGATCGAGCGCAGGACGTGTCGCATCCAGGTTCTGCTGGCAGTCATTCTCGCCGCAGCCATGTCGCTGGCAGGCTGCGCTTCGTCGCACGTACCCTACAATGCTTCTGGCTTGTACGGCCCGGAAGCCGCGACCAGCGGGATCGAACATCCCGGTCAAATAGGTGGGACAGTCGCAGAAGCGTCAGCGGCGTGCCCCTCGGCTGGAACGCCGGATTTCATCGAGAACCGCGATGCGCCGCACCGCCGCTCGATGGCGAGCCGCGCGATGCGCTACTCGATCGGCGATCGCTTCAACATCTTCGTGTCGGATTACGAGGACATCAGCGGCGACTACATGATCAACACCGATGGACGGATCATACTTCCGTTCGCTGGCGAAGTTTCGGCTGTTGGTGCGAACAACGACGAGCTGCAGCGCCTCGTCGAGGGCGCCTACCTCCGCGCCGGAATCCTCAAGGAAGGCGGAATGCGCGCGGTCGTGCGACCCGTGCAATGGGGTCCGATCAACGTGACGGTGTCGGGTGCCGTGTTCGCGCCGGGCCGCGTCGTGATCAACAATATCCGCGATGCCGACAAGCTCGAGAAGGCACTCGAGCGGTTCGGCGACGGCACGCTCGATCGGTTCATTCCAGCCGCCCTGAGGGCAGCGGGTGGCGTTCGTCCTGATGCCGACGTGTCCCACATTGCGGTGTTGCGCAAGGGGCGCCGCCTGGTGCTCGACTGGCGCGGCGCCTTCGGGCGCGGAGCCGTCGACGACATCGCGCTAATCGACGGCGACGAGATCATCGTGCCGGAGGCGTCCTGCTTCCAGTCGGGCCTGATCCGGCCCACGCAAATCACGCCGCCCGGGATCCGGATCTTCATCTCGAACGCCGTGGCACCGGTTTACAGCAACGCCAACGCCGCCGTGTCGCCGCTGTCGACCAGCCTGCCTTACGGCACGCGACTCCTGGCGGGTCTCGTCTCGGCAAATTGCGTCGGTGGATCGCTCGCAACCAACGCTCAGCGACACGCGGTGCTGGTCAGCCGCAATCCCAAGACCCTGCGCACGGAAGTGGTCCAGCGCTCGATCGAGGAGCTCGTGCAGAGCTCCGATCGCGACACGCTCAACCCGTTCCTCATGCCCGACGACGCGATCGCCTGTTACGACAGCGCGATGACCGACGTCGCCGAACTGGCGACCATCTTCGGGTCGGCCACGTCTGGCGGCGCGACGGTGAAAGCGCTGATCAAGTGACCAAGCGCCTCGGCGAGCCCTCGTTCCTCCGCGAGCGCGTGACCCGCAAGCCGAACGCGATCGATTTCTGGCGAGGCTTCGCGCTCGTCAACATTTTCCTCAGCCACTTGCCGGGCAACACCTTCGAGCGGCTGTCGCACCGGCATTATTCGCTATCGGACGCGGAGCTGTTCGTCTTCCTGGCGGGCTGGGCCCTGCGGCTCTCGAGCGGGCGCGATCGAAGGGCGAGTGTCGTCGACATCGTGAAGCGGGCGGCGAGTCGGGTGGTGAAGCTCTACCAAGTGCAGATCGCTACGACCGCCTGCGCCTTGCTCATCACGATAGCGGCAGCCTGGATCTTCGAGGATCGCACGATCGCGTATCTCGGGCTCCCCACCGCCATGCGGATCGATATCGTCAAAAGCTGGCTCGGGCTGCTACTCGTAACCGAGCACCTGCAGTACTTCGATATTCTACCGCTCTACCTCGTGCTGAGCGTCATGACCCCAGCGATCATCCTGCTTCACCGCCGATCCCCCTGGCTGGTCCTGGCTTCCTCGACGGCGATATGGGCGGTCGCGAGCGTCCTGCGATTCGATCTCCCGACTTGGCCGGTCGCGGGCGGCTGGTTCTTCGATCCCTGTGCGTGGCAATTGGCTTTCGTACTCGGATTTGTGTTCGCGGGCGACGGTGCGCCCACGCGGATCGTGCGACGATGGATGCCCAACCTGTTCTGGCCGTCGTCGTCGATCGCTGTCGCGGGCGGAGTCGCTGTTGCGCTTCATCTTACGCCGAACGCCTGCTCAATCGACCGTGACTTCGCATCCCTCCTCTTCAGCAAGACCTTTATCGGTCCTGCGCGGCTGATCCACTTCCTCGCAATGATCATCGCGTGTAGCCACATCTATCCACTTGTGGAGCGTCGCATGGCGACTTTGGCAAGATCGCTGTCGCTGATTGGTCGTCACTCGCTGCCGGTCTTCGTCGCGGCTAGCCTGCTCAGCTTAGTCGGGCGAGTCCTTATGCACGTCGGTGCGAGAGGGATTATTCCGTCCTTCGCGATCGCCGCCACGGGTCTCACCATTGTCGTCGCTACCGCACGGATCAACGAATGGCACCGGACCAGACGTCCGGATCCTGTCTTGCTGTCATCCCCGCGGCAGTCGGTCTCTTCGTCCGCCTAAATGTTTGATCCCTCGCTTTGATGGTGCATCATCTCCGCAGGTTCGAAGGATGCGCTGCGCGAAGCCCATGATCGGCCTGGTCGCTCTGCCTCCAGCTTGCAATGGCCGGAAGAGAAAACCTGTTAGACCGAGACGCGGACTACTGATCGAGTTCCGTTTGGAGCTCTGCCGCGCGATGAAGTGAAAGATCGTTGCGTATCGCTTTGGCTGCATCGGGCCTGTCCATCGACAAAGCGAAGCGGTCGAACGCGTCGCGATAAGCGATCCAGGCCGTCTCGGAAGCCTCGATCGCAACGAGTCGATCGTCGGGCGCGTCGCGGATGACGCGGTCGTAGGCTTGGCTCAGCGCCATTTCGCCTCCGGAAGGCTCGTGCGCTACGGAGCGGCCGCTGTCGTCGACCACCTGCTTGAGTTGCGCGACGAAACGCTGGCCGCGTGCCTCGATGTCGCCGCCCGCGGCGGCACCGAAAACGCGCTGGGCGTCGCGCAAATCTTCAAGCGCCGAACGACGCGCCGGATCCCAGCCCTGCGCGATCTCGTCGACGGTCATGTTGAGGCGCCAAGTGCCGTCGGCTGCCGAGTCGAAAGCCGCAACCACGACACCGGCTGGGATCGGCGCGGTATGCGCCCCCAGAACACGCCCGGTCGGAGCGATGGTCCAGGACGAGAAGTGCGTGGTCGGAAGAGCCGTCCAGGATGGAGCGAACTGATCGACTGTCGAACTGCCGGCCACTGCCGGAGACGCCATCGTGATTAAAGCAATCAATGCAGCGGTACGCATGGGACGCCTCCACCGTTCCGACAACAATGAAGACGCAACCGTCCCGGTTCCGCGCTCGTCTCAGCCGGCCGTCAGCGCGACGACCTCGGCGGCAGCCTGCATGTCGCGCCAGCGCAGCGCGCGACGTGTGGCCGCCTCGGCATCGTGCCCCCAGATCGCGTTCTGATAGTCTTCGTCGACGTGGGCGGCGCGCCAGGCTTCGGTCGCATCGAACCGGCTGCGAGCGACCGCCAGGGCCAGCAGGACGGAGCCGGTGAGACTAGTCATGATGCTCAGCGCGGCGAGCCGCAGGACACCCGAAAGACCCGTCGTCTCCGCCGCCAGGGCGCGGCGCACCGCCGCCCGGGCCGCCTCCGGCTGGGCGACGTACATCACCCCCTCGGCGACGAGGAAGCGCGCGTCGAGGGCGTCGCGCGCAAAGGCGAGCACAGGGTCCCATGCCGCGGCCTGCGCGGCGACGAGCGCGGCGGGCTCGCCGGCGCGATAGCAGACGAGGTCGGTCTCGGCAAATTTCACCACCTCGTCCAGCGTCGCCTCGCGCGCCTTCGCGACGCCGTCCAGCGCCGAATTGACGAGACGCGTCAGCGGCATCGTGTCTGGCTCGATGATCTCGCCCTGGGCGCGCCACTCGGCGGCGAGCGCCTGCGCCAAGGCTTCGCTCGGCACCGCAAGATTGGCCTTGGCAGGCGTGCGCAGCGGGCGCCAGTCGAGCAGCACGGCGAAATGGCCGTTCGTCGTGCTGCCAATCGCGACTTCGACGTAGAAGCGCCGCGGCAGCGCCTTCTTGAGATCGCGTCGCGCCATGGCGACCGGGTCGATCTCGGCCGGGCGACCATCGCCAAGTCCATCGCTCATCGGGCTGTCTTCCTAGCTCAAGCGGCGGAAATGCCGGTGGGCGCGGCAGGGCCGCGGTCAATCTCGAAGCGAGCGGCATGCGAGCCGACGAAGGCGACGACCGGCAACGGCGCGCCGGATGCCTGCAGGGCTTTGGCGATGGCGTCGAGCGTCACGCTGCCGGGGCTGGCAAGGAGGTAGCTGGTGCCCGCGGCGCCAGGCGCCTCGGCGACGATCGCGATGGGGCCGCCCGCCTGCGGGCGAAGGCCGGGCAGCGTGACGGCGTGGAGCAGCACGTCGTGCGGCGCGGCGTCGGCGAGCGGCTTCGCCACCACGAACAACGGTAGGCCGGCGGCATGGTCCACCCGCTCGACAAAGGGCAGCCGGGCGATGATCTTGGGGGCGTCGGGCGCGAGCAACGCGTCCCACCAAGCGGCGTCGCCCTTGAAGTCGACTTGGACGGCGCGCAGCAATCCGAGGTCGCCAGGCGCTCCGGCGACGGCGGCGACGACGGCCCCGGGCGAGCCGTGCGTGACGAGGGGCACCGTAAAGCCGAAATGGAACCGGGCGCTGTCGCGCACCGGCGCATCGCCGCCCGTATCATCCGCGTGCACGGTGTAGCGCGCCTGCACGAAGGTGAAGGTGGAGATGATGATGCGCCAGATGCCCTCGAGCGTGTCGAGCGGCAGGATACCCCGATGGCGCTCGACCAGCGCGCGCATCATCGCCGCCTCGCGGGCCGGGCGGAACGCCGAACTGCCGCCCGCCGCGGCCTTCACCGCGATCAGTCGGTCGATGATCTCGCCGCGCGCGATCAGGCCTTCGTGCAAGGCGAGATCGATCGCGTCGATCTCGTGGCGCAGGGCGGTCAGGTCGGCCTCGCCCGCGGAAGGCTCCGTCGTCTGGGTCATGGCGCCGCTTCATAGGGCGCCTACATCGGCATGGCAAAAGCGGCGGCATGGCAAGGTGGCAGCCGCCGGCGCTACTGCCCGAGGATCTCGTGCTTCACCAGATACTTGATGCCGTGGTCGAAGCTATCGTCGTTGTCGCCGCGAATGTCGACGCTGTAGGCATGCTCCGGCGCCTTCGACTCCACGTCCTTGATGTAGACGTTGATGTTGAGGATCAGGTCCGACACCTTCTGGATCTGCCCGGTCACCGCGAGCTTGGCGCCGAGCTTCCTGGCGTAATCGTCGGCGCAGCCGCCGCAAGAGCGCAGGTCCTCGGACTGCGCCTTGGCCCTGACCGGATCGGTCGAGACCATCTTGTACTTGCCGCTGTCGGTCAGCAGCTGGCGCAGCATGTCGGAGAGGTGCGGCAGGCGTGCCTTGTCGGCGTCGGTCGGCGGCAGCTGCGCGAGGTTGGCGAGCTGGAAGTCGAACACCGCCGCCGTCTCCGGAGCGGCCATGGCGGGCACCGCCGTCGCGGCGACCGCCGCCATCACGGCGGCCCTCATCGCCAGCCTCATGTTCGTCATGCTCGCCTCCGGGTGTTCCCTTGGACTTGGGTCCAGGCCACGACGTGACAAGCGGCAGCGGTCCCAGCCTTTCGTCTGTGTCGCCGCATCGACGACGCCGCGCGTGGCTTTCGGCGGCGAAACCGGTTAGCCCTGCCCGCGACACGAACGGGGCGGAGCGACGATGGGCAACGGCTATCTCTGGCTGAAGGCGGTGCACGTGCTGGCGATCATCTCCTGGATGGTCGGCCTGCTCTACCTGCCTCGGCTCTTCGTCTACCACGTCGAGGCCGGGGCAGGCTCGCTGCAAGCCGCGACCTTCCAGGTGATGGAGCGTCGGCTGATGAAGGCCATCATGCTGCCGGCGATGATCGTGGTGTGGATCACCGGCGTCACGTTGATGGTCCAGGGCGGCTGGTTGAAGGCCGGCTGGCTGCACTGGAAGATCATGCTGGTGCTGATCCTCAGCGGTCTTCACGGCTACCTGTCGGTTGAGCGCAAGAAGCTCGCGGCCGGAACGTCGAAGCGCAGCTCGCGCGATTTCCGCATCCTCAACGAGGCGCCGACGGTGCTGCTGATCGGCATCGTCATCCTGGTGGTCGTAAAGCCGTTCTAGTCCGTGCGGACGACGTGAAAAGGCCGCCGCGGCGAGTGCCGCGGCGGCCTGCTCTCTTTTGCTCCGCCGACAATCAGAAGGTGCGGTGACCGGCCATCTTGCCGCGGCTCATGTGGTGCATCATGCGCTTGTGGCTCACATGACCCATCATCTTCTTCTTGGACTTCTTCTTCGACATCATCTTGCCGCTGGACATCTTTTCGCCACCCATGGCGCCGGCCTCGCCCGTACCCATCTTGTTGCCGGCCTTGGCGGGGGCCTCGGTCGGGCCGCCGTTGGTGGCGGTCGGATTGGCCGGAGCCGGGTTGGCCGGGTTCGGAACCTGCGGGGTGCCGGTGGTCTGCGCGACGGTGAGCGACGTCCCGCCGATCAGGGCGGCAAAGGTAAGGGCGGCGATGGTGCTGATCTTCATGTGAGCTCCGAAACTCGTGATTGGTCCCGCGGCACAACACGCCAAAGCCTAGCTTGTTCAGACCGCGAGCGTATTTAGCCGCATCCCAGCCGAACGCCAGCCGAATGCGCCCTAAGTGGAAACAACGGTTAACGCGGAGCCAGCACCATCACCATCTGCCGTCCCTCCATCGAGGGTTCGGCCTCGACTTTGGCGAAGGTCGTCGTCTCGAGCTTGACGCGCTCGAGCAGGCGGAAGCCGATATCCTGGTGCGCCATCTCGCGGCCGCGGAACCGGAGCGTCACCTTGACCTTGTCGCCGTCCTCGAAAAAGCGCTTCACCGCTTTCATCTTGGTGTCGTAGTCGTGATCGTCGATGCCGGGACGGAGCTTGATCTCCTTGAGCTCGACGGTCTTCTGGCGCTTGCGCGCCTCGGCGGCCTTCTTCTGCTCGGCGAAGCGATGGCGGCCGTAATCGAGGATCTTGCAAACCGGCGGGTTGGCGTTGGGCACGATCTCGACCAAGTCGAGGCCGGCCTCCTCGGCGACCTGCAACGCCGCCGCGATTTCGGTGACGCCGCGGTTCAGACCTTCGGCGTCGATCAGCTGGACTTCCCTGACGCGTATCTCCCGATTGGTGCGCGGTCCGTCCTTTTGCGGGACCGGCGGAGCTTTCATGGGACGACGAATGGTGTTCTCCTGAAGTGATTGGACGATCCGGCGGCCAGAAGTTCGAGCACCGCTGCCGGCGGACCAAACAAAAAGATCGGTTGTTAGCTCGGCAAAGTCAATGAAGACGTGCCCTTTGTTCAGCCCGTTCCGTACGAGCGGCGGTAATATAGGTGTCGCGGACACGAACCGGGGATCACAGAGTGGCGGGACGCTCGAGCAAGGCGGCATAGGCATCGAGCGTTTCGCGGGCCATGCGCGCAATGGAGAAGCGCTCCTCGGCCTGCCGGCGCGCGCGCGATCCGAGCGCGTCGCGGCCCGACGCGCCCAGCGCCAGCGCCTCGCCGATCGCATCGGCGAGCAGGGCGGGATCGCTCGGCGAGATACGCCACCCGGTGCGGCGGGCGGGTTCGATGTCGGGCGGCGCCAGGACCGTCTCCGGCAGCGCGCCAAGATCCGAAACCACGACAGGCGTTCCGATCGCCTGGGCCTCCACAGCAATGCGGCCGAAGCTCTCGGCCTCGATCGAGGGTACGACGACGGCACTCGCCGCGAGCAGCGCCGCCGGCATGTCCGGGCAGGTCGCCTCCCGGTGGACCCGCGCCCCCAGCTTGGCCGCCTTCACCGCCACGTCGATCTCGCGATCGAAGCCGCTCCGGCTCTCGCCGATGAAGACGAGCTTCAGATCCGTCGTGCCGCGCTCGACCAGCAGGCGGGCCGCCTCGATCAGCACCTTGTGACCCTTCCAGACGCTGGCCCGGGCGACGAGCAGGAGGATACGCTCCTCCGGGGCCACGGCCCAGGCGCGGCGCAGCACCTGAACGCGCGCCGCCTCGATCGACGCGGCGGCGTAGGGTTTGAGGTCAACGCCAGGCCGGATCAGCGTGATATGGCCGGCCGCCGCCGGATAGAGCGAGGAGATCGTCGCAGCCGCGAACCTGGATCCCGCGAATACGGTGTCGCCCTTGGCCATGACCGAATTGTAGCGCTGCCGTAAGACGGACTGCCCCGGCACGATCCCGGTGAGGCTGGTTGCCAGCGGCACCTTGCCCGATCGCGTGGCGGCGTAGCTCACCCAGCCGCCCGGACGCGAGCGCGCGTGGACCAGGTCGACCTGTTCCTGCACCAGCAGCCGCCGCAACCGCCGCGTCGCCAGCGCCATGGCGAAAGGGTTCTTGCTCGCCGAGGGGAAGTCGAGCCACACGCCGCCCTTGGCCTGAAGATCGCTGACCAGACGGCCGGGCGGCGCCGCCACGAGCGGCCGGGCGCCGATTTCTGCGAGCGCCGCGGCGACGTCGATCGCCGGGCGATCGAGATCGGGATCGGCGAGGGCCGACACCACCTGGAGGATCGTGCGGCCCGCCAGACGATGCGCGCCGCGTCGTTGAAGGGAGAAGCCGTAATCCTGTTCGCTCATGGCACCGATGCGCTAAGGAAGCCTGCAGGCTGGGAGGGCGGCATCGCGCCTATGGGTGAGGATGAAGCATCGAGGTTAACGGCGCCCGAAGACGGCGCGCCTTCCTTCATCGCGGTCGGCGACGAGCGACGGCGCCTAGCGCTGCGGCGCCGCGAGGGTGGCGGGCCGGTGGTGATCTGGCTCGGCGGGTTCCGCTCGGACATGCTCGCCACCAAGGCCAACGCGCTCGACGCCTGGGCGGTGAAGCACGGCCGCGCCTTCCTGCGCTTCGATTATTCCGGGCACGGCGAATCCGACGGGCGCTTCGAGGACGGCACGATCTCGCGCTGGCTGGAGGATAGCCTCGCGGCCATCGCAGCCCGCCCGTCCACCGTGGGCGGCGCCGGGCCGATTCTGGTCGGCTCGTCCATGGGCGGCTGGCTGGCCTTGCTCGCGGCGCGCGAACTCGCCGCGACCGGTACGCCGCCGGCCGGGCTGGTTCTGCTGGCCCCGGCACCCGACTTCACCGAGTGTCTGATAAGGCCCGGGCTCGACGCCGCGGCGCGGCGGGAGATCGAGACGGTCGGCGTCACCCTGAAGGCCTCGCCATATGGGCCGCCGGTGCCGATCACGCGCGCGCTGCTGGAAGACGGCCGCCGGCACCTCGTCCTCGATGGCATCGTGCGGACCCACGCCCCCGTGCACATCCTGCAGGGCATGAACGACCCCGACGTGCCCTGGCGCACCGCCGCGACGCTGATCGAGCGCCTCGCCGGCGATGCCGCGGTGCTGACCCTGATCAAGGATGGCGACCACCGCCTGTCGCGCCCGCAGGACATCGCACGCCTGCTGTCGGCGGTAGCGGGTATCGGGGACTGAACGGATCTACAAATCAAAAGCTTGCTTCCGGGCCAACTGCCTGGAAAGCACGCAACCGACAAAATGAACGGCTCATGAAAACAGCTTGCGGGCTGTAACCGCTGTGTCACACTGCTGTCGTCCCAACGCGAAGAAAGGACGTAGGCATGTCGCTGCAGAACCATCTCACCGAGCTCGAGCGTCGTCACGGCAACCTCGAACGAGAGATCGCCAAGGAGCGTATCCACCCCGCCGCCGACGCGGTGAAGGTCGCGGAACTCAAGCGTCGCAAGCTCGTCCTCAAGGACGAGATCACCAAGTTGCGTAACGAGACGCTGCACTAGGCGTCACGAGGCCCATCGATGCCACGACACGCCGCTGCCGGTCGCCGACAGCGGCTTCTTCTTGAGCAGGACCTATCGATCAGCGCAGCGGAGCCTCGGCGCAGTCGAGGTCGACGGCGCCCTTGATGCCGGGCACGCTTCCGGCCTCGCTGTACTGCCGGACCTGCCAGGGTCGGCCGGCGTACTCCGCCGGCAGCGTCGGGCCGAGCCCGCGGACCCACAGCGGATAGTCTGCCAGTGCCCCCATCATCACCTCGCCGAAGAAGTCGCGCGGCGCATAGATGATCGGCCGTCGGCCGGTGGCGCGTTCCATCGCGGCGAGGATCATCCGCATCTCGGCCAGTGCCTTGGCTGCGGGCACCGTACCGGGGCAGCTCTTCGACTCCGGGTTCCATTCGACGTCGAGCACCGGCGGCAGGGCATCGGGATCGTCGGGCACGTTTGTCACGAACCAGCGCGCCTGGTCCGCCGCCGGCCGGCACCAGTAGACGAAATGGTAGGCGCCGCGCCGCACCCCAGCCGAGCCAGCGAGGGTCCAATTGCGCCGAAAGGCGGGATCGAGGTAGTCGCCGCCCTCCGTGGCCTTGATCCAGGCGAAGGCGACGCCGGCGCGCGCCGCCGCCGGCCAGTCGATGACGTCTTGGTGGCGCGAAACGTCGATCCCGCGCACGACGCAGGTCGGCGAAGGCGGCGCGTCGCGACCGCAGCCGGCGAGGGCCGACGTGACGCCGAGGAGCAGCAGAGGGCGGACGAACCGCCCTACTCGCGTCGAGATCGACTCAGGACAAGTGGAAGGCGAGACCGAAGGAGAAGCCCCGCGGCGCGCCGGGCGGCGGCGGCGGATAGGGCGCGCCCCGATAAACCATCGCCAGAGCCTCGGCGTCCAGGTTGGGATCAACGCTCTTCTCCCGAACCTCGCAGGTCACGACCTCGCCTTTGTCGCCGATCGTGAAGGCGATCACCACGTGGGAAGGGATCCCCGTGTGCCGATCCTCGCGCTTCTGCCTGGCGACCCGGCTCAGGACCAGCTGCTGGTAGGAGATGGAATCGTCCAACGGGTCGTCGCCCGAGGTGAGCGCCGGCATCACCATCGCCGGCATCGGCCCGATGAGCTGCTCCATGCGCTGCGCCACGTTCTTTTCCGGCGGCTTGGCCGGCTCGGGCGTGCGTGCCTTCTCCGGCGCCTTGCGAGCCTGGGGCTTTGGTGCAGGAGGCTGAGGAGCCGGAGGCTTGGCCTGGGCCTGTCGCTTCGGCGGCTCGGGCGTTTTGGCTGGCGCCGGCGGCTTGGCTGGTTCGGGCGGCTTGGCCGGTTCGGGCGGCTGCTGCACGACCTCGACCGGGATCTCGGCCGGCGGTCGCGCGGCTTCGGCGCGCGGCGCCCAGATCAGCGGCGCCACAAGGCCGGCATGGAGCACCAGCGAGCCGGCGAGCACGGCCGGCGCGAACCAATCGCGGCGCGGCGGCCTCTGCGGCGCGGCGGGACGATCGATCATCGCGCCGCCGCCGCGTAGGCGAAATTGGCGGAGAACGTGTGCTCGGCGCCGGCCGGTGGCCTGGGGAAAGGCGCGGCGCGGCGGACGATGGCCAGGGATTCCGCATCGAGGTCGGCGACGCCGCTCGACACCGCGACCTCGACGTCGGCGAGGCCGCCATCGTCGTTCACGCTGAAGCGCACACCGACGGTGGCGGGCTTCGCCGCCTCGTGCACCCCATCCTTGGCCTTGGCCAGCTGGCTGAAGACCAGCGACTGGTAGCCGACGACCTCGCCGTCGTCGCCGCCGACGCCGGGCAGAGCGATGGCGCGGATCGAATCGCGGAGTGGGCCGAGATCGGCGTCGTCCGTCTTGAGAGCCTGCTGCTCGGCCTTCAGCGCATCCAGCTGTCGCTCCAGCTCGGCTCGCTCGCTGTTCTGCGGCGTCGGCGGTGGCGGCGGCTTGGCGGCTACGGGCTCCGGCTGCTTGGGGTCGGGCAACTCCAAGACCTTTGGAGCCGGTAATTCGATCGGCGGCGTTTCCTGCACCACCTCGACCGGGATCTCCTGCGGGGGAGCGGCCGCGTCATGCGCACCGAGCAGGGCGACCGTCAGCAAGGCGGTGTGCAGCACAAGCGACAACGCGACGACCGCGGCCGCAGACAGTCGCCGGCCACTCAGGCTACCGTGCCAACGCTCGTCCGCCCGCGGGGCCGCGACACGCGGAAGCTCGTTGGCGGAGATCATGATCGTCACCGGGCTGGCGATTGCTGAGACATCCCTTCTTGACTGGTTCCGAGATTAAGGCGGCCGGGACGCGAGCGCTGTGACCTAAATGCCTCGCACGTCTTCGTGGCGCAGGCTTGACCGAGATGCCGGTTTCCGCGACGAGGGCCGATACGCCGCCTCGTTTCCGCGGAAACGCGGCGGCAAGGGGGGATGGTGCACTTGGGCACGTGGATTATCGGCCTCGCCGCAGCTTGGTGGGTCGCCGGCGTCGCCACGTTCGCCACGTCGCTTTTCGGCGCATTGTTGCAGCCGCGCCACCAGCGTCGCCGCGCCTCGTCCGACATCATGCCGCCGGTGTCGCTGATCTGCCCGGTCAAGGCCGTGAATCCCGGCTTCACGCGGGCCCAGGCCTCGGCCTTCACGCAGGATCTGCCAGACTACGAAGTGCTGGTCGGCGCGGCCGAGGAGCACTCACCGGCGTTGGAGGCGATGGCGGAGCTGGTCGCGGCCAGCCCGGTGCCAGCGCGCATCCTGCACTCGCCCGGGTTCGGCGCGATGAGTCCCAAGCTCGACACTCTCAGCACGCCGCTCGAGGCCGCCGCCCACGACGTGATCGTCACCAAGGATAGCAACATCTCGCTCTCTTCCGACACCGTGCGGGTGATGTTGCGCAGCATGGTCCCGGGCGTCGGCCTGGTGTGCGCGGTGCCGGTGGCGGTCCGCGCCGAGACGCTCGGCGGCCGCATCGAGGCCGTCCTCATCAATCGCGACGCCCGCTTGCTGCTCACCGCCTCGGCCTCCGGCAAGGGCTACGGCGTCGGCAAGGTGATGCTGTTCCGCCGCTCCGACCTCGCCCGAGCCGGCGGCGTCCGCGCGCTCGGCTACACGATCGCCGAGGACTCGGCGCTGTCGCGCGCGCTCACGGGGCTGGGGTTGCGCAGCGTCTTCGCCGAGAACACGGTGGACCAGGAGATCGGCGCCCGCACCATCGGCGACGTCTACGCCAGGCAGGCCCGCTGGGCGGTAATCCGGCGCAACGAGGAGCCAGCGACCTTCGCGCTGGAGCCGCTCGCCTGTCCGCTGCCGGCGGCGCTCGCCGGAGCCTTGGCCGCGCCGCTGCTCGGCGCCGGCGCCGCCACCGGCTTTGCGGCCACGCTTCTGGGGTGGTACGCGATCGAACTCGCCGTCACCGCGCTGAAGCGCTGGGAGCTGAGCCCTTGGACACCGACGGCGTTCCTCGGCCGCGACGGCATGCTGCTGGCGGCCTGGACGCGGGCCTGGTTCACCCGCAGCGTCACCTGGCAGGGCCAGCGGCAGGACGTGCGCGCCGTGCTGCACGGACGCGTCCGCCGCGGTCCGTCGCAGAGTGACGACATTCGGCGGGTTGAAATCGACAAAATCGACCGCGATATCAGCGTCGCTTTACCGCGCCCTCGCTGCGCCCCCCAGGAGCCCTACCTATGACGACCGGCGAAGCCGATACTGCTACTGCGCCCACCGGCGCGATGCCGGAGGCGACGATCACCGCGACACCGCAATCGGAAGGCACCCAGCACGCCTTCCAGGCCGACGTCGCCCGGTTGCTGCACCTCATGGTGCACTCGGTCTATTCCGAGCGCGACATCTTCCTGCGCGAGCTGATCTCGAACGCCGCCGACGCCTGCGAGAAACTGCGCTACGAGGCCATCGCCGAGCCGCGCCTGCTGCAGGACGGCCAGCCCTTCGGCATCACCATCGCCCTCGACAAGGACGCCAAGACGCTCTCGGTGTCCGACAACGGCGTGGGCATGAGCGAGGAGGACCTGATCGGCGCGCTCGGCTCGATCGCGAGCTCCGGCACCCGCGCCTTCCTCGACAAGCTGAGCGCCAAGGGCGACGCCGAGAAGCCGCAGACCTCGCAGGACCTCATCGGCCAGTTCGGCATCGGCTTCTACTCGGCCTTCATGGTGGCCGATCACGTCGAGGTCGACACCCGCCGCGCCGGCGCCGACTTCGCGCACCGCTGGACCTCCGACGGCAAGGGCGCCTACGCTATCGCCCCGCTCGACCTCGACCGGGCGCCGGTGCGCGGCACCCGCGTCGTGCTGCACCTCAATGCCGAGAGCCAGGACTACCTCGAGGCCTACAAGATCGAGGGCATCGTGCGCGAGCATTCCGCTGCCATCGCCGTGCCGATCGACCTGCTCGAGAAGCCCGGCGACGAGCCGCGCAAGCTGTCCGAAGGCGTGGCGCTGTGGACCAAGCCCAAGAGCGCGGTGACACCCGAGGAGTACAAGGAGTTCTACCACACGCTCGGCGCGTTCGACGAACCAGCGCTGACGGTTCATTGGCGCGCCGAGGGCCGCCACGAATATACCGTGCTGGCTTTCGTGCCCTCGACCAAGCCGTTCGACCTGTTCGATCCCCAGCGCAAGGGCAAGGCCAAGCTCTACGTGCGCCGGGTGCTGATCTCGTCCGACGCCGAGATCGTGCCGAACTGGCTGCGTTTCGTGAAGCTGGTCGTCGACTCGGCCGACCTGCCGCTCAACGTCTCGCGCGAGCTGATCCAGGAGAGCGCGGTCTTCGCCGCGATCAAGAAGGGCGTCGCCAACCGCATCGTGCAGGAGCTGACCAAGTTCGCCGAGAGCGACAAGGAGAGCTTCGACAAGGTCTGGGAGATCTTCGGCGGCGTCATCAAGGAAGGCCTTTACGAGGATCCCGAGCGGCGCGACGCGATCTACAAGATGGCGCGCTTCGCCACCTCGAGCCATCCCGAGGGCAAGCGCACGCTGGCCGAATACGTCGCCGACCTGAAAACCAACCAGACCTCGATCTACTACGTGCTCGGCGAGGACGTGAAGCGGTTGCAGGCCAGCCCGCAGCTCGAAGGATTCCGTGCAAGAGGCATCGAGGTGTTGTTGCTGCCCGACCCGATCGACGCGTTCTGGGTCGGCAACGCGGTCGGCTTCGACGGCAAGCCGTTCAAGTCGATCTCGCAGGGTGCCGCCGACATCAAGGACATCGCGCTGGAAGAGGGCAAGAGCCAAGCCAACGCCGAGGCCGGCGCCCACCAGGCCTCGCTCTACGCCCTGATGAAGCAGACGCTGGAGGGCGAGGTCGAGGACGTCCGCGCCTCCGACCGTCTCTCGGAAAGCCCGGCCTGCCTCGTCGCGCAGGATCGCGGCCTCGACCTGCGGCTCGAGCGCATGCTGGCCGAGCACGGCCAGCTCGGCAGCAAGTCCACCAAGCCCGTGCTGGAGGTGAACCCGTCGCATCCGCTGATCGCGGCGCTGCAGGCCCACGTTGAGGCGGCGGACAAGAGCGGCTTCGAGGACATTGTGTGGCTGCTGCTCGACGAGGCGCGGCTGATGGAGGGCGAGAAGCCCGCCGACGCCCCGGGCTTCTCCGCCAGGCTGACGCGCGTGCTGACCAAGGTCGCGCAGGCGGCCTGATCCGCTGGCTCGACGCTCCCTGCGCGTGTCTGCTCAACCGACCTCGCGCCAGCTCTCGACGGCGAGGTCGGTGACCGAGAGAAACGCTCGGTCGGCCGTGACCAAGGTCGCGTCGAAACTGATTGCCTGTGCCGCGGTCAGCATGTCCGGCGGCGCAAGCCCTTGGCCCGCACGCTGAAGCCGAGCGCGGAGCGCCCATAAGCTTGCGCTGCTTCTCGCCCCACGAAACCACCTCGATCCGCCCCCGAAATTCAGATGCGGCGATGCCAAGTCTTCGCGTCTGGACGCATCGCGACACCAAAGAGGAGTTCACCTTCGGTTTAGCGCAGAGATGCGCATGGCTTCAGGCAAGATGCCGGAAAGCCGCGCCGAGACGGCGTCTCGATGCCTGATCGCGTCGCTGACGGTATTCGTGTCCAAAAGATAGATCGTCACTCGTCCATGCCTGCGAACGGTTCTGGCCTGTTCGCGCCTCTACGGTCGCGCTTCCCTTCGCTCCAGAAATCCTTTGGCACCTCCAGTCCTTCGATCGCCTCGAAGAAGCTGTCCCAGTTCGTGGTCGCGCCGAAAGGATGACGTCGCCGCTGGTGGGATCCTTGCGGATGAACACCTCGTCGGTGTCGAAACGGAAGGCCGCCGGCAGCCGGACCGCCTGGCTTCGGCCATTCACGAGAGCTTGGCACGTTGGCTCATGAGGACCTCCTCGTGATAGACGATGATATATGACAGAGCGGCGCGCTTCAACGGCCGACGATCTGCCCCAGCTCGGCGTGTCGCGGGCGCGGGCCCAGGCGCAGCTCGCCGAGCGCTTCCGCCGCGCCGGCCTCGAGAGCGCAGCGCTCGATGCACGCGTGCTGGTCTGCGCCGTCTGCGGCATCGATCACCTCGCCCTGATCCGCGACCCCGACGTGCCGCTAGGCGAGGCCGCCGGCCCCCTGGCCGCCTACGCCGATCGGCGTCTCGCCCGCGAGCCGGTGTCGCGCATCCTCGGTGCCCGCGAGTTCTGGGGCCTATCCTTCGCGATCTCGCCCGATGTGCTCGACCCCCGCCCCGACACCGAAGGCGTCGTCGGCGCCGTCATCGACGCGCTCGGCGGTCGCCGTGTCGCGCCGCTGCGCCTGCTCGATCTCGGCACCGGCTCCGGTGCGATCCTCGCCGCCCTGCTCCACGAATTGCCCGGCGCCTTCGGCATCGGCCTCGATCGTTCGCCAGCGGCCTGCCGGATGGCGTCGGCCAATCTCGCTGCCCTCGGCTTCGGCGAGCGCGCCGCGGTACTGTGCGGATCCTGGAGCGAGGCGCTGACCGGCAGCTTCGACGCCATCGTGTCGAACCCGCCCTACATCGCGTCGCACGAGATCGCCGGGCTGGATGCCGACGTCCGCGACCACGACCCGCGCGAGGCGCTCGACGGCGGGGACGACGGGCTCGACGCCTATCATGCCCTCTTGCCGGGGCTCTGCGCCCGGCTGGCGCCCGGCGGTGTCGGCGCCGTCGAGTGCGGCTGCGACCAGGGCGACGCCGTCGCCGCACTTTTCCGCGAGGCCGGACTGGCGGCCGTGACGGTCTACCGCGACATGGCCGGGCACCAGCGCGTCGTGATCGGCTCCTCTTCGACGCTTGATATCGAGTGACGCCAAGGAAACCTCTTGGCGAACGCAACGAAAACGCGTAGACAGACCTCACAAGCGCCTTTCGATGCCGCGTCTCAGATAGACACGCCGAGCAGCGACCGGTGCCGTGGGCATCTCGCTTTCCGCGACGAAGCGGACGCAAGAGACGGACTGCCACATCTGAGGACCTCGAACCACTCTTGAAGAGCGCGCCGGCACCGGCGACAGCCCTTCCTCGACTGACCCGAGCGACTTTGGATCACGAGCCGCCAGCGCGCATCGGCGCCTGTTTTCGGGCTTCTGTCCGTTTGGTCCCAAAGAAACCTGTTCGTTCGCCCGCGGCGTCCCAGGATTACCAAGAGCATGCCGATGCCAGACAAGGATCATCGATGAGACCTGGCCAGAACAAGCGTATGCGCGGTCGCAACAACAACAACAATGGTGGCAACCGCCGAGGCCCCAACCCGCTGACCCGATCTTACGAGTCGAACGGGCCGGACGTTAAGATCAGGGGGACGGCTCACCACGTCGGCGAGAAGTACCTTCAGCTCGCCCGAGACGCGCAATCCTCGGGTGATCCGGTGATGGCGGAGAGCTATCTCCAGCATGCCGAGCACTACTTCCGGCTCATCGCCTCGGCGCAGCTGGCCCAACAGCAGGCGCAGTTCGGCTACCAGCGCCAGCCTGGCGAGCAGATCGAGTCCGACGACGACGGCGACGACGATTTTGACAGCCTGCCCGACCGCTTCGCTTCGCCGAGCGAGAAGGTGGCCCCGGCGCCGCAGCAGCCCCCGCAGCAAGCGCAGCCCCAACCCTACGAGCCGCGCAACGAGCGGTCCTTCAACGATCGGCAGCCCTACGAGGCCCGCAACGGCGGCCAGGCCTCGAACGGCCATTACGCGGATCGCTCTCAGCAGAACGATCGGCCACGCCAGCCTTACGCCGAGCGCCAGGACCGGAACGCGCAGCAGCACGATCGCGGCGGCCAGCAAGAGCGCAATGGCCAGGATCGTGGCGGCCAGGATCGTGGCGGCCAGGATCGCAACGGTATCCAGGACCGCGGCGGGCAAGATCGGCAGGGTCAAGAGCGAGCACAAGAGCGCTTCGTTCCCAGCCAGGATCGCGGCAATGCCGCCAGCGGCGAGCGGCCGAGCCGGGATTACGACAACCGCAATTTCCGCAACCGGCGCGACGAGCGTTCGCGCGACGGCCAGCCAGCGCGGGAGACACAGCCGCGTCAGCCCGTGCTGGACGAGCAGCCCATCGTCGGCCTGCCCGCCTTCATCACCGCGCCGACCCGCGTACCGGTCGCCGAAACGGTCGAGGTCGAGCAGCCGGTGATCGCGCAGGCCGAGCCGCCCGCGGCGGCGCCCGAGGCCACCGATGAAGCAGGCTTCCTCATGCGTCCGCGCCGCCGGCGACGGCCGAAGCCCGAGCTCGCCAGTGCCGATGGTGGGGTTCCGGATAGTGCCACCCCGGCGCCCGGCGGCGAGGGATCGGAGTAGAGGATCGGCGCGCCGTTCAGGCGCGCAGGCCGTTCATGAAGAGCGTCACCGCCGCGGTGGTGCGTTCGGCAAGCTCGGCGGGCGGCGTCGAGATCCCGTAGGTCTTGAAGCGCGCGGCGCGGCCCAGCACCAGCGCCAGGAACAGTTCGCCCAGGAGCATCGGATCCTCGATTGTCCAGGCCGGATCGTCGGCGTGAGAGGCGAGTATGGCGGCCACGAGGCGCTGCTGGCGCCCGAAACCCTCCGTCACCGCGAGCGCCGCGAGATCCGGGAAGCGTGGTCCCTGCGCCGACAGGATGCGACCGAGCGCCACCGCGCCCGGAGACAACCCCCTTTCGATCAGCCGATCGGCGACGCGTCGCAGCGTCGCCGCGAGATCGCCGCGCGGCGCGGTGCGGAACTCCTCCTCCAGAGGCCCGTAGACCTGCAGGATGCGGCGGCGCAGCACGTCGGCGAAGAGCGCCGTCTTGTCGGCCCAGCGAGCGTAAATGGTCGCCTTGCCCACCGCCGCTGCTTCGGCCAGCCCGTCCATTGAGGTCGCCTCGAAGCCCTGCTCCATGAACATGGTCGTGGCGATCTCGAGCAGCCGCTCGTCGCGCTCGGCTGCAGCCGCCCGGGTCGGACGGCCGCCGCGTCGGACGGGAGATGGGGCGAGATCGGTCATGGACGCATGCTTCTCAGGAAACGGCCACGGCGCAAGCCCCGCGCCAGCGCGCATGACGAAAAGCTTGCGTCGAAGACGATACTACATTAGAACGGTACCGTTCTGTTTTGAGAGATCAAGTTGGACTCTTCGCCCTCCTCGACCGACGCGCCGCCGAGGCGTTCCCTACGCCTCAAGCCGCTCGTCCTGTCCCTCGCCTTTCTCGCGGCTGCCGGATACGGCGGACACTGGGGCTGGCACTGGTGGACCGACGGGCGTTTCGAGGAAACGACCGACGACGCCTTCCTGCAGTCCGACAAGGTCGTGGTGGCGCCAAAGGTCGGCGGTTTCGTCGCCGAGCTGCTGGTCGGCGACAACCAGCCCGTTCACGCCGGCGACGTGCTCGCCCGCATCGACGACAAGGACTACCAGGTCGTCCTCGCGCAGGACGAGGCCGACCTCGAGAAGTCGAAAGCCAGCCTCGAGGGCGTCGGCTCGGCGCTGATCCAGCAGCAGGCCCGCATCGTGGAGGCCAAGGCCGACGTCGCCAACTTGAGCGCCGCCCTGGCCTTCGCCAGGCAGGAGGACGCGCGCTACGCCGCCCTCTACGCCAAGGGCGCCGGCACCAGTCAGCGCGCCCAGCAGGCCGTCTCCGACCTGGACATGAAGACGGCCGCGCTGGACAAGGCCAATGCCAGCTACGACGCGGCGCAAAAGCAGATCGACGGGCTGCGCTCGCTCGAGGCCGCCGCCCGCGCGTCGCTGCGCCGCTCGCAGATCAACCTGCAGCAGGCGCAGCTCAACATCGGCTACGCGACCATCCTCGCACCGATCGACGGCGTCGTCGGCGACCGCTCGGTGCGCCGCGGCCAGCTGGTGCAGGCAGGCACCAACCTACTGACGGTCGTGCCGATGGGCGAGGCCATCTTCCTCGTCGCCAACTTCAAGGAGACGCAGGTCGGCGCGATGAAGGAGGGCCAGCCCGCCAGCTTCACGCTCGACGCCTTCGGCGACCACGTGTTCCACGGCCGCATCGAGAGCTTCTCGCCAGGCACCGGTTCGCAGTTCGCGCTGCTGCCGCCGGAGAACGCCACGGGCAATTTCACCAAGGTGGTGCAGCGCGTGCCGGTGCGCATCGCGCTGGACGCCGGCGACCCGATGATCGCGCGGCTGCGGCCCGGCCTCTCGGCGGAGGCCATGGTCGACGTCCGCGGCGAGGGCATGGCCATGCCGCAGCGCCGCCCGGTCGACGCGCAGCGCGTCAGCCAGCGATGATCCTCCTCCGCGAAGCGGGGAGGATGCGCGCGGCATGAGCACGCCTTCCCTGCAGAAAGCCTCGCTCGCCGACTGGCTCGCCACGGTCGGCGGCATCCTCGGCGCGTTCACGGCGATCCTCGACATCCAGATCACCAACTCGTCGCTGGCCAACATCGAGGGCGGCATCGGCGCCTCGGCCGACCAGGGTTCCTGGATCTCGACCGCCTATCTCATGGCCGAGATCATCGTGATCCCGCTGACCGGCTGGCTTGGCAACAGCGTGTTCGGCCTGCGCCGCTACCTCAGCATCAACACCATGCTCTTCGTCGGCTTCTCGGTGGCCTGCGCGCTGTCGACGTCCCTGCCCCAGCTGATCCTATTCCGCGCCGGCCAGGGCTTCACCGGCGGCGTGCTGATCCCCACCGCCATCACCATCCTGCGCACACGGCTGCCCAAGCACCAGCAGGGCATCGGCATCACCGTCTTCGGACTGACCGCCACGTTCGCGCCGGCGATCGGCCCGACGGTCGGCGGCTGGCTGACCGAGCACATCTCCTGGCACTACATCTTCTACCTGAACCTGATCCCCGGCCCGCTCGCCGCCGCCCTGCAGCTCTACGCTCTGCCCAGGCAGAAGACGAACTGGCAGGAGCTGGCCAAGGGCGACTGGTTCGGCGTCGTCAGCATGGCGATCGGCCTGTCGTCCCTGACCTTCGTGCTGGAGGAGGGGCAGCGCAAGGAGTGGTTCGAGAACGACCTGATCCGCCAGGCCGGCTGCGCGGCGGCCATCGGCATCGCGCTGTTCATCGCCCGCGAGCTCATGGCCGAGCGGCCCTTCATCAACCTGCGCGTCCTGAAGAACCCGACGATCGGCGCCTCGACCACGCTGATGGTGGTGCTGGGCGCCGTGTCCTACGGTTCGACCTACGTCATCCCGCTCTATTGCGCGCAGATCCAGCACTACAATGCCCAGCAGATCGGCTGGGTGGTGATGTGGAGCGGCATCCCGCAGCTGCTCGTCTTCCCGATGATGCCGGTGCTGCTGCGCCGCGTCGACCCGCGGCTGCTGGTGGCGGCCGGCACGCTGCTGTTTGCCTGGAGCTGCTTCATCAACGTCAACTTGACCCACGACGTCGGCATGAACGAGCTGATCCTGCCGCAGCTGCTGCGCGCCGCCGGCCAGCCGCTGTTCTCGATCCCGCTGTCGCAGCTCTCCACCGCCGGCCTTCCGCCGCGCGACACGGCGGATGCCTCGGCGCTCTCCAACATGATGCGCAACCTCGGCGGCTCGATCGGCATCGCCTTGCTCTCGACCATCATCGAGCGGCGCGAGCACATGCATTTCTCGGTCATCGCCGAGGCGATGACGCAGAACGCCACGCGCACGCAGGAGCGGCTGCACGCCATGGTCGCCGGGCTCGGCGGCGGGCTCGATCCGGCGATGGCGCGCGCCCGCGCCCTGGCCACGCTGGCCGCCCAGGTGCGCCGCGAGGCCACGGTGATCGCCTATTCCGACGCCTTCTGGCTCGTCGGCGTCGGCCTGGTCATCAGCCTCGCGACCATCCTGCTCCTCAAACGGCCGCAGCGCACGGCGGCGCCGGTCGAGGCGCACTGAGCCGGACCGAGGCGGCGCGCAGCGAAAAAGGCGCCGCCCGCTCTTCATCGCGGCATCGTAGCTCCCACATGTCGCGCGGGGCCGCCGCAGCCGCGGGGCCCGACTTATGACGCATGCCGTCGCTTCGGGGCGGAGTGCGGGCAGGAGGATTTTGATGAACATCGAGAAATACACCGAGCGCGCGCGCGGCTTCATCCAGAGCGCCCAGACGCTCGCCATGCGCGAGGGCAACCCGCAGTTCACCCCGGAGCACCTGCTCAAGGTGCTGCTCGACGATGGGGAAGGCCTCGCCGCCGGGCTCATCGACAAGGCGGGCGGCCGCTCGCGCGACGCGCTGCAGGGCACCGAGCTGGCGTTGGGCAAGCTCCCCAAGGTGCAGGGATCGGCCGGCCAAACCTACCTGGCGCCGGCCACGGCGCGCATGCTCGACCAGGCCGAGCAGATCGCGCAGAAGGCCGGCGACAGCTACGTTACCGTGGAGCGCATGCTGCTCGCGCTCGCTATGGACAAGGGTACCGAGGCCTCCAAGATCCTCGCCAATGCCGGCGTGACGCCGCAGACGCTCAACGCCGCCATCGAGGACCTGCGCAAGGGCCGCACCGCCGACAACGCCTCCGCGGAGAACGCCTACGACGCCCTCAAGAAATACACGCGTGACCTCACCGAGGCGGCGCGCAAGGGCAAGCTCGATCCCGTCATCGGCCGCGACGAGGAGATCCGCCGCGCCATGCAGGTGCTGTCGCGGCGCACCAAGAACAACCCCGTACTGATCGGCGAGCCCGGCGTCGGCAAGACCGCCATTGCCGAGGGCCTCGCGCTGCGCATCGTCAACGGCGACGTGCCCGAGAGCCTCAAGGACAAGCGGCTGCTCGCGCTCGACATGGGCTCGCTCATCGCCGGCGCGAAGTACCGCGGCGAGTTCGAGGAGCGGCTGAAGGGCGTGCTCAACGAGGTCACGGCGGCCGATGGCGGCATCATCCTCTTCATCGACGAGATGCACACGCTGGTGGGCGCCGGCAGGGGCGAGGGCGCGATGGACGCCTCGAACCTGCTGAAGCCGGCGCTGGCGCGCGGCGAGCTGCACTGCATCGGCGCCACCACGCTCGAAGAGTACCGCAAGCACGTCGAGAAGGACGCGGCGCTGGCGCGGCGTTTCCAGCCGGTGTTCGTCTCGGAGCCGACAGTGGCCGACACGATCTCGATCCTGCGCGGCCTCAAGGAGAAGTACGAGGTGCACCACGGCGTCCGCATCACGGATGCCGCGATCGTCGCCGCCGCCACGCTCTCGAACCGCTACATCGCCGACCGTTTCCTGCCGGACAAGGCGATCGACCTCGTCGACGAGGCGGCCTCGCGCCTGCGCATGCAGGTCGATTCCAAGCCGGAGGAGCTCGACGAGCTCGACCGTCGCATCCTCCAGCTGCGCATCGAGCAGGAGGCGCTGAAGAAGGAGACCGACGCCGCCTCCAAGGACAGGCTCGAGCGGCTCAGCACCGAGCTCGGCAACATCGAGGAGAAATCCGCCGCCCTCACCCAGCGCTGGCAGGCGGAGAAGAGCAAGCTCGGCGACGCGCAGAAGCTCAAGGAGCAGCTCGACGCCGCGCGCAACGACCTCGCGACGGCGCAGCGCCGCGGCGAATACCAGCGCGCCGGCGAGCTGACCTACGGCATCATCCCCGAGCTGGAGAAGAAGCTCGCCGAGGTCGAGGGTAAGGCCGGCGAGGTGCTGGTCGCCGAGGCGGTGACGCCGGACATGGTCGCCGGCGTGGTGTCGCGCTGGACCGGCGTGCCGGTCGACAAGATGCTCGAAGGCGAGCGCGACAAGCTGCTGCGCATGGAGGACGTCATCGGCCAGCGGGTCGTCGGCCAGCCCGAGGCGGTGCATGCCGTGGCCACCGCCGTGCGCCGCGCCCGCGCCGGCATCCAGGACCCGAACCGTCCCATCGGCTCCTTCATGTTCCTGGGGCCGACCGGCGTCGGCAAGACCGAGCTGACGAAGTCGCTGGCCTGGTTCCTGTTCGACGACGAGACGGCGCTGCTGCGCATCGACATGTCGGAATACATGGAGAAGCACTCGGTCGCCCGGCTCATCGGCGCGCCTCCGGGCTACGTCGGCTACGAGGAGGGCGGCGCGCTGACCGAGGCGGTGCGGCGCCGCCCCTATCAGGTGCTGCTATTCGATGAGATCGAGAAGGCGCATTCCGACGTCTTCAACGTGTTGCTGCAGGTCCTTGACGAGGGCCGGCTCACCGACGGTCAGGGACGCACGGTGGACTTCCGCAACACGCTTATCGTCATGACGTCCAACCTCGGCGCCGAATACATGGTGATGCAGGCGGACGGCCAGGACAGCTCGGCGGTGCGCGAGGAGGTGATGGGTGCGGTGCGGGCGCATTTCCGGCCGGAGTTCATCAACCGCGTCGACGAGATCATCCTGTTCCACAGGCTGCGTCGCGAGGACATGGGCGCCATCGTCGACATTCAGCTGGCGCGGCTCGCCAAGCTGCTCGACGACCGCAAGATCGTGCTCGACCTGTCGCCGGCGGCCCGCGCCTGGCTCGCCGACAAGGGCTACGATCCGGCCTACGGCGCGCGCCCTCTCAAGCGCGTGATCCAGAAGGCGGTGCAGGATCCCCTCGCCGAGCGTATCCTCGCCGGCACCGTGCTCGACGGCTCGGAGGTGACGATCGGCGCCGGGCCCGACGGCCTCCTGATCGGCGACCTGCCGGTGCCGTTCACCGGCGCGCCGGCCGAGCCGGGTTCGCGCGCGCTGCATTGATCGTCGACGGAGGCCGCTCTTCGGAGCGGCCTCCGATCAAGCCGCGCGTCCGCCGGATCCTGCGCCTGTCCCGACGTCGGTCACGCCCCCATGGGCGACGCCGATGCAGGAGGGCGCTAGCGCGCGCGGCGCGATCCCGTCGCGCAGTCGCGATCGCGCGATTGTCCGCGAAAGAATCGATGTGTCTTTAACCAAGCCAAGTGATGAGCGGCTCGTGTCGCCAGCCAAGCGCGTCGGGTGACACATCGTTAAGCTCAGGCGGTCAAAGACAAGAGCGACGACGACTTGACCTCGAGACACGCATGGCAGCGACTGCCGCAAATCGCAGGTTCCTGACCGACAAGAGAGGCGCTGCGGCCGTCGAGATGGCCTTGGTCTCCTTACCTTTCTTCGCCCTGATCATCGCGGCGCTCCAGCTCGGACTGTTCTTCTTCTCGCAATCCGCTCTCGAGATCGCCACCGAGAAGTCTGCGCGCCTCGTCCTCACCGGCACTGTGCAGGCGCAGGCGACCACGCAGCAGCAGTTCCTCACGACGGTCTGTTCCAAGCTCCCCTCGATCTTGAACAACTGCGCCAACCTGATGGTCGATGCGCAGGTCTACACCAGCTTCTCCGGATCCAATACGACGGCCCCGACGATCACGTACAATGCCAACGGCACCGTCTCCAACACCTGGAACTACAATGTCGGGGGCGCCAACGACATCGTCGTGCTCCGGGTCATGTACCTCCTGCCAGTCGTGACAGGACCGCTCAGCTTCAGCATCGGCAACACGTCCTACGGCAAACGTCTGCTGATGGCGACGGCGGTCTTCAAGAACGAGCCCTATCAATGAGCCGGAATGATCATGCTTGGGCAAAGCGAGCGCTCTCCTTCGCGGCAAATCGAGACGCAACGTCGGCCATCGAGTTCGCGATAGTCTTGCCGGTCCTGGCGCTATTCGTCTTCGGCGGCTACCAGATGAACGAGGCGGTTTCCGCCTACAGGAAGGTAACGCTGACGACACGCACCGTCGCCGACCTGACGACACAGTATGCATCCATGGCCTCGTCCGACGTGACGACCGTGCTCAACGCCTCAGCGCAAGTCATGGCGCCGTTCAACACGGCCAATCTGACGATCGTGCTGACGGAGTTTGCGACGGATAGTTCGGGCAAGACGACGGTGACATGGAGCAAGTCGCTCAACGGTACTCCCTTGGTCGTCGGAAGTACCGTAACCTTGCCGGCCAATGTCGCCCAGCTCGGTACATCTTTGGTACTCGCGCAGACTACGTTCAACTTCACGCCTGCGATCGTGTATAACGCCACCGGGCCCTTCGTCATGTCCAGTCAGATCTACATGAGCCCGCGCTCCACTCAATCGATCACCTATACCGGCACGTGAGGCTCACCAGATGAGGCACTCCCCTTTGCCCCAACCCGCGATCCTGAACACGCTCGTCGGGCGGTTCACAACGGATGCTCGCGGCAACATCGCGATCATCACGGGTATGACGATGCTCGCGATGTCGAGCCTCGTGGGCGTCGGCATCGACTTCACGATGGCGGGTCGGCGAGAGGCGCAACTGAACGCGATCGCCGATGCCGCCGCCCTGTCCACGACGACGCCGCCCTCCATGGCGCTGACGTCTTCGCAGGCGCAACTCGTAGCCACCAAGATGTTCAACGCCCAGGCGGCCCTCGTCGGCGGCATAACGATCACCCCATTGGGGGTCGGCAACGTCACGGTGACCGACACTACGGGTTCGAACGGAGTGGTCACGCGGAACACGACGATCAACTACACAGCCCAATCGACGAACGCGTTCGCCGCACTCTTGAAGATTCCGGTGATGAATCTCGGTGGGACCTCGAAGGTCTCGAGTTCGACAGCGCCGAACATCGATTTCTACATCCTCCTGGACACCTCGCCCTCGATGGGGATCCCGTCGAGCCAGTCCGGCATCGACGCGATGGTCCAGGCCACGCAACAACAGGGCGGCTGCGCCTTCGCTTGCCATGAGACCAATCCAACGGCGGGCGACGTCAAAGGCAATCCGAACGGCGAAGACAACTACACGCTCGCTCGCAATCTGAATCCTGCGGTCACGTTGAGGATCGATCTCGTCAAACAGGCGACAGCGAACCTGTATAGCACCGCGCAGACGACCGAAAGCCAAAACAAGGCACAATACCGAGTTGCCACCTATACATTCGACGCCAGCTTCAATACAATAACTAATTTGACCTCAAATCTATCGAGCGCGCAGAACGACGCGATCAACAAGATACAGATGCTGGAAGTTTACAATGAAGGAAACTTGACCTCCAGCCAGAATAACAACGACGAGGACTCGCAATTCGACAGCGCGATGTCGAATACGCAATATATCCCTGCCCCCGGCAAGGGGACGAATGCTTCAGGCGATACGCCGCAGGAGATCTTGTTCATCGTTACGGACGGCGTGGTCGACGAGCCGTACTCCAGCGGACCGACGAACATGACGTACAGCGGCCGCACGATAACCTATGCCGGGTATCAGACCGACTATTGCACGCCCCTCAAGGCGCGCGGCGTGCGCATCGCCGTGCTCTACACTCCTTACCTTCCCCTGCCGACGAACAGCTTCTATAACCAGTATGTCAGTCCCTTTCAGCCGCAGGTTCCGACGGCCTTGCAATCGTGCGCCTCGCCCGGTCTCTTCTTCCAGGTCAACACTGGCGGCGATATCAGCGCGGCGATGACGGCGTTGTTCAACAAGGCCATCGGGTCGGCGCACATCACGCAATAGGCGCCCGGCGCCCGTGCCCCATCCTCCTCGCGCTCTCGGCTGACCCTGAGGAGCTTATCCCGGCAGAAAAGATCCTTGCCACGCCGCGTCCGTCTTTCCGGAGCGCCGAAGGCGAGCCCGGAATCTATGACAACGCGGTTGCAAGAGGGGCGAAACGATGCCGCCAAAGGTCTTGACCGGCGGCTTCCCGCGTCAGAGATCGTCCTCGGTGAAGATCATGTCCTCGAAGGCGACGTCCTCGCCGCCGTCGTCGAGGGGCTCGGCGTCGGGCTGGCGCGCGCACCGTCACGATTCGGGCACCGGGGAAGGCGGCGAGCACGCTCGCCACCAGCGGGTCGGCCTCGATGCCGCTGCGCCTCTCGCCCTCGCGGGCTTGGGCCTGCTGGCGCAGGCTGGGCGCGCCGGGATCGCGCGAGAGCGCCACCACCCAGCGCTGGCCGGTCCACTCGCCGAGCTTGCGCATGAGCTGCTGCGGCAGCTGCGGCGAGGCCTCGGGCGCCAGCGAGAACTCGATCGAGCCGTCGTCGAAGCGCACGAGGTGCACGTCGGTCTCCAGCGCCGTCTTCAGCGAGATGTCGCGCTTGGCGGCGGCGAGCGCCACCACGTCCTCGAGCCGCTCAAGGCGGACGGCCGGAAGGGGCGAGGGCAGCGCCGCCGTCGCGGCGGGCCTTAGCTCCGGAGCCGGACGCGCCGATGGCGGCGCGCTGCGCGGCACGACCGCCAGGGCCGCCCGCGACCCGCCGCCGCCGCCCGCGCCGCTACCGCCGCGCGGCGGCGCAGGCGCGCTGGTCGCCGGAGCGCTCGAGAGCCGGCGCAGGACCTCGTCGGGCGGTGGCAGGTCGGCGGCGTAGGCCAGGCGCACCAGCACCATGTCGGCGGCAGCCAGAGGGCGCGGCGATTCCTTGACCTCCTGCAGGCCCTTGAGCAGCAGCTGCCAGGCCCGCGTCAGCACCGCCATCGACAGCGCCTTGGCGAAGACCTTGCCGCGCACCCGCTCCTCGGGCGAGGCCGAGGGGTCGTCCGCCGCCTCCGGCACCAGCTTCAGCCGGGTGACGAAATGCACGAAATCGGCGAGGTCGACCAGGATCTGCCCGGGCTCGCCGCCCGAGTCGTGCAGCTCCTTCAGCGTGCCCAGCGCGGCGGCCATGTCGCCCCGCATCGTCTGCTCGAAAAGGTCGATCACCCGGGTGCGGTCGGCGAGCCCCAGCATCAGCCGCAGCGTCGCCGCGTCGAGCGTGCCGCCCGCCCCGGCCCCCAGCGCGATGGCCTGGTCGAGCAGGCTGAGCGCGTCGCGCACCGAGCCCTCGGCGGCGCGCGCGATCACCGCCAGCGCCTCCTCCTCCACCGGCACGCCCTCCTTGGCGCAGATGCGGGCGAGGTGGGCCACCATCACCTGCGGCTCGACCCGGCGCAGGTCGAAGCGCTGGGTGCGCGAGCGCACCGTCACCGGCACCTTCTCGATCTCGGTGGTGGCGAACAGGAACTTGACGTGGTCGGGCGGCTCTTCCAGCGTCTTCAGCAGGCCGTTGAAGGCCTGCTTCGACAGCATGTGCACCTCGTCGATGATGTAGATCTTGGTGCGCGCCATCACCGGCCGGTAGCGCGCGGAATCGATGATCTCGCGCACGTCGTCGATGCCGGTGTGGCTCGCCGCGTCCATCTCGATGACGTCGACGTGGCGACTCTCGATGATGGCCTGGCAGTGCATCCCGTGCGCCGGCATGTGGATAGTGGGCCGGGTGACGCTGTCGGTCTGGTAGTTGAAGGCCCGCGCCAGGATGCGCGCCGTGGTGGTCTTGCCCACGCCGCGCACGCCGGTCAGCATGTAGGCCTGGTGGATGCGGTCGAGATCGAAGGCATTCGACAGCGTCCGCACCATGGCGTCCTGCCCGATGAGGTCGTCGAACGACGCCGGCCGATATTTTCGCGCCAGCACGCGATAGGCCTCGGGCTTGGTCGCGCCCTTGGCCGCCTTCGCCTCGTCGGCGAAGAGCTTGCCCAGCCCCTCGGGCGGGCCGGGATCGTCGGGAAGGAGGCCGTCGCTCATGCGCCTCTCATCGCACGCGGCCGGCTTGATCTCCAGGGCCTCACCTTATAGGTAACATAGCCGAAAGCGCCACCCGCGTAAACCCCTGCCGACGCAGGCGGAGCGCCGACGGCGCTGGCCGCGAGCCCTGACAAGTCACCCCGCCAACGTCAGGGTACCGCGACAAGTCGAAGGGCCGCTGTCAGGGTACGGCGACACAAAACCCCGCCATCGACGCGTACCGCGACAAGCCGCGAATCCGGGTGGCCGATCGGCGACACGCCTCGCGAAACCTGCAGCTCGACGCGGAAGGTAGATCCTCTTCGACGAAGGAAATCCCGGCGCCGCTCTCCATCGAGAATCCCGCGACGACCGCGCTGGTCGACGAGCTCGCCCGGCGCCGCGGCGTGACCAAGCAGGAGGCGGTACGGCAGGCCGTCCAAGCCGAACTGGATCGACTGCCGGAACGGCGAAGCCTCGTCGATCGCGTCGCCAAATCCCACGCCGAGACCCCGCTCCCCCCACCGCGCTCGGGCCTGGACGCGGACAAGGCGTTCTATGACGATCTTTCGGGGGAGACGTGACGGTCGTCGTCGACGCCTCGGCAATCGTCGTGGCTCAAGCGACCAACATGCGGGTCATTCCTTCTCCCGGCTCGACGGGAGAAGGGCTTACGCGCATCCTTTCGCCGGGCCAAGTCGGCAGGGTGAAGGCGGTAGATAGCTTTACGGCCGGATATAGGCCCAGCCCTGCTCCTGCAGTTCGGCGAGGCGCACGATCCCGCTCGGCGTGCTCGTCGCCTCCTTGACCTGCGGCACCTGATCGGGCTTCTGGCCCAGGCTCGCGGCGATGCCGGCGCGGGTGTTCTGGCAGGCGGCGAAGGTGATGCGGTCGCCGAGCTCCTGCTTGAGCCTCTCGATGTTGCCCTTCACCATCGAGATGTCGTCGCGCATCATGCCGTAGCCCGGCCCGAAGGCGACGATCTCGATCTGGAACGGCTCGCCTTTGCCCTTGTAGTAGGCGGCGTAATTGTGGGCGTTGCCCAGCGCCAGCTCCTGGGTGCGGTGCTCCTCGGAGCTGACCTGGATGGCGACGCGGTGGGTCTTGCCCTTGCCGTCGTCGGCGAGGGCGCCTTGGGTCGCCGCACCGAGCACGGCGCCGCCGGCGGCGAGACCGATCCGGGTGAAGTCGCGCCTATCCATCGCTTCGCTCCTCGTCAGCCGACGTCGACGCCCGTCCTCGACGAGGGCTGGTCGTCCGGTTCGATCTCGCTCAAGAGCGCGTAATCGGCGACCACCTGCCGGTCGAGGGTCGTCTCGATGGCATCCACATAGCGCATCCCGAAGAAAAGGCTCGAACCGTCGAAGGTGTGGACGTCGGAGACCTCCTGCCCGATGGCCGGATCGCGGGCGGTGATCGTCAGGAAGAAGCGCAGCCTGGCGAGGTCGGGAGAGGTCGCCTCGAGATCCTTCAGGCAACTCTGCGCATCGATGGGATGCATGATCGTATAAAGGATCGCGAACACCGGGGTGCGCGGGCGCACCAGCAGCAGCTCGACGATCGCGACGTGCCGCGAGCCCTCGACGGAGACCGAGGGCGCCAGCACGTGCAGGGTCATCTTGAGGTCGTGCAACATGCTGTTGCGCGCATTGCCGATGCGCAGCATGAGTGTCGGCACGCCGTTGTGGCGCGTGATCACCGCCCGCGTGGCGTAGACCACCTTGGCCTTGGGCTTGGAGAAGCGCACGAACAGCAGGCCGGTCATGATGGCGGTGAAGAGCAGGCCGACGAGGATCTCGAGCGCCGAGACGACGTGGGCGTAGGTCGTGGCCGGGTACATCTCGCCGTAGCCGACGGTCGCCAGCGTCTCGAGCGAGAAGAAGAACGCGCCGAGAAAGCCGGAGCTGCCCTGGTTGGCGATGGCGCCGGGCTGCAGACAGTATAGCGTCGCGAAGACGAGGTTGATCACGAGCTCGGACGCGATAAACAGCAGGCCGAATTGCCGCCAGCCGAGCGAGATGGCGAGATAATAGGGATCTTGCAGGTCGAAGGAGGAGAGCCCCTTTTTGATGAAGACCTGCGGCCCGAGCGAGAGCCGAACCGGCCGTAGCTTGCGGCTTCGGCGTTCGCCGGCCTCGCGGGAGGACGTCAAAGCGAAAGGACCATCGATCTCGACAAGTGTGTTGCCTCGCCCCTGTCCCGAAACTATGGTCCGCGCCGCCGACAGGACGCCCGCGCCGAGCTGCGCCGCCCTCGGCATCCAGGAGCCTGTCATGTCGATCGTATCCGACGCGCTGATGCGCGTGAAGCCGTCCGCCACTGTCGCCGCCACGCAGAAGGCGCGCGATCTCAAGGCGCAAGGCAAAACGATCATCCCGCTGACCATCGGCGAGCCGGACTTCGACACGCCCGACAACGTCAAGCAGGCGGCGATCGCCGCGATCCAGCGCGGCGAGACCAAGTACACGCCGGTGTCGGGCATCGAACCGCTCAAGGCCGCCATCGTCGACAAGTTCGCCCGCGAGAACGGCCTCGCCTACAAGGCCAGCCAGGTCATCGTCGGCACCGGCGCCAAGCACATCCTGTTCAACGCCTTCCTCGCCACCATCAACCCCGGCGACGAGGTGATCATCCCGGCGCCGTTCTGGGTCTCCTACCCCGACATGGTGGCCATCGCCGACGGCAAGTGCGTGCTGGTGCCGACCCGCATGGAGGACGGCTTCAAGCTCCGCGCCGAGGCGCTGGAGCAGGCCATCGGCTCCCAAGACCAAGTGGCTGCTCTTGAACTCGCCCTCGAACCCCTCGGGCGCCGCCTACACGCGCGGAGAGCTCAAGGCCCTGACCGACGTGCTGCTGCGCCACCCCCACGTGTGGATCATGACCGACGACATCTACGAGCACTTGGTCTACGGCGACTTCGAGTTCACCACCCCAGCCCAGGTCGAGCCGCAGCTATTGAACCGCACGCTGACCATCAACGGCGTCTCCAAGTCCTACGCCATGACCGGCTGGCGCATCGGCTACGCCGCCGGGCCGCAGGCGCTGATCAAGGCCATGGACATGCTGCAGGGGCAGCAGACGTCGGGGGCCTGCTCCATCGCGCAATGGGCGGCGGTGGAGGCGCTCAACGGCACCCAGGCCTTTATCCCGGAGAGCCGCAAGGTCTTCGAGGGCCGCCGCGACCTCGTGGTGTCGATGCTCAATCAAACCAAGTACCTGCGCTGCCCGACTCCGGAGGGGGCGTTCTACGTCTATCCCTCCTGCGCCGAAGCCCTCGGCCGCAAGACGCCGGAGGGCAAGCTCCTCGAGAGCGACGCCGACTTCGTCGAGGCGCTGCTTGAGACCGAAGGCGTGGCGGTGGTGCAGGGCACGGCCTTCGGCCAGGGCCCCAACTTCCGCCTGAGCTACGCCACCGCCACCCCGGTGCTGGAGGAGGCCTGCGGCAAGATCCAGCGCTTCTGCGCCTCGCTGAACTGAGCAAGTGGTGAGTACCTGACGATCGGCCGGTCGCTACGGCGGCTCGGATGTGACAGACAAAACGGTGGAAGAACCACGCAAGCCGCCGTCGGGATCGAGGCCGGTCGGTGAAACACCCAGGTCGAGCGACCATATCTTTCCAAGCGACGACGTCTCGGGGAGAGAACACGGACAGGACGTGGACCAACTGCGCCCCGTAGCGGATCATACGGCGTCAGGCCGGCCGAGCGGACGCGGCGCTGACCTCGTTGCAGGACAATGACGAGACGCTGTTCTACCGCGGCTCATGTCCGGTCCGACGCATCATGTCGCTCGTCCACGGCGGCGGTCGGCCAGCCGGAGGTCGGCAACGCGCGCTTCATGGGTCTGCGGGACGGATTGCGGCATGCCGGCGGCGCCTTGCCTTGGCCGAAGCGCCACCGTACCAAGACGCGTCGCACACCCGGCCAGGTTCGCATCGCCATGAAGAAGGTCTATCCCGACGCCGCCTCCGCGCTGGCCGACGTGCTGAAGGACGGCATGACGGTGATGGCCGGCGGCTTCGGCCTGTGCGGCATCCCCAAGGTGCTGATCGACGCCGTCAGGGATAGCGGCGTCAAGGACCTGACCGTCGTCTCCAACAACGCCGGGATCGACGGCGCCGGGCTCGGCCTGCTTCTGGAGACGCGGCAGATCAAGAAGATGATCTCGTCCTACGTCGGCGAGAACAAGCTGTTCGAGAAGCTCTACCTGTCGGGCGAGCTCGAGCTCGAGTTCAACCCGCAGGGCACGCTGGCCGAGCGCATCCGCGCTGGCGGCGCCGGCATCCCCGCCTTCTTCACCAAGACCGGAGTCGGCACCATGGCCGCCGAGGGCAAGGAGCTGCGCGAGTTCGAGGGCGAGACCTACGTGATGGAGAGCTGGCTGCGCGCCGACGTCTCGCTGGTGCACGCCTGGAAGGGCGACAAGGAGGGCAACCTCGTGTTCCGCAAGACCGCGCGCAACTTCAACCCGATGATGGCGGCGGCCGGCGACGTCACGGTGTGCGAGGTCGAGCACCTGGTCGAGATCGGCGAACTGGAGGCCGACTCGATCCACTCGCCCGGCATCTTCGTGCAGCGCCTCGTGCACGCGTCAGACGTGTACAAGCCGATCGAGAAGCGCACGACAAGGCCGAAGGCGGCGTAGCTGCGACCCCCTCATGGCGCCCATGGGGGCTTCAGATGGCGAAATCTCGGGACCGCCTCGTGGTTCGAGACACGGCTTCGCCGCTCTTCACCATGAGGCTACTGATAGGTGAAAGCTTAAGCGGCGCGGCTAACCGCCGAACTTCCGCTTCATTGCCGGCACGCTGATCGACCAGACGTAGTAGCCCTTGCTGCCGATGATCGTCTCGATGTCGGCGACCGGCGCGTTGATCCACGGCTTCTCGTTGGCGAGGTCGATTGTGCCCATGGCCTGCCACGGTGCGCCGTCGGCCGGCAGGTTGGTGCCGCCCGGGTCGCTGGACAGCGCCACCGAGTGGTTCGCCCTGTCGCTCGGCTTGAAACGATAGACCAGCATGCCCGCGCTCCCCTTCGGCGGTCGGGATGCATCCGGCGTGCCGCGGCGGCATGGTGAAAGCCTCGTGGCAAAGCGCAAAGCTCTCGTGGCAAAGCGCTTGGCTTGCGCTAAACTCGCCGAAGAGGAGACCCGACATGCCCTGGACTCGCGAACAGATGGCCGCCCGCGCCGCGCAGGAGCTGCGCGACGGCTATTACGTCAACCTCGGCATCGGCATCCCGACGCTGGTCTCGAACTACATTCCCGACGGCATGCACGTGCAGCTGCAGAGCGAGAACGGCATGCTCGGCATGGGCCCGTTCCCCTACGAGGGCGAGGAGGACCCCGACCTCATCAACGCCGGCAAGCAGACCGTGACCGAGCTGCCCTCGACGAGCTTCTTCTCCTCGGCCGACAGCTTCATGATGATCCGCGGCGGCCACATCGACCTCGCCATCCTGGGGGCGATGGAGGTCGCGGAGAACGGCGACCTCGCCAACTGGATGATCCCCGGCAAGATGATCAAGGGGATGGGCGGCGCCATGGACCTCGTCGCCGGCGTCCGCCGCGTGGTCGTCATCATGGACCAGACCTCGAAGGACGGCGCGTCCAAGCTGCTGCACCGCTGCACCCTGCCGCTGACCGGCTCCGGCGTGATCGATATGGTCATCACCGACCTCGGCGTGTTCGAGATCGACAAGGTCGAGGGCCATATGGTGCTGATCGAGCTCGCCGACGGCGTCTTGCTCGAGGAGATGAAGGGCAAGACGCAGGCGAACTACACTTTGGCCGAGGGGCTGCGGGCGAAGGCGGCGTGAGCGACCCGAGCACAATTCGTCCGGACGATCTCCAGGCTCTCCCGCTGCAGACAACATCGAGCCCGCTCAGCTGAGTGAGGTATAACGGGGCCGAGATGTAAAACTCTGGCCATTGCCGATCCCTCTCCTCCTCAATGGTGACGCCACCATATTCCGAGTGGTTGCGAAACTCATCAGGAGCCGTCGGGATGACCATCCAAGCCGCTTCATCGACACGCGCGAGTCCCGGCCTCCAGGTCGTCCGCGAGGGCGCGGCCTTCCGCGGCAAGCAGGGGCACCTCTACCGCCCCGCGATCTCGGCGGAGCGCACCGGGGCGCAGGCGCTGCACATGCAGCTGCTCGAGATCGCGCCGGGCGAGCGGGCGCATGCCCACAAGCACGAGCGCCACGAGACCGCGATCCACATCCTCAAGGGCGTGTCCGGCTGCTTCTGGGGCGACCGGCTGCAGCATCACGCGATCGTGGCGGCGGGCGACTTCTGCTACATCGCCGCCGACGTGCCGCACCTGCCCTACAATCGCAGCGCGACCGAGCCGGTGATCGCGGTCATCGCCCGCACCGATCCCAACGAGCAGGAGAGCGTGGTGCTGCTGCCGGAGCTGGAAACGGGCGTCGATTGGGCGAGCCTCGCCTGACAGCGTCATTCCGGGGGCGGCGCAGCCGAACCCGGCTTCCCGCGCCCCGGAAAGATGCCGCAATTACCTCATCCCCTTCTCGTGCAACTGCTTTCTCGCCTCGTCGCTCTTCTGCGAGGAGACGCCCAGCTTTTCCAATACCGCACCAGCCTTGGTGAACTGCAGACCGCGGTACTCGACGATCTCGATGCGGTTGTTCCAGGGGTCGAGGAAATCGAGAAAGGCGCCGGGCAAGATTTTCGCTCCGGCAGCCTCGACGGCGGCGCGGGCGGCCTGCTTGTCGTCGACCACGAGGCCGAAGTGGCGATCGGGCACGCCGCCCTCACCGGCGCCCGCCACCTCGCTGAGCGCCAGGAACTGGTCGCCGAGGTCGAGGAAGGCGTGCCCCGGCGCGCGACCGCGTAGCGTGAAGTCGAACAGCCGGCCGTAGAAGGCCAGCGCCTCGTCGATATCGCCGACCTCGAGGGCCACGTGGTTGATGCCGACGAGCTTGGCCTTGCCGGTCGCCTCGGTCATCGCCCGCCCCAGCCGATGCGCGTGAAGAAGCCCGCAATCTCGCGCGCCGCCAGGTCGGGGTCTTCGCGGTGCGGGAAGTGCCCGACGTCGGGCAGCACCGCCAGGTCGAGGTCGGTGAACACCTCGCCGACGCGGTCGATCCAGTCCACCGGGAGCACGGTGTCGTGCCGGCCCCAGCGCACGCAGGTGGGCAGGGTGATCGGCGGCGGCGCCTCGGCCTCGCCCTTCATCGCCGCCAGGCGCTTCTCCTGCGCGCCGCGATAGTATTGGAAGCCGCCGAGCAGGTTGCCGGGCGCCAGGAAATTGTTGACGAAGGCCTCGAGCACGTCGTCGAAGGCGTGCTTGTCATGCGACCAGTGCCGCAGGAAGTGCCCGATGTAGGCGCGGCAGGCCTCGCGCGACGAGCCGACCAGCTCGGGCGCGAGGTCGAGCAGGTGGAAGGACTGGTACCAGATCTCGGCGAGACGGTCGGGCGTGCCCGCGCGCGGCCCGACCTGGGGATAGAAGAAACCGAACAGGAACAGCCCGGCGAGGCGCTCCGGCGCCTCGCGGGCGAGCGGCTGCATCACGCCGCCGCCGACATCGTGGCCGACGCAGCCGACCCGCTCCAGCTTCAAGGCGTCGAGCAGCGCGAGCATGTCCCCGGCGGCCTGCACGTTGCCCCACGGGCCGGCGGGCTTGTCGCTGGCGCCGAAGCCGCGCAGGTCGGGCGCGTAGAGCGTGAAGCGATCGGCCAGCCGCTGCATCACCGGCTCCCATGTCAGCCAGAACTCCGGCCAGCCGTGCAGCAGCAGCAGCGGCGGCCCGCTGCCGAGGCGCGCGACGTGGAAGGCGGCGCCGTTGGCCTCGATCGTGAGGTGCTCCATCGCTCAGAGACCGGCGTTCCTGCTGATCGTGCGGCCGATGCCCGACCAGTCGATCTCCTCGCCTTCGGTGGCGATGGTCTGCACGAGGTGGTCGCGCAGCAGCGACAGCAGCGGCATCGGCACGCGGTACTTCTCGGCCGACTCGCCGGCCAGCCGCATGTCCTTCAAGCCGAGCGGCGCCTTGAAGCCCGGCGGCGTGTACCTCTCCTCGACGAGGATTTTCCCGTAGTTCTGGTAGATCGGCGAGCCGAACAGCGTGCCGGTCAGCACCTCGTGCAACGTCGCCTTGGGCACGCCGCCCTTCTGCGCCAGCGCCATGGCCTCGCCCATCGTCTCGATGGCGGCAAGGATGGCGAAGTTGCCGCAGAGCTTCACCAGGTTGGCCTGCGAGGGTTTCTCGCCGACGCGGAAGGTGCGCTGGCCGATCTGGTCGAACAAAGGCTGCGCCTCGTCGAGGTCGGCGGCGGCGCCGGCCGCCACCACGAAGAGCTTGGCCGCCGCGGCGGCGTCGGGGCGGCCGAACACCGGCGCCGAAATGTAGCGCTGGCCGTGATCCTCGTGCGCGGCGGCGACGCGGTCGGCGGTGGCCACCGAGATGGTCGAGAGCGAGACGTGCAGCGTGCCGCTCGCCATGCCGGCGAGCAGCCCGCTCTCGCCGTGGAGCACGGCCAGCAGCGCGGGATCGTCGGCGACCATAGTGAACACCACCTCCGCGTCGGAGGCGGCCTCGGCCGGCGTCTTCGCCGCCCGGGCGCCCTGCTCGACCAGCGCCGCCGTCTTCGCCGCGGTGCGGTTCCATACGGCGACGTCGTGGCCGGCCTTGACGAGAGCGGCCGCGATGCCGGAGCCCATGCTGCCGAGGCCGAGGAATGCGATGCTCATGGGAAGTGCTCCTTGGATCGAGGCTCCCCAACATAGGCGCGGCAGGGGACGAAGCGAGGTGTCGCCCGCCGCGATGCGACCGGCTATAGCGGGTCGGCGCGCCCGCGCCACGGAGACCCCATGACCGACACCGGCGACCTCTCCGCCGCGCTCGACCTCGAACGCATCGAGCGCAACATCTTCCGCGGGCAGGTGCCGCCGACCCCTCGCAGCCGGGTCTTCGGCGGCCTCGTGGTGGCGCAGGCGCTGGTCGCGGCGTCGCGCACGGTGGAGGGCCGCGCGCCGCACTCGCTGCACGCCTATTTCGTGCTGCCGGGCGATCCCTCGATGCCGATCGTCTACCAGGTCGAGCGGGTGCGCGACGGGCGCTCCTTCACCACCCGCCGCTGCGTCGCCATCCAGGACGGGCGCACCATCTTCGACCTCTTCGCCTCGTTCCAGGTCGAGGAGCGCGGCCTCGACCACCAGATGCCGATGCCCGACGTGCCCGATCCCGACACGCTGCCGAGCCAGGCGCAGCTGCTGGAGAGGCTCGGCGACGCGGTCCCGCCCGGCCTCAAGGCCTGGGCGAGCTTCGAGACGAGCATCGAGATCCGCCCCTGCTCGATGCGCCGGTTCGATCGCTCCAAGCCGCCGGAGCCGCGCCAGAGCCTGTGGATCCGCGCCGCCGACCGCCTGCCCGACGACCCCGCGGTGCACCGCGCCGTGCTGGCCTACCTCTCCGACCTCAGCCTCATCGACGTCGCCCTGGCGGCGCACGGGCGCACGCTGTTCGAGCCGGAGTTCGCCGCCGCCAGCCTCGACCACGCCCTCTGGTTCCACCGCCCGTTCCGCGCCGACGAATGGCTGCTCTACGACCAGGACAGCCCCAACACCTCCGGCAGCCGCGGCCTCGCCCGCGGCCTGATCTTCGACCGCAAGGGCACGCTCTGCGCCACGGTCATGCAGGAAGGCCTCATCCGCATCCGGGACAAGCGGTTGGACGCTTGAAGCCGGGCGGCGTCTTGTGTAGGTAACATAGCCGATCGCGTGCTCGGCGTCCACCCCCTCGGCCGCCCTCCGGGAGGCCGGTGCAGCCGCCGCCAGCCCTGACAAGTGGCCCTGCCAAAGTCAGGGTACGGCGACACAACATAGGGCCGGTGTCAGCGTACCGCGACACAAAACCCTGCCACCGGCGCGTACCGCGACAAGGTCTGTTTTTGAGGGGTCGTACGCCGACATTGGCCGGCAACGCTGATCGACGACCCCCGTCTGATCTACTCCGACACGATGTGGATCGACGACACCGGCAAGCTGTGGATCCCGGCGACGGAGCACAAGCTGACGCCGCGGGTTTCGACGGCGGCACCATGGCAAGGAACTACCCCTTGTGGATCTACACGACGGACCTCAGCGCCAAGCCCTCGCCGATCGACCATCCTTGCTAGCGACCGGACACGGCGCTGCAAGACCCGAAAACAAACCCTGCCGAGGTCAGGGTACCGGGGTTGCAAAACCGGGCTACAGTCAGCGTAACGCGCATAAACCTTCCATCCGCGCGTAGCGCGACAGAGCCTGTTCCAAGGGGCATTCGCCGGTGTGGATCGCGGCGTCCTCCGAATGCGGGCTGACAGATGCCGACCTTAAAGTGGTTGTGGTGGGGTTCACGGCAACGGCACGAGAAAAAGGCCGCAGATGACCCCGTTTGTGATTTGCCCGTTCGGAGCATCCGATCTAAAAATTTCACCTTCAGCCTTTCGAGGCACGACAGAAGGGGTTACAAAACACCTAATCCTGCTAGAGTTTAAGGCATCTTCAATGGACAGCCATGTGTTCGATGCAAAGGTCGTATCATGGAACTTCTTTGGCATCGATCCAGAGTTGTTTACTTTTCTTCGTTCCTCTCCTGTCACAAACGGCATTCTTAAAAGCAAAGCATTTCGAAGGTTGTCAGACATACGCTTCCTGGGAGCGATAGATTATCTTCTAAGACCCACAGGTGGGGCATCCAAGATAAGGCGTCATACTCGTCAACAGCATACATTAGGCGTCACGCGACTAGCGATGATTGTTTGCAAGGACTGTAATTTAAAAGAAACACACAGTACGCTGTTGTGTTCCGCTGCCTTACTTCATGACATTGGGCACGCGCCGCTGTCTCACAGCATGGAAGCTCTCTTCAAAGACGATTTCGACATCGATCATCATAAAGCAAGCAGGCGCATCATAACGGGACAGGACCGTGCTGGTCTCGGTCGAGAGATTAATGTAGCTCTGAAGGAAGGAAAGATAGACGTAGATGAGCTTCTTTGTCTTATCGACGGAAATCATTCCGATATATTATTGAATCGTCTTTTCAAGCACCCCGTAAATATCGACACGATTGAGGCAATAGTTCGATGTAAGAACTATGCGTCACCCCTAAATCAAATGTATTCTCCTGAAAATATTTTAGCGGACCTTACTAAGGATCCAGTCAGGGAATGCTTTTGGATGACTTCTGGTATTTAAAAAATGCGATATACACAGTTTTTATAAATGGCGCGTTGGGAGTCTTCGCAGATAAAATATCGCAAGATTACTTCAAAGCCAACTTAAGCAGGTTTCGATATGACGATTTTTTTAGATCGGAGCGAGCCTTTCGCAGCCGCCATCTTTCTCTTTTTAAGCTGTTCGATAAAGCTCGCGAGCAGTTAATTCAAAACAAAGACGCGATGGTGTCAGAGGCAGGGCAAGTGGCGCAATTTGCCAAGCGTCATTTTACAATCGACCCAGATTTTGAGGTAGGCGATGCACGTCGCTATATACAGAGTAAAAGTTTTTCGTCCTTGTCTCTCAATCGATTGGAGAGATCGGCAAGTGCTGACCTAGCACATCTCGGATCTTTGCTAGATTATTTATAAAACAAGCGCCTTGTGTATCGGATGTGAAGGTTCATAAGTTGCTTTAAAAAGGCTTAACAATTCCCATGAGAAATGATGTCCTCTGTCCTTTAGCACCCTAAAAATTTCGCTTTCATTTCTATTTTTTTCAGTGACACGATCTAATTCAGAACGTATTTCTGGCTTACCCATCTCGTTTAAAAACTCTTCATATATACGCAGAGCTCTTAATGACCGATTTCCGCAGATATCGATTATGCGGTCAATAACGGGTAAGTAAAAAAGGCGATTGAGTGCTTTCGTTTTTTCATTGAATGTCCGCTGCGCTGTTTCAGCGACAGCTAACACGTCTGAAAAGTACAGTAACTTGCGCGAAAACACTAATTTTACGTTCCTCGTTCCCCAGGGCTTCTTATAATCTGCTTGCATCGTTTTAAACTCGAAATCAACGCATATGGTTCGATAATATCGAATTAGGTCGTTCAGAAGAAACAATGCTAGTTGGTGTGACGTAATATTCTCGCGTACATAGCAGCTTATAAGAGATGAGCGAACATGCGCGGCCAAGTCTTCCCCATGCACCCAATCGCCTTCTAGTAAAAAGAGAATGCGACGAGTTAGAGCTTCGTTTGTGTCATGATCTCCGCCTATGTTAGACAACATACTAGACAGGTCATGAGCATGCCCAAATGATCCGTCTTTAGCTGGCGCTTTACCAACTACCTGCAGAAGGCGCGGAGCAATTAAGCCAAGCTGTTCTTCAGCCGATTCTTTTCTAGCTGGGGCGATCGATACAGCCAAAAAGTCCAAATCTGATTGCGTAGATGCCTCACGGCGCGCGTAAGACCCATTAATGCCGATTAAGATGCCGCTATCAATCCTTGCTTCTGCAGCTATCTCTCTCATTTGTGTGACACGCATTGAGCTAAACGTACGATGTACAAATAGACTCGGCAGCTCCTGCCTGATCGTGTCTTCAACCGATTTCATCGACAATCCTTTAAAAGCAAGTGTTAACAGAGGATGGCCATAAAATAAGCGGTTAAATTTAGAGGTCAATAGCCATGTTCTCGACCAGCAAGTCAGCTCGTATATCGAATAGTTGATGCCGCGGCGTTGTCGGCGAAGAGGATGCAGCCCCGAGGCAAGTTAGAGAAGGCGCCAGCGCCTACCCCACCGCCATCGCCCGCATCCCCCCGGATCAGCCCCGCCGTCGAACAGTCCAACTCACCCGTCGACGCCGCCCTGTCAGACACGGTTGGCACCAGCCGTCCTGCGAACTCCGTCCCAACTCCATTGGTCGAAACTGTCGATCCCCCACACCACGCCCTGCGTGAACACCTTGTGCTCGTGGAGCGACAAGACGGCCGAGCATGTGCGGGGGCATGTCGGTGTCGAGGTAGGTGGAGGTCGGACTTGCGTGACGCGCCGAGCCTTCGCCCTCGCGGGCTGCAGCCCGAAGGGCGAAAAGTTTGAGGATGGCGCCACTCGATCGCGATCAGGTGAAACGGATGTCCAGGGTGCGGAGATAGGTCTGGAGACCGGCATCCTGGATCGGGATGAGCCGCGCCTCGCGACCCGACGTGTTGAAGTGGGCGTGCCAGTAGCCAGGCGGCGTGACGAAGGCGCAACCGGACTCCCAATCGACGCGCGTCGCGTCCTTGATCGCGCCGGTCTCGTCGAGTTCGGGGCCGACGAGGCTGTAGCAGCCCTCGTCGCAGTCGACGATGAAGTCGAGCGCGATCGACTGATGCCGATGGGGCTTCTGCATCGTGCCCGGGGTGATGAGGCCGTACATGGCCCAAAGGACGTGCGTGACGGTTCGGGTGAGAGGGAAGTTGGCGTTGCCGAGGAGGACGCTGATCCGGCTGCGGTTGGCGGCTTTCGGATCGTTGGCGACGAGCATCAGTTCGCGATCGGCGCGTTCGGCCGAGTAGAGCGTCGGTGCGAACCGGGCCTTGGCGACCTCGACGCCGAGACAGGCCAGCAGCGGCGCGTCGTTCACGTAATACAGCGCGGCGTCGGACGATGCGACGAGCTGCGTCGGCTTCGAGCCCGGGATGGTGAAGAAGTCGCCGGCGTGCCAGTGGATGGTGGCGTCGCCGGTCTCGGCCGAACCCTGTCCGCGGATCACGTAGAACACGAGGGAGGTGGCGTTCGGATCGAGCGACAGCGCGTCATCGGCCAAAAGGCGCACGAAGTTGGCGCAGAGGTCCGGCCCCGTCGCCGGCGCCTCGCACTTGAGGTCGGCGCTCAGATCGAGCGGGACGACGCGAGAGGGACCGTCGGCATAGAGGGATGCCGGGAAGAACCGAAACGGGATCATCGGCGTCAGGCTCGCGCGGATCGGATTGGCCGCCGTGCTGTACTCGAAGAACTCGGCGGCCTCCGTATGCGCTCGCCGCGCGGCAGGTGCTTCCGCCTCGTCGGCGACGACGGTGCAATCGAGGTCTGCTCCGCTCGCGGCTTTGGCGCTGGTGTCGTAGTCCATGACGATCTCCCTTGACCGGCGCCGTCTGTTGCGGCGGCGGTCCAAGGATGATGACCGCTCTGCGGCAGGCCGGTGAGCCCCGGCCCGGCAAAGCGCTTTTGCGCGGAGAGGATCACCGTGGCTCAGGACGTGGACGCACCCCAGTCCGTCGGCTTGCGAAAGCGATGTTCGAAGAAGGCGATGAAGGCCCGCACCTTCGGCGAAACCACCTTCTTGGGCGGGTAGACGACCCAGATCGCCTGTTCGAAGTCGGGTACGATGCCTCCCTCCCAGTCTGGGAGCAGCGTCACGAGTGCCCCGCTTGCGACGGCGGCGTGAGCGAGCCAGGTCGGAAGAAGCGCGATGCCCTGGCCGTTGACGGCCGCGGTCAGCAGCGCTTCGGCATCGTCGACCTGAAAGCGTCCGGACACCTTCACCGTCCGTCGCTCGCTGCTGGTGCGATGACGAAAATGCCATACGCGGCCGGGCTGGAGAGCGAAGATCAGCGCCGCGTGGCCTGCGAGTTCGCTCGGGTCCGCGATCGTCTTCGATGCGAGGTAGACGGGGCTGACACAGACGATGCGTTCATGACGCGCCAGTCTCCGAGCCACCAGGGCGGAATCCGGGAGCGCACCGATCCGTACCGCGAGATCCAACCCCGCCTCGATCATGTCCAGGTGCGCGTCGCTGAGCGTGGCCTCGATCGAGATCGCCGGATGCGCCGCGAGGAACGCGGCCAGATAAGGCACGATGTGGAGACGCCCGAACGCGGACGGGGTCGTGGTCTTCAGACAGCCTTGCGGCACGGCGTTGAAGGAGGACGCGAGTCCTCGTGCATCCTGCAGGTCCGCGACGATCCGGGCGGCCTGCTCGTGGAACATGCGGCCGATCTCGATCAGATGCAGGGCATGCGTGGAACGGTTGAGCAGCGCCGCACCGAGGTCGTCTTCGAGGGCGGACACGTGGCGCGAAACCGTCGAGACCTTGATGCCCGCTTCCGCGGCCGCCTTCGAGAAGCTGCCGAGATCGACCGAGCGGACGAAGGACCGCATGGCGGCGAGGTAATCCATGAGGTCGCTATCACATCGATGGGCGCGGGTTCGATGAAGCCCCTCCGCGCTCGCCGGTCAACTGTCACCCACCGCCTCGGCCGATCAGCCGAGGTAGGCCTGGCGAGGGTCGCCGACGATCGTGGGCGAGACGCGCCGCGCGATCGCCGCCGATGGGAGCCTCGTGCGCTGGACGCGTTCCGGAAGTCGCGGCCCGGTGCTTCCTTATCGTCCCAGGGCAGCGACCCCGCGTAGCCCTACCCCGCCGCCATCGTCCGCATGCCCTCGATCAACCCCGCCGTCGAGGAATCCAACGCCCCCGTCGACGCCGCCCTGTCCGACACGATCGGCACCAGCCGCCCCGCGAGCTCCTTGCCCAGCTCCACGCCCCACTGGTCGAAGCTGTCGATCCCCCACACCACGCCCTGCGTGAACACCTTGTGCTCGTAGAGCGCGATGAGGCGGCCGAGCATGCGCGGGGTCAGGCTGGCGTAGAGGAAGGTGGAGGTCGGGCGGTTGCCGGAAAACTGCTTGGCCGGGGCCAGCTTGGCCATGGCGGCCTTGTCCATGCCGGTCTTCGCCAGCGCCGCCTCGACCTCCTGGACCGTGCGGCCGCGCATCAGCGCCTCGCCCTGAGCGAAGCAATTGGCCACCAGCAGGTCGTGGTGGTGGGGGTCGGCGTCGGTCGGCTTGGCGGCGACCAGGAAGTCGATCGGCACCGGCTCGGTGCCCTGGTGCAGCATCTGGAAGAAGGCGTGCTGGCCGTTGGTGCCGGGCTCGCCGAAGATGATGGGCGAGGTCTTCATCTCCACCGGCGCGCCGTCCAGCGTCACGTGCTTGCCGTTGGACTCCATCTCGAGCTGCTGGAGGTAGGCCGGGAAGCGGCCGAGGCGCTGGTCGTATGGGATCACCGCCTGCGTCGAGAGGTCGAGGAAATTGTGGTTCCAGACCTCGACCAGCGCCATCAGCGCCGGGATGTTCGTCTCGATGGGCGCGGAGACGAAATGCTCGTCGATGTCCTGCCCGCCGGAGAGGAACTGCTCGAAGGCCGCCTTGCCGATGCCGATCTCGACCGAGAGCCCGATCGCCGACCACACCGAGTAGCGCCCGCCGACCCAGTCCCAGAAGCCGAACACGCGATCGGACTGGATGCCGAACTCGGCGATCTTGTCGAGCTGGGTCGAAACCGCGCAGAAATGGTCGGCCACCGCCGCCTCGCCCAGCGCCTCGGCCACCGCCTTGCGGGCGGAGCGGGCGTTGGTCATCGTCTCCAGCGTGGTGAAGGTCTTCGAGCAGACGATGAACAGCGTGGTCGCCAGCGGCACGTGCTTCAGCGTGTCGCCGAGATCGGCGCCGTCGACGTTGCTGACGAAGTGCAGCGTCAGGTGGTCGGCGACGAAGGGCGACAGGGCGCGGGCGACCATCGCCGGCCCGAGGTCGGAGCCGCCGATACCGATGTTGACCACGTCGGTAAAGCGCTCGCCGTTGGCCGCCTTGATCGTGCCGCCGCGCACGGCGTCGGCGAAGACGCCCATGCGCTCGCGCACCTCGCGCACGTCCGGCATCACGTCGTGGCCGTCCGACATCATCGCCTTGCCCGGCACCATGTTGCGCAAAGCCATGTGGAGGACGCTGCGGTCCTCCGTGACGTTGACGCGCTCGCCGGCGAAGAGCGCCCGGCGCCGCTCGTCTAGCTTCGCCGCCACGGCGAGATCGTAGAGCAGCGCCATCGTCTCGCGCGAGACCCGCTGCTTGGAATAATCGAAGATCAGCCCGTCGATCGCGGCGTGGAACGAGGCGAAGCGCTGCGGATCCTGCGCGAACAGCTGCTGGGTCGTCACGTCCCTCGTCTGCTGGAGGTGCTGCGTCAGCGCGGAGGTCGCGTGGGAGAGATCGCGGGCCATCATCGTCCTTCGTGGATAGGCCGCGAGCGGCGGCCGGGCTCTATCTAGCGCCGCATGGTGCCGCCGCCCAGCTGCCGTAGGCGTTGCGCAGCCGCCTCGCGGACGTCCTGGGTCTGCCGCTGCGCCTCGCGAGTCGCCTGGCGGGCGGCGCGGCGGGCGCGATCGATCATGCGCTGCCGGCGCGGCTTGCGCATCTCCTGCACCCTCGGCCCGCAGATCGCGACGCCCATGAACGCGACGAGGGCGGCGGCGGCAAAACCATATTGCTCGGGCGAGATCTTGCGGAGCAGGCTGCGGCTGGCCCGGCGAACGGGCGGGGGCACCTTGTCCTCCATGGCCTGGACGGCCTCGGCCACGTCGGGGTTCACGTCGCTCGGCATGCTCATGGGGGCGCTCCTGCTTTCGCCGGTAATGCGGCAGGCGGCGTGCGGATGCATTTGCCGCCTCGTCATTCCGGACGGAGCGAAGCGGAGTCCGGAACCGGTGTTCTTCGATGCGGACAATGAAGCTCACCTGTTCCGGGTTCGCCTTCGGCGCCCCGGAATGACGGAAGTGGAAGCGTCGGCAGAGCCCTACAGCATGCTCGCCAGCACCCTGTCGGGCGGACGGTGCCCGTCCCAGAAGGTGCGCACGTTGACGATGACCTTCTCGCCCATGTCGAGGCGGCCCTCGGTGGTGGCCGAGCCCATGTGCGGCAGCAGCGTGACCTTGCCGGTCTTGGCGAGCTTGATCAGGCGCGGCGAGACCGAGGGCTCGTGCTCGAACACGTCGAGGCCGGCGCCGGCAAGCTCGCCGACCTCGAGCATGCGGGTCAGCGCATTCTCGTCGATGACCTCGCCGCGCGAGGTGTTGATCAGGAAGGCCTCGGGCCGCAGGTACTTGAGGCGCCGCGCCGAGAGCAGGTGGTAGGTCGCCGGCGTGTGCGGGCAATTGACCGAGACGATGTCCATGCGCGCCAGCATCTGGTCGAGCGAGTCCCAGTAGGTCGCGTCGAGCTTCTCCTCGACCAGCATCGAGAGCCGGCGTCGGTTGTGGTAGTGGATCTGCAGGCCGAAGGCCCGCGCGCGGCGCGCCACCGCCTGGCCGATGCGGCCCATGCCGACGATGCCGAGGCGCTTGCCGGTGATGCGGCGGCCCAGCATCCAGGTCGGCGCCCAGCCCGTCCAGTCGTTGGCGGGAATGGCGCCGGCGCCCTCCACGATGCGGCGCGCCACGGCGAGGATCAGCGCCATCGTCATGTCGGCGGTGTCCTCCGTCAGCACGCCCGGCGTGTTTGTGACGGTCATGCCGCGCTCGATGGCGGCGCCGATGGCGATGTTGTCGACGCCGTTGCCGAAATTGGCGATGAGCTTCAGGTCGGGGCCGGCCTCGCGCACGAGGTCGGCGTCGATGCGGTCGGTCACGGTCGGCACCAGCACGTCGGCGGTCTGCATCGCCTCGGTCAGCTGGGCCCGAGACATCGCCAGATCGTCGATGTTGAGGCGCGTGTCGAACAGCTCGCACATCCGCGTCTCGATGCGGTCGGGCAGCCGGCGCGTGACGATGACGAGGGGTTTCTTCTTGGCCATGACCCGCGGTTCTCGTGGCCGCCCGCAGGCCGTCGCGGTGCCGGCGAGACCCCCGCGACGCCGCCGAGCCCAGCAGGAACGCCCGCTTCCGGAGTGGCCTCCATACCAGATGAAGGCGCGAAGGCAAGGCGGGGTCCTTCCCCTTTCCTCCCCCTCGAAACGGGTAGGATGTCTACTCCACCCACAGCCCGTGGCGGCGATGCCAGTCCTCGATGCTCTCGTCGGGGTAGAGCGGGAACAGCTTGTCCTCCGCCGCGGCCTGGAGCGGCACCCAGTCCGGCTTGTCGTCGAGCATGAGGTGGGTCAGCGCCGGCGCCTCGGGCAGATCGCTGTCGATGGCCGAGGCGAACGGGTGCAGCAGCTCTGGCCAGTCGGGATCGTAGAGCCACAGCGCCGCGGCGCAGCGCGTGCAGAAGTTGCGCTCGCCGTTGCTGGTCTCGCAATGGCCGGCATCGTCCACGATCTCGGCGCGGTAGACGCCCAGCGCCTCGCGGCCCTCGATCTTAAGCGTCGAGGCGACGGCACCGAGGTTGATGGCGTAACCGCCGCCGCCCGCCGTCTTGCGGCAGATCGTGCAGTAGCAGAGCTGGTAGGGCACCGGCGCGTGGGTGTCGCAGGTGAACGTCACCGCGCCGCAGCGGCACGAGCCTTCGAGATGCATCAAGGTGGGGTCTCCTCGGCGTGTCGGCAAATGAAGGCGGCCAAAAGCGCGCAGCCCCCCGCAAGCTTCGTCATTCCGGGCGCCCCGGAATGACGCGTTACGCAAACAGATCCATCTGCCGCGGCCGCGCGATCCGCGCCTTGAGGTCGGCGGTGTCGGTGAGCCCGCCCGGAGACCAGTCGGCGCAGGTGATCCAGGGCATCATGCTCTTCACCGAGTGGCAGAGGCGCGCAAGGTCCTCCAGCCGCAGCGCATGGAAGCGGCGGGCGGCGAGGATCTTGGCGATGGCTTTCACGCCCAGGCCGGGCACGCGCAGCAGGCTCTCCTTGGCCGCCTTGTTGAGGTCCACGGGAAAATGTTCGCGGTGTTTCAGCGCCCAGGCGGTCTTGGGGTCGACGTGGAGGTCGAGCATGCCGTCCTCGCTGGCGCCGACGATCTCCTCGACGCCGAAGCCGTAGAAGCGCAGCAGCCAGTCGGCCTGGTAGAGCCGGTGCTCGCGCATCAGCGGTGGCTTGATCAGCGGCAGGATGCGGCTGGCGTCGGGGATCGGCGAGAAGGCGGAATAGTACACCCGGCGCAGGCCGTAGCTGGCGTAGAGCGTCGAGGATTGCCGCAGGATGGCGCCGTCGTCCGACGGGTCGGCGCCGATGATCATCTGCGTGGACTGTCCGGCCGGGGCGAAGCGCGGCGGCTTCTTGCCCCCGGCACGCACCGCCTTGCGCTCGCCCTTGGCCTCGTCGATGCGCAGCCGCATGCCGCCCATCGCCTTGCGGATGCGGCCGGCGTCCTTCTCCGGCGCCAGTCTCTGTAGACTGGCCTGAGAGGGCAGCTCGATGTTGATCGAGAGACGGTCGGCCCAGCGGCCGGCCTCGGCGAGCAGGTCGGGGTCGGCGTCGGGGATCGTCTTGAGATGGATGTAGCCGGAAAACTTGTGCTCGGTGCGCAGCTTGCGCGCGACCTCGACCACCTGCTCCATCGTGTAGTCCGGCGACTGGATGATGCCCGAGGAGAGGAACAGCCCCTCGATGAAGTTGCGCTTGTAGAAGCCGAGCGTCAGGTCGACCACCTCGTCCACGGTGAAGCGGGCGCGGGGCACGTTCGAGGAGACGCGGTTGACGCAATAATGGCAGTCGAACCGGCAATAGTTGGTCAGCAGGATCTTCAGCAGCGAGATGCAGCGCCCGTCCGGCGCGTAGGCGTGGCAGATGCCCATGCCCTCGGTCGAGCCGATGCCGCCCGACTTCAGCGAGGACTTCTTGTCCGTGCCGCTCGAGGCGCAGGAGGCGTCGTATTTCGCCGCGTCGGCGAGGATCGCCAGCTTCTCGAGCGTGGTCTGCATCGTTGCCAATTTGTTCATCGCGGCAATCTTGGCAAGGGCCGGTGAGGCGATGCGCTGTGAATAGTCGACGCGCAGCTCCTGCTCAGCCCGGCGGCGTGCCGTTCTCGGCCAGCACCGCGCCGGCGAGATAGAGGCTGCCGCACACGAGCAGGCGCGGGGCGATCGGCCATTCGCGGGCGCGCAGGTAGGCGAGGGCGTCGGCCACGCCCGCGCAGGCGGCCGAAGGCAGGCCGGCCATGGTGGCGCAGGCGGCGACGTCGCGGGCTGGGCGCCCGGCGTGCTCGCCCTCGACGGGCACGGCGATGACCTCCTGCGCCAGGCCGGCGAAGGCGCGCAGGAAGGCCGTCGTGTCCTTGGTGGTGAGCGTGCCGCAGATCACCACGAGCGGCCGCGGCGCCTTGTCCTCGAGGTCGGCCATGGCCTGGCCCAGCACCCGGCCGCCGTCCTCGTTGTGGCCGCCGTCGAGCCACAGCTCGGCGCCCGGCGGCGTGCGCTCGGCGAGCGCGCCCTTGGTGAGCCGCTGCAGGCGACCCGGCCAGTCGGCGGTGGCGATGCCGCGCTCGATCGCGGCGGCGTCAAGGCCGGGCACGACCGCGCGCAATGTCGCCAGCGCTAGCGCGGCATTGGCGTGCTGGTGGCGGCCGGCGAGCCGCGGTAGCGGCAGGTCGACAAGCCCGTCCTCGTCCTCGAACAGCAGGCGGCCGTGCTCCTCGCGCACGGAGAAGTCGCGGTCGGCGACGCGCAGCCTGGCGCCGGCGCGGCGCGCCTCGCGCTGCAGCACGTCGAGGACGGCGTCGCCCTGGAGGCCGAGCAGCGCCGGACGGCCGCGCTTGAAGATGCCGGCCTTCTCGCGGGCGATCTTCTCGACCGTGTCGCCGAGGAACTCGACGTGGTCCATCGAGACCGGCGTGACCACGCTGGCGAGCGGCTCGGCCACCACGTTGGTGGCATCGAAGCGGCCGCCGAGCCCGACCTCGAGCAGCAGCACGTCGGCGGGATGCTCTGCGAAGAGGTGGAAGGCGGCGGCAGTGGTCATCTCGAAGAAGGTGATGGGCGCGCCGTCGTTGACCCGCTCGCAATGCTCCAAGGTGGCAGCGAGCTCGGCCTCGTCGACGAAGCAGCCGCCGCCCTCGGCGCCGAGCCGGATGCGCTCGTGGAAGCGCACGAGGTGCGGCGAGGTGTAGACATGGACGCGCCGGCCCGCCGCCTCCAGCATGGCGCGGAGGAACGCGATGGTGGAGCCCTTGCCGTTGGTGCCGCCGACGTGGATCACCGGCGGCGCGCGGTCCTGAGGCCGCCCCAGTCGATCCAGCAGCGTCTCGACGCGCTCGAGCGAGAGGTCGATCTTCTTGGGGTGGAGCGCGGTGAGGCGCTCCAGGATGGCGTCGGAAGGCGCGGCGGGCCGCAGCTTCACGCCGCCGCGTCCACCAGGCCGCGCTTCTTGAGCAGCGGCTCGGGCGAGGGTGCGCGGCCGCGGAAGGCGGCGTAGGCAGCCTCGGGATCGGCGGTGTTGCCGGCGGCGTACACGTGGTCGCGCAGCCGCTTGGCGGTGGCCGGATCGAAGATGTCGCCGGCCTCGGTGAAGGCGTCGAACCCATCGGCGTCGAGCACCTCGGACCAGAGATAGCTGTAGTAGGCGGCGGAATAGCCGTCGCCGGCGAACACGTGCTGGAAGTGCGGCGTGCGGTGCCGCATGGTGATGCCGTGCGGCATGCCGAGCTTGTCCAGCGTCGCGCGCTCGAAGGCCACGACGTCGACCGGGCTTTCGCCCGCGCTGGCGTGGAGTTCGAGGTCGACGAGGGCGGAGGCGGTGTATTCCACCGAGGCGAAGCCCTGGTTGTAGTTGCGCGCCGAGAGCAGCCTCTGCAGCAGCGCCTCGGGGATGGCCTCTCCGGTATCCTTGTGCACGGCGAAGCGGCGCAGGAGCTCGGGCTGCTCCAGCCAATGCTCGTAGAGCTGCGAGGGGAACTCGACGAAGTCGCGGCTGACGCTGGTGCCCGACAATGTCGGATAGGTCACGTCCGACAGCATGCCGTGCAACCCGTGGCCGAACTCGTGGAACAGCGTGCGGGCATCGTCGAACGAGAGCAGGCTGGCCTCTCCCTTCGGCGCCTTGGCGAAGTTCATGACGTTGACGACGATCGGGCGGACGATGCCGTCGAGCTTCTTTTGGTCGCGAAAGCCGGACATCCAGGCGCCGGAGCGCTTCGAGGGCCGGGCGAAATAGTCGCCGACGAACAACGCCACGGCGCCACCCGAGGCATCCTTCACTTCCCAGGCACGGGCGTCGGGATGGTAAAGCGGCACGTCCGGGCGCGGCGTGAAGCTGACGCCGAAGAGCCTGCCGGCGGCGTAGAACGCCGCCTCGATCATCTTCTCGAGCTGAAAGTACGGCTTGATCTCGCCCTCGTTCAGGTCGAACTCGGCGACGCGGCGCTTCTCCTGGAGGTAGCGCCAGTCCCACGGCTCGACGGAATGGTTGCTGCCGCTGGCGGCGGCCAGCGCCTGCAGCTCGTGTTCCTCGCGCGACGCCCGCGCCTTGGCCGGCTCCCAGACCGAGTGCAGCAGCTCGCGAGCCCGCGCCGGCGTCTTGGCCATGGAATCGGCGAGCCGGTAGGCGGCGAAATTGTCGAAGCCCAGCAGCCGCGCCTTCTCCGCGCGCAGCGCCACCGTCTCCGCGGCGATGGCGCGGTTGTCGGTGACGCCGCCGTTCTCGCCGCGCTTCGACCAGGCGTGGAAGGCGCGCTCGCGCAGGTCGCGCCGCGCCGAAAATTGCAGGAACGGCTCGACGGAGGAGCGAGAGAGCGTAATGACGTGCTTGCCGGCATGTCCCCGCGCCTCGGCAGCGCCGGCGGCGGCGTCGACCAGCGCCTCCGGCAGGCCGGCGAGGTCGTCGGGGCGCTTGAGCACCAGCTCCCAGCCCTTCTCGTCGGCGAGCAAGTTCTGGCCGAACTGCGTGCCCAACGTCGCCAGCCGCTCGTTGATGGCAGCGAGGCGCGTCTTAGCCTCGGGCGCGAGCGCGCCACCGGCGCGGGTGAAGCGGATGTGGTAGCGCTCCAGCACGCGGGCCTGCTCGAGCGTCAGGCCGAGGCTGCCGCGGCGCTGCCACAGGTCGTCGACGCGGGCGAAGAGCTTGGGATCGAGGTAGATCGCCGAGGAATGGCGCGACAGCACCGGCGCGATCGCCATCTCGATGGCCTCGAGCTCTTCGGTAGTGTCGGTGCCGGTCAGGTTGAAGAAAACCGAGCAGACGCGGTCGAGCGCCGCGCCGGCGCGCTCCATGGCCTCGATCGTGTTGGCGAAGTTCGGCACCGTCGCATCGTCGCTGATCGCCGCAATCTCCGCCTTGTTCTCCGCCAGAGCCGTGTCAAAGGCCGGGCGGAAGTGCTCGGGCCTGACGTCGGCGAAGGGCGGCGCCTCGAACGGCCCGGTCCAGGACGCGAGCAGCGGATTGTTCGAAGCGGGCATGGGTTTCCTCGGCAGCCGTGCTCGATCTGGCACGTCTCGCCGATGGAGCAACGCTTAGCAACAAAAACGCGCCGGGCTCGCGCCCGACGCCTTTCTTGATTTCACAAAATGCCGGATGTCAGATCCGGCGGAGGATCAGCGCTTGGTCGCGTCGGCGACGTTGCGGCCAGCATCCTTGACGTCGCCGACGGCTTCGCGTCCCGAACCTTCAAGCTTATCGGCCTTGCCTTCGGCCTGCAGCTTCTCGTTGCCGGTGAGCTTGCCGACCGTATCCTTGACAGCGCCTTCGACCTTCTTGGCCAGACCCTTAGCGTGCTGTTCGTCAGCCATGTTCTAGCTCCTTGTTTTCAATAGGCTCACAACGGCTCGGTTTCGGCCGGGTTCCAGGGCCAAGCTCATGTCACAGTCGATAGGCTTCCGCTGCGCCGCAGCAGGCGCCGCGTTGACGGCGGTGAAGCGACCTGTCTATCTCCGTCGCACCTGTCAGCATCAGTCAGTTCCGATTGATCGAACGAGGCTCACGCTTAGAAACGATGGACCTTTTCGTCCCCCTCGAACGCGCCTGGCACTTCCGCGAGCTGATCCGCGCCGTGGTCCGACGCGAGCTGGCGGCGCGCTTCCGCGGCTCCGCCCTGGGCTGGACGTGGGCCATCTTCGGCCCGCTGGTGATGCTCACCTTCTACACGCTGATCTTCTCGAGCGCCGTGGGCCTTCCGAAGTCCGCGCACGGCGGCGGCGCCAACTACGCGCTCTCGATCTTCACCGGGCTGATCGTCTTCAATCTCTTCTCCGAGCTGATGTACCGCTCGCCCGGGCTGCTCCACGAGCACGTCACCTTCATCAAGAAGTCGATCTTCCCCTCGGAGACGCTGGCCTGGACCGCCTCGATACGCGCGCTGACTTACGCCGGCATCTCCTTCTCGGTCCTGCTCCTCTTCATCGTCGTCGTCACGCACCGCCTGCCGGTCACGGCGCTGCTGCTGCCCCTGGTGGTGGTGCCCTTCATCCTGTTCCTGCTCGGCGCGTGCTGGTTCCTGATGGCGCTGGGCTCGTTCACCCGCGACGTCGCCCATCTCATGATCTCAATCGTGCCGGTCTTCATGTTCGCCACGCCGATCTTCTACCAGATCACCGACGTGCCCGAGCGCCTGCGCTGGATCATCCACCTCAACCTCATCGGCGACTACGTCGAGATGATCCGCAACGTCCTGATCGAGGGCGTCGCGCCGAACTGGCTGCTCTATGTCGGCTCGCTCGCCGCGTCGCTGATCGTGTTCCGCTTCGGCTACCGCTTCTTCATGCGTTACAAGTCGGTCTTCGTCGATGTCATCTAGCGCGATCATGACCGAGACGGTGATCCGCTGCGACCGCGTGGGCAAGGCCTTCCAGCTCTACATGCACCGCAACGACCAGCTAAAGCAGACGCTGTTCGGCCGCTGGAAGACGTTCTACAAGGAGCACTGGGTCCTGCGCGACGTCACCTTCGCCGTCAGCAAGGGCGAGTGCGTCGGCATCATCGGGCGCAACGGCGCCGGCAAGACCACGCTGCTGCAGATCCTGTGCGGGATCACCACCCAGACCCACGGAACCACGACCATCGAGGGGCGGCTGGCGCCGATCCTGGCGCTCGGCGCCGGGTTCGACCACGAGCTGACCGGCCGCGAGAACGCGTTGATCGGCGGCGCCATCCTGGGGCTGAAGAAGGCGCAGATCGTCGCGCGCATGGGCTCGATCGCCGAGTTCGCCGACATCGGCGACTTCTTCCACCAGCCGTTGAAGATGTACTCGTCGGGCATGCTCTCGCGCCTGGCCTTCGCCATCTGCGCCCATGCCGACGCCGACATCCTCATCGTCGACGAGGCGCTCTCCGTTGGCGACGCGACCTTCGGCGCCAAATGCGACGCCTACATCAAGGATTTCGCCCACCACGGTACCATCCTCGTGGTGTCGCACGACCTGCCGACGCTTGAGGAGCTGTGCGACCGCGTGGTGTGGATCGACGAGGGCTCGGTGCGCGCCGTCGGCACCCCGGCGGAGATCATCCCGGAATATCGCGCGGTGATGAAGCACCTCTGAGCCCGGGTTCCCGGCGCCTCGAGGTCGGTTCCGTCGGGCTTCGCTCGTTGGCGTGCCTCGGAGCCGGCTCGATCGTGCAGCTATAACGGGGTAGCGAGGAAGCCGAACGGGATCGACGCGCGTTGTCGGTGCGCTACGAGGACCTTTCATGACCGTGTCAGACGCCGAAGACGCCCGCCTCGCCCTGCTCGCCATGGATGCGGACGATCTCGCCGTGATCTCGGCCAACCTCCAGGATACGAAAATTGCCGTGGCCGATCTCGCCTATCTTCCGGCGGAGAAGCGCTTTGTCCTCGCCGGCAAGCGCTTCGACTGGATCAAGGCGGCCGTTGGCGGCTGCGAGCGCGCCGCCATGGGGCTGCACTTCGAGCGCGTGCTGGCCGTCGCCCGCACCGGCCTGGCGCAGGAGGACGGCGCGCGCGTGCTGAACCTGCTGGCGATCGAGTTCGAGCCGGTCGACGAACCGGCCGGCCGCGTCACCCTCACCTTTTCCGGCGGCACCGCGATCCGCCTCGACGTGGAATGCGTCGAGGCCCAGATGCGCGACCTCGGGCCGAGGTTCCCCTGCGAGAAGAAGCCGGCCCACCCGTTGGAGGATTAGCGACTACTGCGCAGCGAGGAGTTCGTCCGCCGGCGCATACCGCCCATCCTGCGTCGGTTTCATCGTCAACCGGCGACTGTGAAGATCGATCAGCGTGGTCCTATGGCCGTTCGACACGACGGTCGTGTCCGGCAGGCGTTTGGCCACGACTTCATAGATCCGGTGCTCGAGCGCCGGATCCATGGCCGCCGTCGCCTCGTCCATGAACAGCCAATCCGGCTTCGCCAGCAGGGCGCGTGCAACGGCAAGCCGCTGTTGTTCACCACCCGACATGATCTGTGTCCAATTGTCTTCGACGTTCAATCGATCGGAGAAGGCGTCGAGTTCGACGTCCTTGAGCGCATCGGCGATTTCGGCCTCGTCATAGTCCTGCGACCCGGACGGATAGGCGACGGCCGCCCGCAACGTTCCCACCGGCAAGTATGGCTTTTGCGGCAGCACCATGACCCTCGAGTCCTTCGGCACGCGCACGAAGCCGTCGCCGTAGGGCCAGATGCCGGCGACAGCACGGAAAAGGGTCGACTTCCCCGATCCCGACGGCCCCGTAAGAAGGACGCTTTCGTTGGGCGCGAGCTTGAGATCGAGGCTCGACATGATGCTTTCGCCCGACGGCAGGCGCAGCGACACGCCCTGGAGCGCCAATTCATCGGCAGCCGGGGTCGGCAGCCTGACGAAGGACTTCATGCCCTCGCCGACTTCAATGTCGCGGTCGAACGTCGACAATCTGTCCAGAACCGAGACGTATTCCGCGAGCTGTTGGTAATAGGTGATGAAGAACGTCAGCGCCTCGTTGACCTCACCGAAGGCTCGAGAGACCTGCTGCATCAAGCCCAGCTTGATCTTCTTGGCAAAGTAGAACGGCGCGGTGATCGCGTATGGTATAAACCCGGAGTATTGCCCAAAGAACGATGTGAAGAACATCAGCCGCGCCTGCACAAAGACAATGCTATAGTAATTGGACACGATGTTCTTGAAGCGCTCATGAAGAGACGCCTTTTCGTTGTTCTCACCTGCAAGCAGCGCGACTTGTTCGCTATACTCTCGTAGACGTGCAAGCGAAAAGCGGAAGTTGGCCTCGTAGTGCTGCCGAGCAAATGACAGACGCGCCAGCGGACGACCGATCAGGTGGGTGAGCACGGAACCGACCACGGCATAGATCAGCGCGCACCATAGCAGAAAACCAGGGATGACGATATTCGTGCCTGGGAATGTGAGATCGGCTGAGAGGACCCAAAGCAGTATGGCGAAGGACACGAACTTCGATAGTTGCGAGATCAGGATCACGCTGAATGTGTAAAGTCCGTAACCGATCTGGCCACCATCTATGAAGCGGCTGATGTCTTCCGAGATACGCTGGTCGGGATTGTCCGCGCCGACGCCCGCGAGCGACATGCGGTAGTGATTATGGGAGTCGAGCCAACGTGCGGAGTAATCGTCGGTAAGCCAACGTCGCCAGCGGATGATCAACGTAGACTGCAGGAGAAACTCGATCACCTTCGAGATGATCCAGGGTGAAGCGAGGATGGGGAACTTGACGAGCAGCTGGTGCCAGAAACCGGCTTGATCGTAGGCCTGGATCGCATTGAAAAGATCGCGCGATACGAACGTGATCAGGATCGTGAGGAAAACCTGAACCTGGTTGATCAGCACGAGAATGACGATCATCGTGATGGCCCAGGCACGTTCGCTGGTCTTGAGCCAATTAAATGGAGGGAATTTGATTCCGGCTGGTGCGATGACGTTGAAGTATCGATCAGCGATATCGGTCATGCGATGCACGAGCGGCACGAAAGAAACCGCATAGACCGCAATCGAGAACAGTTCCGCCGTGATCGGAAGACTGACGGGCATCGCGAAATCGGAGAGCCCGCTCGGCCAATGACCCGTCTCAGCCATAAGCGAATTCGCGCCGAAGATGATCGTTTCGACCGAGAAGATCCCGATGAAGATCTTCATGTAAGCCGACACCGGCGGCGACAGGAAAGTCGTGACGGCCGCGACGAGTCCGAAACCGGCAACCAGGTAAAAGCTCGGCTGGCCGGCCATCGCCGCGATGATCCCGCAGATGACGCTGAAGGCGGCGACCGCAAGTCCTAGTGCTCTCATCAGGTGACGTCCAAGCTTCCGTTCTCGGCATTAGGTACGGAAGATTGCGCCGCCTTAAGGGCTTACCAGCTTACCTTTTCTCCATGCGGCCACTTGCGACGCCAAGGCACAAGCGACTCAGTGCGTCCGCGGCGTCTTCTTCGTGCGGCGGTTCACCTCGTCGAGCAGCACCGGCGAGGGCTTGAAGGTGAGGACCCGGCGGGGGGTGATCGGCACCTCGGCCCCGGTGCGCGGGTTGCGGCCGACGCGCTCGCGCTTGGCGCGCACGCTGAACAGGCCGAAGGAACGCAACTTGACCGGTTCGCCGCGCGTCAGCGAGCTGGACATCTCTTCCAGCGCCATCTCGAAGACGGCGCGGGTCTCGCCGCGGGAAAGCGACGGGCATTTGGCGGCAACGGCATCGAGCAGGTCGGCCCGCGTCGCCGTGCGGCGAAAAGAATGATCGCCGTCCTGGTCGGGCGCGGCGTGTTCCACGCCGCTCTCGTGCGCAGGAAAGTCGAACGAATTCGTCATGTTCCGTCCCGTGAGTCGGCCTACGACTCCGATACGGAAGCGGGGCTCCGATGGTTTCGGAGCCCCGCGTTTTCGTGCAGCGAAGAGGCTGCGGCTAGAAGTCCATGCCGCCCATGCCACCCATGCCGCCGCCGCCACCGCCCATCGGCATCGCCGACTCCTTCTTGGGAGCCTCGGTGATGGTGGCCTCGGTGGTGATCAGCAGGCCGGCCACGGAGGCGGCGTCCTGCAGCGCGGTGCGCACGACCTTGGTCGGGTCGATGATGCCGGCGGCGACGAGGTCGACGTACTCGCCGGACTGGGCGTTGTAGCCGTAGCCGTACTCCGAGCTTTCGAGCAGCTTGCCGACGACGACGGCGCCGTCACCGCCGGAATTGTCGACGATCTGGCGGGCCGGGGTCTGGATCGCCTTGCGAACGATGTCGATCCCGGTCTTCTGGTCGGCATTGTCGACCGCGATGCCATCGAGCGCCTTGATGGCGCGCAGCAGCGCCACGCCGCCGCCGGGCGACACGCCTTCCTCGACCGCCGCACGGGTGGCGTTGAGGGCGTCGTCGACGCGATCCTTCTTCTCCTTCACCTCGACTTCGCTGCCGCCACCGACGCGGATCACCGCGACGCCGCCGGCGAGCTTGGCAAGACGCTCCTGGAGCTTTTCCTTGTCGTAGTCCGACGTCGTCTCGGCGATCTGGGCCTTGATCTGGCCAATGCGGGCCTCGATCTCGCTCTTGGCGCCGGCACCGTCGATGATCGTGGTGTTCTCCTTGTCGATGCGGATGCGCTTGGCGCGACCGAGCATCTGCACGGTGACGTTCTCGAGCTTGATGCCGAGGTCCTCGGAGATCATCTGACCCTGGGTCAGGATCGCGATGTCCTCGAGCATCGCCTTGCGGCGGTCACCGAAGCCCGGAGCCTTGACGGCCGCGACCTTGAGGCCGCCGCGCAGCTTGTTGACGACGAGGGTGGCGAGCGCCTCGCCCTCGATGTCCTCGGCGACGATGACGAGCGGCTTGCCGGTCTGCACCACGGCCTCGAGCACCGGAAGCATCGCCTGGAGCGAGGAGAGCTTCTTCTCGTGAATGAGGATGTAGGGCTCCTCGAGCTCGGCGATCATCTTCTCGGGATTGGTGATAAAGTAGGGCGATAGATAGCCGCGGTCGAACTGCATGCCCTCGACGACGTCGAGTTCGGTCTCGGCGGTCTTGGCCTCCTCGACGGTGATGACGCCCTCGTTGCCGACCTTCTGCATGGCATGCGAGATCATCTCGCCGACCGACTTGTCGCCGTTGGACGAGATCGTGCCGACCTGGGCGATCTCCTCGTTGGAGGTGACCTTCTTCGAGTTCTTCTTGAGGTCGGCGACGACGGCCTCGACGGCCTTGTCGACGCCGCGCTTCAGATCCATCGGGTTGAGGCCGGCGGCCACCGCCTTGGTGCCCTCGCGCACGATCGAAGCGGCGAGGATGGTGGCGGTGGTGGTGCCGTCACCGGCGTGGTCGTTCTGCTTGGAGGCGACCTCGCGGATCATCTGCGCGCCGAGGTTCTCGAACTTGTCCGAAAGCTCGATCTCCTTGGCGACGGTGACGCCGTCCTTGGTGATGCGCGGGGCGCCGAAGCTCTTCTCGATGACGACGTTGCGGCCCTTGGGGCCGAGCGTCACCTTTACGGCGTTGGCGAGGATGTCGATGCCGCGCATCATGCGATCGCGGGCATCGGACGAAAAGCGTACGTCTTTGGCTGCCATGGTGTTTCAGGCTCCTGATGTTTCGGGGAATGCGGCGGACGCCGCACTATCGAACGGTGACCAGTCGTGCTTGACGCTGATCGGCCAGTCCTCGGTGGGCGTCGCGGTGGGAAAGCGAGGTCCGCGCGAGCGGAGGTCGCTCTAGACGGCGACGACGCCCATGATGTCGCTCTCCTTCATGATGAGGAGCTCCTTGCCGTCGATCTTGACCTCGGTGCCGGACCACTTGCCGAACAGCACCTTGTCGCCGGCCTTGACGTCGAGGGGCGTGAGCTTGCCGGCTTCGTCGCGGCCGCCCGGACCGACGGCGATGATCTCGCCTTCCTGCGGCTTCTCCTTGGCGGTGTCGGGAATGATGATACCGCCCTTGGTCTTCTCTTCGCCTTCGAGGCGCTTCACCAGCACGCGATCGTGGAGGGGACGGAAGTTCATGGATTCTTTGCTCCTTGGCTCGGGCCCACGCTGCGGGCGCCTGATGGCGCGGCGCGTCAGGATTGGCTTGGCACTCTGTGACCACAAGTGCCAGGCACGGGTGGGTGATAGCGAAGCATGCGGCCTTGTGTCAATGGCAGATTCGATGTGCGAGTGCCAAAAGCCTTCGACTTGGACAGAGATGGCTCAAAGAGGCGCTAAGTCCAGCCTCGTTGCCTGTCTGATAGGCTGAACGACGTTGTCTCTGTCCAGCAGTGCAGCATAGTGCGGGCGAGCGGCTCGGCTTGACGCTGACGCGATTATCGCCAAGGAGCGGTCTCAGACACGGACCAACCCTTGCCACGGCGGAGCCCGCTCGATCAGGGTCAACGCGTGGTGGGAGACAAGCCTCGGCGCTCACCCCTGCGCGAGGTCGGTGCCCGGTTCCCCTGAACAGACCGGCGAAAAGCAGGATGGCTTCAGTCAGTTGACCGGGACGGCGACGAAGCGCACCTCGCCCTGCGCGTTGGCGACGAGCAGCAGCGCCGAGGTCTTGCCCTTGCTCTTCAGACCCTGGAGCTTCTCGGTGGCATCCGAGGGCTGCTTCACCGGCTCCTGATTGATCTCCACGACGACATCGCCCGCCCGCAGCCGCTTGTCGGCCGCGGGCGACGCGGGATCGACGCTCGAGATGACGACCCCCGTGGCGACGCTGTCGTTGATCGTGTATTGGCGCCGGGTCTCGCGCGAGAGGTCGCGGAACGTGATGCCGAGCGCGGTGAGCGCGGGCGGAGCCGTCGGCAGCGTCGGGCCGGCGTCGCTGAGGCTCTTCTTCTCGAGCGCGGCGTGCTTCTCGCCGTCCTCCAGCAGCCCGAGCTTCACGGACTTCGACAGCTGCTTTCCCTTGCGCACCACCACGACGTCGACGTCCTTGCCGACCGGCGCCTGCGCGACGATCTTAGGCAGGTCGCGCGATTCCTTGATGTCCTGGCCGTCGAACTTGACGATGACGTCGCCGGTCTCGATACCGCCGGCGCTCGCCGGGCCTTTGGGATCGGTGCCCGAGACGAAGGCGCCGCGCGTCTTGCCGAGATCGAGGCTCTCGGCGATCTGGTCGTCGACGTTCTGGATGCGCACGCCGAGCCAGCCGCGTCGCGTCTCCCCGAACCTCTGGAGCTGATCGATGATCGGCGTCACGGTGGCAGCCGGTGTGGCGAAGCCGATGCCGATCGAGCCGCCCGAGGGCGAGAGAATGGCCGTGTTGATGCCGATGACCTCGCCCGCCATGTTGAACAGCGGGCCGCCGGAATTGCCCTTGTTGATGGCCGCATCGGTCTGGATGTAATTGTCGTAGGGGCCGCTATCGATGTTGCGGTGGCGCGCCGACACGATGCCGGCGGTCACGGTGCCGCCGAGTCCGAACGGGTTGCCGACCGCCATCACCCAGTCGCCGACGCGCATCTTCTCGCTGTCGCCGAACTTGACGCTCTTCAGCGGCGTCGGCGAAGTCACCTTCAGCACGGCGACGTCGACCTTCGGGTCCTTGCCGATCACCTTGGCCCGCAGCTTCTGCCCATCGGTGAAGATCACGGTGATCTCGTTGGCGTCGGCGATCACGTGGTTGTTGGTGATCACGATGCCGGAGGGATCGATCACAAACCCCGAACCGAGCGAGTTCGAGCGGTGGGTTGCGGCCTCGTCGTCGTCGCCGCCGTGGCCGCGCTTGCCCTGCTGACGGCGCTTGAAGAACTCCTCGAAAAGGTCGTCGAACGGCGTGCCCTGCTGCAGGTCCGGCGCGTCGGCGCTCTCGTTCTTGGCCTGCTTTTCCTCGACCTGCGTCGCGGAGATGTTGACGACGGCATCGCTCACGGCCGCTGCCTCGTCCGCCAGTGAATCCGGTCCGTGCGAGGCCGTCGCCGGCGCCAGCGGCATTGCCGCGAGCGCGACAGCGACAGCCAGGGCTCGGACGCGTCGCGAGCCGGAGACCGAAGCGAAATGCGGGCGCGACCCCATTGGGTTTCTCCAGGCCTCCCGTGCCGGAGGCGCTTCGGCCCGCGGCACCTACTTCGCCCGGCGACGCAGTAGGCGTGCCGGGCTGACGATCGATTCAAGCGATTTCAACGGCCGGCGCAAGACAATCTTGCGTGGCGTGACATCGTGGGCCCCAGGGCCGGCGCGCGCCTACTCTTCTTTGTAGCCGAGCTGCTGGTGATTGCCCTTGGCGCCGTAATACTTGTACGGCAGGAACTTGCCGGACAGGCCGATCTTGACGCGGTCGCCCTTGGCATCGGGCAGGCGCTCCATCGTCATGTCGAGGTCGATTGCCGACATGATGCCGTCGCCGAATTCCTCCTCGATCAGCGCCTTCCAGGCCGGCCCGTTGACCATGACGAGCTCGTAGAAGCGGTAGAGCAGCGGGTCGGTCGGCGGCATCGGCATGCCGCGCATCGGCACCTCGTTCAGCAGCGCCTTCTCGCCGGCGCTTAGGCCGAACAGCTCGGCGGCCTTCTCGCAGAGCGGCTTGGTGAGCTTCATCTGACCGAGCAGCGCGCCGACGACGAGGATCTCGGACATGCCACCGATTTCGGTGGTGATGTGCTTCCAGGTCCAGCCCTTCTCCCGCTTGATGTCGAGGATCTTCTCGGTAAGGTCGCTGCGCTTCATGGAGTCCTCTGGATGTCTTGTCGTGATGCGAGCGCGGATCAGTCCCGCGCTCTCGCGACGCGTCGGGTGCAATCGAAATGCCATCGAGACTTCGGCGTCAGCCCTGGCGCTCGTAGGTCCCGACGAGCATGCCCTTGGCGAGAACGTGGCCCTTGAGCGCTTCGACGAAAGCGCCTTTGCCGGCGCCGTCCTCCAGAGCAGGCACCGCGTCGAGGGCGAAGAGCTGGAAGCAGTAGCGGTGCGCGCCGTGGCCGGGCGGCGGGTCGGGTGGGGAGCCACCCGGTGCCGAAGAACGAGTTCTTGCCCAGCGAGGCTCCCGCCCGCGCTGTCGGCATGGCGCCCGTGTCGAGCGCCGCCTCCTGAAAGCCGATGTCCTCCTCGGCCGGGATGTCCCACACCAGAGCGTGCACCAACGGCGCCGGGGTGGGGCTGTCGGCGTCCTCGACCACCAAGGCGAGGGAGCGGGCGCCCGCGGGCAGGCCGGCGAAGCGTAGCGGCGGCGAGACTTTAGCGCCATCCTCGGTGTGCCGCGCGGGGATCGCGAGGCCGGTGGCAAAGGCGTCGCTGGTGACCCGGATGGTCTCGGGCGCGGCGAGGTCGTCACGCGCGTATATGATCTTGCCAAGGCCAGGCCGGATCGAACTCAGCGCTTGGCCGATTGCGGACGGAACGTTCTCGAGCATGGTGTACCCTCCCCTACGCAAATGCGCGGAAAGGCGTTGCGCTTCGTCGCCCTTCCTCGACCGCGGCCTACTTGTCGACGAACGCCTTCTCGATAACGTAGTGGCCCTGCTCGCCGTGATTGCCCTCGGTGTAGTGCCGTGCGTCTAGCAGCGCCTTCACGTCGGCGAGCATGCCGGGGCTTCCGCACAGCATGAAACGGTCGTTCTCGACGCTCATGTCGGGCAGGCCGAGGTCGGCGAAGAGCTTGCCACTCTCCATCAACTCGGTGATGCGACCCTGGTGAGTGAACGCCTCGCGGGTCACCGTGGGGAAGTAGAGGAGCTGCTCACGCGCCAGTTCGCCGATGAACTCGTCCTCCGGTAGCACCTTGGTGATGAAGTCGCTGTAGGCGAGATCCTTGGCGTAGCGCACGCCGTGCACGACGATGATCTTCTCGAACCGCTCGTAAGCGTCAGGGTCCTTGATGATCGAGAGGAACGGCGCGAGGCCGGTGCCGGTGCCCAGAAGGTAGAGGTTCTTGCCCGGCGCGAGATTGTCGATGACCAGCGTGCCCGTGGGCTTCATCGACACCATTACCGCATCGCCCTCCTTCAGGTGCTGGAGGCGCGACGTGAGCGGGCCGTTCTGGACCTTGATCGAAAAGAATTCGAGTTCGTCGGCATAGTGCGCGCTGGCGACACTGTAGGCGCGCAACAACGGCTTGCCGTCGACGGGAATGCCGATCATCGTGAACTCGCCACTACGAAAGCGGAAGGACGGATCGCGCGTCGTCTTGAAGGAGAAGAGGCTGTCCGTCCAATGATGGACGCTAAGGACGCGCTCCTCGAGAAACTTGCTCATCGATACTGGCTCTGGACCCGGCAGCGGTTCGAACGACGAGCCTTTAGGTATGGGCAAATTGCGCCGCACGCAACGCGCGTGCGGCGCGACACAGCCTTACGCCGGACACGTTGGCGAAGCCGGCCGCCGCAACGACGAGAGCGCCACGAGCCCCCCCGCTCCCGAAAGTTTCGACCTTAGATGCCGAGGCTGCCGTGCCCGAAGATCAAGAACACGATGAGGATGATCACGATGATGCCGATGATGCCGATACCACCGTTGCCGTAGTAGCCCGAGCGATGGCCGTAATACCCGCCGCCGCCGAACAGCAGCAGGAGCACGAGGATGATGATGATCAGGGACACGAGGCGACACTCCAGCTTGGCTGTTCCACGACGAAAAATCGCGATCTAAGGCCAAGGTTGCATCGCCCTCGTCATCGTAGGGGCTTATTTCGACAAGGTTACTCGGGCCGGCGCGGCCTTTAGGCCGCTTTCGTCTCGCTGGCGTCCGACCACCGGCCCATCTGCGCCATGCCGTTCATCACGGCGCGGTGCACGAAGGCGGCCTGCCCGGCGGCCTCCTGCTCCGTCTTGCCGGACCAGGCGTGCTGCGCGGCGTGCTGCAGCGCGCGGCCGTAGGAGAAGGTGATGCCCCAGGGATGGGGACCGAGCTTGGCGATGGCGTCGAGGTTGGCGGTGGCTTCGACGTCTGACTGGCCGCCCGAAAGGAAGGCGATGCCTGGCACGGCGGTCGGCACGCAATTCTTGAAGAGCTTCACCGTCCATTCCGCAACCTGCTCGGGCGAGGCCTTGGCCGCATCCTCGCCGGGAATGACCATGTTGGGCTTGAGGATCGTGCCCTCGAGCCAAACGCGGTGGGCGTAAAGCTCGTGATAAAGCGTGTTCAGCACGAAACGGGTCACCTCGTAGTTGCGCTCGATCGTGTGGGCGCCGTCCATCAGCACCTCCGGCTCGACGATCGGCACGATATCGGCCTCCTGGCAGATCGCGGCGTAGCGGGCCAGCGCCGCCATGTTGGCGCGCACGGACCCCTCGGTGGGGCGGCCGTGCTCGTCGATCACGATCACCGCGCGCCATTTCGCGAAGCGCGCGCCGAGGTCGTAATAGTCCTTCATGCGCCTGGGCAGGCCGTCGAGCCCCTCGGTGATGGTCTCGCCGGGGAACATCGGCATCGGATGGGTCGACTGGTCGACCTTGATGCCGGGGATCGATCCGGCCTGCTCGATCAGCTTGACCAGCGGCGTGCCGTCCTTGGCCTTCTGGCGGATCGTCTCGTCGAAGAGGATCACGCCGGAGATGTGGTCCTTCATAGCCTTGTCGGATCGGAACATGAACTCGCGGTAGTCGCGACGATTGTCCTCGGTGTTCTCGACCTTGATCGCGTCGAAGCGCTTCTTGATCGTGCCGGTGCTCTCGTCGGCGGCGAGGATACCCTTGCCCGGCGCCACCAGGGCGACGGCGACCTTGTGCAGCTGATCCTTGTTCATCGGGCTCTCCGGGCGATTAGTGCGTCGCCGCAGCTCTAGCGAAATGCGGCTTCGTTTTCAAAAGCTCAATCGTGTGGGCTGCCCAGACGCAGTTCGACCGGCGCCGCGCGAAGGCCTCTGGCGCTTTGAAACGCGAGCCGCCATATTCGCCCATCGTGCAATGCGAAGGTTGCTTAGCAGAGCGGCGTTCGAGGGTTCCGATAAGTGTCGCTTTCACGCGCGAGGAGGACGTCGAGGCGGCCGCCGCGCACCTGCCCGACCGTCCGATCTCGCAGCACCCCAACTTCGTCACGGCGAGCGGCCTCGCGGCGATCGATGCGGCGCTGGCCCAGGCGCGCGCGGCCTACCAGGCGGCGCAGGCGGCGGGCGACGTGCGCACCGATCGCGGCGCCATGGCGATCGCCACGCGCGACCTGCGCTACTGGTCGGCGCGCCGGGCCAGCGCCCAGCTCGTCGCGACGCGGCCGGACGGCGACAGGGTGCAGTTCGGCGGCAGCGTCACCTTCGACCGCGCGGACGGCCGCCGCCAGACCTTCCGCATCGTCGGCGAGGACGAGGCGGACGCGGCCAAGGGCTCGGTGTCCCACATCTCCCCGCTGGCCCGCGCCCTCGTCGGCAAGCGCGTCGGCGACGCCGCACGGTTCGGCGGCCAGGAGGTCGAAGTGGTCGCGCTGGCGGCGGGCTGAGGAGTCGGACATGACGACAGGTATGCCTTCGACCTCCTCACCCGCAGAGGCGCTCGTCTCGGACTGGCTGCTCGTCGACCAGGCCACCATCGACCGCTTCGCCGAGGCCACCGGCGATCACCAGTTCATCCACGTCGATCCCGTGCGCGCCGCGGCGACGCCGCTCGGCGGCACGATAGCGCACGGGCTGCTGGTGCTGTCGCTGTTGCCGGCGCTCGCCGCACGCACGCAGCCGCAGGTCGAGGGCGCCAAGATGGTGCTGAACTACGGCTACGACCGCGTGCGCTTCCTGTCGCCAGTGCCCAGCGGCAAGCGCATCCGCGCCGCCTTCCGCACGCTGCGCGTGGAGGAGACGAAGCCTGGCCAATGGCGCCGGGTGACGGAGGTCACGGTCGAGATCGAGGGCGCGACCAAGCCGGCGCTTGTGCTCGAAAGCATCACCCTGGCCTTCGTGTGAGCCGGCGCTAGACTCGCATCAGCGCCGCCGGCCCGAGGTCGCCCAGCGTGGGGTAGCCGTCGACGGCCATGAGCAGGTCGGCCTCGGCCAGCACGCTGCGGATCACGTGGACGATGCCGGCGACGCCGTCGAGCGCGAGGCCGTAGGCGTAGGGGCGGCCGAGGCCCACGGCGGTGGCGCCGAACGCGATCGCCTTGATCATGTCGGTGCCGGAGCGCACGCCGGAATCGAAGAGCACCGGCACGCGGCCGGCGACCGCCTCGACCACGCCCGGCAGCATGTCGATGGCGGCGAGCCCGCCGTTGGCTTGGCGCCCGCCGTGGTTGGAGCAGAAGATCGCATCGGCCCCGGCGTCGACGGCGCGCCGGGCATCGTCGGGATGGCAGATGCCCTTCAGCACCAGCGGCATCTTGGTGAGCCCACGCAGCCACGGCAGGTCGGCCCAAGTCAGCGCCTTGCCGAAGATCTCGGTCCAGCGCCGCACCGCGGCCGGCCCGTCTTCCTCGGGCGGCGCGGCGAGCGAGGCGCGAAAGACCGGATCGGTGAAATAGTTCACCAGCGCGTGGCCGCGCAGCTGCGGGAAGCTGGCGGTGTTGAGGTCGCGCGGGCGCCAGCCGGTCAGCCAGGTGTCGAGCGTCACCACCAGCGCCTTGAAGCCGCAGGTCTCGGCGCGATGCACCAGGCTCTCGGCCACGCCGACGTCGCGCGGCGTGTAGAGCTGGAAATAGCCGGGCGTGTCGCCGAGGTGCCGGGCGACCTCCTCCATGGGGTCGTTGGCCAGCGTCGACACCATGAACGGCACGCCGGTCTGCGCCGCCGCTGTGGCCGCCGCGATGTCGCCGTGACCGTCCGGCGCAACGAGGCCGATGACGCCGATCGGCGACAGGAACATCGGCGTCGGCAGCCTGTGGCCGAAAAGTTCGATCGAAAGGTCGCGCCGGGTGCAATCCACCAGCATGCGCGGCAGCACGCCCCAGCGCTCGAAGGCGGCGACGTTGCCGCGCTGCGTGTGCTCGTTGCCGCAGCCGCCCTCGACGTAGGCGAGCACGCCGGGCGGCATGGCGGCGCGGGCGCGCTCGAACAGGGTGGCGTAGTCGACCGGCAGCTTGGGCACCACGCCGCTCAAGCCGGCGAAGTAGATCTCGTTCTGGTAGTCGCCGAAGGCGGGCATGCGCGGTCTCTCGCTCTCTTCGCTGACAATGCATGACCGCGACGGTGGTGCGCCGCGCCAAGCTCCTTCTCTCGACCGGGGATCGCGCGACCTTGGACCACGACTAAAAATATGTCGGCCGAGGGCAACCGCGACAAACCGTCAAGGTTGATCGGCGGGCTGGATGTTCAGCTCTGCAATTACGGCCGCGGCACAGCCGCAGCGCCGAGACCTCTCGAGGAGCGGGATCATGGGCATTCTCGACAACGTCATCGGCAGCCTGCTGGGCGGCGGCAACCAGCAGTCTTCCGGCATGGGCGGCGTACTCTCGAGCATCCTCGGCGGCGGCCAGTCCGGCCAGGCCGGCACCAATCAGGGCGGCGGCCTCGGCGGCATGCTCGGTGGCGCCGCCGCGGGCGGCGGCCTCGGCGGGCTGGTCTCGCAGTTCGAGCAGGCCGGGCTCGGCAACGTCGTGCAGTCGTGGATCGGCGGCGGCGCCAACCATCCCGTCTCGCCCGACCAGCTGCAGAACGTCTTTGGCGACAAAGTGCCGGGCATGGCCCAGCAGGCCGGCATGAGCCAGGGCGATTTCCTGTCCCAGCTGAGCCAGCACCTTCCCGCCGCCGTCGACGGCATGACGTCGGGTGGCCAATCCGGGGACAACAGCTCGGTGAACGTCTAGCCCTCGAGAGCGCGGAGAGATCCCGATGAAACGCGAGATCGCGATCCTGGCCGCCGTCCTCCTCGGCAGCCAGTGCCTGTCGGCGGCCGCCTCGGCCGACAACAAGATGGGCTATCACCTCGAGACCGCCGACCAGGCCTCAAGCCTGACCAAGACCGGCGGTTCGCTTGGCATGAAGGTCGGCCCGAAGGACGACATCACGAGCGAGGGCCTGACCTTCCAGGTGCTCAAGGTCGAGGGTGTCGTGGCCGACTCGCCGGCCGCGCAGGCCGGGCTCAAGGCCGGTGACCAGATCATCGCGGTCGACCGCCACGTCTTCTCGAACACGAAGACCTTCGCGGAATACGTCGGGTCGATCGAGCCGGGCAAGCAGATCGATGTCGACTACATGCCGGAGGGCGGCGGGCCGAAGCAGGCCCAGCGCGTCGGCGTAACCGTCGGCAAAGGCGGCCACATGGCCGTGCCCAAGCCGGACGCGCCCAAGACCGCCGCCGGCTTGTCGACCGGCGAGAAGGTCGCGATCGGGCTCGGCGCGGCGGCGGTCTTCGGCTGCTACGAGTACGATTGTTTCTCGAAGCTTAAGAAGAAGTACGAGGACGAGCGGGTCAAGCAGGGCCAGCCGGCGAAGCCGGTCGAGGCGCACTGAGCCGGCTTGAGGTCATGGCTCCGCCGTGGCTGCGGGTCTCGACGGCGGCGCGCAGGACGGTTCTTCAGCAGGACACCGCAACCTACCGCCCGCCTGATACCGTCACGATCGAGCCGGTCGCGTAGCTCGCCTCTTCGGACACCAGCCACGCGACGGTGGCGGCGATTTCTTCCGGCTCGCCGCAGCGGCCGAGCGGCACCGTCGGGCCGACCTGATCGGCGAAGCCGGTGGTCATCTCGGTGACGATCATGCCCGGCGCCACTGCGTTGACGCGGATGCCCTCGCGCGCGACTTCCTTGGCCAGGCCGATCGTGAAGGACGACAGCGCGCCCTTCGAGGTGCAATAGGCCACCATGCCGGGGATGCCGCCGGTAGTGGCGGCGATCGAGCCGACGTTGACGATGGCGCCGCCGTGGCCGCCGTGCTTCGTCGACAGCCGGCGGATGGCGTGCTTGGCGCAGAGCGCCGGCCCGACCACGTTAATCGCCAGCACCTTCATGATGCTGTCGGCATCCTGCTCGTCGATGCGGCGCATGTCGCCGAGCACGCCGGCATTGTTGACCAGCGCGGCGAGCGATCCGAGCCCCTCGTCGCATTCCGCGAACATCGCCGCGACCTCGTCCTCTCTGGCGACGTCGGCGCCGTACGCCATCGCGCGGCCGCCGCTCGCCTCGATGTCGCGCACCACCGTCGCGGCGGCGGCGGCGCCGCTGGCGTAGTTCACCAGCACGGCGTAGCCGTCGGCAGCCAGCCGCCGGCAGATCGCCGCCCCGATGCCGCGGCTGCCGCCGGTGACGATCGCCACGCCCTTGCCGTGTGCTGCCGCCATGATGCTGAAAAGTCCTCGGTTCGTTGACTTGGCGGGGTCTTTGGACTAGCCGTCGTCGCGTTCGCGCGCCGAAGAGTGCCGGGCTTCCAAGAACCACAAGAAGACGGTCGTCGCGGGGTTCCCCGTGCCAGTCCGACACCTAGGAAACGAAGACCATGTTCGCTGTCATCAAGACAGGCGGCAAGCAGTATACCGTTGCCGCGGACCACACCATCACCGTCATGAGCCTGGCCGGCGAGCTGGGCGACACGATCACTTTCGCCGAAGTCCTCATGCTCGTCGGGGACGACGAGACCACGTTCGGCTCGCCCTTCGTCAGCGGCGCGTCCGTCACCGGCGAGATCGTGGCGCAGGAGCGCGGCCCGAAGGTGATCGCCTTCAAGAAGCGCCGTCGCCAGAACTCCAAGCGCAAGCGCGGCCACCGGCAGGATCTGACCCGCATCAAGATCACGGGTCTCCACGCCGGCTGAGCCACCGTGCCGGGCGCCGGCCCGGCTCTACCCTTCCTTATCAGCGGATCCGCGAGGATCTGGAGTTCGAGAACCATGGCACATAAGAAAGCAGGCGGCTCCTCGCGCAACGGCCGCGACTCCGACGGGCGCCGCCTCGGCGTTAAGAAGTTCGGCGGCGAGCGCGTCATCGGCGGCAACATCATCGTGCGCCAGCGCGGCACCAAGTGGCACCCCGGCGCCAACGTCGGCATCGGCACGGATCACACCCTGTTCTCCAAGGTCGAGGGCACGGTGCAGTTCATCACCAAGGCCAACGGGCGCGCCTATGTGGCGGTGAACACGGTCGCCGTTCCGCACGCCGAAGCCGCGCATTAAGCACGCCCGGGCGGCGCCTTCGCGCCGCCGGCACGGACGCGCGACCCATGTTCCCGGACATCAGCCGCGACGATATCTTCAGGCTCGAGACCGAGCGGCTCTGGCTGCGATGGCTTCGGGCAGCGGACGCGCCGTCGATCGCCGCCTTCGCCGGCCTCGCCGACGTCGCGCAGATGACTGCCTCCATCCCGCATCCCTATCCGCCGGGCGAGGCCGAGCGCTTCATCCTGCATGCACGCGCCTCGACGGCCGGCGGCGACGCGCTGATCCTGGCGGCCACCACCAAGGCCAAGGGCCGGCCGGTCGTGGGGCTCGTCGCGGCGCAGGTCGAGGACTCGGGCGAGATTGAGCTCGGCTACACGATCGGGCCGGCCTATGCCGGGCGCGGCTACGCCACCGAGATGGTGCGCACGCTGGTCGACGCGGTCTTCAACCTCACCGAGGCGCGCGCGCTCGTCGCCAACAGCCGCACGATCAACAAGGCCTCGCACCGCGTGCTGGAGAAATGCGGCTTCGTCTTCACCGGCACCGGCCTGAAAGACCTGCCGGCACGCGGCGGTCGGCACCCCTGCGATTTCTTCCGGCGCGATCGCCACGACTGGGCGGCCGATCTCGCCGCGCCGCGGCGCCTGCCCGGCATGGTGCAGCAGGCACCGCGCATCGCGCCGGACGGAACGCAAGGCGAGAAGCCGCAATAGGGTCGACGCCCGCGTTCCGGCGGCGGGATGCTACCAGGTCGTCGGCTTGGGGTTGCGCGAGCCGAACTGAATCTGGTGCCAATACGGGTAGGCCGGCTCGCGCCGGCTGGCCTTATCGAGCCGCATCACCTGTTCCGGCGTGAGGCTCCAGCCGACCGCCCCCAGGTTGGCCTGCAACTGGGCCTCGTCGCGGGCGCCGATCACGATGTTGCAGACGCTCGGGCGGGTGAGCAGCCAGTTCAGCGCCACCTGGGGCACGCTCTTCCCGGTCTCCGCGGCCACCTGGTCAAGGGCGTCCACCACGGTATAGAGGTATTCGTCCTCGACAACCGGGCCACCCTCGGCGCCCCCGGCGGCGATGCGGCCGCCGCTCGCCGGCTGGCCGCGGCGGATCTTGCCGGTGAGGCGGCCCCAGCCGAGCGGGCTCCACACCATCAGCCCGACACCCTGATCCAGCCCGAGCGGCATCAGCTCCCACTCGTAGTCGCGCCCGACCAGCGAATAATAGCCCTGGTAGGCGACGAAGCGGGCGAGACCGTAGCGTTCCGACGTCGCCAGGGCCTTCATGAGGTGCCAGCCGGAATAGTTCGAGGCGCCGAAATAGCCGATCTTGCCGGCGGTCACGAGGTCGTCGAGGGCGCGCAGGGTCTCGTCGACCGGCGTCAGCGCGTCGAAGGCGTGCATGAAGTAGACGTCGATGTGGTCGGTGCCGAGCCGCTTCAGGCTGGCCTCGCAGGCGTGCACGAGGTGGAAGCGGGAGGAGCCGACCTCGTTGGGGCCCTTGCCGGTGGGGAAGGTCGCCTTGGTGGAGATCAGCACCCTGTCGCGCTTGCCCTTGAGCGCCTGCCCCAGCACCTCCTCGGACACGCCGTCGGAATAGATGTCGGCGGTGTCGAAGAAGTTGACGCCGGCGTCGAGGCAAAGGTCGATCATGCGGGTGGCGCCGTCGACGTCGGTCTGGCCCCAGCGCTTGAAGAACTCGTTGGAGCCGCCGAATGTGCCTGTGCCCAGCGAGAGCACCGGCACCTTGAGGCCGGAGCGTCCGAGTTGGCGATGTTCCATGAGCGTGTCCTTGCGAGACGGGGAATGCTCCGCAACGCGCGAGCACGCCGGCAGTGCCGCGCAATCCTCGCTTCCCGGCCGCGCCCGCCGGGCTTATGACGATGTCATGGCTACGCTCGACTCCGCCGCGGACACGCTCTCGCGCGAAGGCTCCAGGCTCGACTGGAAGGCCGTCGGCGCCGTGGCGCTCGGCAACATGCTCGAGTTCTACGATTTCATCACCTTCTCGTTCTTCGCCGTTGACATAGGCCGCGCCTTCTTCCCCTCCAAGGACCCGACCACGAGCCTGCTGTCGTCGCTCGCCGTGTTCTGGTCGGGGTTCCTGATGCGACCGCTCGGCGGCGTGGTGATCGGCGCGATGGCGGATCGCGCCGGGCGCAAGCCGGCGATGGTGCTGACCATCGCCATGATGGCGCTGGGCATGCTGATGCTGGCGGCGACGCCGGGGGTCGCCACGATCGGCATCGCGGCGCCGATCATCGTCATCGCCGGACGGCTGATCCAAGGCTTCGCGCTCGGCGGCGAGGTCGGCCCGTCCACCGCCTACCTGCTCGAGGCGGCGCCGCAGAAGCAGCGCGCCTTCTTCGCCTCGTGGCAGACGGCGAGCCAGGGCGTGGCGGCGATCCTCGCCGGCCTGATCTCGCTCGCGCTGTCGCTCTCTTTGTCGAAGGCCTCGCTCGACAGCTGGGGCTGGCGCGTGCCGTTCTTCCTCGGCATCGCCATCGTTCCCGTCGGCATCCTGATCCGCTCGCACCTGCCCGAGACCGCGGGCGAGGGTGAGGACCCGGACGCCGCCCGCTCCAGCATGGACGTCCTGCGCCTCCTGGTGGTCGAGCACGGGCCGCGCCTGATGCTGACGCTGCTGGTCATCATGGCGGCGACGGTGTCGTTCTACATCGGCGCCAACATGCCGACCTACGCGCAATCCTCGCTGAAGTTCTCAAAGGCCGCCTCCGACGGCGTCACGCTGGCGCTGGGCTTCGCCTCGCTCGGTTTCACGCTGCTCGGCGGCTGGCTCGCCGACCGCTTCGGCCGCCGCCCGGTCATGGTGCTCCCGCGCGCCGCGCTCGTCGTCGTCGCCATCCCGGCGTTCTGGCTCGCCGTCCACCAACCCCATCCCACGACCATCTACGGCGTGGTGATCCTGCTCTCGGCGCTATCCTCGATCTCGACGGCGGCGATCATCGTGGCCGTTCCCGAGGCCCTGCCGCGCAACGTGCGCTCGGCCGGGCTCTCCATCGTCTACGCCCTGTCGGTGTCGCTGTTCGGCGGCTCGGCGCCTTGGGTCGTGACCAAGCTCATCGCGCTCACCCAAGACAAGGTCGCGCCGGCCTATTACCTCGCCGCCACCAGCCTGATCGGTGCCGTCGCCGCCTTCATGCTGCCGGAGACGCGCGGCCGCAAGCTGTAGGGTAGATCGCGACAGCCGCCTCCTTCGGATCAAGCCTTGATCGACAAGCTCAACTTCGTTCTCGCGTTGGCCCGCGAGCGGCATTTCGGCCGTGCGGCGGAAGCCTGCGGCGTGACCCAACCGACGATGTCGGCCGGCCTCAAGCAGCTCGAGGAGCAGCTCGGCGTTGTGATCGTGCGCCGCTCCTCCCGCTTCCAGGGGTTCACGCCCGAGGGCGAACACGTGCTCTCATGGGCGCGGCGCATCGTCGGCGACGCCCATGCCATGCGCCAGGATCTCGATGCGCTGAAGCGTGGCCTGACCGGGCACCTGCGGCTCGCCGCGATCCCCACCGCGCTCGCCACCGTGCCGGCGCTGACCACGCCGTTCCGCACCGGCCACCCTGCAGTGCGCTTCACCGTCACCTCGGCGACCTCCGCCGAAATCCTCGAGGGGTTGATCAATCTCTCGATCGATGCCGGCGTGACGTATCTCGACAACGAGGCGATCGGCGCCGTGAAATCCGTGCCGCTCTACCGCGAAGCCTATTGCCTCCTGACCCGCGCCGACAGCGACCTCGGCCGACGCTTGGGCGTCGGCTGGCAGGACCTCGCCGCGCTGCCGCTCTGCCTGATGACGCCCGACATGCAGAACCGCCGCATCGTCGACCAGATGCTGCGCGACGCCGGCGCGCCGAGCGAAGCGCCGCTCGAGTCGAATTCCATGCTGGCGCTGCTGGCGCATGTCGCCTCGGGCTACTGGTCGAGCATCGTGCCCGTCAGTCTGGGGCAGAGCATCGGCCTGCCCCCCGAGATCGCGGCCGTCCCGATCGGCGAGCCGGAGGTCAGCCATCTCGTCGGGTTGATCGTCGCGCCGCGCTACGCCATCTCCCCGCTCACCAACGCGCTCGTGCGCGAGGCGGAGCGGCTTGCCGTTAAGCTGATGCCGCCCAATCCGGGCCGAATGGGGGATAATCGATAGAGATGTTCGATCGCAGCACGTGTTAGACGCTCTTGAAAAAGCCCGGAGAAAAGCTTTTCTAGAATCGATATAAGATTGTCAGTCGGGATGGATATGCCGAGGTACGAGCGCTGGGACCTGAGCGAAGCGAGCAAAGTCGTGGCCGCAAGAACGCATGAGAAGGGATCGGCGATCCCGATCATGCACGACCTGATGGAGCGCTACGGCTACGTCGATCGCGCCATCGTGCCGGTGCTGGCCGAAGCCCTCAACCTGTCCCGTGCCGAGGTCCACGGCACGCTCACCTTCTACCACGACTTTCGCGACCATCCCCCGGGGCGCACCACGATCAAGATGTGCCGAGCCGAGGCCTGTCAGGCGCGCGGCGGTGTCGAGATGCACGCGGCCCTGCGCCGCAAGCTCGGCATCGACTGGCACGGCACGACCGAGGATGGCGCCATCACCATCGAGCCAGTGTTCTGCCTTGGACTGTGCGCCTGCGCGCCCGCCGCGCTGGTCGACGAGGAGCCGGTCGGCCACGTGTACATCGAGACGCTGGACGCCCTGATCGAGGAGGCGCGGTCGTGATCATTGTCTATGTTCCCATCGACGCCGCCGCGATCGCCGCCGGCGCCAACAAGGTCGCCAAGGCGCTCGCGCTGAAGGCCGGCGATCGCGTCATCATCAAGCGCAACGGCTCGCGCGGCATGCAATGGCTCGAGCCGATGGTCGAGGTCGTGACGGCCGAGGGCCGCATCGCCTACGGTCCGGTCAGGGTCGAGGATCTCGACGGCCTGCTCGCCGCCGGCATGCTCCAGGGCGGCGAGCACGCGCTACGCCTCGGCAAGCCGGAGGAGATGCCCTGGCTGAAGAAGCAGGCGCGGCTCACTTTCGAGCGCGTCGGCGTGATCGACCCGCTCGACATCGCCGACTACCGCGCCCACGGCGGCTTCGTCGGGCTCAAGAACGCCATCGCGATGTCCGACGAGGAGATCTGCAAGGTCGTCACCGACAGCGGCCTGCGCGGCCGCGGCGGCGCCGGCTTTCCGACCGGCATCAAGTGGACCACGGTGCGCAAGGCTGTCGATGAGCTGAAGTACATCGTCTGCAACGCCGACGAGGGCGACAGCGGCACCTTCGCCGACCGCATGAGCATGGAGGGCGATCCCTTCATGCTGATCGAGGGGATGACCATCGCCGCTCTCGCGGTCGGCGCCTCCGAGGGCTACATCTACATCCGTTCGGAATACCCGCACGCCTACAAGACGGTGTCCCGCGCGATCGAGATCGCCACCGCCGACGGCGCGCTCGGCGCCTCTGTGCTGGGCAGCGGCAAGCCGTTCCGCCTGCACGCCCGGCTCGGCGCGGGTGCCTACATCTGCGGCGAGGAGACCTCGCTGCTGGAGAGCCTCGAGGGCCGCCGCGGCGTCGTCCGCGCCAAGCCGCCGTTGCCGGCGCTGAAGGGCCTGTTCGGCAAGCCCACCGTCGTCAACAACGTCATCTCGCTGTGCTCGGTGCCGTGGATCCTGTCGCACGGCGGCCAGGCCTACGCCGATTACGGCATGGGCCGTTCGCGCGGCACGCTGTGCATCCAGCTCGGCGGCAACGTGAAGCACGGCGGCCTGATCGAGCTGGGCTTCGGCGTGACGCTGGGCGAGATCGTCGACGAGTTCGGCGGCGGCACGGTCACCGGGCGTCCGGTGCGTGCCGCCATGGTCGGCGGCCCGCTCGGCGCTTATTTCCCGCGTGAGCTGTTCGACACGCCGCTCGACTACGAGGCCTTCGCCGCCAAGGGTGGGCTCATCGGCCACGGCGGCGTCGTGGTGTTCGACGACACCGTCGACATGGCGAGCCAGGCGCGCTTTGCCTTCGAGTTCTGCGAGGCCGAGAGTTGTGGCAAGTGTACGCCCTGCCGCATCGGCGCCACGCGCGGCAAGGAAACGATGGAGAAAGTCATTGCCGGTATCGAGGTCGCCAAGAACCTCGACCTCGTGCGCGACCTCTGCGTGACTATGACCGACGGATCGCTTTGCGCCATGGGCGGGTTGACCCCTGTCCCGGTGAAGAGCGCCCTGCAGCACTTTCCCGAAGATTTCGTCCCCGCCGAGCGCCGTCAGGCTGCTGAGTAGGACATCAAGGAGCACAACATGGCCCTCATCGAGGAACTCGACACCGGCACCCCGATCCGTCCTGCCGCGGAGGAGGTGACGCTCACGATCGATGGCGAGCAGGTGAGCGTGCCCAAGGGCACGTCGGTCATGGCTGCGGCGTCGTCGATGGGCACCAAGATCCCGCGGCTTTGCGCCACTGACAGCCTCGAGCCCTTCGGCTCCTGCCGCCTGTGCCTCGTCGAGATCGAGGGCCGCCGCGGCACGCCGGCCTCCTGCACCACGCCGGCCGAGAACGGCATGGTGGTCCACACTCAGAACGAGCGGCTCGCCAAGCTGCGCAAGGGTGTGATGGAGCTCTACATCTCCGATCACCCGCTGAACTGCCTGACCTGCTCGGCCAATGGCGATTGCGAGCTGCAGGACCAGGCTGGCGCGGTCGGCCTGCGCGAGGTGCGCTACGGCTACGGCGGCGAGAACCACCTCGACGCGGTCAGCGACACCTCCAACCCCTATTTCACCTTCGAGAAGTCGAAGTGCATCGTCTGCAATCGCTGCGTCCGTGCCTGCGAGGAGGTGCAGGGCACCTTCGCGCTGACGATCGAGGGCCGCGGCTTCAACTCCAAGGTGTCGCCGTCGGGCTCCGACTTCATGTCGTCCGAGTGCGTCTCCTGCGGCGCCTGCGTCCAGGCCTGCCCGACCGCCACGCTCAACGAGAAGAGCGTGATCGAGATGGGCAAGCCCGAGCATTCGGTCATGACCACCTGCGCCTATTGCGGCGTCGGCTGCACCTTCAAGGCCGAGATGCAGGGCGAGACGGTCGTGCGCATGATCCCGGCCAAGGCCGGCAAGGCCAACGAAGGCCACAGCTGCGTCAAAGGCCGCTTCGCCTACGGCTACGCCACCCACAAGGACCGCATCACCAAGCCCATGATCCGCGCCGCGATCACCGATCCGTGGCGTGAAGTGTCGTGGGACGAGGCGATCGCCCACGCGGCGAGCGAGTTCAAGCGCATCCAGGGACATTACGGCCGCAACTCGATCGGCGCCGTGACCTCCTCGCGCTGCACCAACGAGGAGACCTACCTCGTGCAAAAGTTGGTTCGCGCCGGCTTCGGCAACAACAACGTCGACACCTGCGCCCGCGTCTGCCACTCGCCGACCGGCTACGGCCTCTCGACCACGCTGGGCACGTCCGCCGGCACGCAGGACTTCAAGTCTGTCGAGCAGTCCGACGTCATCCTTGTCATCGGCGCCAACCCGACCGACGGCCATCCGGTGTTCGGCTCGCGCATGAAGCGCCGCCTGCGCGCCGGCGCCAAGCTGATCGTTGCCGACCCGCGCGCGATCGACCTCGTGAAGTCGCCCCACGTCAGGGCCGACTACCACCTACCGTTGAAGCCCGGCACCAACGTCGCTTTCATCAATGCCATGGGCCACGTTGTCGTGACCGAGGGCCTGGTCGACGAGGCCTATGTCGCCGAGCGCTGCGACGTGCAGGACTTCGAGTCGTGGGCGCGGTTCGTCGCCGACGAGCGCCACAGCCCCGAGGCGCAGGCTGACATGATCGGCGTGCCGGCCGCGGACCTGCGCGCCGCTGCCCGCCTCTACGCCACGCGCGGCCTCAACGCCGCGATCTTCTACGGCCTGGGCGTCACCGAGCATTCGCAGGGCTCGACCATGGTCATGGGCATGGCCAACCTCGCCATGGCCACCGGCAACATCGGCCGCGAGGGCGTCGGCGTGAACCCGCTTCGCGGGCAGAACAACGTGCAGGGCTCGTGCGACATGGGCTCGTTCCCGCACGAGTACCCCGGCTACCGCCACGTCGCCGGCGACGAGGTCCGCGAGATCTACGAGAAGGCCTGGGGCCGCGAGCTTGATCGCGAGCCGGGCATGCGCATCAACAACATGCTCGACGAGGCCGTCGAGGGCGGGTTCAAGGGCCTTTACGTGCAGGGCGAGGACATCGCCCAGTCCGACCCCGACACGCATCACGTGACGCACGGCCTGCGCAACATGGAGTGCATCATCGTCCAGGACCTGTTCCTGAACGAGACGGCGAAGTACGCCCACGTCTTCCTGCCGGGCGCGTCCTTCCTCGAGAAGGACGGCACGTTCACCAACGCCGAGCGCCGCATCGGCCGCGTGCGCAAGGTAATGAGCCCGAAGGGTGGCTACGGCGATTGGGAGGGCACGATGCTGCTCTCCAACGCGCTCGGCTACCCGATGCACTACAAGCACCCCAGCGAGATCATGGACGAGGTCGCCGCGACCACGCCGTCGTTCGCGGGCGTGAGCTTCAAGAAGCTCGACGAGCTCGGCTCGATTCAGTGGCCGTGCAACGAGGGGGCCCCTGAGGGCACCCCGACCATGCACGTCGGCCATTTCGTGATCGGCCGCGGCAAGTTCATGATCACCGAGTTCTACCCCACCGAGGAGCGCACCGGGCCGCGCTTCCCTCTGGTGCTGACCACCGGCCGCATCCTCTCGCAGTACAACGTCGGCGCGCAGACCCGCCGCACGCAAAACTCGATGTGGCACCAGGAGGACGTGCTGGAGATCCATCCCTTCGACGCCGAGCAGCGCGGCGTCCTCCACGGCGATCTCGTGTCGTTGGAGAGCCGTTCCGGCGACATCGCGCTCAAGGCCAGGATCTCCGAGCGCATGCAGCCGGGCGTCGTCTACACGACGTTCCACCACGCTAAGACCGGCGCCAACGTCATCACGACCGACTATTCGGACTGGGCCACCAACTGCCCCGAGTACAAGGTCACCGCCGTGCAGGTCCGCAAGACCAACCGCATGTCGGAGTGGCAGGCGAAGTTCTACGAGGAGGACGTCGACCTCAAGCAGATCGCGCCGGTGATGGAGGCCGCAGAGTAATGATGGTCGATATCGCCGACACGATCCACGGCACCAACAAGCCGCTCGACAAGCTGGTCATGATGGCCAACCAGATCGCGCAGTTCTTCAAGTCCTACCCGCACGACCAGGCGGTGGCGGGAATCTCCCACCACATCGAGGCGTTCTGGACGCCGAAGATGCGCGCCAGCTTCCACGAGGGGATGATCGAGGCCAAAGGTCTCGACCCGCTGGTGTTGGAGGCGCTGTCGTCCGAGGTCGAGGCGCGCGATCCGATCGCGAAGGCGGCGGCTGGGCCGGGCAAGCTGGGCGAACTCGGGGCGGTCGACGCGGGGTAAGGGCTCGCCGGCCCTACGTGTAGAGTGACATGCTGACGATCTTCGATTGCGACGGCGTGCTCGTCGATTCCGAGCTGATCGCGCTCGAGGTCCTATCGGAGATGATGGGCGAGTTCGGCAAGCCGATGAGCGTCGCGGCCTGCCGCGATGCCTTCATGGGCCGCCACGCCGACGATATCGTGCGTGGCATCGAGGCCCGCGTCGGCCGGGCGCTGCCCGACGCAAGGCCCCAGATGAAGGCGCGCATGACGTCGCGGATGCGCGACGAACTCGTCCCCGTGCCCGGCGTCGCGCGCGCCCTGGCCCAGCTCGCCGGCCCGCGCTGCGTCGCCTCCTCGTCCGACCCGGCGCGGATCCGGCTGACGCTGGAGCTGACCGGCCTCAACAGCTTCTTCGGCGAGCACATCTTCTCGGGCACCGAGGTGGTGCACGGCAAGCCCGCGCCAGACCTCTTCCTCCACGCCGCGGCCACGATGGGCTCGGCGCCAGCCGATTGCGTGGTCATCGAGGATTCGGTGCTCGGCGTGCGGGCCGGCGTCGCGGCCGGCATGCCGGTGATCGGCTTCACCGGAGGCGCCCACGCCTATCCCGGCTTCGCCGAGCGGCTGCGCGAGGCCGGCGCCGGCACGATCATCGCGCACATGGACGACCTGCCCGCAGCGCTCGCCGGCCACGACGCCTGAGTGTCAACTCGCGGGGTCGAGCAGCCGGTGCAAGTGGGCGATGAAGTAGCGCGTGCTGGCGGAATCCACCGTGCCCTGCGCCTTGGTCTTCCAGGCGGAATAGGCCTCGCCGTAGCTACCGAAGACGCCGACGATGTCGAGCGCCTGGAGATCGGCGAAGCGAGTGCTGTCGAGATCTTCGAGCTCGCCGCCGAACACGAGGTGCAGCAGCTGCGGCTGGGTTTGTGCGCTCAAGAGAGGTCCTCGTGCAGGGTCTTCTTCTCCCACCGCGGAATGCGCGCGACAAGACGCCTTGCGCCGCCATCATCATTGACGCAAGCGCGGGCGCCGCCTAGCAGAGCGGCGTTTGCTGAGAGGTCGACGCCCGGTCCATGCGCATCAGCCGACGCACCTACGTGTTCGCCCAGATCATCCTGCTGCCGGTCGGCTGGGCGGTGTTCGGCTTCCTCGCCCTGGCGATCTGGACGCTGGACCACACCTTCGCCGAGCACGACATCCCGCAGCCGCTGCGCGCGATCGAGATGTCCGCATCGATCGCGCAGCTCGTCGCCATCGGCACCCTGATCGCCGCGCTGGTCCTCGTTGCCGTGTTCATCCTGCTGGCCGTCTGGCGCTTGCACGACATCGGCATGACCGGCTGGTTCCTGCTGCTCTGGCCGGTGCTGATCGCGCTGATACAGACATCTTCCGACAAGACCGACGGCGTCCTGGCGATGGCTGAGGTGGCCTTCGAGGCGATCCTCATGATGGTGCCGGGGACCGCCGGGGCCAACGCCTACGGTCCTGAGCCGCTGCGCTGAAGATGCCTATCCTACCCCGCTTCGCGGAGGAGGATGCGCTGCAACGTCGGCTTCCTACATAGGCCGGGTCAGGCCCAGCGAGACGCCCGTGCCGTTCTTCTCCGACCTCCTCTTCGAGGCGCGCTCCTTGGCCCAGACCCTGGCCGAGAGCGTCGGCACGCCGGTGGTCCGGCTCGGCGTCACCGGGCTGTCGCGCGCAGGCAAGACCGTCTTCATCACCGCGCTGATTCAGCACCTCACGGAACTCGGGCGACCCGGCGCCGGACAGGGCGCGAGCCGGCGCGGCGCGCTGCCGGTGTTCCGCGTCATGGCCGAGGGGCGCTTGACCAAGGGCCGGCTGGAGCCGCAGCCCGACGATGACGTGCCGCGCTTCGCCTACGAGGACCATCGCGCCGCGCTGGCCGGCGGCGCCGACGGCGCGAGCCGGCACTGGCCGGGATCGACGCGGCGGATCTCGGAACTGCGCATCCGGCTGGAGTTCGAGCGCGCCGGCGGCCTGCGCGCCGGGCCGGCGGCCTTGATCATCGACATCGTCGATTATCCCGGCGAATGGCTGCTCGACCTGCCGCTGCTCGCCAAGAACTACGCCGAATGGTCGAAGGAGACGCTCGAGGCCTCCGCCACCGCCGCCCGCGCCGGCCTGGCGCAGGAATGGCGCGGCTTCACCGTGGGAGTCGATCCCAACGCCCCGGCCGAGGAGGCGGTGGCGCGCCGCGCGGCGGAGCTCTTCACCGCCTATCTCCGCGCCGGCCGCGCCGACGCGCACGCACTCTCGACCCTGCCGCCGGGGCGCTTCCTGATGCCCGGCGACCTCGAGGGCTCGCCGGCGCTGACCTTCGCGCCGCTGCAGCTCGACCCGGCGAAGGTCTATGGCTCCGACACGCTCGCGGCGATGATGGAGCGCCGCTACGAGAGCTACAAGGCGCATGTCGTGCGGCCTTTCTTTCGTGACCATTTCGCCAGGCTCGACCGGCAGATCGTGCTGGTCGACACGCTGGCCGCGATGAACGCCGGCCCGGCCGCGGTGCGCGATCTCGAGACGGCGCTGGCCGAGATCCTGGTGGCGTTCCGCGCCGGTCGCAACTCGATGCTGTCGGTGCTGTTCAAGCCGAAGATCGACAAGATCCTCTTCGCCGCCACCAAGGCCGACCACCTCAACCACCTGAGCCACGACCGGCTCGAGGCGATCCTTCGCGCGATCGTGGCGCGGGCCATCGCCAAGGCGGACGATGCCGGCGCCGCGATCGACGTCATCGCGCTGGCCGGCGTGCGGGCCACGCGCGAGGCGCGCATCGGGCACGGCGCCGAGGCGCTCGACGCCGTCGTGGGCATCCCCGCCGCCGGCGAGGTGATCGACGGCGACACGTTCGACGGCGAGAGCGAGGCGGCGATCTTCCCCGGCGACCTGCCGCGCGACCCCAAAGAGGCGCTGCGCGGCGAGAGCGCCGTCGGCACGCTGCGCTTCGTGCGCTTCCGGCCGCCGCGCGCGACGCTGGATGAGGACGGCGCGGCGCGCCCGCTGCCGCACATCCGGATGGACCGGGCGCTGCAGTTCCTGCTCGGAGACAGACTGGCGTGAGCGATTGGCGATGAGCGATCCCTCAGAACCGCGCCGGCCGCGAGCCGTGCGCCTGAAGCCGGAGCCGCTGCCCGGCTTCGACGAGGTGCCCGCGTCTCGCCCCGGCGCGGCTCTGCCGTCGCCCGGCGGGGCAGCGCCCTCGCCCCGCGCCGCACCGCCGCCCCCGGTCGAGATCCTGCCGGATCCTTTTCCGATGGAGGCGCTCGAGCTCGATCCGGAGGAACGCGCCGTCGAGATCGCGCAGCGTCGCGGCATCGTCCGCCGCGGCCTGCTCTCCTGGGGCGGCCTGTTCTGGTCGGCGCTGGGCGGACTCGTCTCGCTCGGCATCGGCCTGTGGGTCACGAGCCTCGTCGACGACGCCTTCCGCCGCGCGCCCGCGCTCGGCTGGATCGGCCTGGCGCTGGCGGCGCTCGCGCTGCTGGCGCTGGCCGTGCTCGCCGCGCGCGAGTTCGTGGCGATCGGCCGGCAGCGCCACATCGCCCGGCTGCACGCGGATTTCGCCCGCGCCCACGCCGAGGACGACGGCAAGGCCGCGCGGAAACTGGTGGCCGACCTCGCCTCGATCTACGCCGCGCGCGCCGGGACGGCGCAGGCGCGGGCGAGCGTAGCCGCGCTCCACGGCGAGATCGTCGATGGCCGCGACCTCATCGAGATCGCCGAGCGCGCGCTGGTGGCGCCGCTCGATGCCAGGGCGGCGTCCGCCGTGGCCGGCACGGCCAAGCGCGTTTCTGCCGTCACCACGCTGGCGCCGCGCGCGATCATCGACGTCGTGTTCGTCGTGCTGCAGGCGGTGCGGCTGATCCGGCGCATCTCCGAGATCTACGGCGGCCGGCCCGGCCTGCTCGGCTTCGTCAAGCTGGCGCGTTCCGTCGGCTCGCACCTCGCCATCACCGGCGGCATGGCGGCGGGCGACAGCCTGCTCCAGCAGGTCGTCGGCCACGGCATCGCCGCCAAGGTCTCGGCGCGCCTCGGCGAGGGCGTGCTCAACGGCCTGCTCACCGCCCGCATCGGCCTCTCCGCCATGGCGGTGTGCCGCCCGATGCCGTTCAAGGCCGAGAAGGCACCCAACTTGCGCAAGGTCGTGCCCTTCCTGTTCCGCAGCGAGGACAAGGGGTAGTTTCGCGTGGCGGCCTGCTCGGGATGTCCCACCTCCGTCGTTCCGGGGCGAGCCGAAGGCGAGATCCCGGAACCCTGACAACGGGCCATCAGGACGAAGCGGCACCTCGGCCGCCGACCCGGCAACCGCGTTGTCATGGGTTCCGGGCTCGCCTGCGGCGCCCCGGAAAGACGGAGGTGGCGGCACTTCACCCCGCGTCCGCCACCCGGTATCACGTGGCTCCGCGTGTTGAAGGGTCTCCAGCCAATGCATGATCTCGCGCGAGCATGCCTGCTGACGATCACGGCGCTCGTTGCCTCGGCGCTGCCGGGGATCCACGACGGTGCGAGCCCGCCGGCGGCCGCTTGGCGCGCGGCGATGGAGGCGGGGGATCTCGTCGCGCTCGCCAGGATGCACGGGCCGGACACGATGGCTTTCCCGCCGGGGCAGACGAAGGTGAAGGGCGCCGACGAGATCATGGCCGGCTACGCCGACCTTTTCGCGCACGACACGGTCAGCGTGGCCTTCGACGAGGCGCACTGGATCGAGGTGCCGCCGCTGATCGTCTCATGGGGGCTGACGACGTTGACGTTGCATCCGAAGACCGGCGGCCCGGAAATCGTCTCGCACACGCGCTTCACCGACGCGGCGGTGAAGATCGACGGCGGCTGGCGCTATGTGGTCGACCACGCCTCCAAACCGGTGCGATAGGCCTCCTTCTCCGCGAAGTGAAGGGGGTTACGACGACTCGCCGATCTTCGCCTTGGCGGCCCGATGCGCCGGGCGGGCGTCCACGCGCTTGAGGAAGTCCATCAGCTTGGGCCAGCGGCCGTCGAGACCGCCGCGCTGGCGCGCCATGGCGAGGGGGAAGCTCATCTGGATGTCGGCGCCGGTGAACTCCGGCCCGGCGAACCACGCGCGCGTCTTGAGCTCGCCCTCGAGAAAGTCGAGCGTGCGCCTGATGTTGGGCCCGACGTAGAGCTTCTCGGGAAACGCGGTGATGCCCTTCACCAGCGGCCGCACCAGCGCCGGCGCCTTCTCCGTCATCGCGCCGAACAGCAGCCGGATCAGCAGCGGCGGCATCATCGAGCCTTCGGCGAAATGCAGGAAGGTTGTATAGGCGAGGTGCTCGGGCGTGCCCTCAACCGGGCGCAGCTTGTCGTCGACGTCGTGGCGCTTCAGCAGCGTGTCGATGATCGCGCCCGACTCGATGAGCACGGCACCGTCCTCGTCGACGACGACCGGCGCGTGGCCGAGCGGGTGCACGGCGAAGAGCGCCTTCGGCGCCAGCATGGTCTTGGGATCGCGCTTGTAGAACTTGATCTCGTAGGGCAGCCCCATCTCCTCGAGGAGCCAGACGATGCGTTCGGAGCGCGAGCGCTCAAGATGGTGCACGACGATCATGGTCTAGAACTCCACAGGTTGGACTTGGCGTCGACGGTCTCGCGGATGCCGCGGCTGGCCAGCAGGACCTCGAAGAGGAAGGCGCCGAGCGCGCCGATGGTGCAGAAGATCGCCAGGCCAAAGAAGGTCAGCAGGATGCCCTGCGTCGCCGCGCTGCGCAGGATGCCGAGGAACAGCGTCAGCACCGTCACGCATGTGCAGGCGCCGGAGATCGCGCCGAGGATCACCGCCGCGTCGAGCAGCAGCGAGCGGCGCTTGAGATAGGCGAGGCGGCGCAGCGTCGTGCCGTCCAACTCGGTGCGGTCCTCGAACCGGTCGGAGAGTGCCTTCACCTGGTCGCTGACGCGGGCGAGCCGCGTGGTGAACACGCTGAGCAGGCTCGCCACGGCGGTCAGCAGGAAGATCGGTGTCAGCGAGATCTGGATGACGTGGACGACGGTGTCGAGGTTCGAGGCGTCGGTACCGAGCATGGCCGGGGTGATGGGCGGCGGATTGCGGGCTGTCAACGCGGCGCCGTCGCCGCGAGCGCCGCGTCCCAGCCCTCGCGCAGCACGAGGTCGACGAAGCGCGGCACGGTCTCGCTGGCGCGGCCGTAGACGGCGAGGTCGAAGAGGTCGGCGTTGTCGGCCGGCTCCAGGTTGAACTCGACCGTGGCGATGCCGCGGCGCTTCGCGGCGGCGACGTAGCCGGCGGCCGGGTACACCGCGCCGGAGGTGCCGATCGCCACGAAGGCGTCGGCCCGCGCCAGCGCCCGCGCGATGGCCACGAGGTGGTGCGGCATCTCGCCGAACCACACGATGTCGGGGCGCAACGTGCCGATGCACTCGCAATACGGGCACGGCGTGCCGACGGAAAGGTCCTCGGACCAGGGCTCGATCGCGCCGCAGGCCTGGCAGCGCACGTGGGTGTGGCTGCCGTGCATGGCGAGCGCCGTCGAGCCGGCGCGGCCGTGCAGGTCGTCGACGTTTTGCGTGACCAGTGTCACGCCATCCCCCTGCGGCAGCTCGCGTGCCAGCCGCGCCAGGGCATGGTGCGCCGGATTGGGCTGCGCCTCCCGCGCCGCCTGCCGCCGCCAGTTGTAGAAGCGGTGCACCAGAGTGGGGTCGCGGGCGAAGGCCTCCGGCGTCGCCAGCTCGCGCGGGTCGTGCTGCTCCCACAGGCCGCCGGGATCGCGGAACGTCTTGAGGCCGCTCTCCGCCGAGACGCCGGCGCCGGTGAGGATAAAGAGGTTCATGGCCAGGTCTCTCGCCCGAGGAACTGCGCGGCGGCCGTGACGAGCACGCCCAGCGCCAGGAAAACGGCGAGGAAGGCCAGCGAGACCAGGAGCACGTTGCCAAGGCCGATCTCGCTCACGCTGAGGAAGCCGTAGGGGTAGCCCTCGCCGTAGGCGCCGGCCACCAGCGTGACGGCGAGGTAGGCGGCGGGATAGGCCAGCATGGCAAAGGGATCGCGCCAGCCGATCCCGGTGCGCGGCGCCGCCACCAGCCAGATCGCCAGGGTGAGCAGCGGCACGACGTCGTGCACCATCAGGTCGGAGGCGAACTGCTCGCCCTGCGGCGACCACGACGAGCGTAGCAGCAGCTCGTAGGTGATGCCGGTGACGACGGCGTAGACGAGGCAGGCATTGTAGATCCCGCCCGCTGCGAGGCGTTGCCCGCGCGCCAGGCGGAACGCCGTCGTTCCGTGCAGCCATGCCAGCGCGATATTGGTGGTGATGGTGAAGTAGCGCAGGTAGAGGAAGGTCGCCTCCGCCAGGCCGCGGCCCCTGGCGAAGGAGTCGCGGAACGAGATGCGCGCCTCCACCGTAAGCGCGGCGATCCCCACCAGGCAGGCGACCGCGGCGAGCGCGACGGCGACCCGCGACGCGCGTCCTGACGGGCGCGCGATCGACGAGGCCGGCTCTGCCATCGGCCTCATTCGGGATGGGTCTTGTCGACCCACTTGACCTCTTCCGGCATCTCGACGGGCGCGATGTCGAGGTTCACCGCCACCGCCTCGCCTTCGGAGCGCACGAGCACGCATTGCAGCGCCTCGTCCCGGCTGGCGTTGATCTCCTGGTGGGGCACGTAGGGCGGCACGTAGATGAAGTCGCCCGGCCCGGCCTCGGCGACGAACTCGAGCCGCTCGCCCCAGCGCATGCGCGCGCGGCCCTTCAGCACATAGATGATGCTCTCCAGCGGCCCGTGGTGATGCGCGCCGGTCTTGGCGTCGGGATGGATCGTCACCGTTCCGGCCCAGATCTTTTGCGCGCCGACGCGGGCGAAGTCGATTGCCGCCTTGCGATCCATGCCGGGCGTCTGCGCGGTGTTCCCATCGAGCGATCCGGCGGGGATCACGCGCACCCCATCGTGCTTCCAGGCGTCTTCGGCAGGCGGGTGGTCGGTCATCGCGGATCCTTGGTGCTGAGAGGACTTACTCCTTTCGCCCCGATGGATGAAGCCGTGCCGAGCCCTGGACTTGCGCGAAAACCAGCTTCCACCGCGCGCCTCACGCTCCCGGCGCGAGATGTCCGGTGTCGAGATCTCGGCTTGGCAGCGCCGCGGCCCCGCCGCGGGCCACCAGCGTCACCGCCAAGGCGCCCACCGCGACGCCCGCGCCGATCGACGGAAGGTAAGCGTAGGCGAGGCCCCGCTCAGCGCGGCGCCGCCGAGCCAGGCACCGGTGGCTTTGCCGAAGTTGAAGGCGCACTGGTTCAGCGTCGCCGCCAGATTGGGCGGATCGGCCGCCGCCTCCACCACCCAGATCTGCAGCGGCGAGGCCAGCGGAAAGGCCAGGCCGCCCCCAGACGAACAGCGTAATCAGCGCCGGCACCATCGCGTGGCTGGTGATCGTGAAGGCCGCCAGCACCAAAGCCACGCGGATGAAGGCGGCGATCACCGTCCCGACCAGGCGCCAGTCGGCGAGCCGGCCGCCGACGAGGTTGCCGATGGTGATGCCCAGCCCGAACAGCAGCAGCGCCCAGCTCACCGCGTGCGGCGTGAGCCCTGACGTGTTCCAGCAGCGGCGTGATGTAGGTGAAGACCGAAAACAGGCTGATCGAGGACAACACCGAGATCGCCATGGGCAGCAGCACGCGCGGCTCGCGCAGGGCGCCGAACTCGGCGGCGATGCAGTTCGCGCTCTTGCGCGGCATCCGCGACGTGGCGACGGCGACCAGCGGCGCGAAGGCCACGCGGAACGCGTAGCCCGACACGAGGAAGCCGGCCTGCGGGACGCTCACGCGAAGGTCGCGCGCGACATCGGGCAGAAGGCCCATGATGATGTATTCCGTCATGCCGATGCCGAAAGAGGCCAGCGCGAGGGCGAGTAGCGGAAGGGGCAAGGCGGGCGCTCCGATGCAGGGCGGATTGGTGCGATGCAATAAGCGCTGCGCCCCGACCGCGCGGACCGCCTGGCGGCGCATTCGAGCCTTGCGGGAGGCTGGAGGCGGCCGCTTCCGCGCCGCCGGAAGCTCGGCTAGGCTCTCAGCGTCAAGCCGAGGACCCGCGTGCCGCTGATCGTCTCGCCCATCGAGTCTTCGAACGCGCCCGAGGCCCTGTCGGCCGGCACCATCGCCGATGTGGCGCGCGTGCGCGAGTTGATGGTCGCGGCGGCGCGCCGGCGCGAGGCGATCAGCTATTCCGAGATGCTCGACGCGCTCGGGCATCGCTTCACCCGGCCGAAGATGCGCGCGCTCTGCCGCACGCTCGACGCCATCGACGCGGCCGGCGCCGCGGCGGGCGAGCCGGAGCTCGCCGTGCTGGTGGTGCGCGAGTCCGACGGCCTGCCCGGCCAGGGCTGGTGGACCGGCGGCCGGCCGATGCGCGAGGGCTACGAGGGTCCGTGGACCGGTGCGGAGGCGCTGGCCTTCGTGGGCCGCCTGCAGGAGCGCGCCTTCGCGCACTGGGCCGGGCGCAGGCGAGGGCCGCGGGCATGAACGACGCCGGCTTGCACACCTTCCGCGATCACCTGCTGTCGATCTTCCAGTCGGCGGCGGCGGAACTGGCGCGGCGGGCGCCGCCGGAGCGCGGCGGCACCCTCGAGCCACCGGAGGCGACGGTGCACGGCGCCTCGCGGATCCAGCAGGCGGCGACACAGGTCTCGGAGCGGCACGCGATGAAGCAGGCCGGCCTCCCCGCCGCGCCGGCCTTGAAGCCGAGCACCGCGGAGGTGTGCGCCCGGATCGCGCTGCACTATCTCCAGGCCAAGCTCGCCGGCAACGCCGCGCTGGCCACGCAGCTCGCGGGCCAGCTCAAGGACAGCGCCTGCGACCCGGGCTGGGCGACGACGCTGACGGAATACCTTCAGTACTTCGGCCCCGACGGCAGGCGCCGCGCAGTCCCCTACGTCACGGCGGCGCAGGCGGGCGACCACGTCATCGAGATCCCGGCCGGCGCGAGCCTGGCGCTGGTGTCGGAATGGGGCACCGGCGCCGCGCCCGCGGCCTCGGTGATGACACGGATCGCGGCGCGCCGGCCCGACGTGCTCGTGCACCTCGGCGACATCTACTACTCCGACACGCCCACCGAATGCGACGTCAACTTCACCAGGCTCATCGACGCCGCCTTCGGCGGCGCCCGTCCGCCGGTCTTCACGCTCTCGGGCAACCACGACATGTACGCCGGCGGCGTCGGCTTCTACGAGCTGATCGCCCGGCTGAACCCCGCGCCGATGACCCAGCCGGCGAGTTTCTTCTGCCTGCGCACGGCGGATGCGGCCTGGCAGCTGCTGGCGATGGACACCGGGCTGCACGCCGACGACCCTTTCGCCCCCGACCACGCGCCGACCCACCTCGAGCCGGCGGAGATCGACTGGCACGTCGAGCGCGTGCGCGAGTTCCCAGGCCGCACGATCCTGCTCTCGCACCACCCGCTGTTCTCGGCCTTCTCCGGGATCGGCCCGGTCAGGCCGGGCGGCCGCCGCGACCTCTGCAATCCCAACCTGCGCGCGTGCTCGACAGGCTCGCGGCCGCGGGCGAGATCGCGGCCTGGTTCTGGGGCCACGAGCACGCGCTCCGCATCTACGAGCCCCATGCCGGCCTCGCCAAGGGCCGCTGCATCGGCTACGGCGCGATCCCCGTGTTCGTCGGCGAGGACGGGGCGACGCTGACCGGCCTCGCCGACCCGCCGGCGGTGGTGCCGGACACCGGGCTGTCGGCGCAGGGCGACGTGCGGGCGCACGGCTTCGTCCGGCTGGGGCTCGGTCGCGCCGGCGCCCCGGCAACGGCGGAGTATGTCGAGGACGACGGCGGGCGGGAACGGCTGGTTTATTCCGAGGCGATCGGCGAGGCGCGGCGCGTCGGCTGAAGCGGCGTGTGGCAGGGCGTCCAAAGCGCAATTGGTAGGAAAGATCCACGGCCACGCCGCGTCCGTCTTTCCAGGCGCCGATAGGCGAGCCCGGAACCCATGACAACGCGGTTGAAAGAGGGGTGGAACGATGCCGCTCGATCCAGCAAGCGGGTCGTCACCCGGTCCCAGGCTCTCGCTCGCTCGGGGAAGACGACTTAGCGTCATCGGCTCCACTTCGCCGAAACCGGCTCTACGTCTCGTTGCCCTTCGGCCGGTAGTCCAGCAGCGTCTTGATGCGCTTGGCCAAGGTGTCGCGCGTGTCGCGGTAGGCCTCCATGCGCCGGTCGCGCGAACCCTCGGTGGCCGTCGGGTCCGTCGTCGGCCAGTATAGCACGTCGCAGGCCAGCGTGCGGGTGAACTCCAGCGCCTTGTGGTGGGCTTCCGGCGAGAGCGTCACGATGAGGTCGAACGACGCATCGGCGAGGTCCTCGAACGTGTGCGGCAGGTGCCTGGTGATGTCGGCGCCGATCTCGTCCATCACCGCGACGGCGAAAGGGTCGGGCTCGCCCTCCCTCACGCCGGCGGAGGCGACGTAGATCTCGCGGCCGAAGTAGAGCCGCGTCAGGCCCTCCGCAATGGGCGAGCGCACCGCGTTGAAGCTGCAGCTGAACAGGATCGCGCCCGGTCGATGGATCAGCGGTCCACTCAACGTCGTGCCGAGTCTACCCGCACGCTGTGTCTACCCGCACGCTGTCTCTCCTCGGTCTCGTCCCTCTATCGGGTCGAAACGCCCGTCCATCAAGACGCCTGCGCTTCAGGGCAGCTGCGCCTTGACCGCCGTGCGCTATAAGGCCTGGATCGATCCCTGCCGAGGAGACGACCCATGCGCCCCTGGTTTCCACTCATCCTCCTCTTGGCCGCGCCCGGCGCCGCGCAGGCGGCCGGTGCCTTCACGCTCACCAGCTCGGCCTTCGCCGATGGCGGCACGCTGGGCAAGGCGCATCTGAATGCCATGGAGCGCTGCGGCAGCGGCGGCGACCTCTCGCCGGCGCTGGCCTGGACGGCCCCACCCGCCGGCACCAAGGCCTTCGCCGTCACGATGTTCGATCCCGACGGCCACGGCGGCAAGGGCTTGTGGCACTGGACGCTGTTCGACCTGCCGCCCGACACCCACGCGATCGAGGAGGATGCCGGCAAGCCGGGCAACCCGCCCGAGGGGGCGCAGGACGCGCTGAACGCGTTCGGCAACGCCGGCTACAACGGCGCCTGCCCGCCGCCGGGCGAGCCGCCGCACCATTACGTCTTCACCGTCTGGGCGGTCGGCGAGGACAAGCTGCCCTTCGACGCCGGCAGCAAGGACGAGGAGGTCGGCGCTTGGCTCGCCGGCCACGCGCTCGGCAAGGCGACGGTCACCGCGCGCTACGGGCGGCGGTAGGCATGCGCCTGGTTCTCGCAGCCGCCTGCCTCCTCCTCGCCGCACCGGCCCAAGCCGCCGGCGGCCACCTCTACGTCTACAACTGGACCGACTATTTCGCGCCGGACGTGGTCCGGCAGTTCGAGCGGGAGACGGGGATCTCCGTCACCGTCGACACCTACGATTCGAACGAGACGCTGCTCGCCAAGCTGAAGGGCGGCTCGGCCGGCTACGACGTCGTGGTGATCACCTCGGACTTCGTGCCCATCTTCATCGAGCAGGGGCTGGTGCAGAGGATCGATGCCAAGGCGCTGCCGCACTTCTCCGGCGTCGAGGCGCGCTGGCGCGGGCCGGCGTGGGATCCGGCTAACGCCTACACCGTGCCGTTCCACTGGGGCGTCACCGCCTACGCCGTCAACACGGCCAAGGTGCCGGGCTCGTTCGACTCGCTAACGACCCTGTTCGACCCACCAAAGGAGGCGCGCGGCAAGGTGGCGATGCTCGGCGCGGCGAGCGAGGTGATGTCGATGGCCGAGCTGGCCCTGGGGCTCGCGCCCTGCCAGACCGACAGCGCCGCGATGAAGCGGGTGGATGCCCTGCTCGCGGCGCAGAAGCCGAGCGTCGAGGTTTATAATTCCGACGGCATCCCCGAGCGTCTCGCCTCGGGCGAAGCGCTCATCCAGCAGGCCTGGAACGGCGACGCCGCCCGCGCCCGCCTTCTCAACCCCGCGATCCGCTTCGTCTTCCCCAAGGAGGGCGTAGCCGGCTGGATGGACAATTTCGCCGTGCCGCGCGATGCCCGCGACCCGGAAAACGCCAGGCTCTTCCTCGATTTCATGATGCGCCCGGACGTCATCGCGTCGAACTCGAACTTCACCCATTACGCCAACGCGATCACCGGCAGCGAAGCCTTCCTCAGCGAGGAGATGCGCACCGCGCCCGAGCTGAAGCTGCCGGCAGACCTCAGGATCGTGTTCACCCCGACCTGCTCGGCCCCGGCGCTGCGGCTCATCGACAAGGTGTGGACGCGCGTGCGCCGGTAGGCAGCGCGCTACCCTCCCGCGCTTCGCGCGGGGGGAAAATGCGAGCTACAGCTTTGGCGGCTGCAGGGCCTCGGTGTCGTCGTGGAGCACGACGTCGTCAATCAGGTAGAAGACGGTCGCGGTTTCGCCGGTCTCGAGCAGCATGAGCTGCTGGCCCGAGGCGGTGTCGAAGACGTGCGGGACCGTCGTCGCCTTGAGCCCGTAGACGGTGTCGAGCCTCCGGCGCATCTCGGCCCCGTCGTAGTGCCCGATGAGGCTCACCTGCAGCTCCCAGATGCGGTCGCCGCGACGTCCGGTGGTGACGAGCACGACGGAGGCGTCGCCGCCGCGGCAGGTCGTCCGGCCGGCGAAGCCCGTCTCGCAGGTCATCCCGTTCCTGGCCGCCGCCGCCTGCGCTTGCGTCACGCTCATGCCCGTTTCGAGGCCGCGGAAGTCGCTCTTGGAAGCAGCCGCGGCAGACGCGAGGCAGGCGCAGGCGGCTATGACGAACAGGCAGATGGCCAGCGTGCGTGTCATCCACCGCTCCCGAACCCAGGCCTTCGCTCCATTGGCAGCCCCGCCCTTGATAGGTCATGGTGCGGTGCTATAGGCGGATGGTGAATTTGCGGCACCATCCGTGCACCCCCGGCGCGGATGACCACGAGAAGGCGGCGCGCATGAACAGGATTAAGGTCAAGGAGCCGATCGTCGAGCTCGATGGCGACGAGATGACCCGGATCATTTGGCATTACATCCGCGACAAGCTGATCCATCCCTACCTCGACGTGAAGCTCGACTATTACGATCTCTCGGTCGAGAACCGCGACGCCACCAACGACCAGGTGACGTTCGACTCCGCCAACGCCATCAAGAAGCACGGGGTCGGCGTCAAATGCGCGACGATCACGCCCGACGAGGCCCGCGTCGAGGAGTTCGGCCTCAAGCACATGTGGCGCTCGCCCAACGGCACGATCCGCAACATCATCGGCGGCGTGATCTTCCGCGAGCCAATCATCTGCCAGAACGTGCCGCGCCTGGTGCCGGGTTGGACCCAGCCCATCGTTATTGGTCGCCACGCCTACGGCGACCAGTACCGCGCCACGATGATCCGCGTGCCCGGCCCCGGCCGCCTGACGATGAAGTTCGAGGGCGAGGACGGCCAGGTCATCGAGAAGGAAGTCTTCCAGTTCGCCGACGCCGGCGTCGCCATGTCGATGTACAACCTCGACGCCTCGATCAAGGATTTCGCCCGGGCGTCGCTGAACTATGGTCTCGCGCGCAAGTACCCGGTCTATCTCTCGACCAAGAACACCATCCTCAAGATTTACGACGGGCGCTTCAAGGACATCTTCGCCGAGATCTACGCCAGCGAGTTCAAGGAGCAGTTCGAGGCCGAGGGCCTGACCTACGAGCACCGGCTGATCGACGACATGGTGGCCTGCGCGATGAAATGGTCGGGCGGCTACGTCTGGGCCTGCAAGAACTACGACGGCGACGTGCAGTCCGACACGGTGGCGCAGGGCTACGGCTCGCTCGGCCTGATGACGTCGGTGCTGATGACGCCCGACGGCCAGACGGTGGAGGCCGAGGCGGCCCACGGCACCGTGACCCGGCACTTCCGCCAGCACCAGGCCGGCAAGCAGACCTCGACCAACTCGATCGCCTCGATCTTCGCCTGGACCCGCGGCATCAGCCACCGCGCCAAGCTCGACGACAACCACGAACTCGGCCGTTTCGCCGAGACGCTGGAGCGGGTCTGCGTCGACACGGTCGAATCCGGCAACATGACCAAGGACCTGGCGCTGCTGGTCGGGGCCGACCAGCGCTGGCTGTCGACGACCGGCTTCCTCGACAAGGTCGATGCCAACCTTCGCACCACGATGGAGAACGGGCACCTCGCCGCGGCGCAATAGCCGCGTGAGCCTCGTCTACAAGATCGTGCCTCGAGCGCTCTGGCTCGAGGCGGAGAAGACCGGCAGCTTCGCCGGGGCGCCCGTCGACCTCGCCGACGGCTTCATCCATCTCTCCACCGCGGATCAGGTCGCCGAGACGGCGCGCCGACACTTCGCCGGCCAGGGCGACCTCCTGCTCGTCGCCCTCGATGCCGAGGCGCTGGGCGAGCCTTTGCGATGGGAGCCCTCGCGCGATGGCGCGCTGTTCCCGCACCTTCACGCGTCGCTGGCCGTAGATGCGGCGGAATGGGTCAAGCCGCTGCCTCTCGGGCACGACGAGCACGCGTTCGAGGGGCTGTTGAAGTAAGCGCCGGCGCATCCTTCCTGCGAAACCATGCCGGGCTAGCCCTTCTCCCCTTGCGGGATAAGGTGGCGCGAAGCGCCGGATGAGGGGTCGGGCATACTGCGCGGTTGAGGCTCGCGGCAGAGATCAGCGGCGAGGTGTCCTAGCCCCTCATCCGCCCTTCGGGCACCTTCTCCCACAGGGGGAGAAGGGACGCTCGTCCGAAGGCCAACCTTCATACCGCCGAGGCCTTCGCCCGCGCCACCACCTCCTCCGGCGTCGGCGGGTTGGCCGGGTGGTGGGACAGGCACAGCGGCGTGCGCAGCTTGACCGGCTTCCCGCCGTCGCCGGTCTTGAAGTAGAACTCGCCCGTCCTGAGCTTGCCGAGGTCGTCCGCCTTGCCGCCCGAGGCCGCGATGAGATCCTGCGCCGCCCCGATCGTCGCCGGCGCGTTCTGCTTGCCGAGGAACTGCGTGGTGCAGTTCGAGACCACCTTGTTGTCGATGCCCTTGGGCGCCTGCGTCACGACGATCATGCCCAGCCCGTACTTGCGCGCCTGCGCCACCAGCGTCACGCCGCTGGTCTTCGACAGCGCGCCGGCGCCCGACGGGATGAAGGTCTGCGCCTCGTCGATGACGTAGAGCATGCCGGTCTTCGAGGGATGCTTCTTGATCCAGCCGAACAGCGTCATCTGCAGCCGATTGACGAAATCCTCCTTGGCCTCGTTGGAGGCCAGACCGGAGAGGTTGACGACCGAGACGCGGGTGCGCGTCGCGTCGGGACCGAAGAACAGCAGCTTGGGGTCGAGCACCGGCCCCGTCGCCTTCAGCAGCGGGTTGGTGGCGATCGAGGCCTTGAGTTGGTCGGCCATGTCCGCTGCGAGCTTGTCGGCCTTGCCAATGCCGCTGACGCCTTCCGGCAGATCCTCGAGGAAGGCGATCATGTCCTGCAGCGAGCCACCTTTGGTCGCGAAGGCGCGGAGCGCGTCCGAGAGCACGCCTTTCTTGAGGTTGGTCTTGGCGTCGGCCAGCGGCCCCAGCGTGTCCAAAGCCATGGTGACGGCCTGCGCCCGCTCGTCGGGGTCGTCGCCGACCGCGGAAAAATCCGGCAGCACGGAGAGGAACAGCGGGTTGCCGGCGTGAATGCCCGGCGTCCACACCACCACCTCGACGGTGGCGGCGTAGCGCTTGGCCTTGGCGGCATCCGCGTCGTCGAACCCGGCCGGCCGCTCCGGCCAAGAGTCGCCCAGCCGCGACAGGTCGTTGTTGGGGTCGATGACGATCGCCGGAATACCTGCGAGCGCCGCCTCCTCGACGATGCGGCGCAGCAGCACCGTCTTGCCCGACCCCGCCCCGGCGATGATCGCCGTGTGCTTCGGCAGCATGTTGGTGGGAAGGTCGACCGGTTGATCGCCGGCGATGCGGTGCCCGACGGGGATGGTGTCGGGTGACGCGGAGGAGGGAACGTGCGCCGGAGAGACCGCGGCTGGCGGCTCCTCGACCGGTGGCGTCGTCGCGACGGGCACCGGGGCGGGCGTGACCGCCACGTCCGGAGCCGCTTCTTCAATCCCCTCATGGTGAGGAGGCCGAAGGCCGTCTCGAACCACGAGGGCTTCGGGAGGCGCCGCCTCGACCGACGGCATGACGCCCTGCTTCGGCGTCTCGCCGGGGATCGGCGGCGGACACAGCCCCGCCGCCTTGAAGAAAGCGGTCTCGCAGAGCGGCTTGCGCTCGATCAGCCAGCGCTCGAAGGCGTCAAAGCGGCTGTCGGCGAGCGCGGCATCGCGCATGGTTTGTAAAGAAGCGAACGTGCGCAAGTCGTCGTCGCTAGGATCGATCTCGATGCCGCGGGCCGAGCGGAAGAAATCAAATAGCTCCTTTGTCTTCGCCCCGCTCGGCTGAGGCCCACGCCGCACGATGATAAGCGAGCGATCTTTGAGCTTGGCTCCTATGCCAGAAGCGGTGAGCGCTGCTTTGAAACGCGCGCAAAGCGCAACCGCGCTACTGTGCTGCAGTGCGCGGAAGCAATAGTGATTTTCGCTGTCATTAGTGCGATGATCGATAAAGGACAAACGACCATGTAGGGGCGGTGTCTTCTGCGCGGGATCGGCTTTGCAGACGACATCATAGTCCTCATGCACTGGTATCTGCTTGGCATAGAGATCAAAGGCGTTGCGTAACAGCATACCAAGTTTGCCGTCGTCTTTATCATCGAGAAAGCCAGAAAGGTCGATCGTCTTTGAGAGTCTCGCAAGCTCGCTATCTAGTGGATAGGAGGGGAGCGTAATTACAGGTCCAATCGAGCCCGATCCAAGGTCATCGCAAATCGTAACCTTACCTTCAGCCAAGCACTTCTTCCGGTGCTCGTCGCAACGCATGAGGAGCGTGCGGGGCGTTTCTCCGCTTGAGACGTTCCGGATGGCAGCATCGGAAAACGGCCCAGTGGGATGTAAAGGCACAACCCCAGATTTGGCATACGCCGGTACCAAACGACTTGCGATGAGCGTCCGCACCATGGCCTCGCCCTGCATAGGTCGGAGTGGAACGGGAGCCGTGAACCGCTGCAGCAGCGACATCGGGCTGCTTGTCTTGATCGTCTCCCATGAACTCAGCAGCGTCGTCAGCACGATCATGCCACGCCCGATCACGGTCGTAAGATCGAGCAGGCCGCTGGTAAGCAAGCTAGCGAAGGTCGCGCCGTCGCCGAAGTCGGACCCGACGGAAGCGCCACCGACAGCGAGAACGCCATCTATCTGATCAACGGCAATCAGCGTCGGCCCTGCAAGTCCCATAACCCAGGATAGCCCACGCACGATCTCGACTGCCGCTGGCGGGGGTGTCAGAAAACCAAGATTTTTTCGCAACGACTCATCGGCGTCGTAGCCTTGTAGCCAAGCATGCGCGATCCCCACAGTCGCGAGATCGTGCGAACGAAGCAGCGAGATGGCCCGAAACACATCCTGGTACTTCAACGCATTGGAGGGATCCTTCTTGATGAGGCCGCCTACAAGCAGATCAACGATGCGTTTGGGTTCAATCGTCGCGCTTTCGAAAGCGATTTTGACCTCTTTCTCGATCTTGAATTGGCGAGCGACGCCGCCGATCACGGCCTCGTATTGCCGCTGTCCATCAGGCATCTCCTGCAGCAGCGAAGTAAGAAAGCTGAGCGCAGCGCTTTTCCAGAAGTCAGTAATACCGACGACGTCAAGCAGCACGAACCAGCAGCCGTTCGCCCAAGCCTGGCGTCGTAGCACGCCAACGAGGTGGGTCTTACCGATACCGGCCTGTCCCACCAGCGCACGGCCGGGTGGACTCGGCGTCTTCGTGAGCTTCTTAAGGTCGGCTATAATGGCGTCGGCGATCTGCTGATTGGGTCCTGCGTCGGTCGCGCCTTCATCGCTCCAGACACTATCGAGTGACTCGACCCAACCGAAATCTACGTCCTGCAAGGCCTGCAATTCATCGGTCATGATGCGATCCAAAGAACGTGAAACGGGTCGCCAGCAGCGCTTTGAAAAGCGGCCTCCGCATCGGCCTTGTCGATCTGGCGGGGATCGTCGTGGCGCATCAGCGAGGCCTTCTTGTCGCCCTGGAGGATGCGGCCGAGCGCGGCGTCGAGCGTGGCGCGATCGAGGTCGGCAAGCTCGGTTCTCAATCGGGCCAGCTTGACGCTTTCGTTCTTCTTGCCGCCGGTGATCGCGAGATAGGCCTCGCCGATGCGCTTGCGCAGCGCGGCGTTCGTGGGTGCCTTGGGCTTGGCGGGCTTGCGCTTCGTGGCCGGCTTGGCGTCCGCCGCGCGCGCCTTCGCCTCGGCCTTCTCCTGCTTCTCTCGCGCGACCTGCTCTTTCCTCTCCTCGACCTCACGTTTTCTGCCGGCGGCCGCCTCCCGCTTTTCGCGCGCGAGCCGCTCCTTCTCTTCCGCCGCCCGCTGCTTTTCCTCTGCGGCTTTCCTCCTGGCGGCGGTCTCCGCATCCTCCGGCTTGCTGCCCACGAAGTCGGCGAGCGTCTCGCCCGATTTCGCGAGATGGTCGCCGAGGCGCGCGAGCAGGTTGTGCAGCGTGCCGTGCGCCGGCGGCAGCTCCGCGGCGAGGTGGTCGCCGGCCCAGCCCCAGCCGGCGTCGGTCAGGGTGAGGTAGAAGGTACGGCCTTCCTTGACCATCCCGATCAGCTTGGCCGCCACCAGCGCCTCGCGGTCCTTCGCGAGGATCGCCGGCATGAGCTCGGCCTGCTTGCACTCGCCGTGGCGGGCGAGCAGGCCGAACAGCAGCAGCGCCTGCGTGGGAGTGGGTTCGAAGCTCATGCCGGCCCTCTTCGCAGGTAGACGACGCTACGGACCTTCTCCAGCGCGCGGGCGAGATCGAGCTCGACCTCGGCGTTGGTCAGGCGCAGCACGAGGTAGCCTGCCACGAGAAGTTCGTAATCCCGATGACGGTCGGCGCCGTAGTTGGGGTCGCGCTCGTGCTCGGCGCCGTCGAGCTCGACGACGACCTTGCCCGCCGCCCAGAGCAGGTCGACGCGCGGGGTGAAGGCGGGGCCGAGGCGCAGCGTCACCTCGTCGGCGAAAAGGCCGGCGAGGGCCGCATCGGCGGCGAGCGCAGCGCGCATGCGGCGCTCCACGGCGCTGCCTTTGGCGCCGGCCATGGGCGGCGGCGCGACGCGCGCGAGCACCGGGGCCGGGGGCGGCGCATCGACGACGAGCGCGCTGTGGAGGATACGGTCCCACGGCGGCTCCGGCGCGGGATGTTCGGGCAACAGCGCCACCGTCGCCGCGCCGCGCCGCCGGCACCATTCCATCGCGGCGATCAGCGGCGCGGCGCGTTCCGGGCGCGCCGGATCGAGCGGCACGACGAGGATGGGCGCGCCGGCCGCGCAATGGAGGGCGCTGAATTGCGTCGCGACGGCGACGCTGCGGAACAGCGGACGGCGGCCGGCCTCGGCGAGGCGGTCGGCGGCGCGGCGCCACGACACCGGGACGAGAGATGCCGCGGCCGGCGGCGGCCAACCTGGCCAGGCGGCCAGGGCGAGGTCGGCAAGATCCTCGAGGATGCGGGCGATGGCGGCTTCCGCGCCGCCGATGCCGCCGGGCTCCAGCAGCAGGAGGCTGCGCCCATCGAGCGTGTCGCGCGAGGCCGCAGCCAGAAGCGCGTCACCGGAGAGGCCGATGAGGGTCGCGGCCTGCCCGAAGCCGAGGATCGACAGCCGCGCGATCGCCGCCCCGACTGGGAGAGGCGAGGCATCGGCAAATGGCCGGTCGAGCGAAGCGGGATGGGGCAAGACGGATGCCCTCGCGTGATTGCGGAGGCGCCATAGCACAACTGTGGCAGGTCGCGAACCCTACCGCCGCGCGCCCAGCGCCGCCATGATCGTGGCCGCCAGCGCGTCGAGGCAGGCGTCGTCGGCGCGCTCGCCGCGCGCCACCAGGCGCCAGTACAACAGGGCGACGATCATGTCGGCGGCGGCCTCGGTGTCGCAGCTGGCGGGCAGCTCGCGGCGGATGATGGCGCGGCCGACGAGCTCGGCCAGCAGGGCGCGGCGCGGTGCCTGGATGCGCTCGCGCACCAGGCGCGCCAGCTCGGGCGAGCGCGGCATTTCGGCGTGGAGGTCGGGGAGGATGCGGCGCACCAGCGGGTGGCGCAGGTGGCGGCGCAGGTCGCGCAGTGCGGCGGCGAGGTCGGCCTCGAAGGAGCCGCGGTCGGGCAGCGGGCCGGCGGCAAGCCGCAGCGTGGCGAAACTCTCGGCGACCATCGCCGGCTTGGAGGGCCAGCGCCGGTACAGCGCCGCCTTGCCGACGCCGGCGCGCCGGGCCACCGCCTCCAGGCTGAGCGCGGCATAGCCGACGCGTGCCCATTCCTCCATGAGCGCACGAGTGAGCGCGGTGGTGATCTCCGGCCGGTGCATCGCCGCCCCGATCGGGGCGCGGCGCGGCGCGGGAGGAAGGGCGACGTCGCTCATGATCGGCCTCGCGAATGCGCCCGCAGCCTCCTCAAGGAGGGCGATTCGTCAAGCCGGGCGCCGGCCTTATCGCAGCGGCACGCCGAGCGGCGCGGCGGCGGCGGCGAGGCGGGCCCGCCCCGCGGGCGAGACCGGCGCCACGATGTAGCCGCCGGCGGTGTCGCCGATCATCGCGGAGCTGGCGCTGTCGCGGTGCCAGCGCGCCGCCACCAGCGCGCAGAGCAGCGCGTCGAGGTCGTCCTGCAGCGGCTTGCGCGGCCTGGCGTCGGGGTCAAGCGCCTCGCACCAGGCCGCGGCCTCGGCGAAGCCGAGACGGCGGGCCTCGGCCGCCGTGGCGCGGCAGACGGCGCGCCACGCCTCCTGCCGGAAGGTTTGGCGCGCGGGGTTGTAGCGCGGGCCGCGCCCGCGGGCGACGAGGAAGGCGGGATCGAACGCCAGCAGCGCCATCGCCGGGAACACCTCCATGACGAAGCCGCCAGCGGTGGCGCCGGCCGCCGCCTCGGGATCGTCGCGGAAGCCCAGCGCCGAGAGGAAGCGCCAGATCGGGGCGCCGTCGCCGAAGAGCCCGGCCTTGCTCGTGCCGCGGAACGCCGGCTGCACGCCGCCGCCGCTCCAGCTCATCAGCGCCGCGGCGACGCGATCGGCCGGGCGCGCGCCGGCGAGGTTGGGCACGAGGGTCGGCTGGTCGATGGCCAGCAGGGTGAGGTCGGCGGCGACGCGGTGCACGAAGGCCAGAGCTCCGTCGAAGCCCGCTGGCCGCGGCGGCTCGAAGACCGCGCCGAGCGCGCAGATCGAGCCGGGGCGGCGCGGGTCGTCCGCCCAGGCGGAATCGAAGCCGACGTAACGCACGCTCACCGGCGCCGGCTCAGCCGGCCCGGCGCAGCGACCTCCGCGACCGGCCGGGCTTTCGCCCCACCGCGTCGCGCATGCTCGGCTGGAAGAGGGCGAAGCCGTCGCGGCCGGCATCCTTGGCGTGGTAGAGGGCGAGATCGGCCGCCTTGAACAGGTCGCTGGTGGTCTCGAGGCCGGGGGCGCGGGCGGCGATGCCGAGCGTCGCGCGCGTGCCGAGCATGCCGCCGGGATGATGCAGTGGCCGGCGCAGCGCCAGCAGCAGCAGCGTCGCCAGGGCGACGACGTCGCCTTCGGCGGCGTGGCCCACCACGAGCACGCCGAACTCGTCGCCGCCGATCCGCCCGACGATCCCGTGCGCGCCGGCGACGCTGGTCAGGCGCTCGGCGACCGCGAGCAGCACCTGGTCGCCGACATCGTGGCCCAGCGTGTCGTTGACGCACTTGAAGCGATCGATGTCGACCATCATCAGCGCGACGCGCTCGCCGAATGTGGCGGCGCAGTGCATCGCCTCCTCCGTCGCGCGGGTAAAGGCGGTGCGGTTGACGAGGCCTGTCAGCCCGTCGTGAGCGGCGGTCCACTCGAGCTCGGCGTTGGCCCGCTTGCGCTCGGTGACGTCCTGCACGATGCCGACGAGCTTGGCCGGGCCTGCGCCGGTGGCGAGCCGCTCGGCGTGGACGTGCACGAAACGGCGGCGGTGGGCGGATGCCAGCGCGGCCTCGAGGTCGAGGGGCGATCCGCCGGTCTCGTCGAGGGCCGCGGCGAGACGCTCGGGCGCCTCGAAACAGGCGAGGAAGACCTGCAGGCCGGGCCGCGCGTCCGGCGGTACGCCGAGCAGGCGGCGCAGGCCGTCGCTCCAGACCATGGCGCCGCAGGACGGCTCCAGCTCGAAGCCGCCGAGCCTGGCGAGCTGCTCGCTCTGGCTGAGGATCGCCTGCCGCGCGGCGAGCTCGATCGCCAGGCGCTCCAGGCGCTGGCGCCTGGCGTGGTGGTCGATCTGCTCGATGACGAGCGCGGCGAGGCCTTCGAGCGCGGCAAGCTCCGCTTCGCTGACGTGGCGTCCCACCCGGTCGGCGATGCAGAAGGCGCCGAGCCTCACGCCGGGCGCGATCTCGATGGCGACGCCGGCGTAGAAGCGCATCGCCGCCTCGCCCGTCACCAGGGGCGTGTCGCGGAAGCGGGGGTCGGCGGCGAGCTCGGAAATCACCAGGGGCCGGCCCTGCGCGATGGTGACGTCGCACATCGCCTGCGCGCGCGGCATGGACCCGGGCCCCAGCCCGCAGTCCGCGAAGACATGCGCCTGCGTCGCGTCGATCAGGCTGACGAAGGCGTAGGGCACGGCGAACATCGTCGCGGCGAGGTCGCAGATCTTGGAGAATTGCAGATGCGCCGGCTCGTCCAGCAGCGCCAGGTCCGCGAGACGGCGCTGCCGCTCGGCCTCATCGAGCGGGACTTCGGGCGATGATGGCGACGCGGGCTGCATGCGGCATTATCGGTCGAGAAGTGTGAGGAAAGAGGAAACCATTGTCGCCGATGCGGTGTGGCGACGGCAGCGCCGCCCGAGCCAAGCGGCCTGGCGCGTGCGGTGCGGCAAGACGAATTTCCTAGGGTGCCCCGCGCCGGTGCGGTATCGATGACGCTTCCGCTCACCCGCAAGCCGCACGCATGAATCCGCAATTCTATCGCATCCAGCGCCTGCCGCCCTACGTCTTCGAGGAGGTCAACCGCCTCAAGGCGACGGCCCGCAAGGCCGGTGCCGACATCATCGACCTCGGCATGGGCAACCCCGATCTCGACGCGCCCAAGCACGTCAAGGACAAGCTCGTCGAAACGCTCGGCAAGACGCGGATCGACCGTTATTCCGCGAGCAAGGGCATCCCCGGCCTGCGGCGGGCGCAGGCGGCCTATTACAAGCGACGCTTCGGCGTGACGCTGAACCCCGACACCCAAGTCGTGGCGACGCTCGGCTCCAAGGAGGGCTTCGCCAACGTCGCCCAGGCGATCACCGCGCCGGGCGACGTCATCATCGTGCCCGACCCGTCCTACCCGATCCACGCCTTCGGCTTCCTCATGGCGGGCGGCGCCACGCGCTCGATCTCGGCGGACCCGACGCCGAACTTCTTCACGCTGATGGAGCGGGCGATCCGGCACTCGGTGCCCAAGCCGATCGCGGTGGTGGTGTGCTACCCCTCGAACCCCACCGCGCTCGTCGCCAGCCTCGATTTCTACAAGGACCTCGTGCGCTTCGCCAAGAAGCACGAGATCTACATCCTCTCCGACCTCGCCTACGCCGAATTGTACTTCGACGACGACGACCCGCCGCCCTCCGTGCTGCAGGTCGACGGTGCGATCGACTGCACGATCGAGTTCACCTCGATGTCGAAGACCTATTCCATGGCCGGCTGGCGCATGGGCTTCGCGGTGGGCAACGAGCGTCTCATCTCGGCGCTGACGCGGGTGAAGAGCTACCTCGACTACGGTGCCTACACGCCGATCCAGGTGGCGGCGTCGGCCGCCCTCAACGGTCCCGACGATTGCATCCACGAGATGCGGGCGATCTACAAGAAGCGCCGCGACGTGATGGTCGAGAGCTTCGGCAAGGCCGGCTGGCCGATCCCCTCGCCGCGCGCCTCGATGTTCGCCTGGGCACCGGTGCCCGAGCGCTTCGCCGATCTCGGCTCGCTCGGCTTCGCCAAGCTGATGATCGAGAAGGCCGAGGTGGCGGTGGCGCCCGGGCTCGGCTTCGGCGAGCAGGGCGAGGGCTACGTGCGCCTCGCTCTGGTCGAGAACGAGCAGCGCATCCGCCAGGCCGCGCGCGGCTACCGCAAGCTGATGGATGCGGCGGAGGGGAGCCTGCACAACGTGGTGAGGATGGCGCGGGAGGCTTAGGAGCCGCGAGGGAGAGATGATGCTGACAATTGAACTGCCCAGCGAGATCGAGCAGCGCGTGACGGAGGCTGCGAGGCAGAGAGGGGTTAGCGCCGAAGCTCTCGCACTCGACGCCATTCTGGAACGTCTCGAGGACATTGAGGACATCGCCGCCGCTGAAGCCGCTTTGCAAAGAATAGAAGCCGGCGAAAAGACCATCCCTCTCGAAGAGATCGTCGCGAGATATGGGCTGGCGGATTGAGCTGTCCGCCTCGGCGGAAAAGAGCCTCGGTCAGCTTGGATCCGAGCCCGCCCGGCGTGTGACCCGGTTCATGGATGAGCGCCTCGCCAATCTCGATGATCCTCGAACCCTCGGTCATGCGCTCACCGGATCTCGGCTGGGCGAACTCTGGCGCTATCGAGTGGGCGACTACCGCGTCGTCGCAAGAATCGAGGACAAGCTCCTAACAGTCCTCGTTGTGCAAATCGGGCATCGGCGCGAAGTCTACCTGTAACCGGCAGTTGCAAGGTAGGAGCCGTAACCCAAACGCGTGACCGCTGCATGGTGAAAATCAGTCGCAAGGGAACGTTCGCGCGGCAATTATCACCTTGACGTAGCAAAAGGCTAAGGGTAGTTCCGAAGGCATCGGAGCCTTCGGCCATGTCTGACTTCTCGAACCCTATCTTCCACGACGAGACTAAAGCCCGCGAGTGGCTTGAAGCACGGGTTTGGAAGAACGGCCGTTCTTGCCCGAAGTGCGGTGTCATTGATCGTTCCACCCTCATGAAGGGCAAGACGACTCGCCCTGGCCTCTACCAGTGCAATGCCTGCCGCGAGCCCTTCACGGTCACAGTGGGTACGCTGTACGAGCGTTCCAAAGTGCCGCTGCACAAGTGGCTGGCCGTCACACATCTCATGATGGCGTCTAAGAAGGGCATGTCCGCCCTACAGATCAGCCGCATGATCGGGCTGAGCTACAAGACGACTTGGTTCCTGTGTCACCGCATCCGCGAGAGCCTTCGCCCCGAAGATCGCCTTCCCGAAATGGATGGCGTGAACACGCCGGTAGAGGTGGACGAGAGCTACGTGGGCGGCAAAGCAAAGAACCGCGCCTTCCGCGAGCCCGCGCCTAAGAAGGCCGTCCTGAGCCTTATTCAGCGCGACGGCCACGTGCGCTCTTTCCACGTCGCCAACGTCTCCGCTAAATCGGTCCGTCCGATCATCGCGAAGAACGTCGATAAGGCCAGCGTCATCATGACGGACGAGAGCCCGGTCTACTTTGGCACGAAGAAGGGCTTTGCTGCCCATCACACCGTCAACCACAGCAAGGAAGAGTATGCTCGCCTCGGCGGGTACATCCACATCAATACAGCCGAAAGCTTCTTCTCGCTCGTCAAACGCGGCGTGACCGGCTCCTACCACCACGTCTCAGAGGCGCACCTTCACAGGTATCTTTCCGAGTACGATTTCAGATGGAACACTCGCCACCTCACCGCGCGAGCGCATGTCTCAAAGCATTGGCGGCATTGTCGGTCGCAGGCTCACTTATCGGCGGATTGGTGAGACGATCTAAGATCTAACATATCACTCGCCTTCACCGACATCTCTTTCAGAGTGCTCTGATATTGATCAATGTCGATTGACACTACGAGAGCCGACTGCTCGCGTAGAGTGGCTTTGTTGAGCTGATGAAACCTACTTAGTACAATCTTGTGTCGCCTTTTGTTTGGAAAGTTTATCCGGTTTGGCACAATTCCATCTAAATGCAGAAAGAAGTGACCTGTTTGGCCCCCGACATCTACGTCAGCACCATACACGTCAGAGAATTTCTCTAACATTTGCAGGGGTGACTTTGCATTAGAAAGATTTACCTTACTGGCGTAGATACGCCAAGATTGATGAACGTGTAATGTCAGGCCATCTCGAGCCCCCAGCAACAATATTAATAAAGTCTTTGTAAATAAACCGGGTTCGGAATGTGCGAGCGAATAGAGAAATCATAGCTGGCTGGTTTAGTCCCTGAGCAGGTCCATAATGTTGCTCGATGGACGGATTTATAACTGTTTCTTCTATGACCTTCTGTTCAAGTCCGAAGGATTTTTTGTAAATGTCTACCACATTCGGTATGATCACGATATTGTACAGATCAGACGGCAGATCTCCCGTTTCTGACATCCGCTTCAAAGCAGCTTCAGTATCGATGTTAACGATCAGGTCTGATTGTTCGTCGAGAAACTCAACAATTTTCTCTTTGGCGATCCCGCTTTCATCGAAGCGGTCAATGCCCAGCATGTCCCTAGCTTCGGAAATAATTTGCGATCGAAGCGTCTGCTCGTCCGGCAACGGCGTCGTATCGTCGACGTAGGAAAACGACAAAGCCGCCCTGGCCAATAGGCCAACGGCTGCTTTTGGATCGAGTTTCTCCAAGGCCTTAATCATGCCAGCCTCACTCCCGTGAGATCGATGATGTCGAATTCAGTTGGTTGTAGATCGGCGATTTGGAACTCAGGGCCGTAACCTGCTCGATCGGGGCGCCTGACGGTTTTGATGCGCGCAGGATCAATTCCAGCCTTTGGTATTACGTAAATAACGGGTTTCCAGATTCTCCACGATCGCGCCTGGACACTGGAGATTATATCCGCACATTGATTGTTTGAAATTTCACCTTTTGCGAGCCAATCTTTCGCCAAGCTCTTAAACTTTCTTTTATGGTCCTTTATGATTCTACTATGCTCTTCCTGCGCATTATACTCGGAGAGAAGGTCCTCATATATCTTGCGCGGATTAGAACTTGGCGCAATCATCGTACCAGCAGAAGATGGCGGTGCACTTTTTTCACTATCAAAATATTCGCAAAACCAAGCAAAATGCCTACCGCCACGATATTTGCTTGATACCTCTACCGAGTACCAAGGGTTTGCCGAATAGAAAGCTACACTCATTTCGAGACCTGGTTAGAAGCAACTTCGCCGGATCTCGCAATTCTTTGTTTTCTAATCTTCTTCTTCGGCCCGCTCTTGACAGCAGCGTCAACGGCGCGCTCGAATGCATACCAGGCCTCACGATCCTCTAACTTGCTCGGCCTAGCCTCATCAGTGGACGACATGATTTGCCCCCAGAACTTCTCGCATGATTCGACTGACCGCCGACGTTTCATCTCCACGGAATTCGGTTACGGCATCTAGTCGGTTCATCGCTTGTTGCCGAACGCGCGCGCTGATGCTGTGCCCGCTTTCAAGAAGAGCGACGATACCGCAATCTTCCTTCACCTCATGGCGCGCGCGCATGTGAAGGAATAAAGCCTCAAGAATGCGGCTGTCATTAATTCCTAGGAAAACGCCGACAGGGCGTCTTCCCGGTGCTCGCATCACGAAATCTGCAGAGAATTCAGCGACAGCTTCACTGACGGGTGCGTTTTCCTGAAAGGATGCTTTTGTGGAGGTGGCGGCCGCCTTGAGCGCCTCGGCGGCATCCTCTCGGAATGAAGTGGCGACGCGGTATTCCGTCATAAGCATGAAGTCGCGAATACGAAGGGAGAAGGCTACAAATCGCAGAGCAGCTGCGGGTACAGCATCTTCGTGCAAGCCGCCTATGAAAAATTCGCGATCATCTTGCGCGACAGCGTACTCGGCAAGTAGCTCATGAAGAGCATCAGCGCGCGTTCCCGACTTGAAGTCGACGCCACTCGCAGTAAGCATAGGCAGCACCAAGCCGTCGTCTTCGATGCGAAAGCCCTCGCTAGTCTCTTTGATATAGAATCCAATCCGATCGCCATCCGCTGCGGCGAAGGCTGTGCTTACGGCAAGACCAGCCGGCACCCTGCGCACGCGCAGCTCTTGGCAAAAGGCGGCGCAGAGAAGGTCTCTCACAGGAAGCCATCCTCAGCGAAGGTCATGACCTTAAAGAACCCCATTGAGACACTCAGAGCGTTCTGCTCGGTAACTCCGTAGCTCGGCCTTCGATGGCGGTTTCGGGCATGCGGCGCACGCATCGTACCATAAGGCTTGACGACCGCCACCGGGAGTTTGTCGAGGCTGCCGCACACGGCATGGCAATGCCAGCCCGGTTCATAGCCGTGGTATTCGTAGCGAGCGACAAGCGAGTGTTCGCCCCTCAGCCGCTCTATGCTGAGCCACGCGAGGTAATCCTCTGTTTCAGCGCGAAACGCGGTGAGCACTCGTCCGACGTTCGGACCTGCTTGGTAATGGTCGACGCGCCAACGCCACGTCCTGCCAACCTGATACGCACGCGTCTTCGACAGCGGAAAAGCTGTCTTTGGCATAGCCTTGGACGACCACTCGCCCGCGCCGAACAATCGCTTCGGCCGTTTGATGAATTGACGAACACGCACGGGTAGCGTCCGATCGCTTATGCACAACCGTTTTCAGCATTAGCGCTTGCTACGTCAAGGTGATAATTGCCGTTCGCGCACTCAGTCGGATGGCGTGATCGACTGCACGAAGCGATGCTACTCTCGCAAGCATCGAAGCCGGCGACAGCACTATCCATGCACTAAAGCCATCGTTTAATTTGTTTAAGCGCATCGAACTACTAGCCATTATAGTTTTAGCGAGAAGAACGATCCGACACGACGGCTTGCGCAACCTCATCAATACAGCAAAGACGGCTTTCTTCGGCTATGATGACCAACCCTACTGCGGCGTCGCCGGGTTCGCGTCCGGTGCCTTGGGCTGGCTCTCCGGCGCCTTCGCCGAGGCCTCCTGCGGCTTCGCCAGCGCGGCCGCGGGAGCTTCGGTCTTCGCCGCCGGCTCGCCCGAGGGCGACTTGAAGAAGCGGAAGAAGTTGCCCACCGGGCTCACGACCAGCCGGGTGTCCTTGCCGGCGAAGGCGGTGTCGTAGGCCGCCATCGAGCGGTAGAACGCGAAGAAATCGCGGTCCTTGCCGTAGGCGTCGGCGAAGACCTTGTTGCGGATCGCGTCGCCCTCGCCGCGCATCGTGTCGGCCTTCTGCTGCGCGGCGCCGATCAGCACCACGGCGTCGCGGTCGGCGGTGGCCTCGATGGTGCGCTTCTGCTGCTGGCCGGTGGCGCGGTACTCGGCCGCCTGACGGGCGTATTCCGAGCTCATGCGGGCGAACACCTGCTCGGAGATCTGGCGCGGCAGGTCGGCGCGGCGGATGCGCACGTCCACCGCCTGGATGCCCAGCCGCTGCGTTTCGGCATTCACCTGGTCGCGGATGTCGCCCATCAGCTTGGCGCGATCGTCGCGGACAATCTGCTGCATGGTCGCCTCGCCGAGCACGCGGCGGATCGCCGAGTTCATGATGTAGCCGAGCTGGCTGTCGGCCTGCCGCTTGGTCTGCAGCGTCTGGTAGAAGGTCAACGGATCTTCGATCCTGTAGCGCAGGAAAGAGTCGACCTCGATGCGGGTGCCGTCGGCGGCCAGAATCTCCTCGTTGGGCGTCTCGAGGTTGAGCAGGCGCTTGTCGATGTAGATGACGTTCTCGATCAGCGGCAGCTTGAAATGCAGGCCAGGCTCGGTGACGAGGCCGCGGCCGGCGACCGGCTGGCCGAAGCGCAACAGCAGCGCTTCCTGCGTCTGGTGCACGATGAAGGTGCCCGAGAAGGCCACGATCAGCGCCGCGACGACGGCGACGACGATGGCGAAGGTCGTGTACTGGCGCATCATTGACCTCCGGAGTTGGCGATCGCCGGCAGCGGCAGGAAGGTCTGCACGCCCTTGCTCGAGGGGTCGTCGACGACGACCTTTTGCGCGCGCGACAGCACCTTCTCGATGGTCTCGAGATAGATGCGCTCGCGCGTCACCTCGGGAGCGTTCTTGTACTGCGCGTAGACCTGGTCGAAGCGCGAGGCCTCGCCCTCGGCCTGGGCCACGGTTTGCGTGCGATAGCCCTCGGCCGCCTGCACGATCGCCGCCGCCTGGCCCTTGGCCTCGGGCACCTTGGTGTTGGCGTAGGCCTCGCCCTGGTTGCGGAAGCGCGCCTCGTCCTGCTGCGCCGCCGTCACGTCGCGATAGGATTCGATGACCGGCGGCGGCGGATCGACCGACTGGAGCTGGACCTGCACGACCTGCACGCCCGCCTTGTAGCGGTCGAGGACCTTCTGCATCAGCTGCTCGGCGGCGGGCTCGATGACCTTACGCTCGATGGTCAGGATCTTCTGGAACTGCGAACCGCCGACGATCTCGCGCATCGCGCTCTCGGCGACGGCTTTCACGGTCTCCCTGGGATCGGCGACGTTGAAGGCGAAATTTTCCGGGTGCGAAGGATCGATCTGCCAGAACACGACGAACTTGACGTCGGCGATGTTCTCGTCGCCGGTCAGCATCAGGCTCTCTTCCGGCACACCGACCTGCTCGAAGCTGTTGGGCAGCGACAGGTCCTGCCGCCGCTGGAAGCCGACGTCGACGGCGTTGCGATCGGTCACGCCGAGCTTCTCGACCTCACCCACCGGGTAGGGCCAGTTGTAGTTAAGGCCCGGCGAAGTCTTCCCGGCATAGGCCCCCCAGACGAGGTTGAGGCCGACCTGGTTGGGACCGACGGTGTAGAAACCCGAGAGCAGCCAGAGGCCGATCGCCACGGCGACGAGGACGAGCACGCCCGGCGCGCCGATGCCGCCGCCGAAAAGCGAACCGCCACCCGAGCCGCCGCTCCCTCCGCCGCCACCGAAACGGTCGCGCAGGCGCCGCCAGAGATCGCCGAGATCGGGCTGGCTACCGCCGCCGCCGGCGCCCCAGGGGCTGGGCTTGCGCGGCCCCTGCCCCCACGGACCCGGATTGCCCGGCTTGAAGGGACCGCCGCCTGTGCCTGAATTGCCGCCTGTGCCCCAGGGCATGTCCGCTCCGCTATGCGCGACCGCCAAGGCCCCCGCGTCATGTCATGTATAGGAGGCGGGCCGGCACGACAAATGATGCGGCGCCGGTGCGTCAGTCCGTGCGGACGTAGTCCACGAAGCTGCAGGTCCCCTCGTCGCGAGGATGGCGCGGCGGCACGGTGCGCAAGGTTTCGCGCCAGAGAGAGGAATCGATCGGCGGGAAGAAGGTATCGGCCTCGGGCGCCAGGTCGACGAAGGTCATTGCCAGGCGATCGACCCGCGGCATCAAGGCGGCAAACAGCGCGGCGCCGCCGATCAGCGCCAGCGAGGGCGCGGCCATCGCCTCGGCCCGCGCGGCGGCCAGCGCCAGGGCCGCCTCCGGGTCGGCCGCGGCATGGGCGCCGTCGGGCAGGTCGAGCGCGCCGCGCGACACCACGATGCTCTCGCGGCCCGGCAGGCTGCGGCCGATCGACTCCCAGGTGCGCCGGCCCATGATCATCGGGCAGCCCATGGTGAAGGCCTTGAACCGCGCGAGGTCGCCCGGCATGGTCCAGGGCAGCGCGTTGTCGCGGCCGATCGCGCCGTTGCGGCCGGCGGCGGCGACGATCACCAGGGGACGCGACATGGGAAACACCCTCGACGTTGCCGCAGCGGCCCGCGGCGCGTAGGACGGGGCGGCCGCGAGAAGGAACGACGCCATGGCAGACATGCACGGCACGCCGCATTTCCACAACCAGCCGGGATTGCCGAGCCTCAAGGTGGGCGTGCAAAAGTTCATGTGCATCGGCGCGCTGCCGCCGTTCGACCATCCCCACATCTTCATCGACATGGGCCGGGAGACCGATATCGTGTGCTCGTATTGCTCGACGCGCTTCGTCTTCGAGCCGGAGCTGAAAGGCATCGTGATGCCGGCCGAGTGCCTCTACCTGCCCGACGAGGCGGCCGAGACCAAGGTCGCCACCACGGCGACGGTCAACGTGGCGACGCGCGCCGCCTGAGGCGGCGATGACGGACCATGCGCCGTCGGTCCTGATCGTCGGCGCCGGCATCGCCGGGCTGGCCAGCGCGCTGGCGCTGGCCAGGGTCGGCATCGCCTCGAGCGTGCTGGAGCAGGCGCCGGCGCTGGCCGAGATCGGCGCTGGGCTGCAACTCTCCCCCAACGCGACGCGCATTCTGGCCCGGCTCGGCGTGCTCGACACCCTCGCGCGCGAGGCGGCGCGTCCCAGTGCCGTGCGCGTCCGCAACGCCGGCGGCCGCACGCTGTCGCTGCTGCCGCTCGACGATGCCGAGCTCCGCTGGGGCTCGCCCTATCTCGTCGCCCGCCGCGCCCTGCTCCAGCGCGTACTCCATAAGGCGGCGCTGGCCGAGCCGGCGATCACCCTGCATCTGGGCACCGCGCTCGCCGGTTTCGGCACCACGCCCGAAGGCGTCGCCGTCACCGCCAAGCAGGGCCAGCTCAGCCGCTCCTTCGCCGCCGACGCGCTGATCGGCGCCGACGGCGTACGCTCGAGCGTGCGGCGCAAGCTCGTGGCCGCCGCCGCCGACGCGCCGCGCGACACCGGGCGCACGGCATGGCGCGCCACCATCGCCGCCGCCGACCTCGATCCCGAGCTGCGCGGCGCCGAGACCGGGCTGTGGCTCGGCCGCGACGCGCACCTCGTGCATTACGCGCTGGGTGACACGATCAACGTCGTCGCCATCACCCGCGACGACACCGCGGATGCGCCGGGCGAGCTGTGGGCGCGCCCCGGCGATGCCGCGGCCATCCGCGCCCGCTACGCTAGGTGGCATCCGGCGGCGCGCGCGTTGATCGCCGCCGCCCTGTCGTGGACGGGCTGGCCGCTGTTCGAGCGCAACCCGCTGCCGGCGTGGAACGCAGGGCCGGTGGCGCTCGTCGGCGACGCCGCGCACCCGATCCTGCCGTTCCTGGCGCAGGGCGCGGCGCAGGCGATCGAGGACGCCGCGGCGCTGGCCCTGGCACTCGCCGCCGGGCGCGACGTGCCGGCCGCGCTGGCCGCGTATTCGGCCGCCCGCGTCGCCCGCGCCACCCGCGTGCAGAAGGCCTCGCAGGAGCTCGGCCGCATCTACCATCTCGCCGGCCCGGCCGCCGCGGCGCGCGACGCCGGCATGCGGCTCATCGGCTCGCGACGGCTGCTCGAGCGTTACGACTGGCTCTACGGCGGCGGCGCTGTCGAAGCCGTGACCTCGCCGCAGGTGACAGGGCGGCGCCCCACGGCTTAACTTGTGCTTTGTCGAGAATCGGAGCAGCCGATCCATGGGCGTGGCCGCCGACGCGGATTACGAGGACATCGAGACGCCCGACCTGCGGTCGGCGCACGTCATCGTCGTCGGCAACGAGAAGGGCGGCACCGGCAAGTCGACGCTGTCGATCCACCTGTCCGTCGCCCTGATGAAGGCCGGCTTCCGCGTCGCCACGATCGACCTCGACACGCGCCAGCAGACCCTGACCCGCTTTTTCGAGAATCGCCGCTCCTGGGCGCAATCCGCGCCCTGGGACGTCGAGCTGCCGCTGCACTTCGCCCCGCAGCGCGGCAATTCGGAAAGCGTGCGCGACAACGAGACGGTCGAGTTCGCCGCCTTCGCCGACGCCGTCACCCAGATCGAGCACGAATTCGAGTTCGTGGTGATCGACACGCCGGCCTCGGATTCCTACCTCATGCGGCTGGCGCACTCGCTCGCCGATACCCTCGTGTCGCCGGTCAACGACAGCTACATCGACGTCGACGTGTTCTCCCGCGTGCATCACGATCGCAGCAAGCGCGGGGCGGTGGCGCATTACGCCGACCTCGTCATCGAGGCCCGGCGCAAGCGCCACCTCGTCGACAACGGGATGATCGACTGGGTGATCGTGCGCAACCGCATCGCCTCGCTGCAGTCCAACAACGCCCGGCAGATCGCCGTCAGCCTCGGCCGCATGGCGAGCGAGCTGAAGTTCCGCCCGGCCGAGGGCCTGCACGACCGCGTCATCTTCCGCGAGCTGTTCCCCATCGGCCTGACCGCGCTCGACCCGATCGAGGAGGCGATGAAGACCGGCGCCCTGTCGTCCTCCCAGCAGTCGGCGCGCCGCGAGATCGAGGAGCTCGTCGGCACGCTGCAGCTGCCCGAGCGCGGCACCGGCATGGCGCATCTCCAGGCCCGCCACGAGTGGTTCCACCGCATCTCCGGCTTCTATCGCGGGATGGGCGCCGCCTGCTGAGGTTTTCTCTTCTCCCGCAAGCAAAGGGAAAAGGAGCTCATGGGAAGCGCAGCGGCCTCGCCGGACGATCCTCTCCGTCCTTTACCGGGCGCTGGGCAACGACGATGAGCTACCCGCCCAGCAGCGCCACCACGCGGTCGAGCTGCTCAAGGCTCGCGTACTTCAGGCGCACCTCACCGCCCTCTCCGTTGTGGCGGATGTCGATGGCGAGGCCGACCTTGTCGGTCAGCCGGCGCTCCAGCGCCTTGGTGTCGGCATCCTTCTCGCGGGTCGCGCGCCGGGCGAAGCCCTCGGCCTTCTCCTTGGCCTCTTGCTCGCGGCGGACGAGATCCTCTACGGCACGCACCGAAAGCCCCTTGGTCACGATCTTCTCGGCGATGGCGTCGGCCTGCTCACAGGTGCACAGCGCGCGGGCGTGGCCGGCGGAGATCCGGCCGGAGCCGAGCAGCTCGCGGGTGCGCGGCGGCAGCGTCAGCAGGCGCATCGTGTTGGCGACGTGCGAGCGGCTCTTGCCGATGACCTTGGCGAGATCGGCGTGGGTGTAGCCGTAGTCGGTGCCGAGGCGCTCGTACCCCTCCGCCTCCTCGACGGCGTTGAGGTTGGTGCGCTGGACGTTCTCGATGATCGCGATCTCGAGCGCCTGCTTGTCGTCGGCCTCGATGGTGACGATGGGCACGTCGTGCAGTTCGGCGCGCTGCGCCGCGCGCCAGCGCCGCTCGCCGGCGATGATCTCGTAGGCATCGGCCTTGCCCGGCACGGTGCGCACCAGGATGGGCTGGATGATGCCCTTCTCACGCACGGAGGCGGTGAGCTCGGCAAGGTCTTCCTCGTCGAAGCTCTGACGCGGGTTGCGCGGGTTGGGCTTCAGGAACTCGATAGGTACGCGCTTCTGCCCGCGCACGCGAGTGAACGCCTCGGCCTCCGTGCCGCTGTCGCCAATCAGCGCGGCGAGGCCGCGCCCGAGCCGCGAGCGGACTTCGTCCTGGGCCTGGGCCTTCATCCAACCTGTGCCTTCATCATCGTCCCTTTCATGCCGCCCTGAGGTGCCTTTCGCGCCGAATCACCTCCGAGGCGAGCTTCAGGTAAGCCTGACTTCCCGGGCACTTCAAATCATAGAGCAGCGCCGGCTTGCCGTGCGAGGGCGCCTCGGAGATGCGCACATTGCGCGGGATCACCGTCTCGTAGACCTTGTCGCCGAGGAAGCCGCGGACGTCGGCGACGACCTGATTGGCGAGGTTGTTGCGCGCGTCGAACATCGTCAGCACCACGCCGTGGATCTCGAGCGCCGCATTGAGCGAGCTCTTGACCTGCTCCACCGTCGACAGCAGCTGCGACAGGCCTTCCAGCGCGAAGAACTCGCACTGCAGCGGCACCACCACGGCGTGCGCCGCGGCGAGCGCGTTGATGGTCAGCAGGTTGAGCGAGGGCGGGCAGTCGATCAGGAGATAGGTGGTGCCCTCGGCGCCGAGCTTGGCCTGGGCCGCGTCGTACTCGGCGAGCGCGTCGCGCAGCTTGTAGGCGCGGTCCTTGTCGTTGGCGATCTCGAGCTCGACACCGAGCAGGTCGAGGGTGGAGGGCGCTACCGAAAGGCGCGGCACGGCCGTGGTCTGCACCGCCTCGGCCAGCGCCGCTTCGCCGGTCATGACGTGATAGGTCGAGATCTGCCGGCTCTTGCGGTCGATGCCGAGCCCCGTCGAGGCATTGCCCTGCGGGTCGAGGTCGACGATCAGCACGCGCTCGTCGATGGCCGCCAATGCGGTGCCGAGATTGATGGCCGTCGTCGTCTTGCCGACGCCGCCCTTCTGGTTGGCGAGCACCAGCACTCTCATCGATTGGGCGAGGGGCACGGTCAACGAACTCCGCCGGGCGGCGCGGCCCGGACGAGAAGAAGGCACGATCCGTCGCGCAGACGGCTCGGCACGATGTCGAACGCGAACCTACGGTCGAGGCCGGAGCCGGTCAATTCGGCCGCGGCGCTTTCTCCCTGCGGAAACACCCCGAGAGCCCCCGTATCGAGGAATGTCTGTGCGTAAGCCAGCAGCTGGGGCAAAGCGGCCAGCGCGCGGGCCGAAACGGCGTCGACCGCCTCGCCATGCGCGGCCACGAAGCTCTCGATGCGCTCGGCGTGGATCGTGGCCGGCGCACCGGTCTCGCGCGCGACGGTGCGCAGGAAGGCGGCCTTGCGCTTGTCGCTCTCGACGAGGTGAACCGAAGCGCCGGGAACGTCGGCCAGCAGCACCGCCGTCACGAGGCCGGGGAAGCCGCCGCCCGAGCCGAGATCGACCCAACGCCGGGCCTCAGGCGCCGCCGCCTGGACCTGCAACGAGTCGCCGATATGGCGGGTCCAGAGCTCGGGGAGGGTCTTGGGCGAGACGAGATTGATGGTGGCTTGCCAGCGCACCAGTAGGTCGGCGTAGAGGGTGAGCCGGCGGCGGACAGGCTCCGGAAGCGGCGCCAGCACGGCCTCGCGGGTCACGCGCGCTTCCTCCCCGGTGCAAGTCGATAAAGAGAGCAGATCTCTTTTCTCATGCAGCCGGCCAGGAGAGGGCCGACGGGAAGGGCCGCGCTGTCGCCGGACGTCCCCTTCTCCCTCTTGCGGGAGAAGGTGCCCGAAGAGCGGATGAGGGGTCGGGCAACCTTCCTGGAGGGGCGTCTCGACGCGAAGCGCTCCAACGAGGAGAGGTGACCCGATCCCTCATCCGGCGCTCCGCAACCTTCTCTCACAAGGAGAGAAGGGCGTACCCCGCTTGACTCCCCCAGGGCGGACTCGGATGTGTGCATGCCATAGTGCGAAGCGGAGGAAGATGCGCCTGCCCTCACGCCGCCGCTCTCGCCCGCCGCACGTGGGCGGCGAGCAGCGTCATCGCCGTCGGCGTCATGCCTTCGATGCGGCCGGCGGCCGCCATCGTTGCCGGGCGCGATCGGGCGAGGCGCTGGCGGATCTCGTTGGACAACCCTGGCATGGCGTGGAAATCCAGCTGCGGCGGGATCGCCAGAGCCTCGTCGCGACGCGCCGCGGCGATGTCGGCGGCCTGGCGATCGAGATAGACGGCATAGCCGGCGTCGATCTCGACCTGCGTTGCGATGGCCGCCGCCATCGGGCCGAGCCTGTCCGGCCAGATCGCCCGCAACCGGTCGAACGTCACGTCGGGAAAGCCGAGCAGCTCGTAGGCGGAGCGGCGGACGCCGTCGTGTTTGACCGAGAGGCCATGAGACGCCGCCTCGTTCGGCGTCAGCGATAGCCCGCGCAGGATGACCTCCGCTCGATCGAGCGCCTCGCGTTTGACGGCAAAGGAACGACACCGTTCCGTCCCGACGAGCCCGAGCGACTCGCCCCGGCTCGTCAGCCGGGTGTCGGCGTTGTCGGCGCGCAGCGTCAGCCGGTACTCGGCGCGCGAGGTGAACATGCGATAGGGCTCGCTGACCCCGCGGCTGACCAGGTCGTCGATCATCACGCCGATGTAGCTCTCGGCGCGCCCGAACAGTGCCGGCGCCTGGCCGCCGGCGCGACGCGCGGCGTTGAGCCCGGCGACGAGGCCCTGCGCCGCCGCCTCCTCGTAGCCGGTGGTGCCGTTGATCTGCCCGGCCAGGAACAGCCCCGGCACGCGCCGGGTCTCCAGCGCCGCCGTGAGCTCGCGCGGGTCGAGATAATCGTACTCGATGGCGTAGCCGGGCTTCAGCACGGTGACGTCGGCGAGGCCGGGGATGGTGCGCAGGAAACGGTCCTGCACCTCGGGTGGCAGCGAGGTGGAGATGCCGTTGGGGTAGATCGTCGGGTCATCGAGCCCCTCCGGCTCGAGGAAGATCTGGTGCGAGGCGCGCTCCTTGAACCGCGTGACCTTGTCCTCGATCGAGGGGCAGTAGCGCGGTCCCATGCCGGTGATCGCGCCCGAATGCACGGCGGACAGCGCGAGGTTGGCCTCGATGATCGCGTGCCCCGCCGCATTCGTATGCGTGACGTGGCAGTCGACCTGAGGGTTCGTGATTTCGCTCGTGAGGAAGGAGAACGGCTCCGGCGCGGCGTCGCCGCCCTGCCGCTCCAGCCCGCTCCAATCGATGCTGCGGCCGTCGAGCCGGGGCGGCGTGCCGGTCTTGAGGCGCCCCAGCGCGAAGCCGTGCCGCGTCAGACTGGCGGCGAGCTGTCGGGCCGGAGCGTCGCCGTCGCGGCCGGCCGGGCGGGTCGCCGCGCCGCAATGGATCACGCCGTTGAGGAACGTGCCCGTGGTCACGACGGCGGCGGCGCAGGCGAGCCGCCTGCCGTCGGCCAACCGCACCGCCGCCACGGCGCCGTCGGCCTCGATCTCCGCCGCCTCGCCCTCCACGATGGCGAGACCCGGCGTCGCCGCGAGCGCCGCCTGCATCGCCTCGCGGTAGAGCCGGCGATCGGCCTGGGCGCGCGGGCCGCGCACGGCGGCGCCCTTGGAGCGGTTCAGCACGCGGTACTGGATGCCGGCGGCATCCGCCACGCGGCCCATCAGCCCGTCGAGCGCGTCGACCTCGCGCACGAGATGGCCCTTGCCGAGCCCACCGATCGCCGGGTTGCACGACATCGCGCCGATCGTGTCGCGCCGCTGCGTCACCAGCGCGGTGCGGGCGCCGACGCGTGCGGCGGCCGCGGCGGCCTCGCAGCCGGCGTGGCCACCGCCGATCACCACGACGTCGAAAGAAGCAAGCGCGTCCATGCCCGGCTCCTACCACCGACGCCGAGGGCCGTCACGGCACGCGTCGTGCTCCCGGCCGCGACCTGCCGACCATCAACTACTTGCCGACCATGACCTGGCCGCGGATCTCGCCCTTGGGGTTCGCCTGCGTATGGATGTTGAAATACGTCATGCCGTCGGTCAGGTTCTTGGCGTCGACCTCGTTCAGCGTGACCTCTCCCTTGATCGGGCTCGCCACCGAACCCTTGATCGGCACCTCGACGCCGGCGGACTTGCCGACCGGAGCTGGCGCGTGGAAATGCGCCATCGTGGCGGGGCCGGTGAGGTCCGCGTAGGTGACCGTGTAGGTTAACTTGCGATCCGACGGATCATAGGTGCCGGTCAGCGAGCCCGTGCCCTTCGAGCCGTTCGGGGGCGTCTCGGCGTTGCTGGTCAGTTCGGCCTTGACGGTCTCCGTCGCGGCCTGGGCAGCGGCCAGCGGCATCGCGAGAATGGCCGCCGCGGCAGCGAGCTTCAGGATGGTCTTCATGGTCAATCGCTCCTTCGCGGGATCGGCCCGCAGGACGGAAGATCGACCATCTTGGCGCAAGGTCAACGCGTCCACGCTGAATGCCGCCGTTGACAGACACGACCGTCCGGCCCATCAGTCGCCCATTGTCTGTTACATTATATCGGAAGTCCGATGCGCCATCTCACCCGTGTCATGACCCTGGCCGCTGTCCTCGTCGCGACGCCGGCGCTCGCCGCCTCGACGATCACGAAGATCGTCGCCGCCGAGAACATCTACGCCGACGTCGCGCGCCAGATCGGCGGCTCGCACGTCGAGGTGACAAGCATCCTGTCGAACCCCGACGAGGATCCGCACCTCTTCGAGACCAGCCCCTCGACGGCCAAGGCGATCGCCGGTACCGACGTGGTGATCACCAACGGCGCCGACTACGACCCCTGGATGGACAAGCTTCTCTCGGCCTCCGGGCGAACCGACCGCGCCATCATCGTCGCCGCCGCGCTGGTCGGCGCCAAGAGCGGCGACAATCCTCACCTCTGGTACGAGCCCAAGACCCTGCCGGAGGTCGCCGCCGCGCTCGCCGCCAAGCTCGAGGCGCGCGATCCTGCGGATGCCGCCGAGTACAAGGTCAACCTCGCCACCTTCGAGAAGAGCTTCGCGCCCATCAACAAGGAGATCATGGCGCTGCGCGACAAGCACAAAGGCCTGAAGGTCACCGCCACGGAGCCGGTGTTCGGCTACATGGCCAAGGCGCTCGGCTTCGAGATGCTGAACGAGCCATTCCAGCTTTCGGTGATGAACAACGCCGAGCCCTCGGCCAGCCAGGTCGCCGGCTTCGAGGACAGCCTCAAAAGCGGCAAGGTGAAGCTGCTTTTCTACAATGCGCAGGTCACCGACAAGACCACCTCGCGGCTCAAGGAGATGGCCTCGGCGGCGGGCATCCCGGTGATCGGCGTCACCGAGACCGAGCCGAGGGACGTCAAGGTCCAGGCCTGGTTCGAGGGCCAGCTCGCGCAGGTCGCCAAGGCGCTCTCCGGAAAGACGATGTGACGGACGCGATCGACTTTCGCAACGTCGGCATAAGGCTGGGAGGCCGCGCGATCCTCTCCGACGTCTCCTTCGCGATCCCGCGCGGCGCCTTCGTCGGCGTGCTCGGCCCCAACGGCGCCGGCAAGACCACGATGCTGCGCGCGATCCTCGGCCTGCAGCCGCTGACCGCCGGCCGCATCGACGTGCTCGGCGAAGGCCCGCGACGCGGCAATCCCCATGTCGGCTACATGCCGCAGTTCCGCCGCGGCGCGGCACAGCTCGGGCTGACAGGCCATGATCTCGTGCTCGGCGCCGTCGGCGGCACGCGCTGGGGATGGCCCGGGGCGACGCGCGCCGAGCGCCGGCTCGCCGCTGCGGCGCTCGACGAGGTCGGCGCGACCGATCTCGCCCGTCGCCCCGTCAGCGAACTTTCCGGCGGCGAGCGCCAGCGCGTGCTGTTCGCGCAGGCGCTGGTCGGTGACCCAGAGCTGCTGCTCCTCGACGAACCTCTCGTCAGCCTCGATCCCGGCCACCAGCGCGGCATCGTCGAGGCGGTGCACCGCGTCGCGCGCCGGCGCGGCAGCACCGTGCTGTTCTGCGCCCACGACCTCAACCCGCTGCTCGAGGCCGTCGACCTCGTCCTCTATCTCGGCAACGGCGCCGCCGCGCTGGGCTCGGTGGACGAGGTGGTGACCTCCGAGGTGCTCGGACGCCTCTACCGCACGCCCATCCACGTGGCGCGCTTCGATGGCCGCATCTTCGTGATGGCGAGCGACGGGCAGCTCACCTCGTGCGCCCACGGCCCCTGCGCGCACGAGCCGGCGGACACCCGCGTCGACGCATGAACCCTTTTGCCTACGAGTTCATGCGCAACGCCTTCCTGGCATGCACGATCGTCAGCATCGTCGCCGGCGCGATCGGCTACTTCCTGGTGTTGCGCGGCGAGACCTTCGCCGGGCACGCGCTGAGCCACGTCGGCTTTCCCGGCGCCACCGGCGCGGCGCTGATCGGGGTCTCGCCCTTCGTCGGGCTGACCGGTGCGACGGTGCTCGCCGGGCTCGCCATGGCGCTGATCGGCGAGCGCAGCCAGCGCGACGTGGCGATCGGCATCGTGCTCACCTTCTCGCTCGGGCTCGGCCTGCTGTTCCTGCATTTCTACACCGCCTACGCCTCGCTCGCGACGAACATCCTGTTCGGCAACGTGCTCGGCATTTCCGCCGGCACGGTGGTCGCCTTGACGTGGCTCGGCGCCTTCACGCTCGTCGCGCTGGCGGCCTGCGCACGGCCGCTGGTGTTCGCCAGTTTGCAGCCGGAGCTGGCGGAGGCACGAGGTGTGGGGCTGACGACGGTCTCGGCCCTGTTCATGCTGCTGGTGGCGCTGTCGACGGCGCAGACTATCCAGATCGTCGGCGTGCTGTTGAACTTCGCCCTGCTGGTCATGCCCGCCGCGGCGGCGCGGCGGTTGACGCGGACTGTCGCGACCGGCGTCACGGCATCTATGGTGCTGGCCGTGTTGACCGCCTGGGCCGGGCTGCTGCTGGCCTTTTACACCGACTGGCCGACCAGCTTCTGGATCACGGCCGTCGGCTCGCTCGCCTATGTCGCAGCAGTCGCTGTCACACGACAGCGCGTTTCACCGTCGTAAGGGCTGACTCTCGAAAAGAAGGGCCGCCGGCGAGTGGCGGCGGCCCCTTCTCGGCTCGTGGACCTGTGCGGTCAACAGTTCGAGTCGGTGCGAGACACCGAATTGCCGTCAGCATCCTGGCGCGTGACGGTACGGCTGCCGCAGGGAGCAACGGCGCGCGGGCCGATGCCGAGTGCGCCGTTGACGGTGCCGGTCGCAGCACCAACGGCACCACCGACGACCGCGCCAACCGGACCAGCGGCCGCGCCGCCGCGATCGGCACCGTTCTCAGCGCCGCCGACGAGGCCCTGTGCGACGGTGATGGTGGGGGCGGCCATACCAAAAACCGCGGCAGCGACGAGAACACGCTTGAAAGTCATGGGATTCCCTCCTTTGAAGCTTTGCAACGAGGAGCCTTGGCCGTTGTTCCCCGTTCAAGGGTCTTAGGACCCGGCCAGGGTTAATCCTCCTCCACGAACAACCCCATCTGGGCGGCGGGATCGCGCGAGGGCGCGGCCAGCCCGAGGTGGGCGAAGGCATGGGGCGTCAGCAGTCGTCCGCGAGGCGTGCGCTGGAGAAAGCCCTGCTGGATGAGGTAGGGCTCGATGATGTCCTCGATGGCGTCGCGCGGCTCGGACAGCGCCGCCGCCATGGTCTCGATGCCCACCGGGCCGCCGCCGAACGAGGTCGCGATCGTGGTGAGATAACGCCGATCCATCAGGTCGAGGCCGATCGTGTCCACGTCGAGCAGCGTCAGCGCCTTGTCGGCGAGGTCGCGCGAGATCTCCGTCTCGCCGTCGACCACGGCAAAGTCGCGGACACGACGCAGCAGCCGCCCGGCGATGCGCGGCGTGCCCCGCGCGCGCCGCGCGATCTCGTTAGCCCCCTCGCGGCTCATGCCGATGCCGATCACCCGGGCGCCGCGCCGCACGATCAGCTCCAGTTCCTCCACCGTGTAGAACTGCAGCCGCACCGGGATGCCGAAACGGTCGCGCAGCGGGGTCGTCAACAGGCCGGCGCGGGTGGTGGCGCCGATCAGCGTGAACTTGGCGAGATCGATCTTGACCGAGCGCGCGCCCGGCCCCTCGCCGATCATCAGGTCGAGCTGGAAATCCTCCATGGCGGGATAGAGGATCTCCTCCACAGCGGGGTTGAGCCGGTGGATCTCGTCGATGAAGAGCACGTCGCGCTCCTCGAGACCCGTCAGCTGCGCGGCGAGGTCGCCCGCCTTGGCGATCACCGGGCCCGAGGTCGAGCGGAAGTTGACGCCGAGCTCGCGCGCCACGATCTGCGCCAGCGTGGTCTTGCCGAGCCCCGGCGGCCCGACGAACAGCACGTGGTCGAGCGCCTCGCGGCGCGTCTTGGCCGCCTCGATGAACACTTTTAGGTTCTTGCGCGCCGCCGCCTGGCCCGTGAAGTCGGCGAGCGTCTGCGGGCGCAGCGTGGCGTCGGGATCGTCGTCGAGCGGATCCGCGCCGAGGAGGCGCGGCGGAGAAGAGGACAAGGGCGCTCACCGATTCGGTGCGGAACGAGCGCTACCGTGCTAGTCTTCGCACCGAAAGGCCAGGGCTGCCTGCCCGGAGACACGTCATGAGCCTAGCGACGCTCGACACGCACGAGGTGGTGAGGGACCTGCGCTCGGCGGGCTTCACCGACGCGCAGGCCGAAGCCGTGGCGCGCAACATCCGCAAGGCGCAGGACCTCGACCTCTCCACGCTCGCGACCAAGGTCGATGTGGAGAAGCTACGCACGGACCTGACGATTGAGATTAAGAAGCTTCGCTCCGCGATGTCAGAATTGAAGGCCAATGTCATCAAGTGGGTCGTCGGCGCGATCGGCTTTCAAACTCCGATCGTCCTCGGTGCCGTCTTTGCTTTCATCAAGTTCCTGAAGCCGTGAACCGCCCCGCCCTTCAGCCCGCACCCATGAGCCTCGAGGATTTCGAGGAGCTCCTCGCCGATGCGCCCGACGACGAGCGCTGGGAGCTGATCTCCGGCCGCGTCGTCAGGATGATGGTCGGCGCGCGCTGGGAGCACAACCGCATCATCAGCAATCTCGCGGCCGGCTTCGACGCGCGGTTCCGCAGCATAGGATCACCCTGCCGTACTCTTCGCGAGACGTTCCGCCTTAAGGAGGCAGGCTCGGCGTCGTCCCTGCTGCCGGACCTTCTCGTCTTCTGCCAACGTCCGCCGCCCGGAGCCACCTTCCTCAGCGACGCGAGCATCGTGGTCGAGGTCCTTTCCGACGGCACGAAGCGCCGCGACCGCGAGGACAAGTGGGCGGTCTACCAGACGCTGCCGAGCCTAAGATACTACGTGCTGGTGACGCGCGACCGCCCGCACGTCGAGACAATCAACCGCGGCGAGAACGGCGAATGGAGCGGCCATAGCATCGCCAACGGGCTCGAAGCACGCCTCACCCTGCCTGCATTCGGCATCGACATGCCCCTGAGCGAGATCTACGCCGACGTTCTCACCACTTAGATTATCGGACCATGATTTGGAGTCGCTTCGCGACGCTTATATGCTCGTCCTCGCTAAGTTTTTCTGTGTTGGAGCAAGTCTGCGACAGCGGACGTTGCCCTAGCCGGCACGTCTCGCGTCGTGCCGCTTCCCGTCACCGCCCCGCCTTGAGGCTTGCGACCAGCGCCGGGGTGGCGAAGCCGTCGGCTGGGACGAGGCCGGCCTGCCGCTGGTAGGCATGAATGGCATCGCGGGCCTTGGGGCCGAACTTGCCGTCCTGCGCGCCATCGTAGAGGCCCTTCTCGGCCAGCTTGGCCTGGATGAAGGCCTTGTCCCTGCGCGGCAGGTTCACGGGCTTCGCCGGCCATGGCGTCGCCGGCGCCAGGCCGCCGGCGATTCGCTGGGCCAGCGAGCCGAGCGACAGCGCGTAGGAATCCGAGTTGTTGTACTGCTTGATCACGAAAAGGTTCGCAAACAGCAGGAACGCCGGTCCCGCGGCGCCCGAGGGCAGGAACAGCGCGGCATCGCCCTCGCCGGCCGGCGCGCGGCCGTCGGGCCGCCGCAGGCCCTGCGCGGCCCAGTCCGCCGCGCTCGCGTGCAGCGTCGCGAAGCCGAAGCCCTGGGGCACGACGACCTCCTCGATCCACGGCTGCCCCGGCGCCCACCCCTCGGCCCGCAGGAAGCTCGCCACGGAGGTGACGACGTCGGCGGGATTGTCCCAGATGTCGGGCGCCGCGCCGCCGGCCGCGCTCGCCGCGTATTTGAGGTAGGCCGAGGGCAGGAACTGCGGGTCGCCCATCGCGCCCGCCCAGGAGCCGACGAGTTTTGCGCGCGAAACCTCGCCGCGATCGAGGATCACCAGCGCGGCGACGAACTCGTCGCGGAACACCGGCCGGTCGGTCCGCGTCCAGGCGAGGGTCGCGAGCGTGCGCAGGATGTCGCGCGATCCGCGCGTGCGCCCGTAGTCGCTCTCCATGCCCCAGGCGGCCAGCGCGATCTCGCCCGGCACGCCGTACCTGGCCTCGGCCGCCGCCAGCGCCGCGGCGTGGGTCGCGGCGAGCTGCCGGCCCTGCGCAATGCGCCCGGCCGAGACCGCCTCGCGGAAATAGGCCTGGAGCGGCTTGTCGAACTCGGGCTGGCCGCCCGAGGAGCGCGGCAGGCCGTTGTCCGGCGTCAGCCCGGCGACGACGGCATCGAAGGTCTCGCGGCGCACGCCCTGCGCCTGCGCCTCCGGCCACAATGACTGCAGGTAAGCGGAGAAGTCGCCGGGGGCAGCGAGCGCGGACAAGACCGGCAGGCTCGCCAGCATCACGAGCGCCACGCGGCGCGAGGCGCGAAGGGCCTGTTGCGGTTCAGGAAGCTGGGTCATGCGTCACGTTATTCTTGCGCCAGCCTCGTGTCGCGCCATCAAAGGTCCGAGCAGCTTCGCCGGGTCAAGACCGCTCGGCTGACGTCATCAATGCGCCGGCACCATCAGTCGGAAACGGTGCAACAGCGCAACGTCCCACTATTGCGGACTTGCGCCAACAAAGAAAAGACAGCGGGACCAGCCTTACGCCTCGCAGAGCGACGCGGGATCATTGTTCGATGCCTCACGTCTCGATCAATGCGCCGGCGGCAAAACCTTGAGGCGGAAGCTGCGCCCGGACACCACGGCGGGACCGTCTTCGACGGCGAGGGCGAGGGTGTAGGTGCCGGCCATGGACGGCGTGCCGCTGAGAATACCGGTGGCGCCGTCCACGGCAAGGCCGGGCGGCACGCTGGCATGAGCTCCAGCGCGAAAGCGGCCGACAAATCCTGCGAGATGACGGCTTGCCAGCGCGGCGCGGATCGCGAGATCCTCCTCACGAGGAACGAGCTGCAGAGGAATGCCGACCTGCGCATCGTACTGCGGCTCGACGTAGGACCAGCCGAAGGGCGCCAGAACAGCGACACAGAGCGCGATCAGAACGATGATTGCGGCTGCACGTGCGCTGGGACGGCGAGGATCAGCTGCAGGAAGCGGTGGCAGGCACGCTGGAGGAGGCGGGAGAAAGCACAGCATGGAGGGCTTGTCTGCTTGTGGAACGGGACGCTGTAGCATTCCGTGTCAATCACGCGACATAGCTTACCCTGTGGTGAAGCGGCGCACGAGCTCGGCCAAGGTCGGTCGGTTCGGCGAGAAAGTCTTCGATCGCCGGACACTATCGCCGCCGACCGCTCAAAGAGGTACTCGTCGAACCGAGACAGGATCATGGACGAGGAAGACGGCAAAGGCATGCTGGACAAGCCGCAGGCGCGGCTCACGAGACCGCCGGCGTCGTCGAGGATGCCTGTAAGAAGGTCGCGGACACCATCAACCGCTGGATGGTCAGTCCCGGCATGTGAGGAGCGGCAAGAAGCGTTAGACCGCATCTCCGAAAAGAGGCGATCGCTCTTCGCGCAAGCTGCCCGTCGTCTGCGCACTACTGAACCTGCCGTTTATCGAGCTTTCGCGCGAGGGTGCGACGGTGCATGCCAAGGCGGCGGGCGGTCTCCGAGATGTTAAAGTCGGTCTCGGCCAGCGTCTCGTGGATGCGCTCCCACTCGAGCGTCTTGATGGAGGTCGCACGCGGGCTGGTCGGGACCCTCTCGTCGCCCGCACCCTTGCTGAAGGCAGCCTCGATGTCGTCCGTGTTCGAAGGCTTGGCCAGGTAGTGGCAGGCGCCGAGCTTGATCGACTCGACGGCCGTGGCGATGCTCGCGAACCCGGTCAGGACCACGATCAGCATCTCGGGCGAATGGGCGTGGAGCGCCTGCACGCAGCTCAGCCCCGACGCGCCGGCGAGCTTGAGGTCGACCACGGCGTAGCCCGGCGTCCGCTCCCGCAACAGCGCCTGGACCGTCGCGAGATCGGGCGCCAACAGGACCTCGTAGCCCCGTCGCTCGAACGAACGCTTGAGCGTCCGGGCAAATGCCTCGTTATCGTCGACGATGACAAGGAGACGCTCAGCCGACATCCTGAGCCTTTCCGCGGACGGACAGCACGGCAAGCGGCAGCAACAGCGTCACGACGGCGCCGCCGCCGGGGCAGTTCGCCGCCGCCACGTGACCTTCGAGCTTGCGCACCACGTTGACGACGAGGAACAGGCCGAGGCCGCTGCCCGGGTGATCCTTGCTGGACTGATAGGGCTTGCCGAGCTTCTCGAGGACCTCTGGCGGGAAGCCGGTGCCGTCGTCGGTCACGACGAGGCGTAGCAAGCCGTCCTCACGGGACACTTCGAGCACGATCGAGCGCGCTGAGGCCTCCTGGGCGTTGTCGAGCAGGTTGGTGACGACCTGCTTCAGCGCCGTGTCCGAGACGATCGTCACGTCCTCCTCAAGGGCATCGACGAACTCGAGCGTCGCCGTATGTCGCGCCGCTCGCCAATCTTCGACGAGCTCGTCGAGGAAGGCGTGCAGCGTGGTGATCGCGGCCGACTCGCTGCGCGTCCCGCCGGCGGAAACGATGATGCCGGTAAGGATCGACTTGCATCGCCGCACCTCGGCTTCCATGGCGGCGATCTCGCTCATCAGCTCGGGATCGCCGGTGAGCGCCGGCATGCGACGCCAGTCCCCGAGGATCACCGAAAGCGTGGCGAGCGGCGTTCCCAGCTCGTGGGCCGCGCCCGAAGCGAGGAGACCCATGCGGACGATATGTTCCTCCTCGATGTTCTGCTGGCGCAGCGCGGCCAAACGGATGTCGCGCTCGCGAAGGTTGCCGTTGATCCTGGTGACGAACACCACGAGCAGGGCGGCATCGAGCAGAAAGCAGATCAGCATGCCGGCGATATGCAGGCCGAAGAGACTTCGGTCCGGGAGCGCGCTGAGGTCGAGGGGGCGATACTTGATCGTCAGGCCGGCGAAGCAAAGACCCGTCAAACTCACCATGATCCAGGTGGACCCGGCGTCCAACAGCACGGCACCAAGGGTCACCTGAAGCAGGTACAGCGAGGTGAACGGGTTCGTCGCTCCGCCGGTCAGGTAGAACTGCAGGGTCAGCGCGGCGACATCGAGCAGCAGCGCCGTGAACAGCTCGGAATTGGCCACGTCGGTCGGGCGCGACAAGCGCGCGAGACTCGCGAAGTTGAGCCCGACCAGGGCGACCAGCACGGTCGCCATCTGGCCGACCGGAAGCGCGATCCCGATGCCGAGACCCACCACGACGATGGTGGCGATCTGCCCGCCAACGGCGATCCAGCGCAACTGGATGAGGAGGAGCAGGTTCTTGCGGCCGGCCGCATCGTCGTCGCCGTCTCGCGTGTCGGCTTGGCGGCCGGTCGAGGATCGCTCGGCCGAGCCGCGACCTCGACGGAGGGATGAAGCGGGCGTCACGGCGGGTTCCTGCGGAGGCGGAGCTCGTCCCGGGCCACCCATATGGCAGCCCCGGCGAGCATCGCGGCCAAGCCGAACCAGGTCAGGGCGTAGATCAGGTGATTGTTGGGAAAGGCGATGACGGTCAAGCCCCCAACCGGGACGTCGGACGCGCCGGGCAAGGCTCCGGCATCGATGAAATAAGGGGCGATCGGTCCGAGATGGCGAGCGGCGGCAATGGCCGCGACGTCGCGGCTGTACCAGCGGTCGGCCGCCGGATCGTTGCTGCGCAAGAAGGCGCCGTTCGGCTCGGACAGGCGCAGGAGCCCGGCAACCGTGACTTCACCCGACGAAGGTCGCGAATGCGATGCCGGTGCGCGGCGATCAAGCGGAACGAAGCCGCGGTTCACCAGCACGATGAAACCGGTGTCCGTCCGCAAGGGCGTAAGAATCCAGAAGCCGGCGCCGCGCTCGGTGACCGCCTGGACGGCGGTCTCACCGTCGAGGAAAACGCCCCTGGCCTCGATGTGCCGGTAGGCGTCAGCATGCGCCGTGATGGAGGGCCAGGTCGAAGGCGGCGGTGCGGGCGAGGTCGGCGCGTGCACCCGGGCATCGACGGCGGCGATGAGGTCGAGCTTCCAGCGGAGGCGATGGAGCTGCCAGGCTCCCAAAGCCACCAGAGCGGCGAGCACCAGCACGGCCGCCGCGCCGATCGCAAGCAGCGCCGCGGTCGAACGCCGTCGAACCCCCGCCGTAGTCCCGTCGGCCGCCATAAGGGCCGACGAGCCTCGGCTCATGGCATATCGTGCATGTGCTGCGGCGACACGCCGTGTCCAGCCATGCCGGGCATAGTTTCACCGGACATCGCAGGCGGCGACAAAGCGGCACCGTGGGGCGCCATGTCGTGCATCATCGGCATCATGTTGGCGTTCAGGTGGTACATCACCCAGACCGAACCCGACAAGGTGATGAACACGACGACCGAGGTGAAGATCAGTGCGAGGACGGTCCACCCGCCCTCGGAGCGAGTGTTCATGTGCAGGAAGTAGATCATGTGAACGACGATCTGCACGAAGGCGAGGCCCATGATGATCATCGCCAGAACGCGGGAATCGCGGAGCACGTGGCCCATGACCAGCCAGAACGGGATGGCGGTCAGCATGACGGACAGTACGAAGCCCGTGATGTAGCTCCTGTAGGTGCCGTGGCCGGCCTCGTGGTGGTCGGGCAGGACCTCGATGTGGACGGCGTCGCTGTTGGCGCTCATGGCAGCACGCTGACGAGATAGACGAACGAGAACACGCCGATCCAGATCACGTCGAGGAAGTGCCAGAACATGCTGAGGCACAACAGCCGACGCTGGTTCTCCGGCCCGATCCCGCGCAGGCCGACCTGGACCATAAGCGTCACCATCCAGATGAGGCCGACCGTCACGTGCAGGCCGTGGGTGCCCACGAGCGTGAAGAAGGCCGAGAGGAAGGCGCTTCGGTCGGGCCCCGCGCCTTCGTGGATGAGATGGGCGAACTCCTGCAGCTCGAGCCCGACGAAGACCATGCCGAACACTCCGGTGATCGCCATCCAGGCGAGCAGGCCGGCCTTTCGGCCGCGCTCCATCGCTAGCATCGCGAAGCCGAAGGTGATCGACGAGAGCAGCAGCATCGCGGTGTTGACGGCAACGACGGGAAGCTCGAACAACTCGCCGGCCGACGGCCCGGCCGCGAAGTTGCGGCCGAGCACGGCGTAGACGGCGAATAGGACCGCAAAGATGAGGCAATCGCTCATCAGGTAGATCCAGAAGCCGAGCATGGTGCCGCCCTCGGCGTGGCCATGCTCCTCGGCGACGTAGAAGTGCAGGTCGCCGTCGAAGGTCGCGTCGTTCGAGCGGGTCATTCCGCCGGCTCCATCGCGTGGGTAGCGATCATGCGCGTGCGCTGCTCCTCCGTCCGCGTGACGACGTCGGCCGGGATGTTGTAGTCGCGGTCGTAGTTGAAGGTGTGGCCGATCGCGACGGCGAGGATGGCGATGAAGCTCATTGCTGCAAGCCACCACATGTACCAGATCATCGCGAAGCTGAAAGCCGTGCAGAGACCTGCCAGGATCACGCCCGCGGCGGTGTTCTTGGGCATGTGGATCGGCTTATAGCCGCCGAGCGGGCGGGCGTAACCGCGTCGCTTCATGTCGGTCCAGGCGTCGAGGTCGTGCACCATCGGCGTGAAAGCGAAGTTGTAGACCGGTGGCGGCGAAGAGGTCGACCACTCGAGGGTACGGCCGTCCCAGGGGTCTCCCGTCAGATCGGCCAGCAGCTCGCGGTCACGGATGCTGACGTAGATCTGCATGAAGAACGACGCGATGCCGACAAGGATCATCAAGGCGCCGAAGGCGGCGATCACGAACCAGATACGAAGCGAGGGATCGTCGAAGTGGCTGAGCCGGCGTGTCACGCCCATCAGGCCGAGCACGTAAAGCGGCATGAACGCGAAGTAGAAGCCGACGACCCAGAACCAGAAGGTCATCTTGCCCCAGAATACGTCGAGCTTGAAGCCGAAGGCCTTGGGCCACCAGTAGGCCACGCCCGCCATCAGGCCGAACAGCGTGCCGCCGATGATCACGTTGTGGAAATGCGCGACCAGGAACAGGCTGTTGTGCAGCATGAAGTCGGCCGGCGGCACGGCGAGCAAGACGCCGGTCATGCCGCCGATCACGAACGTGATCATGAAGGCGACCGTCCACATCATCGGCAGCTCGAAGCGGATGCGGCCGCGGTACATCGTGAACAGCCAATTGAAGATCTTGGCGCCCGTCGGGATCGAGATGATCATCGTCGTGATGCCGAAGAACGAGTTCACGCTGGCGCCCGAGCCCATCGTGAAGAAATGATGGAGCCAGACGAGGTAGGCGAGAATGGTGATCACGATGGTCGCGTAGACCATCGAGGCGTATCCGAAGAGGCGCTTGCCGCAGAAGGTCGAGACCACTTCGGAATAGATGCCGAAGGCCGGCAGGATGAGGATGTAGACCTCGGGGTGGCCCCAGATCCAGATGAGGTTGATGTACATCATCGGGTTGCCGCCGAGGTCGTTCGTAAAGAAGTTCGTGCCGACGTAGCGGTCGAGCGAAAGCAGCGCGAGGACCGCCGTCAGGATCGGGAAGGCGGCGACGATCAGCACGTTGGTGCAGAGCGCCGTCCAGGTGAAGATCGGCATCTTCATAAGCGACATGCCCGGCGCCCGCATCTTGACGATCGTGGCGATGAGGTTGACGCCCGAGAGCAGCGTTCCGATGCCGGCGATCTGCAGCGCCCAGATATAGTAGTCGACGCCGACGCCCGGGCTGTAGGCCGAGCCCGAGAGCGGCGCCATCGCCAGCCAGCCGGTGCGGGCGAACTCGCCGACGAACAGCGACATCATCACCGTGACGGCGCCGCTGACCGTCATCCAGAAGCTGAAGTTGTTGAGGAACGGAAACGCGACGTCGCGCGCGCCGATCTGCAGCGGCACGACGAAGTTCATAAGGCCTGTGACGAAGGGCATCGCCATGAAGAAGATCATGATGACGCCGTGGGCGGTGAACACCTGATCGTAATGGTGCGGCGGCAGATAGCCGTCGTTCGAGCCGAAGGAGATCGCCTGCTGAGCGCGCATCATGATGGCGTCGGAAAAGCCGCGCACCAGCATCACCAGCGCCAGGACGATGTACATGATACCGATGCGCTTGTGGTCGATGCTGGTGAACCACTCGCGCCAGAGATAACCCCAGCAGCGATAGTAGGTCAGCGCACCCAGCAAGGCCGTGCCGCCGATCGCGACGGCCGCGAAGGTCATGAGCAGGATCGGCTCATGATACGGGATGGCCTCGAGCGTCAGACGTCCGAAGATCAGCTTCTGGAGGTCGGTGTGGGCGAACATGGATTGTACTCTTCAATCGGCGGACGGGAGGTCCGGCAGCTCAGTTCAAATGCAGTTGCGAAGGCGCCGCGGTCGGCGTCTGTTTCGAACCCGACATGTTGTCCATGCCCGGCATGTCGTGCATCGCGTTATCGTTCGACGGTGTCTTCTGCTCGTTGACCTCGGGCGCCGTGGCCATCGGCTTCATGCCCTGGGGTTGTACGGCGGAGTTCGGCGGCCGGCCGGAGGCCGGGAAGGTCGCACCGGGAGCCTCGTTGCCTTCCTTGGTGCGGGCGCCGTCGTACTTCAGCTTGTCGTGGACTTCGGGGCTGTCGGCCTTGCCGCCGCCCTTCTCGTCGATCGCCATCATGGTACTCATGCACATCTTGCCGGGATCGACGCACATGTTGAGGATCTTGTCGTAAAGGTCCGGCTTGGCACTCGAGAAATAGGTGACGGGCACGCCCTCGCTTGGCTTCTCCAGGGCTTGATATGTCGCGACATCGAGCGGCTTGCCGCCCTGCTTCACCTTCGCCACCCATGCGTCGAACCCGGTCTTGTCGAACGCGTGGAACTTGAAGTTCATGCGCGAGAAGCCGGCGCCGCTGTAGTTGCCGCTGAAACCGTCGAAGACGCCGCGGCGGTTCATGACGGCGCCGAGCTTCGTCTCCATCCCGGCCATGGCGTAGATCTGGCCGGCGAGGGCTGGCACGAACAGCGTGTTCATCACCGTTGCCGAGGTGATCTTGAACTGGATCGGCGTGTCGATCGGCGCGGCCAGCTCGTTGACCGTGGCGATGCCCTGGTCAGGGTAGAAGAACAGCCACTTCCAATCGAGCGAAACGGCCTCGACGACGAGCGGCTTGGTGCCTGCCGGCACCGTGCGATTGGCATCGATGCGCCCGACCTCGCGGAACGGATCCAGCACGTGCGTGCTAATCCAGGTCAAGGCCCCTAGAGCGATGATGATGAGCAATGGCGCGGTCCAGATCAGCACCTCGAGCTGCGTCGAGTGGTGCCAGTCCGGCGCGTAGGTCGCCTGCGTATTCGACGCGCGATAGCGCCAGGCGAAGATCACCGTGGCCGCGATCACCGGCACGATGATCAGGAGCATCAGCGCGGTCGAGGCGATGATCAGGTTGCGCTGCTGGAGCGCGACGTCGCCCGACGGATTCATCAGGACCATGTTGCAGCCGCCAAGAAACGTGAAGGCGGGGAGCAGGACGAAAAGACGGAGACGCTTGACGTTTGGTCCAGCCATGTTCGCTTGTTGTCAGCCTGTGCGTATCGCCGGACACATCTACGGCCCCGTTCCGCGCGCCGGCATTGGACGTTTTGTCCAAGGGACGGCGGGTTGGACGGCCGTCATCGACGCGATATGCGAGACTTCAAACGGGTGTCGGACGGCACCTTCGGGATCCGAAACGCAATGGCCAGAACCGACGCAGCGCTGGGCTCATCGTCCGCCTTGGAGCGCGACGCGCGCTTGGTCTCGTCGGACGCCCATACCGTCTCGCCGGGCGAGATCGCGTTGGGCGTTGTGATCGGGCGCACATCCGAGGCCTTCAACTTCTTCGTCTTCGGCATCGCCTCGGTCCTGGTTTTTCCCTCCCTGGTCTTCCCCTTCGTCGACGCGTTGACCGGAACGATCTACGCCTTCGCGATCTTCAGTCTCGGCTTCATCGCCCGCCCGATCGGTACGATTGTCTTCATGGCCGTCGATCGCCGTCATGGGCGCGGCGTCAAGCTGACGATGGCGCTGTTTCTCCTCGGCAGCTCGACGGTCGCGATCAGCTTCCTGCCGGGCTACGCCGAGATCGGATCGGCCTCGATTGCGATCCTCGCGGTCTGCCGTATCGGCCAAGGCTTCGCGCTCGGCGGAGCTTGGGATGGTTTGGCCTCGTTGCTGGCCCTGAATGCGCCGAAGCAACATCGCGGCTGGTACGCGATGATCCCGCAACTCGGACAACCGTTTGGCTTCATCGTCGCCAGCGGTCTCTTCGCCTTCTTCGTGCTCAACCTGTCGACGGAGGACTTCCTGGCGTGGGGCTGGCGTTATCCGTTCTTCGTGGCCTTCACGATCAACGTCGTCGCGCTCTTCGCCCGACTGCGGCTCATCGCGACCAGAGAGTTCGCCGAAGCACTCGCCAGCAGCGATCTCGCCCCGAGCCCGGTGTTCGAGCTTGTCAAGAGGCATCGATTCGATCTCGTCATCGGCGCCTTGGTGCCGCTGGCCAGCTTCGCCCTGTTCCATCTCGTGACGATTTTCCCGCTCAGCTACGTCAGCCTATTTGGCGACCGCACGCCGGGCGCGTTCCTTCTGCTGCAGCTCGTCGGCGCGATCATCTGCGCCGTCGGCGTGACCATCTCGGGGCTGGTCGCCGACCGGATCGGCCGCCGCACCCTTCTCGGCTCCTGCGCCGTCGCAATTGCGATCTTCAGCCTTTTCACGCCGCTGATGCTCGGTGGCGGCATCACCGGCCAGACGATCTTCGTCTTTATCGGCTTCGCCCTGCTTGGCCTATCGTTGGGCCAGGCCGCCGGCGCCGTCGCCTCGAACTTCTCGAACCGCGATCGCTACACCGGCTCGGCGCTGACCACGGATCTCGCCTGGCTGACCGGCGCTGGCTTCGCGCCTCTGGTCGCGCTCGGCGGATACGACCGGTTCGGCCTGTGGGCTGTCGCCACCTACCTGCTTTCAGGGGCGCTGTGCACGCTTGGCGCGCTGGCCATCAACAGGCGGGTAGACCGGCGCGTCATGTAAACGTCGCCAGTTCATTCCGCTTGTGCCGAGCGCAATCTCCATCGTGGCGTCGGCAAGTGACCTTTGTTTTACAGGTGCTGTTTGACAGGCGCGACGGGTCGCCTCTACTGCCACCGCCCGAGCCCGTGCGATGATGCGCGCACTTGCTAAACATCGGCTTCACCCTCTTTGCTGGATCACCCGCCGTCCAAAGGCCTAGCAACTTGATATCATTTGATAGAATGCGCAATGCTCGGACCAAGAGGGTCGTCGTGGTCGGTGCAGGTCCTGGTGGCCTTGCGTCGGCGCTGCTGCTCGCCGCGCAGGGTGTCAAGGTCGTCCTGTTTGAGCGCGACGACGTCGTCGGCGGGCGTACGCGGACCCTCGAAACGCCCGAGGGCTACCGTTTCGACCTGGGCCCGACCTTCTTCCTTTATCCCAAGGTTCTGTCCCAGATCTTCGCGGCTTGCGGCGAGAGGCTCGAGGATCACGTCGACCTCAAGCGGCTCGACCCGCAGTACCACCTCGTGTTCGAGGGCGGCGGCGAGCTTCGCGCGACTCCCGACGTAACGAAGCTGACCGAAGAGATCGCGAAGATCGCGCCTGACGACGCCAAGCAAGTCGCGCGCTTCTTCGCGCACGGTCGCGCCAAGCTGAAGCTCTTCGAGCCGGTCTTGGAACAGGCCTTCCATCGGCGGCGCTCGCTCGCCTCCCGCGCGATGATCGCGGCGCTGCCGAAGCTCCAGCCGATGACCACGGTGGACGGCGAACTGCGACGCTTCTTCAAAGATCCGCGCGTCCGCCTCGCCTTCTCGTTCCAGACCAAATACCTCGGCATGTCGCCGTTCCAGTGTCCGAGCCTGTTCTCAATTCTGAGCTTCCTCGAATACGAGCACGGCATCTATCATCCAGTCGGAGGCTGCGGCGCCGTCTCTGACGCGATGGCCGCGCTGGCACGGCGTATGGGCGTGGAGATTTACCTCGGCACACCGATCGAGCGCGTGATCTACGAGGACGGCAAGGCACGCGGCGTCGTCACCGCGGAGGGGCGCGAGACCCGCGCCGACGCCGTGGTGATCAACGCCGACTTCGCCAACGCCATGCCTAAGCTGGTGCCGGAGGCGGCGCGGCCGCGCTGGCGCGACGCCAAGATCGAGAAGGCGCGGCTCTCGTGCTCGACCTTCATGCTCTACCTCGGCATCGAGGGCCGCGTGCCGGACAGCGTCGCCCATCACACGATCCTGCTTTCCAAGGATTACGCCCGCAACATCCGCGAGATCTCAAGCGGCGTGCTCTCCGAGGAGCCCTCGATCTACCTGCAGCACGCCGGCTACACCGACGGCGGCATGGCGCCTCCCGGCCACACCAGCCTCTACGTGCTGGCGCCGGTTCCGAACCTGCGCTCCGGCATCGACTGGGCGAAGGAGCAGGGCCGCTTCCGCGACCTCGTGCTCGATCGCCTAGAGCTGCTGGGGCTGCCCGACATCCGCGAGCGCATCCGCTACGAGCGCATCGTCGACCCGCGCGACTGGCGCGACCAGTTCTCGGTCTACCAGGGCGCCACCTTCAACCTGTCGCACGACCTTCGACAGATGCTCTTCTTCAGGCCGCACAACCGCTTCGGGCGTGGCCTCTACCTCGTCGGTGGCGGAACGCATCCGGGCTCCGGCCTGCCGGTGATCTACGAGGGCGCGCGCATCACCGCGCGCCTGCTGCTCGAAGACCTGGCACGAGCCGGCGAAACGCCTTGGCGTCTGGGACGGCGCAGCTCCGGCCCCGCGCTCGTCGAAGAGCCGGCTTTGGATACGATCATGGCCCGCGAGGCGGCCGGGGGAGACGCGCGATGAACGTCCATGCGATGCCCGGTCGTGCGGCCTCGGGCACCCGCCGCATCGCCGTCGTCGGCGGCGGCCTCGGCGGCCTGGCCGCGGCCTGCGTCGCCGGCGCCCGCGGCCATGAGGTGACCCTCTACGAGAAGAACGGCTGGCTCGGCGGCAAGGCGGCGCTGCTCGAGGAGGGTGGGTTCCGCTTCGACATGGGGCCGACCATCCTGACCGTGCCGGCGGTGCTCGACCGCATCTTCGCCGAGGGCAACAAGCGCACGTCGGACTACCTGGACCTGCGCCGGCTCGACCCGCAATGGCGCTGCTTCTTCGACGGCGGTGACCGCATCGACCTCATGGCCGACGAAAATGTCATGGCCGCCGAGATGGAGCGTTTCGCCCCCGGCAAGGGCGCCGGCGAGGGCTACAAGCAGTTCCTCGCGATCGCCAAGCAGCTGCATGAGGTCAGCGACCGGTTCTTCTTCTGGAAGGCGGTCGAGGACCTCTTCGACACGATCGACCTCAAGGCCAACATGAACCCGTCGACGCTGCGCGACGTCATCTCGTTGCGCATGCACGCCACCGTCGCCAGCACCATTCGCGGCAAGGTGAAGGACGACCGGCTGGCGCAGATGCTCGACCATTTCGTGCAATATGTCGGCTCGTCGCCCTACGGCGCGCCGGCGGTGCTCTGCGCCATCGCGCACATGCAGACGGCGCAAGGCGTGTGGTATCCAATGGGCGGCACCCGTGCCGTGGCCGATGGACTGGCACGCTTCGCCGAGGAGAACGGCGTCACCTTCCGCCCGGGCGAGGACGTCGAGGGTCTCGCCATGGAGGGGTCGCGCGTCGCCGGCGTGCAGACCGCCCGCGGCGTCGAGCGCTACGACAGCGTCATCTCCAACATGGACTCGGTGCGCACCTATCGCGAGCTGGTCGGCGGCGACATCGGCGCCGCGCACGCCAAGCGCAAGTTCGAGCCGGCCTGCTCCGGCGTCGTGCTCTACCTCGGGCTGAAGCAGCGCTACGACCATCTCGAGCACCACAATTTCATCTTCTCGCGCGACCCCAAGGAGGAGTTCGACGCGATCTACAAGCGCGGCGAGCCGGCGCCCGACCCGACCGCCTACGTCTGCGCGCCCTCGTGCACCGAGCCGGGCGTCGCGCCCGAAGGCGGCGAGGCGCTCTACGTCCTCGTGCACACGCCCTACCTGCGCCCGCACCACGACTGGCGCTCGGGCGACCTCTATCCGCGCTACCGCCAGGTCATCCTCGACAAGCTGAAGTCGGCGGCGGGGCTCACCGACATCGAGGATCGCATCGTCGTCGAGCGGCACCTCACGCCGCAGGACATCCATGAGCGCTACCGCGTGCTCAACGGGGCGATCTATGGCCTTGCTAGCCACGGCCGCATGATGGGGGCTTTCAAGCCCGGCAATCGCTCGCGTACGGTGCGCGACCTCTACCTCGCCGGCGGCGCCGCCCATCCCGGACCGGGCATGCCGATGGTGATGATGTCGGGCTGGATCGCCGCCGACGCGATGGACCAGGACGCGCGCGGCGTCCGCCAGGTGGCGGCACCATCGGCGCCCGTTCAGGCGGCAGCGCTTGCCGGGTGAGACCCTGCGCTGGTGGCGGGTCGCGGGAACGGCGACCTTTTTGGCGGCCGTCGCGCCGACCACGATTCGCGCTGCCACGGTCGAGCTCAGGGTCAGCGGCGTGGCGACGGGCGGTGGCCCCGTGCTGGCCAGCCTGTGCGAAGGCGGGCTCGATCGCGAGACCTGCCGGCGCGGGCAGCGGCAGTCGGCCGAGGCACCGGTGTTGACGTTCCTCTTCCCCGACGTGGAGCCCGGATCGTATGCGGCGCTCGCGTTCCAGGACGATGCGGGCGACGGCGTGCTGCGGCGCAGCCGCATGGGCCGCCCGCTCGAACCCTACGGCCTCAGCAACGGCGCCGGGCGCTCGCGCCGACCCACCTTCGAACAGGCCGCCTTTCGCGTGGGTGCGGGCGGCGCACGTGTCCCGGTCCGGCTCGAACGGCCGACGGCACCCTGACCCTCGACGAGCGATGACGCAGGTCGCAGAGGTCGATCACCCGCTTCTGTCACTGCAGGACGTCGGCGTACGTTTCGGCTCGCGCACCGCGCTCGCGGGCATCTCCTTCGAATTGCCGGTCGGGACCGTCGCCGCCGTCGTCGGCCCGAACGGATCGGGCAAGACCACGCTGTTGCGCCTGCTCGCCGGCGCGATCGTCCCGAGTTCGGGACATCTCGTCTGGCCCAGAGCGGCGCGGCGGCAACGCGTGGCCTTCGTCGCGCAGACGGTGGCGCTGTACCCCTTCCTCACGTTGCGCGAGAACTGCGTGGCGGCCGGCCGCATGGAGGGAGCGCGCGGCACGGTTCTCGCCGCACGCGTCGAGGCCGCGCTCGAGCGTACGCTGTGCAAGAGTGTGGAGCACCAGTTGGCGGGGCGCCTCTCCGGTGGCTACGCGCGCCGCGCGGCGATCGCCGCCGCGCTGATGGGCGACGCGCCGCTGGTGATCCTCGACGAGCCGACCACGGGGCTCGATGCGGAAGGCACCGAGGCAATCGTGGCCATCGTGCGCGGCCTCAGGTCGGCCGGCCAGACGGTGGTGACAACCACGCATGATTTCGCCTTCGCCGACGCGATTGTTGACCTCGCGCTGTTCCTCCGCGATGGCAGCCTGATGGCGGCCAGCTCGCCGCGGCGCCTCTGCCGGCAGCTGTTTCCCGCGAAGACACACGTCGAGATCACGCTCGCCGTCCCTCCCGAGGCGGTGCAGGTCCGGCTGCTGGAGACGATGGGAGCCAATCGGCGCTCCGCCGAAAGCTGGAGCCTCTTCAGCGACCTCGACGCGCAGGGAAGCCCGACCATCATCCGGCGCTTGCACGAGGCCGGGATCGCGTTGCGCGAGACGCGTTCCCGCCAGCCCGGCGTCGCGGTGCTGTTCGAGCGCTTCTGCCTGGATCGGGGCACGCCTTGATCGGGACCACGCTCTGGATCGGCTGGATGGCGCTGCGGCGCGACAGGGTCGCGTTGCTGCTGACCTTCGTGCTGCCGCCGCTGCTGTTCCTCGCCTTCGCGGCGATCTTCTCCAACGCGCCCGGGCACGACATCAAGCTCAAGCTGGTCGCGACGGACCTCGCGCGGACGCCGGCGTCGCGGCGCCTGACGAGCGCTTTGGAGCAGATGCCGGCGCTGCGCGTCATCTCGCTCGAGCGCGGTACGGCGGCGGACGTCGCCGACCTCGTGCGGCGCGGCACCGGTGATGCCGGCCTCGTCATCGCGAGCGACCTTGCCGCGCGAGGTCCAACGCCGCCCCTCGTCGTGATCGAAGCGCCGGAACGGCCGCTCGCCGCCTCCATGGCACTGGGGCAGATCCAGCGCGCCGTCGGCGAGGCGCTGCCGGACGTGCTGCTCGTCCGCATCCTCGACGATCTCCAGGCGACGAAGGCGATCGATGCCGACGACCGCGCCTTCCTCGACAAGGCCTTCGCCAAGGAGGCGCGCGAGCGCGAGGGCAGTCACTTCACGTTCTCGAAGCTCGGCACGATCGAGCCGCTGCCCGCGATGTCGGGCGGACGCAACGGCGGCGTGCTGCAATATGCGGCGGCTGTCAGCGCCATCTTCCTGCTGTTCGGCGCCGTGCAGGGCGCCTACGGGCTGATCGACGAGCGCGAGAACGGCCTCGCCGACCGGGTGCGGCTCGCCGCTGGCGGCATGCCCGGCGCGCTGACGGGGCGCCTGCTGTTCCTCGTCGCGCAAGGCGCGGCGCAGGTCGCGCTGGTCTACCTCACCGCCTTCGTCGTCTACGGCGCGAGTTTCCCGCCGGCCTTCCTCCCGCTCTGGCTGTCGGCGAGCGTCGCGGCGGCGGCGGCCTGCGCCGGCATGGCGCTGCTCGCCTGCACGCTGAGTCGCACGCGTCGGCAGGCCGAGCTGTGGACCACCTTCGCCGTGCTGCTGCTTTCCGCGCTGGGCGGCAGCATGGTGCCGCGCTACCTCATGCCGGCGTGGCTGCAGGCCGCGAGCTGGTGGACGCCGAATGCTTGGATCATGCACGGGCTGGGGCAATCCATCCTGCCCGGCGGCAACCCTTCGAGCTTCGCGATGAGCCTGGCTGTGCTGGGCGGCATCGCGCTCGTCAGCTTCGCGCTGACGCTGGTGGCGGCGTGAGTTCGGCGCGCTCGGTCGCGGGGCACCGTGAGGCCGCCCGCGCCGTGCTGGCCGCGCGTTCGCCATTCATGCTGCGCTTCTTCGGCGCGCTGTTCCAGCGCGACCTCGCCGCGTCCTTTCACGGCGTGCGCTGCTCGGGCGAGGTGCCGGCGGGGCGCGGTCCCCTCGTGGTCTTCGCCAACCACCCCTCCTGGTGGGACGGCGAATTGTTCATCTGGCTCATCACGAGGACATTCGCCGGCCGGCGCGTGTTCGTGCCGATGGAGGCGGCGATGCTCGAGCGCTACCGCTTCTTCGGCAAGCTCGGCGGTTTCGCGGTCGCCCCGGGCTATGTCGGAGCCGCGACCTTCCTCGCGGTGGGCGAAGCCGTGCTCGGGCTCGACGACGGGCTGCTGCTGATCAACGCCGAGGGCCGTTTCCGCGACATGCGCGAACGCCCGCTCCGGCTGGCGTCCGGGTTGTCGCATCTCGCCAAGCGAATGCCGGACGCGCGCTTCGTGCCGCTCGCCGTCGAATACGCCTTCTGGGACGAACGCCGACCGAACCTGCTGCTGCGCTTCGGCGAGCCCGTCCCGGCCGAGGCGATCCGGCAGGGGAGCAGCGCGGCGCTAGGCGAGGCCCTGGCCGGCACGATGGACGCTTTGGCGGCCGATGCCGCCTCGCGCGATCCCGCGCGCTTCACGACGCTTCTCGCCGGCAAGACCAACATCAATCTGTTCTACGATGGCTGGCGCCGCGCCGTCGCGCTGCTGCGGGGCCGGCGTTTCGACCCGGCCCATCGCCCGAGCACGGATACCCGATGATCATCCTCGCCGTCGTCTGCCTCGTGCTGGCCGCCATCCCTACGATCATGACGCTCGTCAACGTCGCGGCCTTGCGCGTGCCGGCGGCCGCCCTGGCCGGGACGCGCGTGGCGATCCTCATCCCCGCCCGCGACGAGGAGCTTGGCATCGCGGCCTGCGTCGAGAGTGCGCTGGCCTCCACCGGCGTGACGCTGGAGGTGATCGTCCTCGACGACCATTCCACCGACGCCACCGCCGTGATCGTCGCGCGGCTCGCCGCCGCCGATCCGCGGGTGCGGCTCGCCGCGGCGCCGCCGCTGCCGGCGGGCTGGTCGGGCAAGCAGCACGCCTGCCACGTGCTGGGCCGACTCACCGACGCGCCGAACCTCGTCTTCCTCGATGCCGACGTGCGCCTCGCGCCGGATGCGGCGGCACGGCTCGCCGGCGCGCTCGCCGACGTCGACCTCGTCAGCGGCGTGCCGCGCCAGCGCATGGAGAGCCTCGCCGAGCTGCTGATCATCCCCATGATCAACACGCTGCTGCTCGGCTACCTGCCGATCCCGCTCTCCCGCCGCGACCCGCGACCGGCGCTGGCCGCCGCTTGCGGACAGCTGATCGCGGTGCGCGCCGAGGCCTATACCCTGGCCGGCGGCCACGCCGGCATCCGCACCAGCCTCCATGACGGGCTCATGCTGCCGCGTCTCTTTCGCGCGTCGGGGCTCGTCACCGACCTCGTCGCGGGCTCGAGCCTCGCCTCCTGCCGCATGTACGCCGGCTGGCGCGCCGTCGTCCGCGGCACCACCAAGAACGCGACGGAGGGCCTGGCCCAGCCGGTCGCGTTGCCGGTATGGACCTTGTTGCTGCTCGGCGGGCACGTGCTGCCTTGGCCGCTGCTCGCGGCGGCGCTCGCCGGCGGCCAGTCGTCCGCCGCCATCCTCGCCGCGCTCGCCTGCGCCGGACCGATGCTCGCTCGCCTCGTCCAGGCGGTCGCCTGCCGCGAGCCGCTGCGCTCGGTGCCGCTGAACCCCTTCGCCGTCGTCCTGCTTCTCGCGCTGCAATGGCTGGCCCTCGCCCGCAGGTGGGCGGGGCGGCCGGAGACCTGGCGTGGACGCAGCTATCCTGCGAGAGGGTAAGCGCCTTGGCTCACATGATCGGCCAGCGCCAGCGCGCGGAGGTCGCGTCCCATGCCTAACCCGATCCAGGCGACCATCCGTGCCGCGGTCGAGCGCGGCGTCGACCTGCTGGCGGCCTACAACCGACGACGACTGCCGAAGGTCGCGAGCCCATTCGTAGTCGGCATCCACGCACCGATGCGAGCGGAACTCACGCTCGAGGATCTCGCCGTGACCGGCACGATCCCCCCGGGCCTCGATGGCCGCTACCTGAAGATGGGCGCCAACCCCGTGGCCCCGGATCCGCTCGGCGCCCACTGGTTCCTCGGCGACGGCATGGTCCACGGCCTCGCGCTGCGGGACGGCAAAGCCCTTTGGTACCGTAATCGGTGGATCGGCTCGCGGCTCGCGTCCGAGGCGCTGGGCCGGCCGCCGGCGCCCGGCCCCCGCCGCGGCCGCAACGACACGGTGAACACCAACGTCGTCGACTTCGGCGGCCGCGCCTTCGCCCTCGTCGAGGCTGGCAGCTTCCCCGTCGAGCTCTCGGACCTGTTGGAAGACCAGCGCTACAATCCCTTTGAGGGAACGCTGGCCGGCTCGTTCACCGGTCACCCGCACCGCGATCCCGCAACGGGCGAGCATCACGCCATCGCCTACGACGGCTCGATCTGGGACACGGTGCGCCACGTGGTCGTGTCCGACGCGGGCAAGGTGGTCCGCGATGTTCCCATCACCGTCGAGCACGGACCCTGCATCCACGATTGCGCCTTCACCGCGCGCTTTGCGATCGTGTTCGACCTGCCCGTCACCTTCTCCATGCGCGCGGTCCTGGCCGGCCATCTCTTCCCGTTCCGCTGGAACCCCGCGCATCGCTCCCGCGTCGGCCTGCTGCCGCGGCACGGCGCGGGCCACGACATCATCTGGTGCGACGTCGAGCCATGCTTCGTCTTCCACGTCGCCAACGCCTACGACCGCGACGACGGCACGATCATCCTCGACGTCGTCGCCTACGACACGATGTTCGCCTCGGGCGGCAGCGGCTTGGACGCGCTCGGCCGGCTGGAGCGCTGGACCCTCGACCTCGAAATTCGGCGCGTCGCGCGTCGCGTAGTCGACCCCACGCCGCAGGAGTTCCCGCGCATCGACGAGCGGCGCTTCGGGCAGGCTCACCGCTTCATCTACGGCGTCAGCGTCCCGCCCGACGCCGATCCCCAGCTCAGGGGCGCCACGAGGATCTACAAGCACGATCTCGAAGGCGGCGAGCGGCAGGTGTACGATTTCGGCGACGAGCGCGTGCCGGGCGAGTTCGTGTTCGTGCCGGCCTCGCCCACCTCCGGCGAGGACGAAGGCTGGCTCCTCGGCCTGGTCATCGACACCGCCGCCGATGCGACGGATCTCGCGATCCTCGACGCCCGATCGTTCGAGGCCGGGCCGGTCGCCAGCGTGCGGCTGCCGCATCGCATACCGCCGGGCTTTCACGGCAACTGGTTCGCGGACTCCTGAGGCAGGATGCGCAGGATCCACATCATCGGCATCGGCGCCGGCAACCCGGATCACGTCACGATCCAGGCGATCGACGCGCTGAACGAGGCCGACGTCGTCTTCCTTCCCGACAAGGGCGTCGAGAAAGAGGAGCTGAAACGCGTCCGCACGCAGATCTGCGAGCGCTACATCAAGAATCCGGGCTATCGCACCGCCGAAGTGAGCATCCCGAAGCGGGATCGCTCCCCGTCCTACCGCGACGACGTCGCGGCCTGGCACGCGGCCATCGCGGACCGCTACGAGGTCCTGCTCACCGAGCGACTCGCCGATGGCGAATGCGGCGCCTTCCTCGTCTGGGGCGATCCCGGCCTCTACGACAGCACGCTGCGCATCCTCGAGCAGCTCCATGCCAAGGGCTGCTCCTTCGATTACGACGTGATCCCCGGCATCAGCAGCATCCAGGCGCTCGCGGCGCGCCACCGCGTGCCCCTGAACCGAATCGGCGAGCCGGTCGCGATCATCCCCGGACGCCGTCTCGACGAGCGATTCCTCGACACTTGCGACAGCGTCGTCGTCGTCCTCGATGGCGACCACGCCTACCGGCGGATCGAAGGCGACGATGTCGACATCTTCTGGGGCGCCTATGTCGGATCGCCGGACGAATGCCTCGTCTCCGGCCGCCTGTCCGAGGTGAAGGACGAGATCGACGCGGTGCGGCAGCGCGGCAAGGACGCCAAGGGCTGGATCATGGACAGCTACATCCTGCGCCGACGCCGCCCGGATTAGTCGTCCCGCTCCCAGGACGTGTCGACCCTAGGACGTGTCGACGTGCGCTTGCCCGGCGCGCATCCAACGTGTAGGTAACATAGCCGAAGCGCTGGTGCGCGTAAACTCTAGAAATGGTGGGCGGAACGCGCAAAGGCCTGGTGCCGAGCCCTGACATCCAACCCTGCCAAAGTCGGGGTACCACGACAAGACGACGGGCCGTTGTCAGCGTACCGCGACAACAGACCGGGCCGCTGTCGCGAACCGCGACAAGGCCCGAAACGGTGCGGCCGTCCGCCGACACGTCCGCCGATGCGCCTCGCCGTGCACGAAACGGACAGCCGTAGGCCTGGCGTGCGGACGAGGGGCCGAAGCGAGGTCGTGCACGCCGCGCAAAAGCGTCGGTCCCCCGCGCGACCATATCAGAAACTTGCATGATGAAAGTAATTGGCTGATAGTCGCGTCATGAAACGCAAGACCTTCGGCGACATGCAGTGTCCCATCGCACGCGGCCTCGAGCGCGTCGGCGACTGGTGGAACATCCTCATCCTTCGCGACGCCTTCTACGGCTTGCGGCGTTTCGACGAGTTCCAGGAGAGCCTCGGCATCGCGACGAGCACGCTGGCGCGTCGGCTCGACGACATGGTCGCCTCCGGCCTGCTCGAACGCCGGCTCTACAGCGAGCGCCCGCCGCGCCACGAGTACGTGCCGAGCGACGTCGCCCGCGACTTCCGGCCCGTCATGCTGGCGATGCTGGCCTGGGGCAACCGCCATTTCGCGCCCGAGGGCGCGAGCGTCGAGCTGGCGGATGCCGAGACCGGTGCCCCGATCGACCCCGTTCTAATCGACCGCGCCACCGGTCGCCCGGTGACGAAGGTGCGGATGGTGGCGGGGCCGGCCGCGGGCGAGGTCCTGCGCCGGCGCATCGACGCGGCGGCCAAAGTCGCATGACCAGCACGATTGCCGAGCGGGTCGCCGCGCCTCCCCGCAGCCGACGGCTGGGCCGCGCCCTCAAGCGCCTCGTCGTCGTCGTCGCCCTGCTGGCGCTCTGCGCCGCGGCGGCCGAGTACGGCCGGCGCTGGTGGACGGTGGGCCGCTTCGTCGAGAGCACCGACGACGCCTATGTCGGCGGCGACATCACCGCCATCGCGCCCCATGTCGCCGGCTTCGTCGCGAGCGTCGACGTCACCGACAATGAGCGCGTCACGGCCGGGCAGCTGCTGCTGCGCCTCGACGATCGCGACATGGGCGCCGCGCTCGACCGTGCCAAGGCGGTCGCCCGCGCGCGGCGCGCGACGCTCGCGGGCCTCGAGGCGCGCGGCCGCCAGCAGGTCTCGACCATCGCCGGCGCCGCCGCCGACCTCGACGCCAAATCCGCGCAATCGGTCTTCGCGCTCGACGATTCCAAGCGCTACGCCGGCCTCGCCAACACCACGGCGGTGACGCGCCAGGAGACCGAGCGCGCCGTCTCACTCGGCAAGGCGGCCAAGGGCACCGTAGCCTCGGCGCAGGCGGCGCTCGACGGCGCGAAACAGCAGCTCGCCGTGTTGGACGCACAGGTCGACGAGGCCAGGGCCGAGGTCGCCCAGGCCGAAGCCGACGTGCGCACGGGCGAGCTCAACCTCGGCTATACGCAGCTGCGCGCGCCGGTCGAGGGCTACGTCGGCAACCGCGCCGCCCGCCCCGGGCTCTATGTGCCGGTCGGCGCCTACCTCCTCAGCATCGTGCCGGCGCGCGGCCTGTGGGTCGACGCCAATTTCAAGGAGGATCAGATCGCCCGCATGCGCCTCGGTGACGCCGCGAGCGTCGAGGCCGACGTCGCGCCGGGCGTGGTGATGCGCGGCCACGTCACCAGCTTGGCGCCGGGCACGGGCGCGGTGTTCAGCGTCATCCCGCCGGAGAACGCGACCGGCAACTTCACCAAGATCGTGCAGCGGGTGCCGGTGCGCATCACGCTCGACGCCGCCGACGGCGCGCTGGGCCGGCTGAGGCCGGGCCTCTCCACCACCGTGAGCATCGACACGCGGCGCGGGCCGTGAGCGCCGCGACGCCCCGCGCCGAGATGATGCTCGCGAAGACCGCGCGCGCCGGGACGAGGGCCGAGCCGAGCTTCCTGCGCTCGCTGCTGCCCTTCGTGGTGATGTGCACCGGCATGTTCATCGCGCTGCTCGACATCCAGATCGTCGCCTCCTCGCTGCAGGACATCGGCGGCGGCCTATCGGCGGCGCAGGACGAGATCAGCTGGGTGCAGACCGCCTATCTCATTGCCGAGATCGTGATGATCCCGCTGTCGGGCTGGCTCACCCGCGTGTTCTCGACGCGTTGGCTGTTCACCGTGTCGGCCGCCGGCTTCACGCTGGCCTCGGTGCTCTGCGGCCTGGCCTGGAACATCGAGAGCATGATCGTCTTCCGGGCGCTGCAGGGGCTGCTCGGCGCCTCGATGATCCCGACGGTGTTCACCTCCTCGTTCCACTACTTCAAGGGTCCGATGCGGGTCTATTCCGCGGCGGTCATCGGGACCATCGCCTCCACCGCGCCGACCCTCGGCCCGGTCATCGGCGGCTACATCACCGACACGCTGGACTGGCACTGGCTGTTTTTCGTCAACGTCGTGCCGGGCGTGATCATCACGATCCTCGTGCCGATCCTGGTGCGCATCGACGAGCCCGACGTGCGGCTGCTCAAGGGCGCCGACTATCTCGGCATGGCGCTGATGGCCGTGTTCCTGTCGACGCTCGAATACGTGCTCGAGGAAGGCACGCGCTGGAACTGGTTCGACGATTCCACGATCCGCACCTGCGCCTGGATCTCCGGCCTCTCCGGCGTGCTGTTCCTGATCCGCAGCCTGACCTTCAAGAGTCCGGTCGTGGACCTGCGCGCCTTCGGCAACCGCAACTTCGCGATCGGCTGCGCGCTGTCCTTCATCACCGGCATCGGCATCTTCGCCACGATCTACCTGACGCCGCTGTTCCTCGGCTACGTGCGCGGCTACTCCGCCTGGCAAACCGGTACGGCCATCTTCTCGACCGGCGCCGCCTCGCTCGTCGGCGTGCCGATCTACATCGTGCTGGCCAAGCGCTTCGACACGCGCTGGCTGATGATGGGCGGCCTCGCCATGTTCGGCGCGGCGATGTGGAGCTACAGCGCGATCACCCACGACTGGGGCGGCGACCAGTTCCTCCTGCCGCAGGTGCTGCGGGGGCTGCCGCAGGTCTTCGCCATCGCACCTAGCGTCAGTCTTGGCCTCGGCAGCCTTCCGCCGGAGCGGCTGAAATACGCCAGCGGCCTCTTCAACATGATGCGCAACCTCGGCGGCGCCGTCGGCATCGCGGTCTGCGGCGCGATCCTCAACAGCCGGACCAACCTGCACTTCGTCGCGATCGCATCGAACATGACCCAGGCCAGCGGACCGACGACGCGCTTCCTGGAGACCAATGCGCACCGCTTCGCCGCACTGCCCGGCGCGATCGACGGCGGCCACGCCGCCGCGCTGCGGCAGCTGTTCCGGCTCGCCTTCCGCGAGGCCCGCACGCTGGCCTACGCCGACGCGTTCACCGCCATCATGGCCGCCTTTGCCGTCGCCACCTTGCTGGTGCCGCTGCTGCGCGACGCGAAACCCTCGCCGGCGACGACCGCCGCCGCGCACTGACCGTTCAGACGAGTCCGGACGCATTGCGGCGCGACCGTCTCCGGCCGGGTCTTAGCGCATGCCGGCAGAGAAGACTCAGGCCATACATTATCCGGCTTCCGGCGCGCCGAAGGCGAGACCGGAACCCATGACAACGCGGTTGAAAGAGGGGTGGGATGATGCCGCTCGATCAGCAGGCGCTTTGTCAACGGTCCCGGGCTCTCGCTTCGCTCGCCCCCAGGAAGACGCGTGACGTCATCGGCTCCAGCTGAAGCGGCTCTATCGCCAGACCGGCGTCTCGCCAGACGGCCTTGCGACGAAATCGAGGAAAGCGCGAAGCGGCGGCGGGACGAGACGGCGGCCGGAATAGTAGAGGAACGGCCCCGAGAAGGGCTGCCACCAGTCTTCCAGCACGGGCTCGAGTTCGCCGCTGTCCAGGCAGGGACGAAGCCAGTCTTCGAACAACTGGATAATGCCGGCGCCCGCGACGGCCATGTCGACGGCGAGGTCGGTGGCGGCCCCGACGCTCACCACCAGCGGACCCGAGGGTTCGACACGCACCACCTCGCCCGCTCGTTCGAATTCCCAAGGACTGGTCATCGTGCCGCTGGGGAAGCGGCCGCGCAGGCAGGCATGTGCGAGCACGTCGCGCGGATGTTCGGGGCGGCCGCGCCTGTCGAGGTAGGCCGGCGCCGCGGCCGTGGCGTAGCGCTGGAGGCGAGGTCCGATGGGCACGGCGATCATGTCCGCCTCGAGCCGCTCGTCGTAGCGGATGCCGGCGTCGCACCCCGCGGCCAGCACGTCGACGAAGCTATCGTCCGCGACGATCTCCAGCCGGATGTCGGGATATTTGGACAGGAAGCCGGGCAGGATCGCGGGTAGCACCAGACGGGCAGCGCTGACCGGCACGTTCAGGCGAAGCGTGCCCGCCGGCTTGTCGCGAAAGCTGGTCGCAATCTCGAGGGCTGTTTCCACCTCGCCCAGAGCGGGGGCCAGCCGCTCCAGCAGTCTCTCGCCCGCCTCGGTGGGCGTGACGCTCCGAGTCGTGCGGTGGAGCAGGCGGACGCCCAGCCTCGCCTCGAGCCGCCGCACCGCTTCGCTCAACGTCGAAGCGCTGACGCCGCTGCTGCGACCGGCATCTCGGAAGCCTCGCGCCCTGGCGACGGCGAGGAAGGCGTGGAGGTCGCCGAGATCGGCTTTCATTGTTCCACTTTGCGTACAGCCCGTGTGGATCATCCCGGATACTCAGCAGAGTCGATAGCGCCCACAACATGACCGTTCAGGACGTCTCGACATGCAGACGATCGATCAGGCCGACACCTTCACACTCGGCCACCGGACCGTGAACCGGCTCGGCCACGGCGCCATGCAGCTCGCCGGTCCGGGCGTATTCAGGCCGCCGCGCGACAGCGACGCGGCGCACACCCTCCCGCGCGAGGCGGTGGCGGCGGGCGTCGACCACAACGACATCCGCGACTTCTACGGTCCTCGCGTCACCAACAGCTCATCCGCGAGGCTCTGTCGCCCTATCCCGAGGACCTCGTGATGGTCACGTAGATCGGCGCCAGGCGTGGCGACGAAGGTTCCATGGTTGCCGGCGTCGACGCCGTGGACCCCGAGCGCGCGGTCGACGACAACCTGCGCAGTCTCGGCCTCGACGTTCTCGACGTCGTCAACCTGCGGGTCATGTTCGACGCGCACGGGCCGGCGGACGAATCGATCGAGGCGCCGCTCACCGCACTGGCCGGTCGATCCGCTATGCCGATGCGCACCAAGACCTTCACCACCTCTCACGCCGCGACGGGCATCCGCGCGATGAGCTTGTCGAGCGTGATCGGGTAGTCGCGCACCCGCACGCCGGTGGCGTTGTAGATGGCGTTGGCGAGCGCCGCGCCGACACCGCACAGGCCGAGTTCGCCGATGCCCTTGGCCTTCATCGGCGAGGAGACCGGATCGACCTCGTCGAGGAAGATCACCTCCTGGTGCGGGATGTCGGCGTGGACCGGCACCTCGTAGCCGGCAAGGTCGTGGTTGACGAAGAAGCCGAGACGCTTGTCGACCGCGAGTTCCTCCATGAGGGCGCCCCCGACCCCCATGGTCATCGCGCCGATGACCTGGCTGCGCGCCGTCTTCGGATTGAGGATGCGGCCGGCGGCGCAGACCGCCAGCATGCGGCGCACGCGGGTCTCGCCGGTGAAGCTGTCGACGCCGACCTCGACGAAATGGCCGGCGAAGGTCGACTGCTGGTAGGTCTTGGCGAGGTCGCCGTACTCGATCGAATCCTCGGCCGAGAGTTCGCCGTCACGGGCGGCGTCGGCCAAGGCGGCACTGCGATTGCCCGACGTCACGCGACCGTCCGAGAAGGCGGCGTCGGCCGAGTTGAAGCCGAGCTTTTGCGCCACCGCCTCGCGCAGCTTCACGCAGGCCGCGTAGACGCCAGAGGTCGAGTTGTTGGCGCCGAACTGGCCGCCCGAGCCCGCCGAGACCGGGAAGTCGGAATCACCAAGCCTCACGACGACCTTGTCGATCGGCAGGCCCATCATCTCGGCCGCAGTCTGCGCGATGATCGTGTAGCTGCCGTTGCCGATATCGGTCATGTCGGTCTCGACCGTCACGACGCCCCGATCGTCGAGCCGGACGCGGGCGCCGGATTTCATCAGCAGGTTGTCGCGGAAGCCCGCCGCCATGCCCATGCCGACGAGCCAATGCCCGTCGCGCACGCTGGCCGGGCGCGGGTCGCGCTTTTCCCACCCAAAGCGCTCGGCGCCGAGCTGCAGGCATTCCACCAGACGGCGCTCCGAGAAGCGCCGCTCGGGCTTGGCGGGATCGACCTGCGTGTCGTTGATCGTACGGAAGCGGACGGGATCCATGCCGAGCTTCTCGGCCATCTCGTCCATGGCGATCTCGAGCGCCATCATGCCGGGCGCCTCGCCCGGCGCGCGCATGGCGTTGCCTTCCGGCAGGTCGAGCTCGGCGAGGCGCATCGCGGTCAGGCGATTGGCGCCGGCGTAGAGCAGCTTGGTTTGCGAGACGGCCGTCTCCGGCCGGCCGTCCGGCAGGTTGCCCGACGTGCTTTCGTGCGCGATCGCCGTGATCGTCCCGTCCGGCGCGGCACCGATGCGGATGCGCTGGATCGTCGCCGGCCGATGCGTGGTGTTGTTCATGACGAGCGGGCGGGTCAGCGCCAGCTTGACGGGGCGGCCGGCCGCCTTGGCGGCGAGCGCGGCGCATACGGCGTCGGAGCGCAGGAACAGCTTGCCGCCGAAGCCGCCGCCGACGTAGGGCGAGTCGATCCGCACGTTCTCCTCGGCGAGACCGAGAGCTTTCATCAAGTCGCGCTTGTTCCAGGCGATCATCTGGTTCGAGGTCCAGATCGTCAGCTTGTCGCCGTTCCACGCGGCGATGGTCGCGTGCGGCTCCATCATCGCGTGGCTCTCGTCGGGCGTCGTGTAGGTCTCGTCGAGCTTGACCGGCGCGGCGGCGAAGGCGGCGTCGAAGTCGCCGACGCGGTCGATCGAGGGGGCATCGCTGCCCTCGCCGCTGCCGCCGCCGACCAGCGGCGCGTCCTGCGCCGCGGCGGCGAGATCGAAGTTGCCGGGCGCGCTGGTGTAATCGACGCGGACCAGCATGGCGGCCGCCCTGGCCTGCTCGAAGGTGTCGGCGACGACAACCGCGACGGCCTGATGGTAGTGCTGGATCTCGGCGCCCCCGAACAGGTAGGCGGTGTTCATCTTGCCGAGCGGCAGCCTCGGCATGTCCAGCGTGGTGACGATCGCCAGCACGCCCGGCGCTCCCTTGGCGTCGAGGAGGTCGATGGCGTTGATCCGGCCCTTGGCGATGCTCGAGCCCACGACGTAGCCGTAGGCCTGGTTCGACGCGACGTCGTGGCGCTCGTAGGCGTAGGCCGCCGTCCCCGTGGTCTTGAGGCGACCGTCGATGCGGTCCGTAGCCTTGCCGACGACCTTGAGCTGGTCGATCGGGTTGGTGGTGGCGGGCGTGTCGAACTTCATGGAATCAGGCCCTCGCTTCGGCGATGACCGCGGCGAGCGTACGCTCGGCGAGCGGTACCTTGTAGGCGTTCTCGTGGGTCGGCGTCGCGTCGGCGAACAGGCGGGCGACAACGGCCGAGGCGCCGCGCGGCAGCTCGGCTTCGGCGTCCTGCATCCGCCACGGCTTGGGAGCGACGCCGCCGACCGCGACGCGGCCGGTGCCGTCGGGCTGGACCACCGCCGCGATCGAAACAAGGGCGTAGGCGTAGGACGAGCGGTCGCGCACCTTGCGGTAGATCTGTTTGCCGCCGATCGGCGGCGGCAGCGTGACGGCGGTGATCAGCTCGCCCGGCGCCAGCACCGTCTCGGCCTCCGGCGCGTCGCCCGGCAGGCGATGGAAGTCGGCGATCGGGATCGCCCGCGTCCGGCCCTGCGCGTCGACGGTCTCGACTTGCGCGTCGAGGACGCGCATCGCGACCGCCATGTCCCCGGGGTGGGTGGCGATGCACGCCTGGCTCGTCCCCACGATGCCGAGCTGCCGGCTGACGCCACCGATCGCCGCGCAGCCCGAGCCGGGCTTGCGCTTGTTGCAGGCCTGGTTGGTGTCGTAGAAATAGGGACAGCGGGTGCGCTGCAGCAGGTTGCCGGCGGTCGTCGCCTTGTTGCGCAACTGGCCCGAGGCGCCGGCGAGGAGGGCGCGGCTCAGGACGCCGTAGTCGCGGCGCACGCGGGTATCGGCGGCAAGGTCGGTGTTGCGCACCAGAGCGCCGATGCGCAGCCCGTCGCCCGAGGTCGGCTCGATCCGGTCGAGGCCGAGGCGGTTGACGTCGACGAGGTGCGTCGGCGTCTCGATCTGCAGCTTCATCAGGTCGAGGAGGTTGGTGCCGCCGGCGATGAACTTGGCGCGCGGCGTGCGCGACACAGCCGCCGCAGCCTCGGCGGGCGAGTGGGCGCGCTCGTAGGTGAAGGCCTTCACGACGGCACTCCCGCGACTTCGCTCATGGCTTCGACGATGTTGGAATAGGCGCCGCACCGGCAGATGTTGCCGCTCATGCGCTCGCGGATCTCCGCCGCGGTGACTTCGGACGACGCGGTGAGGTCGGCGGTGACGTGGCTCGGGATGCCGGCCTTGATCTCGCCCAGGACGGCGACGGCCGAGCAGATCTGGCCGGGCGTGCAATAGCCGCACTGATAGCCGTCGTGCTTCACGAAGGCGGCCTGCATCGGATGGAGCGCGTCGGGCGTGCCCAGCCCCTCGATGGTGGTGACGGTGTCGCCGTCGTGCATCACGGCAAGCGTGAGGCAGGCGTTGATCCGTCGGCCCTCGAGGAGAACGGTGCAGGCGCCGCACTGGCCGTGGTCGCAGCCCTTCTTCGTACCGGTCAGCTGCAGGTGCTCGCGCAGCGCGTCGAGCAGCGTGGTCCGCGTGTCTACCTTAAGGTGACGGAGCTCGCCGTTGACGGTGAGCGCGACCTCGGTGATTACCGGGTCGCCGGCAGGGGCGGACCGGGTGCCGGCCGCTGCCGGCATGGCGGTCACGACCGTCGAGGCGGATGCGCCGGCCAAGAGGCTTCTACGGTCCAGTTCGATCGCTCCTTGGTCGTGCATGTGGTCTCCCATGGTTCGTCTGCGTCGGCCGCACGCCCGTTCGTGCTGAAACAGCGCCGCTCGACCGGTGGCCGGCTCACGTCGGGAACGTAAACGGCGACCGCGGCAGCATCTCCGGACTGCCGAACGTCGGTTCAATCGCAGCGTCTCGATAGGCCGGAAACCTCGTTTACATGCGGCCAATCCCTCGAATTTTCAAGGTGGCTTGCCGTGCCGGCCTCCGCCGGATAGGTAATATAGCCTAAAGCGTGCTCCCTGTAAACTCGGCCATGGCGGGCGAACGCGAACGGGCCTGGCGTCGAGCCCTGACATGTGGCCCCGCCAAAGTCAGGGTACCCCGACAACAACACGGGCCGTTGTCAGGGTAAGGCGACAAGAAACCGTGCCCTTGCCGCAACCCGTGACAAGGCCCGCAACGGAGCGGCCGTTCGCCGACATGGAGCTCGTCCTCGACTTGTCCTTAGGCCGCTCTACGACGATGGCTGTCGCTCAGGCGCGATGCCGGTCGATCAAAGCGGTAAGATCAACAAGCGATTGCGCTTGCGAATAAACGCATCGAATGCGGCTTCAGGCGCCGTGTCGGTATCTCGTCCGAGCGACTCGCGGCGCTCAACGGAACCGATCCGGATTGATGAAGCGCTCTGTCGAAAATATCGTAAGATCATCCGAAATCCGGATCGAGGCGAGGTCAAGACGATCGGATCGCGCAAGCGTTTCGCTCAAGCTCGTCGTTCGGCATGAGACATTGCTTTCGACCCTGGCATCTTTAGACAAATAATTTCACAGGATTTATCTCATGACCGATTGAAAAAAGTAGTTAACATCTCTTTCATTTCTCTACTTGACCTTACGTCAACTTTGCAATCTCGATCGCGATTAATCGTTTAATAAGGTGTACCTAGCTCTATGAATGCTGATTTAGCGCTTCTCATCTCGGTCGCGCCGAGCCTAATGATGGCGGAGAGTGCTATGCAAGCGGAGTCAATGATCGGCGAGGAAGCCCGGCTTGCCTCTCTCTACGAGTTCGGCTTGCTCGATACCGCGCCGGAGGAAGCTTACGATCGCATCACACGCCTAGCAACGGATCTGCTCAACGTTCCTGTCGCCAAGATCAACCTCATCGATCGAGAACGGCAGTGGAGCAAGTCCTCCGTCGGGGAAAAGCGGGGAGAGATGAGGCGAGAGGACTCCTTCTGCACGTGGACTATATGCCAAGACGAGCCGCTCGTCGTCAGGGACGCCAAGAACGAGCCGCGGTTCTGCGCACTGCCGCAGGTTGCGTTACCGCCACACTTTCGTTTCTATGCCGGAGTTCCGCTGAAGGATCGTCTCGGCAACAACGTCGGCGCACTCTGCTGTCAGGACTTCGAGCCACGTTCTCCGACCGACGAGCAGATATCGGCTTTGCAGCATCTCACTCGGCTGACCGTCGACATGATGGAATTGCGCAAGGTCGCGCCGACCGACGATCTGACCGGGGTCATGACCCGAAGAGCCTTCCTCGACAGCGCGACGCGCGACGTTGGCCTGTCGCTGCATCACCGACGACCCCTTTCGGCGGTCATGATCGACCTCGACCATTTCAAGGCTATCAACGACGTCTACGGGCATGCCGCCGGAGACCATCTCTTGGGCCAGGCAGCGACCCTGCTGTCGAAACAGCTCCACGCTTCCAACTACATCGGTCGGATGGGCGGTGAGACGTTCGCTGTCATCCTGCGCGAAACGCCGGCGACGAACGCCGTCGAGGTCGCCGAACGCCTCCGTCTCGCCCTTACGAGCGCATCGTTTCCATTCTGTCGCACGGAACTGAAGATTGCGGCCAGCCTGGGTGTGGCTGGTCTCGAGCCAACCATATCAGACGTTCACAGCCTCCTCCGGCGCGCCGATGCCTCGCTGCACGCGGCGAAAGCGGGCGGCCGGAATCGCACGATGATGCTGACGCCAGAACCGCTTTTTCGTCCCTGTTGAAACGAATCCACATGGAAACTGATGAATGTACTTGCGCGCGAACACATCAGCTCCGGGTGTCCAGATATTGGTATTGAAGGTCCAAGGCAGTGCTTATTGAAGAAAATCGTGTGGAACGTTACTCGAGAAGATTACTCTCTCGCAACGATTCCGATGTCTTTTGCCCATCGACGAAGCCGTGTCGTGCGGTGCTGATCGTCGAGGATGACACGACCATCAGTAACGCGTGGGGGACGGTGCTCGAGAGCGGCGGCTTCGAACCAGTGCAGATCCTCGATATCGCAGACCTCGAGGATCGGGGGGAACGCGACGCGCCCTTCATGATCCTGGATGTTTCCTTGCGCGACAGCGACGCGGTCGACGTCATTCAGAAGCTCGTTTCCTGGCAATACAAGGGTGCTGTACAGATCGTCAGTGGCAACACCCTGGAGGTGCTCGAGGACGTCAAGACGTTGGGGGAGAGCTACGGACTGAAGATGTTGCCGGTCATGCGAAAACCGGTGCTTCCGGAATCGCTGCTGTCGATCGTCGAGCATGAGGTCTCGTCGTCGTCGATGACGGAGGAGACCATCAAGCCGGCTGCTCCCGTGGTCAAAGCGGGAGAAGCGATCAACCTTGGCCTTGCTCTGCGCGAAGGCTGGGTAGAAGTCTGGTACCAACCCAAATACGACGTTGCGACGCTCGAGATGGTGGGGGCCGAATGCCTCAGCCGCTTGAGACATCCTGAAAAGGGCATCATCCCGCCGGCTCTCTTTCTTACCGGAGCAACCGCCGAGGATATCGCCAGCCTGACCAAGACCGTGCTGCGACAAGCTTGCCGCGACTGGTCGGACTTCGACGAGGCAGGGCACGCGCTCAGGCTCGCGGTCAACGTCCCAGGCCACCAGATCCTCGATGTACCGCTGGTCAAGCTAATCCGGGAGCTCTCGCCAAGGAGCGAGCGTTGGCCCGGTCTGGTCTTGGAGATCACGGAGGACGAAGCGTTGCGCGACATCGAGGCTGCGCGTTCGATCAGCACCCAGTTGAAGATCTACAATGTGGCCTTGTCGATCGACGATTTCGGCATGGGCTATTCGAGCTTCGCTCGCCTGCGCGAAATCCCCTTCAAGGAGATCAAGCTCGATCGCAGCCTGGTCGACGGTTGCGCGGAGGACGAGGTCAAGGGAGCGCTTTGCCGCTCCGTGATCGATCTCGCGCACTCCTTCGGCGCTAAGGCGGTCGCCGAAGGAGTCGAGAGCAAGAAGGATCTGGACTATCTCCGCTCCATCTGGTGCGATCTCGCGCAAGGCTACTTGTGTGCCCGCCCGATGCCGAAGGACAAGCTGCTGGCGATCCTCTCAGGGCACTGACGCATCGTAGCGTCGACAAGAGGCTCTGCGTCCCGCTGGCAATCCAGAGCGCGCCCGGGTCCTCCAGGCACGACTTAAGGCGGCGGCGCTCTGCCCCGGCAGTCGAAGCCTCCAACGCGCAGTCCCGACGCCGACGCCGAGACGCCGGCGAGCCTCGACGGAAGCCGCGCTCGTGACTGCCCGACACGCTAAAGTTCGAAGAAAGCTTCGCGGCCGCCGCACCTGCCATTAGCACCGTACGAGCCGGGCGAAGACGCTGGCCAATGCCGATGAGGGGCACGACGCCACTGGCAACGGCGGTGTCGTCGCCACCAAGGGCGGGGCATCCTCGGCTCAGTCGAGCAGTCTCGCGACCCTCGAGAGCTCCGCCGAGGCGTGTCGCGAGGCGGCGACCATGTGCGACAGCGTGCGGCCGGCCTGCGGCCGCGGTGCCAGCGGCATGATGGTCCCGCGGTCGGTCCGGATCGTGACCGAGCGCTGACTCGTCGCGCCGCTGGCGAAGGTCGAGACGATCTTGAGGTCGATGCTCTCGACGCCGCCCGGCACCTTGCCGACGACATAGCCTCTCCCGTCCGCACGCAACCAGGAGGGCAGAGGCCTGCCGTCGGCGAGCGTAATGGTGACGCGGGCCAGCGGATCGCCCGGACCGGCGCCGCTGCCCACGCTGATCGACAGCACGCGGTCGCGCAGCATCGTCTCGATGTTGATCATCGGCCCGGTCTCGCCGCGGCTCGTCGCGTCGACGTCGATCGACGTGGCCCCTAGGAAGTTCAGCGGCGTCGACAGCGCCTCCACGCCACGGCCCAGCACGTCCTGCGTCCGCTCGAACCGATCGCCGACCTCGTCGGTGGCGGCGCCGGACCGCACGATGCCGGTGCCCGGGTCGGACAGTCTCTGCAGCCCGTTCAGCGGCGCGATGCTGTTGACCGTCGAGATCACGATGCCGTCGAGGGCGATCACTTGCGAGCGCTCCTCGGCGCCCGAGGTCTGGTCGATCACGTCGAGGATCGGCGTCGCCGGCGTCGAACGGAATGGTCCGAGGTCGGCGATGCGGATGGGCATCGCGCCGAGAATGCCCGGAAGCAGCGCCGTTGCCGGCTCGAAGAAGCTCGGCGGCGTCAGGATCGAGGGCGACACCGTGTCGACGGTGTAAAGGAAGCTCTCCGAGACGCCGGCGCCCTTCTCGTCGGTCGCCGTCACCGTGACCGTGTACACTTTCGGCGACGCGAGCGACGGATCGATGACGCCGGTGACACGGCCCGTGGCCGGATCGAACGCGAGGCCAGGCGGCAGACCGGTGGCGGCGAAGGTGAGCGTGTCGCCCGCCGGGTCGGCGAAGGCGGTGCCGAGGTCGAGTGGCGCGATCGCCTTCCCGGCGCGCCCGTGCTGGTCGGCCGTCTGCGCGACGATCGTGGGCGCCACCTTGTCGACCTCGATGGCGAAGACCCGCGAATACGTGCCACCTAGGGTATCCGTCGCGGTGACCGTCACCGCGTAGATGCCTTCGAGCGACGCGCCCGAACCGAGCTTCACCGGCGCCAGCGCCGAGGCGTTGCGGTCGAGCGTGCCGGTGATGAGCCCCGTTGCCGGATCGAGGGCGAGGCCGGCGGGCAGCCCGGTGGCATCGTAGGTGAGCGACAGGCCGTCGGGGCTGGCGAACCCGCCTGCGGTCTCGATGGCAATGCCGCTTTGGCCGTCGCCGTAGTGCTGCGGCGGAAGGCTGCCCGCAGCAACGGGCAGCACTTCGCTCACCTTCCAATGGAAGGTCTCGGCCGTGGCGGCGCCCTTGTCGTCGACCGCGGTAACGGTGACGGCGTAGTCGCCCGGCAGTGCGTCGGGCGCGATCGTGCCGGCGATCAGGCCGCTCGCCGGGTCGATGGCGAGCCCTTTGGGCAGGCCGCTCGCCGCATAGGTAAGGGTATCGCCGGCGTTGGGGTCGGCGAAGGCCTGCGAGGCATCGACGGACGAGACCTGCTGCCCCTGCGCGCCGGCCTGATCGGACGTCGGCGCCACCAGCGCCGGCGCCTGGTTGGTGGCCTCGAGCGTGTACACCTGGATCGCCGCGCCGCCCTGCCCGTCGGAGGCGGTCACCGTCACCGTGTAGGTGCCGTGATTGCCGCCGGTCGAGGCGTCGTGGTCGAGCGTGCCGCTCACGATGCCGTTGGCGGGATCGATCGAAAGCCCGGCGGGTAGGCCGCTGGCAGCGTAGGTCAGTGGCAGATGGTTGGGATCGGCGAAAGCCGCCGAGACGTCGAACGGCTTGATCGTCGTGCCGTCGGGAACGGCTCCCACCACGATCGGGGCCGTGGCCGTGGGCGGCAGATCAGCGACCGTCCAGGCAAAGGTCTCGCTCGTGGCCGCGCCCTTGCCGTCCGTGGCGGTGACGGCGACGGTGTAGGGCCCGCCGGTGGATGCCGTGCTGGCGAGCGTGCCGGCGATCCGGCCTGTCGCCGGATCGATCGAGAGACCCGGCGGCAGATCGGCGGCGCTGTAGGTCAGCGCGTCGCCTGCGGGATCGACGAAGGCTTGCGCGGTGTCGAGCGACACGGCCTCGCCGTCCTGCCCGTGCTGGTCGGCGGTGCTGGTCCCCACCGCCGGACCCTGGTCTGCGGCGGCGATCGTGAAGGTCTGCGCCGCCGTGCCGCCGAGCCCGTCGGAGGCGGTCACCGTCACATCGTGCGAGCCTTGGCCGCCGCCGGTCGAGGCGTCGCGGTCGAGGGTGCCGGTGATCGCGCCGGTCTTCGGGTCGATCGAGAGCCCGGCCGGCAGGCCCGTCGCCGTATAGGTCAACGCGTTCCCGTTGGCGTCGGAGAACCCGTCGGCGGTGGCGATCGCGACGCTCCCCTGCCGGTCGGCGAGGTCCTGAGTCGGCAGCGTGCCCTGCGCCGTCGGCGGCACGTCGGCGATCGTCCAGGCGAAGGTCTCGACCGTGGTCGCGCCCTTGTCGTCGGTGGCAGTCACCGAGACCTGGTAGGTGCCGGGCTGCGCGTCGCCGGTCACCGTGCCGCCGATCCGGCCCGTGGCCGGATCGATCGCGAGACCCGCCGGCAGGTTCGTTGCGGCATAGGTCAGCGCGTCGCCGTTGGGATCGGCGAAGGCCTGCGAGGCATCCACGGCGGTGATGGCGTCGCCGTCCTTGTCGGACTGATCGGCGGTCTTGGTCCCGATGATCGGCGCCTGGTTCGCGGAATCGACCGTGAAGCCCTGCGAGATGGTGCCGCCGGCATCGGTGGCCGTCACGATGACATTGTAGGAGCCGTCCAGCGTCGCGCCGGAGCCGGTGGTGGTCGGCGCGTTCTTCGAGGCGTCGTGGTCGAGCGTACCGGTGATCAGGCCGGTCGTCGGGGCGATCGAAAGCCCGGCCGGCAGACCGCTCGCGGCGTAGGTCGTAGGGGCGCCGTCGCCGGCGAAATGCGACGCGGTATCGATCGAGACCGCCGTGCCGTCGAAGCCGGACACTTCGGGGATCGGGCTCGGCGCGCCCGGCACGGTCGGCAGGATCGTCCAAGAGAGCGTCTCGCTGGTCGAGGCGCCCTTGTCGTCCGTGGCCGTGATCGTCACCGCGTAGGGGCTACCCGTGTCATCGCCGGCCGCGACCGCGCCGGTGATCAGCCCGGTCTTCGGGTCGATCGCGAGGCCGGCCGGCAGGCCGCTCGCCGCGAAAGTCAGCACATCGCCGGTATCGGGGTCGGCGAAGGCCGAGGCGGCGTTGACGGATACAGTGTCGCCCTCGGTGCTTTTCTGATCGGCCGTCCTGGTTTCGACGTCGAGCGCCTCGTTGTGCGCATCGAGGATGAAGCTCTGCGTTGCGTTGCCGCCAAGCCCATCGGAAGCGGTCACAGTCACCGTGTAGGTGCCATCGAGCGTGGCGCCCGAGCCGGAAGTGACCGGCGCGTTCTTCGAGGCGTCGTGATCGAGCGTACCGGTGATGCGGCCGCTCGAGGGATCGATGGACAGGCCGGCGGGCAGACCCGTGGCGGCGTAGGTGAGCGGATCGCCGTTGACGTCGGCGAAAGCCGCGGCGGTGTCGATCGCGATCCCAGCGGTGCCGTCGCTGAACCTCTGGTTGACCAGCGCGCCCTCCGCCGTGGGCGGCACGTCGGTGATGATCCAGGTGAAAGTCTCCGTCGTCGCCAGACTCTTGTCGTCAATCGCGGTGACGCTGACGCCGTAGGTGCCGGGTGCGGCATTGCCAGACACGGTGCCGGTGACGAGCCCGGTTCTAGAATCGATGGAAAGGCCCGCCGGCAGGTACGCGGCCGCGTAAGTCAGCGGGTCGCCGTTGGGATCGGAGAAGGCCGAGGAGGTGTCCACGGCCGGGATCGTGGTGCCGTCGGCGTTGACCTGATCAGCGGTGCGAGTGCCGACTGCAGGAGCCTGGTTCGAGGCGGTCAAGTGGAAGACGTCCGTGGCGCTGCCGCCCTGACCGTCGGAGGCGGTGACGGAGATCGCGTAGGTGCCGGCGCCGCTGCCGCCGCCGATCGAGGCGTCGTGGTCGAGCGTGCCGGCAATGACGCCGGTGGCCGGGTCGATTGCGAGGCCGGTCGGCAGGCCCGTGGCGCTGTAGGTGTAGGAGACGCCATCGGGATTGCTGAAGCCGCTGGCCGTGGCGATGCTGACCGCGGCGCCGTCGTTCGCCGCCTGGTCCGGCAGCGTGGCGGCCGTCGGCGGCAGATCGGCGACGGTCCAGGCGAAGGTCTCGCTTGTCGCCGCGCCCTTGTCGTCCGTCGCCGTCACGGTGACGGTGTAGGGGCCGCCGAGCGAGGCGTGCGGGTCGATCGTGCCCGTGATCAGCCCGGTGGCCGGATTGATCGAGAGCCCGGCCGGGAGCCCGTGGCGGCGATCATGCCCGGATGGCCGGATTGATCGAGAGCCCGGCCGGGAGCCGTCGCTGGCGGCGTAGGTGACGATGTCGCCGTCGTGTCGAGCGTGCCGGGATCGGGCGAAGGATTTGCCGGCGAAGTGCGATCGATCGGCGCGATCGTCGTGCCGTCCGGCGAGCGCGTCGGTGCCGATGCTGGTCCGGCGTCGGTTGTCGCCGAGCGTCGGGCGCACTGACGGTTGCCGTCGAGTCGAGGGTGAAGGTCTGGTGATCAGCCCGTGGCCGGATTGATCGCCCGGCCGTCGCTGGCGGCGTAGGTGACGATGTCACGGTGTAGGTGCCATCCGAGCGTCGCGGCCCGAGCCGGTGGTTTGGTCGGCGCGTTCTTCGAGGGTGAAGGTCTGGGTCGCCGTGCCGCCCTGGCCGTCGCTGGCGGTGACGGTCACGGTGTAGGTGCCATCCAGCGTCGCGCCCGAGCCGGTGGTGGTCGGCGCGTTCTTCGAGGCGTCGTGGCGAGCGTGCCGGGCTGTCCGGTCGTCGGATCGATCGACAGGCCGGCGGGCAGGCCGCTCGCCGCATAGGTGAGGGCGAGGCCGTTGGCGTCGGCGAAGTGCAACGCCGTGGCGATCGGCGCGATCGTCGTGCCGTCCGGCGAGCGCGCCGCGGAGACGGCGGCGCCCGCCGTCGGCGGCAGATCGGCGACGGTCCAGGCGAAAGTCTCGCTTGTCGCCGCGCCCTTGTCGTCCGTCGCCGTCACGGTGACGGTGTAGGGGCCGCCGAGCGAGGCGTGCGGGTCGATCGTGCCCGTGATCAGCCCGGTGGCCGGATTGATCGAGAGCCCGGCCGGGAGCCCGCTGGCGGCGTAGGTGACGATGTCGCCGGTGTTGGGATCAGCGAAGGATTTGCCGGCATCGATCGAGACCTGCTGCCCGTCGGCATCGTGCTGGTCCGGCGTCGGTTTGCCGAGCGCGGGCGCCTGGTTGGTCGAGTCGAGGGTGAAGGTCTGGGTCGCCGTGCCGCCCTGGCCGTCGCTGGCGGTGACGGTCACGGTGTAGGTGCCATCCAGCGTCGCGCCCGAGCCGGTGGTGGTCGGCGCGTTCTTCGAGGCGTCGTGGTTGACGAAGCCGGTGATGGCACCGGTGTCGGGATCGATGCTCAAGCCGCGCGGCATGCCGGTGGCGGCAAAGGTCAGCGGCCGGCCTTGGGGGCTCGAGAAGCCGCCCAACGTGGCAATGGCGATGCCGTTCTCGCCATCGGTGAAGTGCTGGGCCGGTAGCGTGCCCTGCGCCGTGGGCGGCACGTCGCCGATCCCCCAGGTTAAGGTGGCGGCCGTGGCGGCGCCCTTGTCGTCGGTCGCCGTCACGGTGACGTAATAGCCACCGACGGCAACGTTGCCGGCCACCGTGCCGGAGATCACGCCGGTGTTCGCGTCGATCGTCAAGCCCTTCGGCAGGTTGGAGGCGGCATAGGTCAGCGTGTCGCCGGGGTTCGGGTCCGTGAACGCCTTCGAGGTATTGACCGGCGTGATGGTGTCCCCGTCCTTGTTCGTCTCGTTGGCGAGCGGCGTGCTGACGGCCGGCGCCTGGTTGGATGCGGTCAGATGAAACGTGTTGGTCGCGGTACCGCCCTGCCCGTCTTTGACGGTGACGGCTACGGTGTAGATGCCGCCGGCAATCTCGGCCGAGGCCTCGTGGTCCAGGGTACCGGAGATGAGACCGCTGTTCGGGTCGATCGAGAGGCCGGACGGCAGGCCGGTGGCGCTGTAGGTCAGCGCCACGTCGTTAGGGTTGGTGAAGCCGCCGGCCGTGGCATAGCTCACCGACGTGCCGTCGTTGATCGAGCGGTCGGCGAGCGGCGGCGTCGCCTGCGGCGCGAGGTCGTCGACGACCCAATTCAAGCTCTCGCTCGTCGCCGCGCCCTTGTCGTCCGTCGCGGTCACGGTGACCTTGTACGGGCCCCGTGCCGATGCCGCCTTTTCGATGGTGCCCGAGATCAGGCCGGTGTTCGGGTCGATCGTCAGACCCCTCGGCAGGTTGGAGGCGGAGAAGGTGAGCGGGTCGCCGTTGGCATCCGAGAACGCCGGCGCCGCCCCGACCGAGACGGTCTGGCCGTCCTGACCGTGCTGGTCGCTCGTTGGTCTTCCCACGGCCGGGGCGGAGTTGGTGGCGTCGAAGGCGAAGGTCTGGGTGGCGCTGCCGCCGAGCCCGTCGTATGCGGTGACGGTGATCGTATAGGTCCCGTCGAGCGTCGCGCCCATGCCCGAGATCGTCGGCGCGTTCTTCGAGGCGTCGGGGTCGATCGCGCCGGACATTACACCGGTCGCGGGGTCGATGGTCAGGCCGGGCGGCAGGCCGGTGGCGGCATAGTACAGCGCGTTGCCGTTGGTTGGCGTGAAGCCGGAAGATGTCGCGATCGAGAGGCCGCTGGAGCCGTCGGCGTCCTTCTGCCCGGCCAGAGTGCCGTCGGTGGTCGGCGGCACGTCGGCGACGGCCCAGGTGAAGACCTCGCTCGTCGCCGCGCCCTTGTCGTCTGTCGCCGTGACGGTGACCTGATCGGTGCCGGGATAAGCATTACCCGCGATGCTGCCGGTGATCTTGCCCGAGGAGTCGATCGCAAGGCCCGGCGGCAGGTTGTTCGCGCTGTAGGTCAGCGGATCACCGTTGGGATCGGAGAACGCCTGCGAGGCGTCGACTGTGGCGATGGTGTCGCCATCCTTGTTGCTCTGGCTGGCCGTCACCGTGCCCACCACGGGCGCCTGATTGGCGACGTCGAGCGCGAAGGTCTGCTCCGTGGCGCCCGACATGTTCGTCGCGGTGACGGTGATCGAATAGACGCTGTCGGCCGTCCGCTCCGCCCCTGTCGGATCGACGCCCGCGATCGAGGCATCATGATCGATCGTGCCGGTGATGGCGCCGGTCGTAGCATCGATCGAGAGACCCTTGGGCAGGCCGCTCGCGGTGAAGACCGTGGTGCCGTCGTTCGTGAAATGGCTGCCCGTGTCGATGGAAGCCGCGTCGCCGTCGAAGCTGGCGACGTTGGGGATCGGGCTGAGGCTCGAGGGCGGCGTCGCCTGTATCGTCCAGTGGAAGGTCTCGGTGGTGGCCGCGCCCTTGTCGTCGGTCGCTGTCACCGCGACCGTGTAAGGCGAATTGGTGGAATCGCCTTGCTGTAAGGTCCCGGAGATGATGCCGGTCTTGGGATCGATCATCAGGCCGGTGGGCAGGCCGGTGGCGACGTAGGTGACGAGATCGCCGGTGTTGGGGTCGACGAAGGCCTCGCCGGCGTTGACCGACACGACATCGCCGTCGGTGTTGGTCTGCGTGGGCGTGTTGGTGGCGATCGCCGGCGCCTGGTTGGTGGCGTCGAGGGTGAAGGTCTGCGTGGCGGTGCCGCCGATCCCGTCGGCCGCGGTCACGACGATCGTGTAGGTGCCGTCGAGGGTTGCGCCCGACCCGGTCGTCGTCGGCGCGTTGGCGGAGGCGTCGTGGTCGAGCGTGCCCGTGATCGTGCCCGTCGCGGGATCGATCGACAACCCGGCGGGCAAACCCGTGACGCTGTAGGTCAGCGTGTTGTTGTTACGATCGGTGAACGCCGATGCCGTGACGACCGAGATGCCCGGCGTGCCGTCGGCGTCGGTCTGGTCGGCGATGGTCCCGTTGGGCTGGGGCGATACGGAGCCGATCGTCCAGCCGAAGGTCTCGGTGGTCGCCAGCCCCTTGTCGTCGGTCGCCGTGATCGCGACGGCATAGGCACCGGCGGCGGCGCTGGGCGACACCGTGCCGGAGATGATGCCGGTCTTGGGATCGACGACGAGGCCGGCCGGCAGCGCCGAAGCTGAATAGGTCAGCGGGTCGCCGTTGGGGTCGGAGAAGGCCTTCGAGGTGTCCACAGGCGTGATCGTGTCGCCGTCGAGATTGCTTTGGCCAACCGTCTTGGTGCCGACCACCGGCGCCTGGTTCGACGAAGTCAGGTTGAAGTCGTTAGTCGCGGTACCGCCCTGACCGTCGTTGGCCGTCACCGCGATGGCATAGGTGCCGCCATTGCCGCCGGTGGAGGCGTCGTGATTGATCGTGCCGGAGATCGCGCCGCTGTTGGGATCGATCGAGAGCCCGCTCGGCAGGCCGCTGGCCGTGTAGGTGTAGGCGACGTCGTTCGGGTTGGTGAAACCGCTCGCTGTGGCGATCGTGACGGCCGTTCCGTCGTAGACCGAACGATCGGAAAGCGCCGGCGTTGCCACTGGCGCGACGTCGTTCACCGTCCACTCGAAGGTCTCGGAGGTGGCCGCGCCCTTGTCGTCGGTGATCGTCACGGTCGTCGTGAACGGGCCGTACTTCGAGGCGTGCGGATCGATCGTGCCGGAGATCAGACCGGTGGAGGCGTTGATCGAGAGGCCGGTCGGCAGTCCGCTCGCGGAATAGCTGAAGGTGTCGCCGATGTTCTGGTCGCTGAACGGTTTGGCACCGTCGAGCGAGACGGTCTGGCCGTCGGCGCCGGTCTGGTCGGGCGTCTGCGCCACCAGGATGGGCGCGTCGTTGGTCGCGTCGATCTTGAAGGTCTGGGTCGTCGCGCCGCCCTGCCCGTCCGAGACTGTGACCGTCACATCATAGGTACCGTCGAGCGTGGCGCCCGTTCCCGACGTGGTCGGCGCGTTCTTTGACGCGTCATGGTCGAGTTGCCCGGTGATCAACCCTGTCGAGGGATCGATCGAGAGCCCCTCCGGCATTCCGGTCGCCGTGTAGGTCAAGGCCAAGCCGTTCGGGCTGGTGAAGCCGCTCGAGGTGGCGATGCTGATGGCGGCGGTCGAATCCGCGTAGCTCTGGTTGGCCAGCGCGCCGTCGGCCGTCGGCGGCGTGTCGCTGACGACCCAGGTCAATCCCTCGCGCGTCGCCGCGCCCTTGTCGTCGGTGGCCACCACGCGGACGGCGTCGGTGCCCGGAGCGGCGTTGGCCGCCACCGTGCCCGATATCACGCCGGTGGCCACGTCGATCGTCAGCCCCGACGGAAGATTGAAGGCGGAGTATGTCAGCGGATCTCCGTTGGGATCCGAGAAGGCCTTGGAGGCGTCGACGCTGGCGATCGTCTCGCCTGTGGTGCTGGCCTGATTCGCCGTCTTGGTGCCCACCACCGGAGCGCTGTTCGACGAGTCGATGGTGAAGGTCTGGGTCGCGGTGCCGCCGAGGCCGTCGGAGCCGGTGATCGTGACGGTGTAGGTTCCATCGAGCGTAGCTCCCGAGCCTATCGTGGTCGGCGCGTTCTTCGAGGCGTCGTGATCGATCGTGCCGGTGACCTGGCCCGTCGTGGGATCGATCGAGAGCCCGGCCGGCAGGCTGCTCGCGCTGTAGGTGAGCGCGTTGCCGTTCGAGGACGAGAACGCCTGCGCGGTCGCGATGGCGATGCCGGCCTGCCCGTCGGTGTAACTCTGGTTGGCCAGCGTGCCGCTGGTGGTCGGCGGCGCGTCGTTGATCGTCCAGGTGAAGGTCTCGGTGGTCTGCGCGCCCTTATCGTCGGTGGCGGTGACCTGGACGGAATAGCTGCCGGGCTGGGCGTTCTTCGCCACTGTCCCTGTGATCAGCCCGGCCGAGGAGATCGACAGGCCCGGCGGCAGCTGGCTCGCCGTGTAGGTCAGCGGATCGCTGTTTGGGTCGGAGAAGGCCTTCGAGGCGTCGATCGATGGGATGGCGTCGCCGTCGCCGTTGGTCTGGTTCGCCGTGACCGTGCCGACAACTGGCGCCTGGTTCTTGGAATCGATGGTCAAGGTCTGCTGGGCCGATCCGCCGAGCCCGTCGGAGGCGGTGACGACGACGGTGTAGGTGCCATCGAGCGTGGCGCCCGAGCCGGACGTCGTCGGCGCGTTCTCGGAGGCGTTGTGATCGATCGTACCGGTGATCTGGCCCGTGGTCGGGTTGATGGTGAGACCGGCGGGAAGACCGCTGACGCTGTAGATCAGGGCATTGCCGTTGGTGTCGGTGAAACCCTTCGAGGTCGAGATCGCGACTCCGGACTGGCCGTCGGCATAGCTCTGGTTGGCGAGCGTCCCGTTCTTGGCCGGCGGCACGTCGTTGATCAGCCAGCCAAAGGTTTTGCTCGCCGCCGCACCCTTGTCGTCGGTACCGGTGACGGTAACGGAATACTTGCCGGGTCGCGCATTCTTGGCGACCGTGCCTGTGATCATGCCTTTGGAAGAGATCGAGAGGCCGGTCGGTAGCCCCGTGGCGGCAAAGGTGAGCGGATCGCCGTTAGGGTCGGAGAAGGCCTTGGACGCGTCGACCGCGGTGATCGTGTCGCCGTCGCTGTTGGTCTGGTTGGCGGTCGTGGTGCCGACAACCGGCGCCTGATTTCTGGAGTCGATTTCGAGGGTCTGGGTCGTGGTGCCGCCCAGGCCGTCCGAGGCCGTCACGACCACGCCATAGGTCCCATCGAGCGTCGCGCCGGAGCCCGACGTGGTCGGCGCGTTCTTCGAGGCGTCGTGGTCGATGGTCCCGGTGATCGCTCCGGTGGTGGCGTTGATCGTCAGGCCCGCGGGCAGACCGGTGGCGCTGTAGGTCAGCGCGTTGCCAATCGAATCAGTGAAGCCGGACGCTGTGGCGATGGAGATGCCGGACTGGCCGTCGCTGTAACTCTGGTTCGGCAAGGTGCCGCTCGACGTCGGCGGAACATCCTTCACGACCCAGCTGAAGGTCTCGCTCGCCGCCGCGCCCTTGTCGTCGGTGCCGGTGACGGTGACGGGATACGTGCCGGGTTGAGCATTCTTGGCGACGGTGCCGGTGATCACGCCGGCTGACGATATTGAGAGACCGGTCGGCAGTCCCGTGGCGGTGTAGGTGAGCGTATCGCCATTGGGGTCGGCGAAGGCGGCAGCCGCGTTGACGGCCGTGATGGTAAAGCCGTCGCTGTTCGACTGGTTGGCCGTCTTGGTGCCGACCACCGGGGCCTGGTTCGTCGACCCGATGGTGAAGGTCTGGGTCGTGCTGCCGCCGAGCCCGTCAGAAGCGGTTTCCGTGACGGTGTAGGTGCCGTCGAGCGTCGCGCCGGAGCCGCTGGTCTTCGGCGCGTTCTTCGAGGCGTCGTGGTCGATCGTGCCGGTGATCTGGCCGGTGCTGGCGTTAATGGAGAGGCCGGTCGGCAGCCCCGTCGCGGCATAGGTGAGCGTGTTGCCGTTGGCGTCCGTGAAGCCCTGCGAGGTGGCGATCGAGATGCCGGACTGGCCGTCGTCGTAGGCCTGGTTGGCGAGCGTGCCGTTCTTGGCCGGGGGCACGTCGGCGATGGTCCAGGTGAAGGTCTCGGTCGTCGCCGCGCCCTTGTCGTCGGTGGCGGTGACGACGGTGGAATAGGTGCCGGGCTGAGCATTCTTGGCGACGGTGCCGGTGATCGAGCCGGCCGAGGAGATGGTCAGGCCGGTCGGCAGGCCGGTCGCCGTGTAGGTCAGCGGGTCGCCGTTGGGGTCGGAGAAGGCGGCGGCGGCATTGACGGCGGTGATCGTATCGCCGTCGCTGTTCGATTGGTTGGCCGTCTTGGTGCCGACGACCGGCGCCTGGTTCTTGGAGTCGATGGTGAAGGTCTGGTTGGTGGAGCCGCCCTGCCCGTCTGAGGCCGTCTCGACGACGCTGTATGTGCCGTCCAGCGTTGCGCCGGAGCCGCTCGTCTTCGGCGCGTTGATCGAGGCGTCGTGGTCGACCGTGCCGGTGATCTGGCCGGTGGTCTGATTGATCGTCAGGCCCTTCGGGAGGCCGGTGGCGCTATAGGTCAGTGTCAGACCGAGGCTGTCCGAGAACGCCTGCGACGTCGCGATGGAAACTTTGGCCTGACCATCGTTGTAGTTCTGATTGACGATCGTGCCCTTGTCGGTCGGGTTGACGTTATTGACCGTGATGCCGACGCTGCTCGATGTTGTCATCGCGCCGCCGGTGCCGGTGTTGCCGTTATCGTCGGTCGAGGAATTCAGCGTGTCGGAACCGAAGTAGCCGCTTGTCGGCTGGTACTTGATCGTGGCGATGGCGTTGTTGATCGCGCTCAAGGTGCCGGTGAAGGTTTCGGTGGTGTCCTTGGTGCCGGTGCCTTTGGAGAACGTGAGCCCATTCGTCGAGGCGAGCGAGATCGTCCCATCCGAAACCGACAGGGTAGTGGTTTCCGTGCCGCCGTTGGCGTCGACATCCGACACCGAGAGGCCGGAGATCGAAAGCGAGGTGTCCTTGTTGGTGGTCTGCGCGCCCGGCACGGTCTCGACCGGCGCGTCGTTCACGGCGGTGACGTGGATCGTCGAGATGGCGGTGTTCGAATTCTGGCCGCCATCGTTATAGGTGACGTTGATCGTGCGATCGGCCGTCGAGGGATTGCTCGAGGTGTTGGCGAAGGTGATATCCTCGATCGCCGTCTGGTAAGCCGCGAGCGTGGACGCGCCCGAGAGGGTGACGGTGATCTGTCCAGCGACGCTGGTGTCGATCGTCGAAGTGATCCCCGACGGCAAGGCATTGGAGAAGCCGAGCACGTCGCTGGCCTGAGCGTTGGTGAGCACGATCTTGGCGCTGGACGCGCTCCCGCCTGGCTCGACGGCGCTCGTGTCGGTGTCGGCGATTGAGACGGCCGGACCCTTCTCGGTGAAGGTGGTCTGATAATCGTTGGCCGGGGCTCCGCTCGAGGCGTTGGCGTCGAGGCTCAGCGTCGGATCGATTAGGGCGAGTACGAAGCCCTCCTTGCCGCCGGCGATCTGCACGGTGACGTTCAAGCTCGTGGCATTGTCGGTCACGAGCAGCGGCACGCCGTCGACGGTGTTTTGCAGCTTGATGGAGGTCGTTCCGACGCCCGTCAGCGAATAGTCGTTGGTGCCGACCGTCTCGACGTTCTGGAAATTGCCGCCGTTGGTTGTGACCGCGAGATATTCGCCGCTGGCTTGGGTGACCTCGCCGTCGGCAAACGCGACGTTGGGCGTGTAGCTGATGCCGTTCTTGTCGACCGCCGAAATGGTCACGGTGAACGACGCGGTGGCGTTGTATTGTCCATAGAGCATGATGCTCGACGAGGAGGTGTTGTTGTAGCCGCCGTAGAACTTCGACGGTGTGTAGGCATTCAGCGCCGCCGGCTTGAAGGACGCCGCATCGGTCGCGTTGCTCACGTTCGAGAAGGTCAGCGTGACAGTGCTGCCTTCCGCTGTCGTGTAGGTTGCGGTCGCGCCGTTGGTGATGCCGCCCGTGGCGAGAGACGTGCTCGCGAACGTCAGGAATTCGATGTTGCTGTGGTAAAGTCCGCTGCCGCTGTTGGCGAAGATGGTCGTTGGCGTCGCGGCGAGCAGGCCATCGTAGTCCGTCGCAATCTGCGCGCTCAGCACGTCGGGCGCATCGATCACGCCGACATGATCCTCAAGTATGAAGTCGCCGCCCTCCGCCGTGCCGCCCGTGAGGTTGGTGGAGGCGGCCACCGCCGCGCCGGTGAGTTGCGACAGGAGCTGCGCGGCGGCGCCCCCGGTGGCGCCCTCGGCGAAGTCGCATCCATACACCAGGATGTTGGCTCCAGGCGCCAGCGACGCCTTGATGGCGGCGAGATCGCCCGAGTAGAGGCCCTGCATGGAGGCAGAGTCTAGCGTAGCGGTGCCGAGAGCGAGCTCGCCCTCGCTGCCGTGCGAAAAGATGTAGACGTCCTGCACATCCTTGTGCAGGGCGAGATAGGACGCGATCGCGTCGACGCCGTCCTTGCTCGCGTCAAGTAGCACGATCTGCGCCGAGTGATCGATGTCCTTGATCAGAGTCGCGACGTCGGGGACGTCGGACTCGATGAAGACCACGCTCTGCGATGCCGTCGAGCTTGCCGATGTCCCCACGTCGCCGGTGCCGAAGTCGAGCCCGCGCAGGGCTCGCGCCGCGCCTGCCACGTCTGCGCCGGCGAGACTGTTCTCGGTGAGCGAGTCGCGATGGGAGACGGCCTTGCTGGCGGCATCGGCGAGGGCGTGAGACGCGTGCTCTGTCGCCGCAATCCTGTGGATCGCCTTAGCCGCCGTTGCGGCCGCAGCCCCGTCGAAGGCGATGCGCTTCTCCAGCGCGACGATCGAACGGGGTGACGGCTGGGTGGAGCGCGCCGACGGGGATGAAGGACGTTTGCGCATGGGAGGGTGCCGCTCGACTTTGCGGTGGAGGCTAGAGAAAGATGTTCAAGGAAGTCTTTAAGGCTCGGCCGAGAGCGCTCAGAAGCCGCTCTCGCGCACCAGCACGCGCGCGACTTGGCGGAGCATCGCGCCGACGACGCTCTCGCGTGCGCCGGCGACGCGCACCGCGCCGCGCGTCACGGTGCGCGGCGCGCCGACCTCGGCCGAAAAACGGATCGGAAAGACCGCGAAATCGGGGGCCGCGCCACGGTCCTTCGTCGGACGCGCCGCGATGGGGCCGCCGTCGAGCGACGACAGGGTGGAGATGTCGAGGCGAGGGGCCGCGGCGTAGCCGATGTCCGCCACGTGCACCGGCGCCTCCGCATAGAAGAAGGAATCCGGAACGAAGGTGCCGTCCGATCCGCTGGCGACGCCCTGCGCAGCGCCGTCGCGGACGTAGCCGCGCACCACAGCCGTGTCGGGCGCCGTGATCAGCGCGATCTGGGCGTCGCGCCCAACCCAGCGCCCCGGGTCGAGATCGGGATCGAGGTCGCGCACGACACCGGCGATCGGACTCGTCAGAACGAGCTCGCGCCGTTCCCGCTCGAGGCCATCGAGACGTTCGAGCAGGAGCTTGCGCTCGGTGGCGAGCGACAGCGTCTCGGCACGATCCTCGGCGACGCTGGCCCGGCGCTGCAGCTTCGCCTCGACGAGCGCGAGCTTGATGCGCGCGAGCGCACGGTCCCGCTCGTTCTGCGGCGACACCAGCGTGACGAGCGTCGTGCCGGCCGTGACGGCATCGCCGCGACGGACGCCGACGGATTGGACCATCGCTGGAACCGTAGGGAAGATACGGGCGTAGACGGCCGGCTCGAGCACCGCCGGCACGACGACATTGGTATGGAACGGGAACACCAACAGGAAGAGGGTCGCGAGCACCACGCCAGCGGTGATCCGCGAGCGTCGCGTCGCGCTTATGCCGTGCTTCAAGCGCCACCACATGGCGGTCTCCTTCCAGACGGGTGCGACGAGGAACCAGCCGACCTCGACGGCGAAGAGCGCGATGCCGAGCAGCTTGAAGGTGGCGTGGTAGACGAGCAGCGCGATGCCGGCGTAGACCGTCGCGCGGTAGCAGACGATCGCCGCGGCGTAGCCGATCACCACGCGCTGCTTGGCCGGAGCAAACTGGTCCGGCTTGGACGCGCGAAGGTCGAACAACGCCTCGCGGATGCGCCAGCGCAGCAACGCGAAGGCGCGCGCCTGCAGGTTGGGGACGGCGAGCGCGTCCGCCATCAACAGGTAGCCGTCAAATCGCATCATCGGGTTCAGGTTGATCAGCAGCGAGCTGATCATGCTGGCGGTGGCGATCAGGAAGGCACCGGTGCGCAGCGATCCCTCGGGCAGCAGCACCCAGGCGAGCGTCGCGTAGATGGCGAGCACTGCCTCGGCGATGATGCCGGCCGCGTCGATCGCCATGCGCTGGCGGCGATCCGGCAGCCGCCAGCTGTCGGTGACGTCGCAATAGAGCATCGGCACGACCACCATGAAGGCGATGCCCATGGAGGAAGCACGGCACCCGTAGCGCGCGGCGGTGAAGGCATGGGCGAACTCGTGCACCGTCTTGGTACCCACGAGCGCCATAGCGTAGACCAGCGCGCCGTCGAGCGAGAGGAAGCCGGCGAAGGTGCCGGTAAAGGCCGACCATTGCCGCGACACGAGATAGAGCGCGACGAGCGCCGCGAGCGCCGTCCCAATGGCAAACCCGCGGGTATAGAGCGGCGCCGCGAGGAAGCCGGCGCGCTCGAAGGCGCGGCGCGGACGCCACAGCGGGATCTTGATGAAGAGATAGTTGTGAACGAGCCACATCAGCGGCGAGGAACGGCCGGCGCTCTTGCGCCGGGTGTAGCCCTGCCACGCGCCGTGCCCGCCCTCGAGCAGCTCGTTGCGCTCGGCGAAGTCGAAGAAGGCCTCGACCGTGCCGGCCGGCAGCAGTGGTCCGTCCTGCTCGAGCCGCGCCGCGAGCGCGACGGCATCTGCGGGACCGTCCCAGGCCGAGAGCACGGCGAAGGCGTTGGCGTCGAGCTGGAAATAGGCGTGGCGGACGCAATCATAAAGCATCCAGCGCGGCGCGCCGCCGACGCGCGGCCCGGGATAGAGCCGCAGGTCCTGGCGCAGGACCCGTGGTCCAGAGGCTGGCGCCTCAGAGGCCGACATGCTGGCGGACATAGCTGAGCGGGCGTCGGAACAGGTAGAGCAGCAGGCTCGATCGCGGCCCGTAGACCTCCGCCGTGCCCCTCACCCCGAGGCGCGGCACGACCGCGTCGCGCGCCAGGCGCGCCTCGGCTCGGAAGGCGAAGACGTTGTTGTCGCCCATCTCCGCGCCGTGACTGGCGTGGTCGAGCCTCGCCTCGACCGCATGCAACGGTGCACTGTCAAGGAACAGTTTCACGCGGGCGCCGTCGTCCAGCACGATGCTGTCGTCGACCGGCACGGCGATGCGCGCCATGACGTGCTCGCGGTCGGCGATTTCCATGATCCGCTGTCCGGTCTGCACCGGGCGCCCCAGCAGGTCGGTGGCATCGTTGAAGATAGCGATGCCGGCGCGCGGCGCCCGCGTCACCGTCTTGTCGAGCAGGTCCCTGGCATAGTCGCGCTCGGCGCGGCGCAGCTCGTATTCGGCCTCGGCGGCGGCGAGGTCGCGCTTGGCCTGGGGATCGAGGAAGGCCGCCTGGCGCAGCTGCTTCCACTTGGCCTCGGCGACCGCCACGGTGCGCTCGGCGATGACGAGGTTGTCGCGCAGCGTGGTCGAGACGGTGGTGTAGAGCACCTCGCCCGCGGCGACGGTGCTGTTGGGCTGCACCGCCACGCTCTCGATCGTGCCGTCGCTGGACGCCGCGACGATGAAGGGGCGATCCGGAACGATCTCGAACGGCGCCAGCGCCGTGACGTGCGTCGGCGTGAGCGCCAGCAGGACGAGGAGGGCCAGGACGCCGGCCGCGACGAAGCCGGGCTTGCGCAGGCGCTGCAGTGCGGCGGGCGGGCGCCGGAAGCCAGACCAGGCATGGGCGAAACATTCGGCGAGCCGCTCGGCGATGCGGCAGGCGTCCTCGTCCCACTCGATCTCGCGCGCCAGCAGAACGAGACCAAGCTTGCGGCCGGCGCGGTCGGCGAGCGGCAGGGCGAGGAGTTGGGTGAAGGGATAATGCTCGGCATGATCGCCGTGGAACGCGTGCTCGACGCCGAGGTCGAGCCGCACAGTCGTTGTCGCCGTCGGTGGCACGCGGCGGGCCACCACGCCTTCGATCCACTGGACAAAAGGCGCCTCGCGATCAACGGTCGTCACACTGGAGACCGCGGCCACGGTGCGGGTGCCGCCCTCGTCCGTCAGGACGAAGACCTGCCTGGCGCCCAGGATCGGCCTGATCTCGTTGACGACGAGGTAGTGCAGGTCGGCGACGCCGGCGCAGCGGCGCGCATCCCGCTCGATGCGCAACAAGACCTGCAGCGCGGCGACAGCGGGATCGACGAGGCCAATGGAGGAAGGGTCACGCTCGGCTGCCGACGGAGCGACCCGCGGCAAGGGTCGGGACTGGGGCTGCATCATCAGAAGATCAAACCGAAATCGGCCTTGCCGCTCATGCCGGGCAGCACCGGCGTGCGGACTGCGCCGGGCTTGGCGGCACGCGGATCGAGCGCGCCGACGACCTTGAGGGTCTGGCTCACGGGATCGACGGCGGCGCCGACGCGCACGACATGCCCCGCCACGATATCGCCGGTCTCCTCCACGGAGAGGAAAAAGCCGGTGCCTGGCGTCACGCGTGCCACGGCGCGAGAAGGCACCAGCATCTCCACTTCGAGGTTGGCGGGATCAACGATGCGCAGGATCGGCGCGGTGGGTGAAGGCAGGTCGAAGACGTGGGCGAACACGTCGGCGACGCGGCCATCGAAGGGCGCGCGGATCTCGCACTGGTCGACCTTGGCCTGCCAGCCCTCCACCGCGGCGGCCGCCTTGTCGGCCTGCGCGTGCGAGATCTGGACGTCGTTGCGCCCGGCGGCGTGGTACTTCTGCAGGTCGAGGTTGTTCTGGTAGGCCGCCTGGTGGCCGCGCCAGTCGGCCTCGGCCGATTTCAGCTCGGCGCGGGTGCGGGCGCAATCGAAGGCGACGAGCAGGTCGCCCTTCCGGAAGGCGGCGCCTTCCTTCAGAGGGATCTCCAGGATGCGCGAGCCGGCGTCGGAGCCGATCGTCACGTCGTGCACGGAGCGCACCACCGCGTGGATCGCGTCGCCGTTCTCCACAGGGCCGGCAATGACCGGCGTGGTCGCGAGCAGGACCAGGAGCAAAGCCGCTCGTCTCATTGGCGAAGCCCCACGTCGGCCGAGGCCTCCTGCCGCAAACCGAGCGCGGCGGACTGGATGCGCCTCTCGCCGTCCAGCCAATTGTCGTCGAGAACATGGGCGATCTCTTCCACCGTGGTGCCGGTGGTGATGGCGCGATCGAACGGGTCGAGGCCGATCGCCTCGAAGACCAGGCCGTAGGCGTTCTCGTAGAGCGCGAAGGCGATGTCCTTGCGCGACTCGGCGACGAGCGTGTTCATCTCCTCGCGGATCAGTGTCTGCTCGCTCGCCTTCTCAGTCTCGGCCTGAGCCTTGACCTGGTGCAGCAGACGGCCCTGCACATCGAGGAACTCGCGGGCGATCTTGAGTTCGTTCTCGGCCTCGAAGAGCCGGATGCGCGCCACTTGCACCTGGGTGACGACCGCCATTGTGAGGGCCAGCGCTTTGGCGTCGAGCAAGGCCTCCTGCGCGTTCACTTGGCCGACGCGCGCCGGGTACTTGAAGACGTTGAGCAGGTTCCAGCTGGCATGCGCGCCGTAGGCCAGCCAGTTGGCGTGGAAGAGGTATTTCGAGGTGTCGTTGTTGGCACCGAAATAGGCCTGCGCGCTCGGCAGCATCTCGAGCAGCGCGACATAGGCCTCCTTGGCGTTGATGCGCGAGCGATACTGGTTCTCGCGCAGCTCCGGACGATTGACCAGGGCCACGTCGACTAGGGTGTTGAAATCGCGCTTGAACACCGGCGAGCGGGCCACGCCGCCGCGGCCCGACAAGGTGAACTGCACGTCGGGCGGCACGTTCATGAGCGCGGCGAGCTGCGCCTTGCCCACCGCCATCTCGCTCTCGATGGCCTGGGCTTGGCGCTTGATCTCGATCAGCTCGCGCTCGTAGGTCAGCGCCGCTACCGGCGAGGTGTCGAGCCCGGTCGCCACCGTGCGGCTGTCGCTGATGGCGTGCTCGACCCGCCGCTGCAGGCGACCGAGGCGTTCGCTCAGCCGCTGGCTCGAATAGGCGCGCCAATAGGCGGTGCGGATGTCCTGCACGATGCGGTTGGTGACCTTGCGCTTCGTCTCCTGCGCGATCAGCACCTCATCCGCCGCCTGCCGCGCGCGGATGTAGGACAGGCCGTAGTCCAAGGTATTATAGGAGAGCGTCAGGTCGGAAATCAGGTCGTTCTTCGGCGTCGATTGCGACGGCTCGAGCGTGATCAAGCCAGTGGTCACCGACTGCGAATAGGCCGCGAGATTGTTGTTGCGCCCCAGAAAATTGCTGTTGGCGACGACGTTGGGCAGCAGGTGGAAGTCGGCGACGTCGAGGTCCTGCACGCGGAGCGCCGTCTGGAAGGCTTCCACACGATAATCGAGGTTGTAGCGCAGGCCTCTGGCGATCGCCTCGTCGAGACCGATCGCGTGGGTGATCGGCTCCTCGTTGGCGACGAAACGTGCCTTCTTGTCGAGAGCGTAGGCCGACACCTGAGGGCCCGTCAGCGGTTCCGGCCGCAGGCCGCAAGCTGATAGCGAACTAGCGACCAGCATCGCGACAAGGACAGCAGTGCTTTTGCGCGCGGAAATCATCGGCTCGCTCGAGGCTCTTAGAAAAATCTTCACCGTATCTCGGCGACGTGCTGGTTATCTCCCCCCATGGTAAAGTTTCGATGAGAGATATCCTGGACGCGCGTGTCTCAGTTTAGATCACGACAGGCTTACGTTAGGGCAAGTCGAGTTAAAGAGATGACTAAGCGAACGTGAGAGAGAGCCTTGATACAGCGGAAGGCCAATGCGATGGCCTCCGGCCAGCACCAGCGCGGCACGGAAGACGATGGCCTTTCCGATGCAGGTCATCCGGCCGTTCGCGTCGGTTCCGATCGCTTACTCCGGCGCGCGCAGGCGATAGCCGACGCCGATCTCCGTGAAGATGTAGGTCGGACGCTCAGGGATTGGCTCGATCTTCTGTCGCAGTTGACGGACGTAGATGCGCAGGTATTGCGGACCAGTCTTGGGTCCCCAAACCTCATTCAGGAGAAAGGCGTGGGTGAGCACCTTGCCCGCGTGCTGAATGAAGAGGCGGAGAAGTTCGTATTCCTTGGGCGACAGTCTGAGGTCGACGCCCTCGACTCTCACGATCCGTCGCACTAGGTCGACGCTGAGGCCGCCGACCACGAAAAACGGCTTTTCGCCCTTGCTGTGCAATTGGTGCCGCAAAGCCACCCGAACGCGCGCCAGCAACTCGTTCATACTGAAGGGTTTCGTCACGTAATCGTCGGCGCCCAGGTCAAAAGCCTGTACCTTGCCGGCCTCGTCCTGGCGGCTCGACAGGATGATCACCGGCACATCGGTGCCGCTCTCGCGCAGGATACGGAGAACGTCGAGCCCTTGCATGTCGGGCAAACCCAGGTCGAGGATCATCAGGTCGGGGTTCATGGCCATGTGCTCGAGGGCGGCCTTACCTGTTGCCGCGTCTAGGACCTCGTAAGCTTGAGTTTTAAGTCCGGTGCGCAGCAACTTGCGGATCGGGAGCTCATCGTCGACGACGAGGATGCGGGCACACAGCGAACTCAAGCGGCGATGTCCAGGCTTCTGCCGATCACCGGACCCGGCAGGCGGATGGTGAAAAACGCGCCCGAGCGGTCGGGCCGATCTCTCGCATCGATCAAGCCGCTCACGGCTTCGACGAACCCTCTGCAAATCGGCAGGCTGGCAATGAAACCCACCCGCGCCCTGTTCACGGTCCGGGCGCCGTAGAATGTTTCGAAGATGCGTTCTTCGTCCTGGGGCCGGACCTTTCGCTTGTTGCCCCAGCTCCGGATCGAGGTCGTCGTGCCCGGCGACGCGTATTGAGTGAGGTCAAGGCGCACGCCGACCCTCACGCCGGCGCGAGTACGGAGTCGTAAGTCATGGAAGGCTCTCTCAGAGGCGGCCGCAACCTGCTGCGTTGGCCGAATTGATCAGGAAGAAGCCGATGCCGGCCACAACGAAAACGTCGTCGAACATTGCGAAGCCTCGCGGAGCGCGAACGGGGCTTCACCCCGCCAAGCATAAGATCGCGCCCAACCACGTGCGTTATCTATGCGGCCCCGAAGGGATTCGCATAGGAATCTCGTGGGCGCCGTCCAAGCGTCGAGAAATGTTCTCCAGATCGGACCGCGAGACCGGTTTCGGCGTTGGCGATCCGAGAGGCAGACGCCGCCACACCTCGACATCATGCGCATCGAGGGCTCGAGGTCTGTGTTGTGAGAGTAACGAGGGGCGCTCCGGCAGCTTACCGACGGCAGGACGCGGAGCCGATCGCGTGCTCCCGACCGAATAGGCCATCATGCTTCGACCTCGTCGTAGTGCGCGGAATCGGTTCCAATCGCTGTCTCCGCCATTACGGCAACTCGTACGCGAGGTGGAACGTGTCAGGAGCCCCATTCCTAGGAGCATTCAGCGATCGCTTGTACCTGGTACCGACCAGCGTAGTTCAAATGAAGATAGTCGAAATCGGCAAGGCCATTCAGCGGAGCAAAGTAAGCCGCGGCATCGCCAATAGTCGAGGTCGGCGAGAGCCGCACGAGGTGGATGTCGGATGCCGCTCCGCCGACGAGAACGTCTTGTAACGACCGCCCGTATGCATCAATGAAGTCTCCCGTTAGGGCTGCAAGCCGGGAGTGCCGTCGCTACGATCGCTGCCGTCACTTTGGCGAACAAGGGTCGACGGATCGCCGCCGTGCCGTCCTTCAGACCGTTGGTGCCCTTCCGGTCAGGCCTCGACGACACCGTCGTGCGCCTTGTCCTGTGTCGGGTCGGGAGCGACGCCGGGTGGCGGGGGGGCTGTTTCGTCGCTTTTGAGGAAGATCATGCGCAGCGCCGGCGCGACGACGAGGAGCAGGATCGGCCCGATGGTCATGCCGCCGACGACGACGGCGGCGAGCGGCCTTTGGACCTGGCTGCCGATGCCGTGCGAGATCGCGGCCGGGAACAAACCGACGCCTGCCGAGAGCACGGTCATCAACATCGGCCGCATGCGCTGCTCCGCGCCGTGGAACACGGCCTCGGCCACGGGCATGCCGGCACTTCTCAGTTCCCTGTAGTAGGTCAGGTTCAAGATGCCGTCCATGACCGCCACGCCGAGCAGCGAGATGAAGCCGATCGCGGCGGAGACGCTGAAGTCCAGCCCGAAGACGTTCAACGCCAGGATGCCGCCGCCGACCGAGAACGGAATGCCGGCCATCGCCAGGAGGCTGTCGCGGAACGAGCTGAAGAGCGCGTAAAGCAGCAGGAGGATGAGGAGGAACGTGACGGGCACGATGATCGCGAGGCGCGCCTTGGCGTTCTGCAGGTCCTCGAACTCGCCGGCCCAGACGATGCGGTAGCCCGTGGGCAGCTTGATCGTCCTGGCGATCAGGGCTTGCGCCTCGGCCACCGTGCTGCCGAGGTCACGGCCGCGCACGCTGAACTTGATGGGGATGTAGCGCGCGCTGCGTTCGCGGTAGATGTAGGAGGCGCCGGTGTCCATCGTGATCGTCGCGAGTTCGCTCAGGGGCACGTAGGCGTTCGTGCCGTTGGGGTTCATGTAGGCGACCTGGATCCTGCGGATCGCCTCGATGTCGTCGCGTTCCCCCGATCGCAGGCGCACGGCGAGGGCGAACTGGCGGTCGCCTTCCAGCACCGTCGTCGCGGTGGTCCCGCCGAGCGCGGCCTGGACGACCGTGTTCACGTCGCCCGCGTTGAGCCCGTAACGAGCGGTCCTCGCGCGGTCCACCTTGATGTTGAGGTTGGGCTGGCCCTCGACGCGGAAGATCCCGAGGTCGGCCACGCCGGCGACCTTGCCCATCTGGGCCATCACCTGGACGGCCAAGCCTTCCAGCGTCTTGAGGTTGGGCCCGACGATCTTGACCGAGTTCGCCCCCTTCACGCCCGAGAGCGATTCCTCGACGTTGTCCTGGATGTACTGCGAGAAGTTGAAGCCGATGCCGGGAAGCTCCTCTGCGAACTCCTTCTGCAGCCGCTCCGTCAGCACTTCCTTCGTCAGGCCCGGCGTCCACGCGTCGAGCGGCTTCAAGGGCGCGAACAGCTCGACGTTGGAGAAGGGCGAGGCGTCGCTGCCGTTGTCGGGCCGACCATGCTGGGACACGACCGTGATGATCTCGGGGTGGCGCCGAAGGATGGCGCGCATCTTCGCCGTCGCGGCCGTGCCGGCGTCGAGCGAGATGGTCGGCGGCATCGCCGCGCGGATCCAGTAGTTGCCCTCCTCCAGCGCCGGCAGGAACTCGCTGCCGAGGCGGGTCGCCATGACGCCGCAGAAGCCGAGAAACACGCCGCCAAGGAGCAGGGTCAACGTCAGGTTGGCCAGCGACAGGCGAAGCGTCGGCGTGTACACCGCACGGATCGCGCGCACGACGATCGTCTCGACCTCTTCCAGATGCGCGGGCAGGATCAGGGAGGCCAGCACCGGCGTGATGGTGAAGGTGGCAAACAGCGCGCCGGCGAGCGCGTAGGCGTAGGTGCGCGCCATCGGGCCGAAGATCTGGCCTTCCACGCCCTGCATCGTGAACAGGGGCAGGAAGGCGGTCACGGTGATCGTCGCGGTGAAGAAGATCGCCTTGTCGACCTGAAGCGCGCTGATCAGCACCAGGCGCAGCCGCGTGGTCCAGGCCGAAGCCACGCTCCGGCCCGGGATGGCCGCGGTCGGGTCCGGGCCCCACAGGCCCTCCCTCATCTGGCGCAGGAGCTGCTGCTTGGCCGGGTCGGGCGACTGGAAGATGCGGAAGATGTTCTCGACGAGGATCACCGCCGAATCGACGATGATCCCGAAGTCGACCGCGCCGAGCGACAGAAGGTTGGCGTCCTCGCCCCGCAGCACCAGGACGATGATGGCGAAGAACAGCGCGAAAGGGATGTTGGCGCTGACGATGAGGGCGCTGCGCAGGTCGCCGAGGAAGACCCACTGGATGAAGAACACCAGAAGGCATCCGAACACCAGGTTGTGCAGGACGGTGTGGGTGGTGACGGCGACGAGCGAGCCGCGATCGTAATAGGTCACCACCTTCACCCCGGCCGGCAGCGTGCCGTCGCTGTTGATCGTCTTCACCTCCGCCTCGACCAGCGGCAGCACGTCGTTGGTGTGCTGGGTTCGCCCCATCACCACGATGGCGGCGGCGATGTCGTCCTCGCTGTCACGGCCGGCGATGCCCAGGCGCGGAACGAAGCCGACGGAAACCTCGGCGACATCCTTGATCCGCACGGGGACGCCGCTCGTCTGGTTGAGGACGACGTTCTCGATGTCCTCGACGTGGTAGCCCCGGGTCAGGTCGTCGTCGCCGCCGTCGTCGATCAGGCCGATGCCGCGGATGTTCACCGACTGCTGACCGATGGTGATCTCGCGACCGCCGACGTTGATGTTGGCGTTGCCGAGCGCGGTGATCATCTGGGGGATGGTGACGTTGTAGGCCTCCAGCTTGCGCAGGTCGACGTCGACGTCGAACTGCTTGGTCGTGCCGCCCCAGCTGTTGATCTGGACGACGCCCGGCACCGTCAGCAGCCTGCGGCTGACCACCCAATCCTGGACCGTGCGCAGGTTCGTCAGCCCGAAGTGCTTGGGCCCGACGATCTGGTAGCGGTAGATCTCGCCGACCAGGCTGGACTGCTGGATCTGCGGGACCTGGTTTCCCGGAAGGTTGACGTTCTGCTGCAGGTTCAGCGCCGCCTGCGTGTAGGCGGGAAAGTAGTCGATGCCGTACTTGAAGGTGACGCGCACGAACGACAGGCCATAAAACGACGTCGAGCGGATGGTGTCGACGCCCGGCGTCGAGTACAGGCCCACCTCCATGGGGATCGTGTAGTACTTCTCCATCTCTTCGGCGGATTGGCCCGCCGCCTGCGCCGTGATCTCCAGGATCACGGGGGCGGGGTTGGGATAGGCCTCGATGTTGAGCTTGAAGAACGCCGCCGCACCCGCCGCGCAGAACACAAGCAAACCCAGCACCACGATGGCGCGCCGAGACAATCCAAAGGTGACCAGGGCCTTTATCACGGGGGTTTGATCCGGTGGGCGGGGTGTGTCGAGTCGACGGCTGCCCCCGCGATTACGCTTGTGCGAAGCGATTGATCTTGATCGAGGGCTTAGTGGGACGAGCGCGCAGGTCGATGGGCTTCAATCCGAGGGTCCCGCGTTGAGGACGTTGCTCACGAACACGGCGCCGTCGGTGACGACGAGCTCGCCCGCGCGCAGGCCCGAGACGATCTCGTCGACGCCGTTCTGCTGCAGCCCGACCCGGACCATGCGCTGCTCGAAGTGACGCTGGTCCTTGGTGACCCACGTCGTCATCGTCCCATCCCCCTCCCGTACGACGCCGCTCAATGGCAGGCCAACCGACCGCCGTGGGGCACCGGTCTGGATGGCGACGGTAGCAAACATGCCGGGCTTCAGCAGGTCTTCAGGATCCTTGATCTCGGAGCGCACGGTGAGGCGGCGTGTCACCGAGTCGATGCTCGCGCCGAGGACCGAGATCCTCCCGTGGAACACCCGCTCCGGCAGCCCAAATACGCGAGCCTCGACGTCCTGCCCGACGTGGAAGGCGCGCTCGTCGACCTCGCTGACGTTGGCGTTCAGCCATTTGATCGAGGTGTCGGCAACGGTGTAGGGTGCCAGCGCGACGCCCGGCTGGATGAACAGGCCCGGGCTGGCGTTGCGCGCGGTGATGACGCCGTCGATGGGGCTTTTGACGACGAGGGTCGCGTCGGCCTTGCGGTCGTGCACCACACGGTCGATTTCGGCCTTGTCCTTGCCGAAGATGTACAGCGCCTGATAGGCGGCTTGGTAATTGCCATCCGCCGTCTGCTGGTCAGAAATGGCCTGATCGAGGTCCTTCTGCGCGCCACCTCCCGCGGGCACGAGCTTCCTGGCACGCGCGAGAGCACCCTTGGTCAGGTCGCCGACGCCAGCGGCTTGGATAAGCGTCGCCTCGGCTTGCAGAAGGTCAGCACTGTCGACCGTGAAGAGAACCTGACCCTTCTTCACCGAATCCCCCATTTGTCCGAACAACGCAATGATTCGGCCTTGGTAGGGCGTAAAGAGCTGCAGTTGTTTATCCTGGTCGAAGTCGATGCCGCCGATCATCGAGCTTTGCATCTCAAATTCATAGGTTGCGGCCGGCTCGATGCGGATCAGGCCCAATTGCGATTTCGACAACGCAACGATTGCTTTCTCCGGATCCTTGGTTGGATTGGCGGCAACAGCTTGGATAGATTCGGTTACAGGATTGATGTCGATGCTCCCGTCGGCCAGGGCCGCATCCATTATCAAGATGCCGAACAAGCAAGCCCAAGCGATCAGTGCTCTAGGCATCCCGTACGTAGACATCGCTGTCTTCACCTGTTGAGCTCCACCGTGTGACTTTAAGACGATCGTAGGTGAGGACATCGACCGGATTTTACCTAAATCACCAATCGCGTCCTTACCGCCGTTCAAGCAGACCGGATCGCCGTTGCATCGCTGTCGCCAGGACGCATCGGTGACGCAGGTGATGGACGGGCCGATGTCATCGACGTTTAGAGCAGGAAGCCCAAGCGACGAGCTCCGAAAAAGAACGTCACCTGTCGATCGATGCTCGGACCTCTGCTCCTAAAAGTGAAAGATCAAGTCCGACGACGCCACCGTGAGATGATGCTTCGTGCCGTTGTCGAAAGCAGCCTGCTGGTACGACTGATAGAAGGCGATTTCCGGCCGGATCTCGATTGAGGGGGAGAACCAATGCTGGAAGGCGAGCGTCTCCTCTGTGTACTTCGTCGCGTACCCGGTTCTCTGCCCTTCGGCGTCGTCATAGAACTCGGCGCGCGCAGTGATGTTGTTGAGCGGCGTGATTTCGTAATTCAGGTAGGCTAGGACGCCGAAGGCTCGCGCGACGCACTTTAACTCGCCGAACGGGCAGTGCGCTTCGAGAGGTGGGTTCGCGTCGTAGGCAAACGGAGTGGAGCCGTAGCCGGTCGAGACATCGGGCACGTTGTTCTCGTACTCGTAATAACTCTCGAAGGAGAGATGGAGTTTGTCGGTGAACTTGTGATAATAAGTAAGTCCATACCACTGCAGGTTGTTGTAACCCCAGTTGCCGTTGTTAATGGAATTCAGGCAGGGCGCGATCTGGTCGGCGCCGCTCACGCTCTGATATTGGATACACACGGTCGCGCTAGGCTGCGCACCAGGATCGCGCTTTCCGGAGTAGCCCGGCCCCCCGGTCGTCGGGTTGACGAGATTGATCTGCTTGGCGTTCCAAGGCACGGTCTCGGTGCCCCCGCTCAGTGCGAACTGCAATTGCAGAACTCTGTTGATTTTCAAAGTCAAGACCGCGCCAGTGTTTGTGTAATTATCAAAGGTATACATCAATGAATGAGTATATGTATAATTATTAGGCGCGAGTTGCGCCTCGATATCAGGCAACGATATGTACCGTCCCACGCGGAGGACAGCGCCTTCGGCGAAATATGGTAGATAAAGTTCGCCGTAGACCATCGGCATATCGTATCCGGCAAAATGATTATGGATTACGTATTGATTACTGAAGACGCCAAGCGCGGTCGTGTAACGATAATTCTCTCCATAGATACCGCTTACGCGAAAGCCCCAATCGATGTGATCCTTCTGGACGGTGTCAGGTAGCCGCTCGATGTAAACGACGGCTTGATCTAATTGGGCTATGTTAGGCGTGTAGTCGTAAGCCGCAGGATTGTTGCCGGCATATCCAGTCTTCGCTGTGCTGGCATTGGCGCTGACATCCACCCAGCCGTAAATTTGAATATGCTTATCGGCAAGGAACTTACCTGCCGCGGTAGTCGTCGGCGGCAGGAGCGCCGACTGTAATGGCGTATCGATGGAGTTCGGCAAAGTGGCGCCGATCGTACTAGCGCCGCCGACCGGCCAATCGACAAAGGGGTAAGGAGGGGACGTCTCAGGAGCCGGAGCCATGACGCTTTCGGAACGACGGCTCGGTGGCGCGTTCGGGTCGGACACCGGCGTCGCTTTTCCGAACTCATCGGCATAGGCATGATACAAGCGAGTAAAGAAGCCAGAGGGATCTGCTACGGGAGCGAAAGCGTAGTTCCCCGAGCCTTGTGGAGGACCTAAATCCGCTGCAAGTGTGTATTCTGGGAAAGCCAGAAGACTGGCGAGAGCGAGTTGTCTTGATGTAAGTCTCATGTCCCAACCCTGCTGAGCTTGCGCCGGAACGGTAGCAAGAGAGAATAGGTCCGTTCCCTTGAAAACCGATCCTCGCTGAAGCTAAAGGTCGAGACGGCTGGCTTGACCATATGAAAGCCATATAGATTTCGCTGTGGAAGCCGTTAAGGCGACGGCTGTTGTCTTTTCTGCCACAGCATTTGATGGATGTCTGGCTTTCGTCACCATCTCGATGCAGAACGCAATGGCTGTGGTGCCGGGCCATCGCCAACGCAACATCTACGGCGGCGAGACGCTGACCTACGAGGTGCAGGTCCCGCGGACACCTTTCGCCCTTTGGCTTGACCTTCGCCCAGGTCTCGTGGCGGTAGTAGCCAATACGCGGCGCGCGGTGGCGCGTACATCGAGCCTAATGATCAGCAGGAGGTCATCCGCGGCCTCGGCCTTGTCAACATCGCCGCCGCTCTCGCCGAGACTGTCGTGACGACCGGCAAGGGCGGCATTCCGGTCAAACCGCCCTCAGGTAGTCGTGCCAGCGCGTGTCGCGCATAATGGATCGGGCCCGCATGTGCTTCCACGCGCCGTATTTGTAGAAGTCGAATTCGAGCATCGAGGTCCTGTTCTGCACCATTGCCCAGGTCGACCATTTGAGGTCGGCCAAGGCCTTGTGCACGGTGAGGCGCGCCTTCATCCGGGGATCGAAGCGGCCGAAATAGGCCTCGATGATCTCGGCCTCGATCGCCTCGGTAAAGAACATCTCGCCGCACCAGATGCCAAGGTCGTAACAGCGGTCGTTGTTGGAGGCGTATTCGTAATCGATCAGCATGATCGACTTGTCGGCGCCGAGCATGAAATTGCCCGGCATCGGATCGTTGAAACAAGGCACGAGGTCGATGCCGCTGGCTTCCAATGCGGCGCGCGCGAGGCCGTATTGCTTGAACAGCCACGCGCTGTCGAGGGGGAAACTCCCGCCGAGAGCGCGAGCCTGTTCGATGTGTTCGTCGATCATGTCAAAGACGGTTTTGGTCAGCGGCAGCCGGCCCGATCCGTTGAACGTGCGATAGACCGCGACGGCCGAGGCACGGATCGCGGGATCGAGGAAGTCTGCATTGGTGCAGGCGCGCCGTCCCTCGATGAAGTCGTTGATCTCGATCCCGCGATCGGCGAGATATTCGTAGATCTTCGGCCCGATGCCGATCTGCTGCGCGCGGCGGCTCGCGTCGAGGGCCGCGTTGCGATCTATGAACATTTCCGTGCCGCGCCCCGGCATCTTCAGGAAGAACGTGCCCGGTTCGCCGGCGACTTCGATGCGCCAGTTGGAATTGGTGATCCCGCCCGAGATCGGCGCATAGCCCACGATCCGCCCGCGCCACGGCACGATCGCGGCGAGCGCCCCTTCGAGCTCTCGCTCGCCTTCGGTCATCGCGGCGCCATAGGGGATGTAACCCGGCAAGGCGCAGACGTGTCGGGCCGCCAGGCTCGCGGACATCAGATCATCCTCAGCTTGCGTTCGAAATCCGCGTCCTGCAGCGCCATCCGGCAGCGCAGCAGGCGCCATTGCGCGTATTTCAGGAACTCGACGCCGCGCCGCGCGGAGATCGCGTTCATCTGGCTCGACCAGAGGCTCCAGTAGAGATCGTCGGCGATGCCGTAGAGCCGGCAGCGATCGCGCGTCGCCTGGCGTGCGGTGCCCTCGTAGGCTTCGAGCGCCGGGCCCAGCTCCTCGTCGAAGGCGTAAGCTTCGTTCAAAAGGATGCCGAGATCGTAGAGCGGATCGGTCGTGCAGGCCCTGTCGAAGTCGACCAGGCGCACGGTGTCATTCGCCCCGACCATGACGTTGGAGGCCAATCCATCGGCGTGGCAGGACGCTTTATCGAAGCCGGCGGCCTGGAACGCGCTTTCGATGTCGTGCACGGCGGCGAACATCCACAGGATGCTCGCGCAGTCGACAGCACCGCTCCGACGGGTCACTTCAGAGATCGCGCGGATCCCGTCGAAGATGGTCCAGGTGCGAGGAAAAGCTGCGCCGGCGTGGAGCGTCTTCTTCGCTGCGATCACGGCGGCCATCACGTCGGGCCGGCGCAGGTCGTCCGTCTTCGCGGTCGACCAATCCGAGCCGAGCCGTTCGAACACGACGGCATCATGCGCTGGGAGGCAGTGCAGCGCGCGAGGCGCCATACCGAGCGCGCCGGCGGCCCGCGCCGCCGCGAAGCTCGCCGGCACATCGGCGTCAGCGTGCAGCTCGGGATGGACGATCTTCAGAAGATAAGGCGCGGCATCGACGTCAACGGCGAAGCACAGTGAGTCGACGTTCTTGTGCATCGGCGACATGATCGGCGTCGTCACCTCGCGATAGTCGATCGTGGCGCCGGCCCAGTCGGGCACGGCGGCGATGGCCGCCTCGGCGAGTTGTTCCCGCGCGTTGGCCGCCGCGTCACGCATCATCGGGGCGGAGCCTTGGCGATGACGTTGCCCTCCGCGCAGAAGCGCCAGAGCATGCCGGTCAGGATCGAGGCGCCGAGCGCGCGATCCTCTTCGCTGGTAAATTCTGTCGGATGATGGATCACGCCGCCGACGCTCGGCACGGCGATGACGATCGAGGGGCAGACCGACGCCATGCTGATCGCATCATGGCCACCAATCGTCGGCAGCTTGAGGGTTGGCTGCCCCCACTCGCGCGCCGTCTCGGCCGCGAGTCGGATCAGGCCCTCGTCCATCGCGCCGGCGCGCCGTCGGTCGACGGCCAGCACCTCGAACGCGACATTGGCGCGTGTGGCGGCCGTCTGGATCGCCGCCTGCATCTCCTTTTCCGCCGTCTCCAGCAGCGCCGGGGAGCCCGAGCGCAGCTCGATGAAACAAATCGCGCGGCCGGGCACGACGTTGGGGGAATTCGGCGAGACTTCGAGGCGACCAACCGAAGTGTGCAGGTCGGTGCCCGCGCGATTTGCCATCGCCTTCAGATCGGCCATCAGATAGGCGGCGGCGAGCAAGGCATCATGCCGCTCAGCCATTGGTGTCGGCCCGGTATGCGCCTGGCTGCCGTTGAAGGCGAGCCGGTACTTGGTGGCGCCCCAGAAACTCGTAAAGGCGGCGAAGCGCATGTTCGCCATCTCGAGCTTGCTCGACCCCTCGATGTGCAGCTCGATGTAGGCGCTTGGGATCGGCGGCGGTTTCTTGTGTCGGTAGCCGATGAGGTCGAGCGCCTCCTTGACGCTCACGCCATCGCCGTCCACCCGCGCCAGGGCGAAGGCCAGGTCGTGCTCGCCGGTGTAGACGCCGCTGCCGAGCAGGCTCGGCTGGAAGCGCGCGCCCTCCTCGTTGGTCCAGTTGACGATCACGATGTTTGCCTTCGGCGTCACGCCCGTCTCGGCGACATGGGCCTTCAGCGCCCGCGCGGCGGCGCAGGCCGCGACCACGCCGTAGGCGCCGTCGAAACGCCCGCCGTTCGGCTGGCTGTCGAGATGCGAGCCGGTCATGATCGTCGGGGCGTTCGGCCCGGCCCAGTCGAGGATGCCGAACATGTTACCAATGCCGTCGATCTCAAGCGTCAGCCCCTCCTGAGCGATAATGGCGGCGAACCAATCACGCGCGGCGCGATCCTCGTCCGACAGGGACAGGCGCGTCATCGATCCGGCCGTCCCGCCGCCGAACGCCGAGACCTCCGCCATCATGCGGTGCAGGCCGTCGACATCAATGGTCGGCAGAGGAGCGGCGCGCGTGCGCGCGGCGAGAACCTGGGTTTCAAGCATGGATGAGTTCGACTCCGGCAGTTGCGAGTTGGACGGCCAACGCCGCTTCGGGAGGGACATCGGTGACCAGGCGATGAACCTGGTGCAGATCGAGCGTGCGCACGGCGGCCGAGCGCCCAAATTTTCCGCTGTCGACCAGCATCACGACTTCCTTAGCGTGCCGCACGAGCACCCGCCGCAGCGCGGATTCGTCCTGGCCGTAGTCCATGAAGCCGTGCGTGTAATCGACCGCGGCGACACTCACGAACGCCATGTCGAAGACGTGGCGCTCCAGCGCCTCGATCGTCAGCGGTCCGAGCATGGCGCGGTAATCGGGGCGGACGCGCCCGCCGATCACGCAGACCTCGGCGACGGAGCCGCCCATGAGCAGCTGCACGACATCGAGCGAGTTGGTGAAGACGCGCACGCGATCGCGATTGACGAGATGACGGGCGAAGGCGAGCATCGTCGTGCCGGTGTCGATGAAGATCGTCGTGTCGTCGCGCACCAGCATCGCCGCACGCTTGGCGATGGCCGCCTTCTCCTTGGCGTTGGTCTTCATCCGCAAGTCGATCGGCTGGTCGCCCTCTGATTGCGCCCGAATGGCGCCGCCGTAGGTGCAGCGCAGCTGGCCGTCGAGTTCCAGCTCCTTCAAATCGCGCCGGATCGTCTCGCGGCTCACTCCGAAGCGCTCGGCCAGATCCTTCACCAGCACCCTGTCGTTCCTGCCGAGTTCGGCGAGGATCACGTTTAACCTGAATTCCGGAAGGGCCATGGGAGCGGTGCCGATCGATTGAGAAAGACGCGCGGCCGGGCGGGCGCGCAGGGCTCCCGCTTGCCGCACATCCCAGTAACGCTCAAGACGATCGAAATCGGCGCGCAGGCCTTTCGACAACACGGTTATGCCGGCACCGAGCGCGCCGCATCGGGCTCGACGAGGAAGCAGGCGGCGAGATCCTTGTGGCCGCGCGCCAGCAGCACGGGGGATTCGACGCGACAGCGCTCGAAGGCGCTGGGGCAACGGCCGGCGAAGCCGCAGCCGGGCGGCAGATCGATCGGGTTCGGCGGCTCGCCATCGAGCAGGCAGTCCTCGGCCCTGTAGCGGCGCGGCTCCAGCGTCGGGATCGCGCTCAGCAGCGCCCTGCTGTAGGGGTGGCCGGGGTCGAAGAACAGGCGGTGATTAGAGACGATCTCCACCACTTCGCCGAGGTACATGATGGCGACCCGGTCGCAGGTGCGGCGTACCAGTGCGAGATCGTGCGAGATGAAAATGTAGGTGAGCCCGTGCTTCGCCTGCAGCTTGTCGAAAAGGTCGAGCAGCTTGAACTGCTCGGACTGGTCGAGCGCCGACAACGTCTCGTCGAGGATCAGGATCTTCGGCTCCAGCACCATCGCGCGGGCGACGTTGATGCGCTGGCGCTGCCCGGCGCTGAGGCCGATCGGCAGCTCGTCGTAGAGATCGGCGGCGAGGCCGACCTCGCGCATCGCTGCGAGCACGCGCTCGCGCCTTACCTCGCGATCCGACACGCCGTGCACCTTCAACGGCGCCTCGATCATCGCGCCGATCGCCGTGCGCGGCGGCAGGGAGCCGAATGGATCCTGCAGCACGAGCTGCACCTTGCCGCGAAACGCCAACAGCTCGCCGCGCGACATGGCCGCGAGATCGGCGCCATCGCAGAGCACTTGCCCGCCGTCCGGCAGTTCGAGCCTGCTCAGCAGCCGCGTCAGGCTCGACTTGCCGCAGCCGGACTCGCCGACGATGCCGAAATTCTCGCCGGCATGAATATCGAACGTGACGTTGCGCACCGCGCGGACTTCGCTCGTCGCGGCGAAACTGCCGCGACGGCGGACCCGGTAGCTGCGGGAGGCCCCGCGGACGCTGATCACCGGCGCGCCGTTGGGAAGCGCGCGGGTCACCGTGTCGCTCGACCAGATTTGCGGCGTTCGGGCCACGAGATCGGCGGTGTAGGGATGGTCCGGCTTGGCGACCAGCTCGGCAGTAGTCCGTGCCTCGACGATCCGGCCGCTGTCCAGCACCAGCACCTTGTCGGCGGCATCGCAGATCGTAGGCAGCGAAGAGGACACGAACACGATCGCCGTTTCGAACGTCACTGTGAGTTCGCGCATAAGCCGGAGCACCTGCGCCGCGACGGTCACGTCGAGCGGCTGTGTGACATTATCGGCGACGAGGAAGGTCGGGTTCGAGACGAGCGCATCGACGATCATCGCGCGCTGCATCATTCCGCCAGAAAATTGCGACGGAAAATCATGAAAGCGCGTTGCCGCCGATGGAATGCGGACAGCATCGAGCAGCGTGATGGTCCGACGTCTGACCTCCTCGCGACTGATCTCGGGCGCGACAGCGCGCAGCTTCTCGACGATCTGAGGCCCGACCGGAAGGGTCGGATCGAGCGCGCCCATTGGATTGGCGCCGACATAGGCGATCTCGCGCCGCGCGGCGCGCATGGCGCTGCCCGTCAGCCGGAGAATGTCGCGACCCTTGAAGTCGACCGTGCCGCCGGTGACAGCGAGCGGCGCCTCCAGCCAGTTGACGATCGCTTTCGCCAGCACCGTCTTGCCGCTGCCGCTGGCGCCGATGATGCCGACGATCTCGCGCGGCGCGAGGTCAAAGCTCATGTCGGAGAGGATCGTTCGGCCGGGAATGCCGACGCAAAGACCCTCGACGCGCAGGATTGGCGCGGCGCTCATGCCAGCCCTCCGAAGATCCGCAGGCGGGCCCGCTCCAGCGAGGCGCCCATCAGGTTCACGCTGGTGAGGGTGAGGCACAGAAACACGCCCGGCATGGTGGCGATCCACCAGGCATCAAGGAGGTACTTGCGGCCGTCGGCGATGATGTTGCCGAAGGTCGGCGTCGGCGGCTGCACGCCGAGGCCGATGAAGCCGAGGATCGATTCGAAGATCATCATCCTCGCGATGTCGAGTACGGACACGAAGACGATCGGCGGAAGGACCAGCGGCGCGATCAGGCCGAACATGATGCGCAGGTCGGAAGCGCCCATGATGCGCGCGGCGCAGACATATTCGCGGCCGCGCTCGTTCATCACGACGCTGCGCATCACGCGGGCGTAGACCGGCCAGCTCGACAGGCCGAGCACGAGGATGATCGCCGGGATGGTCGGGCGCGAAACGCCGAGCACCGCGATGGCAAGGATGATCATAGGGATTGACAGCTGCGCGTCGGTGAGGCGCATGATCAGAGTGTCGGTCCAGCCGCCGAAATAGCCGGCGACGAGGCCGAGCAGGCAGCCGACGACCAGCATCAGTACGACCGTCGCGACACCGATCAGGAACGAGTAGCGCAGGCCGACGAGGCAGCGCGTGAGCATGTCGCGGCCGATCTGGTCGGTGCCCAACGGATGGTTGATCGACCAGTGATCGCCGACGAACAACGGTGCCATCAATCGTCTCCGCACATTCATATGCGACGGATCGATGCCGCTGACGGCGGGATAGACGATCGCAGCGAGCGCCAGCAGCACGAAGATGACGAGACCGATGCGGAATTCGGTCGAGCCGAGCGCGCGGCGCCAGATGCGGCGGGCCAGCGATATGCTGGCGCGCGGCGCGGGCATCGGAAGGGCGAAGGTTTCGATCAGGCTCATCAGTAATCGAGCCTCGGGTCGATCATCGTCGCGAGCAGGTCGACCGCGATGTTGATGAAGACGAAAATGGCGCTGGTGACGATGGCGATGCCCTGGATCAACGGGAAATCGCGTTGCAGCACGGCGTTAATGGTCAACAGGCCGAGGCCCGGATAATCGAAGATGTATTCGACGATCAGCACGCCGCCGAGCAGCGCGCTGAACTGTACGCCGAGCAGGTTGAGCACCGGCACCGAGGCGTTGCGCAGGGCGTGGTTGGCGATGATGCGCCTGCGACTGAGCCCCCGGACGCCACCGACCGCGATGAACGGCTCCTGCATGATCATTGAAAGCGACCCGCTGAGCGTGCGGATCAGCACCGGGGCCAGTTCGACGGCGAGCACGATCGCCGGCAGCAGCGTGTAGGAGAAGCCGCGATAGCCGATCGCCGGCATCCAGCCGAGCTTCACCGACAGAAGCAGGGTGAGCACGATGCCGAGCCAGAAGTTCGGCAGGGAGATGAAGATCGACGAGACGTAGAAAGCGAGCCTGTCAGGCCATCGCCCCGGCGCGAGTCCGGCGGGGATGCCGACGAGCATCGAGAAGCAGAGCGCCATCGCGACGGCAACGGCGGCGAGTTGCAGCGTCATCGGCAAGGTCGCGCCGACTAGGTCCAGAACCTCGGCACGACGACCGCGTGTCGAATCGTCGAAGCTGGCGCCGCCTGTCGAGGATCCATCCGCCGGCTTGACGAAGGATTGTCCGAGATCGCCGCGCACGACGTGGCCCATGTAGCGCGCGAACTGCAGCGGGATCGGATCGCGAAGGCCCATCTTGGTGGCGATCTGGTCGATGAGCGCCTCGGGCGCCATTCCGCCGGCCATCAGCCGCACGGGGTCGCCCGGCACCACGCGCAGCAGCGTGAAGATCAGCGCCGACACGACGAAAACGATGACGATGCCCTGCGCGAGACGCCGGAGCAGGAAGCTCAGGATCGTCACGACGTCCGGCCCGCATCACGCATCGGCGCGGCGCTCCCCATCAGGCGTAGACCGCCTTGGAGGCGTCCATCGATCCGTCGGGGTAGATGAACAGCCCGTCGAGGTCCTTCTGCATCGCGTGGATCATCACCGACGTGAAGAGGGACAAAGCCGGCACCTTGCTGGCGAGCAGCGGCATGGTCTCGGTCTGCAGGATCTTCTTGCGCTCGTCGAGCGTGGGCGCATTGCGCTCCTTGTCGAGCGAGGCATCGATTTCGGGATCGACGATGCCGCAGATACGCTTGGACTTGGAATAGAAATGCGTGCGCAGGACGAGGTCCGGCTCGGGCGACCCTGTCGACCAGCCGCAATCGATCATGTGTCCTGGGCCGCCGCCGGGACGGTCGTAGAGGCGCTCGTTCCACGCCGCCGGCTCCAGCACGGTCAACGTCACTGGGAATCCCTGCTCCTGCAGCATCCCGGTGACGACCTCGCCGTACTCCTTCGTCTTAGGGTAGAAGCCGACCGAGGTGATATATTCGAGCGGAGGCAAACCTTTGCCCTTCGGGAATCCGGCCTTGGCGAGTAGCTCCTGGCAAAGCGCCGGGTCGAACTTCGGATAGTTCGGCAAGTCGATATAGCCGAACTTGACCGGCGAAACGAAGTTCGACGACTCGTGGCCGGCCGAGCCCAGGATTTCCAGCACGGCAGAGCGGTCGATTGCGTGGCAGGCAGCCTGGCGCACCAGCACATTGTCGAACGGCGCCTTGGAGCAGCGGAACCAGAGGTACTTGTTTTCGACCGAGACGAGGGTATTGGTCTTGATCTTCGGGTTCTTCGCCAGAGTCGCGACCTGCTCTGGCTCTAGCCGCTCGACGATCGACGCCTCGCCGTTCAGCAGCGACAGCATGCGAGTCGTGGAGTCGCCGACGAACGAGAAATGAATCTCGCTGATCGCCGGCTTTCCGAGGAAGTAATCGTCGTTTGCCTTGAGGATCGTCGCGTTACCCTTCTGCTCGACGAAGCGGAACGGGCCGGTGCCGTTCAAGCGCTGCGTCAGCGGACCGGACGGGCCGGCCTTGATGTCGGCCGCCGACATGATCGGCAGAAAGGAGGCGAGAAAGATGAAGAGATCGGCGGGATAGCCGCCCTTCGTCGTATCGACGATCACCGTGTAATCGTCCGGCGTCGTGATCGTGAGGCCGGAGGTCGGGCCGGGATACCATTGCGCCGGACGGTCGGGCAGCGCGCCATATTCGAACGTTGCCTTGACATCCTCGGCCTTGAACGGCGTGCCGTCGTGAAACTTGATGTCCTTGCGCAGCCTGATCTCGAGCCGGTGCTCATCGAGCAGCTCGAGGTTTGTCGCCAGTTCGTAGTTCGTCTTGTCGGGCGCATCGAGGCGCATCGGCGTGCGGGTCAGAAAGCCCATCACGAAGCCTTCGACATTCTTCTGCGAGAGCGTCGTGTGCGCGGTCGGATCCCAGTTGCCGGTGATGTTCTCGGCCGACAGAAAGACCATGGGCTTACCATCCTGCGCGTTGGCGGGCGCGCAGAGGAAGGCGGCGTCGAGCGTCATCACCCCGGCGCTCGCGCCGAATGCGGCCGCGCGGGCCAGAAGCGTCCTGCGATCCAATGGCGCCATCGTGGAGATCCTTCCGCCCGCCGTCTAATGTGGTTTTACGAGGCTTTTAAGAATAAGCGAGCAACAAACCTCAGCAACAGACGTGCCAGCACCGCGCAAGGCGATCCGGGACGAGTGGAGAGAAGCGAAGCCAATTCGGCGTGCACCGCTCTCCAAATTCGAGGCAGATTGGCGCTTTTGCTTACTTAGACTAGCGCCTGCGAGAAATGCCCATTTTGATTGTTCGTCGGCGCCTCGCACCCACGAAAGCGTAGTCGAACCCTGCCGATGCTGAAAATCACAAAGCCACATTCCTAAGCACGTGACGACCTGCGCTATGCCTGCTCGCGCGCGAGACGGACGATGTCGCGCTCACGAACGTGGCGCCGGGTACCACGCCGGAGATGGTGGCGGCGATCTCGAAGCTGATGCGCAACCAGGACCTGATCGCCGTCGCCCGCAATTGCCGGATCATTACCGCCTTCAAGAAGACGCTCGGCCTGCCTGGACGCTATCTCACCGTCTGCAGCCGAACCGTTCGACGGATGATGCGCACGGCAGCGCCATCGCCATTCTCGACGGCCTGCTCTACAGCTTCGGCAACGGTGATCGGCATCAATCCGGCGACGGATAGCGTCGCGACCGCAACGTCGCGATAATCGTCTCTATAACGGCAGCATCTTCAGGTCGGGCGGTGACGTAACGTCAAGTATGGTTAGAGATCTGAGTTTAATGCAATCGTAGTATTCCGCAGTCACAAATTATCGACATCTATTTGAGGATTGAGATCTTGCAGGCAGCTTGTTCGCGCAATCGAAAAAAGACGGCGCGAAGCTTGGCCGAGCGCATCGTCGCATATTTTCAGCCGATCTACGGAATTCTCGAGGGAAGGACCGTCGGTTTCGAAGCCTTGGCGCGGTTGCGCGCGGACGGCGGGCTGCTGATGCCCGCGCAGTTTCTGCCCACGCTTGACGCCGAGAGCTCGCTCGAGCTCTTCCACGCAATGCTGGTCGCAGGCATCGCCCTACTCGATGGACTGGGACCGGCCGGGCGCGACCTCTACGTGGCAATCAACGTCAATGCGTCGCTGCTGCTTCACCGCGACTTCGTCGAGATCGTCGGGTTCACCGTAGCCTGCCTCGATGGTCAGCCGGACCGGCTGGTCATCGAGATCCTCGAGGGCGAGGCGATCGCTGACGTGACCGCCATGGTGCAAGCGATCGGACGGCTCAAAGCGCTCGGCTTCTCGGTCGCGCTCGACGACGTGGGCAGCGCCTACGCCTCGCTGATCCATATCAAGGACCTGCCGGTCGACGTGCTGAAGCTCGACCAGGACTTCTCGCGGCGGCTGGAGAGTCGACCTGAGGACCTGCAGTTCATCTCGAGCATGCTCGGTCTCGCAAGGGCGCTGAAACGCAGGCTGATCGTGGAGGGCGTCGAGTCGGAGGACGTCCTCGAGGCCCTGACGATCCTAGGCGTCGAATACGTTCAGGGCTACGCCATCGCGCGGCCGATGGACGTTTCGGCGGTCGCCTCCTGGTTGGAGGGCGCGTCGTTCCCACCACCCCACGCGGACCCTTCGTCGATGCTCGGTGTCTACGCCGCGCATCTCACCATCGTCGAGGCCTGCCGCGTTCTCGCCAACCAGCCGCTTCGATTGCGCTGGCACGAGGACGCGGCCGATCCCCATCGCTGCAAGATTGGGCGGTTCTTCGACAGGCATGGTCTCCACGACACGAGCTTCGGGCGCGCCCACAAGCGCTTTCACTACTCGCTGGCCCTCGACGACGAGAGCAGCCAGACGTGGCGCACCACCGCCGAGGATCTGCGGCAGCACCTGCTGAGGGCGCTCCAGCAGGATCCGGCCCACTCGACGGAGGACGCGCTCGTGATCACGAAGCGATGAGGTCTTCGGAGGAACGACCCGACCGGCTGCCGCGTGGTCTCCCGCCCTCTTGTCCAAGGTCACTCGGCGGCATGACGCGTCCGTTGATCGCTGCGATAGCCCTGAGCCTCGTCGGGCTCTGGATCGTCTTCGCGATCATCGTGCGTGCTTCTTACGAGGAGCGGCTGCACGACTCGTCGGCGTATGGCAGAGACGTCGCCGCTCTGCTCGCGGCCGATCTCGCCGGCACGTTCGAGACCTACGATCTCTCTTTGCACGCGCTGGTGGCGAATTTGACCGATCCGAATGTCGCGAAGCTGCCGGCGGCGCTGCGCTCAAGGATGCTGTTCGATGCTTCGACCAACGCGTCGATCTTCGGAGCAATGTTGGTGATCGACAAGCGCGGGATCGTCATAGATGATTCGCGGCATGAGAGCCCTCCTCACCTCGACGTCTCCGATCGCGAATACTTCAAGACGCAACGAGACAACGGCTCGGCGGGTCTCCTTGTCAGCCATCCCTACAAGAGCCGCGTGACAGGTGAAATCATGGTGGGCGTCAGCCGGCGTGTCGACGACCACGGTCGCTTCGAAGGCGTGGCGCTTGGTACTCTCAGGTTCGACGCGCTTCTCAGCCTTTTCGCCAAGGTCCGTCTGCCGCCCGGCAGCACGATAGCCCTGCTCTATCCGGATGGCGGCGAGCTCGCGGGCCTGCGTGTGCCCGAAGTCGGCGCGGACGTGCAGGACAGGGGACGTCCCTCGGATTCGCGGTCCTGGCGTCCGAAGGCCGCATGGTATGCGGCGCGCGAAGGCGTTCCCGCGCCTTCGCTGTCCGCGAGCTGCAAGATCGCCGGCATCCCGCTCGTACAGAGGGTCAGCATACCCGTGTCGGCCGCCCTTGCGACCTTCTGGCGACGGACGCTCGCCACCGCCGCAGGGTTCCTCCTGCTCAGTGCCGTCATCGTCGCGCTAGGCGTAATGCTGACGCGCGAGTTGGCGCGCAGGACCGTCGCGGAAGCGTCTCTGCGTCGGCTCGCGACAACGGACGCACTCACCGGCCTCGTCAACCGAGGTTGCTTCGACGAGCTGCTGCGTCGCGAGTTCGAGCGCAGCCTGCGCACGCGCCAGCCGCTGGCGCTGATCATGATCGACGTCGACTACTTCAAGGCCTTCAACGACACCTACGGGCACTCCGGAGGCGACGCGACCCTGCGCGCGGTGGCGCGGATACTCGCCGACGAACAGGTACGGTGCTCGGACATCGTCGCAAGGGTCGGCGGCGAGGAATTCGCCATCCTCATGCCCGGCACCGACGTGACCGGTGCCGATCGCCTCGCCGAGCGCATCCAGGTCGCAATCCGCGCGAAGGCCCTGCCTCACGCCGGCAGTCCGTCGGGGACCCTGACGATCAGCATCGGCCTGGCCTGCCACACTTGGGCTATGTCGGCGCCCGATCCCCTCGAATTGTTTGACGCAGCCGACCGCGCGCTCTACCGCGCCAAGCACACGGGCCGAAACATGACGCAGTGGGCTTCGTCCCAACACCTCTCGGAAGATGCCACGCAAGCGGCATGAACGATCCGGAGCCTGCGTCCTCTTCCGCCTTTGAAATGAGGCTTAGATGACCTTTTTACTGATCAGCCCTCCGGTCTCATAACCCGCTCTGCAAGATCGAAAATGTACTTCTGCTATTAGACTACCGACAATTTTTGCCCTGTGTCGATCGTTTTACATTGGCCTTGCTGGTTCAACGGAGCGAAGCCGACCTCGGGAAAAGCGACGCATGTCGGGCTTGCTGGAGCTTGTCGTGCGCATGCTGCTCCAAAAGAATGAGATCGCCGCCATCCTCAAGACGCACTGCGGCGCGAAAGCAGCGAAGGTTCTGACGCGTGCCACGCCCTATCTCTTGATGAAGGCAGCTCCGCGAGCAGCGCCTCGGGAGCTCCTCCTGGAGAGGTGGCCGCAAGAGAGGGCGCGGCCGCGTGCTTCGACGGCCTCGTCCCGCCATTGTCGAGCGCGTCATATAGCGCGCCGCCCATGCCCCTTGCGCTGCCACCGTCGTCAATCCTCACATCTACTAGGGCGCCTCTGCCGCTTCTATCATAGCGCGGCATCTCCAGTCTGGCGAAGCCTGTCCGTCCACCGTGCACGGCAAAGACCTCCGCACCAACCGCTATCTCAGGACGAAAGATCGCCGCACTGTCGCCATCTCGAACGATCGTAGGCTCTCGCCCGATGGACGTCCGCGGCACGCGACCGGTTGGTGCTTGACTCGACATCGAGCGCGCATTTGCGTCACCTATAGCGCGAGCCGTGTCGGCGGACGCAGGTCGGTCGACCAGGGAGAACCTCATGCAAAGACCCTCGGCCGAACAGCGAAAGATGCTGGGCGCATTCCTGGCCGACCGGCGCGGACGTCTTAAACCCGGCGACCTGGGATTACCGGATGGCCCGCGCCGCACGCCAGGCCTCCGACGCGAGGAAGTGGCGGCTTTAGCCGGCGTGAGCGTCAGCTGGTACACTTGGCTCGAACAGGGACGCGACATCCAGGCGTCCGCCGACGCGCTCGGCCGCGTGGCGGACGTGCTCCGGTGCGACCGGGTCCAATCGGGCCACCTGTTCGCGCTGTCTTCCCGAGAGCAGCCCGCCTCGGCAGTGGACGAGCATCTCACCGACGCGCTGACTATGCTCGTGCAGCAGATGGACCCGATCCCCGCCTATATTCGCAACGCCCGTCTCGACGTCCTCGCTTGGAATTCGGCGATCACGTCGCTTTTCGTCGACTACGCGTCGCTGGCGCCTCATGAACGCAACACGCTGCGCCTGATGTTCCTGCACCCACTCTATCGAACTCTGCTTCTTGATTGGGAGCAGATGAGCCGCGGCATGCTCGCGACCTTCCGCGCCGCGCGGGCGAAGGCGCGCGACAAGGCGCCGTTCGACCGCCTGGTCGAGGAGCTGGACGCTGAAAGCGCCGAATTCCGCGCGTGGTGGCCGGATGTCGACGTGCAAGGCTTTGAAGAAGGGAGGAAGCGCCTGCAGCACCCGATTCTGGGCCGTCTCGACCTGACCTACATCGCCCTGGCGCCGCAGGGGCGGCCGGACATCACGATTACGGCCTACATCCCGCGCGCTGGCTGACGGAGAGTCGTGATCATAGGTTCACAACACGCCTGTTACGCCCATGAAGATGCGATTAGCTGAGTGAGTAAGGCAATGGCGGGGCATCGAACCCGCCGGGAACGATCAACGGAAAAGTCGCATGCGTAATCGACGACCGCGCTGTTTAGAAGTCACTTCGCGGACTACCTGTTTGAAATCGACGAGATCCTCCGCCAGTCCATCAGTATAACGGCGGAATGGCTCATGGACTACTGGCGTGCATGGCAGACGAATGCGCCCTTCTTCGCCTGTCAAGGCAAGTGCCTGGCGGTTAGGCTGTGCGCCGAGGTTGCCGACCTGTCCGAAAACATGAGGGTGACGCTGAAGCGAGGTACCGCTCGAGTCATCGGACGCCTGCAGCGAGCCAGCAAGGCTAGCTTACGGAAGGGGCGCACACGATGACAGTGATCCGCAAAATAAAGCAGGGATCCTCTACTTATATAGTTGGGAGCGAGCGTGATGGTGAGATCGTCCGCACAACCCGCCCCTTCAACGCGGTGATGTCGATGACGCGGCAGGTGCTGCACCTTCCCGGTTAGCCGGAGGCTTGTGGCTGCCCTCAATCGACACTGCTTTGTACGTCGCAATAGTCGACCGGTCTACTCGACGTCTGTCCGATGTTCATCATGGGAGAATGTAAATGAAGGTTCTAATCGTTCTGACTTCGCACGACAGGCTCGGCGACACCGGCCGGAAAACCGGCTTCTGGCTCGAGGAGCTGGCCGCGCCCTACTACGTGTTCCGCGATGCTGGGACGGACATCGTGCTTGCGTCGCCCAACGGCGGCCAGCCGCCGCTTGACCCGAAAAGCAGCGAGCCAGATTTCCAGACCGACCTGACCCGGCGTTTCGAGGCTGACACAGCCGCAAAGGCGCAACTTGCGGCGACGCTGCGCCTCGACAGCGTCTCGCAGGCGGAGTTCGACACGATGTTCTATCCCGGCGGCCATGGCCCACTATGGGACCTCGCCGAGGACAAGGCGTCCATCAGCCTGATCGAGTCCTTTCTCGCCGCCGACAAGCCAGTCGCCCTCGTCTGTCACGCGCCGGGTGTTCTCCGTCATGTCAGGGCGCCGAACGGCAAGCCGCTGGTCGAGGGCAAGAGGGTCACGGGGTTTACTAACACCGAGGAGGAGGGCATGGGCCTGACCGCGGTCGTGCCCTTTCTGGTCGAGGACGAACTCAAGGCCAAGGGCGGCCAGTTCTCGAAGGCGGGTGACTTCGAGCCCCACGTGGTGACCGACGGTCTGCTGATCACCGGCCAGAACCCGGCCTCGTCGGGGCCGGCGGCGAAGGCGTTAATCGAGCAGCTGGCCGAGACGGCGACCTGATCGACACGCGCGTGGGAGGTGATCCCCCGCCTCCCACGCTCGCCCGGCGACGCCAAGCGGCCGACCATCGCCGCAGACGACGGTCAGACCCCTCACGCAGATATGCCCTGCTCAGTCGCCGATCGGCGAAAGCCGCACGGCTCCAGGGCCGAACCAAGGACCACAGTCATGACAAACCCCGCCACGCTCGAGCGGCCCGTCAGCATCTTCGAAGGGCCGTATCGCCTCAGCATCGCCGGCAAGCTCGTCGGCGCGAAAAACAGTTTCGACGTCTTCAATCCCGCGACGGGCAAGGTGCCTGGCGAAAGCCCCTTCGGCAAGCCTCGAGCAGTTCAACGAGGCCGTCGTCGCAGGCAAGACCGCATCAGAGAGCTGGTCCGCCCTCGGCTTTGACGGGCGCCAGCGTTACCTTGAAGCCTTCGCCGACGCCCTCGAGGCGCATCACGACGAGCTGACCCACCTCCTTGTCTTGGCAAGGCAAGCCGCTCGCGACCGGGGCCGAGCCGGAAGTCGACCGATCCCGATCATGGATCCGGCAGATTGCGGCGCAGCGCATCCCGATCGAAGTCGTCGAGGAAACCGACACCCACATCGCCGAGCTGCACCATACCCCGCTGGGCGTGGTCGGCGCGATCGCCACCTAGAACTTCCCGGTAATGGTCGATCGCGACGAAGAGGTGCAGCTTGCCGTCCGCCGTCCGCACTTCGGCGATGTCGATGTGGAAGAAGCCGCGCGTAGGTCTTGAACTTGCGCTTGCCGGGCTTGTCGCCGTCGATCTCTGGCAGCCGCGAGATGCCGTGGCGCAGCAGGCAACGATGCAGCGACGATCGGGTGAGATGCGGGATGGTCGCCTGCAGGGCGTAGAGGCAGTCGTCGAGTGGCAGCAACGTGTGGCGTCGGAACGCGACCACGACCGCCTCGTCTTCCACCGTGAGGCTCGTCGAACGCGCTTCGCGAGGGCCGGCCGGGCGGTCGCCGACCGTCTCACGCGCCTTCCACTTCGCCACCGTCTTGGGATTGATCCCGTAGCGCTTGGCAAGCCCTCTCAGGCTCTCTTGACTATGCTGTATCGCGCGACGGACCACCTCCGTCGTTGTGGCGCACCCGTGAAGAACCTGGCCCATAGCGCATCCTTCCGCTCCGCAGAAATTGCACCATCAAACATCTATTCTTAAAACGTCATCAGCAGGGCTCACCGTGGATGGTACAGCCGAACTTCTCCAGCTCGCGCATCTGCTTCGGATTGGGGCTAACACAGCCCGCGACCTTGCTGCGTTGCGCAAAGCTAACGTAAGAGAAATTTGCGGCATCGCGGGGAGCAATACCACAAATAAAAAGGTGGTTTTCGCGCGAGCGCCCGTCCACCACAGCGGCGCCTGAGTGGTCAACGTCGACGTGTGAGGGCGTGCGCTTCGCTTTCCACCGTTGCGATTGCGCCGAACAAACCGCGCCGAACAAACGAAGTTCAGCTTCAAGCGTCTGGCGTTCAAGACCACTTCTGACCTGCGGGTTCATCCCGCAATCGGGCGCGCCAGCCCTTACGCAAGGATCAATCAAGCGGCGAGCTGGTTGCTGGAGGAACGCTCGAGCCTGCGTCACGCAGAATATGTAGCGGGAGAGTTTCGTGAAGATCATCTGCCTCGAGGAACATGCAATCGACGCTGACATCGCCAAGGCGAGTCATGCGGCGCAGATGCGGGAGGCCTCCTACATGGTCGATCTCGGAAGCCGAAAGGCGATCCGGTCGGGTGCGCTTCTCGAAGATCGCCCCAGCTTACGGACCATGTCCGACATCGCGCCTCTCGCTCACGACATCGGTGCCGGTCGCGTCGCGGACATGGACGCGAACGGCATCGACATGCAGGTCCTCTCCTACAGCAACGCGCCTCAACTGATCTCGGACGATCGTGCGATCGATCTCACGCGCGCTGCGAACGACCGTCTGGCGAAGGCTGTTCGTGAGAACCCCACGCGTTTCGCCGCCTTCGCGACGCTGCCCTGGCATCGCCCCGAAGCCGCGGCGCGCGAACTCGAGCGGGCCGTAACCGACCTTGGCATGAAGGGCGTCCTGATCACCGGCCGACCCGGCTCCACCTTCCTCGACGACGAACGATACGAGCCGGTCCTCGCCAAGCTCGCGGAGAGGCGCGTGCCGCTCTACGTGCATCCCGGACCGCCGCTTGCGCAGGTCCGCGAGCCCTACTACGGCGGGTTCAACAAGGACGCCGGTGCTCGCCTCGCCCTCTTCGGCTGGGGCTGGCACAACGAGGCGGGCGTGCATGTGATCCGCCTGATGCTCTCGGGCGTCTTCGAACGGCATCGCAACCTGCAGGTCATCAGTGGCCACTGGGGCGAGATGGTGCCTTTCTATCTGCAGCGCATGGACGACGCGATGCCATTGGAGGTCACGGGCCTGTCGCGCACCATAACCGCGACCTACAGGGCTCACGTCCACGTGACGCCGAGCGGAATGCTGAACCTGCCTCACTTCGCCTTCGTCCGCGAGGTGCTCGGCGTCGAGCGCATCATGTTCGCGGTCGATTATCCCTATTTGACGAATACCGGGGCTCGGCGCTTCCTCGAGGCGCTGCCGGTCGATGAGGTCGACCGGGCGAAGATCGCCCACCTCAACGCGGAGGCGCTTTTGAGCATTTAGGCACGTTCTTCAGGAAGTCGAGACTGGCAAGGGCGCCGATGCGCTGGAGCGCCGGCCGCAGCTCGCGGCAGCCCTGGCAGCCGCGAAGAAGGCTCGCTGCTCCATCGTCGTTGCCAAGCTTGATCGGCTCTCGCGTGACGTCGCCTTCATCGCCGGGCTGATGGCCAAGGATGCGCTGCAGGCGGCAAAGGCGCGAGGCGTCAAGCTCGGGCGACATGGCGCCGAGAACCTGTCGGTCCAGAACAAGGCCGCAGCACTGAAGCGGGCGAGGCGCCTGGCACCGCTGCTCGCCGACATGAAGGTGCGCGGCATGTCCTCACGGGCGATCGCGGCCGAGCTGACGACGCTGGGCGTCGCGCGACACCATCGGGTGGACGGTAGCATCCGCAGACCGTGATGCGCGCTCTAAACCGTGTCGTTTGAGGTTAGCGAGGCGCGATCCGGCAGTTTTACGAGAACGGCTGCCGCAGCCGTTGCCCATCTAGCAGGCTGCTGAAAAAGGCCACTCGCCGCCGCTGGCGGATCGTGGTTCATTCTCTTTGGATGCCAGCCGAGACCTCGATCGAAGACTTGGTCGAGACGGCCAAGCTGCGTTGGCGGATCGAACAACCTCGGCTTGGGCCACTACGAGGGGCGTGGGTGAGGCTGATTTGCGCGGATCGGACGAACGGACGGGATCGCTGTTCAGCTACGTGGGCATCGAGGGGCGGCTTCGACCGGACCATCCGCTTCGCGCCATCCGAGCGCTGACGGACGAGACGCTGGCGGCGATGGAGCGCGAGCTGGCATCGCTCTACTCCGGCATCGGGCGGCCTTCGATCGCGCCGCAGATGCTGCTGCGGGCCATGCTGCTGCAGGCGTTCTACTCGGTGCGCTCCGAGCGCCAGCTGATGGAGCGACCTACTGTTTCGCTGGTGCGTCGGTCTTGGCGCCGACGAGGCGGTGTGGGATGCTTCCACCTTCTCGAAGAACCGCGACCGCTTGCTCGAGGGAAACGTGGCGGCGCGGTTCCTGGCGACGCTGATGGCGCGTCCCCGGATAAAGCGGTTGCTGTCGTCCGACCACTTCAGCGTCGACGGCACGATGATCCAGGCTTGGTCGTCGATGAAGAGCGTCAAGCCGATCGAACCCGGCGGAGGGCCTGGAGACGAGCCGCCGCCGTCCTCGGGCGGGCGCAACGCCGAAGCGGACTTCCACGACGAGACGCGCTCCAACGCGACGCACGCCTCCACCACCGATCCCCAGGCCAAGCTGTACAAGAAGAGCGCGGGCACGGAGGCCCGGCTCGCCTTTCTCGGCCACGCGCTGATGGAGAACCGCTGTGGCCTCGTCGTCGACGCCTGCCTGACGCAGGCGAACGGCCACGCCGAGCGCCTCGCCGCCCTGGCGATGATCGAGAAGCATGCGGATCGGCCGCGTGCCATCACGCTGGGGACCGACAAGGGGTGAGCCTGCCCTCGGGCTTGACCCGGGGGATACGTCCGACTTCGTGAACGAGCTGCGCTCGATGAACGTACGCCCGCACGTGGCGCGACGCCTCCGCGGATCGGCCCTCGATCGCCGCACCACGCGCCATCCCGGATACGGCGCGAGCCAGCGCATCCGCAAGCGGATCGAGGAAGCCTTTGGTTGGATGAAGACGATCGGCGGCATGCGGCGGCCGATGCGGCGGGCGCGGATCGCGTCGGATGGTCCTTCACCTTCGCCGCCGCCGCCTACAATCTGGTGAGGCTGCCCAAGCTGCTGACGGCGGCCACCTGATCCAACCCGGCGAGAGAGCCGAGCACCAGACGATCGCGCTCTCGACCGCGATCACTCAACCAGCGATCCTCACCATCCACTCCGCCTCGACTACAACGGCGTTCTTCAGCAGCCTGTTAACGTTCGCTCGTCGAACGGGGATGCGAGTAGCGGCTGAAGCTTAGCTCGCGCCGATCTCGCGTGGTCGCTTGCGACATGCCGATTGAAGGCGATCTCGCCGGACCAGACTTCGAGGATGGCGAAATGATTGCCCTTGTCGGTCCGCTGCAGAAGCTACCAGGATATAAACCCGGCGTCCTAACGACTGAGCCGACCCTCTTCTCGCAGGACCGCCTCGCCTTCCGCTGCGCGATCTGGGAGCACATCGATGTTGATGATCAGAGGCACAGGCTCGTCCGCTGAGGATGCTTCCGTACCGAAGACGGAAGTCGAGAACGCCGCCGTGACGAGGGCGACAAGGTCGCGATGTTTGGTCATGCCTCACCCTTCTGAAAACGACGGCTCCAGGAAGTGCCATTTCAGACCAGAACGCTCCGAAGTGAGCGGCCGCAGGTTATCTTACGTCGAAACGCGACGACGATGACGACGCTTCCTACGATGCCATCATGCTCGTCGCGAGCACGCCGTGATTCTGCGGCCGCTTTCCGCGATCGCTTCGGCGCACTGCGCAACCTGCCCAGGCTGTTTCGGCTGGTTTGGAGCACCAGCTCGGGCCTGACACTGGCGACGATCGGCCTGCGCCTTCTGCGCGCCATCCTGCCGACGGCGGCGCTTTACGTCGGTAAGCTCATCATTGATGCCGTTGTGTCCGAGACGCGCCTACCCCATCCCGGCCCAGGCTTCAGCGACTGGTTGGTGGCAGGCCGCCTCACCCACGTCGCCCTGCTAGTCCTGGCGGAGGCCGCTCTCGGCGTGCCAGAGGAAAAGCGCTACGCCCCCGCCGATCTCGACGACCATCGCCGGCGTCGTCGGATTCACGCGCAGTTGCTTGTACCGACGGGCGCCTCGGAGGAGCATCGCATGAGGCGCTTGATCATCCAGCGGCCCGCCGGACCGGGAGGCTCCGCCGTCCGGTAGACCGCGGACATCGGCAGCGAGAGGCCGCCATCCGGGACGTCCTCAATGGCCAGGATGACGAGGCGGCCCTCGTCGATGTCTTTACGCACGATGTGGAGCGGCATGCCGCCCCAGCCAAGGCCGCCGAGGAGGAAGGCGTGCTTGGCGAAAAGGTCGCCGAGCCGCCAAGTCGATGGCGACATCACGCCGAACTCGCGCCCGGCGGACAGGTTTGAGCGGTCCGTCAGGACGAGTTGCACGTGCTCCGCCAGGGCGGCCTTCGGGATGACCCCGCGGCGCGCCGCCAGCGGATGGCCGGCCGCGGCGACCATGATGAAGGCCACGCTCGCGATGCGCTCGGCCGCGAGGCCGGCGGGCAACGTCGGCAGCGAACCCGCGAGACCGAAGCTCGCGCGACCGTCAACCACTGGTTGCACGGTGGCACCGAGGGCCTCGACGTAGAGGCGCAACGGCGTCGAGGGGAAGCTCTCCCGGAACTCGCGGGCAACCTCGGCGCAGGCCGCGAGGGGGAAGAACACGTCGATGACGGCGGTGAGTTCGGGCTCGAGCCCGCCCGCGATGCCCTTGGCGCGTGCCTTCAGTCCGTCGACGCCGGCGACCACGACGCGGGCGTCCGCCAGGAGCACGGCTCCTTCGGTCGTCAGGCGCGGGTAGCGACCACTCCTGTCGAACAAGACTACCCCGAGCTGGTGTTCGAGGTTCGCCATGGTCTCGCTGACGGCGGATTGCGTCCGCCGGAGCTTCCGTGCCGCCGCGGAGAAGCTGCCCTCGTCGACGGCGGCCTCGAAGATCCTCAATTGGTCGAGGGACAGTCCGTCGAGCATGACCAAGGCCATCCATCGGGAGAATCGATGGATAGCATCGAAACGTCGGGAGTGCCATCTCCTCCGCGGCTGTGGCATGACCGCGCCGGCTAGGCGCTCGCCGACCGGCTCCGGCAGCGGGCGGGCGGAAGAGCCGGACGACGCCATCGCGCCGCGCGGTCGTGGCCGACCGATCCCGGACGAGGACCTGACGGATGGAGATTGGCATCGACAGTTTCGCCGCCACCATCCCGGATCCGTCGACGGGCCGGACCGTCCCGGCGACGGACAGGATGGCTGCGCTCCTTGCCGAGGTTGAAATCGCCGACCGGGTCGGCCTCGACGTCTTCGGCATAGGGGAGCACCACCGCCCGGAGTTCCTGGACGCCGCCCCCGCCGTCATCCTGGGGGCGGCGGCGGCGCGGACCGAGCACATCCGCCTGACCAGCGCGGTCACGGTGCTCGGCGCCGCCGACCCGGTCCGGGTCTTCCAGGACTTTGCCACCGTCGACCTCGTCGCCAGGGGCCGTGCGGAGATCGTCGTCGGTCGGGGCTCGTTCGGGGAGGCCTATCCGCTCTTTGGCTTCGCCATGCAGGATTACGACGCCCTCTTTGCCGAGAAGCTGGACCTCCTACTGAAGCTGCGCGACGACACCCACGTGACCTGGAGCGGGCGCTTCCGCCCTGCCTTGACGGGCCAGGGCGTGTACCCGCGGCCGCACCAGGCGCGGATCCCGATCTGGCTCGGCGCGGGGGGCACGCCGGCGTCCTTCGCCCGCGCCGGGACGCTGGGTCTGCCGCTGATGGTGGCGGTCATCGGGGGCGGCTTCGAGCGCTTCCGCCCCCTCGTCGACGTCTATTGGCAGGCGGGCCGCCGGGCCGGGCACGCTCCGGAAACGCTCCGCGTCGGAATCCACGCCTTGGGCTTCGTCGGCGACACGGACCTCGCCGCCCGCGATGCGTTCTTCCCCGGCTGGGCGCACATGTTCACGGAGATCGGGCGCGAGCGCGGCTGGTCGCGCGCGACCCGCGCCCAGTTCGACGCGGCGTGCGGCCCGAGGGGCGCCTTCCTCATCGGTTCGCCCGAGACGGTCCGCGACAAGGTCCTTGAGGCGGACGAGGTCCTGGGTGGCCTCTCACGCATCACCTTCCAGATGAGCATGGCGATGCTGGCGACCGAGGCCATGCAGCGTTCGATCGCGTTGCTGGGCATCGAGGTCGCGCCGGCGGTCAAGGCCGGGACGAAGGGGCGGATCCGTGGGTGAACTGATCGACGGCGCATGGCGGACGGGGGGGATCGAGGGCGTGCTGTCCGACGGCGCCCTGCGCCGCCCCCCCTCGGTCTTCCGGGACCGGATCACCGCGGGCGACGGGGGTCCCTTCCGGGCGGAGTCGGGGCGCTACCACCTCTACGTCTCCCTGGCCTGTCCCTGGGCGCACCGCACCCTGATCATGCGCAACCTCAAGGGGCTCGCGTCGATGATCGGCATCTCCGTCGTGCACTGGCTGATGGGCGACGACGGCTGGACGTTCGCTCCCGGTCCGGGGGTGGTCCCCGACACGGTGAACGGCGCGGCGACGCTCCGCCGCATCTACACCCTGGCCGATCCGCACTGCACCACGCGCGTGACCGTGCCGGTGCTGTGGGACAAGGCGACCGGACGGATCGTCTCGAATGAATCGGCCGAGATCCTGCGGATGTTCAACGAGGCCTTCGACGGGCTAGGGGCGGCCGCGGGCGACTACTATCCGCGATCGCACCGCGCCGAGATCGACGCCGTAAACGAGCGCGTCTACGCCGACCTGAACAACGGGGTCTACCGTGCCGGCTTCGCCACGACGCAAGAAGCCTACGAGATCGCCGCGGGTGGCGTCTTCGACACCCTCGACTGGCTCGAGGAGCGCCTCGCTGGCCGGCGCTTCCTGGTCGGCGGCGCGATCACCGAGGCCGACATCCGGCTGTTTACAACGCTCGTGCGCTTCGACGCGGTCTACCACGGCCACTTCAAGTGCAATCGCCGCGCCCTCGTCGCCTATCCGGCGCTCTGGGCCTACACGCGCGACCTCTACCAGCATCCGGCGATCCGGCCGACGGTCGATCTCGCCCACGTCAAGGGCCACTACTACGGCAGCCACCCCTGGCTGAACCCGAGCCGCATCGTCCCCATCGGACCCGACCGCGACTTCGATGCGCCGTCGGGACGCGACCGTCTCCCGAGGTGACCCGGCCGGGCACGGCCGCCCGAGGCCGTGTCGGATGGCCGGATCCGCCGGCCGCGACAGCGCTTCCGGAAGGTGCTCCCACGCCGAAGGTCGTAGCCGGAAAAAAGGCGGACGCAAGGGCTAGGCGCGGGAGGTCCGCCGATCGGACGACTCGGTCGTTCGAGGACGGCCGCCGCGAGACGGACGGTGGACGGCTGCCGATCCGGGTCCTCGCCCGTCGCGGGCGTCGGCAGAGGGTCCGACCATGGTCGTGCCGACCGTTCCGTCCCCGTTCAGGCCGGGATCGCCTGCGAAGCGTCGACGCAGTCCGCCCGACGACGCTCGCCGACTCCGGACGCGTCGCTGGCGATCTCCGGCACGCGTCTCGCCGACGAAGGGCACCAGACGTTTGCGTTCCTTTGTGGGATCGCCCGGCCCGCTCTTGCGGTTTGAGGGGCTTTGCCGCAGCGGCGCCGGAGATCGCCGCTCCGCGGCATCCCGACGTACCGTCTCAGAGGAAGCGGTTCCACAACGCGGCGAACTGCGCCCTGCGCAGCCAGAGCACCACCGCGCTGAGCACGAATAGGACGACGGCGCCGCCGGGGTTCGTGTGCAGGACGGCCACGTGGGCGAGGAAGGCGAAAGCCATCGTCACGGCCAGGAGCAGCGCACCGACGGCCGCGAAGCCTGGGACGAGGAGCAGGACGGCTCCGACGAGCTCGACCGCGGCGGTGACGTAACGGAAACCCTGACCCAGCCCGAGCTGGGCGAACGCCTCGACCATCAATGGCACGCTGGTGAGCTTGGCTCCGGCGGCGCCGAGAAAGGCCACGGCGAGGAGCACCTGGAGAACCCAGGAGACGATCGTCCGGGTTCGGGAAACGGGTTGGGCGTAGACGGCGTTCGACATTCCAAGGCTCCAGCGATGGTGTGTGTCGACCAGACGTCGCATCCGGATCCTACGTGCGGTAGCCTGTATCTCTTGATGCAATCCATCGGCCGGATCGATATGTTGGACGCTGTGACGCGATCGGCTGCGCTCTCGCCGCCGCCGATGAGGGAGGGTTGCTCCGCCGCGGACGTGTCGCCGGGTCGAGCGAACCCGGGTCGGAGGGCTTCGGCCTGCTTCGAGGCCGGTACGGGCCGCGCCCTTCCGACGGCGGCGACCGCAGGAAAGGCGTCGGCGACGTCCGGCGGCATGGACCCGCTCCGGGTCTGGGCCATTGGACGCGCCGGAGGACCTGAGAGGTCACGGTGGCGGTCCGACGTGATGTTCCCGGGTGACGGATGGCGTAGTGATCATGATGCGCCTCGCGCATCGGAGGGCTCGGCGGCGGCGAGGTCCGGAGGGCGGTCCCGCCACATCGCGGATCAGGGCACGCGCGTCGCTATCAGATCGACGTCGACACCGATTTCGAGCGCCACCCACTGGCCCTTGGCCCAGGCGCCCTGGCCGACCCCGAAGCTGGTGCGGACGAGATCGAGGTGTCCCTTGGCGTGGGCCTGATCGCCGACCGTCTGGAGGTGGAACGGCAGGACCGCGTCACGGGTCGTGCCGCGGACCTCGAGGGGCCGATGGCCTCGTAGTCGCCTTTGCCCTTGTCGACGAAGCGCATCGCCTCGTAGCGCGCCTGCGGCGACTTGCCAACGTCGAACCAGTCCTTCTGCGGCAGCGCCTCGTCGCGCTGGGCGTCGCCTATCCTCGCGCTGGCGAGATCGATCAGCACGACGGCGTGCCCCTTCTCCGGCTTGGCGGGATTGAAGTCCACGGTGGCCTCGAAACGCTCGAAGCGGCCTGAGAAGGGTGACCCGACCTGCACGCCGGAGAACCAGATCGAGCTCCTGGGCGGATCCGCTTTCCACTCGCCGCGGAGGCGGGGACGATGGCGGACTGCAGAATCGCTAGGAGGATTGGGGCGTGCAGGTTCATCGCGGGTTCCTATGAGGTCTCGCCGTCCCGGCGCGGTGCGCCAGGGCAGCATGCGGAGCAGGACGTCGTCGTGGAGGAGGTAGTGGTGGCGCAGCGCTGCCGCGACGTGCAACGCCACAAGGGCGGGCAGCAGCCACGCCCCGTAGGCGTGCACCAGCTTGAGGAGCCCCTCCGCCGCGGTGGGGTCCGGGGACGAGCGCGGCCAGCGGCAGGTGCGGTCAGGGCACCAGACCGTACAGCACCGTCGGGATGTGGATCGGCGAGAGCGAGACGACGGCCTATCCGGTGAGGAGCAGGCCACGAGGAGCAGGTAGAGGATGATGTGCGCCGCCTCGGCGGCGCGGCGTTCGCGGGCCGGCATGCCGGCCGGGTGCGAAGGCGGCCGACGGAGGAGGCGCCAGGCGAGCCTGGCCGCCGTCAGGGCCAGGACGGTGATGCCGACCGACTTGTGCCACTGGTAGAGTTAAAATTGGCGCATTGGCGTCAGTGCCGCGTGCGTCATCACCAGACCCAGACCGATCAGGGCGAGCACGCAGAGCGCGCTCGTCCAGTGCAGGAGGATGGCCACGGCGGAATAGCAACGCGCGGTGACGACGATTTCCATCGCCGACCTCCGACGCCGCGTTCAGTCGGCGCGCTCGAAGGCGCCCGCGATGGTCAGGTGGAGCTCGTCGCCGATCAACGGCACGTAGGTCTTCACGCCAAACTCGGAGCGCTTCAGCGTCCCGGTCGCGTCGAAGCCGACCGTCTGCTTCTTGTCCAGCGGGTTGACGCCGGCGCCTACCAGGGTCACGTCGAGCACCACCGGCTTGGTGACGCCGTGCAGCATCAGGTTGCCGGTCACCTTCGCGCGGTTCTTGCCGACCGGCGCGACCTTGGTCGAGACGAAGGTCATGTCCGGGTACTTGCCCGCGTCCAGCCATTGGTCGCTCTTCAACTCGCCGGTGAGCTTGGCGCTGGTGGTCATCACGGAGTCGACGGGGATCTTGATCGAGAGCTTCGCGGCCGCGGGGTCCGTCGGCTGGATGTCGAGGGTGCCGGAGACGTCCGAGAAGCTGCCGGTGTAGTTGGAGAACCCCATGTGAGACACTCGCCAGACGACCTGGGTGTGGTTGGGATCGACGGCGTAGGTGCCGGCCTGGACCTGGGCCGGGGCCTTCTGCGCGAAGGCCGGCGTCGCGAGGGTGAGGAGGATCAAGGCGAGGGCCGAGGCGAGCGGGACGTTCATGTTGAAGCTCCATGGAGGGCGCCGTCGCGCCGATGGGGTCATCGAGGACGGCAAGGGGCGGGGCGATCGCCGGGACGACGTCTTCATGACCGGTCGGCTGGTCACTGGAGAAGCCTCCATCTTCCGATGCGTAGCATCGGAGAAGCCGATGCTACGGGACACGGACAGGGCGTACCGCCCGCGACGCTGGCCGACCCCGACGAGCGTGGGCCTGCCGAGTTCGTCGACGTCCGCCCCGTCCTGACCGAGCCGGACGCACGCCGGCCGACGGTGCTCCTGCGGAGGCGAGCGGGAAATCGTCTCAGCTCCTGCCCGATCCGCTCGCATCCATCACCGTCGCCGTGCTCCGGATTGAGGACCGATCAGTTCTCCTCCCGGCTCCCGCACGCCACCGGAGGCTTCGTTCATGCAACGGTGCGTTGCAAGCAGCCCGTCTGACGAACGGCTGCGCCGGGATCTATCGTCAGAACCGTCGACGAGTCATCCCGATCCGCGCCGACGGAGACGAAGCCAATGCTGACAGTCCGCCCTCGCCACCAGCTCGACAGCGCCGACCTCGGCTGGCTCAAGGCGCGCCACCACTTCAACGTCACGGCCGACGGCAACAAGGCGAACAAGCCGCTCGGTGCGCTGATCGTGTGGAACGACGACGAGGTGGCGCCTGGGGAAGGCTTCGGCCGGCACGGTCACCGCGATATGGAGATCATCACCTACGTCCGGGAGGGCACGGTGTCCCACGACGACGATGCCGGCAACGCCGGCAAGACCGGCGCGGGTGACGTCCAGGTCATGAGCGCAGGCACCGGCATCCGTCACGCCGAGCGCAACGGGGGCGACGGGCCGCTGCGCATCTTCCAGATCTGGCTGCGGCCGCGGGCGCCCGGCGGCGCCCCGCGCTGGGGCAGCCGGGCGTTCCCGAAGGAGGGGCGCGCGGGTCAGCTGGTGCCGCTCGCGAGCGGGATGCCGGGCGACGACGAGGCGCTGCCGATCTGGGCCGACGCCCGGGTGCTGGGCGCGACGCTTCTCGCCGGGCAGACCGTCGAATATCCGCTCGGGCCCGGACGCCACGGCTACCTGGCGCCGTCACGCGGCGCGGTGCTCGTCAACGGGCACCGGGTCGACACGGGCGACGGCATCGCGGCCGAGTCGGAGGCCGCCCTGTCGATAACCGCCGAGGAGGACGCCGAGTTCATCCTCGTCGAAGCCTGAGGGTCTGTTGAGAAGGCTCAATGGAAGATGCCTCGCCACGGCACGCCCCCGTGGCGGGGGATCATGACGGCGTTGTTCATGGCGGTGGAGACATCGATGCGGTTCTCGTAGTGGCGCACGAGCCGGCGCCAGCGAGTCATCCAGCCAAAGGTGCGCTCGACCACCCATCGCCGCGGCGGCATCTCGAAATCGTTGTGACCCTCGACGCGTCGGATCACGTCGACGACGAACTCCTTAATGGCGGCCTTGTCCATGAGCGTGCGCCGGTCGAAGGCGCATCGGCAAAGAGGTGCTTGATCCACGGCCAGCTGCTTGCGGATCGCGTCGAGGATCATCTACGCGCCGGCAAGATAACGCTTGGTCTTCTTGGAGATCTTGGCCATCCGAGCTTGGCTTGATGATGTCCACACCACAAGCTTGAATCATGAGAACCGCGGCAACGCCATTCGAACGGGCTCTGAGCAGTCCTAGTCAAGGGAGGCGCCACTCCGACTTCGAAAGGCGTTTGCCGAGGAACGAGGCCAGGGCCGCGACCCTGGCGCTGCGCGCGCGTACGGTCGGCGTGGTGAAGTACAGCCCGCCGGGCGCCATAGTCCAGCCGGTGAGGAGCGCCTCGACCTGATGCGAGCGCAGCAGGTCCGCGGCGATGAACTCCGGCAGTTCCGCCATGGCGACGCCCGCTAGCAAGGTCGGGATCAGCGCTTCGACGTTGGTCGCACGCAGCGGCCCGTCCGGCGTGAACACGGCCGTCTCGCCGGTCGCGTCCGCGAACCGCCAGACGTGGCTCTGCGCCCGGTAAGCGTAGCCGAGGCAGCGGTGGGCGGAGAGGTCGCGTGGATGGGCCGGCCGCCCGTACCGCGCGAGGTACGACGGCGCCGCCACGACGAAGCGTCGGACGGGCGCGAGCTGCTTCACGATCAGCGACGAATCCTCCAGCACCGCTATGCGGAGCGCGGCGTCGAAGCCGTCGCCGATCAGGTCGACCTTGTCGTCGCTCAGGTGCAGGTCGATGCCGACGTCGGGATAAAGGTCGAAGAAGTCGGGCAGGATCGGAGCCACCCAGCGCAGGCCGAACGCCATCGGCACCGCCAGCTTGACCACGCCGCGCGGGCGGCGCGCCGTCTCGAGCCCGTCGTGCTCGATCCCCTCGGCCGCGGCGAGGACCCGGGCCGCCCGCTCGGCGAGACCCTGGCCGAACTCGGTGAGCGCCAATCGGCGCGAGTTGCGGTTGAACAGCCTGCCGCCGAACCGGTCCTCCAGCCGCGAGACCGCACGGGAGACGGTCGCGACCGAGACGCCAAGCCCGCGGGCGGCGGCGGCGTAGGAGCCCTCCTCCGCCACCCTGGCGAAGTAGGCGAGCGCTTCGAAGTCGGGAAGCCTAGTCATCGACGATCCTGCAACGATGATTTGCAATCATGCCTGTTCTGCAAAGTGGCGCAAGATGACACCTGCGTGGGGCGGGCGGATTGATCGCCTCGCTTGACCCTCACCGGGAGTTCCAGATGACCGTCACTCCCAGCATGCTGATCTACGACATCCATCGCCTCCACCCTGGCGACGCGGACGCCTTCCAGGCGCTGACACGCGCATGGCGGCCGCGGCCAATCGGCGCGAGGGCCGCGCCTTCGTCGACGTCGCGCGCGACTTCGGGAAGGCGTTGATCGAAGAAAGCCGACAGGCAGCGCACCGAGGCCTTGAGGAAGGCAAGCGCGATCGCGGATCCGCGGTTCGCGGCACCCATGTTCGTCCTGCTGCTCGCCCGAGCGGTGCGAGCCGGTTCCCCGAGTCCAGCCGACGACTTCATCGAGGAGGAGATCGACCTCCAGCGACTGCTGATCACCAATCGCCCGGCCACCTTCATCGTGCACATCGCCGGCCACAGCACGGTCGGCAAGGGCCTCCTCGACGGCGACCTCGCGATCGTCGCCCGCTCGCTGACGCCGCGCACCGGCGACGTGGTGGTGGTGGTCGACGTCGACGGCGACCGATCGTTCAAGGTATGGGGCCGGCCGCGGCGGTGCCGCCGCGCTGGCCTTCGCCAACCCGCGCTACCCCGCCTTCAAGCTCGACCCCGAGACGCTGGTGGAGATCTGGGGCGTCGGTTTCCGGCAGCGTCAACCCGCGTCGCGGAGGTTCCGGTTGGCAGCTGTCGAACGTTGGGCGCCACGCTCGCGCGCGTTGGCGACAAATCGATGCTGCGATGGCCTACTAAGGACACTCGGGTGCAAAGCCGTGTTGAGGCCGTGAGTCGCCGCCCTTTTCGGCGTTCTCGCAGGAAGATGCAGGTCCTGCGTCGATGGGATCTACGCGTCGGTGATCGAGCCTTTCGACGATGAGTGTGAAAACACCTTTGCCTTCCCGTGCGAGTCCTTCGAGCAGGTCGCCCGCTTCCACGACGTCGCGGTGCGCACGGCGGCGCCCCGATTGAGGAGCCGCCGGGTTCGCGAGATGCGCCGGAAGGTATACCTGCCTTACGTGCATGGTTGGACGCCATAAGCTCTGCGGCATCGACTGGCCACGATGGGCAAGCGCGGCTGCCGACGAGGCGATCGAACCCGGCGGAGGGCCTGGAGACGAGCCGCCGCCGTCCTCGGGCGGGCGCAACGCCGAAGCGGACTTCCACGACGAGACGCGCTCCAACGCGACGCACGCCTCCACCACCGATCCCCAGGCCAAGCTGTACAAGAAGAGCGCGGGCACGGAGGCGCGGCTCGCCTTCCTTGTTCACGCACTGATGGAGAACCGCTGTGGCCTCGTCGTCGACGCCTGCCTTGACGCAGGCGAACGGCCACGCCGAGCGCCTCGCCGCCCTGGCGATGATCGAGAAGCATGCGGATCGGCCGCGTGCCATCACGCTGGGGACCGACAAGGGGTGAGCCTGCCCTCGGGCTTGACCCGGGGGATACGTCCGACTTCGTGAACGAGCTGCGCTCGATGAACGTACGCCCGCACGTGGCGCGACGCCTCCGCGGATCGGCCCTCGATCGCCGCACCACGCGCCATCCCGGATACGGCGCGAGCCAGCGCATCCGCAAGCGGATCGAGGAAGCCTTTGGTTGGATGAAGACGATCGGCGGCATGCGGCGGCCGATGCGGCGGGCGCGGATCGCGTCGGATGGTCCTTCACCTTCGCCGCCGCCGCCTACAACCTCGTGAGATTGCCCAAGCTGCTCGCGGAACCTGCAACGTGACGAAGGCGCAAAGCCCGATCGTCGGGCGCTGGCGGATCGTCACGGCGGACCTGTGGGACCGCGACTTCCTCGACCTTTGCGGACCCGCCACGCTGGTCGTCGGCGCCACGGGGCACAGCGAGATAGCCTTCGGGGCCGTGCAGGTCGGTCTCGATATTGTCTACGGCGCCGATGACATCGACTTCACCTGGTGCGGCTTCAATGACATGGACGAGGTTCAGGGCTCGGGATCAGCCGAACTCCAAGACGTCGGCTCCCTCACCATCGACTTCGCCTACCACCTCGGAGACGAGGCCGTCCTCAAAGCCGTGCGTGAGCCTTATTCAGCCGCCTGCTAGTCTAGCTGACTGGGCAGGGGTTGTACTTCGATAAGGAGCCCACCGCGCCTTGCTCATGAGCGTAGATCTCGGCGATCGCTGCGTGCGTCCCGCTTCAACGTAGCGTGGCAAGCTTAGAAGGCTGTCGGCAGCAGGCTGAGGCAGCAGCTTCTGCGGCTCCCGCAAGCGACGGGTCACACTCACCGCGACTGCCGAAAAAACTTCGGACAGCAGATGGGTCGACCTGCGGGCGCACCCACGAGATTCCTATGCAAAAGCGCCTGGAGCCTCATCGACCCCCAACGCGCTTCCGCGAGATGGTCCTACGATCGCGGGCAAGGGAGCTCGTCCGCCACCGCGAGGTCTCGCAATGCTCGACATCGTCTTCATCGTGGCCGGCATCGGCTTCTTTCTGCTCACCTCCGCTTACGCCGAGGCTTGCGAACGCCTCTAGGAGAGATCCGCATGACCTTCGACTACGTCCTCGGCGCTGTCGTGACAGCCGGCATCCTCCTTTACCTCACCTACGCGCTGATACGCGCGGAGCGCTTCTAGGATCACCACCATGACCTTCTTAGGTTGGGCTCAGATCATCGCCTTCTTCTTCGTAGTCGTGCTGCTGACCAAGCCGCTTGGCGGCTACATGACCAAGGTCTTCATGGGTGAGCGCAACGTCCTAAGCCCGGTCCTGCGACCGTTCGAGAGGGTCTTCTATCGCGTCGCCGGCATCGACGATAAGCAGGAGCAGCACTGGCTCTCGTACGCGTTCGCGGTAATGCTGTTCCACATCGCCGGATTCGTAATACTTTATGCGATCTTGCGGCTGCAAGGCGTGCTGCCCTTCAATCCCACAGGACAGGGCGCGGTCGAGCAGGGCCTCGCCTTCAACACCGCGGCGAGCTTCATCACCAATACCAACTGGCAGAACTACGGCGGCGAGTCGACGATGTCGTACCTCACGCAGATGCTCGGCCTCACCCACCAGAACTTCCTTTCCGCCGCGTCGGCGATCGCGATCGCCATCGCCGTGATCCGCGGCTTCTCACGAGCTTCCGCGCGCACGGTGGGCAGCTTCTGGGTCGACGTCACCCGATGCACCCTCTACGTGCTGCTGCCGGTCTGCATCGTCTACGCGCTGTTCCTGGTGTGGCAGGGCATGCCGCAGACGCTCGGGGCGTACGTCGACGCGACAACCCTCGAGGGAGCCAGGCAGACCATCGCCGTCGGTCCGGTGGCGAGCCAGGTGGCGATCAAGATGTTTGGCACCAACGGCGGCGGCTTCTTCAACGCCAACGCCGCCCACCCCTTCGAGAACCCCACCGCTCTGTCGAACTTCGTGCAGATGGTCTCGATCTTCGCCATCGGCGCGGCGCTGACCAACGTTTTCGGCCGCATGGTCGGCAACCAACGCCAGGGCTGGTCGATCTTCGCGGCGATGAGCGTGCTGTTCCTCGCCGGAGTCGCCGTCGCCTACTCGGCCGAAGCGGCCGGCAACCCGCTGATCCACGCGCTCGGCGTCGCCGGCGGCAACTGGGAAGGCAAGGAGGTGCGCTTCGGCATCGCGGGCGCGTCGCTGTTCGCCACGATCACCACCGACACGTCCTGCGGCGCCGTCAACGCGATGCACGACAGCTTCACCGCGCTCGGCGGCATGATCCCGCTGATCAACATGCAGCTGGGCGAAGTCGTGTTCGGCGGCGTCGGCTCCGGCCTCTACGGCATGATCACCTTCGTCATCATCGCGATCTTCGTGGCGGGCCTGATGGTCGGGCGCACGCCCGAGTACCTCGGCAAGAAGATCGAGGCCAAGGAGGTCAAGATGGCGATGCTCGCCGTCCTCTGCCTCCCCCTCGTGATGCTGGGGGGCACGGCGGTCGCGCTCGGCGCGCCCTCGGCGGTGTCGGCCATGAACAACCCCGGCCCGCACGGCTTCTCCGAGGTGCTCTACGCCTTCACCTCGTCGGCGGCCAACAACGGATCGGCCTTCGCCGGCCTGTCGGGCAACACGATGTTCTACAACGTGATGCTCGCCGTCGGCATGCTGATCGGCCGCTTCTTCGTCATTGTGCCCGCCCTGGCGATCGCGGGATCGCTGGCGGCGAAGAAGACCGTGCCGACCTCGGCCGGAACGTTCCCGACGACCGGTCCGCTTTTCGTCGGGCTGCTCGTCGGCGTCATCCTGATCGTCGGCGGCCTCACCTTCTTCCCGGCGCTGGCACTGGGACCAATCGTCGAGCACCTCGCCGACCTCGCCGGACAGACCTTCGCCGGCAGCTAAAGTCCGTCCGGCCCTCCCGATTTCCCTTCAGCCGCGAACAGGCCCCAAGCCCATGTCTCAAACCTCGTCGTCAGTCCTCAATCCCGAACTCCTGGTGCCCGCCGTCGGTGGCGCCTTCAAGAAGCTCGACCCGCGCGATCTCTGGAAGAACCCGGTGATGTTCGTGGTCGAGATTGTCGCCGCGCTCGTCACGGTGCTCTTCGTGCGCGACCTTGCCATCGGCGCACCGCACCTCGCCTTCTCCGGGCAGGTGATCTTGTGGCTTTGGTTCACCGTGCTGTTCGCCAACTTCGCCGAGGCCGTCGCCGAGGGCAGGGGTAAGGCGCAAGCGGAAAGCCTGCGCAGGACGCGCACGGAGACTCAGGCCAAGCTCCTGAAGGGGAAAGGCCGGGCCGATTACGAGATGGTGGCCGGCACCGACCTCAAGGTGAACGACGTCGTGCTCGTCGAGGCGGGGGACATCATCCCATCCGACGGCGAGGTGATCGAGGGCATCGCCAGCGTCAACGAGGCGGCGATCACCGGTGAGTCCGCCCCCGTGATCCGCGAGTCCGGCGGCGACCGTTCCGCCGTCACCGGCGGCACGCAGGTGCTGTCGGACTGGATCCGCGTGCGCATCACCGCGGCGGCCGGCTCGACCTTCATCGACCGCATGATCGCGCTGGTCGAGGGCGCGTCGCGGCAGAAGACCCCCAACGAGATCGCGCTCAACATCCTGCTCGCCGGTATGACGATCATCTTCGTCTTCGCCACGGCGACGATACCGAGCTTCGTCGCCTACGCCGGCGGCCATATCCCCGTGCTGGTCATCGTCGCGCTCTTCGTGACGCTGATCCCGACCACAATCGGCGCGCTGCTCTCGGCGATCGGCATCGCCGGCATGGACCGGCTGGTGCGCTTCAACGTGCTCGCCATGTCAGGCCGCGCCGTCGAGGCGGCGGGCGATGTCGACACGCTGCTGCTCGACAAGACCGGCACGATCACGCTCGGCAACAGGCAGGCGACCGAGTTCCGCCCCGTCGCCAGCGTCACCGAAAAGGAACTGGCGGACGCAGCCCAGCTCGCCTCGCTCGCCGACGAGACGCCGGAGGGCCGCTCGATCGTGGTGCTCGCCAAGGAGAGATACGGCATCCGCGAACGCGACATGGCCAGCCTGAACGTGACATTCGTGCCGTTTACCGCGCAGTCCCGCATGAGCGGCGTCGACGGCGACGGCGTCTCCATCCGCAAGGGCGCAGTCGACTCGATCCTCGCTTTCGTCAACGCCTCGCCCGACGGCGGAGCGCCGAGCGGCGTGATGGTGGCGACGAAGACGAGCCCGGCCGCAACCCGCGAGATCCAGGCGATTTCGGAAGAGATTGCCAAGAGCGGCGGCACGCCCCTCGCGGTCGCGAGCGACGGCCGCCTGCTCGGCGTCATCCACCTGAAGGACATCGTCAAGGGCGGCATCCGCGAGCGTTTCGGGGAGCTGCGCCGCATGGGCATCCGCACGGTGATGATCACCGGCGACAACCCGATGACTGCCGCCGCGATCGCCGCAGAGGCCGGCGTCGACGACTTCCTCGCCCAGGCTACGCCTGAGGATAAGCTCCAGCTGATCCGCGACGAGCAAGCCAAGGGCAAGCTCGTCGCGATGTGCGGCGACGGCACCAACGACGCCCCGGCGCTGGCCCAGGCCGACGTTGGCGTGGCGATGAACACCGGCACCGTGGCGGCCCGCGAGGCTGGCAACATGATCGACCTCGACAGCGATCCGACCAAGCTCATCGAGATCGTCGAGATCGGCAAGCAGCTGCTGATGACGCGCGGCGCGCTGACGACCTTTTCGATCGCCAACGACGTCGCCAAGTACTTCGCCATCATTCCGGCGATGTTCCTGGCCTTCTACCCGCAGCTTGGTGCGCTCAACATCATGCACCTACATTCGCCCGAGAGCGCCATCCTCTCGGCGATCATCTTCAACGCGCTCATCATCGTCGCGCTGATACCGCTCGCCCTGAAGGGCGTGAAGTACCGCGCGGTCGGCGCCGCCGCGCTGCTCGGCCGCAACCTGCTCGTCTACGGGCTTGGCGGCATCGTGGTGCCCTTCGCGGGCATCAAGCTCATCGACGTCGTCATCTCCACGTTCCACCTCGTCTGAGCGGCGCAAGCATCAAAGGACCCAGGACCTTGTTAAACCAGCTCCGCCCCGCCCTCGTCGTCGTCACCGGCCTGACGCTCCTCACCGGTCTCGCCTACCCGCTCGCCATCACCGGCATCGCCGGCGTCCTTTCCCCCCGTCAGGCCGCGGGCAGTCTCGTGACCGTCGACGGCAAGGTGGTCGGCTCCTCGCTGATCGCGCAAGGCTTCTCGAGCGACAAGTACTTCCATCCACGCCCTTCCGCGACGACCGTGACCGATCCGAAGGATCACACGAAGACGATCCCGAAGGCCTACGCCGCCGACAGCTCGGGCGCCTCAAACCTCGGCCCGACCAACAAGGCGCTGATCGACCGGGTGAAGAACGACGTCGACAAGCTGCAGGCCGAGAACCCCGGCATGGCCGTGCCGCCCGACCTCGTCACCACCTCGGCCTCGGGCCTCGATCCCGACATCAGCCCCGAGGGCGCGTCGTTTCAGATCCCGCGCATCGCCAAGGCCCGCAACATGTCGGTGGACAGGCTTCGTGAACTCGTCGCCAGCCACACCGAGGGCATGACCCTCGGCCTGCTCGGCGAGCCGATGGTCAACGTTCTGGAGCTCAACCTGGCCCTGGACGCGCTGCCCAAGAGCTGAGGCGGCCGACGGCATGACCAGAGTCTTGCGGGATGTGCAGGGAAGGTCTGGCGACGGGCCTTACGCAGGCGCCTACCAGCACGGGCGGCTCAAGGGACGGCTGAAGATCTTCCTTGGCGCCGCTCCCGGCGTCGGCAAGACCTTCGAGATGCTGATCGCCGCGCAATCCCGGCGCCGCGAGGGAGTGGACGTCGTGGTCGGCATCGTGGAAACGCACGGCCGTGTCGAGACCCAGGCGCTCCTCGAGGGCTTCGAGATCGTCGCGAGGCGCACGATCGACTACAAGGGACGTCTCCTCGACGAGATGGACCTCGACGCGGTGCTCGAACGCCGGCCGACTCTCGTCCTCGTCGACGAACTCGCACATACCAACGTGCCGGAGAGCCGCCACCCGAAGCGCTACCTCGACGTCGAGGAGCTGCTGGGGGCCGGCATCGACGTCTTCACGACCCTGAACATCCAGCACGTGGAGAGCCTCAACAGCGTGGTGGCGCAGATCACCCGGGTGCGCGTTCGCGAGACGGTGCCTGACGGCATCCTCAATCGCGCCGACGACATCGAGGCGATCGACATCGCGCCGGACGATCTCATCCAGCGCCTGCGCGAGGGCAAGGTCTACCTGCCCAAGCAGGCGGAACGCGCGCTGAGGAACTTCTTCTCGCCCGGCAACCTCACGGCGCTGCGCGAACTCACCCTACGTCGGACGGCGCAGCGGGTCGACGAGCAGCTTCTCGCGCACATGCGTGACAACGCCATCTCGGGGCCCTGGGCGGCCGGCGAACGCATCCTCGTCTGCGTCAGCGAAGATCCCCGATCGTTCGCCGTCGTGCGGTATGCCAAACGGGTTGCGGACCGCCTTCACGCGCCCTGGTCCGCCATCTACGTCGAGAGCGGACGAAGCCTGCAGTTCACCGAAACGCAGCGCGACAGCGTCGCTGACACGATGCGTCTGGCCGAACGGCTCGGCGCGGAGCCGGTCACGGTTCCGGGCGGCGGTCGACGTATGGGCGAGGACATTCTCGAATACGCCCGAACGCACAACACGACCCACATCGTGGTCGGCAAGACGAGGCGCGCCCGCTGGTTCGAGATCGTCAACGGCTCGGTCGTCCACGATCTGGTCAACGGCGCCGGCAACATCAGCGTCCACGTTATCGCGGGCGACGCGTCCGAGACCGCCGCGGATCCGGGCGCGAAGAAGGCGGACGATGACGGGCGCCTCGAGCTACCGCCCTACGCGGTCGCGGCGGCCTACGTCGTCGCCGCGCTCGGCCTGGCCGAAGGCCTCAGGCCTTTCCTCAACGTCCAGAACGTCGACCTCGTGTTCCTGACGGCGATCGTCTGCGCCGCCGTGACGCTGGGACTCTACCCGTCGCTGTTCGCGGTCATCCTCGCCACGCTCGCCTACAACTTCTTCTTCCTGCCGCCGCTCTACACGTTTACGATCGCCGACCCGGCGAATGTCGCCGCGCTTTTCTTCTTTACGATCATGGCCGTGCTGGTGTCCAACCTAGCGGCACGCACCCGCAGCCAGGCCAAAGTCGCGCAGGCGAGGTCGCGGGTCACCGAGGCGCTCTACAGCTTCTCCCGCAAGCTCGCCTCCTGCGTCAGCCTCGACGACGTGCTCTGGGCCGCCGCCTACCAGATGGCTTCGATGCTCAAGGTCCGGGTCGTCCTGCTGCTGCCGCAGGACGGGACGCTCGTCCTCGCGGCGGGCTACCCTCCCGAGGACGAGCTCGACCCCGCCGACCTCGCCGCCGCGCAGTGGGCCTGGACGAATGACCGGCCGGCTGGACGCGGAGCGGACACTTTGCCTGGCGCCAACCGCCTGTTCGTACCGATGCGGACCGGGCGCGGTCCGATCGGCGTCGTGGGGTTGGACGCCGACAAGGCGGGTCCCATCCTCACGCCCGAGCGGCGCCGCCTGCTCGACGCCCTACTCGACCAGGGGGCGCTCGCCATGGAGCGCGTCAAGCTCGCTCAGGACCTCGACGGCGCTAAGCGCTTAGCCGAGACGGACCGCCTGCGCACCTCGCTCCTCACGTCCATCTCCCACGATCTGCGCACGCCGCTGTCGTCCATCCTGGGTGCCGCGACGACCATCCGCGACCTCGAGACGGTCTTAGGAGAGCCGGACAAGCGGAGCCTCGTCGCGACAATCGTCGAGGAGGCCGAGAGGCTCAATCGTTTTATTGCCAATCTCCTCGATATGACGCGGCTGGAGTCAGGCGCCGTTACGCCGAACTCCGCTTCCGTGGATTTGGCCGAGCTCGTTGGCGCCGCCCTGAAACGCGCCTCCACGATCCTCGCCGACCACAACGTGGCGCTGCGCCTGGCTGACGACCTGCCCATGTTGCAGCTCGACGCGGTGTTGTTTGAGCAAGCGCTGTTCAACCTGCTCGACAACGCTGCCAAGTACGCGGTGCCGGGAACGACGATCTCGATCCAGAGCTGGGCCGACGAGCGTAACGTGTGTCTGCAGGTGCTCGACGAGGGCGGAGGCATCCACCCCCAGCACGAAGAACGCATCTTCGAGAAGTTTTACCGGGCTCGGAAGGAGGATTCGGTGCCTGCGGGTACGGGACTCGGCCTATCGATCTCGCGCGGGTTCGTGGAGGCCATGGGCGGTACGATCGCCGCGAGCAATCGGTCCGATCGGGAGGGCGCGCTCTTCACCATCAGGCTGCCGGTGCCCGCGGCGGGCGAAGCCCTGGACACCGCCGCTTGAGCGCGCTGGCCGCCCGCATCCTCGTCGTCGACGACGAGCCGCCGATCCGCAAGCTGCTGCGCACCGGGCTCGGAACTCAAGGCTATGACGTGCGGGACGCCGCGACAGGCAAGGCGGCCCTGGAGGGGCTCGCGGCCAAGCCGGACCTTATGATCCTCGACCTGGGCCTCCCCGACATGCAGGGGCTCGAGGTTCTGCGGCTGATGCGCGAGGGCGGGAGCGACGTCCCGGTTATTATTCTCTCCAGCCGCGAGGACGAGGCCGGAAAGGTCCGGGCCTTCGATCTCGGCGCCGACGACTACGTGACGAAGCCATTTGGCATGCACGAGTTGCTGGCGCGTGTTCGGGCGGCGTTGCGCCACCGTTTGCAGAGCAGGGGCGAGAAGCCGGTCTTCGTGGTGGATGGCCTCAGCGTCGACCTGGTCCGAAGGGTCGTGAGGGTCGAAGGGGTCGACCCCAGGCTGTCGCCGAAAGAATACGAGCTGCTTCGCCTCCTCGTGCAGCACGCCGGCAAGGTGCTCACCCACGCCTTCCTGCTCAAGGAGGTGTGGGGGCCCACGACCGACCCGCAATATCTGCGCGTCTACATCCGCCAGCTGCGTCAGAAGATCGAGGCGATCCCGGAACGGCCGACCTACATCTCCACCGAGACGGGCGTCGGCTATCGCCTGCGCGCGCCGGAATGACGAGGCCGCCATCCGCAGGCTCCTGCGCGTCGGTTTGAGAAAGCAGGGCTATGATGTCCTGGACGCCGCGAACGGCAGGCAGGGGCTTGAGGCTCCGGCGCTCGGACCCGACCTCACGACCTTCGACCTCGAACTCCCGGACCTCGAGGGCTTCGACGTGCCGCGGATCATCCAGCGCGCGGCCTCGGCGCTCAGCGTCGACGCTCTTCGAATGCTCTCGCCCGCGAGCTTAATGCCATGCCAGAGGCGAGAGCCCACGCAGGGACCACCGTCTACCGTCCGAAGTGAGCACGAGAGCTGTAAGCGGCGGCACGTCGATGCGCCAGAACGCCGAGGCTGCTGCACCTAGGGCCGACGCTAACGCGGCGCGCATCGGAGCGGCGTGCGTTACCGCGATCATGGTTCCTCGCAGCCCCAGCTTGGACGCAAGGAAGTCCCCTAGCCTGTCGATCAAAGCACCAAGGCTCTCGCCGCCATGGTCGGCGTAATCGGGGTCGGCAAGCCAGAAGGCGATGTCCTCGGGCGCGATCTCCAAGAGAGTTCGACGGGTCCAGCGTCCCGTGTCGAGATCGCGCAAGGCCGAACAAGGTGTTGCCATAAGGCCGATCGCTTCGGCGGTGCACCTCGCCGGCAATGCCGGACTTACGAGAGCTTCAGTGTAGGAAGGAATTTTGCCGCGCATTGCACCAGCGGCGACCAAAGCGGCCGGCTCGAGCTGCTCGTCGCCAGCGGCGAAGGCAGCTCGGCGCGTTGCGCTGGTGGCTGCATGGGCAACGAAGATCAAGCGGTTCGACGGCATGGATCCTTGATCTTGTCCTAAGTGCCACAGAACGTCTTGTAGGCTGTTCGGTGTGTCGGCCCATTTCTGAAAAGATCGCGATCGGATCGGCCTGAGTAGGGCTTGGACAAGACGCGATTGAGCTCCGCGAACGGCTCGAAGTCGCGTCGATCGATCGCCGCTTCGACAGCTGCTTCCACGAGGTGGTTGCGTGGGATAAAGGCGGGATTGAAGTGACGCATTGATGCAGACCTGGCCGCGGCCGTACCCGGTTCCCGATCCAGTCGGCGGGTCCAAGCAATGCCCCATTCGTCAAACGTGTCCGGGCTCGAGAATTGCGTCCGCGCGACCGATAGGTCCGTGTCGCAAAGCGCTCGGAAAGTCGAGGTGTAGTCGGCGCCGTCGGCGGCCATGCGGTCCAGGAGGTCCTGCGCGAGGTGGCCATCGTCGGGATCGGCAATCGTGAGGCCAAGCTTGGCGCGCATGCCTGACAGAAAGGCCGCATCATATGTCTCCAGGTAGCAGCCTAGGATCTGTCTCGCCCTTTCGAGCGCCTCGTCCTCGTCGTCGGCCAGCAACGGCATCAGCGTCTCGGCAAAGCGGCACATGTTCCAATGTGCGATCATCGGCTGATTGTCGTAGGCGTACCGCCCTCCCGCATCGATCGAGCTAAAGACCGTCGCAGGATTGTAGGCGTCCATGAAGGCGCAGGGCCCGTAGTCGATGGTCTCGCCGGCGACCGAGCAATTGTCCGTGTTCATGACGCCGTGGACGAAGCCGACCAACATCCACCGTGCGACGAGCTCGGCCTGCCGGCGAACGACTGCCTCGAGCAGAACAGCGGCTTCGTGTCCCGGCGTGGCGGCGTCCGGATAATGTCGAGCGACGACGTATGAGGTAAGTTGGCGTAGGGACGTCACGTCGCCCCGCGCGGCGAAGAACTGGAATGTCCCGACACGGATGTGGGACGAGGCGACCCGTGCCAGTATCGCGCCGGGAAGCACGGTTTCTCGCATCACCAGGTCGCCCGTCTCTACAGCTGCTAGCGCACGGGTTGTCGGGATGCCCAACGCCGCCATGGCCTCGCTGACGATGTATTCTCGGAGCACCGGCCCGAGGGCCGCTCGGCCATCTCCGCCGCGCGAGAAAGGGGTTCGCCCGGACCCCTTCAGTTGAAGGTCGCGCCGGGTTCCTCGTGGCCCTACGACCTCGCCGAGCAAAACCGCCCTGCCGTCGCCAAGTTGAGAAACGAAGCTGCCGAACTGATGGCCGGCATAGGCCATCGCAATCGGATTTGCCTCCGCCGGCATCTGGCCGCCACCGAGCATTGCAACACCATCACCGCTCGCGAGAGCCTCTGGGTCGAGACCGAGCTCACGTGCCAGATCGACGTTGAGCGCAACGAGACGAGGCGCGGTACTTGGCGTCGGCCGCACTTCGATTGCAAACGCATCCCCGAGCTTGGCGAAGCTGTTATCGAAGGCGATATGGAGCAGGTCGTTGATCCTTTTCGTTTGCCGGCCCAACGTGTCAAGCCGCGAAGGCCGCCACGCTGCGGCCTCCGCCAGCCGTCTACTACATCGCTGCCGCGGCGGCGATATCGCCTTTACGCGTGCCCGGCGGCAGCTTGTCCCCGCGCACGGCGGCAAACGGCACCACCGGTTCGGCCCTGCACTGACTGGGCAAGCCATCGAAACGCACCGAAGGATCCGACAGCATCGGGCCGACGTCGATCAGCCATGCATGTTCCTTGAGCTTTTCCTCTCCCGAAAGAGCCTCGAAGGTCTTTTGGCTCTCCCAGAATGCATCGAGATCAGTCTTGGCCACCCCGAGCAGCACGACATTGGCGTAGGCCGTCAGCACGTCGAAGAACTCGATGACGCTCATCGGCAACTCGGCCGCGCCGTCGGTCAGATAGTGCGTCTTCACCATCTTTTTGAACCCGTCGATCATCACCTCGTGGGCCATGTTGCGCGAGCCGTAGATCGCCACGTGAGCAAAGTCGGTCCTGAAATCATCCTTTAGCCCATCGTATTTTGGAGTGAAGTCGATCCACTGCGCGATCACTGCCTCCCACTTGGAGGGCGCTTCGCCTGGCAGCACCTGGACGCCAGGATGTGTCAGCTTGGCGACATCAAACATCGTCCAGTTGCGGGACTTGGCGCCTACGGTTTCGTGCTTCGAGTCGGTCAGCTCGGCGGGCCGGAGCACCTTCTTGAGGTCGCGGCCCCCGTCGGCCACGCACCAGCGCATGAAGGAGTCGGCGACGAACCGGTTGGTCACCATCTCCTTGATGGCTTGCCGAATGCGGGCCTCGCCGGTGGTCGTGTAGGCCGTGAGCCTCTGCCAGCTTTGCTCCGGATTGACCACGAAGAAGCCGCCGGTGAATGGGCTGCGGTATACTTCGCCATAGGCGGTCATGATGGCGGCATTCTTGTCCTCGTCAAGCATACAGTCAAGATCATTCAGCGTCGTATACAGCGCTGCGCTGTTCTTGTAAGTATCCGGATCACCACTGTGCGGCAGCTGCCCGACTCCCATCACCGTCACCTTGCTGCCGAGCTTGCTAGCGAGATGACGGGTGAGGTCTACCATCATACCGCTGCCCGTGCCGCCCGCTAGGCTGAAGCATACAGCGACGACAGAAGGGAGCGACGCTTTGTTTACCTGCGCTACAAAGGCGTCGAGCGCGGCATCCATCGGCTTTTCGCCACCGTGAAACGCACTCGCATATATGCCTTTGGCCACTGCACGTGGGTAGTGCTCGCCGGACTTCGGCATGACTGCTCCCATGGGAACATAAGGCTGGAATTGCTTGGGAGCTTTGGCACCCTCCGCCTTCAAGAAGTCCGGCGTCATGGCAAGAGCCTTGACTAAGTCGTCCGCAGAAAGTGGATCAATCGCGATCGACTGGAAGGAGAACCTGTCAGTGGGAATACCGCGCGACTCGAGACGTTTGTAGAAGGAGGCGCCGTAATCCTGAGCGAGGCTCATATCCTGGTCGCCGATGTCGACCACCATCGCCGCGAAGGTCGCGAGAGGGTTCGCGAGATGATCCTCCACCTCGCCCGTCCGCAACAAAGCTTCGACGTAGACGGCGCCGGTGCGACCGATACCAATCACGTGCATGCAGAGAGCCGTCGCCTCGGCGCCCATATCCTTTTTATTGGTTGTCATCTGGCACTCTCCGTAAACGTGCGAAACCCCTCGAGCGCTGGCGACGAAACCTCCTAGGCTAATAGGGGGACCACAAACCGCCGCTCCACGAGGGAACATGAAGAGCGACGGTTCGTGGTCATTTGCCGTATTTGGGGCTGCGGCAAATCTCGACGTAATGACGGTCGTGCGCAAGCACGACGGCCGAAAGCCGTGGCGACTGTCCGTTCTCCAGCTACCTAAACCCCTCCGCTCAGAAGATGACTTCACCTGTCGCGGAAACACCTCGAAGCGTAGCCCGATCCGCGAAGATCGGCCGATGCGAGCTCCGCGGGACGAAGCAGGGATCTCCGGCAGTAGCAGTGCACTCTCACTTCATGTGTGCCGTTGAGCAGCCTACGGAGATCCTGCGACATCGATTTACTCGTTTAACGTCGGGTAGAAAAGCTTAAGGTGATAGAGCACCGCAGCGCCTAGATCCTGAGCTTCCCGAGGAGTGATCGTCTGTGGATAGATGACCGCCTTCACAGCAATATCGCGGATCTTTTGAGTAGCGAGATCGGTTGGCTTCGACAGACGCCGCGTCACGTTCTCCGCCATTCGTTCCTGCAGACTTACGACCTTGTCGTCACTCATCTCGAGGCTGCAGCTTCGACCCTGACTTCCGCCAACCCTCCTTGCAAAGCGCGTGAAAAGGATTGGCCGAGATTTGTGCCGCTCCCCATCAGTACCTCGCAGTTACCGTGGCCGGCGCCGTGGGGGCTACGTAGAGCGGGACGACGACCCGAATGCTTCCACGCGTTTCGTAGTCACTGCTAGGATTGGCGACCAAACCGCCAGCACCCAATCCAGGCTGACCGAGACCCCACCCGCCATTGCGTACGTAGACTTCGCGAGTTGCGTAGGCCTGCAATGTGAACTTCCCGAAGTCGTAGCCGATAAGTCCGCCGATCGCGAGGGATCTCTGGCGAACGACAGGGCCGTCGATGTCAGTCTCATAGCTGCCGATCACGCCAAGCTCGAATTTGTTGAACTTCTTCGTGAAGGTGTAGTCGATGAAGACGTTATCGTCGAAGCCAGTCAGAACACCGTTCACAGTGGTGAGCTTGCCACCGAAGTCGCCGAAGTAATTACCTGTCACAGTCAGGTTATATCCATCCTTGACGTAAGAGGCCGATACACGGAATTGAGCGTTTTCGCCTCGCCCATTGTTGGTGAAGCGGTCTGCCGTATTGGTACCTGCGGCGAAGCCAAGGTTGAAACCGTTACCGAAGTCATGGGCCAATACGACGATCGCAGCTTGGGTATAGGCGTCGACCCTGTTGATCGTGGCGCCGTCGATATGCGTGAAGATCGGATCGGGAAGGATAAACTCGAGACGTGTATTGTAGGCCGAGAACGGCGTCGACCAGATCAATGTCGGTTCATTGACGCCGAGACGATTGCTTTGACCGTCTCGACCGCCGTAGCTTTCGTTGTCGAGGAAAAACACGCCTTCCGGCAACGGAGCACCGAGAGCGATGCCACAAGTTTCGCAGGGCTGACCGATGATCTGGGCATTTGCCGAACCGGCGAAGCCAATGATCGGGAGTGCTGCCGTCAGGAGCACCCTAGCCATCCTACCTGTTTTTTTATTCGACATTCTTACCCCCGTGTTGCAGCCGCGAACTCCAGATCCCCTGAATATCGGGCCGTTATGAAGCGAAACGCCGAAGTAGCGCCGCGCACATTCTTCAGAATGCTGAAATACAACAGGAAGCTACACCAGATGCTCGCTGCCTGGAAGCCTTGAGCACGCACCGGCGAGGAAATCCGTTCCTAGTGGCAAGGAAAACCCAGAAGATGGCGCCCATCGTGGACGAACTCATGGATGTACACCCCTTTGAACAAGGACGTCGCACCTTCTTCGGCACCAACAAAGTAGATTGATAGGATGAACAACAAACCGCCGAAGATTGCCCAAGGAAGGATCGCTTTCACGGGGAGCGCTGTCGGCAGGCTTCCAGAAAGAACGCTTTCGTTGTACATAAGAACTCCATCGATTAATCGAGCACAAAGCAATGCCCAGAACGGTAAAAACCTCCGTCTAGCCGCCTGATGACGGCAAACGAAGGCTTTGATGCCAGAGAAAGAACGGCTTTAATGCCGTCACTCAATTTACTGCCTAATCTTTTCTTATGTCAAGCGCTTTGCCGGGATTATTTATGACCCGCAAGCCGCGCTTCTGAGATGACCGTGGAGAGTCAAGCTTGTATAGCAGCAAACTTGCGGCAAACTGCTTATCGTTTAGGACACGCGCCTAAGTCAGCCCCAGAACGAGACGTTATTGTTGAAGATGCATGCAGTCCATCGGGTGGGATCGAGCTAAATAGTCAAACAGAAAATGTCGGTCATGTGGCGAGAGATTGAAGGCTGCCATCCAACGCTTGACTCTGCGCGCGGGTCGTTTGCCTTTACAATCGCCCGCCGACTTAGGCCTTATGGCAGACCGACTCAGCCGTGAAGCGTTCGTGGATCAATGGCTAGACGAAGGCGCTCAACCAGAACACCCCGTTGGACATGGGATCGCAGGATCTCCTCGATATCAGCTTCGGTCTCGTAGCGGTACCATGTGCCTTGCGGATATATCACCATGACGGGACCATGCTCACAAACGTTGAGACAGCCGGCGTGATTGATGCGGATGCGAGGCACGCCGAGCGCCATCCCAAGGCGACACATGTAATCGCAAAGCTGCTTCGAACCTCGAGCGGCGCACGATCCCCGACGATGCGTATCGGGCCGTTGGTTGGTGCAGCAGAACACGTGAACACGATACACCGGTTCGATTTCATCGGCGGCGAAGACTGCCGGTTCTGTCACTAGGCAACCTTTCCCGACTTGATCACACAGCGGGCGAGACCTTCGGCGAACTCCGCGCGGTCAAGATTTTTTCCAATCACGACGAACTGAGAACGGCGCGGTTCTCCCGGCGCCCACGGTTGGTCGGGCCGCATCGTCGTCAGCATGCGCACGCTTTGAAAGACGACGCGCTCATTGAAACCGCGAGCGTCGAAGATGCCCTTGGTACGGTAGAGATCATCGCCGCGTTCCGACGCAATCTTGTTCATCCAAAGCACGAAGCTGTTGATGTCGATGGGACTGACTTCTTCCAAGACGAACGACGTTACTGCCGCATCATGCTCATGCTCATGGTCGCCGAGAAACTCGGGATCGACCTCGAGTTTCTGTACAAGGTCGAAGGCGCCGACCCCAATAACCTTGCTGATGTCGATCTCGGCGTTTGTGGTGTGATGAATCGCCGCCAGCGGGTTCAGCTTCCGGATCCGCGCCTCGATCTTGGCGATTTGCTCGGGACCGACGAGATCGATCTTGTTGATGAGGATGATGTCGCTGAAAGCAACCTGCTCGACCGCCTCGTTGCTTTGCGCCAGATTGGTCTCGAGGTTCACCGCATCCACGACCGTCACGAACGCATCGAGCTTGATCCCGGCCTTAACTTCGTCGGCGACGAAAAAGGTGGAGGCGACAGGCGCCGGATCAGCGAGGCCGGTGGTTTCGATCAAGATCCCGTCGAGGGCGCCGGCACGCTCCTGCAGGCGGCCGAGAGTTTCCACCAGATCGCCGCGGACCGTGCAGCACAGACATCCATTATTGAATTCGACAAGCTCGGCCTGGTCCTCGCGGATCACCAATTGCCCGTCGATCGAGACCTCGCCGAACTCATTGACGATGACGGCGATCTTTTTACCATGCTGCTCGCTGAGGATGCGGTTGATGAGCGTCGTCTTGCCGGATCCAAGAAACCCCGTGACCACGGTCGCGGGGATGGCGTTGCGCTTCGGGGCGACCTGCTCGGCGTTTGCCATGTTGGTCTAAGTCCAGCTTGTTCGAGGAGGTGACAAAAGGCTATGCAGACGAAGCCGAAGCTTCGCCTGCAATCATCGTTGGACTAGAAACGCTCGTTTACTCTAGCCAATTAGCCGTGCGATACTGCTGCAACGGCAACCCGCGCCGGCGCCGCGCCGCCTGGGGTCGCAACGACGGTCTTGGTCATGGCGGCGATCTGCTGCTCGAGGATCACCTTCCGGTTCGCCGGCGGCAGGACATCACCGCGCAGTTGGTCGTAGGGAACCACAACCCAGCAAGCGCAGCCCCAGATGCACTCGCCGGCCATGCCTTCAAAGCGGATCGCGGGCTCGGACAGCATCGGCCCGATGTCGACGAGCCAGGCATGCTCGTTGAGCTTATCCTCCCAAGAAAGCTTGTCGTAGACCTTTTGGCTCGACCAGAACGCTTCAAGATCCGTCTTGGCCACTCCCGGCAGGATGACGTTGCCGTAGGCCGTCAACGCATCGAAGAACTCGTGGTTGACGATCTGCAGCGTCGATTCCGAGTCGAGCATGTAGCACTTCTTCATCATCGCCTTGAACTTCGTGCTCATCTCGGCAGGGTCCATGTTGCGCGACCCGTAGATGAACACCTCGGCGAAGTCGGTCTTGAAATCGTTTCTCAGGCCGTCGTACTTCTCCGTAAAGTCGATCCACTGCCCGATCACCGAGTCCCACTTCGAGGGCGCCTCGCCCGGAAGAACCTGCACGCCGGGATGGGTCAGCTTGGCGACGTTGAACATCGTCCAGTTGCGAGCCTTGGCGGTGATGGTCTCGTGCGGCGCGCCGGTCATTCCGGAGGGACGCAGGGCACGGAACAGGTCACGGCAATTGTCGACGACGGCAAACCGCATGAAGGAATCGGCAACGAAGCGGTTTGTGACCATTTCCTTGATGTTCTGCCGGACAGCCGCTTCACCCGTGGTGGTGTAGGCGGTGAGGCGCTGCCAGCTCTGCTCGGGGTTGACGACGAAGAAGCCGCCCGTGAAAGGGCTGCGATAGAGGTCGCCCCACACAGCGGTGACGCCGGCGTTCTTCTCTTCATCGAGCATGCAGTCGAGGTCGTTCAGCGTCGTGTACAGCGCCGGGCTGTCCTTGTAGGTGTCCGGATCACCCGAATGCGGCAACTGGCCCACGCCGATCACCGGGATGCGACGACCGAGCTTCACGTTCGACAGATGGCGAGCGAGGTCGACGACCATACCGCTGCCTGTCCCGCCGGCGAGGCTGAAGCAGACCGTGACGAGCGAGGGCAAGCCAGCCTTGTCAATCATATCGACGAACTTGCGCAGGGCGATGTCCATCGGACGGCTGCCGGCGTAGTACGCGTTGGCATAGATGCCCTTGGCGACAGCACGCGGGAAATGCTCGCCGGGCTTCGGCATTACGTACTTCTTCGGCACGTAAGATTCGAAGTTAGGATTCCAGTAGTAACGCGGGTACTCGATCTTGAGGAACTCGCGGGTGCGGTTCATGCCTTCGAAGAACTCTTCCTTCGACGGGACAGGCAGTGCTATCGCCTGGAATGAAAATCGCTCTGAAGGAATGCCGCGCGACTCGAGGCGCTTGATGAAGGAGGCGGCGTAATCCTGAGCAAGGCTCATATCCTGATCGCCGATGTCGACCACCATCGCGGCAAACGTCGCGCGCGGATCGGCAAGGTGATCCTCTACTTCACCGGTTCGCAGCAGAGCCTCGACATAGGCAGCGCCGGTGCGCCCGATGCCGATGACGTGCATGCAATGCGGCGCCTGCGTGCCCGTGGCGCTATGATAGAGAGATGATGTCATGTCTACTTCTCCAAGGTTAAGCAATCTGTCGCAAACGATGCGAGCAGTGGATTACAGTCGAAGGCATGGCCTTCAGCATCTAACGGAGAACGTCTCCGTCAAATCTAAGAAACCGAGGTCGCGCATGATATGGGCGACAGAGGTAGCTCGGTTGTTCGAAACATAAAGCATATAGTCTTCGACGAAGAGACCGGGGTCTGTCGATATTGTCCCCTCTTCAATGAGCGCAACGCCCTTCTCCAAGTCTTCTCTCGCCAGCCTCGCCGACCAGATCGGACATTCTATGTATATGGCCTCCTCGGTTGCCTTCGTAACATGGAGATGCTTGCCACCAGTAATCGTCGGAACCATCGCTCCGCCACCATACCGTTCTACAACAGACGACCAATCCAAAGGCATCTAGATGGCCATAAGCTTGGCGTTGCGCGCAGGACCTTCTGTCCCGCGAAGGCCTTCGAGCGGAACGGCAACCCAACCGTCGCCGCCGTGCAGACCCGCGCCGGCCATACCAACCAGCCGCGTCGAAGGCTCGCTGAGCACGACGCCGAGCTCGAGAAGCATCGCGTGATCTAGGACACGCTGGCTCGGCGAACTCGCGTCGTAAGCAGCACGCGCGTCATAGAAGATCTCAAGGTCGAATTTGCCGATGCACGGCAGCACGTACTGAACCGAAGTGGCCGAACCGCCGCCGGCAACGATCTGCGGCGGCACGTCGGGCGAGAAGACGAATGCCAGTGTCGCGGCGACCGCATCGGCAGCCGGGCCAACTTCGGAAACACGGACCTCGATATATTCCGGATGGTAAGTCGAGCGCAGCCCGATCTCTGCCGACGTCCGATTGCCGATTGAGAGCGGACCTTCATAGTCGGCAAACGCCAACATATGGATCCATTTGGCGCCGAAAGGGGTTCGCGCCGCAGAATGCTGCGTCGAAGGTGCCGCTACCCAATTGAGCAGCCGAAGTAGCTCCAAAAGGTTGCGACCGCCATCTTTGCTGAGCAAGTCCGCGATCTCTCGAGTGACGCGCGCGTGGGTCGCCTCGATGTCTTTCGTGGCTTCCCAAACGTGCTGCTGCGGCACCACGAGGAAACCCGCCGTGAATGGATTTCGGAACAGTTCGCCGCACGAGCGAACGACGCCCTCGTTCTTGGCTTCGTCGCCAAAGCAATCGAGTTCGTTGAGGCAGGCGTACAGGGGGCCGCCACGATGCCCGGTCCGATCGCCGGCGCATGGCAAGATCCCGACGCCTACGGTCAGCGCAGCGCGTCCCAGGATCACCGTAGAGAGATGACGCGCGAGGTCTACAGCGATCCCTCCGCCGGTGCCGCCGCCCATGCCGAAAACCATACAAACGACCGGTTGCGTATCCGAAGCCGTAACCCGTTCACCGAACCGGCGAAGCGCCGTACGCATCTCACGATCACCGGCGTAGTAGGCAACGCCGTACAGCGCTTTAGCATAAGCTCGGGAGGCGCCCGCGCCGCCGACCGCTTGGTCGTGGAGTGCATCGTCGACGGGCAGCCAGTTGATCACTTCCCGCGGACCACGGTACCAAGGATATTCGAGTTCGAGGAACGTTCCGTAGTCCGCCATTGCGGCCATGAGATCGGCAACCGGGATCGCCGCCAGGGCGATGATCTCGACCACCGCCCGGTCCGACATCGAACGCGCTGCCTCTCGTACACCCGCCAGGTCCCCGTCGCCGATGTCGACGATGATCGCCGAGAATGGGCCGGCGGTTTCCGGGAGTTCCTTGAGAAGCCGTTCAACCACGTCGGCGCCAGCCTTGCCGACCCCGACGATATTAAGCGAGAGCGGCGACACCTGATCTTTGCCGACGCGATGGATGCCGCGCTTCAGCGCATCTAACTTGCGTTTGGCTAGCCTCTCCTCTGTCGACACAACCACCAGGAGATCCCTTCGACACGTTCAAACGTAAACAAAGCCGGCTGGACCTCGAACGACAAAAACCCCGACGTACTCGCAGAGTTGCGAGACGAGCGGGGCGTTGATGCCGCGAGACCAGGTGGCTTTGTTGCCTGCCCACAACCTAGCGCCATCGCCGGTTCTGTCAATGCGCTTCCGCATTCCAATTAACGGCAATTGTTGCCATTGACGCCGGTTTAGTCACGTGAATGAAAAAGTTGCAGATTGCCTCAGTACCTGTCGATTTTTCTTAGAGGCGGTCGGGAAACCCATGGGGCAACGGTCGCTGTATCCACGCGGCTAGTGGTTGCCGATGTCTGTGCCTAAACAAGTTTCGCTGGTGATCGACTCAATTGCGTGCCACACTTGAGCAATTCTTGCGCCGTGTGGCCAGGGTCGTCTCTGATAAGTTGTTCCTACGGCAGCTCCCGTCGCTCGTGTTTACGCGGTGAGCGGCGCGCGCCGCGTGGGCCGAGGACGTTACGCGATAGCCTCGTGCGCCAAGCAGAAGGCAAATCGATGGGGAATCTCATCCAAAGGCCGAACGCGAGATCGTCGGGGGAACCGCCAAGTGTCGAGCGCCATGCGAAACTCGACGGGTTGACGGCGGCGGTGGTGACGTCGCGTGACGAATCGGGCGATTTCCTGATCCGCGAACTTCAGCGCCTTCGCATCGTGGCGCACTACATCTTGCCTTCAGCCGAACCCTTGCCGGCCGAGGCCGATATCGTTCTTTGCGACTACGAGCCGAACCTCTCGAGGCGCATTCCCTGGCTGACCGGCGACGGCCGTGCGGCGCTGATCGTCATTCTCCCGCAGACCGAAGCGGTGATCGCGGACGCGCTGGCTGCAGCGTCACCGCAGGCGGTGCTGGCGCGCCCCTTCACAACGAATGCAATCCTAGCGAGCCTGGTCGTCGCGCGTGCACAGTTTCGTTACGAGCAGCGCCTACGCGGCAAGATCGACCGTCTCGAAGAAAATCTGAGATCGATGCGGACGGTCGAACGCGCGAAGGCGATGCTGATGTCATCGAAGGGCCTCAGCGACGAGGAGGCCTACAAGCATATCCGCAGCCAGGCCATGGCGCGGCGTACGTCGGTAAGCGCGCTTGCTGCGGCGATTGTTGCTTCCTTCGAGCTACTCGGCGGCGACACTGGCTAGACTAGCCGCGGCGCCGCCGGATTTGGCTTGCTCAGCTCGCGTGCATGGCCTTCAGCATCTCGTCGGCGCTCGAAACCTTGTGGTCGACGAAGTTGTCTTCCACGCTCAGGCTTTCGACCTTGCCATCGACGACAACCATCGCGTACCGCTCGGAACGGATGCCGAGTCCGAAGCTGGAGGCGTCCGCCTCGAGGCCGATGCTCTTGGTGAAGGTTGCAGTATCATCGGCCAGCATCTGGATCTTGCCTTCGGTTTTCAGCGTTTCACCGAACGCCTTCATCACGAAACAATCATTGACCGAGATGCAGGCAAGTTCGTCGAACCCACCGGCTTTGAACTCCATCGCCTTCTCGACATAGCCCGGCAGGTGGTTGCCTTGGCAGACCGGCGTGAAAGCGCCGGGGATGCCAAATAGGAGCACTTTCTTGCCGGCGAAGAACTCGTCGGTCTTGATGTCCGTGAATCCACCATCGGCAAAACGCTTAAAGGTCACCGAAGGCACTTTGTCTCCGATCTGAATGGTCATACTTCGCTTCCTCATCATGGGTGACGCGGCGCCGAAGTGCCTGCAGCAAAAAAAGCCCTGTCCTTTCTCGCGCAGGGCGAGGGAACAGGGCTTTTGCAGCTGATTTCGGTAGCTTTGGCGCTGCTGCCAATTTAGGGGATGCAGGGTCTAGACGTCAACGACACAAATCGATCATGGGCGATCGATTGTCGGCAGCTGCTAAGGCATGTGTTATGCTTGTCTCCTGCACTGCCGATATGTTGGGCGTTGCGATTGCCGTCGGGCTCAAGGAACCTTCACATGGGACGAGCACCGGTATCGACCGGCAAGCCATGGCGAGTTGGTGTCCTGTTCTCGCAGACTGGATACACGGCCGAGACGGAGCGAACGCAGCTCTGCGGGACGCTCCTGGCAATCGAGCAGATCAACGCCGCCGGCGGGGTTCTCGGCCGCGAGATCCAGCCGATCGTCTACGATCCCGGCGCCGGAGACATCCCTTATGCGTTTCTCGCTAAAAAGCTGCTGACCGAAGACGGCGTCAACTCCATCTTCGGCTGTTACACCTCGGCAAGCCGTCGAGCCGTCATGCCCGTGGTGGAGCGCTACGACGGACTGCTCTGGTACCCCACCACCTATGAAGGCTTCGAATTCTCGCCGAATGTGATCTACACGGGCGCCTCGCCCAATCAGAACAGCCTCGAGCTATGTCGCTTTCTGATGGAGAGGTTCGGGCCGCGTTTTTACCTCATCGGCTCGGACTACGTCTACCCGCGGCGATCCAACAAGCTCGTGCGCGAGTTCCTCATCGCTCATGGCGGTAGCGTTTTCGGCGAGCGCTACTTCGACATGCGCGCGACGCGGCAGGACTTCATGCCGGTGATGCACGACATTCGGCAATCGGGTGCCGACGTCGTCTTCTCCACCGTGGTCGGCGACAGCACGAGCCATCTCTACCGAGCTTACGCGCAGGCCGGGTTTGATCCGTTCCGCAAGCCGATCGCCAGCCTCACCACCACGGAAGCCGAGCTGAGAGCGATGGGCTACGATGTCGGCGAAGGGCATATCACGGCGGCGAGCTATTTTGAGGGCATCCAAACTGCCGCAAACCTTGCTTTCGTCGAGGGCTATAAGAAGAAGTTTGGCGGATCGCAGGCCACAAACGTCTGCGCCGAGACAGCCTATTTCCAGGTCTATCTGTTCGCCCGCGCCTTGGCTCAGACCGGCTCCACCGCCACTGAAGACATGCGCCCCTACGTGCTTGGCTCCTCATACGATGCGCCGCAGGGCTGTGTCCAAATCAATTCGAACTCTGGCCATGCCGATCTTTGGACGCGGATCGGGCGTGCGAACAGTGCCGGACAATTCGACCTGATTTGGGAATCTCCAGCGGCGATCGTGTCAGACCCCTTCCTAATTTGCTCCTGAGGGAAAGCTCACCTTCCCTTGACAATCAAGAGCGACAGCTTCTACTCATGCCGAGGTAGGATCCCTCGGTGAAACTTGGTCATAACCGAGCTGAGTGTCCCTACAGCGTAGGCGCGGCCCGTTCGGTCCAGCCTTTCGCCTGCCCGCCCGGGCTCTCGTGGACAAAAGCGTCCGCGTTCTTGAACAGGTGTTCCGATTGATCCGTGCCGAGCGCGAGCGCCGTGCTCGTGCGGGCTTGTCAGGAGTCGTCGCTGATGCTCTTCGACCGTCGATCCATGCTCCACGCTGGCCTCTCGCCTGCGTCGATCGGGGCGGAGTTCCGCTGCGACGCGACGGTAGTCGCGATAGAGCCACACGACGATCTTCGCCAAGACCGCAACCAGAGCCTGGCACAGTCCAAGCTGCCGATCTTTGCGACGGTCACTTCCAAGATCGAGGTGGCGGCGATGCGATCCAGCCACGTCTTTGTTCTTTTGGAGAAAGGTCGTATCGCAGCGTCGGGGCCGAGGTCCCATCTCGGCGACGATCCCATCCATTGCCATCTTGCCGTTTGAGTTTCCGGTCTCGAGCGGGAGTCCTCCCCCCAACTACCGGAACGCGCAAACTTTCTGGAGAAACGCTATGTATCACGGAGATATTTCGTCAAGTAACGATGGAGTCGGCGTCGCGGTCGTGAATTACACGATGCCGCGACTGCATACGAAGGCCGAGGTGCTTGAGAACGCCCGCAAGATCGGCGACATGGTCGTGGGAATGAAGTCCGGACTGCCCGGCATGGATCTGGTGATCTTCCCAGAGTACTCGACCCACGGCATCATGTACGACGCCAAGGAAATGTACGAGACGGCCTCGACAATCCCCGGCGACGAAACGGAGATTTTCGCCGAGGCCTGCCGCAAGGCCAAGGTATGGGGTGTGTTCTCGCTCACCGGCGAACGCCACGAGGAGCATCCGAAGAAGGCGCCCTACAATACGCTCATCCTGATGAACGATCAGGGCGAGATCGTGCAGAGATACCGCAAGATCATGCCCTGGGTGCCGATCGAGGGCTGGTACCCAGGCGACTGCACCTATGTCTCGGACGGCCCCAAGGGCTTGAAGATCAGCCTGATCATCTGCGACGACGGCAATTACCCCGAGATCTGGCGCGACTGCGCGATGAAGGGTGCCGAGCTGATCATCCGCTGCCAGGGCTACATGTACCCGGCCAAGGAGCAGCAGATCATCATGTCGAAAGCGATGGCTTGGGCAAACAACTGCTACGTCGCCGTCGCGAACGCGGCCGGCTTCGATGGAGTTTACACCTACTTCGGCCATTCCGCGCTGATTGGCTTCGACGGGCGCTCGCTCGGTGAGTGCGGCACTGAGCCGATGGGCATCCAGTTCGCCGCGCTGTCTAAGTTCCTCATCCGCGACTCGCGCAAGCACGGCCAATCCGAGAACCACCTCTTCAAGCTGCTGCACCGCGGCTACACCGGCAAGATCAACTCCGGCGAGGGAGAGAAGGGAGTGGCGGAATGCCCCTACGACTTCTACTCGCGCTGGATCGCCGACCCAGAGGCGACCCGCGAGGCCGTCGAAGCGTTCACGCGTGACTCTCTCGGCACCGAAGAAGCTCCGATTTCCGGCATTCCCAACAAGAAGTTGGCTGTCCACCGCTGATCGATCCGCCCCGGCTTCCAAGCCGGGGCGACCTTTTCCCCTGGCCGCGCCCGAGTCCCGACGTTTTTACCGCCGCGCGATTCGAAAGTAGACCGAAGCAAGCCTGTCGGGCAGCTCCTCTATGCGTCGCACCGGCATGTAGTTGGCGCGCCCGAAGGCCGCGGCGCCTGCACCTTGGTCGCTTGGGTCGAGTGTCAGCCCGAATACATCGATGCCGCGGCGATGCAGCGACAGTACCGCGCGCCGCGCATCCACCACCAAGTCGTGCGGGTCGGCCACGTCGACATCCGACGGTGCCCCGTCCGTCAACACGATCACCACGCGCCGTGTGGCCGCGACTTCGGCGAGTTCGGCTCCGGCATGTCGAAGCGCAGCGCCGAGGCGGGTCGACAGACCCGACCGCAATCCCGCCAGACGCGCTCGCGCTTGCCGATCGAATGGCGCGGAAAAGTCCTTGATGGCCATGTAGCGGACGTCGTCGCGCCCGTCGGAGGCGAAGGCACGAAGGGCGAAACGGTCGCCTTGTGCCTCCATGGCCTGTGCAAGCACGGCGACGGCGATCTGCTCGGCGGCGAGCACGTCCATCCCCGCGACCGGCACTGGATCGTGCGTCGATTCCGACGTGTCTACCAGGATCAGCACTGCCAAATCGCGCGTGCGCGTGATCTTGCGCTGGTGTAGCCGATCCCCGGGAAACTGACCGACGCGGAGCGCCGTCGCCGCCTCGATCGCGGCGTCGAGATCGAGCTCGGCGCCGTCCGGCTGTCGGCGCAAGCGCGTCGGAAGGCCCACTCGGGCGGCACGCACCAGACGCGACACCCGAGCCGACAACCCGGCATGTCGCGCGAGCGCCTCGTCGATGCGGATTGTCGACGCCTCGACCACCGGAGTGGCGCGTATGGTCGTCCAGTCCGGTCGCTCGACACCGGCGGTACGGTCCCACTCGGCATGATGCGCGATGACGAAGCCGCGTTCGTCGGGGTTCTCAGAATGCGCGCGAAGCTCGTTCGTCCCGGATGAAGCCGGATCGGAACCGCCGCCGTCTTTCTCGCGCTCTTCGGGCTGGGGACGTGCCGCGTCGAGCGGCATGTCGAGCGCCGGGGTGTCGGCATCGTCTCGCGGCTGCCAAAGCCCGACGGCGTCGTCGCGGTAGATCGGCTCGATCACGTGCTGCGCGGCATCAAAGCGAATACGCATCTGACCGATGTCATTGCCCAGCACATCGCCGATGCGCCGCGACAAGGTGGGATCTTCAAGATTTGGCTCGGCAGCGAAAAGGGCGCGCCCCTTGGCGACGATCGCATCGTCGTCGGCATAGGCGGGATCGAACAGAGCACGGGAAAGCCGGGCCAGGATCATCGGCGCGGTTTTCAGGTGAGAAGGCGTAATGGTATGGAACGGCGCCCACAGGCGAAAGAGCCCGGGGAAACGCCGCATCGCGAGCGCCTCGATCCGCGCATCCTCTATGAGACCGACCAGCGCCAACTGGATCGGCTTGAGCTTGCCGGGATCGAAGGGCCGGTCGCCGAGCATGAGATGCGCCGTGGCATGCGCGACGATCGCCTCGTAAAGGCGCGATGTACGCGACGCGGTCCGGCCCACGTCGGGCACGTAGACAAGACCCGCGGCGAAGGTCGCGCGTCGCTGGCCCGGGGCTTTCGTCGGCGCCGGCATGTCACGCAAGGAGACGACCCGCCCCCACAAAGCGATCGCGAACGCCTGCAGACGCGGCTGCATCACTTGGAAGGTGGCCTGGCCCGAGAGTCTCTCGAGCAGGCGCCGCGCCTCGGGATCGCGGAGCCCGAAGAAGGCCTCGCGCCGGTCGGGCTCGCGTGCGGCGCGAAGCGCGGCCGGGACGAAGACTTCGAAGGTGTTGGCGTCGAAGTCGCGAACTATCGCTCCGCTGGCCGCGGCCGCCGTGATGGTGCAGCTCGGCGCCTCCTTCGCCACCTGAACCATGCCGCGCCACCAGGCGGCCCGTGCGTCCTCCCCAAGGCCAGGAGCTAGATCACGGTAGACGTCGAGCGAGGCTCGGGTAGCACCGGCACCAGCCCGCCGACAGACTATCGCCGCGGCATCGAGCGTGTCCGCCATGCTCGCGAAGGCGCGGGGAGCGCCGGCGTTCGCCGTCAGGCGGAAGGCGGCGAGCAGCGCCGCGGGACCGGCGTTAACATTGGCCAGCGCAAGGACGGCGGCGGCCCAAAGCTCGAGCTCGGCGTCGGGCGTCGTGCTGCTTCGCGCCAGGGCAGCTTCGTAGCCGCTGACGAGTACCGGGCGTTGCCGCACCATCATGCGGAGGCGAGCGGATGGCAGGGAGCGAACGTCACCGTGTAAGGGGCGGACGTCGATCATGCTCATCTTACAGGCAGGCCGCGCAGGCGGACGTCAGGGCTTCACGTAGGTCGAGATCATCGGTGATTGGCAGCACGATGCCGCTTTGCACTGCGTCCTCGACGCCGATGCCGCGACCCACCAGCCGGGCGGTGTGGATCAACATCCTAGTCGAGGCGCCTTCCTCCAGGCCGTGCGCTCGCAGATTGCGCGAACGCTCGCCCATTCGTACCAGCAGGGCAGCCAGCTCTGCGTCACCCCGCGATTCACGAGCGACGATCTCGGCCTCGACCGGAGCGGAAGGATAGCCGAAGTCGATCGCAACGAAGCGCTGTTTGGTCGATTCCTTCAGATCCTTTACCGCGTTCTGATAACCCGGATTGTAGGAGATCGTCAGCTGGAAGTCGGCGTGCGCATCAACCTGCTCGTTGCGCTTGTCGAGAGGAAGAATGCGACGTGCATCCGTCAACGGATGAATGACGACGGTCGTGTCCTGTCGCGCCTCTACGATTTCGTCGAGGTAACAGATCGCACCGTGACGCACTGCAAGCGTTAGGGGGCCGTCGTGCCAGACCGTTCCTTCCGGCGCGAGCAGATAGCGACCGGCGAGATCCGCCGCCGTCATGTCCTCGTGCGCCGCGACGGTCACGAGCGGGCAGCGGAGCTTCCACGCCATGTGTTCGATGAAGCGGGTTTTGCCGCATCCGGTCGGCCCTTTGAGCATCACAGGAAGGCGATCGCCGTACGCAGCCTCGAACAGGTCGATTTCGGTGCCGGACGCGCGGTAGTAGGGCTCTGACGCGATCCTGTAGGCATCCATCGTAGCCGCTTACCTCCCGGACTTGCTCACGCGATCGCGCGGGCGATGAAAGCGCGACCAGCGACAAAGCGACCCGAGCGAGTTCGACGATGGTCGAAGCCGCGCGTTCGCTTGCTTGACCATCAAGCCTTCGCGGTCTCGGAAAGGAGTTCGTCAAGCTTTCCCTCGCGATCCAGCGCGAACAGATGATCGCGGCCCCCGACATGATGTTCACCGATGAAGATCTGCGGAAGGCTGGTGATGCCGGTGCGATCCTTCACCTCTTGGCGAACGGACGGATCGCTATCGACGTTGATCTCCTCGAAGGCAACGCCCTTCCTGGCGAGCAGCGCCTTGGCGCTCACGCAATAGGGACAAGCAGACATCGTGTAGATCTTGACCATCGGTTCAGCCCCTTTCGTAAGCCGCATCGACGCGGCGGTTCGATGTGGAAAGCCGCTGCCGTTCGAGAGACCGCTCGGTCAGATATCCAAACAGCAACGAGACCGTCCCCCAGAGGATTGCTTGAATGCCGAGGCTGTCGAGGCGGAAGCTCCAGAGAGTCTGGGCCGGGAAGGTCTCAGGGACTTCGTTGACCACCGGCAGCGCGTAGTAACTGATCGCGATCATCACGATGAACGCCAAAACGCCGATCAGCGAAGCATCCCAACCGGCGAACTTCGGGATGAGCATGCGACGCAAGCTGAAGGCTGCGATCGTCGCGATAATCGAGATCGCAATCATCGAGAAGTAGAGGCCAGTCCTGATCCCTATCGTGTCGGGCTGTCCGATGGCTGGAGGGTTCGCCGGGTATTTCAGGTCCGGCACCACATAGATCGCGACGAAGCAGATAAGTCCAAGGAGCGCAGCAAAAGTGCGCGGACCCATCGATGAGAACCGGCCGTAGCAGACAGCGAACACAAGGGAAAATATGCCACCGAGCGCCGTTCCGACGACGACGACGCCCGTGAAGAGGCCGATCGAAGCCTGCACCTCTCGGCTGACAAGCTCCGGGTCGGGCGCTTCGCCCTTGGCCTTGCCGATCGCCTCTTCCACAGCAATAGACCGATTGACGTTGGGTTCGCCGTAAATTCGCGCGAAGGTAAAAGCAAGCAGTCCGGCCACCAGGCCAACCAGCATGCCGCGAACCAACAACCGCGCCATCGACATGATATCTCTCCGCTTACGACAACGACCAAGGTTACTAAGATGGTGGGAAGAGAACCGAACGCTGCTGTTCGAGCGGAGCCGATCGTTTATAACGAAATGCTACGGCGCAGCCCCAAGCTAGCATTTAGCGTGCCATTCGAAGGGGCTCAACGGCGATACCCTGACAAGGAACGAAGTCTGCGCATCACCTTCTCTAAAAGATCTCTCGATCGTCCGAGGAGAGTGGGATGTCGCCACACGTTCTCGGCAGAGGGCAAAGTGTCGTTTACCACAGCTTCGCTTGCCGTTTCGAAATGCACGCCGATCCGGGCTGACGGTCCGCCTTCCATTTCTGTCGTGGTACTTGCGTGCTGCTCGTTGCAGTATTTCAAGCGCGACTGCGCGTTGGCTTTGAAATCGCGCTCGCGGCACCAGGACGCGAAGGTGTGCGACTCGATGATCGTGCGAACGACGATGTGGCGCGAGTTGACGAGCGCCTGCTCGCCGGCCTCGGCGCTCTTCTCCCAATCCTCGAAGGAGGCGGGCAGTCGATGCTTATCCTCCATGACCTGGCGTATGTTGGGATAATCCGCGCGCTCGAACCACTCGAAGGCGACTTCGCCGTCCTTCATCGCTTGTCTCCCATGGAGTTTGACATGGCTCCACGCGCACTACCCGAGCGCACGATTGATCGGCGCGACAAATCACGATTTGGAACGTTGTCCGCCAAGTGCAGGATACCAATGCAAGTCGCAACGCTTCGGTCATTGGAGCCAACCGAGATGAGCAGTCTGATCGTCGAGAGATATATATATGATGCCCTCAACGCCCGCGCGAGCATAGCGGACACGGTCGACGAGCCACGCCGCCGATTGGCGCTCGGGATCATCCGTGACATCGAGGTCTACTGCGCCGATCACATGGACGAAGTTTTCGAAGCGCATGCACGACTGCAGTCACGGACTGATGCAGAAGGGAGCGAGATGCTCGCCTATGCCGAGACGCTTCTGGTCTCTTTCGCGGACGCGGACCGCTTGGCTCGCGCGGCTTTGGTAAGAGCCAGCCAAGGCTAACCTCCTAAGGACCATTGATGTTCATACAGGTGAATGGCCAATCGCTTGCGTGGGGAGCATGGACTACAACTCGCGGGGCGCCGGTGTCCTGTGTTGATAGGGGACCGGCCTAGAAGAAGCCGAGCCTCTTGGCCAAGTCGCTGACCAGCATGTTCTTGATCTGATGGTGTTGGTCGAGCAGCATCTTGTGGTCGTCGCGGCCGACGTCGGATTGCTTGTAGCCGCCGAAGGCCGTGCGGGCGGGATAGGCGTCGTGGTAGCAGTCGTTCCACACCGGCGGGGCTGGATGGCGCGGCCGATGCGGCAGGCGCGGGTGCCGCCAAAGCGCTTATGTGCCAACCATGTCGTCTGATTTTGCCGATCAGGGCTTAGATATGAGGCAACGGCGGGTTTTGTTTAACTCTGTGATGGGCATCCGGCGGATCTCGCAGACGTGACGATCCTCTCGCGCCCTGCAGTAGGGGCATTCGACCAAAAGCGGGCCATCCGCCGAGAATTCAATCGCGCGCTGCTGGGCTGCTGGCTTGGCGTCTTCTGCTGCAAAACAGATAAATTCGTCACATGTGTTGCAATACATCCCGCTATTGATCTTACCGACCGACCGGGATTGGGTCACGAGCGGAGAACCCGGTTCGTTCTTGATGCGAAAGCGAAGGGGCGGAAGCATGACTTTAATTTCCTTGTCCTATCAGCCCGTAGCTTGCCTTCTTACTTGGCGCGCATCTCGAGATGACGGGCTTTGTCGTACCGGAGGATTTCGTGAGGCCGGACTTATCCGAAGGCAAGCACGGCACCGATCTTGCAACTAAACAAGCTCGATTCCGGCATCACCAAGGCAATGCGAAGGTGCGAGAACATCGTTTGCTTCGAGGTGCCTTGATCGACATCCGGCACTTCAGCCTGCGGATCTGAGGAGGGCTCATGGGCTGCAGAGGGCGCGCAATCCGTCGCGAACGGCGCGAAGTCCGACTTTGTGCAAGTGTTTTCATCGCTTTGCTCACGTCTCCATCCATGGCCCACCGAACGACTGCGCCCGGCTCCACCGCGGGTCTGATAGTCCCGGGCGTATCGCACGGCCAGATGGCGGTGTTGGCACGTTATCGTGCAACCATCATGGATCTTGCCGCCGCCCAGTACCCCACCGACGAGAGCATGCGACGGATCCAATCCTTCGTAGCTTTGCAGTATTTCGCTTGCGCATGGGGGTGGATGCCGCGCAGCATCTCTGACGAGACCAGCCCATTCAACGAGTGCAGTCACGCGTATCTCGCCGGCGTCCGCCTTCTTCTGCTCCATCTTGAGACCATGCCAGGCGACCGTTCAGCCGTGCGCGCGTTGCGCGCGGACTTAGACCTCGCCATGCTGAAGACACACGCGTCGCTCGTGCTCTGTCGGTTCAGCGATGAACATTTCAACACGGCGGATGTGATCGTCCCTACTTCGAGCGACATCCTGACCGATCCCGCGAGCCTTGCCGCTCTGGGCCTTCTCGCTCTTCTCGCAGCGATTGCTGGTTGGTCGGCGTCGTGGCTAAAGCGCTCCTTCAACGACGAGCCTTCCGTGTCGGCAAAGTCGTATACCAATCGTGCCGAGATCACACCGCACCTGTCCCAACGGCTTCGGATTGGAAATGCCGAAGTGGAGTGACGGCGATGACTTCGTCGCATGCACGTCGTCTCCTCATCGATCTCAGCAGCGTGTTGATGGGCGATCTGGCTTGTTTCGCCCGGGGATTGGTCGTCGAACCCAGGGCGCAGGAGCTTCGCTTCGACGCGCTCTTCACACCTTCTCTGATCGACGATCATGTCGAACATTACAATAAGGAGTACGGCGGTACAGATCGGCGCGCAATCTTCTCGATCTGGGCCTTGCGGCACTTCCAGGCGGTGTTGCCTCCGCTCCTTTCGGCAAATATTTTCCTCGACTGTAGCCCAGTTCTCGAACTCGACCGGCTCGCTTTCGTTTTGGCGGCCGATTTTACCGTGCGCGAATTAAAGATCGGGCCGGACCTGGTCGATCTCCGCGGCGCCCCCGGCGCCGCTCGTTTCCGTGATCTCGCGCAATCTTTCGTCGCTCCACTTATCGAGCGTATTTCGGTCCGCACTGCGGTGACCGAACGGGTTCTCTGGAGCAATGCCGGAACGACCTTCGAAGGATTTCTTCGCATCATTGAGCCCGCCGCCCAAGACCGATCGGGCTTCCAAGAGGCGAAAGCTTTGTTGCGGTCGCAGACTTGGCCGGATGGCACTGTAAACCGCCTGTTCTCGCCCGTGCGCTACGTGAACGGCCGGCGCATCCGACGAATATGCTGCATGCGTTACCTCGTTCCAGACGGAAGGTTATGCGCGATCTGCCCTCTTGAACCGAATCATCGCGCGCGACATAGAAGAGTTGATTGAAGAGGCGAACGGTTGGCGTACAAGCCGGCTACGCTCGGAGTATCGATCGATATGACTCGCATGCCCCTTCACCTCGGCAACTCAGCGAGAGAGCGGCTTCAGCGTGCTTCCCACTTGCGTCTTCGCTGAACTTCCTGTGTGATCCAAGCTCCACGAGACCTTTCTGATGAACGGGCGGCTCCGATGGCTATTTGGCTCAAGAAGTACTCGAAGCTGCTGGCTTTGGCGTTCGACACGGACATAAAACCGGAGCAGCAATCTGCAATGAACAAAGCTTCCGAGCTCGCCAGTAAGCATAAGTGCACTATTGGGAGAGCTTATATGCTGATAGGCAGACGGTACCCGGTGCAATATCTCTATCTAGAAGCTAAGCGGAAAACGTCAGGCATTCCGCCATTTGAGACCCGAGCAGATCTCGCAACCTATTGGCTTGACCCTGAGGACTCTTTGGCGATGCAAGCTATGAAAAGCTGCTACGTGTCACCTCAAGTCTTTGTAAGGCCGGTTTATGAACCAGACCGAAAATAACCGAGGCAGGCCAAGCGGCGGAGTCCTGCAGCCGCTCACTGAACTGGATGGCGCGACTTCTCCACTGATTGAAGCCCGTGGCCGCACGACTGGGATCGACCCGAGACCGTCGCGTCGCGAAAGAAGCCGCTGATTGGTTTGCTGCGACTGCACTCCATCCCTGACCAGCAATGCAAAATTCATTTTGCAACCGGCTGGTGTTGAGCGCCCGTTTTATGGAAGCGGAATCCATAGTCATCGCTACCGCGTGAGAACTCGACAGGCGGCGCAAACAAATACAATCATGCTCGACCAGCTGCACAACATTTGAGGGTTTGGTGCCTGATCAATCGCTCGTAAGACGTTGGCGATAACGATAGCTGCTCATCTGCATGCTTGACTGCTTTAGAACGCGACGCGTTACGTACTTGTCGCCAGAGATGATTGCGCAGCAGCCCCGATGATGACTCGTGTCTACTGAGAGGAATAGAGCGGTTTGTGTGAGGGCACCTTGATTGCAAGCGATAAACAAAGCAATTTGGGTTCCTTTGCAAGCTGCGCGGCGCAGAAATTGCCTGCTGGAGTTCTGTGCGCGCGAGTCCTGTGTTCGCAAGCAGCTTCCGTCCAAGGGATGACAGCAAGATTTGTCCCACACTCAACAAGACAAGCAGAAACTCCTGGCCCGCGTCCGGCGAATCCGTGGACAAGTCGAGGCCATCGAACGAGCCTTGGAGGGCTCTTCCGACTGCGAAAAAGTCATGCACTTAATCGCCGGCATGCGCGGCGCTACCGCTGGCTTGATGGCGGAGGTGGTCGAGGACCATGTCCAACGCCACCTGATCGACAAAGCGCAGCCCAATTCGCTGAACGCCAGAGGCGTTGAGCAATTGCTCGAGGTGGTGCGGGCATACCTGAAATGACAATCGATATCGCGTTTACCGTAGGGCGCTACCCTATATTGCACCGGGCGGCTTGTTGACTCCTCAACGCATTGTATTAGTTTCCTGCTCTCAATCTCAGACGCGGAGTGAGCTTCATGTCAGCCTTAGGTTTTGCCCCCGCGCAGGCAACTTCTATATTCAGGCCATCCGCCATTCCGATGGGCCAGGTTTGGCCGTGGCTGTTTTTCATCCCGTTGTGCCTGCTCGCGATCTACTTCGTAGGTGCCGAGGAAGGCGCGACCGCGATCTTCAGGGGCATGTACATCCACGAATTCGTTCATGATGGTCGCCACCTTCTCGGCTTCCCTTGCCACTGACGACCGCTGCCTTGAGGCAAGGGCTTTCTACTGTCTCGAGCTTGCCTGAACTCTCGTCATGTATTAGCGGCGGAGTTGTGGGTATAGCGCTATCGTAAAGGCTCTCAGAGTTGCCTTTGCTTAGCCGCAACTAAGTATTTGTGTGATCTCGCTTGCTTGTTGGCGGTTGATGCGAGAAACAATCCTCGCCGTCATCCGTTTGGCGTGAGACGGCTTGCGAAGTCCTCTCCAACACGATCACCTTTCAGGGTTCGCCCACGATGCGATCCCCACCAATTGCTGCGATGCCGCCGTAAAAAACATCGTGAGCCGGCTGCTGAAAGGCGCGGATCGCGGTCATTTAATGCGTGGACCGCCTTCAAGCCGATCCCGGATGGTCCGCGCCGTCTCGCTGCTCTCCCCGCGGTCGACCACTATGAAGTGATCAGCAGTCGGCCGGCCGTCGGCGCGAGCTGAGGGTTTCGACCTGCAGTGCCTTGTCTGCCGGCTCGATCCGCTCTTTAGTCGCGCCGATCGTCTGCCAGAAGAGGTGTTCGATGGCGCCCGTCTCTCGGTCCGTGACTCGAAACATCCGCGCCGACGCGCTTTCGGATCGCGAGCTCATGATGGAGTTCAGCAATCTCGGCGACAACACCGAGTTCGGTTTCATCCAGCGCGCCTGCGGAGCCGAACCGCTCGGTCTGATGCGCTTCAACACGTCACGCATCGACCGCCTCTGCGACGCGCTGGAGACCCGGTTGGTGCACCTCTACGTCGACGGCGATCTTCGCTCGGTCAACAGCGATATTCCCGATCTTTATTACATCAACAGCAAATATTACGAAGATTTCACCTACTGGACCATCGCGAAGGGCCTGGACGGAAAGGAAGGCGAGCTCCTGGAACGGGAGAAGAGGAAGGCCGTGTTCCTCAAGCGGCAGCTGCTCGATGATCTCTCGAGAGGCGACAAGATCTTCATCCGGCGGGGATCGGACAGCCAGGGCGATCTAGGCCGTCTTCAACGGGCTCTGCGATCCTACGGTCCCAACGTCCTGCTCAACGTGGCCATGGCCGATGCCGATCATCCCACCGGCACGCTGGAGCGGCTCGACACCGGCCTGCTTCGCGGCTTTGTCAAGGAGTTCAAGGTCTGCTCCAGGCCCGAGCCTTTCGATGTCACGGGTTGGTTGACGGTCTGCCGGAAGGCGCACCGCATGGTGCGGAGCCGATCACGTTACGCGACGACGACGATGCTCGACGAAGGGCGCGCGTGGTGCCTTGCCGGGTCGGAACACGTCACGCCCCGTAAGGCCGAAGTCGCCGGCCGGCGCGGTGCCGTCCGTCTGACGGTCGGCGGAGCGCCCCAGGTCGGTCAGGTGCTCGCGTCATGCCGATGGCCGGCGCGCGATCTGGCGCCTCGCGAGACGGTGCTTTTCTCGGCCTGGGTCCATGTCGCGCACGGCTTCGCCGGATCCGAGGTCGCGGCGAGCTTCTCCGGACTCGCCACGATGCACGTCCACCCCTACGATCTTAAGCGGCAAGGTCAATGGCAGCGCGTTTGGGCAAGCGTGCAGGTTCCGCGCGACACCGAAATCCTCATCGGCGCGATCAGGGCCGTGGCCAACCCGGGTCAGACGATCGATGTCGCGGACTGGGCGTTCGCCAAGGGCACGGTCCCCGTGCCGCTGCCGCGGGAGGCGAAGCTGGCGATCACCGAAGAATGGACCCGCTATCGCCGCGGCGCGATGCTGAGGCGCCTACGCAAGCGCTGGTCGGGTGGGCCGACGCGCTCGACTTCCCACGATGCCTACGTCAAATGGGCCGAAATCCTGATCGCTCATGGCGCCTTCGTGGAAGCCGACGAGGTCCTGTCCGAGGCCCTGCTCGCGTTCCCGGATGATCCGCGCCTGCTGAAGCTCTACGCCACGAGCGCCCACAATCAGGGCCGCTACGGCGGCGCGATCGAACGCTGGACGCGGGCCGTCACGGTGGATCCCGGCGATCCCATGTGCTTCGCCGGCTTCGCCTCCAACCTGCGCGAGCACGGCTCGCTGATCCGCGCCTTCGACGTCATCACCACGGCGCTCGCACGATTCCCCGACGAGATGGTCGTCGTGACGGAGGCGGCGCGGCTCGCCGAAGCCACCAACCGTCCTGGTGACGCCCTGTCGCTCTACGAAAAGGCCATCGCGCTCCACGGCTCTCACCCGGAATGGCTCGCCGGCCGCGATCGCGCCTCCAGCAGGTGCGGGCGCATCGGGCGTCCGGAGACCGTCATCCCGTGAGCTTCCCGTCGGTCCGGCCGAGCGTAGGAGACGATGTCCTTGAAAGTCACTCTGATCCAGATGAATTCCGGACCCGACAAGGCTGCCAACATCGCCGCGGCGACGGCGCTGGTCGAGAGGGCAGTCGAGGCGGAGCATCCCGACTGGATCGCCCTGCCGGAATGCTTCGACTTCCTGGGCGGGCGGCGCGCGGATAAGATGGCGGCGGCGGAGGTGCTGGGCGAGGGGCCGGCCTCGACCGCGATGCGGACGCTGGCGGCCAAGCACGGGGTCTTCATCCATGCCGGATCGATGCTGGAGCGGAGGCCCGGCTCCGAGCGCATCGGCAACACCACGCTGGCCTTCGATCGCGCCGGCCGCGAGGTGGCGCGCTACCGCAAGATCCACATGTTCGACATCGAGACGCCGGACGGCACGACCTATCACGAGAGCGCGTCCTTCGAGCCGGGCGAGGCCCTCGCCACCTACGATTGCGAGGGCGTGACGGTGGGGTGCGCGATCTGCTACGACCTGCGCTTCCCGGCGCTGTTCGCCGAGCTGGCGCGGCGCGGCGCACAGCTCGTCGCGCTGCCCTCGGCCTTCACGCTGCAGACCGGCAAGGACCATTGGGAGGTGCTCTGCCGCGCCCGCGCGATCGAGACGCAGGCGTATTTCGCCGCGCCGGCGCAATGCGGCACCCACAAGGTGGGCGAGGAGATCCGCACCAACTACGGCCATTCCCTTGTTTCGGACCCCTGGGGGCTGGTCGTCGCCCGCGCCTCCGACGGCCCCGGCTTCGCCTCGGCGCACATCGACCCGGCGCGGGTGGCGGCGACGCGGAGCCGCATGCCGGTGCAGGCCCACGCCAGGCCGATCCCGCGCGGCTGAGACCGGCCATGCGTCAAGCAGGCACGCCAGACGTGTTAAGCCATAGCGCTATCGCCGAAAGGCCGCTGCCCGGCCGAAGACCGCGTTGCTGGCGCCGCCGGTGTCGTCGATCGCCGCGCCAGACACCTTCTTCGCCGCGTCGGAGGCCAGGAACACTACCGCCGGGGCGATGTCGTCGGGGTCGATGAAGGCGACGCTCATGGTCGTCATGCCCGACATCTTCGCGACGGTCGTTTTTCCAGCTCCTCGGTCGACTTGTCGCTGTGGAGATCGCTGGCGGCCTGCGCGTAGCGCTCGCGGGGACGGGTCTGCGGCGTGTCGATGAGGTCGAGCACCACCGCGAAAGGTCCGAAGCGCGCGCCGAAGCGCAGGCTCCTGCCGCTGCGACGCCGTCGCGGCCGCCGGCCATGACGCGGCCGGGATCATGGGCTACAAGGCCGAACGATGCCGAAGCTCCTCTTCGTCTACCTCGCCAAGCGCATCGCGCTTTCGGCCCTGCTCATCGAGCTGTGCCTCTGCGTGCCCGTGGTCATGACCTCGATCTTCCATTACCTGCCACCGACCGCGATGCGCGGCGGGCTGCTGTGGCCGGCGCTCGCCGGCACCATGCCCACGGTGCTCTACATCGCGCTGCCGATCGCGGTCGGCGTCGCCGTCATGCTGGAGTTCATACGCATGTCGGCCGAAGGCATGATTGCCGTGCTGTACTCGCTGCGGCTGTCGGTATGGGCGATCTGCGCGCCGGCCGTCGCGGTGGCCTGCGGCGCCGTGGTGATCGGTTACTGGATCTCGTGCTTCGTGGCGCCGTCCTACGTCGGCGAAATGCACGACGTGATCTACGTCATCCGCAACTCGCTGAACCACAGGATGCTCGAGCCGGCGCGTTTCTACACCTTCGATAACGGTACCCGCACGCTGTACTTCCAGAGGTGGCAGACCCCGGACATCGCCCAGAACATCTTCATCAACCAGTACAACGCGGAGAAGAAGGAGGAGCAGATCATCACCGCGGCGCGGGCCGAGTTCCGGCGCAACGAGAACGGCGTGGTGATGATCATGAGCGACGGCTCGATCGAGACGCGGCCCGCGGGCGGCGCCAATATCCGCGCCGCGAATTTCGACGAATATGTCATGCCCCTCTCGATGCAGGGCTCCGGCGGCATGCCCAAGCGCGGCTGGCGCGGCGTTTTCGAGATGCCCGGCTCGTCCTTCTTCGCCGATCGCTCGAACGAGGCGGCCGACCCGCACAAGCTGTCGGAGTGGACGTCGGAGGCGGCCAAGCGGCTCGGGCTGCCGATCCTCGCCCTCACCCACGTGCTCTTCGGCATCGCGCTGGTGCTGACCGTCTCGAGCGCGACGGGCCGCGGCTCGACCGCGACCACGCTCACCGTGCTGGCGGTGCCGGCGCTCCACATCGCCATGCTGATCGCGATGGAGACGCTGGTGCGCAAGGATCCGGCGCTGGTCTGGGTCGTGGCGGCGGCGATCCTGGTCGAGCTGCTCGCGGCGCTGTGGCTGCTGCACCGGCAGAACCGGGTACGGACGCCGGCGTCCCACCGCGAGGCCGACGGCGTCGCCGCGCTGGGTCAGCCGGCGGAATAGCCATGCGCCTCACGATCCCGCGCCTGATCCGTCTCCTGCCGCTGCTCATCGGCGCGGCTCAACCGCTGCACGCCGAAGACGGAGGCGACCCTAGGCCCGAAGAGGACGCCTGCCAGGCCGACATCCATCGGCTCTGCGACAGGTTCTTCCCCGACGCCAAGCTCGTCGCCACCTGCCTCGTCGACAAGCGCACCGACCTCAGCCCCGCCTGCGCCGCGCTGCTCGCCAATCCGCCCCCCGTGGACGCCGAGGGCGCCGCGCCGCCGGCAGTGCCGCCTGGTTCCAGCGAGACGCAGGGCCGTTGAAGAGTCGATACGGATGCGAGGCTCTGCCGACGTTGGGTCGTCTCCCCGGGGCGAGCGAAGCGAGAGCCCGGGACCTATGACAACGCCCTTGCCGGATAAGGCGGTATCGTCTCGGCTCATGTCTTCAACCGCTTTGTCATAGGTTCCGGGCTCGCCTTCGGCGCCCCGGAAAGACGCGCGTCGCATGTCGGGGAGCGACCTTTCCGAGATCGTTCTACACCCCCGTCGGATAGTTCGGGCTCTCCCGCGTGATCCCGACGTCGTGCACGTGGCTCTCGCGCAGGCCGGCGCCGGAGATGCGCACGAAGCGCGCGCGCTCCTGCAGCTCCGGCACGGTGGCGGCGCCGACGTAGCCCATGGCGGCGCGCAGGCCGCCGGCGAGCTGGTGCAGGATCGCGCCGGCCGGGCCGCGGTAGGGAACCTGCCCCTCGATGCCCTCCGGCACCAGCTTCAGCGTGTCCTTGATGTCCTGCTGGAAGTAGCGGTCGGCCGAGCCGCGGCTCATCGCGCCGACCGAACCCATGCCGCGGTAGGATTTGAAGCTGCGGCCCTGGAACAGGTAGACCTCGCCGGGGCTCTCGTCGGTGCCGGCGAGCAGCGAGCCGATCATCGCGATCTGGGCGCCGCCGGCGATGGCCTTGGCGAGGTCGCCCGAAAACTTGATGCCGCCGTCGGCGATCACCGGCACGCCGTAGGCCGCCGCCGCCGCCGCGCTCTCCATGATCGCGGTGAGCTGCGGTACGCCGACCCCGGCGACGACGCGGGTGGTGCAGATCGAGCCGGGACCGATGCCGACCTTGATCGCGTCGGCGCCGACGTCGATCAGCGCCCTGGTGGCCTCGCCCGTGGCGACGTTGCCGGCAATGATCGCGACCTTGTTGGAGACGCGCTTGATGCGATTCACCTGGTCGAGCACCGCCTGGGAATGGCCGTGCGCGGTGTCGACCACGATGCAGTCGACGCCGGCATCCATCAGCATCAGCGCGCGCTCGTAGCCCTTGTCGCCGACGGTCGAGGCAGCGGCGACGCGCAGCCGGCCCTCGCCGTCCTTGCAGGCATCGGGGTAGAGGGTCGCCTTCTCGATGTCCTTGACCGTGAGCAGGCCGACGCAGCGGCCGTCGTCGTCGATCACCACGAGCTTCTCGAGGCGATGGTGGTGCAGCAGGCGGCGGGCCTCGTCCTGCGGCACGCCCTCCTTCACGGTGATGACGGCCTTGGTCATCAGCTCGGCCACCGGCTGGTCCGGGTGGTCGGCGAAGCGCATGTCTCGGTTGGTCAGGATGCCGACGAGCCTGGAGGGCGTGCCCGGCGCGGCGCCGCGCTCCACCACGGGGAAGCCGGAAATGCCGTGCCGGCTCATCAGCGAGCGGGCGTCGGCCAGCGTGTCGTCGGGGTGGACGGTGATCGGGTTCACCACCATGCCGGACTCGTAGCGCTTGACCTTGCGCACCTCCTCGGCCTGCACCTCCGGCTCGAGGTTGCGGTGGATGACGCCGATGCCGCCGGCCTGAGCCATGGCGATGGCAAGGCGCGACTCTGTCACGGTGTCCATCGCCGAGGAGATGATGGGCAGGTTGAGCGTGATCTCGGACGTCAGCTTCGAGCGAAGGTCGACTTGGTTGGGCATCACGGTGGAATGCCCCGGCCGCAGCAGCACGTCGTCGAAGGTCAGGGCTTCTTCGATCGGCATACGGGTCAGCGTGGTCATGGTGCCAACTCCTGGGGAGCGCCGAGGCCGGACGGAGCGGACCGCCGACACGAGTTGACGGGGGCTGTTAGCATGTGCGGGAGGAGTGGGGAAGCGGCGCTTGCAATGCCTGTCGCCGCCTGCTCTCGAGGTTTCGCAGCCAAGTGCCCCGTCCGGCAGGTCGACATGTCGGAAGGCAGCCAGTCCGGCCGCGGGTTGTGCGGGCGGCGATGCGCCTTTAAATCGGCGCCGTCCCTGACCATTTTGCCATTGGGCGAAGCGGATCGCCTTGCAAGCTCCGCTTTGCGGCACAGCGGCACGACCAGGACGGCCGGAAGGGTCAACGTTACGATGCTGGGTTCACTCGCCAAGAAGGTCTTCGGATCGTCCAACGATCGCCGCTTGAAGAGCTACCGGCCCAAGGTGGCGGCGATCAACGCACTCGAGCCGCAGATCCAGGCGCTCACCGACGAGCAGCTGGCCCACCGCACCGCCGAATTCCGCGAGCAGCTCGCCGCCGGCAAGTCGCTCGACGACCTTCTGGTGCCGGCCTTCGCCACCGTCCGCGAGGCGGCCAAGCGCGTGCTCGGCCAGCGCCACTTTGACGTCCAGCTGATCGGCGGCATGGTGCTGCACGAGCGCGGGATCGCCGAGATGCGCACCGGCGAGGGCAAGACGCTCGTCGCCACGCTCGCCGTCTACCTCAACGCATTGGAAGGCAAAGGCGTCCACGTCGTCACCGTGAACGACTATCTCGCCCGCCGCGACGCCGAGTGGATGGGCCGGGTCTACCGTTTCCTCGGCCTGACCACCGGCATCATCGTGCACGGGCTCGACGACGAGCAACGCGCCGAGAGCTACAAGGCCGACGTCACCTACGGCACCAACAACGAGTACGGCTTCGACTACCTGCGCGACAACATGAAGTACGAGTTGCACCACATGGTGCAACGCGGGCATAATTTCGCGGTGGTCGACGAGGTCGACTCGATCCTGATCGACGAGGCGCGAACCCCGCTCATCATCTCCGGCCCGTCGGACGACAAGTCCGAGCTGTACAACTCTGTCGACAAGGTGATCCCGCGCCTCGTCAAGGAGGATTATGAGGTTGACGAGAAGCAGCGCACGACCAACCTGACCGAGGCCGGCAACGAGCATGTCGAGGAACTGCTGGTCGAGCTGGGCGTGCTCGAAGGTTCGCTGTACGAGGCCGAGAACGTCACGCTGGTCCACCACGTCAACCAGGCTTTGCGCGCGCACAAGCTGTTCCAGAAGGACAAGGACTATATCGTCCGCAACGACGAGATCGTCATCATCGACGAGTTCACCGGCCGCATGATGCCGGGCCGCCGCTTCTCCGAAGGCCAGCACCAGGCGCTCGAAGCCAAGGAAGGCGTCCAGGTCCAGCCCGAGAACGTGACGCTGGCCTCGATCACCTTCCAGAACTACTTCCGGCTCTACAAGAAGCTTGCCGGCATGACCGGCACGGCGGCCACCGAGGCCGACGAGTTCGCCGAAATCTACAATCTCGAGGTGGTCGAGATTCCGACGAACCGTGTCGTGAAGCGCCACGACGAGCACGACGAGGTCTACCGCTCCTACGAGGAAAAGTTGAAGGCGATCGTCAAGGAAATCGCCGACGCCAACGAGAAGATGCAGCCGACGCTGGTCGGCACAACATCGATCGAGAAATCCGAGCAGCTCGGCGAGTTCCTGGCCAACAACGGTTACACGCTGCTCGACGTGTCGCAGCCCGACGCGCTGAAGGAGCTGTACAAGGCGGCGCGCGAGGGCAAGCCCTCCAAGCTTTTCACCGTGCTCAACGCCCGCTTCCACGAGCAGGAGGCCTACATCGTCGCCGAGGCCGGCGTGCCCGGCGCCATCACGGTGGCCACCAACATGGCCGGCCGCGGCACCGACATCCAGCTCGGCGGCAACGTCGAGATGCGCGTCGAAAAGGAGCTCGGGGACATGGAGCCCGGCCCCGAGCGCGACGCCCGCGAGGCGGCGATCCGCGCCGAGGTGGCGGATTTCCGCGACAAGGCCAAGGCGGCGGGCGGCCTCTATATCATCGGCACCGAGCGCCACGAGAGCCGCCGCATCGACAACCAGCTGCGCGGCCGCGCCGGCCGCCAGGGCGACGAGGGCCGCTCCAAGTTCTACCTGTCCCTTAAGGACGACCTGATGCGCATCTTCGGGTCGGACCGCATGGAGAACATGCTGGTCAAGCTCGGCCTCAAGGAGGACGAGGCGATCGTTCATCCCTGGATCAACCGGGCGCTGGAGAAGGCGCAGCAGAAGGTCGAGGCGCGCAACTTCGACATGCGCAAGAACATCCTCAAATACGATGACGTGATGAACGACCAGCGCAAGGTGGTCTTCGAGCGCCGCCGCGAGATGATGGCGTCCGACAGCCTCGAGGATCAGGTGCAGGACATGCGCGAGGGCGTCGTCGACGATGTCGTCGCCAAATACATCCCGCGCGACGCCTATCCCGAGGCCTGGGACATCTCTGCCCTCCAAGCCGCTGTGGAGCACGCCTTCAACCTGACCCTGCCGCTGGCCGATTGGCAGAAGGAGGAGGGCATCTCCGACGAGGAGATGCGCGAGCGTCTGCACAAGGCGGCCGAGGAGGCCTATGCCGCGCGTGTCGAGAAGAACGGCCCCGACGTGATGCGTTACGTCGAGAAGCAGGTCGTTTTGCAGGTGCTGGACACCCTCTGGCGCGAGCACCTCGTGACGCTCGACCACCTGCGCCAGGTGATCGGTTGGCGCGGCCTCGCCCAGCAGGATCCTTTGAACGAGTACAAGCGCGAGGCCTTCCAGCTTTTCGACGAGCTCATCGGGCATCTGCGCGATACCACGACCTCTCAGCTCAGCCGCATCGAGATCCAGTTCGAGCAGCCCACCGCCGAATTCGCGCCGACGCAGGCCTCCTCGTTCGAGCCGATGAACGGCAACCATGACGAGCTCGCCGACCTGATGACGCGGCTCGGCAGCGCTGGCGACGTGCTGCCGCACAACGGCCACGGCGTGCTCGAAGCGTTGAGCGGAGAGGATACGCAGACGCTGGCGCCGCATCGCGATGCCGCCGTTCCGGAAACCTGGGGCCGGGTCGGGCGCAACGAACCGTGCCCGTGCGGATCGGGCCGCAAGTTCAAGCACTGTCACGGTGCCTTGAACAGCTGATCGCTCGAAGCGGAGCGCCCAAGGCGTGCCGCGGAAGCCGCACCGGGTGGAAATCCATCAGGCGCGTGGTTTTCGACACCAACGGACGGTTCGCGCCGGCTATGCCTAGCGGGTCCGTACCGGGGGTCGAACGATGCGTTTTCCGTCCGCCGCTTCCGCGCTCGCGGTCGTCCGTGGATCCACCCCACGTCTTGCATGGTTCGTCGCGCTCGTCGTGACCGCGGTTCCATCGCGGGCGCAACAGCTCGCTAGCTCCGTCGCCGCCGAAACGTCCACCGCAAGCATGTCGGGCACCGCACTTGTCGGCACGGGCGTCCCGACTCCCTCGACCGGCTCGATCTCCGGGTCCATCACGGGCTCCGTCGGTGGAAACACGACGCAGGCGTCCGGCACGGCCGTGTTCGCGACGACGATCGCGGCGGGCGGCACATTCGAGGGCGCCGGCTCGGTCGGCAGCGTCACCGTGACCGGCGGCGCCACGCTGGCGCCGGGGTCGCTCGCCACGATCGGCACGCTCCAGGTGGCCGGCGCGCTGGTCTTCGCGCCCGGTGCGACCTACACGATCGGCGCGACGGCGGTCCACGCCGACAGCACCATTGTGGCCGGCACGGCGACGCTCGGCGGTACCGTCACGGTAACCGCCGAGAGCGGGACGTTCCTGCCGCGCACCCGCTACGCCATCGTCACCGCCAGCGGCGGCGTCAGCGGCAGCTTCGCCGGCGTCACGACCAACCTCGCCTTTCTCACCCCGACGCTGAGCTACGATGCCAACGACGCCTACGTGAACCTGTCGCGCAACGACGTATCGTTCACCGCCGTGGCCGCGACGGGGAACCAGCGCAGCATCGGCACGGCGCTGACCAACGTCGGCATCCGCCCGACCAGCGATGCCGGCAGCGCGATCCTGAACGGCCTCTTCACCCTGTCGCCGACCGGCGCGCGGGCCGCCTACGACCAGCTCTCCGGCGAGGGGCTCGTGGCATCGCAGACCACAAACGTTCGGGCCGGTCGCGCCTTTGCCGAGACCGTCAACGACCAGATCGGCCTGTGGCGGGTGCAACCGACCGCCGGCGCTCCCATCCGCGAACTCGCCGACCTGCCGGCGCCCACGGTCGCGGCGGCGCCGCTCGCGACGCGCCACTACCGCGTGTGGGCGTCGGGCGACGGCGGCGGCTTCAACATCAACGGCAACGCCGGCCTTGGCACCGCGCGCCAGACCGGCGCCTTCTACGGTGGCGACGTCGGAGCCGACACCGAGATCGTGCCGGGCCTGCTCCTCGGCGGTTCGCTCGGCGGCAGCGGCACGGACTTCACCGTGAGCCAGCGTGCCGCCAGCGGCAACGCCGTCGGCTTTCACGCCTCGGTATACGGCGCCTTCACCTCGGGCGCCGACTATCTCCAGAGCATCACGAGCTTCTCCGACTTCTCGAACACAACCGATCGCACGGTTGGCGGGTTCGGCGGCTTCGCGGTCGCCAACGAACGCGCCGCGTTCGGCTCGACCGAGATCCGCGAGCGGCTGGAGGCGGGTCATTCGATCACCCGCGACGCCGGCTTCGGCACGCCCGAGGTGCGTTTCACCCCATTCATCGCGCTCGAGATCGCGCAGCTGGCGACCAACGGCTTCAGCGAATACGCGACCAACGGGGCCAGCAACCTCCTCGGGCTTCAGAGCTTCGGTCAGACGGTCGCCGACGTTCCCGGCTTCCTCGGCGTCCGCATCGACGGGACTACCAGATTCGCCGGCCTCGCCATCCGCCCGGTCGTCAGCCTGGCCTACCTCCACGAATTCTCGCCGCAGCGAAACCTCACCAACGGCTTCCTCTCGCTGCCGGGCGCGACCTTCCTCGTGCAGGGCGCGAGGCCGGCGCGCGACGCGGCGCAGACCAAGCTCGGCGCCGAGACGTCGCTCAACGGCCACCTGTCGATCTTCGCCAATTTCGAGGGAGAATTCTCGAGCGAGGAGCAGGTCTACGGTGGCAAGGGCGGCCTGCGCTACATCTGGTAGCGATCCGCGCTTTGCATCCAGCGGGCGCGAAGCTAAGGAACTGGGTCACGCCACCCTGGCCGCCGGAGAACAAGAAGCATGGCCCTGCGCCTCGACAGCCGGAGCCCTGATTTCGAGGCCGCCTTCACCGCGCTGCTCGCCGCCAAACGCGAGGTGTCGGAGGACGTGGACGTCGCCGTGCGCGCCATCATCCGCGAGGTACGGAGCGACGGCGACGCCGCGTTGGTGCGGCTCTCGGAACGGTTCGACCAAGTCGACCTGGGCCGCCTCGGCCTGCGCGTCACGCCCGACGAGATCGCCGCCGCCGTCAAGGCCTGCCGCCCCGCGGACCTCGACGCACTTCGCCTCGCCCACGAGCGCATCCGCTCGTTCCACCTGAAGCAGGTGCCCGAAGACCTGCGCTTCACCGATTCCGCGGGCGTCGAGCTCGGCTGGCGCTGGAGCGCGATCCAGGCCGTCGGCCTCTACGTGCCGGGCGGCACCGCCGCCTATCCCTCATCCGTGCTGATGAACGCGGTGCCAGCCAAGGTCGTCGGCTGCGAGCGCCTCGTCATGGTGGTGCCCTCGCCGCACGGCCGGCTGAACCCCCTGGTCCTGGCCGCCGCCGACCTCGCCGGCGTCGACGAGGTCTATCGGGTGGGGGGCGCCCAGGCGATCGCCGCCCTGGCCTACGGGACCGAGACGATCGCGTCGGTGATGAAGATCATGGGACCGGGCAACGCCTACGTCGCCGCCGCCAAGCGCCAGGTGTTCGGCACCGTCGGCATCGACATGATCGCCGGTCCCTCCGAGGTGCTGATCATCGCCGACGGCGCGGCCGAGCCGGAATGGGTCGCCGCCGACCTGCTGGCCCAGGCCGAGCACGACGAGGCGGCGCAGTCGATCCTCATCACCGACGATCCCGGGCTCGCCGCCGCCGTCGAGCGCGCCGTGGAGGCGCAGCTGCGCACCCTGCCGCGCGAAAGAATTGCGTCCGCGAGCTGGCGCGACTACGGCGCGGTGATCCTGGTGCCGAGCCTCGACGAGGCCGTGCCGCTGGCCGACCGCATCGCGCCCGAGCACCTCGAGATCATCGCCGCCGACGAGGAGCGCCTCGCGCTTGCCATCCGCAACGCCGGCGCGATCTTTCTCGGCGCGCACACGCCCGAGGCCGTGGGCGACTACGTCGGCGGCTCCAACCACGTGCTGCCGACGGCACGCTCGGCGCGTTTCTCCTCCGGCCTCAACGTGCTCGACTACGTCAAGAAGACCTCGATCCTGAAGTGCTCGGAAGCGAGCCTGGCCCGCATCGGGCCGGCGGCGGTGACGCTCGGCGAGGCCGAGGGCCTCTCCGCCCACGCGCGCTCGGTAGCGATGCGTCTGGGACAATGGGCGCCGCCGGTCGCCAAGAGCCGGGACGCGGCATGACCAAGGCGGAGAAGACCGATCGCCTCAAGGCGGTCCATCTCGACGGCGATTCGATCGGCATCGGCAGCCCCGACCAGGAGCACGAGCGACAAATCGCGATCTACGACCTGATCGAGGACAACAGCTTCGCGCTGCCCGGCAAGGCCGAGGGGCCCTATTCGCTCTCGATCGCGCTGCACGAGGCCAAGCTGATGCTCGAAATCTCGGGCGGCGACGGCGAGCAGAAGGCCGTGCACATCCTCTCGCTGACACCGTTCAAGACAATCCTGCGCGACTATTTCATGGTCTGCGAGAGCTATTTCGACGCGATCCGTACCCAGACGGCGGCGCAGATCGAGGCCATCGACATGGGCCGCCGCGGCCTTCACGATGAGGGTGCCGAGCTGCTGCTCGAGCGCCTCTCCGGCAAGATCGAGTGCGACCGCGACACCGGGCGGCGCCTGTTCACCCTCATCACGGCGCTGCACTGGAAGGGGTGAGCGCGGCTCTTCTCTTGTAATTTCACTCTTGAGAGATCTGCGCCCAGCGAAATCGGAGACGATCCGCGACGCGTTCACCTCAACGAGGCGCGGAGTTCTGCGGCGCCGGCGCGGCTGGCGCAGGTGCTTGCGCCGTGGGGTTCTGCGAGGTCGGTGGTACAACCTGTTGCGACGCAGGTGCTGTCCCCAGCGCCTGATTGGCCTGGCCCTGGATGTTGCTGGCCGATTGTTGGCTGATCGCTCCATAGTAGACGGCGATGGCCAAGACCGCCGCGATGACGGCGCCAATCAACATCTTCGTATTCTGCGGCATCGTGGATGTCCCGGTTGGTCCTTGAAGATAAACCGACTCGTGTTCCCCGCGCTAGCGCGCCGCGCGCTCCGCCGTCGGCGCCACGCGATAGATTATCCCGTTGGTGTCCTCCCCGACGAGCAGCGCGCCGTCCTTGGCCACCGCGACGCCGACCGGCCGGCCCCAGACGGCGTCGTCCGACTGCACGAAGCCGGTGAGGAAATCGTCGTAGCCGCCGGTCGGCACGCCGTCCTTCATGACGATGCGGACCACCTTGTAGCCGGTGCGCAGCGCGCGGTTCCAGGAGCCGTGCAGGCTCACGAAGGCATCGCCGTCGTAGCCCGGCGGGAAGGCGGCCGGGGCGCCCGGCGCGGGATCGTAGAAGGTGATCTGCAGCGGCGCGGAATGCGACTGGATCAGCACGTCCGGCAGGTTCGCCTTGAACGTCAGATCGGTGCGGGCGCCCTTCAGGCGCGGGTCTTCATGGGCGCCCATGTAGAACCACGGCCAGCCGTAGAAGGCGCCGGGCGCGACATGGGTGACGTAGTCCGGCACCAGATCGTCGCCGAGGCCGTCGCGCTCGTTCACCGCGCACCACAGCGCATCGGTCTTGGGCTGCAGGGCGAGGCCGACGCAATTGCGCAGTCCGGTGGCAAGGATGCGGCGGTCGCCGCCGTCCGGCGTGAACGAGAGCACGTCGGCACGGTCGGCCTCGTCGCCCCACGCGGCGCCGAGCGGGTGCGAGGCGACGAAACCCGGCGGCGGCTGGCGCGGGATCTCTCCGGCGACATTGGACGCCGAGCCGATGGAGACGAGCATCCGGGTGCCGTCGGGCGTAAAGCGAATGTCGCGCGTGGTGTGGCCGCCCAGCGAGGACGCGAGCTGCGCCACGATCGTTTCCGGCTTGCCGGAGGCCGAGGTCTCGCCAGAGCGGTAGCGGAAACGCACGACGCTGTTGGTATTGGCGACGTAGATCCAGCGCGGGTCGGGGCCTGGCGGGTAGAAGGCAATGCCGAAGGGCTCGTCGAGGTCGGAGGCGAAGGTCGCGGTGCTCCCCGCCATCACCGCGCCCGGCGCCGCCCGCAGCACGCGGACGCGGCCGGCGGCGGTCTCGGCGACGAAGATATCGCCATTGGGCGCCACGCAAATCGCGCGCGGCGCCTCGAGGCCGGTCGCGAACCGCGTGACGGCGAAGCCCGGCGGCACCTTGGGGAGGGCGCCGGGCGGCACCGGCGCCTCGGACGGGCCGTTGCTCGCCGAGTGCGTGGCGTAAGGGGCCGGCAGCGTTGCCGCCTCGATCTTGTGGTGCTCGCCAGGCTGATCGCCGCGCCTGCTCGAATCGGCTCGGGCGCAGGAGAGCGAAGCGGCCGCCATAAGGGCGAGCGTCGAGGCGGTGAGATGGGACTTGCGCATCCTCAATAACCGCACGGGCTGAAGCCGCCCAGGTTGGCCGCGGGGCCGCCGTCGCCGACGTGATTGGGGCCGCCGATGATGTCGGGATCGAAAGGCGTGCCGTCGGGATAGCGGCAGGTGATCGTCGGCGACACCGTGCCGGCATAGGGCCGGGCGTAGCCGTACCCGGCGTCACCGCGCGCGGCGTGATACGCCTGGTGCCGGGCGGCGTGAGCGTAATGGCGATGATGTACCGCCGCCTGTCCAGGAGCCGTGCCGAGCAAGGTCGCCGCGAGCAGCAGGCCGAGTAACCAAAAGCGAGCCACGAACCGTTTCTCCCGAGATCCTGAGAGAAACGCGCGAACTGCCTTTTTGCTGCACGTCAACGTCTGCGCAGTGCGGACGCGAGTGGCAGGCTCCGGCTCCAGCCGACGCCGGCCTTCGCCGTCCCAACATTCCAGCCCGAGCCGATGGACAAGGCGGTCGGCTACATGTAGAATTACCTAAATGTGGGGCGCGGTCTGCGAAGGCAGGCGGTTCAGGCGGTTCAGGCGGAGCGGCGTGACCGCTCGCCGTCGAGACCGGGAAAGCGGCGGCGGCGTCCGGCCTCAAGTCCGCGGCCGGCGTCGGCGAGCGCCGACATGAGGTGGCCGAGCGGCAACGGGATCATGACGCAGCTGACGCAGCGGATGTCGAAAATCGGAAAAAGAGAACGTGACGGGGGCGACATCGACCGCGCCGAGGCTCAGCCGGCGGCCCAGCGCTCCGCCGCGGCATCGTCGGCTGACTTCGCCTCGACCCAATCTCCGGAGCTGCCGTCGGAGCGGTGCTCCTTCTTCCAGAACGGCGCGCGGGTCTTGAGGTAGTCCATCAGGAACGAGGCGGCGGCGAAGGCGGCATCGCGATGCCGGCTGGCGGTGACCACCAGCACAATGGGCTCGCCCGGCGCGATGCGGCCGTGACGGTGGATCAGCGTGGCGCCGACGAGCGGCCAGCGTGCCAGCGCCTCTTCGGCGACGCGGGCGATCTCGGCCTCGGCCATGCCGGGATAGTGCTCGATCTCGAGCGCCGCCAACGTGCCGCCCTCGTCGCGGCAGAGCCCGGTGAAGGTGACGATGGCGCCGACGTCGGCGCGGGCTTCGGTGAGGGCCGCGCTCTCGCCGCCGGCATCGAAGGGTTCGGCCTGGACCCGGACCTTGAGGGTCAAGGTCAGCCGCCGGTCATCGGCGGGAAGAAGGCGATCTCGCGCGCGCCAGCGATCGAGGCGTCCGGGCGCACGTGGGCGCGGTCGATCGCGGCGCGGATCGCGTGGCCTTGCGCGAAAGCCGTCTCGTAGCCCTCGCCGCGGGTCCTCAGCCAAGTCACGAGCTCGGCCACCGTGCCGACTTCGGCCGGCGGCTCCAGCACCTCCTCGCTCTTGCCGATGCGCTCGCGCACCCAGGCGAAGTAAACCGCTTTCAAGACGAGGCTCTCACGCCAAGGCCGTCATGTTGCTTTGCCGTCCTCGATCGCGATGATGTGGCGGATGCCGGTGAAGAGGTAGTCCCAGCCCGTGTAGAGGGTGAGGAGCGCCGCGATCCAGAGCAGGGTCAGCCCGACCTCGACGGTGCGCGGGAGCACCACGTCGCCGGCGGGACCGGCGATGAGAAAGCCCAGCGCGATAAGCTGCGTGGTCGTCTTCCACTTGGCGACCTTCGACACGGGCAGTGACACCTTGAGCTCGGCCAGGAACTCGCGCAGCCCGGAGACCAGGATCTCGCGGCACAGGATCACGATGGCGGCCACCACGTGGACGCCGGCGATGGTGCGGTCGTTGACCAGCATGAACAGCACCGCGGCGACGAGCAGCTTGTCGGCGATCGGGTCGAGCATGCGGCCGATCGAGGATTGCTGCGACCAGGCCCGGGCGAGATAGCCGTCGAAGAAGTCGGTGATGGCGGCGATGGTGTAGAGCGCCAGAGCGGTCCAGCGCATGGCGTCGCTGCCGGGCTTATAGAGGCACGCGACCACCAGTGGCACGGCGGCGATCCGACCATAGGTCAGAATGTTGGGCAGGCTCCAGCGATGGCTCCTGCCCGAGGAGATCGACGTCATCGCCATGGGCCACAAAGACAGGAGGCGTCGCACGGCGTCAAGACGAAGGCGGCGAGCCGCGTCCGGCCATGGCCGGGTTCGTCGCCGTTGGAGGGGCGATAGTCACCCCGCTTTCGCCGAAATGTCGCGGCATGCTCAGTGCGATGTCCGAGCCGCCGCGCCTCTACCTGATCACGCCGCCTCTCGCCGAGGCGACCGCCTTCCTGCCCAAGCTCGATGCGGCGCTGGAGGCCGGCGACGTGGCCTGCCTCCTGCTGCGCATCGCGGCGGCCGACGAGGGCGCCGCCAAGGCGATCGTGCGCGCGCTGGCGCCAGCGGTGCAGGGCCGCGGGACGGCGCTGCTGGTGAAGAGCGACGGGCGCTTCGATTCCCGCTTCGTCGGCCGCACCGATGCCGACGGGCTCCATGTCGCCGGCACCGGACCGTCGCTGGACGAAGCCCTCGAGGCGCTGCGCCCGAAGAAGATCGTCGGTGTCGGCGGCCTCCGCGACCGCGACGCCGCGATGGCGGCCGGCGAGAGCGGCGCGGACTACCTCATGTTTGGCGGCCCGGACGAGGCCGGCGACGCCGACTTCGTCGCCGAGCGTGTCGCCTGGTGGGCCGAGATCTTCAACGTGCCCTGCGTCGGCTATTGCGTCGACCCGGCTGACACCGTCGCGATGGTCCGGGCCGGGGCCGAGTTCGTGGCGCTCTGCGATGGCGTCTGGGACGATCCGGCGGTGGCCCTGGCTGCGGTGACGCGTGACCTCAGCCGCCTCGACCCGGCCCGCGTCGAGGAATCAGTCCGGTGACCGCCCGCCTCGCCGCGCCGGCGGCCGCCGCGCTGATGCTGGCCGCGGCGCTCGCACCGGTCCAAGCCCAGATGCTCAGGCTGCCGTCGCAGACGCCGTTCGGGCCGCCGAGCCTCGCTTTGCCGCAGGGCGCGCCGGACCTCTCGGCGCAGCCGACCCTGAAATCGCCCGCCGAACTGCCCGACGCCAAGCGCGACCCTGCCGCCAAGGACGTCGACCTTGCCTTCGGCGCCTACCAGCGCGGCTTCTACGCCACCGCCATGAAGGAGGCGATGAAACGGCTAGGGGAGAACGCCCACGACGGCGCGGCGATGACGCTGGCCGGCGAGCTCTACGCGCAGGGCCTCGGCGTGCCGTTGGACAAGGGCGAGGCGGCGCGCTGGTACGCGCTCGGCGCCGACAACGGCGATTCGCAGGCCATGTTCGCGTTGGCGCTGGCGCGGCTGAAGGGCGAGGGCGTGGCGGAGGACCGCGCCGGGGCCAAGGTCATGTTCGAGAAGGCCGCCGCTCAGGACAATGCGGGGTCGCTGTTCTACCTCGGCGCGCTGGAGCTGCAGGGCAACGGTGTCGTCTCCGACACAAAGGCCGCCGCCGCGTTCTTCCGTCGGTCCGCCGCACTCGGCTATGCCGAAGCGCAGTACGCGCTCGGGCTGATGTACCGCGAGGGCAATGGCGTTGCCAGGGACGACGCGCAGGCCGCCACCCTGATTAGGCAGGCGGCGGACAACGACAACATCGCCGCCATGGTCGAGTACGGCATCATGCTGTTCAACGGCGTCGGCGTGGAGAAGAACGAGAGCGGCGCGGCGCACTACTTCATCAAGGCGGCCGGGCGCAACAACCCCGTGGCGCAGGACCGCGCCGCCCGCCTCTACGTGGCCGGCCGCGGCGTCAAGCAGGACGTGGTCGAGGGCATGAAGTGGCACGTGCTCTCCGCCTCCACCGGCCTCAAGGACGATTGGCTCGAGGGCGAAATGCGCAAGCTGACCCGCGAGCAGCGCGAGGCGGTCGATCGGGCCGTGGCCCATTACATCGGCAGCAGCTGAAGCGTTTCCTGGTCACGGACCGTCTTTCCGGGGCGCCGCAGGCGAGCCCGGAACCCATGACAACGCGGCTGCCGGAACGAGCGCAACGATGCCGCTTCGTCCTGCACAGACGTTGTCATGCGTCCCGGGCTCGCGCTGCGCTCGCCCCGGCAAGACGATGTACCCAAGCGGTGTTCCCTTGCTAAGATCGATATCAGAGACAGAAGCGTGATCGTCGATCCCTCGGCTGATCGTCCATACCGGTCGCCGAAGGAAACGTCATGAATGTCGAGACCCTGCAGGTCACCGAGGACGAGGAGGGCATGCGCCTCGACCGCTGGTTCAAGCGGCGCGTTCCCTCCCTGTCGCTCTCGCACCTCAACAAGATCGTGCGCACCGGCCAGGTCCGCGTCGACGGCGCCCGCGTGAAGACTGCCCACAGGCTCGCCACCGGGCAGAGCGTGCGGGTGCCGCCGCTGAACCTCGAGGCGGCGCCGCGCGATCCCACGGCGACCTCCGTCAACGAGACCGACGCGCGCGACCTGCGCCGCATGATCCTCTTCGAGGACAAGGACATCATGGTGCTAAACAAGCCCTTCGGCCTCGCCGTGCAGGGTGGCTCCGGCACCAAGCACCACGTCGACGGCATGCTGGCCTCGCTGCCGAACGAGCGCGGCGACCGCCCGGTGCTGGTGCATCGGCTCGATCGCGACACGTCGGGCGTGCTGCTGGTGGCGCGCACCCGCAAGATGGCGGCGGACCTCGGCGAGGTGTTCCGCTCCAGGCAGGCGCGGAAAACCTACTGGGCGCTGGTCGAGGGCGTGCCCAAGCCGCCGCAAGGCCGCATCTCGCTCTATCTCGCCAAGGGCGACGGCATGGGCGAGGTCCGCGGCGCGCGCGAACCCGGGCATGATCCCGCCGCGCGCGAGAAGATGCGGGTGGCCAAGCACGGCGACGACGACGCCCAGCACTCGGTCACCTATTACGCCACGGTCGACAAGGTGACCTCGCGGCTGGCCTGGCTGTCGATGAAGCCTATTACCGGGCGCACCCACCAGCTGCGCGCCCATGCCGAGGCGATCGGCCACCCGATCGTCGGCGACCCGAAATACGGCCACAAGCCCGACAACGATCCCGGGCGCAACGATCCGCTGCGCGCAGTGCCGGACGGCATCGAGCGCAAGCTGCACCTCTTGGCGCGCCGCCTGGTGCTGCCGCATCCGCGTGGCGGCACGCTCGACGTCACCGCGCCGCTGCCGGCACACATGAAGGCGGCGTTCGACCTCGTGGGCTTCGACGTCTCGGCCTACGACCCGATCGTCGACGCGCCGGAGTGAGACTGACGCTTGAGAGTCCGAGTCCTCTGCCGCCCAGCGGTCGTGGGTCGTGCACACGACAGATGGGGAGAACACAAAGTCACGAGGGAGGATATGGCGGCTTGATCCCGAAGGCGGCGGCGAGGAACAACGCAGCGTGGGTGAGCGCACCCTCGTCGATGCCGTGAGCGACGCCGGCGGAGAGGTGCCACTGGCAGGGCACGCCGGCCTCGGCGAGGCCATCGGACGACAGGAACAGCGCGTCGACGGGGATGACGTTGTCCTCGGTACCATGGGTCAACAGCACCGGGGGCGGCGCCGCGGGTGCGGCCAGCTGCTCGGGCGAGACGCAGAGACCGGAGAAACCGACGATGGCCGCGGGCGCCCGGCGACGGCGCAGCCCGACATGAAGCGCCATCATCGTGCCCTGGCTGAAACCGACCAGCGCCAGCCTGCCGTCGTCGAGGCCGTGCCGGGCCAGCTCGGCGTCGAGGAAGGCGTCGAGCGTCGGCCCGGCCTTGGTGACGCCTTTCCAGCGCTCGTCCGGGTCGCGGGTGAACAGCGGAAACCATTGCCGGCCGGCCGGCGATTGCGAGCAGGCCTCGGGCGCGTTGGGCGCGACGAAGGCCGCCTCCGGCAGCAGCGCCTTCAGCTGCTGTGCGAGGCCAATGAGGTCGCGGCCGTCGGCGCCAAAACCGTGGAGCAGCACCACGAGCTGGCGCGGCGCGGTCGCCCCCGCGCGGGGTCCGTCGAGCAGGGTCGGCGGCATCAGGCGCTCCTCCGGTGGGTCGTCTTGCGCGGTGCTTTGCGCACGGTGATCTTGGCTGCCATCTTGGCCCGCGGCGGCGTGTCCTCGAGCGTGGCGGCGCGCCGCCGCGCGGCGCCGTAATAGGCCCACAGGCAATGCGCCGCGACGCCGCGCAGCGGCCGCCAGCGCTCGGCGAGCACGGTCAATGCCTTGGCGTCGGGTCGTTCGGGAAGGTCAAGGGCGAGCTTGGCGCCTTCCTGCAGCGCGAGGTCGCCGGCCGGGAAGGCGTCGGCGTGGCCGAGGCAGAACAGCAGGAAGACGTCGGCTGTCCAGGGGCCGATGCCCTTGATCGCGCAAAGTGCGGCATGCGCCGCGTCGGCCTCGGCCCGGGCCAGCGCCTCGAAGTCGAGCCGTCCCTCGGCATTGGCGGCGGCGATCGCCCGCAGCGTGCGCTGCTTGGGGCCGGAGAGGCCGCAGACCCGCAGGTCCTCGTCCGCGGCCGCCGCGATGGCGGCGGCGTCGAGGCTCGGAAAATACGCCTTGACCTTGGCGAAGATCGCGTTGGCGCTGGCGGTCGAGACCTGCTGGGAGACGATGATCGCGCAAAGCCCCTCGAAGCCCGGCTCGCGGCGACGCAGCACCGGACGGCTCGCGACCGTCTCGAGCCGCGTCATGAAGTCCGCATCGAGGCTCGCCAGCGCGTCGAGACCGACGGCGAAGGCGGCGGCGTCCGCCAGCACGAGCGGGAGAGCCGGCGACGGCGCTGAGGGTCCGGCCAGCGCCACCGGCTGCGACAGTTTTTTCTTTGGCGGCACGCCGAAACCCGTCAAGATGAACGCTGCGGCCGGGTTGGCGTTGCGCCGCCGGTTGTCGCTCCATAGGACATGGCGTCCGCCACGCCAAACGCCTCCGGGCCGCCGTCCATGTTCGCCGGGTTCGCATGACCTCTTCCTTCGCCAAGACGGTCGTCCGCTTCGCGCCCTCGCCGAACGGATATCTCCACCTGGGCCACGCCTATTCCGCCCTTATGAACGGGATGCTGGCGGCCGAGGCCGGCGGCCGCTTCCTGCTGCGCATGGAAAACATCGACGTCACGCGCTGCCGGCCGGAGTTCGAGTCCGCGCTCCTCGAGGACCTTGCTTGGCTCGGTCTGCGCTGGGCGCAGCCGGTGTGGCGCCAGTCCGACCATTTCGGCTCCTACGCCGCGGCGCTGCGCCGTCTCGAGCGCCGCGGGCTGGTGTACCCGTGCTTCTGCTCGCGGGGCGACATCATGGCGGCGGTGGCGTCGCGCCCGCGCTGGCCTGTCGATCCCGACGGCACGCCGCTCTATCCCGGCACCTGCAAGCACATCAAGCCCGAGCGCCGCGCGCACCGCTTCGCCACCGGCGAGCGGGCGAGCTACCGGCTCGACATGGACCGCGCCCGCGAGCTCGTGGGTCGCGCCCTGACCTGGGGCGAGTATCGCGGCGGCTCGCAGCGCTTCGAGGAGCGCGCAACCCCCGAGATGTGGGGCGACGCCGTGCTGTCGCGCAAGGACATCGCCACGAGCTACCACATCGCCGTGGTGATCGACGATGCCGCCCAGGGCGTCACCGACGTCGTTCGTGGCGAGGACCTGTTCATGGCCACCAACCTGCACCGCATCCTCCAGGCGCTGCTCGACCTGCCCACGCCGAACTACCACCACCACGCGCTGATCCGCGATAGCGCCGGGCAGAAGCTGTCGAAGAGCCTGCGCGCCAAGCCGCTGCGCTCCTACCGGCAGGAGGGCTTTTCCCGTGAGGACGTGCTGACGCGGCTTGGACTTCCGGCGAGGGTGCTGGGAACGAGCATACCACTCTAGCTTCAGGGGTTGCGAAGGACCGCGGCCTCGCCTCGAGAACCCGCCTCTGCTCGTATGAGAAGGTGGCGCGAAGCGCCGGATGAGGGGTTGGGTCACCCTCTCCTCGAGAATGCCGGTCTCTGGACCGTACGAGAGCTTGGTGAATGACGGATGCGGCGGCTTCCGTTACAAAAGTCGTCGGCCGGCGCGTTCGACGACCCCTGCGGATCTATCATGTCCCAAACTCTTGAGCCTCGCGTTCCGATCGTCGGCATCGGAGCGTCGGCTGGCGGCATCGAGGCGCTCGAGCATTTCTTCAAGGCGGTGCCGCAATCCATCGGAGCGGCCTTCGCCGTCATCACGCACCTCAATCCCGAACGCGAGAGCGTGCTCGCCTCGATCCTGCAGCGCTGGACCATTATGCCGGTCGAGGTGATCGAGGACGGCATGGTCGCTGAGCCCGACCACCTCTACGTCATGCCCGAGAACGCCACGCTGCAGATCGAGGGCGGGTGTTTCCAGATGGACAGGCCGCGTCCGGCGCGCCGCGAGCACAAGCCGATCGACCTGTTCCTCAGCTCGCTCGCGGTGGACCTGGGCGATCGGTCGATTGCCGTGATCCTCTCGGGCAGCGACGGCGACGGCACGCTCGGCGCCAAGATGGTCAAGGAGCGAGGCGGCCTGACCTTGGCCCAGGTCGCCGACGGCACGGCCCCGAAATATTCCGGCATGCCCGAGACGGCGATCGCCTCGGGCATGATCGACTTTGCCGTGCCGGTGCAGGACATGCCGGCGCGGATCGCCGCCTATGTCGAGGCGCTCGACACCCCCGACCAGCTTGATCCTGAAACCGGAGAGGCGCCGCGCTTCGACGAGTTCAGCGGCGAGATCTACGCGCTGCTGCGCGGCCAGATCGGCCACGATTTCAGCGGCTACAAGACCAAGACCTTCAACCGCCGCATCCAGCGCCGCAAGCAGCTCCTCCAGATCGCGACGCTCGAGGACTACGTTGCCAGGCTGCGCCGCGACTCGAGCGAGGTTGCGGCGCTGTTCCGCGACCTGCTGATCAACGTCACCAACTTCTTCCGCGACAAGGACGCCTTCGACGCCCTCAAGGCACAGGTGATCCCGCTGCTCTTCGAGAGCAAGGGCCGCAGTAACACGGTCCGCGTCTGGGTGCCGGGCTGCGCCACCGGCGAGGAGGTCTACTCGATCGCCATCCTGATCCGCGAGCACATGGACACGCTCGACGTGCGCCCGCGCGTGCAGATCTTCGCCACCGACATCGACGAGCGCTCGCTCGAGGCGGCTCGCTCCGCGCGCTACCCCGAACCGCTGCTTGAGAGCGTGACGCCGGAGCGCCGCCGCCGCTTCTTCGTCCAGGATGGCACGTCCTTCGTCGTGACCAAGGACGTGCGCGAGCTCTGCATATTCTCGCCCCACAGCCTCATCCGCGACCCGCCGTTCTCGCGCATGGACCTCGTGTCCTGCCGCAACCTCCTCATCTATCTCGCGTCGGACCTGCAGGGCGACGTGATCCCGTTGTTCCACTATTCTCTGCGACCCAACGGTTTCCTGTTCCTGGGGACCTCGGAGAACATCGGGACCTTTTCCGACCTGTTCACGTCGATTGAGAAGAAGCAGCGCATCTTCAGGGCGCGGGAGAGCGCCGTCAGCCCGCTGCGGCTGCCGCTGATCGTGCGCGGGACGGCGACGAGTCTCGCGTCGGACGCCGGGCGCGGGCCCAAGCTGTCGACGATCCAGAACCTGCGCCAGGACATCGAGGCACGCGTGCTCGAGCGCTTCGCGCCGGCCTACGTCGTGATCAACGCGGAAAGCGACATCGTCCTCTACTCGGGACGGACCGGCAAGTACCTCGAGGCGGCGCCGGGCGCGCCGTCGCGCCAGCTGCTCGGCATGGCCCGCAAGAGCATCCGCCTGGAGCTGCGCGGCGCGATCCGCGAGGCCGTCTCGGGTCAGCAGCGAGTCGAGCGCCACGGCCTCGTCGTGGAGGGCGACGATGGACGCTTCCAGAGCCTCTGCCTGATCGTCGAGCCGTTCGATAGCAACACGGACGAGCCGCTGTTCATCATCGTATTCACTGATTCCGGTCCCGCGCTCGATCGCGAGCAGGCCGCGGTGCGGGTGCTGCGCCCCTCGGACGAGGGCAGCGCGATGGCGGCGATGGAACGCGAGCTCGCCGAGACTCGCGAACGCCTGCAGGCCACGATCGAGGAATACGAGACCGCGCTGGAGGAGCTGAAGTCCTCGAACGAGGAGCTCGTGTCGGTCAACGAGGAGCTGCAATCGACCAACGAAGAGCTCGAGGCCTCGAAGGAGGAGCTGCAATCGTTGAACGAGGAGCTGCAAACGGTCAACGCCGAGCTTGGGCAGAAGATCGACGAGCTCGATAATGCCAATGGCGACCTGCACAATCTCTTCGAAACGTCGAAGATCGCCTCGGTCTTCGTCAACGGCGATCTCAGCATCCGCAACTTCACGCCGCTGGCGGCGCAGATCTTCAGCCTGCTGCCCAGCGACCGCGGGCGCTCGCTCGCGACCTTCTCGCACAGCCTAGACTACCCGAACTTCCTGGCGGATCTGACGAGCGTGTTGCGCAACGGCTGCCCGGTCGAGACCCGCGTGCGGCACGCCGACGGCCGCACCCGCTACCTCGTGCGCATCCAACGTTACGAGGAAGGCTCGGGCTCGCGCGCGGGCGCCACCGTGACATTCGTCGATATCACCAGCCTTGACGCGCCTTGAGCTCCTCGCTGGCGCTGGCTCGCCCCAGGGTTGCGCGCGCGGCGGCGACCGATGCGCGGGCCTCGGTGCAGGCGGCGCGAATGTCGTTGCCGAGACGCCGGCTGCTCTCGATCTGGATGCGCAGCCTGTCGTTTTCTGGCACCGCCGGGCGCCGCGACGGGCGTCGTCGGAACACGTCGTCGAAGGGCAAGATCATGAGGATCGTGCCGCTGTCGTTGGTGATCTCGATACGCTGATTGCTCGGGTCCTTCTGCTCCAGCAGGAGGTCGGCACCGATCCGCACCATGCTCTGGTAGGCATCGAGATAGGCGAGATCCAGGCTTTCGAATTCGCAGCCGAACTCGTCGGCCGCGCTGTCCTCGCCTCCGAAAAAGTTGAAGTAGAAGCGCGGCATGTTATCCCGTGACCTCCAGGTAGGTCGGCTCGAAGCCGGCGGCGTTCTTGAAGCGGGACCAATCAAGGACATCGATCTGGCCGCGGCGTAGCCGGATCAATCCCTCCTGCCGCAGCCGCATGAGCGTCCTGTTCACATGGACGACGGAGAGGCCGAGCGTGTCGGCAAGCTCGGTCTGCGTCAGCGGCATCGGGCAGGTGATCTCGGTCGCATTGCCCGGGGCGCTGGTGCGATGGATGATCTCGCAGAGGAAATGCGCGGTGCGCGCATAGGCGGAGCGCCGCCCCAAGCTGAGCAGCCACTCCTGCGCCAGCGCGCCGTGAAAGGCGACATACTGCCAGAACGCCTTGGAATGGTCGGCCCTGGCCGCCAGGATATCGCGCAGCCGGCCATGCGGCACCTTATGGAAAGTCACGGCGGTCAGCGCCACGGCGCCGCAACGCGTCACACCGAGCGTGAAGCTCTCGTGGTCGACGAGGTCGCCCGGAACGTAGAGCGCCACGTTCTGCTGGAGACCGGAGGCGGTGCGTTTGATGGCGACGACGTAACCTGAGGCGATGAGCAGAACGCTCGACGAGCGTTCGCCTTCCCGGCAGAGCGCGTCCCCGCGTTGCGCCCAGGCAATCGATCCGGCATCTCGAAGGGTCTGCAGGTAGCCGCCAACGGCAAGCGGCGCCTCATATGTTGAAGTCGTCATGCGCTCCCGAACCTATGACATCATCATAGGTGTAATTGCTCAAGAGCGCACGTCCATAGCAATTGTCACCTTTGTTGAGTTTACGCTTCAGGTCTCGATCTCGAGCTCGTCGACATCCTCGGGCTCCGCACGCGCCGCCTCGATCCATTCCTTCATTTCGGGCAGCGCCAGGATCGCGCCGCAGTACGCCTGCCCGCCCGCATCCATGGGCACGTGGTAGGTGCGCAGCCGCGTGCAGACGGGTGCGTACATCGCGTCGGCCATCGTGGGCGCCGCTCCCATGAGGAATGGGCCGCCGTAGGCCTCGAGACATTCATGCCAGATGACGAGGATGCGGTCGATGTCGGCCTGGGCCCGCGACCAGACGCGGAAGTTCGGGAAGTCGCCCCTGAGGTTCATCGGCAGCGCCGAGCGCAGCGGGGCGAAGCCGGCATGCATCTCGCCGCAGATCGAGCGGCAATGGGCGCGCCGCGCGCGTTCGGGCGGCAGCAACCCCGATTGCGGCCTGAGCTCGGCGAGATATTCGCCGATGGCGAGATGGCTCCAAATCGCGATCCCGTCGTGGCGCAGCGTCGGCACGCCCATCGAGGAAGAGAGCAGCAGGAGCTCGGCGCGCATGTTCGGCTGGGTGGGCGGGATCATCACCTCCGTGAAAGGCAGGCCGGAGAAGCGCGCCATCAGCCAGCCGCGCAACGACCAGGAGGAATAGTTCCTGGAGCTGATCGTGAGCGTCGCCTCCGCCAACGATGATCCTCCTTCCGCGGCCGCCGCTTTCGGTCGCCGCTTTCGTTCGCGCCTCTGCACGCACCATGCCGCAGAACGCTGCGTGCACGGCGCGAAGCCGAAATGTCAAAAGAGCCTTGCCCGTCCCGCCCTCGACCCGGATAAGGCGAGTTCCCGCAGAGCCGAACCTTCCATCCGCGATGACCGCCCTCCCGTTACGCAGCAAGCCCAGGCGCCGTTCCCTCATCCGCCGCCTCGGCTTCTCGCGCCTGGCAGTGGACCAGTGGCTGCGCCGCGGCGTGTTTCTGCTCGGCGGCCTGTGCGTCGGCGGCGCCGCCGTGCTGATGGCGCTCCTGGCCGACAGGGCCCAGGCGCTGTTCGCCGACATCATCCGTCACGCCGAGGGCCTCGCGCTCGTCGTGACACCGCTCGGCTTCGCGCTTTGCGTCTTCCTCGCCCGCACGGTGTTTCCGAACTCGCAAGGCTCGGGCATCCCCCAGGTCATCGCCGCCCGCCAGATCGAGGACGCCAAGCGGCGCTACGCGCTGGTGTCGCTGCGCACCGCCTTCGGCAAAGTCGTTGTGATGATGATCGGCCTGCTCTGCGGCGCCTCGATCGGCCGCGAGGGTCCGACGGTGCAGGTCGGCGCCTCGATCATGGGCTTCATCGGCCGCAAGGCGCCGGTGGTCTACCAGCAGAACCTGCTGCTGGCGGGCGCCGCCGCCGGCATCGCTGCCGCTTTCAACACGCCGCTCGCCGGCATCGTCTTCGGCATCGAAGAGCTGTCGCGATCCTTCGAGGCCAAGGCCTCGGGGCTCGTCATCGGCTGCATCATCGCCGCCGGCGTCACCTCTCTCGCGATCCTGGGCGACTACACCTATTTCGGCTCGACCGCCGCCACCATGCCGCTGGGCCGGGTGTGGCTGGTGGTGCCGGTCATGGCGGTGGCCGGCGGACTGCTCGGCGGACTGTTCTCGCGCATCCTGATCCTGTGCCTCGCCGCCGACGCCACGCGCGGCATCCGCCGCTTCGTGGTGGCCCGCCCGATCGTGTTCGCCTTCCTCTGCGGGCTGGGCGTGGCGGTGTGCGGCCTGCTCGGCCATCATTCCTCATACGGGACCGGCTACGCCGAGGCCCGCGACATCCTCCACGGAGGCTCCGACCTCACGCTGCTGTTCATGCCGCTCAAGTTTCTCGCCACCATCTTCTCCTCGGTGAGCGGCATCCCCGGCGGCATCTTCGCGCCGTCGCTCTCGGTGGGGGCCGGGCTAGGGGCCGAGTTCCACGCCCTCTTCACCTCGATCCCGCTCGGCGCGCTCGCCCTCATCGGCATGGCCTCCTATCTCGCGGGCGTGGTGCAGACGCCGATCACCTCCTTCGTCATCGTGTCGGAGATGACCCAGGACCACGCCATGGTGATCCCGCTGATGGTGGCGGCGCTGATCGCCGACGGCGTCTCGCGCCTCGTCTGCAGGGAGGGGCTCTACCACACGCTGGCGCACCCGTTCCTGCCGACCGACATCGAGCCCGAGCCGCAGCCCGGCGGCCTCCTCGAGCCCACATGAACGACGCGGACGCGGGCGACGAGCATTCGGGTGAGGAGCCGCTGCCCTTGCAGCGCGATGCGCCGCCGAGCGCCCCGGCCCGTTTGTCGCCGCTGGTGCGCCGCCTGGTGGCCCCCAACCCCGGCCCGATGACCTTCTCCGGCACCTGCACCTACGTCGTCGGCGCCGGCGAGACCGTCGCGGTGATCGATCCCGGCCCCGACCTACCGGCGCATCGCGACGCCATCCTCGGCATCGCGGGCGCCGCCAGGATCTCGCACATTTTGGTCACCCACACCCATCGCGACCATTCGCCCGGCGCCCGGCCACTCGCCACGCTCACCGGCGCGCAGATCGTCGGCTGCGCACCCTACGCCCCGGCGCGGCCGCCGCGCGATAACGAGCGCGCGGCCGTCTCCGCCTCGAACGATCTCGACTTCGTGGCTGACAGGGTGCTCGCCGACGGCGAGGCGCTCGGGGGCGAGGGCTACACGCTCGTCGCGGTGGCGACGCCCGGCCACACGATGAATCACCTCGCCTTCGCCCTGCCGGAGGAGGCGGCGCTGTTCTCCGGAGACCACGTGATGGCTTGGTCGACCACGGTGATCGCACCTCCGACCGGATCGATGGGCGCTTTCATGGCCTCGCTCGCGAAACTCCGCGGGCGCGCCGACCACGTCTACTGGCCGGGCCACGGCGGCCCCGTGCGTGACCCACAGCGCTTCCTGCGTGCGCTGATCCACCATCGCCGACAGCGCGAGCACGCGCTACGCGCCCGCCTCGTCGCTGGCGACGGCACCGTGCCGGAACTGGTGGCGACGACCTACGAGACGCTCGACCCAGGCCTGCACCGCGCCGCCGCCATCACCGTGCTCGCCCATCTCGAAGACCTTTGCGCGCGCGGGCTGGTAAGGGTGGAGGGCGAGGGACTGGAAGGGCGGTACGTTTCGGTGCAGCCGTTAAGTTCAAGCTAAGGCCCTCGCTTTATCGTCGGCATATGCTTCTGATCACCGACCGGGATCCAGGATGCGCAACCGGGCTGCGGGGGTGCACCATCGTCCGCCTGGGCGACCGTCTCGCGCGTATCCGATCCGCCGAGACCATCGTCTGCGACGTCGATCTCGACGAGAGCGGAGCGCGGCAATCGCTGCGTGAGGCGCTCGCGTTCCATCGCCGCCGGCCGGACACGCCGGTGCACTTCAACGTGCGCGACGACAGCATCTTCGCTCACGCGATCGCCAATGCGCTGGGGGCGACCTCGATCTCCAACGGCGACGATTTGATCGCCGATCGTCGAACGGCTCCGATCACGGTGGACGATGGCCTCGCGCAGGCGGCGCCGACCGGCACCGTATACGAAGTCGGCGTCGTGGCGACGAGCCTGTCGCGGATCTTCGCCGCGGCGAAGGCCCGCGCACCGATCTCGGTGAGCGACCTCGACGAAGGCGTGGCAGCCCTGCTGCGCTCGACCAAGGACACCGGCATCGATCGTTGGGTCGACATCGTCCGGCGCTACGACGACGCGACCTATCAGCATTGCCTGCTCGTCGCCGGCCTCACCGCGGCCTTCGCCGGACAGCTCGGCCTCTCCATCGCCAAGCAGCGCATGCTGGTGAAGGCGGCGCTGCTACACGATATCGGCAAGGCCCGCGTGCCGCTGGCGATCCTGAACAAGAGCGGGCCGCTGGATGCCGCCGAACTGACGGTCATGCGCCGGCATGCGTCGGACGGCTACTACATGCTCTCCCGGCAGGGTGGCCTGGAGCACGGCGTCCTCGACATCGTGCTCCATCACCATGAAATGCTCGACGGCAGCGGCTATCCCGAGGGACTGCGCCAGGAGCGCATCTCCGACATCGTGCGCATCGTGACGATCTGCGACATCCACGCCGCGCTGATCGAGCGGCGGACCTATCGCGCGCCGCTTTCCTCGGACAAGGCCTACGAAATCCTCGTCGGCATGGGCGGCAAGCTCGACGCGACCCTGGTCGAGGCGTTCCGCGGCATCGTCGACGCCCTGCAACCCGCCGACGAAGCTTACGCGCTGAAAGCCAGCGCTTAACCCGCTCGCATCTTACTTGGTGAAGTCCAGCCCCATCGCCCGGAAGCGCTCCGGGTCATCGCCCCAGTCCGGCCGGACCTTCACGAAGAGGAACAGGTGCACGTTGTGCTCGGCCGCCTCGACGATCTCCTTGCGCGCCGCCGAGCCGATCGACTTGATGGTGCGGCCGCCTTCGCCGATCACGATCTTCTTGTGGCTGTCGCGGGTCACGTAGATCGTCTGCTCGACGCGGGCCGAGCCGTCGGGCTGCTGCGTCCAGCTCTCCGTCTCGACGGTGGACTGGTAGGGCAGTTCGTCGTGCAGCCGCTCGAACAATTTTTCGCGCGTGATCTCGGCGGCGAGCGAGCGCAGCGGGGCGTCGCTGACCTGGTCCTCCGGGTAGAGCCAAGGGCCGGGTGCCATCAGCGCGCCGAGGTGGGCGACCAGCTTGGGGACGCCGTGGCCGCGAAGGGCGGAGATCATGAAGGTGTCGGCGAAGAGCCCGCCCACGTTGAGACCGGCCGCCAGGGCCAGCAGCTTCTCGGTATCGACGGTGTCAATCTTGTTCAGGATCAGCAGCTTCGGCGCCTTCGCGCCAGCGAGCCCGGCGATGATGGCCGCCGTTTCGGGATCGGCGCCCTTGCGGGCATCGACCAGCAGCGCGACGGCGTCGGCATCGCCGGCGCCCGACCAGGCCTTGGCGACCATCGCGCGGTCGAGCCGGCGCTTGGGCGCGAAGATACCGGGCGTGTCGACGAAGATGATCTGCGCCGCGCCCTCGAGCGCGATGCCGCGCACCAGCGCCCGGGTGGTCTGCACCTTGCGCGATACGATCGACACCTTGGTGCCGACGGCCTGGTTGATCAGGGTCGACTTGCCGGCGTTGGGCGCACCGATCAGCGCGACGAAACCGCAGCGCGTCTCGCCCGCTCCGGGCTCGATGGTCGCGACCTCGCTCATGCCGGCACCGCTTCCGCCGTCGCGGTCTCGTCGATGCCTTCCCGCATCATGAAGGCGGCGGCGGCGGCCTGCTCGGCGAGGCGCTTCGAGGCGCCCTGCGCCTGCGCCTGCTCATGCTCCTCGACGATCACCGCGACGGTGAAGCGCGGGGCATGATCGGGGCCGCTACGCGTGACCTGCCGATAGAGCGGCGCGGCGAGCTTGCGGGCCTGCGCCCATTCCTGCAGCGCCGTCTTGGGGTCGCGCAGCGGGCGCTCGGGCACCTGCATGCGGCCGCTGAAATCGCGCCGCACCAGCGCGGCGGCCGCCGCGAGGCCGCCGTCCAGGAACAGGGCACCGATTACCGCCTCGCAGATGTCGCCGAGGATGGCGCGGCGCAGCGCGCTCCGCTCGCCGGTGACGAGCCGGATGTGGGGCTCGATCCCCCAGCCCTCGGCCACGGCGGCGCAGGTTTCACGGCGCACCAGCCCGGCGAGCCGGCGCGACAGCTCGCCTTCCTCCGCCTCCGGAAAGGCTTCGTAGAGCATGTCGGCGACGATCAGCCCGAGCACCCTGTCGCCGAGGAATTCGAGGCGCTGGTAGCTCGTCGCGCGGGACGTGGCAGCACCGACGTGCGTGAGCGAGAGCGCGAGCGTCTCCCGATCCCGGAAGCTGTAGCCCAGCGTGCGTTCGAGATCGGCGAGTTGCGGTTTCGGGCGGGCCGCCTTCAAGGGATAGACTTCAACGTGCGATCGTTTCGCCGAATTGCAGAGGACGCGTGCGACGAGACCGTAGCCGACGCCGCCTCCGACGCAAAGAACTCGTACGTGTCGGCCGTCAGTGCACGGTCTTGCCTAGGCGGTTCCAGCGCACGGTCCAAGGCCATTCCCAGACCTTCCAGGCCGACTGCCCCGCGACCGAGAAGAAGATGATCTCGGCGCGGCCGATCAGGTTCTCGAAGGGGACGTAGCCGACACCTTGCTGATCGGGCGGGACACGGCTGTCCTGCGAGTTGTCGCGATTGTCGCCCATCATGAAGTAGGAGTTCGGCGGCACCTTGTAGACGTCGGTGTTGTCGTAGAAGCCGCTGTCGCCCTGGATCTCGATGACCGTGTGGCTGACGCCGCCGGGCAAGGTCTCCCTGTAGGTCGGAACGTCGGCCTCCTGCTGCTGGAAATCCTCCGTGCGCACCTTCTTGATGGGTTCGCGCGGCACCTCGACGTCGTTGATGTAGAGGCGGCCCTGCTTCATCTGGATGGTGTCGCCGGGCAGGCCGATCACGCGCTTGATGTAGTCGGTGGTGCCGTCGCGCGGGAGTTTGAACACGACGACGTCGCCACGCTTGGGCGGCGTCGCGAGAACGCGGCCCTTGAAGAAGTCCGGGCTCAGCGGGAACGAGAAGTGCGAGTAGCCGTAGGCGTATTTCGACACAAAGAGGAAGTCGCCGACGAGAAGCGTCGGGATCATCGAGCCGGAGGGAATGTTGAAGGGTTGGAAGGCGAAGGTGCGGACCACCAGCGCGATCAGGAGGGCCTGGAGTACGACCTTGACGAGCTCGAAGAAACCGCCGTCCTGCGCCTTGGTCGTCTTGCCCGCAACGGGCTGGCCATCGGCTCTCACGGGCTTCGTCATTCGTTGGGTCTCGGAGGGCGGGCGTAGCCGCGTCAAGGGTGGACCGGAGGGGCCCGGCGCGAAGCGGCGTGCTTATCACGCGGGTTTGCCGGGGTACAGAAGCGGCTCAGGTGCTTTGCGCCGTCGGTAGAGAGCCGTCCCGCGCTCGAAAGTTCATGTCGCGTTCAACGGCTCGGCCCTTTTTATGCAGCCGATGATGCGGATAGAGGAGAAGACCGATGCGCCGCCTTCCCGTAGCCCTGACCCTCTCCTGGCTTTGCGCCTGCAGCGTTCCGGCTCTCGTGGCGGCACCCGCCGCCGCGCAGGTGATCATCACCGTGGGCGTTCCGCCACCGCCCCTGCCGGTCTACCTGCAGCCGCCGATCCCCGCTCCCGGCTACCTCTGGTCGCCCGGCTATTGGGACTACGACGACAGTTACGGCTACTTCTGGGTACCGGGCACGTGGATCGAGCCGCCGCGCATCGGCCTGCTGTGGACCCCGGGCTACTGGGGCTACGACCAGGGCGTCTATGGCTGGCACGCCGGCTATTGGGGCGAGAGGGTCGGCTTCTACGGCGGCATCGACTACGGCTTCGGCTACACCGGCTCGGGCTATTACGGCGGCGAGTGGCGGGGCGGCAGTTTCTTCTACAATCGCTCGGTCACCAATGTCACGAACGTGACGAACATCACCAACGTCTACAACCAGCAGGTCGCGACCGCGCGGGCGGTGGACCGCGTCAGCTACAATGGGGGCCAAGGCGGGCTGCAGGCGCGACCGACCCCGCAGCAGATCGCGATCGGGCGCGGGCCGCACATTGCGCCCACCGCCGTGCAACAACAGCACCTGCAGATCGCGCGCGGAGACCCTTCGCTACGCGAGGCTCAGAACCACGGGCGCCCGACCGTGGCGGCGACCGCGCAGCCGACCGCCTTCAAGGGACCGGGCGTGGTGCAGGCGCAAGCCGCGGGTGCGCGCCCGGCCGGCCAGGCCATACCGCAGGGGCATGTTGCCGCCGCGCCGGGCGCGGGCGCTGCGCGTCCGGGCTCGGCTGGAGGGACCGGCCCGGCGCCGGGCGTGCCGCCGGGACACGAGCTTCCGAGACCCGTGCAGACCGGCGTGCCGGCGGCCAACGCCGCTCGAGCCGGCCATGCGGGCTCGCCGGGCCCCGCCGGAACCGCGGCCACCGGCCGGCCGCAGTCTGCCGCGCGTCCCGGCACGACCGCGGCCGCGCCGAACACCGCACGGCCGACCGGCGGCGACCGTGCCTTACACGAATCCCAGGTTGGCGCCGCGCAGCAGCGACGGGACCAGTCGCCGCGAGCCGAACGGCAGCAGGCTGCGCCCCGGCCGCAGCCGCCGCGTGCCGAGCCGCGACCCCCGCAGCCGATCCAGCGACAGGAGGCGAGGCCACCGCAGCAGATGCAGCGCCAGGCCCCGCCACCCCAGCCGATGCAGCGGGCGCAGCCGGCGCCGCAGCAAGCGCGTCCCGCCGGACCGCCCGGCGGCCAGCCGCGTCCGCAGGGCGGCGGTCAGCCTCGGCCGCAGGGCGGCGGTCAGCCCCATGGCGGGCCGGGCGGTCCCGGCGGCCCGGGCCGGCCGGGCGAGCGCTGAGCGGCGGCAATGGCGAAGGATGCGGCGAGGCTGGCGCTGCCCCGGTCTCGCCGCGCTCGAGGAAAGCGCGGATCGCAGCGGCTCGATCTCTGCACAGCCGCCGGAAACTCCAGGCGCGCTCGCATGCAATCTGCGCGTGCAGGTCGAGCGCGCGACGATCTCGCGCGGCTCCGCTGCGAGAATGACCGTCAACAGGGGAGCGTACGGCGTGCTCGTCATCGCGGTCGCCTCTCGGAGGGCGCCGCCGGCGCGTCCCGAGCGGCGTTCGCGGCTAGCTCAAAGCGCGGCCTGCGACTTCTTGATCGTCGCGGTGCGGTCGCTGGTGTCGGCGAGCGCCGGGCTGGCCGCCTTGGCCTTGGCGACGCTGGTGCGGGCGGCGGCCTTCTTGGCGGCGAGCTTCACCACCGGCGAGGCGCCCTTGGCGGCGGCGGGCTCGACCACCCAGTCGGTGGCGCCGGCGGCGAGCGCCTCGGGGCGGCTCACGTCGGCGAGCCCGGCCTTGGCGAACTCCGGGTTCTGGCCACCGTCGGCGTAGATCGTGCGCACCGCCGGCGTGGTCTCGGCCAGTTTCGCGATCGTGGCGTCGTCCTCGGCCTGTCGGGCGGCGACCTCGTTCTGGATGCCGTCGTGCTGCAGCGCCGGACACGGCCCGGAAGGGTCGAGATTGCGCGCGGTGGTGTTGAACACGTAGTGCTTGGCACAGACGCCGACCGTCACGTCCTGCTTCGACACCTCGAAATTGTCGGCGCCTTCCTTGAGGTTGCGCCAGAAGCCGATGTTGGGGTCGTTGCGGTATTTGGCGATGTTCTCCGCCGTCATGCGGAACGGGTAGGACTGCATCTGGATGACCTGCTGGCCGCCGGAAAAGGCCTCTCGGGCGACGGCGTAGATCTGATCGATCTGCGCGTCCGTCATCGAAAAGCAGCCGGCCGAGGAGCAGGCCCCGTGCACGAAGATCGAGCCGCCCGAGGCGCCGTGGGCGCGGTCGTAGGCGTTGGGATAGCCGACGTTGAACGACAGGTAGTATTGCGAGGTCGGGTTCATCTGGCCGGGCGTGATGCGGTAAAAGCCTTCTGGAACCTGACGGTCGCCTTCACGCATCTTGGGACCGAGCTGGCCCGACCAGCGGCACATCGGGAACGTCTTGTAGTGGACGTATCGCCCGTCCGCCTTCATCTTCCAGATTTCGAACTCGGCTTCCTTCTTGTACGTACGGATGAGCACGGGCGAGGTCTGGGCGACGCCCTTCTTCTCCATCAATGCCAGCATGTCGGGATTGAGGGCGTGCGAGGCGCGCGCCGATCCGGCCATGCCGAGATCTCCGGTCGCCGCCTCCTCGCAGCCGGCGAGGCATGCCGAGGCGATGGCCGCCGCCGCAACGAACGCGAGACGGATGACAAGGCGCGAAGGACGCATACGAACCGACTCTCTCCAGGGAGGCCGCGCGTCCGCGCTCCCGAACAAAAACCATAACGCCTCGTCTTTGAGGCACCCGCAAGGCCTGGACCTTGGTCGGGGCCGGTAAACGAAGCGTCAATGGTGTCGATGCTCCGAATGATAGAACGTGATGCGAAGCGGCCACGTCGCCTGCCCCGGGCTAACCGGCAGGACGGTGGCGGCCAGCCATCAAGATTCGCCCGCCACAGCGGCCTTTCAGGCTGCCAGCTGCACCAGCAGGTCGCCCGGAACGTCGCCGATCGCGCAGATCAGCAGCGGCTCCAGGTACACGCCAGCGGCGGGATCGTCGCGGTCGCGCAACACGACGACGCCGGCGTAGGAGGGCGCCAGCCCATCGGCCACGGCGATGGCGTTGGCGCGCGACGACGACCGACGCGGGATGCCGGGGTGCAGCCGGCCCCTGGCACCGGTGAGGAAGGGGACGATGATGTAGGTGGTGCTCAGCGCCATGGATCGGCCTCGTGAAGACCATAAGAACATAGCAGGAACGCGGCCAAGCTTCAACGGCCGAGTCGTCCGCGGCCTCGAAAAGGAGCATGGCGTGCCGCTGTTTGCCGGAGTTCTCGACCGCAATGTAAGGTGTCGCGTCTCGCGCCGCGCCGATGAAAGACACTGATCCATGCGTCTCGCCCTCGCCCTCGCCGCCGCCCTGCTCGTGCCGGCCGAGCTGTCGGCGATCGCCGAGCCCGATCCGCTCGCCACGGTCCTGCAGCTCGACAGCGTCGCCAACGGCTACGCCTCGACCCCGGCGGGACGAGTGTTCCTGCCGCTGTCGCACATCGACGGCAGCGCCGGCCCGCAGGTCGTCGAGTGGAAGAACGGCAAGCCGGTGCCTTTCCCCGACGAGCACTGGAACGGATGGAAGCCTGGCGACGACGCTGAGAAGGGCTTCTTACGCGTCAACGCGCTGCGCATCGGGCCGCGCGGCTCGCTCTGGATCGTCGACGTCGGTGCGTCGGGCCTCGGCAAGGCACCGCTGCCGGGCGGCCCCAAGCTGATCAAGATCGACCTCGTGAGCGACAGGGTCGCGCGCGTGTACCCGCTGGAAGCCGCCACGAACCCGAAGAGCTTCATCGACGACGTTCGCTTCCACGGCGGCGTGGCCTACGTCACCGATGTCGGGTCGCCCGGGGTCATCGTGGTGGACCTCGCCACGGGGGCGACGCGTCGCGTGCTCGACGGCGATCCCACGATGACGGCGCAGCGCCCCATCACCGCCGAAGCGCACGGGCTGCGCGGCCCCGATGGCAAGGCGGTCAAGATCCACGCCGACCAGCTCGAGGTCTCGCCCGATGGCAAGTTCTTCTACTACCAGCCGGCGTCCGGCCCGTTGTCGCGCATCGCCACCCGCTACCTCGACGATCCGGCGCTGCCCAATGCGCAACTCGCCAAGCACATCACGACCTTCGCCAAGACCTCGTCCACCGGGGGCACGGCGATCGACGCCGAAGGCACGATCTACGCCTCCGACGTCAATCATCACCAGGTGCTGGCGATCGATCCCGACGGCAGGATCCGCGTCCTGATTGAGGATCCGCGGCTGCTGTGGGTCGACGCCCTGTGGATCGATGCGGCCGGCTTCCTCTACATGCCCGCCGCCCAGCTCGACCGCATGGCGCCGTTCAATGGCGGCGTCTCCAAGGTGCAATGGCCGGTCAGCGTATATCGCACGCGCATCGGGATCGGGCCGCCGGCGACGGACCACCCCTGAGGCCGGGCGCCTTGTCCGCGAAAACTCCGGCAATGTCTCAAAGCGTGCGACCGGAAGGCCGCGTTAAGTCCACCGATGCCATGGTGTCCGCATGACCCTCTCCGCCCATCGCCTGGTCGATCTTTTCCTCGACATGATCGCGGCCGAGCGCGGCGCCGCGGCCAACACGCTCGAGGCCTACAGGCGCGACCTTCTCGCCTATGCCACGGGCCTTTCCGCCAAAGGTCGCAACCCGCTCGACGCCTCGACGGACGATCTGCGGACTTATCTCGGCACGCTGGAGAGCTCGGGCTACAAGCCGACTTCCGCGGCGCGGAAGCTCTCGGCCATTCGCCAATTCCACCGCTTCCTCGTCGCCGAGGCGCTGCGCGCCGACGATCCCTCGCAGATCCTCGAGGGACCGCGCCAGGGCCAGCGCCTGCCCAAGATCCTCAGCGTGGCCGAGGTCGACACCCTGCTCGCCGCCGCCGCGCAGGGCCATGACGACGAGACCCGCTCGCCCGGCGCGCGGATGCGGGCCTTGCGCATGCGGGCCCTGCTGGAGCTGCTCTACGCCACCGGCCTGCGCGTCTCCGAACTCGTCGCCCTGCCGCGGCACGCGCTGCGCGGGCGCGACCCGCTGATCGCGATCAAGGGCAAGGGCGGTCGCGAGCGCTTGGTGGTGGTGGGTGAGGCGGCCCGCGCCGCCGTCGCGTCCTATCGCGAGAGGCTGAAGGCACTGCTGCCCGGCGCCGCCGACGGTGCGTGGCTGTTCCCCGCCGATTCCGATAGCGGCCATCTCACCCGGCAAGCCTTCGCCCGCGACCTCAAGACCGTCGCCGGGATCGCCGGCATCGCCGGCCATCGCGTCAGCCCACACGTCCTGCGGCACGCCTTCGCCTCCCACCTGCTGCAGAATGGCGCCGACCTGCGCATCGTTCAGGAGCTGCTGGGACATGCCGACATCGCCACCACGCAAATCTACACGCACGTGCTCGACGAGCGCATGAAGGCCATGGTGCGCGACCTCCACCCACTGGCGGATGCGGGTTAGACCGCGGCTCGCGACCGTGTCGCGGGCGCCGAGCAGAGCTCGCACGCGACAGCGGGAGTGCGTTCGTCTGATGACACTTTTGATCCGACGGCGGTCACGGCCGCAACCTTGTTGTTCGTCTCACCGCCGTCGCGAACGCCCGTGAGCTTGCGCTGCGCTACGGCAACCCGCGAACACCATTGCTTGATACGACGTCCGGCGTCTTGTCGGCTGCTCCGCAGCGTGGCTTTGTAGCTTCGCTAGAGCCACGACGGACAGGCGTCAGATGTTTCAGGCCATCGTTCACGCGCCCGCGCTGCGGCCCGGTGCCAGGCTCTGCCTCAGCGACCTTTCGCAGACGCCGACGATGCCTCCTGCGCGACTGGCGGCCGGCGACGCCGTGATGCTCCGTTTCGGGGTCTGCTGCCCGGAGCACGGGTCCGGCGCGATCGTCGACATCGCTGCAGACCTGGCAACGCTGCGGGTCGCGGAGACGCGTTGGCGCCTGCATCGCTGCCCCAGGCGCAGCGGCGTCGACGTGCCAGGCCTCGTCGCGGAAGACTGGTTCGTGGTCGATCGCGACGACTAGGGCAAGGTCCGCTGTTGTTGCGGACTTTGCTCTAGCAGAGAAAGACGTAGCCTCGACCCAGCCTCCCGCCTTGGCGAGCCTCCTTCGCGCTACAGCACCTTGCCGGGGTTGAGGATGCCCTTGGGGTCGAGCGCCAGCTTGATGGCGCGCATGGCGTCGAGCGCCACAGGATCTTTGACGCCGGGCAGAAGGTCGCGCTTCAGCTGGCCGATGCCGTGCTCGGCCGAGATGGAGCCGCCGAACGAAGCGACGAGCCCGTGGACGATGCGGTTGACTTCGTCCCAGCGCGCCAGGAAGGCGGCCTTGTCACCCCCCTCGGGCTGCTGGACGTTGCAGTGGATGTTGCCGTCGCCCAGGTGACCGAAGGCGCAGAGCCGAGCACCGGGCACCGCCGCCAGCACCGCCGGCTCGACGGCGGCGAGGAAGGCCGGCACGCTGGCCACCGGCACCGACACGTCGTGCTTGATCGAGCCGCCGAAATGCTTCTGGGCTTCCGAGATGTTCTCGCGCAAAGCCCAGAGCGCCTCGGCCTGCGACAGCGAGGAGGCGACAGTGGCGTCCTCTACCAGCCCGCGCTCGGTCACGTTCTCCAGAAAGGTGAAAAGTTCGTCGTTCAGGGCCTCGTCCGCTTGCGTGGCGAGCTCGATCAGCACGTACCAGTCGTGCGGGCCGTGCAGCGGATCGCGCGCCGCGGGAACCGCCTCCAGCACGAACTCGAGCCCGAGGCGCGGGATCAGCTCGAAAGCGCGGATCTTGCCGGACATGGTTTCGCGCAGCCTCTGTAACAGGGCCAGTGCCTCGTTCGGGCTGGCGACACCGGCGAAGGCGGTCTCCACCTTGCGCGGCTTGGGATAGAGCTTCAGCACCGCCGCGGTGATGATGCCGAGCGTACCCTCCGAGCCGATGAACAGGTTTTTCAGGTCGTAACCGGTGTTGTCCTTCTTGAGCTTGGAGAGGTTCGACAGCACGCGGCCGTCGGCCATCACCACCTCGATGCCGTTGACGAGCTCGCGAGTGTTGCCGAAGGCGATGACGTTGACGCCGCCGGCGTTCGTCGCGAGGTTGCCGCCGATGGTGCACGAGCCGGCCGAGGCGAACCACAGCGGGAACAGCCGCCCGGCCCTGTCGGCGGCGGCGCGCACGGCGTCCAGCGTCATGCCGGCCTCGACGATCATCGTCCCGGTGACGATGTCGATCTCGCGTACCGCGGCGAGCCGGGTGAGCGACAGCACGATCTCGCCGTGCATCGGCGTCTGGCCGCCGACAAGCCCGGTGTTGCCTCCCTGCGGCACCACAGCGGTGCCGGTCTCGTGGCACAGCGCCAGCACGGCCGAGACCTCGTCGCGCGTGCCCGGGCGCACCACGGCGCGCGACACGCCGCGATAGAGATCGCGGCGCTCGCGCAGGTAGGAGACCGTGTCGGCTTCGGCTTCGAGCACGTGCGCATCGCCGACGATGGCGCGCAGCCTGGATACGAGGTTGGCGGCGGCCGGCGTCGGGCGGGTCAGGGTCTCGACAGCCATAGGGCAGCTCCTTCTCGACCGGAACTTAGACCTGGTGACCGATCCCCTCAATGAGACGGATCGGCTGCAGCATCCTGTTCACCCCAGCAGCCTCCGCACCCGCCTCGCCGGCTTGCGGTGAAAGGCGGCGACGATCTCGACGTGGGCGGCGTAGCGGAACTGGTCGACCGGCACGATCCATTCGGCCACGAAGCCGGCGGTGACAAGGATCGCGGCGTCGCGGGCGAAGCTCGCGGCGTCGCAACTCACCGACACCACCCGCGTCACCGCCGAGGCGGCGATCGCACGCATCTGCGCCTCGGCGCCGGCGCGCGGCGGGTCGAGCACCACGCAATCGAAGGGCTTCAGCTCATCGATGGTGAGCGGGCGCCCTTGCAGGTCACGCGCGCTGACGCTCAGCGCCCGCAGACCCGGCGTCTCCCGCGCGGCGCGATCGATCGCGGCGAGGCCCGCCGGCTCGTTGTCGAAAGCGGCGACCTCGGCCCGGGCCGCGAGGCGCAGCGCGAAGGTGCCGACCCCGCAGAACAGGTCCGCGACGCGCTTCGCGCCGGCGGTCGCCTCCAGCACGCGGGCGGCGAGCTCGGCCTCGCCCGATGCGGTCGCTTGCAGGAAGGCACCCGGCGGCAGATCGAGCCGCGCGGCGCCGAAGCGCACCGCCGGCTTGCGCCGCTCCAGCACGATCGTGCCGTGGTTGGACAGCCGCGCCAGGTCGTGGGCGACCGCCACCGCGACCACGCGCGCGCGCTCGCCCTCCGCCAGCGGACCGTGCCCGCGCAGGTCGATGTCGAGGCCCTCGTCCGACGCGGTCGCCAGGATGTCGAGCGGCTTGCGCAGCCCGCCTCCGGTGTCGTTCAGCGCCGCTACGAGGGCGCGCGCGGCGGGCAGCGCGCCCGCAAGGCCGGGATCGAAAATCGGACAGGCCTCGATCGCGACGATGGCGTGCGAGCGGGCCTCGTTGAAGCCGGTGCGGGTGCGCCCGTCGGCCGCCGTGCCGGCGTGGAAGGTGGCGCGCCGCCGCCCGGCGCCATGGGCGTCGACGAGGGGCGCCACCTCGGCCGCGAGACTCGCGCGCGACAAGGCTTCGACCACGAGGCCGCGCTTCCACAAAGCGTAGGGCGCGTGAGACCAGGCCTGCACGGCGCAGCCGCCGCAGGTGGTGAAATACGGACAAATCGCGGGGATGCGATCGGGACTCGGTGTCACGACGCCGACGAGCGCCGCGCGCTTGCCGCCGGGATCGTCGACGGTGACGGTCTCGCCCGGCAGCGCGTAGGCAACATAGAGCCGGCGCCCGCCCAGAGGAGCGATGCCTTCACCACGCCCGCCCATGCGCTCGATGGTGACGCGCGCGAGCGAGGCCGACACCACGCCGCTCAGGGTGCGCTGAGGGTCGAGATCACCGCGTTGAGCTCGCTGCGAAGGTTGGCGATCGCGGTGTCGCTCATGCCAAGCTGCCTCACGATCTGGCAGCGCACGCCCACCGCGCGCTCGCGCAACGCCCGTCCCGCGTCGGTCAGCGCGATTTCAACCTCGCGCTCGTCTTGGGCCCGACGCGCCCGCGTCACCACACCGGCGCTTTCCAGCCTCTTCAGGACCGGCGTCAGCGTGCCGGAGTCGAGCGACAATTGCTGGCCGATGTCGGAGACCTTCAGCGCGTCCGTCTTCCACAGCACGATGAGCACGAGATATTGCGGATAGGTGAGGCCAAGCTCGTCCAGCAGCGGGCGATAGGCCTTCTTGATCGCATGCGCAGCGGCGTAGAGAGAGAAGCAAAGCTGGTTGTCGAGGCTGAGCTGATCGTCGTCGCTATCGCGCTCGACAAAGGCGGCATTGGTCATGACACTCACCAAATATGCGGCCCTCATCCACGAGGGCCGACCGGCCTGCGGCATTCGCGTGACGGTCTCGTAACCGCCCCTGCGCTGTACCTCTTATCCTGCTCTGAAAGAAGCGATTTGATCAGCGATGACGATGTCGCTGCCGAGACGTCGCGCGACGAGCGTGGGCGCGGACCCGGCGTCAGCCTGCGTCTTCGTCGCGACGCTCGGGTTCAAGGTCCTGCTTGACCTTGGGCGAGTCGAGGATGGCATCGATCTTGGCGCCATAGTCGAAGCTCTGGTCGGCCTTGAAGCGTAGATCAGGCGCGAACTTCATGTTGATGCGGTGAGCCACCTCGGTGCGCAAAGCCTTGCGGTGGCGGTCGAGCGCCTCGACTACCGGCGCCATGTCGCGCCCGCCCAGCGGCATCACGTAGGCGGTTGCGAGCTTCAGGTCGGGGCTCATCCGCACGATCGGCACGGTGATGACGTGGCCGTCGAGCACCGGATCGACGATCGAGCCGCGCGAGAGCAGGTCGGACAAGGCATGGCGGATCAGCTCGCCGACGCGCAACATGCGCTGGGACGGCTCGCCGCCCTGCTGGTGTGTACGGGACATTGCTTGTGAACTACTCCTCAGCGGATTACGCCAGGCGAAAGCGACCTCTTGCCGATCAGCTTCTCGATCTGCACCGCGACAGCTTGTTCCGTATTGCCATTTCGCAGCATCTTTGACTGCGCTCTGTAGGAACGCGCCCAGTATCCTGAGCTGACCTGTGTCATCTGCCACATCAGCCTCGAGAGCTGCAACCCGTGACCTAAGGCTCTGGTTTTCCGTCTTGAGGGCTTCGTACGAACGCTCTAACTGCGGCAACAGTCAGGAAAAAGCCTTCGATCCTACGGCAAGAAAGAAATGACCAAGGACCGCCTGCCTCTCCAGCCTCGTCTCGTCTCATCGGGGAAGTGCATGACCCACAAGCTCTTCAAGGATCACTCAGTTCTCCTCGATGCGCCGGCGGGTCCTTGCAAGCCTCACATCCAGAAGCTCATCGAACACCGCTTGGCGAGGCCGATACTTCGCGTCAGCCATGCCTTGCATCTGGGGAGAGGCGAGCTTGGCTTCCAGCGCCTTGATCCTGCTCGCCTCGGCATCTTCGAACGCCGAGGTGTTGTCCGCCCTCGCCCGCTGCGCGCTTCCTCCATCACAAGCGCTACAGCGAGCGCTTGATCGCCGTCACGTTGTAGCACTCGATGACGTCGCCGACGCGCATGTCCTGGTAGTTCTCGAAGGCCATGCCGCACTCCTGGCCGGAGACGACGTCCTTGACCTCGTCCTTGAAGCGCTTGAGCGTCGAGAGCTTGCCTTCGTGCACCACCACCTGATCGCGGATGAGGCGGACGTGCGCGCCGCGCTCGACCTTGCCATCCGTGATGCGGCAGCCGGCGATTTTGCCGACCTTGGTGATGTTGAAGATTTCGAGGATCTGCGCGTTGCCGAGCATGTCCTCGCGCAGCGTCGGATCGAGCATGCCCGACATCGCCGCCTTCACGTCGTCCACGAGATTGTAGATGACGTTGTAGTAGCGGATCTCGATGCCCTGCTGCTCGGCCAGGGCGCGGGCCTCCTTCAAGGCGCGCACATTGAAACCGATGATGATGGCGTCGGACGCGTCCGCCAGCGTCACGTCGGATTCGGTGATGCCGCCGACGCCGGCCGAGAGAATGCGGGCCGCGACCTCGTCGGTGTTGAGGTCTTCCAAAGTCTTGACGATGGCCTCGACCGAGCCTTGCACGTCACCCTTGATGACGAGCGGGAATTCCTTGCGGCCCGTCGCCTTGAGTTGGGTCATCATCTCGACCAGCGACGACCTGGCGGTGCCGGTTCGGGCAGCCGCCTCCTCCTTCTTCTGGCGGTCGCGATACTCGGTGATCTCGCGAGCGCGCGCCTCCGACTCGACCACGCCGACGCGGTCCCCGGCCTCGGGCGAACCGGAGAAGCCGAGGATCTCGACCGGCATCGAGGGGCCGGCCGAATGCACGTTGCGGCCCTGATCGTCGATCAGCGCGCGCACCTTGCCCCATTGCGTGCCGCCGACCACGAGGTCGCCGACCTTGAGCGTGCCGCGCTGCACCAGCACGGTCGCCACCGGACCACGGCCGCGATCAAGCCGCGACTCGATGACCGTGCCTTCCGCGGCACGCTCGGGATTGGCCTTGAGGTTGAGGACCTCGGCCTGCAGCGCGATCAGCTCGAGCAGCCCGTCGAGATTGGTCCGCTTGAGTGCCGAGACCTCAACCTCGAGAACATCGCCGCCTAGGGTCTCGACCTGCACGCCGTGCTGCACCAACTCGCCGCGCACGCGGTCGGGCTTGGCATCCGGCTTGTCGATCTTGTTGATCGCCACGATGATCGGCACGTCGGCCGCCTTGGCGTGGGAGATCGCCTCGACCGTCTGCGGCATGACGCTGTCGTCGGCCGCCACCACCAGCACCACGATGTCCGTCACCTTGGCGCCGCGGGCGCGCATCTGGGTGAAGGCGGCGTGGCCGGGCGTGTCGATGAAGGTCGTGTTGCGGCCGTCCTCGGCGGTGATCTGGTAGGCGCCGATGTGCTGGGTGATGCCGCCAGCCTCGCCGGATTGGACGTGGGCGTTGCGCAGAGCGTCGAGCAGCGAGGTCTTGCCGTGGTCGACGTGGCCCATGATGGTCACGACGGGCGGGCGCGACAGCAGGTGATCGTCGTCGTCGGGGCTGTCGAACAGACCCTCTTCGACATCGGCCTCGGCGACGCGCTTGACCGAATGGCCCAGTTCCTCGGCAAGGAGTTGTGCAGTGTCGGCGTCGATGACGTCGTTGATCGTCGCCATCTGACCCTGCTTCATCAGCATCTTGATGACGTCGACGGCGCGCTCCGACATGCGGTTGGCGAGTTCCTGAATGGTGATCGTCTCAGGCAGCAGCACCTGACGCGCGATCTTGTCCTTCTGCTCGGCTTGATGACCCTTGAGGCGCTGCGTGCGACGGCGGAACGAGGCGACGGAGCGCGTGCGGTCCTCGGCGCTGTCGCCGGTGGCGGTGGACACGGTGAGGCGGCCGCGGTCCTTCTGGCCGCCGGGGCTCGGGCGGGTCGGTGTGCGCGCCGGCATCACGACCTTGGTCGGCATGCCGGGGCGACGGATGATCCGCTTCTCGCCGTCCTCGCTACCTTCGACGGGCGTCAGCGGGCGCGGGCCGGCCGGGGCGAAGCCGCTCGGCGCGGGCGAAGAGATCGGGCGACGCGCGACCGGAGACGCTGCGGCCGGCCGGTACGACGGCGCCGGCTCGCCGCCGGCGAGGCGACGCGAAGCCTCGGCCTCGGTGCGGCGGCGGGTCTCCTGCTCCGCGGCGCGGCGGGCGTCCTCCTCGCGCTTGCGCTCCTCGGCGGCGGCACGCTCGACGCGGTCGCGCTCGTCGCGCTCGGCACGCAACGCGGATTCGGCGACGGCGCGGCGGCGGTCATCGTCTTCGCGCTCCTTGGCGCCGGAAAGCGCACGGGTGCGGGCGTCGCGCTCCTCCTCGGTGAGGGTGCGCAGCACCACGCCGCGGGTCGGACGCGGCGTCGTCGATGCGGCCGGCGTAGCGGCCCTTGGCGCCACTGGCGCCGGAGCGGCGGCCCGCGGCGTCGGGTGTGTCGGGGCCGGTGCGATCATCCGCGGCCCGGGGGAAACGGGGATCATGACGGCGGGCGCGGTGGCGGGGATCGGTGCCGGACGCGACGGCGGTGCCTCGGCGCGCGGAGCGACCTCCGCCGGAGCGACTACGGCCGCCGGCGGCGGGGCGATCGAAGCCGCCACCTGCGGAGCCGGCGAGGCGGCCGCCTGTGGCGGCACCGGCGCAGAGACGGGAGCCGGAGGCGTCGGACGCGCCGGCGCGGGGGAAGCGACCGTCGCGCTGCGCGGCGCCACCGGTGTAGCCGGCACCGCAGGCGGCGGAGCAGCAGGGGCAGGCCGCGGCGCAGTGGCACCGGCAGGCTTGTTGGAAAGGATCGGGCGGGTCTTGACCTTCTCGACCACCACCGTCTTGGAACGGCCGTGGGAGAAGCTCTGCCTGACGACGCCCGCCTCGACCGGTCGCTTGAGCGACAGTGTTTTGGAAGGTGCCTTCTGTTCAGTCATATGTGCTTTCGTCCTGATCCTTGGCCTGACGCCAAATGTATGGTGCGCGCTCGCGCAATCGAGGGTGCGCCGGCAATGCCGTTAGGCCGACGCCGCCTTCGCGTCAGCCTCGTCTTGCCCCGCAGCGGTCCGGAAGACCGTCAAGCGGTGGCAGCGCCCCAGGAATGCTTTGCCCGCCGGCCCCACGGCAAGCGCGGCATGTATGACATTTACGCGTCCCAAAGCCAAATCCAATTGCTCGCCGGAAAAGAGTTTGACGCTCGGCGGCGGCTCGGCGCCGCCGCGACGCCGGGCGGCGGCATCGAGCTTGCGGCAGCCGTCCTCCGCCGCCTCGCTGGCGTGCAGGATCGCCGCCACCTGCCCCGCACCCAAGGCGGACTCGACCTTGGCGAAGCCGGTGGTGACGGCGCCGGCCTTGTTGGCCATGGCCAGCGAGCCCAGCGCGTCGCGCTCGAGGAGCGCGTCGACCTCGGCGGCCAGCACCGCGTCGGCGCGGACCTTGGCCTTGAAGCCGCGGGCGAACGCGCCCTTGGTCGCCGCCCTGGTCACCAGCGCGCTCGAGGCGGTGACCCATACGCCGCGCCCAGGAAGCCGGCGGCGGATGTCCGGCACGACGGCGCCTTCCGGCCCGATCACGAAGCGGATCATCGCCTCCGGCGACAGCTTGACGCGGGTGACGATGCAGGTGCGCTCGGGGCCGCTCTCGTCCTTGTCCATATAGGTCTCTTCATTCCGGACGGAGCGCAACGAAGAGCCGGTTGGTGCGCCTCGCATGATCCGAAAAGGTTTGCACTCACCGGTTCCGGGTTCGGCCTTGCCGCCCCGGACTGACGAGCGTGGGCTACTCCGCCGCCGCTTCCGCCGTCTCCTCGACCGCTTCCACGGCGGGTTCGGGCATCGAATCGATCCAGCCGATATGGAGGCGGGCGCGCATGATCAACGCTTCGGCATCCTCGCGCGACACGTCCAGCCCGTCGAAGAACCCGGCATTCTTCACCGGCTCGCCATTGACCCGGTCGGTCCAGCCGGTGAGGTCGTCGGTGGCGCAGCCGGCGAGGTCCTCGATCGACTTCACATCGTTCTCGCCGAGCTTGACCAGCATCGGCAGGGTGATGCCCTCGATCGCCTTGAGTTCGTCGGCGACGCCGAGCTCGGTGCGCTTGGCGTCGAATTCGGCGTCGATCTTGGCGAGGTGATCGAGCGCGCGCTGCTGGATCTCGCCGGCGGTGTCCTCGTCGAAGCCTTCGATCGCGGCGAGCTCCGCGAGCTCGACGTAGGCGAGCTCCTCGACGGAGCGGAAGCCTTCGGAGGCGAGCAGCTGGCCGACGACCTCGTCGAGGTCGAGCGATTCCATGAAGGCCTGCGTGCGCTCGTTGAACTCCTTCTGCCGGCGCTCGGATTCCTCCGCCTCGGTCAGGATGTCGATGTCCCAGCCCGTCAGCTGCGAGGCGAGGCGCACGTTCTGGCCGCGGCGGCCGATCGCCAGCGACAGCTGGTCGTCGGGCACCACCACCTCGATGCGATTGGAGTCCTCGTCGAGCACCACCTTGACCACCTCGGCCGGCTGCAGCGCGTTGACGATGAAAGTCGCCTCGTCGGGCGACCATGGGATGATGTCGATCTTCTCGCCCTGCAGCTCCTGCACCACGGCCTGCACGCGCGAGCCGCGCATGCCGACGCAGGCGCCGACGGGGTCGATCGAGGAATCGCGCGACGTCACGGCGATCTTCGCGCGCGAACCGGGATCACGCGCCACGGATTTGACCTCGATCACGCCGTCGTAGATCTCCGGCACTTCCTGGCGGAACAGCTTGGCCATGAACTGCGGGTGGGTGCGCGACAGGAAGATCTGCGGGCCGCGCGGCTCACGGCGCACGTCGTAGACGTAGGCCCGCGCGCGGTCGCCCGGGCGGAACAGCTCGCGCGGGATCGACTCGTCGCGGCGGATGGTGGCCTCGCCGCGGCCGAGATCGATGATCGTGTTGCCGTATTCGACGCGCTTGACGACGCCGTTGACGATGTCGCCGATGCGGTCCTTGTATTCCTCGTACTGGCGGTCGCGCTCGGCATCGCGGACCTTCTGCACGATGACCTGCTTGGCCGATTGCGCGGCGATGCGGCCGAAGTCGAACGGCGGCAGCGTCTCGGCGATCCAATCGCCGAGCTGCGCCGCCGGGTTCTTCTTGTGGGCGTCGGGCAACAGGATCTGGGTGGCGTCGTTCTCGATCTCCTCGACGACGAGGAGCAGGCGCGAGAACCGCACCTCCCCGGTCTTCGGGTTGATCTCGGCGCGCACCTCGGTTTCCTGGCCGTAGCGCGAACGGGCCGCCTTCTGCATAGCGTCCTCCATCGACTCGAGCACGATCTGGCGATCGATGGATTTCTCGCGCGCGACGGCGTCGGCGATCTGCAGCAGCTCGAGCTTGTTGGCGGCAATCGCCATGGCGTTGGTCTCCTATGGCTGGCGCGGCTTGGCGCGCGGACTGGCTTTGAAGCCGGCGCGGACGCCGGCGGGCAGGATGGGTCTGGATTTGGCCTGCTTGGCGGCATTGCGCAGGGCGAAGCGCCCCGGTCCCTTGGCGGGCGCAGCCTCGGTCTCTTCGGGCACGGCGTCGTCCACGCCATCGTCATCGCCGTCCTCGTGCTCGGCTCCCTCCGCCTCGGCCTCCTGCGCGGCGAGCTTGGCGGCACGCAGGCTTTCGCGAATGAGATCGTCGGTCAGCACCAGCCGCCCATCCTCGATGTCGGCGAGCGGCAGCCGCACGATCTCGGGCTCGCCCGGCTTGGCATCGAACCGTGTCAAGGTGACGACCGGCGCACCGTCCTCGTCGTCGACGCCGTCGAGGCGCCCGCGGAAGCGCTTGCGGCCCTCCGTGGCCACGCTCATTTCGACTTTGGCCTCGTAGCCGACGGCGCGGCGGAAATCGGACACCCGCATCAGCGGCCGGTCGATCCCGGGCGAGGAGATCTCGAGCCGATATTCGCTTTTCACCGGGTCCTCGACGTCGAGAACCGGCGACAGCGCCTCGCTGATCGCCTCGCAGCCGGCGACGTCCATGGTGCCGTCCGGCCGCTCGGCCATGATCTGCAGCGTGGTGCCGTCCTGCGACGAGAGCTTCACACGCACCAGTCGGAACCCGAGATCGCGCAGCACCGGCGCCGCGACATGCGCGACTTGGAGGGCAACGCCGTGCTCCTCGGAAAGGCGCGGCTCATCGAGGAGGTCGGCAGGCGAGATGGTGTCGCTCAACGGGCGGTCCCGGCTAAAGCGAGAAGGAGCGGGTCCGGGAGGACCCACTCTCAAACGGCTCAGCGATGAGAATTGATGGCTGTCGTGTAGCCCAGGCCCGGGGGCGACGCAAGGGTCGCGAAAGAGCGGGCCGCGAAAAACCGGGAGCCGCAAGCGCGGCGAACGCCTCCGCGCTCGGCAGCGAAATGACCATCCTGGTCTTTGCCGTCCAAGCGCAACTCCAGCAGACCTACTTGCCTGCCTCGCTCTTGGCAGCGTCACCCCTGGCAGCGCCACCCCTGGCAGCGTCACCCTTGCTTCCGGCGCTGTCGGCGGAAGCCACGACCTTGCGTGCCTTGCGCTTGTGCCCAGCGCTCTTCACCGGCTTGACGACGGGCTCCGGCGCGGCCTGCTCCGCAACGGGCGGTGCCGGCTCGGGCGTGCGGCCACCGAAGGCCGCGCAAAGAAAATCGCGGCACGGCAGCGACGTCGGCGAGGGCACATCGGGTTGCCCCGGAGCCGGCAGCGGCTTGCCGGCATAGTAGGCGTCGCAGAGTAGGCCACCGCAACGGCCGGTGGCGACGGGCGCGGCTGCAGGCGGCTGCTGGGCGACGGCGGGCGCGCCGAGAAGACATGCCAAGGCGGCGACGGTGAGGAGGCGACGGGCCATGCAACGCTCCTGACGATAAGGCTCGTGCCGCCTCTGAAACATCAACGTGTCAAGGGCATGACGCGTCGTCGGGTCAGCGCGCGCGCGACCAGGATTGCGACTTGCAGATAGCGCCGCCCAGCGCGCAACCCTTGGTGGTCAGCCGATTGCCCGAAAGGGTCATGGAGCCGTCGTAGTCGTTGCCGTCTTCGGGATTGTGCGCAGTGCCGGTCCAGGTGTTGGCCGCCGTCTGCGCCATGCCGAAGAACACCTGCTCGCCAACCTTGCCGGGCCCCTCCAGATGCTTCAGCCAGACGACGGACCCGCACATCCCCTGGCCGCAGGGCGAGAACTTCACCTTGGCCATACCGTCGGACCGCATCCAGACGCCGTCGACGGATGCGGTTGCGGCCACCGCGGGCAAGCTCGTGGCCAGGCAGAGGGCAGCGGCGATGGCGACAGCGGGAACATGGCGCACGCGTGATCTCCCGGGAAAGGCCGAGACGTACCGTGGCTTCCGAGAGGCCGCAATGTGCCGAGCGGCGGAGACATGCGCTGGATTTGCCCCGTTCCTTGAACACCAAAACCTGTCGCTCACGACAAACGGCGCTCCGAGCCGCAAGCTCGGAGCGTCACCGCCAGTCCACCGCGTCTGTTCAATGAGCGGCGTGCGCGATCAGGTTTGGTCGCGGATGATGCGCCGCCTCGATCGCCGCCATGCCGGTCTTCACCGCGGCCTGCACCTTCTCGAAGGCACGCACCTCGATCTGACGCACGCGCTCGCGGGAAATGTCGAACTCATCCGAGAGGTCCTCGAGCGTGATCGGATCGTCCGAAAGCCGGCGCGCCTCGAAGATGCGGCGCTCGCGCTCGTTGAGCACCGACAACGCGCCCTGAAGTGCGCCAAGCCGGTTGTCCTTCTCCTCGCGGTCGGCGAGCACGCGCTCCTGGCTGGCGGAATCGTCCACAAGCCAGTCCTGCCACTCCCCCTCGCCCTCCTCGCGCAACGGCGCGTTGAGCGAGGCGTCGCCCGACATGCGGCGGTTCATGTCGATGACGTCCTGCTTGGAGACGCCGAGGCGGGTCGCGATGATGTCGACTTGATCGGGACGCAGATCACCCTCCTCGAGCGCCGAAATCTGGCTCTTGGCCTTGCGGAGGTTGAAGAACAGCTTCTTCTGGCTGGCGGTGGTGCCCATCTTCACGAGCGACCACGAGCGCAGGATATACTCTTGTATGGACGCTCGGATCCACCACATCGCGTATGTCGCCAGACGGAACCCTTTGTCGGGCTCGAAGCGCTTTACCGCTTGCATCAGCCCGACGTTTCCTTCCGACACGACCTCGCCGATCGGTAGGCCGTAACCGCGATAGCCCATCGCGATCTTGGCGACGAGACGCAGATGCGAGGTCACGAGCTGGTGCGCAGCATCGGGATCCTCGTGCTCCCGCCAGCGTTTGGCGAGCATATATTCCTGCTCGGGCTGGAGCATGGGGAACTTGCGGATTTCGTTCAGGTAGCGGGAGAGACCACTCTCTCCGGAGATCATCGGTAAGGCAGCAGCCATATGTTCCTCCTTGGGCCTCCGGTTCGGCAGGCCCGATGCGCCATCATGCGGAGCATCGACAACGCAACACGTCTACTTGAGTAGAGCCGAAGCCATTCTTAAGGCCTTTGCAGCCTGGCCGGCGTTACAAATTGTACAGACCGGCAACGGCTGGGCGCCGGGTCGCGGTGTACCTGCTCTGAGAAATGCGTACCGGGCGTTTCGGTTGCCGAGGCTGCATGTCGCGTCTGTCATGCAAAGGTCGCATGAGCAGGCGCTTGCCGTCCAGGTCGGGCTCTGCGATGCCCGGCGTCAAGGACGAAGGCGTTTCGATGGTCGCAATCAGGTCGGCGGAGGCCGATCGTTTCATCAATCATCCGCCGGCGGGCGTGTTTCTCTACCTCGTGTTCGGCACCGATCCGGGGCTGGTGGCGGAACGCATGCGGACTGTCCTCGTCAGGGCCGTCGATGACCCCAAGGACGCGTTCCAGCTCATCCGCATGTCGGGGGACGAGGTGGCGTCCGACCCGCTCAAGCTCGCCGACGAGGCCAACGCCGTGCCGATGTTCGGCGGCGGCCGCAAGGCGATCGGCATCGAGGCCACCGGCAAGTCGCTGCTGCCGGCCATCGAGCCGCTGCTGCGCGCCCCGCCGCGCGATTGCGTGGTCGCCGTCGAGGCCGGGGCGCTCAAGCGCGACCACCAGCTGCGCAAGCTCTGCGAGAGCGAGCGCTGCGCCGCCGCCATCGAATGCTTTCCCGACGGGCCGCGCGAGGTGGCGCAGCTGATCGACAGCGAGCTCGCCGCCTCGGGCCTGAGCGTCGAGCCCGACGCCAAGGAGCTGCTCCTGACGCTTCTCGGGCAGGACCGGCTGACCACCCGCTCGGAACTCGACAAGCTCGCGACCTACGCGCACGGCGAGAACCGCATCACGGTCGCCCACGTCGAGGCCGTGGTCGCCGACGCCTCGGCGCTGGTGCTCGACCATGCCATCGACGGTGCCTTCGCCGGCGCCTTCCCGGCCATCGAGACCACGACCGAGCGCGCCTTCGGCGAGAACGGCGACGTCAACCAGCTGCTCGGCGCCGCGCTGCGCCACGCCACCGCGCTGCACAAGGCGCGCGTGGCGATGGATGCCGGCGGTGGCGGCAACGACGGCTTCTACGGCTCGCGCCGCGCCGCCGCCGAGCAGCAGCTCAGGCTGTGGGACGCGGCGCGCCTCGGCAAGGCGGTCGTGGTGCTGGGTGACGCCGTCGGCCGCGCCCGCCGTGAGCCGCGCCTCGCGCAGGCTATCGCGGTGCGGGCGCTGTGGACCGTGGCGCTGGCGGCGAGGGGCCGCGAGGGGTGAGGCTCACCGGCTCCGGATCGCCGCTGCCGCTCGATCCGGGACGACGATCGCGAAGGCGACGAGCCGCTCGACGAGGTCGACGGCGCCTTCGCGGCGGCCGGTCTCGCTGCGTGCGTAGTGCAGCGCGGCGTCGAGGCTCACGAAGAGGCCGCCGCCAGAGCCGTGAGTCTCGACGGCGAGCCAATGCCCGGCGGCGTCGGGTCCCACGACATAATGGAGGGTGTCGGTCAGGGTCGAGGCGTTCGAGGATATGTCGCTTGGCATGAGTTGGGTTCTGATCCGACGCCTCAAGGGCGCCGGTAGTCGAAATAGAAGCTGGGCCATAGGGGAGCGAGACGCCTGCGAGGCGGCGCGCATAGGAAAGGCGTAGGGCAGCGACCGAGCATCGCCCTGTTGGCTCAGCCCGCCGGGCGAGCGAGCGTGGCGCAGCGGCGGGCGACGCGCGTCTGCCATAGGCAGAGAAGCGGCGTCACCACGAGCTCCATGGTGAGGCCGAAGAGCATCGCGCCGCCGGGCGAACCCAGAAGGAGGATGCCGATCAGCCGCATCAGCCCGCCCAGCGCGACGATAGCGGTGAGCAGCCGCATTCGGCTGGTGCGCGCGTCGATGGTGGGGATCGCCTGCCAATAGGCCAGCCCGATGCCGAGCAGCAGGCCGGAGAGATAGCGCACATGGCTGTCGATCGGGCCGCCGACGCCGTGCTCGCCGGTCATGCTGGCGCCGAGAAAGGCGCCCTCGAGGCCGGCGCCGACCGGCACGAAGCCGCCGAGCGCGATCGCCAGCTGCAGCAGCCGCCGCTCGGCCGCGGGGCTCACGCGGCCCGCGCGAGCTGGACCCGCAGCGCGGCGAAGCCCCAGTCGAGCCACTCGGTCAGCGCCTCGATGTCGGCGGTCTCGACGGTGGCGCCGCACCACACCCGCAGGCCGGGCGGGGCGTCGCGGTAAGCGCCGAAGTCGAAGCCGACGCCCTCGACCTCGAGCTTGTCGACGAGCGCCTGGGCGAAGCCGCGCTGCTCGGCCTCGCTGCGACAGGCGATCTCGCGATCGACGATCTTCATGCATACACCCGTCAGCGAGCGCGTGGCCGGGTCGGCGGCGAGATAGTCGATCCACGGCGTGCGCGCGACCCAGCGCTCGAGCGCGGCGGCATTGGCGGCGACGCGGGCGTGCAGCGCCGGCAGGCCGCCGAGGCGCTTCGCCCAGCAGAGCGCGTCGAGGTAATCCTCGAGGCAGAGCATGGAGGGCGTGTTGATCGTCTCACCCTCGAACAGGCTCTCGATCAGCTTGCCGCCCTTGGTCATGCGGAAGATCTTGGGCAGCGGCCAGGCCGGCCGGTAGCTCTCCAGCCGCTCGACCGCGCGCGGGCCCAGGATCAGCATGCCGTGCGCCGCCTCGCCGCCCATCACCTTCTGCCAGGAGAAGGTGACGACGTCGAGCTTGTCCCAGGGCAGCGGCATCGCGAAGGCGGCCGAGGTGGCGTCGCAGATCGTCAGGCCGGCGCGGTCGTCGGGGATGAAGTCGGCCGAGGGCACGCGCACGCCGGCCGCGGTGCCGTTCCAGGTGAAGACGAGGTCGCCGGACCAGTCGATGGCGGCGAGGTCGGGCAAAGCACCGTAGGGTGCCACGACGGTGCGGGCGCCGACGAGCGGCAGCTCCTCGCAGGCGTCGGTGACCCATTCCTTGCCGAAGGCCTCCCAGGCCAGCACGGTGACGGGGCGTGGCCCGAGCAGCGACCACATCGCCATCTCGACGGCGCCGGTGTCGGAGGCCGGCACGATGGCGATTCGGTGGCCGGCCGGCACCTCCAGCACCTCGCGGGTGAGCTGGATAGCCTGCTTCAGGCGCGCCTTGCCGGCAGCGGAGCGGTGCGAGCGCCCGGCCAGCACGCCCTCGAGGGCGGCGAGCGACCAGCCCGGCCGCTTGGCGCAGGGACCGGAGGAGAAGCGCGGGTTGCCCGGCCGACGGGCGGGCTTGGAGAGGGACATGGGCTCGAACCGAGGATGCGCGCGGCGGTGCCGCGAAAGGGGCGAGACATGCGGGCCCCGGCCCGCGCCGTCAAGCCGGGCTCAGTTGTCGATCATGTAGCGCAGGCCGGCGCGGACTTCTTGAGAGTAAAGGGTTGCGCCTAGGACCTTTCCCTCATCGAGATAGCGATAGCCGATATCAAGCTTCGTGTGAGCATATATGTCGAATGAGACACCTGCCATGAGCGCGAAAGCGAAGTTATAGTAGTTTCCTGACGCAACCACGTCTCGAAAACCATGGAACATTTGACCGCTTCCCGAATCAGTAAAGTATATATTGTAAGGCGTACCGTCGCTTTGTGTATATGTAACGCCAGAAGAATAGCGTCCGAAAGCGAGACCTACGCCAGCACCGACATAAGGCGTTACTATTCCCCAGTGACCGATATCAAAATAGCCGTTTACAAGAACGTCAAAACTATGGATTGATGCTGAGTAGTTTGAGGAACAGTTCTCAAAATATTGAATGACAGACCCTGTTAGGACGACAGTGTCTTGACCGGCTTGACAAGTCCCCTGGTTCACGCTGCCCGGGTAGAAATGACCGTACTGCCGCACGGAGACCGGTTGGTGGAAGTCGGCGATGATGTCTGATCGAAAATAACGATTGAATTGGTAACCACCGCCAAGGCTAGCGTCGTAGCCGACGCGCGGACCCGAACCGAATTGAGTTGGCGGTATTTGGTAGTCCGTGCCGGGCGCTGTCACCGAGAGCGCGGGCAGCCGCGTGACACCAACATCCCCTCGCACATACCATCCCGTCCCGAACTCCACCTTCGTCTGCGGAATCTGCGCCATCGGCACATCCTGCGGCGCTTCGGCGTAGCCGTAGTTTTCGTCGAGGTCGGCGGCGCGCGCGGTGGCGAGCGGCGCCATGAGGGCGGCGGCGAGCAGGCCGAGGGTCGAGAGGCGAAGCGTCATGGAGAAATCCCGAGGTCCCGTTACGGGGCAAGGCCCCATTCCGTCCTGTAAGGAACCATCAAGGATAAAGTTTAAGCGAGGCTTAACCACGTTCTTTAAGCAGACTCAAAGCAAAGTCCTGTCGAACGAGGAAAACTGAAGCAAATCCTACCACGCTCTCGCTCGCCCTGTGCCGGAATGGGACAGCGCACGACGAAAGGCGGAGACTTCGCCGCTTGTCATCGCCGCTTGCAATGCGCATGGGTCGAGACGAGTGGTCGGACCGGCCGCGCGAGCGAGGTATCATGACGAGCATCACGGCCACGGCGACCAGGCGCACCAAGACGCCGCTCAACCGCAGCCAGATCGTCGGCTTCTGGAGCGCATGGGCCGGCTGGATGCTCGATGGCATGGACAGCTTCATCTACGCGCTGGTGCTCAACCCGGCCCTGACCGAGCTGCTGCCCAAGAGCGGCATCGCCGCCACCAAGCCCAACATCGGGACCTATGGCTCGATCCTGTTCGCGCTGTTCCTGGTGGGCTGGGGCTTCTCCTTCATCTGGGGACCGATCGCCGACAGGTTCGGCCGGGTGAAGACGCTGGCGTTCACGATCCTGATGTACGCGGTCTTCACCGGCGCCAGCTATTTCGCCGACTCCGTCTGGCAGCTCGCGCTGTTCCGCTTCCTCGCCGGCATCGGCATCGGCGGCGAATGGGCCATGGCCGGCACCTACGTCGCCGAGGCCTGGCCGGAGGATCGCCGCAAGATGGGCGCCGGCTACCTGCAGACAGGCTATTATGCCGGCTTCTTCGTGGCCGCGGCGCTGAACTTCACGGTCGGTGCGCATTACGGCTGGCGCGCGATGTTCCTGTGCGGCCTGGCACCGGTCGTCGTTTCCGTCTTCACGCTGTTCAGCGTGGAGGAGCCCAAGCGCTGGCACCCGGTGGAGGAGGGCGCGGCCTCGCCCGTCGCCACGGTGTTCGGCGCGAAATACCGTAAGCGCACGCTGGTCAACATGGCGCTGCTGACGATCGCGATCATCGGCCTGTGGGCCGGCGCCGTCTACGTGCCGTCCGCCGTGACGCTTCTGGCTAAGGCCGAGGGCATCGTCGGCGCCGATGCCGCGAAGATGGTGTCGATCGCCACGGCGATCCTCTCGGTGGGTACGATCCTGGGGTGCCTCTGCCTGCCGCCGATGGCGGAGGCGATCGGTCGTCGCCGCACGCTGGGCGTCTACTTCGTCATCATGCTCGTCGCGATCCCGACGGCGTTCCAGTGGGCCTTCTACCTGCCGCACGGGCTCTACACGTTCCTCGCCGTGCTCTTCGTGCTCGGCTTCGGCGGCGGCAACTTCGCCGTCTTCAGTCTCTGGCTTCCCGAGCAATACGAGACGCGCGTCCGTGCCACGGCCTTTGCCCTGTCGACTTCGATCGGCCGCTTCATCGGCGCCGGCGTCAACTTCGGCCTGGGCGCGCTCGTCGCGAGCATGGGCACCATCGGCACACCGGTGGCCCTTACAGCGGTGGCCTTCGCCGTCGGCCTACTCGTGCTGCCGCTCGCCGTCGAGACGAAGGGTGAAACCCTGCCGGCCTGACCTACTCGGCGGCGACGGGGGCGCGGCGACCGTGGGAGGAATGCCCCCCCTTGCGCCCTGCCTCGCTCGCCAGCTGGTGGTCCTGCGAGAAGCTGCGCTTGTCGTTGGGCACGCTACGGCCGCCCTTGCGCGCGATCTCCCGCTGCTTGTCGCGATCCATCGAGGCGAAGCCCCGTGTCGAGGACGCGCCGGTCCCGCTCGTCGCCATGGCAAACTCCTGTACGTGAGATGAACGCAAGGGCCTAACCTGCCATTCGGCGCGCAAGTTCCAGCTTGGCCGTGGCCGTCGTGACTATCAATTCATTGATTTCCCTACACAATGTTGCATCGCGGCAATCTTGCCCGGCCAGCGGCAAAGGTCTGAAATCAGACAGGTTCCGCACAGCGGCGCGCGCGCTTTGCAGGTGTAGCGGCCGTGCAGGATGAGCCAGTGGTGGGCATGCTGTTTGAACATGTCCGGAATGACTCGCTCCAATCCGAGCTCGACATCCAGCGGCGTTTCGCCGAGCGCCAACGGAATGCGGTTGGACACGCGGAACAGATGCGTGTCCACGGCGATCGCGGCGACGCCGTAGGCGCTGTTCAGCACCACGTTGGCCGTCTTGCGGCCGACGCCCGGCAGCGTCTCCAGCGCCTCGCGGGTTTCGGGCACCCGACCGCCGAATGCCTCGACCAGCCGCTGCGACAGGGCCACCACGTTGCGCGCCTTGGTGCGGAAGAGCCCGATCGACTTGATCAGCTCGCGCACGCGGTCTTCGCCGAGGTCGAGCATCTTCTGCGGCGTGTCGGCCAGCGCGAACAGGGCGGGCGTGGCCTTGTTGACGCCGGCATCCGTCGCCTGTGCCGAGAGCACCACCGCGACCAGCAGCGTGAAGGCGTTCAGCGAGACGAGTTCGCCCTTGGGTTCAGGGTCGGCGGCGCGGAAACGCTCGAAGATCGCCGCCACCGTGGCCCGCGCGACAGGCCGGGCGCGCCGCACCGGCGGCACCGGCGGTCGCTTCGATATGTCTGCCGCAAGGGTTGCGACCTTCGGCGACGCTTTACCTTTGTCTCGCATTGGCGGAACAGTAACGGACGTCACGCGAAGGGAGAAGCATGACGCCGCCGCAGGACAGCGATCTCGACCAGGGTGCCTTCGGATTGGCGGGTGTTCCGGCCCACGATCCGGCGGTGGAGCGCCTCTTCGACGTGCGCCTGGTGCCGCACCGCTCGCTCACCGCCGGCAACTTCCGCATCCTGATGCTGGTGTTCGCCGCCGCGGGGGTCTTCACCAGCGTGCCGTTCATCGCGATGGGAGCTTGGCCGGTGGCCGGCTTCATGGGCCTCGACGTCGCGATCCTCTACATCGCCTTTCGCGTCAATTTCGATGCCGCGCGAGCGTACGAACACATCTTGGTGACACCGCTCGAACTGCTGCTCGCGAAGGTGAGCGCGAAGGGCTCGCGGCGGGAATTCCGGTTCCATCCTGCCTGGACCCGGCTCGACAAGGTGGAGCACGAGGAGTTTGGCGTCATGCACGTCGCGCTGCGCTCGCGCGGGCGGAGCGTGGAGGTCGGCGGCTTCCTGGGTGCCGATGCGAAAGCGGACTTGGCCTCTGGCCTGATGAGGGCGTTGAACGACGCCAAGCGCGGCCCGCGCTACTCCTGATCGTGCCGCATCGTGGCGTGAGTGTGCCGCACCTTAGAAGCGAGCAAGCTCGTCGATGCGATCGTTGGTGGCGGCAAGTTCGTTCTTCGCCATCTGCTTCAGCGCGGCGTCGTCGCCCGTCATGCTGTAGGCGTTGTAGAGCCCGGCAAGCTGGCGCAACGCGTTGATCTGCGTGGCCTTGTAGAGCGTGTCGAATGCCTGGCCCTTGCTCGCCGAGAGCCGATCCAACGTGATCATCGCCGCCGGCATCAGCGCGCCGGTTCCTGGCGGCGCAGCGAAGATCTCGTCGAGCGGCACCTGATCGACAGCCACCGACCGCCCCGTAAGGACATCGTTGGAGGCGACGGTCAACGGCGCCGTCTGCGCGATCTCGGGAGCCGCGCGCCTGTCGATGATATCGAGCACCGCCTCGTCGGCGCTCGCCTCTTTGCTGGCGAAAGCGCGCAAATCGGTGTTTTCGGAGCGATCTCTCGAGAGCGAGCTCGACCTGCTGAGGAAGAATGCGTTCAGCCGGACGTTGGCGACGAAGGCATCGCTTGCGGCCGATGCTGCGAAAGACGGCGACGACCCCATGCACAATGCAGCAAGGGCAGCTCCCAGAAGCACGACGCGCATGGACAAACCCTCGGATGAACCAAGCCCAAAACCTTGTGAAGCGCTTCTAAGTTCCCGCCGGGCACAACGAGCATGCCATGGTCCAGACAGCGAAACGGCCGCTCTCGGGGGGCAGGAGCGGCCGTTTCTCAATGTCCGATCGGGGGATCAATCGGGCGTCTGCGCAAAGAACCGCCGTCCTGAGAAGAAGTTCCCGGCGGCCGAGAAAAAGCTGTCGGGATCGGCTTGACCGCGGCGGGGACTCCAGCGCACGCCCGCGATATGGCGCTTGATCCTTTCTACCTCATCGTCGATTCGGCCGATTGGATCGCACGCCTGCTTCCCTGCGGCGTCAAACTCGTCCAGTTGCGTGTGAAGGATGCGCCGCCCGCCATCGTCCACAGCGAAATCACGCGCGCGGCGGCGCTGTGCCGGTCGGCCGGCGCCGATCTCGTCGTCAACGACTACTGGCGGGAGTCGATCGCGCTTGGCTGCAGCTGGGTGCACCTCGGGCAGGAGGACCTCGACACCGCCGATCTGCCGGCGATCCGCCGCGCCGGCCTGAGGCTCGGCGTGTCCACCCACGACGAGGCCGAGCTCGATCGCGCCCTGGCGCTGGATCCCGATTATGTGGCGCTCGGGCCGATCTACCCGACGCGGCTGAAGGCGATGCGCTTCGCGCCGCAGGGTCTGGACAGGCTGGCGGAATGGAAGAAGCGCCTGGGCGCGATCCCGCTGGTCGGCATCGGCGGCATCAGCCTGGATCGCGTCGCCGGCGTCCTTGCGGCCGGCGCCGACTGTGCCGCCGTCGTCACCGACATCACCCTGAACGACGACCCCGAGGACCGCGCGCGCGCCTGGGCGAGAGCCATTCGACGCGACGATTGATGCTCCGCGACAACGCGCCCTTCACAACCGTGTCACGGAAGCTATAGAATGTGGGTGTGCGAAGGGTCGGCCCCATGGATGTTGGGGCACACTGAGTGAGGTGTCCGGTTTGACGGTCCACTTCCAGCCGCTGGTGTCGCCGGAAGCCTGTCCGGCGCTGGTGCTCAACGCCGATTTTCGGCCGCTGAGCTATTATCCGTTATCGCTATGGTCCTGGCAGGACGCGATCAAGGCGGTGTTCCTTGATCGCGTGAACATCGTCTCGAACTACGACCGCTTCGTGCGATCGCCGACCTTCGAGATGCAGCTGCCCTCGGTGGTGTCGCTCAAGACCTACATCAAGCCCTCGCGCCATCCCGCCTTCACCCGGTTCAACGTGTTCCTGCGCGACCGTTTCACCTGCCAGTATTGTGGCGCGCGCGAGGAGCTGACGTTCGACCACGTGCTGCCGCGCTCGAAGGGCGGTACCACCACGTGGGAGAACGTCGTCGCCGCCTGCTCGCCGTGCAACCTGCGCAAGGGCGACAAGCTCTGCCGCGACGTCGGCATGCATCCGGCGACCCTGCCCTACCCACCCTCGATCAACGACCTGCACTCCGCCGGTCGCGCGTTCCCGCCGAACTACCTGCACGAGAGCTGGATGGACTATCTCTATTGGGACTCCGAACTCGAGCCATAATGCCGGCTCGAACGGGCCGGACTCACGGCATCGCGATTCGCCCCCTCCCGATGCAGTCGGTTTGCGTCATGATCGCTGCTCCGGTGGCGCGTCAGGCCCTTGCCGGCACCTGCTGCGCCAGCAGCGCCTTGATTCGACTGGCGAGCGCGTCCATGGCGAAGGGCTTGGTGATGACGTGCATGCCGGGATCGAGGTGGCCGTGGCTGAGCACGGCGTTTTCGGCATAGCCGGTGATGAACAGGACCTTGAGGTCGGGGCGGGCGACACGAGCGGCATCCGCCATCTGGCGGCCGTTCATGCCCCCGGGCAGGCCGACATCGGTGATCAGCAGGTCGATCGCGACGTTGGATTGCAGGACTCGCAGGCCCGTGGCGCCGTCGATGGCTTCGAGCGAATGGTAGCCGAGATCCTCGAGGATTTCGACGATGAACATGCGCACCGTGGGCTCGTCGTCGACGACGAGCACGCGCTCGCCATGTTCGGCGCGCGGCAGCGCGGTGGCTTTGGTGTCCTCCTGCGAGGGCTCGGCATCGGCGTGCTCGCGCGGCAGGTAGAGGCAGACGTTCGTTCCCTGCCCGACCTCGGAATAGATTCGCGCCTGGCCGCCGGACTGCTGCACGAAGCCGAAGATCATCGACAGCCCCAGCCCGGTGCCGGCGCCGATCGGCTTTGTCGTGAAGAAAGGATCGAAGGCGCGCTCGACCACGTCCGGAGGCATGCCGGTGCCGTTGTCGCTGACGCAGAGCGAGACGTACTGCCCGGCGGCGATATCGCGCTCACGCCCGCTGCGGCCGTCGAACCAGCGGTTGGCCGTCTCCACCGTCAGCTTGCCGCCGTCGGGCATGGCATCGCGCGCGTTGATGCAGAGGTTCAGGAGCGCGTTCTCGAGCTGACCGGCATCGATCAGGGTGTTCCACAGGCCGCCGGCGGCGACGATCTCGACCTCGATCGCCGGCCCGACGGTGCGGCGCACCATCTCCTCCATGCCGGCGACCAGGCGGTTGATGTCGGTGGCCCTGGGCACCAGGGTTTGGCGCCGCGAGAAGGCGAGCAGGCGGTGGGTCAGCGATGCCGCGCGCTTGGCCGCGCCCTGGGCGGCCGAGATGAAGCGCGGAACGTCGTCGTAGCGTCCCTTCATGGTGCGCGATTGAAGTAGGTCGAGGCTGCCGGTGATGCCGGCGAGCAGGTTGTTGAAATCATGCGCGATGCCGCCGGTGAGCTGGCCCACCGCCTCCATCTTCTGCGACTGCCGCAGCTGCTCCTCCGCCGCCATCAGCGCCGCCGTGCGATCCCGGACGAGCCGCTCCAGCTCCTCACGCGAGCGGTCCAGGACCTCGCGGGCATCGACGATCTCCTGGATGTCCGTGTTCGAACCGATCCAGAGATCGTCGCCCTCGCCGTCGATCATCGGCAGACCGACGACCTTGAACCAGCGGTAGGCACCGTCGTGCCGGCGCAGCCGGTATTCGAGATCGTAGGCGTGCCGGCCTTCGACCGCGCCGCGCCAGTGCGCGACCACCCGCTCGTAATCGTCGGGATGGACCGCCTCCGACCAGCCGTGGCCAGTGGTTTGCTCCAGGGTCTGACCGGTGTAGGCGAGCCAGCGGGCGTTGGAGAAGACGACGGAACCGTCGCCGCGGGCCGTCCAGATCAGCTGCGGAAGGTTCTCGACCACGTAGCGGTACCGTGCGTTGCTGGCGTCGAGCGCGCGGCCCTTGTCGCGCGCCTCGCGGCGCGCGGCGATCATCTCGTCTTCCGCCGCGCGGACGGAGCGGGCGGCGCGTGTCGCCAGCCAGATCAGGGAGAGCGACGCCAGCATGGCGAACAGCGCGGGACCGAAGGCCGGCTGGTAGAAGCCGAGCGCGGCTCCCGCCTCGATGAGCAGACCGGTCGCGAACGGCAGCACCAGTGCGATGGCGATCAGGCGCACCAGCACCTTCGAGGCGATCGGGCGGTGCCGATAGCCATGGCTCCAGCCTTCGGCCCTGCGCGTCAGCAGCATGGCGCCGGAAAGCATGCAGAGGCAGGCCGCCGTGTTCAGCGCGACCAGGATGTAAGGGCCGAAGTTGTAGAACCGCTCGACGCCGTAGATGTAGCCGACGATCGACAGGTAGCCGATCGCACCCGGGATCACGGCGAGAGCATGGGCCGCGGTCAACCGCGCCCGGCCGCGTTCGCCCGCGAGGAAGGGGATTCCGCAGCCGGTCGCGATCAGGGCGACGGCCGTCTCCGGCGACATCCTGCCGGGAAACGGCATCGAGGTCGTCGCGGGGTCGGCCACCAGCGCCTCGTCGAGGCCGAGCCGCATCCCCAAGCCAAATTCCAGCAGGGTCGCCGCGCCGATCGCGGCGGCCAGAAGCCCCGCGGCACCCGCCACGCGGGGGCGGGACACCAGCAGCAAGCCCGCGGCGCAGAGGGCGAGGCCGAGAGCGGTGTTCGCCTTCATCGTCGTCAGACCGGGCAGGACGGTCTTGAAAAGATCGACCTCCGCCATCCAGCCGAACGCCACGACCGCCGCCGCCAGGAGCGTCAGGCCACACAAAAGGGTCCGCACGCGTCTCCCGTCACCGATCATCGCGGGATGCTATCCTGAATTTTGCACAGAAGCAGACCTGCGACAGACACCTAGCGCCAGATCTTGCGGCCCGAAAGTCCCCTTCGACGAAGAAGCGCGCTGCCGCCGCGTCGCGATGGCGCGCCTTCCGTAACGGACGGCCCCTCGGCCGTCGCCCTTGCGGTGATCTACTCCATTTTCGACCTGCTGTCGTGGACTGTTGCGGCTCTGAAGTCGCGCTTGCGACCGCATCTGCCTACGATCTCAGCGGACCTGAAGTAGAGGCTCGTCATGTTGCAGTGCAGCGCGCAGCGGCTCCCTCGAGCCCACAGGACTTTCGGCATAGGAACTTGCGAAAATGAACGTCCGTTAATAGATCGTTAAATCAGCGGATCGCCTGATACATAGGCGTGTTGCAAAACCTGAGGCTTCCATGGACGACATCGACAGCGCCCACGACTTCCACGCCGGCGATCACGTCGCCCTTCTCGAGGACGATTGGAGCATGGTTGGCCTCGAGCTCACCGTCGTCGACGCCGAGCCGGTGCCGGGCTCGTCGCAGTGCCTGATCCAGGCTGGCGGCGATACCTTGACCGTAAGTCGTGCCCGCCTGCGGCGCCTCTGAGGGAAGCCGCACGCTGACAGTGGAAGGCCCGCTTCGACGGGCCTTCCGAGTTTGTGCGTGGGCGCCGCTGGCGGTGATCTAAGACATGCCCTATATCCGCTAGGCGGTGCTGCGGGACACGTGTGGATTTGTATTCCCGGGGCCTTATCGATCTCTAGGGAGCTGTCCCTGCCCTTGTCCGTGGACTTGGGCACACGGCGCCCACCTACGTTGTAGGTTCCCGGGGTCGATGTCCCACGGTCACTGTGGCCCGCACCCGAGTTTTGAATGACCAGCACGCTCGACAAGGCGGCAGTTCGCGCCGCCTCCCTCGCGATCCGCGCGACCGTGGACCCCGCTCTTGGCCGACGCCTTCGCCGCGCGCCTCGCGCGGCTCGGGCCGGAGATCGCCGCGGGCCATGGTGCGCGGATCGTGTCGGTGTTCTGGTCGATCAAGGACGAACTCCCGACACGCCCGCTGTGCGTGGCCCTCCATGCCGCCGGTCACGTCGTCGGTCTTCCCGTGACAGGGCGCATGGGCACAAAGCTCACCTTCCGACGCTGGACGCCGGACACCGCGATGGTGCCGGGCAGGATGGACATCCCCGAGCCGCCGGCCGATGCCGAAGCGGTGGTGCCGGACCTGCTCTTCGTGCCCCTCGCCGCCTTCGACCGCCGCGGCCATCGCATCGGTTACGGCGCCGGCTTCTACGATCGCACGCTGGCGGCGTTGCGCGCCGAGAAGGAGGTCGCCGCCATCGGCTTGGCCTATGCCGCGCAGGAGGTGCTCTTCGTTCCGGCCGACGACCATGACGAGCCGCTCGACATGGTGATCACCGAGAAGGACGTGATCGTGTGCATCGCGTGAAGGGTGCGCCGGCTCTTCCCCGTGAGGCGGGGGCGGGCATTTACACCTCCGGCTCCGCCTTGGCGCAACGTTGCGGGGTCAGCCTTTCTCTTTTTGCGGGAGAAGGCGACGCGAAGCGCCGAATGAGGGGTCGCTCGCTCCTGGTAAGCTTGGGCAGCGGCAGGGACGAGCGGCGACGTGTTCCGACCCCTCATCCGCCCTTCGGGCACCTTCTCCCGCAGGGGGAGGAGGGATCACCGGCACCTTGCTCCGCGTGGCTCCCCGCCCCGCTGCACGGCGCCGAGGAGCCTTCGTGATGCGTCTGCTCTTCATCGGAGACGTCATCGGTCGCCCCGGCCGTGTCGCTCTGGCGGAGCACCTGCCCGAACTCCGTCGGCGCTGGGCGCTCGATTGCGTGGTCGTCAACGGCGAGAATTCCGCCGGCGGCTTCGGCATCACCGAGACGATCTGCCAGGAATTCCTCGACCAGGGCGCCGATTGCGTCACGCTCGGCAATCATTCCTTCGATCAGCGCGAGGCTTTGGTGTTCATCGCGCGCCAGCCCAAGCTGATCCGGCCGCTGAACTATCCCCCCGGCACGCCGGGCGCCGGGACGGCGCTGGTGGAGACCGCGGCCGGCGCGCGCGTGCTCGTCGTCAACGTCATGGGCCGCGTGTTCATGGACGCGATGGATGACCCCTTCGCCGCGATCGACCGCGAGCTCGACGCCTGCCCGCTCGGCCGGGTCTGCGACGCCGCCATCGTCGATTTCCACGCCGAGGCGACCAGCGAGAAGATGGCGTTCGGGCATCATTGCGACGGCCGCGTCTCGCTCGTGGTCGGCACACACACGCACGTGCCCACCGCCGATCACCAGATCCTGCCCGGCGGCACCGCCTACATGAGCGACGCTGGCATGACCGGCGCCTACGACAGCGTCATCGGCATGGACAAGGCGGAGCCGGTGCGCCGCATGATCCAGAAAACGCCCGGCGCCCGCTATGAGCCGGCGAGCGGCCCGGCGACGCTGTGCGGCGTCGCGGTGGAGACGGATGCCTCGGGCAAGGCCACGATGGTGGCGCCGGTGCGCATCGGCGGGCGGCTGTCGCAGGCGCGGCCGGATTGGGATCTGGGGTAGCGTGCCCGGAGGGGCCTCTATCTGCCTTTGGCATTGGCACTGCGCGAGCCCTTGTGCATAGATCTCCTTGGTCCTCATGGAGGAGACCGTGTCGGATCTGATGGACGAAGCCCTTGACGCGCTGCGGCACGTGCCAGCCGAGCGGAGGGACGAGATCGCCCGAGCCGTTCTACAGGTCGTCGGCTCTCCCTTAATGGGCGGAGTTTATGCGCCGGACGACGAGGAAGCGGCCGAACTAGCAGAGTCCGAAGCGGCGGCGAATCGAGGAGAGTTCGCGCCGGACGACGAGGTCCGCGCGATCTGGGCGAAGCATGGCCTGTGAGGCTGCGCTTGACCCTGCCGGCCAGTCGGCAAGTGGATCGAGCGCTGACCTACCTCGCCGAGCGAAGTCCGTAGGGCACGTCCAGACGAGGATATCTGAGGTCATGCAAGTGTTGATGACCTATCCACTGGCAGGCGCGCAAACCATTCGGCCCGGTCAGCGCCGCATCCTTGCTTCGCTCTACCCCTATGCCATCACCTATCGAATCAGCGATGACGAGACATCCTCGGCATTCGGCACACGGCGCGACGCTCCTCTTGAAAGCGACCGAACACGAGCCGTTGCGAGGCCGACACAGGCCTGGACAAACCGGCGGCCTCGTCCCGTCCCGCCTTGATGCCCACCCGCTCCCGGACCATCGTCCCTCCCGGGAGATCGCCGCCATGTCCGTCACCACACGCGCCGTCACCACACGCGTCGCCTGCGCCCTCGCCGCGCTGCTCGTCCTCGCCGTGGCCGCCACGGCGCGGCCGCTGGTGCCGGCGGAGGAGCGCGACCAGCCCTATTCCGGCATCGTGCGCGCCTGCACCGATCCCGGCGCGCTCGGCTACATCAAGGGCCAGTTCGTCAGCCGCGAGGCGGAATACTGGCACTCCGGCCTCTCCATCGTCGGCTTCGACGATGTCCACGAGATCGGCATGCGCTCCAACGGGCTCGACTACATTCCGCGGCGCTACTGCGAGGCGCGCGCGATCATGAGCGACAACAAGGTGCGCCCCGTCACCTATTCGATCGACGAGGCCGGCTCCGGCATCGGCTTCTCCGACAACGTGGTGTGGTGCGTGACCGGCCTCGACCGCCTGGATGCCTTCGCCCCGGCCTGCCAGGAAGCTCGCCCCTGATGCACGCCCGCGCACTGCTGGCGCTCGTCGCCGTGCTCGCCGCGGCTCCGGTCCTCGCGCAGGACTGCATCCTCGACCATTGCGCCGACAAGCGGCCGCCGGTCGGCGGCCCCGATCGCTATCGCCCGAACCGCTTCGACCGCGCCGGCCCGCGCGGCGCCAGCCGGCCCGGCGACTTCGCCTTCTACGTGCTCTCGCTCTCCTGGGTGCCGGGCTTCTGCGCCGTCGGCGGCGGCGACGAGAAGGGCCGCGACCAGTGCCGCCGCGGCGCCGACACCGGCTTCACCGTGCACGGGCTGTGGCCGCAATACGACCACGGCTTCCCCTCCGACTGCCGCGGCAACACCAGCCTGCCGCGCGCGGCGCTGGCCGCGACCGATGGCGTCTACCCCGACGAGGGCCTGGCGCGCTACGAGTGGCGCAAGCACGGCACCTGCTCCGGGCTGAGCCCGTTCGAGTATTTCGACGCCTTAAGGGGCGCGCGCGACGCCGTCACCGTGCCGGACCGCTTCAAGGATCCGCACGGCGACCAGCACCTCGCGCCGGCCGAGGTCATACGCGCCTTTACCGACGCCAACCCGCGGCTGCGTCCCGGCATGCTCGCCGCCGTCTGCCGCGGCGGCACGCTCGACGAAGTGCGCATCTGCTTCAGCAAGGACCTCAAGGGCTTCCAGGCCTGCCCCGAGGTGGTGCGCGACGGCTGCCGTGGCAGCGACATCGACGTGCCGCCGGTGCGCTGAGCGCGACGTATCGTGGTTTCTTAGACTAGAAGGTCCTTTGCGAACCGCGCGTTAGCGGAACCTGGCCTGCAGGGCGCTGTTTCCGCCAGGTCATAAACCTGGAGGCACGCGCCATGGGCGTCGGCAATCTTCTCTACTGGGCTCTGATCTTTCTCGTCATCGCCATCGTCGCCGGTTTCCTCGGCTTCGGCGGCGCCGCCGGCGCGGCCTCGCAGGTCGGCACCATCATCTTCTACGTCGCGATCATCCTGCTCGTGGTGTCGCTGATCATGAACTTCGTCCGGCGCTGACGCGCAGGGATCTTTGAAGTGGCGCCGGCGCGGATCACGCGTGCCGGCGCTTGCCACCTCGTGCGGTTCTGTGCGTGGGTGCGGCGACGCCACGCGGATCCTGCGCGATGACCGCCGACGCCGAACTGCCCGACGACCAGAGCCGCGCCATCGCGCAGGCCGTTCGCGAAGCGCTCGCCCGCAGGCGTCAATCGCGGCAGGCCCTCGCCGATACCGCCCGCATCTCGATCTCCACCCTCGAGAAGGCTTTGGCCGGGCGGCGGCCGTTCACTCTTGCCACCACGGTGCGTCTCGAGGAGGCGCTGGGCGTGAGCCTCCGCGCCGCCGATACGGCACCGCCGCCCGTCAAGGCCGGCGCCTTCGGTGCGTACTCGCGCGAGGGGGTCGCATGGCTCGAGGGGCGCTATCTCACGCTGCGCCCTTCGTTCGGCGCGCAGGATTCGATCTTCGCCTATTCCATCGAGATCGCCTGGGAGCAGGCCGAGGACCGCCTGGTGTTCCGCGAGGCCGAGCGCCTCGACGCGCCCTTCGCCCAGACCGGCTTCGTCTCGGTGCCGCCGCAGTCGGGCACGGTCTACCTCGTCACCGACGTCCTCGGCCAGTACCGGCTCGCGATGCTGGGCAGGCCGACCATCCACGGCGAGATGTACGGGCTGCTGACGACGCTCAACGTCGGGCGTGGGGGACAGCTGACGCCCTCGTCCTGCCCGCTCGCCCTGGTGCCCGAGGCGCGGCTGGGCGAGGCCCCGCCGCCGTACGGGCGGGTGTCGCCCTCGCAGAAAGCCGCCTACGACCTCTTCCACTCCTACCTGCGCCGCGTCGGCGACGAAGGCTTCGGTACGTTCTTTCCCTGCCCGTGAGCCTTGGTCTCGGCCTGCTTGCGGGCGCCCGCCGGAGCCGATCGCAAGAGATGCGGCGCGGCGCCTCTCGCCAGCGCGCGAGTCTCGTCTTACGTTAGAGCAGGGTCGGAGACGACGATATGACGGGTGCAGGATCGAGAACGGCGGCTCTGGCCTTCGCGGCAGCGATGCTGCTGGCGAGCGCGGCTGTCGCGGAGGACTACGACGCCGGCACCAAGACGGCGTTGCAGGACATCGTCTCCAAGCAGCTGGACGCCTTCGGCCGGGGCGACGGGGCGGCGGCGGAGGTCTTCGCCGCACCGGGGATCCGCGAGCAATTTCCCGACCCGGCCAAGTTCTTCGACATGGTCAAGGGGCACTACGCGGCGCTGATCAAGCCGAAGAGCAAGACGTTCACGGGCGTGGAATCCTCGCCCCACGGCCCGCTGCAGAAGATGACCCTCGTCGCGGCCGACGGCACCGTATGGGCCGCGATCTATTCCTTCGAGAAGGTCGACGGCGAGTGGCGCATCACCGGCTGCGCCCTCGAGGAAGACAAGAGCCAGCAGGCGATCTGATGAGCGAGAATGAGATGGACAAGACCTTGACGCCCGAGGCGCAGAGAGCCCTGGCCGAAGCGGAACTGCGGCGGCGGGAGGCGACGGAAGCCGCAGCACGCCCGCGTGAGATCCACGGCCGCGGCGGCAAGGAGCCGGTGCGCTACGGCGATTGGGAAATCAAGGGATTGGCGTGCGACTTCTGAGGCAGAAGGCTCGAAATGCCCGCGTCATTGCGAACCGGAGGCGCAGCCACCCAGGAGCTGACGCTGGACACCGCCAGCCCCTGGGTGGCTTCGCTTCGCTCGCAATGACGGGCGACCGCGGAAGCGCTAAACCGCCAGGGCGGCCTTGGCCTTCTCGACGATCGCGGTGAAGGTCGCCGGCTTGCGGATGGCGAGGTCGGAGAGCACCTTGCGGTCGATCTCGATGCCGGCGCGGTTGAGGCCGTCGATGAAGCGCGAATAGGTCAGGCCGAGTTCGCGCACGGCGGCGTTGAGGCGCTGGATCCACAGCGCGCGGAACTCGCGCTTGCGCACCTTGCGGTCGCGCGTGGCGTATTGCATCGAGCGGTCGACGGCGGCCTTGGCGGTGCGGATGGTGTTCTTGCGGCGGCCGTAGAAGCCTTTCGCCGCGCTCAGGGTCTTCTTGTGCTTGGCATGGGCGGCAACGCCGCGCTTTACGCGAGCCATGATGGCGGTCCTTTCAAGATGAGGGGATCAGGGAGGAAGCGGCTTCAGCCGTTGGGCAGGAAGTACTTCTTCACGTTGTCGCCGTCGGTCTTGAACAGGACGTTGGTGCCGCGCAGGTTGCGGATCTGCTTGTTGGTCCGCTTGATCATGCCGTGGCGCTTGCCGGCCTGGGCGTAGACGACCTTGCCGGTCCCGGTGATCTTGAAGCGCTTGGCAGCGCCCGACTTCGTCTTCAGCTTGGGCATTTCAGTCTCCGTGGGTTTCTGAGGCCCATCTTGGTGTCCGGTCGGCACCAGCGCACCGCCGCGTCTCGCGAGCGAGACGAAAGAACCGCCACGGCAGCCCTTTACGGCCGGGCGGTTCGAAGCCGTGGCTTATACGCCAGGATCGGCGGAAAGCAAGATCGCGTCGCGCGCGCGGGGCGGCAGCCGCAGGGCCGCGACGCTTCACGGAAGATTGCCTTCTCCCCCTTGCGGGAGAAGGGGCCCGAAGGGCGGATGAGGGGTCGGGCGATCTCGATGGCGCTGTCTGCGCGGGCGACCGGGAAAGGTGACCCGACCCCTCATCCGGCGCTTCGCGCCACCTTCTCCCGCAAGGGGAGAAGGGATCGTCCGGCAGGGTCGCGACGCTTTACGGGAGGTTGCCTTCTCCCCTTGTGGGAGAAGGTGCCCGAAGGGCGGATGAGGGGTCGGGCGATCTCTCCGATGTCCCTTCGCGGCGATCGCTTCACTCGCCGACGAACCGGTTTGCCTCGAGATCCGCCCAGATCGTGTCGCCCACCTCGCGGGCACGAAGGAGTATGTCGGCGTTCCAGAAGCGCCGCACGCGGAAGCCCGCGGCTCGCAGCCATAGGTCGCGCTCGACGTCGCGCGGGCTTTCCGCATGCTGCGAACCGTCCGCCTCGACGATCAACCGGCGCTCCATGCAGACGAAATCGAGGATGTAGGGCCCTAGCGGCGCCTGGCGTCGGAACTTGTAGCCGGCGAAGCGGCGAGACCGCAGCAACAGCCACAGCTTGCGCTCGGCGGCCGTCGGCTCCGCGCGCATGCTTCGGGCGAAACGGCGCAGCGTGTCCTTGTCGGGCGACGGCATGAGGCGAGCTTATCGCTGCTGGCGCGACCTTCAAGGCGAGATCGCAAACCCTCCCGTTAGCCCCTTCTCCCTCTTGCGGGAGAAGGGATCATCCTGCAGGGCCGCGACACTTCACGGGCGTCTGCCTTCTCCCCTTGCGGAAGAAGGGGCCTGAAGGGCGGATGAGGGGTCGGGCGATCTCGATGGCGCTGTCTGCGCGGGCGACCGGGAAAGGTGACCCGACCCCTCATCCGGCGCTTCGCGCCACCTTCTCCCGCAAGGGGAGAAGGGAAGGACCGCGATCAACGGCGATCAGGCGGACGCGTGGAGAATTGTCTTCTGCGATCGGACAGGGTTCCGCTCCGGGGCCTTGCACGCCCCCGGCGGCCTGCCGCCTCGACAACCTTGCCGGACACCCCGTTTCCGCTAAAGTCCTCGCGCGCCCCGAGCTTCGCCTCCGGGCCCACCACCCACCATCGTCGGCATCGGGCCGGGCTTCGTCTTCGCGACGCCGGGCCTCGCCGTGCACTCTCGTGTCTCGAGAGCCGACGCATCGCGCCACAAGGGAGTTCGCCATGACCGCACGCGCTTTCGCGCCCGAGGGGTGTCTGCAGCCGATCTTCCACCGCCTCGTCCGGCATCCGCTCGGGCCCGAGGTCGTGGCGCGTTACCGCACGATGCTGCGCGCGCAGGCCGAAGCCGCCGCGCCGGGCTCAGGCGGGCTCGCCGTCCTTCGGACCCTTGGGCCTGCGCCAACGGTGCTCGCGCACGGCCTGGAAGGTGACGTAGAGCATCGGGATCAGGAAGATGCCGATCGCCGAGGCGGCGATCATGCCGCCGAAGACGGGCGTGCCGACGCCGCGGCGCGAGATCTGCGCCGCACCCTGGGCGACCACCAGCGGGTAGAGGCCGGCGATGAAGGCGATCGAGGTCATCATCACCGCGCGGAACCGCATCCTCGAGCCGAGGATCGCCGCCTCGACGATGCTGGTGCCCTTCTCGCGCTCGTCCTTGGCGAATTCGACGATCAGGATGGCGTTCTTCGCGGCCAGCGCAATCAGCACCACGAGGCCGATCTGCGCGTAGAGGTCGAGCGAAAGCCCGGCGAAAAGGATCATCGCGTAGGAGCCGGCGACGCCGACCGAGACCGACAGCAGCACCGGCACCGGGATCATCCAGCTCTCGTAGAGCGCGACCAGGAACAGGAAGGCGAACAGCAAAGCGAGCGCCAGGATGGTGCCGGTCTTGGAGCCGGCCTCGTGCTCCTGGTAGGCGGTACCGGTCCATTCGAAGCCGTAGCCCGACGGCAGCGTCCTGGCCGAGACGTCGGCCATGGTCTGCAGCGCCGTGCCGGAGGAAACGCCGGGTGCGGGCGAGCCCTGGACCGAGATCGCCCGGTAGTTGTTGTAGCGCGTGATGATCTGCGGCCCCAGCACGATGCGGCTCGAGGCCAGCGACGCCATCGGGACCATCTCGTTGGTTCTGTTGCGCACGTAGATCTGGTCGATGTCCGAAGCCTGCCGCCGGTTCTGCGCCTCGCCTTCGATGTTGACCTGCCACACGCGGCCGAAAAGGTTGAAGTTGTTGATGTAGCTGCCGCCCAGCGTGTCGCCCAGCGTGTCGAAGATGGAGCCGATGCTGACGCCCAGCGCCTGCGCCTTGACGCGATCGATGTCGAGGAAGATCGAGGGTGTCGTCGCGGTGTAGGTGGAGAACACCCGGGTCAGCAGCGGGCTGGCGTTGGATGCCGCGAGCAGTCCCTGCATCACGCTGGCGTTTTGTACCGGATCCTGCCCTTCGAGCGCCTCGAGGATGTACTCGAAGCCGCCCGAGGTCGAGAGGCCGATGATCGGCGGCAGGTTGAAGGCGATGATGCTGGCCTCGCGGATGCTCGAGGCGTCGGCGAAGACCTTGCGGATCAACGCCTGCGCGGAATCGCCGGCTCCGGCCCGCTGGGCGAACGGCTTCAGCTTGACCACCATGAAGCCGGTGTTCGACTCGTTGGCGGCATCGAGCAGCGAGAAGCCGGTCACCGCGAAGGTCTTGTCGACCTGCGGGTAGGTCTTCATCAGCGCCTCGACCTTCTTCACCACGGCCTGAGTGCGCGACACCGAGGCCCCGTCGGGCAGCTGCATCGACACGAAGAAGGCGCCCTGGTCCTCCTCGGGCAGGAAGCCGGACGGCGTGACCGAGGACAGGACATAGATGCCGACCCCCACGCCGGCGACGACCAGCACGGAGACCGCCGCCACGCCGACGAGCCGGCGCACCGTCCAGGCGAAGCCGTCGCGCACGCGATCGATGCCGCGCATCACGGAGCCCATGATGCCGCGCCGCGGCCCGCCGTGCCGGAGGAAGATCGCGCACAGCGCCGGCGACAGCGTCAGGGCGTTCAGGGCCGAGATCAGCATCGCCACGGAGATCGTCACGGCGAACTGGCGAAACAGCTGGCCGGAGACGCCGGGAATGAAGGCGATCGGCACGAAGACCGAGAGCAGCACCAGCGAGATCGCCACGATGGGCGCGGTGATCTCGCCCATCGCCTTCTTGGTACAGTCCGCCACGGAGAGTTCGGGCTCCTCCTCCATGACGCGCTCGACGTTCTCGACCACCACGATGGCGTCGTCGACGACGATGCCGATGGCCAGCACCAGCGCGAGCAGCGACACGGTGTTGGCCGAATAGCCGATGGTGAGCAGCAGGGCGAAGGTGCCGATGAGGCTGACCGGCACCGCCACCGCGGGAATGATGGTGGCGCGCAGCGAACCCAGGAACAGGAACACCACGAGAACCACCAGCACGAAGGCCTCGAGGAGCGTGCGCTCGACCTCGCCGATCGTGTCCTTCACGAAGGTCGTGGTGTCGTAGACGACGGTGGTCTTCAGCCCCTCGGGGAAACGGGTCTTGAGCCCGTCCAGCGTCTTGTCCACGGCGGCGGCGGTGGAAACGGCGTTGGCGCCGGGCGAGAGGTAGATGCCGATGGCCACCGCCGGCTTGCCGGAGAGCGAGCTCTCAGTGTCCTCGTTCTGGGCGCCGAGCTCGACGCGGGCGACGTCCTTGATCTTGAGGTTGGAGCCGTCCGGGTTGGCGCGCAGCACGATGTCGCCGAACTGCGCCGCCGTGGTGAGGCGACCGGTGGTCTGCAGGTTGATCTGGTATTGCTGGTTGTCGGGCACCGGACGCGCGCCGATGCGGCCGATGGCGGCCTGGTTGTTCTGCGACTGGATCGCGGCGGTGATGTCCGAGGGCGCGAGGTTCAGCGCGGTCAGGCGCTGGATGTCGAACCAGATGCGCATGGAATAATTGAGCTTGCCGAACAGCAGCGCCTGGCCGACGCCCGGCGTGCGCGAGATCGCGTCCAGCACGTTGATCACCGCGTAGTTCGTGATGAACAGCGGGTCCTGCTTGCCGTTGTCGGAGTACAGCATCATGAACTGCAGCACGGCGGACGAGCGCTTCTGCACCGTCAGCCCCTGCAGGGTGACCTGAGCCGGCAGCTGCGACTGCGCCGTCTGCACGCGGTTGTTGACGTTGACGGTGTCGATGTCGGGGTTGGTGCCGAGCGCGAACGACACGGTCAGCGTGTAGCTGCCGTCATTGCCCGAGACGGATTTCATGTAGATCGACTGGTCGACGCCCACGACCTGCGCCTCGATAGGCTGGGCGACCGCCTCCTCGACGACCTGGGCGGAGGCGCCGGGATAGTTGGCCGTGACCTGCACCTGCGGCGGCACGATGTCGGGGAACTGCGACAGCGGGATTGCCCGCAGCGCCAGCGCGCCGGCGATCGTGATGACGATCGCGATCACGATGGCGAGGCGGGGGCGGTCGACGAAGATCGACGAAAACATGCTGTTCCCCTCCCGGCCGCCTCAGGGCGTCGCCGGTCCGGGGGACTTGGGATCGGTCGGCTGCGGCGTCGGCAGCTGCGGGGTCACCGCCGCGCCGTTCTTCACCCGCTGCACGCCCTCCGTCACGATCAGCTCGCCCGCCTTGAGACCGCTGGTCACGGCGGCGACGGCGGGCGTCGAGGTCCCGAGCTTGACGTCGCGACGCGTGGCCTTGTTGTCGGGACCGACGACGTAGACGTACTCGCCCTGCTGGTCGAGCAGCACCGCCGAGCGCGGGATCGCCAGCGCCTCGATCGGCTTCACGCCCTCGAGCATCACGGTGACGAACTCGTTGTCGTAGAGCTCGCGGATGCGTCCGGTGGAATCGGGAATGTCCAGGATGGGGTTGGGGATGTCGCCGCGCAGCACGACGGTGTCGGTGCCGGTCTGCACGGTGTTGTCGATGAAGTTCAGCTTGCCGGCCTGCCTGTAGACCTTGCCGTTCGGCAGCCGCACCCTGATCGTCACGGCCTCGAAACCGCCGCTGCCGGCATATTTGTCGCGCAGCTGGAGCAGCGTGCGCACCGCCACCGGGAAGCTCACGTACATCGGGTCCTGGCTGACGATCGTCACCAGCGTGCCCGACGAGCCCGAGACCACGTTGCCCGGCGTGATCCTGGTGCGGCCGAGCTTGCCGTCGATGGGCGCCGCGATGCGCGTGTAGTCGAGGTTGATCTGCGAGGTCTGGACGCTGGCCCTGGCGCCGAGCAGCTGAGCGGCCAGCGCCTTCTCCGCCGCGGTGGCGGCGTCGAGCGTCGATTGCGCGCCGGCGTTGGTCTTGAGCAGGGCGCTCGCCCGCTCCTCGGCGAGGTTGGCGTTGGTCAGCTGCGCCGCGTACTGGTCGGCCACCGCCTTCTTGGCGTCGAGGTCGGCCTGGAACGGCGGCCGCTCCAGCTCGTAGAGCAGGTCGCCCTTCTTGACCTCGGCGCCATCGACGAAATCGACCTTCTCCAGGTAGGCGGTGACGCGGGCGACGATCGAGACCCTGCCGACCGCCTCGATGCGGCCGATGAATTCATTCGACTCGGTGACGGGCTTCAGCTCGACCCTGATGACGCCGACCGTCGGCGGGCCGCCCGGCTTGCCCTGCGCGCGAGCCGGCGGACCGCCGCCGATCGCCAGGGCCGAGGCGATCAAGGCGGCCAAGGCCGCACGGTGCGGATCGGGCATCGGCGATCGGGTTTGGACGGCACTCGTCATTTGGTGTCCCTATGGGGGAACGATCCCATCGAAGCAAGGTTTTTGCGGCGGCCCCCAACGAGAGCTGCTGGTGATCAGCCCTTGCTGCGGAGGATCTCTAAAGTCGACCAACATCAGACCGCGATCGACGGGATGCGCCCCGCTACCGGAGACTTAAGTGGCCGCACACGTCGTGATCGACTACAAGGCTCTGTTCGACGCGGCGCCCACGCCGTTGATGGTGCTGACTCCGGATTTCACTATCGTCGAGGTGAACGATCGCTTCACGAGCACCGTCGGCGAGGGCCGTGACGCGCTGATCGGTCGTCAACTTTTCGAGGCTTTTCCCGGCGACGAGGCGGGCGACAGTCAGCTTCGCGGCTCGTTGGAGCGCGTCCTGTCGACGGGTGAAGCGGACGCTTTGCCGGTGCTGCGATACCCTCTCAACTCGCGCGAGACCGCAGAGATCGTCGAACGGTTCTGGAGCTGCTCCCACGTGCCGATCCGCGACGCGGCGGGCAAGCTCGTCTACATCATGCAGCAGACGCAGGACGTCACCGACCTCCATGAGAAGGGCCGTGGCGCGTCTTCCAGCGAGGAGATCGCGACCGACGTGCTCGGCCGGGCGGAACGGGTCCAGGCCCTCAACGTGTCGCTGCTCGCCGAGAGCGCGCAACTGCGCAACCTCTTCATGCGCTCGCCAAGCTTCATGTGCCTGCTCAAGGAGCCGGACTACCGCTTCGAGCTGGTCAACCCGGCCTTCCACGCGCTGGTCGGCCAGCGCGAACTGATCGGCCGCACCTTCCGCGAGGCCATCCCCGAAGCCGACGGCCAGCTCTACCTCGACATGCTCGACAAGGTGTACGCGACGGGCGAGGCCTTTGTCGGCAAGCAGATGCGCGCCGAATTCGAGCAGGTTCCGGGCGAGGGGCCGCGGGAGGTCTATATCTCCTTCGTGTTCCAGCCGATCCTCGACGACGACGGGACCGTCTGCGCCCTCTTCGTCGACGGCAACGATGTCACCGATCACGTCCGCGCGGAGCGTTCTCAGGCGCTTCTGGTGCGGGAGTTGCACCACCGAGTCCGCAACACGCTGGCGACCGTGCAGGGCGTGATGAACTCGACGGCAAGGACCGCCGAGTCGATCGAGGACTACCAGTGGGCGTTCTCCGGCCGCATTTCATCCCTGGCGCGAACGCATTCGCTGCTGACCGAGGAGATCCAGCAATTCGTCTCGTTCCCGAACCTGCTGCGACAGGAGATCGGTGCCTACGCGGACGGCTCAACGGATCGCGTGATCCTCGAGGGCCCGGACGTGGAACTGCCGTCGCAGCTGGCAGTGCCGCTCGGCATGACGATCCACGAACTGGCGACCAACGCCTTTCGCCACGGCGCCCTGAGCGCGCCGGACGGCCGGGTCACGGTGGCCTGGACCGTCACCCCGAGCAAGGACAAGCGCGTCCTGACCTGCCGCTGGACGGAGTCGGGTGGCCCCACGGTGACGCCGCCGGCGCGCCAGGGGTTCGGTTCGATGATCCTCACCCGCGTCCTCAGCCAGCAGATCGGCGCCAAGGTCGACGCGAGCTACTCACCCAAAGGTTTCGAGTTGCGCGCCGACATCCCGTTGGTCATCGAACGGGCCTGACCTAACTAACCGCGCACGCCGGGCGTCGGCTCGGCGACAAGTTGCACCCTAGGCCCTTCCGGGTCGAAGAAGCGCCGTCAGCCGACGGGTCAACACGAAGGAGGTCGCCGATGGCCAACGCAGCACTCGCCCGTACCGAACAGCCGGAGAAGGACGAGGATCACCTCGATCTCCTGGCGATCAACACCATCCGCACCTTGGCGATGGACGCCGTGCAGAAGGCCGAGAGCGGGCATCCCGGCACACCGATGGCGCTGGCACCGATCGCCTTCACCTTGTGGAACAAGGTCCTTCGCTACGATCCCGCCGACCCGGCCTGGCCGAACCGCGATCGCTTCGTGCTTTCGGTGGGCCACGCCTCGATGCTGCTCTACGCGCTGCTGTGCCTCGCCGGCGTCAAGACCAAGCCGGGCGGCAACGAGGCTGCCGTCACGATCGAGGACATCAAGAAGTTCCGCCAGATCGACAGCCGTACGCCCGGCCATCCGGAATACGGCTTCACCGTCGGCGTCGAAACCACGACCGGTCCGCTCGGCCAGGGCTGCGGCAATTCCGTGGGCATGGCGATGGCCTCGCGCTGGATGGGCGGGCGCTACAACAAGCCCGCCGCCACGGTCTTCGACTACGACGTCTACAACTTCTGCTCGGACGGCGACCTGATGGAGGGCGTAGCGTCCGAAGCGGCTTCTCTGGGCGGCCATCTCGGCCTGTCGAACCTCTGCTGGATCTACGACGACAACAAGATCACGATCGAGGGCGAGACGCCGCTGGCGTTCAGCGAAGACGTCGGCAAGCGCTTCGAGGCCTACCAGTGGAACGTCATCCACATCTCCGATGCCAACGACACCGGCACCTTCCTCAAGGCGTTGCACGCGTTCAAGGCGGAGACGAAGCGCCCGACGATCATCATCGTGCATTCGATCATCGGCTACGGCTTCCCGACCAAGGCCGGCACGCACAAGGCCCATTCCGACGCGCCGGGCGAGGAGGAGATCCGCGGCGCCAAGAAGAGCTACGGCTGGCCGGAGGACGCGCAGTTCCTGGTGCCGGAAGGGGTCCCCGAGCACTTCGACGCCGGCATCGGTCGTCGCGGCGCCGAACTCAACGCGGCCTGGAAGAAGACCTTCTCCGGCTACCGCGAGGCCAATGCCGAATTGGCCGGCGAGATCGACCACATCCTGAACAAGACCATGCCGAAGGGCTGGGACAAGGTGCTGCCGGTGTTCCCGGCCGACGAGAAGGGCATGGCCTCGCGCATCGCGTCCGGCAAGGTGATCAACGCCATCGCACCCGCCGTGCCATGGTTCATCGGCGGCTCGGCCGATCTCGCACCCTCGACCAAGACCAACATCGACGGCATGAAGAGCCTCGAGCGCGACACCCCGGACGGTCGCAACATGCACTTCGGCATCCGCGAGCACGGCATGGGTGCGGTCTGCAACGGCATGGCGGTATGCGGCCTGCGCGCTTTCGGTTCCACCTTCCTCGTCTTCTCCGACTACATGCGGCCGCCGATCCGGCTTTCCGCGCTGATGGAGCTGCACAACTTCACCGTCTTCACCCATGACTCGATCGGCGTGGGCGAGGATGGCCCGACCCACCAGCCCATCGAGCAGGTGCCGAGCCTGCGCGCGATCCCCGGCCTGCTCACCTTCCGCCCGGGCGATGCCAACGAGGTGGCGGAGAGCTACCGCGTCATCCTCGAGCAGGAGCACCATCCCTCGGTGCTGATCCTCAGCCGGCAGAACATGCCCACGCTCGATCGCAACACGTACAAGTCTGCCGCCGGCGTCGCCAAGGGTGCCTACGTGTTGGCCGATGCCCAGGACGGCAAGCCGCAGGTGATTTTGATGGGCACCGGCACGGAACTGACGCTCTGCGTCAGCGCCTACGAGGCGCTCAAGAAGCAGGGCATCGGCGCCCGCGTCGTGTCCATGCCCTGTTGGGAACTCTTCGAGATGCAGGACGACGCCTATCGCAACAGCGTCATCCCTCCGCAGGTCAAGGCGCGCGTCAGCGTCGAGCAGGCCGCGACCATGGGCTGGGAGCGCTACACCGGCGCCACCGGCGAAATGATCGGCATGCATTCGTTCGGCTCGTCGGCGCCGCTGAAGGACCTGCTCAAGAAGTTCGGGTTCACACCGGACAAGGTCCTCGAGGCGGCCCACAACCAGATCAAGCTCAATACAGCGTCATAGCGCCGGCCCGGAAGGTCCGCGTCACGTCATCAAGGAGATCAGGATGCAGCTCGGTGTGGTCGGCTTGGGCCGTATGGGTGGGAACATCGCGCGGCGGCTCCAGCGCGCCGGGCACGACATCGTGGTCTTCGACGTCTCCGAAGACGCGGTGAAGAAGCTCTCCGGCGAAGGCATGATCGGCTCCTCGAGCCTCGACGATCTGCGCGAGAAGCTGTCGGCGCCGCGCTCGATCTGGGTGATGCTGCCCTCGGGCAAGATCACCGAGGACACGATCATGGACCTCGGCCAGCATCTCGAAGCCGGCGACACCATCATCGATGGCGGCAACACCTTCTACAAGGACGACATCCGCCGCGCGCAGGAGCTGCAGAAGAAAGACATCCACTACGTCGACGTCGGGACGTCGGGCGGCGTCTGGGGCCTCGAGCGCGGCTATTGCATGATGATCGGCGGCGATCACGAGGCGGTCGAGCGCATCGACCCGATCCTCAAGACGCTGGCGCCGGGCAAGGGCGACATCGAGCCCACCAGGGGGCGCGGCAACCACGATCCGCGGGCCGAGGAGGGCTATCTGCACTGCGGCCCGGCTGGCTCCGGACATTTCGTGAAGATGGTCCACAACGGCATCGAGTACGGGATGATGCAGGCCTACGCCGAGGGCTTCGACATCATCAAGAACAAGGCTTCGAAAGACCTGCCGGAGGACCAGCGCTTCACGCTGAACACCGCCGACATCGCCGAAGTCTGGCGCCGCGGCAGCGTGGTGGCATCATGGTTGCTGGACCTCACAGCGATCGCTTTGGCGGAAGACCAGACGCTGGCCAACTATACCGGCAACGTGTCCGATTCCGGCGAGGGTCGCTGGACGATCGAGGCGGCGATCGAGGAGGCGGTGCCCGCCGAGGTCCTGTCTGCCGCACTCTACGCGCGGTTCCGCTCTCGCCAGGTCCACACCTACGGCGAGAAGCTTCTCTCCGCGATGCGCTTCCAGTTCGGTGGTCACCTGGAGCTCAACAACAACACGACCGAGAAGTCCTGACCGCCAAGCCCGGAAGCGAGGCCCCATGAACGAGATGCCATTCCAGAAGGCTCAGAAGACGGCGACCGGCACCGCCGTCGCGCCACCGTGCACCTTCGTGATCTTCGGGGCCTCGGGAGACCTCACCAAGCGGCTGTTGATGCCGGCCATCTACAACCTCGTCAACGAGGGGCTGCTCAACGAGGACTTCCAGATCGTCGGCATCAACCGAGGCGAGGCCGGCGACGCGGCGTTCCGCGACAAGCTCCTCAAGGAGATGACCGACATCATCGAGGCCGGCCACGGCGAGACCGGCAGGATCACGGTGGACGCGCAGGCCCGCGCCTGGCTCGGGCAGCGCATCCACCATCTCAGCGGCGACGTGACCGACGAGGGCATGTTCCTCGACCTGCGCCGCCGCCTCGACGAGCTGAGCAAGGACAAGACGCACCGCAACGTCGTCTTCTACCTGGCCACCGCGCCGCAGTTCTTCGGGCCCATCGTCGAGGGATTGGGCAAGGTCGGACTGACGCAGCAGGGCGAGGACCAGTTCCGCCGCATCATCATCGAGAAGCCTTTCGGCACCGACCTCAAGTCGGCGCGCGAACTCGACCAGCAGATCCTTGGCATCGTCGACGAGAGCCAGATCTTCCGCATCGACCATTTCCTCGGCAAGGAGACGGTGCAGAACATCATGGTGCTGCGCTTCGCCAACTTCATGTTCGAGCCGATCTGGAACCGCGACCACATCGACAGCATCCAGATCACCGCCGCCGAGACCGTCGGCGTGGAGACGCGCGGCAAATTCTACGACAAGACCGGCGCGTTGCGCGACATGCTGCCCAACCACATGTTCCAGCTGCTCGCGATGATGACGATGGAGGCGCCGAACTCGTTCGATGCCGACGCGGTGCGCGCCGAGAAGGCCAAGGTCATCGAGGCGATCCGGCGCATGACGCCCGAAGAGGCGGTGAAGAACTCGGTGCGCGGCCAGTACGTGTTCGGCGAGGTCAAGGGCAAGCCGATGCAGGCCTACCGACAGTCGCCCGACGTCGACAGCAAGAGCCGCACCGAGACGTATGTCGCGCTTAAGCTCTTCATCGACAATTGGCGATGGGCCGACGTGCCCTTCTACATCCGCACCGGCAAGGGCATGACGGCGCGCAAGACCGAGATCGCGATCCAGTTCAAGAAGGCGCCGGGCGTGCTGTTCCGCAACGTCGACCAGGGGCAGCTCTCGAATTCGCGTATGGTCTTCCGCATCCAGCCCGACGAGGGCATCCAGATGCGCTTCTCGGCCAAGCAGCCCGGCCGCAAGATCAAGCTCTCCGACGTCAACATGAACTTCCGCTACTCGGATTACTTCAAGTCGGCGCCCTCGACCGGCTACGAGACGCTGATCTACGACTGCCTGATCGGCGATGCCACGCTGTTCCAGCGCGCCGACAACGTCGAAGCCGGGTGGGCCGTCGTGCAGCCGCTGCTCGACGCCTGGGCGGCCGGACAGGATCAGGTGCATTGGTACGAGGCCGGCTCGGCCGGGCCGACCGAGGCCGACGACATGCTGGCCCGCGACGGGCGCAAGTGGCTAAGCCTTTGACCAGGGAGGCCGGCGGAGGGCGGATCTCGCTGCTGGTCTCGGATATCGACGGCACGCTCGTCACCAACGGCAAGCGTGTCACCGAAGCCGCCGCCGCCGCGGCGGCGAGGCTCGCGCCGGCGGGGGTGCACCTGTCGCTGGTGTCGAGCCGGCCGCCGGTGGGCTTCGCCGAACTGAGCCGGCAGCTCGGCCTGACTGCGCCGCTCGGCGCCTTCAACGGCGGCGCCATCCTCGAGCCGGACCTGAGCGTCATCGAGAAGCTCAGCGTGCCGGCCGCCGACGCACGGATCGCGCTCGACGCCTTCAGCGAGTTCGGGATCGACGGCTGGGTGTTCTCCTTCGAGCGCTGGTACGTCACCGATCCCGACGGCGCGCTGGTGTCGAAGGAGACGCGCACCATTTGCCACGATCCCGTGGCGGTGCCGGACTTCGCGGCGCTGCTCGGGGAGGTCGGCAAGCTGGTCGGCTCGTCCCGGCATCACGACCGCGTCGCCGCCTGCGAGGCGGCGTTGGCGCAGCGTCTCGGGCCCGGCACGACGGCCAAGCGCTCGCAGCCGTACTACCTCGACGTCACCCCGGCGAAGTCCGACAAAGGCTACGCCGTCACCCGCATCGCCGCCATCCTCGGCGTGCCGATCGGCGAGGTTGCCGTCATCGGCGACATGTCCAACGATCTGCCGATGTTCGACGTCGCGCCGCACCGGATCGCCATGGGCAACGGCATCGAGGCACTGAAGAGCCGGGCGAGCTTCGTGACCGAAAGCAACGAGCACGACGGTTGGGCCGTCGCGATCGAGCGCTATGTACTGCCGCACGCCGCCAAGGCGGCCGTGTAGGCGAGGACGACCGCGTGAGCCGCGACCCCAAGACGATCTCCCTCTTCCTCGCCGACGTCGACGGCACCCTCGTGACGCACGAGAAAGTGCTGACCGATCGCGCCAAGCAGGCCGTCAAGGACCTGAGGGCGGCGGGGATCCGCTTCGCCATCACCTCGGGCCGGCCCCCCAAGGGCATGGCGATGGTCATCGGCCCGCTCGCCATCGACACGCCGATCGCCGGTTTCAACGGCGGCCTGTTCACCGATGCTGCGCTCAAGCCGATCGAGGAGCGCAAGGTGCCGGCCGACATCGCCAGGCAAGTGGTGGCGATGATCGAGGCGGCCGGGCTCGACGCCTGGCTCTACGCCGGCAACGATTGGCTGGTGCACAAGCTGGACGCGCCCCACGTCGCGCGCGAGCAGCACACGGTGCAGTTTCCGCCGCAGGTGGTGGTGGACTATTCCGGCCATTACGACAAGGTGGTGAAAATCGTGGGCGTCAGCGACGCTCCCGATGCGATCCACGCCTGCGCGCAAAAGGTGCACGCGGCCTTCGGCGATCGCGTCACCGCCGCGCTGTCGCAACCCTACTACCTCGACGTGACGCATCCCCAGGCCAACAAGGGCGGGGTGGTGCTGGCCTTGTCCGAGCGCCTCGGCATTCCGGTCGAGGAGATCGCCACGATCGGCGACAGCGAGAACGACACCTCGATGTTCAGAAAGAGCGGCTACGCCATCGCCATGGGCAATGCCGATGCCGAGACCCGGGCGCAGGCCGACGTCGTCGTCGCCGATTGCGACAGCGAGGGCTTCGCCGAGGCGGTCGAGGCGCACATCCTGCCTCGAGCGAAAGGAACGCGTTGATGCCTGAGGCCAAGCTGCCCGAGGCCAAGGTCGAGATCAGCCCGGACAAGGTCTCGCTCTCCGAGTGTTTCGCCCAATGGCTGGTCGCGCGCCACGAGGCCTCGACCGGGCCCTTCGCGCTCAACCTTTCGGGCGGCTCGACGCCGAAGTCCATCTACGCGCTGCTGGCGAGCGAGGCCTATCGGCTTAAATTCGATTGGGAGCGCATCCACGTCTTTTTCGGCGACGAGCGCTTCGTGCCGCCCGATCATCCCGACAGCAACTATCGCATGGCGCGCGAGGCGATGCTGTCGAAGGTGCCGATCCCGGAGGAGAACGTCCACGCCGTGCCGACGCATGGCGACGACCCGGCGGCCTGCGCGGCCGAATACGAGCGGACGCTGAAGCGCTTCTACGGCAAGGACACGATCGACATCCCGCGGCCGCTCTTCGCCGTCACGCTGCTCGGCCTGGGCGACGATGGGCATACCGCGTCGCTGTTTCCCGGCACCGCGGCGCTGACCGAGCGCACGCTGTGGGTCACGGCGGTCGTCGGTGCCAAGCCCGAGCCCCGCATCACCATGACCTACCCCGTGCTGGGCTCGAGCCGATCCGTGGTGTTCCTCGTCGCCGGCGCCGACAAGCGCGAGATGCTGGGCCGCCTGCTCGACGGCGATCGTTCCATCCCCGCGGGGCAGGTCACCTCCGTGGGCGACCTCACCGTGTTCTGCGACGAGGCGGCGCTCGGCAAGGCGCTGTAGGCTGTCGACGTCCTGCGGCGCGCCCTACCCCGATGGCGTCAAAGGCCGCCGCGCGCCCAGATCAGACATTCGCCCGCCATGTACCCGGCGACGACCACACCGAGCGTGATCAGCCAGAAGTTCAGCTGTTTCATCACGCTCTTGCCTTCGCCGATTCGTTTCGGTTTCTTCATGAGCCCCTCGCGGCGGGTTGAGTTCGACGCAGACTGACAGCGTTTGACCGGGCGCGCCAACATTGTCTTGCGCGGCAAAGCGCGGCGGGCGGAAGGCACGCCGACACTTGCGCGGCAAAGCGCGGCGGGCGGAAGGCACGCCGACACTTCCCGGCCGCGGCGCGCCGTTTAGGGAGTTTCGGCTCGCTGACCCGCCTCCTGCCCGGCCCCGAAGCGCAACGCGAGGCATCGCGATCAACGCCGCCACCTCGCGGCGCACCTCGGGCAACACCTCGGCCTCGAACCAAGGGTTCTTCTTCAGCCAGCCCGAGTTTCGCCAGGAGGGATGCGGCAGGGCGAACACCCGCGGCTTGTCGCCGAGGTGGTCGCGCCACGCGCGGACCAGGTCTTCGAGCTTCATTCCCGCCGGCAGCGCGCGGCCGAGGCGACGGAAATGGTAGAGCTGCGCGTAGCGGCCTATGGCGAGGATCAGCTCGACCTGCGGCATCAGGCCGAAGAGGCGATCGTGCCATTCCTCGGCGCATTCCCGGCGCGGCGGCAGGTCACCCTTGTCGGGCGTGTGGCCGGGGAAGCAAAAGCCCATCGGCCCGATCAGCACGTTGCGCTCGTCGTAGAAGGCGTGCCGGTCGACGCCCATCCAGAAGCGCAGGCGGTCTCCGGAGGGATCGTCGAAGGGCAGGCCCGAATTGTGCGCGCGGATGCCCGGCGCCTGGCTGGCGATCAGCAGGCGCGCGCGGGTATTGACCTTGAGGATCGGCTTCGGCTCCTGCGGCAGCGGCGCGCCGTAGCGGGGGACGTCGCGACACACGCGGCAGCGGCGAATCGTGTCGGCCAACGCCGAGGCCGGATCGACGGCGGCGGCTGTCGGATCTGCGAGAACGCGGGTCGGGCGGATCATCGCCTTGCTTAACGCAACCGCCTGCCGCCGCGCCAGGCGCGGCCCTTCCTGCTTGGGGAAACCTTGCCTTTGCCGTTAATTCGACCGGTTTCGTCAGCCCCGCGTTAACCTTTCGGTCGCCATTGTCGCGCTGCATCTTAACCTGCGACCCTGGTCCATGACCGAAGTCACCGCGGAAATGATCGAGCGCGGCCGGGGCGCCGACCCTGCCGTTGCGGCGGAACGGCGTCGGCGCGCGCGCGACCTCCGTGATGCGCGCGAGAAGCTCACGTCGTCGTCGGGCGGTCACCGCGGGTTCGATCTCGAGCTGCTGCGCCTCTTCGCCGAGCGCCGCAAGGCTTCCATGCCGTGGCTCGCGGCGCTCGGCGCTGCCTTCCTGCTTGTGCTGATCGAGTGGCACGCCACGCCTGCGGCATTGATCTGCGTCGCCTGCAACGCCTTGTCCATCCTGTCGAGCTGCGCGCTGGCCGAGCGTTTCCTGCGCCGCCCCGCAGCGACCATCGTCGTCGGACGCTGGGAGCGCCTCTTCGTGATTGCGGAGGTCGTGCAGGGCGGCCTCTGGTCGATGGTCGTGATGCTGGCCTGCCACGGCGACGATCCTGGCCTCGCGACCTTCTCTCTCGTCGCGCTGGTGCTGATCGCGGGCATCAACGCCACCGCCGCCGCCTCGATTCCCGCGGCCGTGTACGGAGCGCTGGTGCCGGTGACGGTTGCGGTCATCGCGGTGTTGCGCCCGGCCAAGATCACCGGAACCGACGCACTGCTCGCCGCTCTCGCGCTGGTGACGCTGGCCTATTTCGTGGTGCTCGCCCGCAGCCTGCGGGTGGCGGCGTTGCAATCCCTGAGCTTCCAGGCGGAGAAGGACGACCTTATCGCCGAACTCGAGCGCTCCAAGGCCAACAGCGACCTCGCCCGTCACCGCGCCGAAGAATCGAACCTCGCGAAGTCGCGCTTCCTCGCCACCATGAGCCACGAGCTGCGCACGCCGCTCAATGCCATCCTCGGCTTTTCCGAGGTGATGAAGACCGAGCTGTTCGGCACCCACCTCGTCCCCGCCTACAAGGAATACGCGCACGACATCCACTCGAGCGGCGAGCACCTGCTGATGCTCATCAACGAGATCCTCGACCTTTCGCGGGTGGAGGCCGGTCGCTACGAATTGCGCGAGGAGCCCGTCGACCTCCGTGCCGTGCTCGAGGAGTGCCGCCACCTGCTGGCGCTGCGCGCCAAGAAGAAGGGCATCTTCATCCAGGAGGATCTCGGTCCCGAGCTGCCGCGGCTTTGGGCCGACGCACGCGCCCTGCGCCAGGTGGCGCTGAACCTGCTCTCGAATGCCATCAAGTTCACGCCCCAGGGCGGCAGCGTCTGCCTGTCATTCGGCTGCACGGAGGACGGTCGACAGTTCTTCTCCGTCGCCGACACCGGTCCGGGCATCCCCGATGCGGAGATCCCGGTGATCATGTCGTCGTTCGGCCGCGGATCCTTCGCACAGAAGACGGCGGAGGAAGGCTCCGGCCTCGGCCTGCCCATCGTCAAGGGCCTGGTCGAGCTGCACGGCGGCACCTTCACGCTGACCTCGCGCATCCGCGAAGGCACCACCGTCACGGTGCATTTCCCACCGGAGCGGGTGCTGAGCGTGCTGCCGGCGCTCGCGATGGAGACGCGGACGCTCCGCGACGCCGCGTGACGGATGAGGGGTCGGGTCACCTCTCCTGATCGTGGGCTTTCGCATCGAGACGACCAGCCGGAAACGTTGCCCGACCCCTCATCCGCCCTTCGAGCACCTTCTCCCGCAAGAGGGAGAAGGGATCGTCCGGCGAGAGCGCGGTCGTGTCGTCGGCCTTTGAGGCCACGCCCGGCCTCTACATGCCGAGGCCCAGGGCGCCACCGCTCTTCAGGTTGCGATAGCGCGACAGCGCCTGCAGCGGGAAGAACTTGGGATAGCCGTCGTAGCGCAGGTAGAAGACGCGGGGAAAGCCGGTGGCGGTGTGCCTGTCCTCGGGCCAGAAACCGTCGGCGCCCTGCGTCCGCTCCAGAAAGGCGATGCCTCGGCGAACGGCCTCGTTGTCGATCTGGCCGACGGCCATCAGTCCCATTAAGGCCCACGAGGTTTGCGCGGCGGTGCTCGCCGCCGGCTTCAGTCCCTCGTAGACGCGCGCGTATCCGGCATCGTCCTCGCCCCAGCCGCCGTCCGGGTTCTGCACCGACTCGAGCCAGCCCACGGCCTTGCGGATGGCGGGATGGTCGCGGTCGAGTCCCACCGCGCCCAGCGCGCACAAAGCCGACCATGTCCCGTAGACGTAGTTGACGCCCCAGCGGCCGAACCAGCTACCTTCCGGATGCTGCTCGGCGAGCAAATAGGCGAGGCCACGGCGCAGAGGCTCGCTGGTGCCGACCCGCTCGCCCAGCTGCGACAGCATCGAGATGCAGCGCGAGGTCACGTCGGCGGTCGGCGGGTCGAGCAACGCGCCATGGTCGGCAAACGGGATGGCGTTCAGGTAGTAGGAGGTGTTGTCGGCATCGTAGGACGCCCAGCCGCCGTTGCGGCTCTGCATGCCGTGCACCCACTCGACCGCGCGGGCGATGGCGTTGTCGTAGGCTTTGGTGCCGGTGGCGCGTCGCGCCCTGTCGAGCGCCATCACCACCGCCGCCGTGTCGTCGAGATCGGGATAGTGCGGGTTGGCGTACATGAAGGCCCAGCCGCCCGGTCGCAGGTTCGGCCGCTGCACCGCCCAGTCGCCGGGCAAGTCGAGGACCTGCAGCGGCAGCAGCCATTCGAGCGCGCGGGTGGTCTCCACGCGTGTGCGGGCCGGCGCCGCCTCCATCAGCGCATGCGCCGAGAGCACCGTGTCCCACACCGGCGACAGGCACGGCTGGCAGAAGCACTCGTCGCCGTTCCAGGCGACGAGCTTGCGGAAGGCCGCGCGCGCCTGGATCATGTCCTCGGACTCTTCGGGCACGCCGAGCACCTTGAACATCATGACCGTGTAGACGATCGACGGGAAAATCGCGCCGAAACCGTCCTCGCCGTTGAGACGCTCGCGGGCGAACGCCGCCGCCTTCTCGATCGCCGAGGCCCGGCTCTTGCCCGGAAAGAGCGGGTCGACCGCGCGCAGGACCTTGTCGAGGGCGCCGAAGACCGCGCCCCAGAACCCGACCTGGCTCTCCGTCTTCGGCCAGCGCTTGATCTGCTTGGGCGGCACCACGAAAAGCTCGTCGATATCGACGTTGCGCGGGTTGGCGGCACGCGGTCGGCGCGACATCAGCACCATGAGCGGCACCAGCGTGTCGCGCGCCCAGAACGAGCAGCGCCACAGGTTGAAGGGGAACCACGACGGCGCGTGCATGATCTCGACGGGCATCATCGGCACCGCCTCCCAGGGCACGATGCCGTAGAGCGCGAGGCTGATGCGGGTGAAGACGTTGACCTTGATCGCGCCGCCGGCCGCCAGGATGGCGTTGCGAGCCCGCACCATATGCGGCGCATCGATGGAATCGCCCGCCAGCTTGAGCGCGAAATAGGCCTTCACGCTCGCCGACATGTTGAGGGCGCCGCCGATCAGCATCGGCCAGCCGCCGTGAGCCTCCTGGCGGCGGCGGAGATAGTTTGCCGTGCCCTGCTCCACGCGGCGGTCCGGCTCGCCGAGGAAGTGCAGGATCATCACGTATTCGGCGGGGATCGCGGTATCGGCCTCGAGATCGAAGACCCAGTGCCCGTCGGAATGCTGCAGCTTGAGCAGAGCCTCGGTTGCCCTCGCGATGCAACCTTCCGGCCCGTCAGCCTCGTCTCGGGGTCGGCTCAGCGTCGGATCGGCAAGAAACATCGTGCGGAGACTCGGCATGCGTGCGGAGGGAATCGCGCGCCTTCGCGGAGATGCGCATTGCCCGATCAAGTTTCGCAGTGCACCAAACATGGCAAGCGTGGAACTGGCAAGTGCGGGGATGTAGGGACGCAGCGAAACAGGGCGTGCTGCGCCTTCAGCGTGACGCCGTACTGCTTCCGAGCAGCGCCCGCGTCGCCTTGCGCCCATGCTGCGGGCGAGGTCGAGCGCCCTAATCCGGCGACCAGGCTTCGTAGTCGCCCGTGGCGGGCGGCCGGGCGTTGGCCCGCAAGGTCGAACCCGGCGGGCGCCAGGCCTCCGGCGTGCCGGTCATGTTCTTGCGATGCGGCTTCTGCCAATCCTTGGCCACGTAGGTCTCGTCCGGAGGCGGCACGTCGGAGGTGTGGTGCAGCCACCCATACCAGCCGTTCGGCACGTTCGAGCCCTCGGAATAGCCGTTGTAGATCACCCAACGCCGCTCGAAGCCCAAGGCCGGATCGATGCGGCCGCCGATCGCGCGATAGTAGATGTTGCCATACTCGTCGGTGCCGACCCGCTCGCCGTTGCGGGCGGTCCAGACGGCGGTGCCGACGGTCTGGCCGTTCCACCAGGTGAAGACGCGGGTCAATGTGTCGACGAGCTTCGACAAGGGTCGATCCCTTTCGGTCTGGAGGAGAGGCTTATGGCGGGCGGGGGCGGCGCTGTCCAGCTATGCGGCCGGCACGCTGGTCACCTGACGAAGTTGGCGGTCTCGCCGCCGTCGTAATAGCCGTAGCATTGCACCTGGCTCAATGGCGCCTTGGTCTCGCCGGGCTGCAGGACATAGTCGAGCTGGTTGGTGCCCTGCGTGACGTGCACGGGATAAGGACTGTGGTTGGTCAGCACGGTGCAGCCGTTGCCCTCGTCGCCGAAGGCGACGGCGCGGCAGGCGTTGCCGGTGCAGTGGAAGCTGAAGGCGGAGGCCGGCGCGACGAGCGAGCCGGCGAGGGCGAGGCCGCCGCAGGCGGCGAGAGCGAGGCGCAGCATGGTTTGCGATGTCCCTGAGTTGTCGTCGTGGCACATGGGGGCTCGAACACTCCCGGGGGAGATGCGCGCTTGATCGCAGCGCTCGCCACGTTGCTCGGCTGCCAGCTCGCCGGAGAAGTCCTGGTGCGAGCCTTGGCCCTGCCTTTGCCGGGACCGGTCGCCGGGCTCGGCCTCCTCTTCGCCGCCTTGCTGCTGCGCGGACGTCGCGCCGGCGCCGCCGCGGATCGCGTCGGAGACGTGCCCGTCGAGCTCGGCCGCGTCAGCGACGCGCTGCTGCGCAACCTGTCGCTGCTGTTCATCCCGGCCTCCGTCGGCGTCATCAAATATCTCGACGTGCTCCGCGAGCGCGCCGCGCCCATCCTCCTGGCCATCGCGGTGTCGACGACGCTCGCGCTGATCGTCACCGCCGTGACGTTCCGCTTCGTGTCGCGGCTCTACGCCTTCCGCCACCAGCCGCTGGTCGAGGACATCGAGCGCGCCGCGGGACGCGGCGGCCAGGAGCCGCCGCGATGAACCGGCTGGAGACCGTGCCCGCGCGCGCCGGCGAGATCTGGGTCTACCTCTCCACCAATCCGCTGCTCTGGCTGACCCTGCTGCTGGTGGTCTACCTCCTCGCCGATCGCCTCGCCGCGCTGTGCGGGCGCCACCCCCTGGTCAACACCGTGGCCATCTCGGCCGCCGTCCTGGGCACGCTGCTCCTCGTCACGAGGACCAGCTACGACACGTTCTTCGCCGGCGCGCAGTTCGTGCACTTCCTGCTGGGGCCGGCGACGGTGGCGCTGGCGGTGCCGCTCTACCGTAACCTCGGCCGGGTGCGCGCCACGCTGGTGCCGATGCTCTGCGCCCTCACGCTGGGGTCGCTGGTCGCGATCGCGAGCGGCGTGATCGTCGGCGGCCTGTTCGGCCTGCCGCTGGCGCTGCTCGCCTCGCTGGGACCGAAGTCGGTGACGACGCCGATCGCCATGAGCCTCGCCAAGGCCAACGGCGGCATCCCGGCGCTCACCGCCGTCTTCGTCATCATCACCGGCGTCTTCGGCGCGGTGATCGTGACGCCGCTGATGAACACGTTGCGCATCCGCGACTGGGCGGCGCGCGGCTTCGCCGCCGGTCTGGCGGCCCACGGCATCGGCACGGCGCGCGCCTTCCAGGTCGATCCGCTCGCTGGCGCCTTCGCCGGCATCGCGCTCGGCCTCAACGGCGCGCTGACCTCGCTGCTGACGCCGCTGGTGCTACCGCCACTGCTGCGCTGGTTCGCGTAAGGCGGCCTACCGTCGTCCGCGAAAGAAGTCCTTGATGTCGCCCAGCGCGGTGCGCAGCCCGCCTTTGGCCTTGTCGCCCTTGCCTTCGGCTTGCAGGCGGGTGTTTCCCGTGGCGCGGCCGACGGCGTCCTTGATCGAACCTTTGGCTTTGTCGGCCGCGCCTTTGACGTGCTGCTTGTCCATCGCGTGTTCTCCTGCCGGGTGCGATCATGCCTCACGCGACGCGGGCCGGCTACGGCGTCGCAGGCGAAGACGCCGCCGCAGGCCTGAGGCAAGCGAGCCCCTTTGCACCTCGTCCAACGGTACCCTACATTGATGCTGACCGATCGGCCGTCCCGCCGACCCGGAGCCCGACGAGCGAGAGAGACCGACCCATGCGCGATCGCAGCCCGATCGAGACCACCTATCAGTATCTGATCCCGCAGGTCATCGAGAACACGACCCGGGGCGAGCGCGGGTTCGACATCTACTCGCGCCTCCTGCGCGAGCATATCATCTTCCTGACCGGGCCGGTCGAGGACCATATGGCCTCGGTGATCATCGCCCAGCTGCTCTTCCTTGAGGCCGAGAACCCCAAGAAGGACATCGAGATGTACATCAACTCGCCGGGCGGCGTCGTCACGGCGGGCCTGGCGATCTACGACACGATGCAGTTCATCAAGCCCAAGGTCCGCACGCTGTGCGTCGGCCAGGCGGCCTCGATGGGTTCGCTGCTGCTCTGCGCCGGCGAGCCGGGCATGCGAGCCGCGCTGCCGCACGCACGCATCATGGTGCACCAGCCTTCCGGCGGGTTCCAGGGACAGGCGTCCGACATCCTCCGGCACGCCGAGGACATCATGAAGGTCAAGAAGCGGTTGAACGAGATCTACGTGAAGCACTGCGGCCGCACCTACGACGAGATCGAGCGCACGCTGGACCGCGATCATTTTATGTCGGCAGAGGAGGCCAGGGAGTTCGGCATTGTCGACACGGTCATCGAGAAGCGGCCGGACGACAAGGCCGAGGTCAAGAGCGTCGCCTGACGTGATGCGAACCTGGACGATTGCGCCCTGGCAGGGCGCTCGTTAAGGTTCGATTAACCGATTTGCCGTGACAGTGGCAAGCGTATCGTCATCTTGTTGCAACGATGTGACGCGGGTTGTCACTGTGGGCGTAAGCGGCCGCTTGGTGCCGTCTCTTGCATGGTCCTCTCGCTCGATGGTGAGGGTTGGCCTGAAGAAATATCGCTGGGTCGATCTCCGGAGGCACGCTTCGGAAGCAGCGCAGACCAGAGCGACGATTGTGCGTGCAGAGCTCTCGTCCGACGGGCCCGGCGGTTTGCGTTGGCGGGACCCTTGAGATCATATCGGCTGGCCGGCGTGCACGCGTCGGCGGCCTGGAGATTGAGCCATGACCAAGGTCGGCGGCAGCGACTCGAAGAACACGCTCTACTGCTCGTTCTGCGGCAAGAGCCAGCACGAAGTCCGTAAGCTCATCGCCGGGCCGACGGTGTTCATCTGCGACGAATGCGTCGAACTGTGCATGGACATCATCCGCGAGGAGAACAAGTCGGCGCTGGTCAAGAACCGCGACGGGATCCCGACGCCCAAGGAAATCTGCAAGGTCCTCGACGATTACGTCATCGGCCAGTTCCAGGCCAAGCGCGTGCTCTCGGTCGCGGTGCACAACCATTACAAGCGCCTTAATCATGCGACGAAGCACAGCGACGTCGAGCTGGCGAAGTCGAACATCCTGTTGATCGGCCCGACCGGTTCGGGCAAGACGCTGCTGGCGCAGACGCTGGCGCGCATCCTCGACGTGCCCTTCACCATGGCCGACGCGACGACCCTGACCGAGGCCGGCTACGTCGGCGAGGACGTCGAGAACATCATCCTGAAGCTGCTCCAGGCCTCCGACTACAATGTCGAGCGTGCCCAGCGCGGCATCGTCTACATCGACGAGATCGACAAGATCTCGCGCAAGTCCGACAACCCGTCGATCACCCGCGACGTGTCGGGCGAGGGCGTGCAGCAGGCCCTTCTGAAGATCATGGAGGGCACGGTCGCCAGCGTTCCTCCGCAAGGCGGAAGGAAGCACCCCCAGCAGGAGTTCCTGCAGGTCGACACGACGAACATCCTGTTCATCTGCGGCGGCGCCTTCGCAGGCCTCGAGAAGATCATCTCGAACCGTGGCAAGTCGACCTCGATCGGTTTCTCGGCGACGGTGTCGTCGCCCGACGACCGCCGCATGGGCGAGATGCTGCGCAAGGTCGAGCCCGACGACCTGCTGAAGTTCGGCCTGATCCCCGAATTCGTCGGCCGCCTGCCGGTACTGGCGACGCTCGAGGATCTCGACGAGCCGGCGCTGAAGAAGATCCTGACCGAGCCCAAGAACGCGCTGGTCAAGCAATACCAGCGGCTGTTCGAGATGGAGAACACGTCGCTCACGTTCCAGGACGAGGCCTTGAACGTCGTCGCCAAGCGCGCCATCGAGCGCCGCACCGGCGCCCGCGGCTTGCGCTCGATCCTCGAGAGCGTGCTGCTCGACACGATGTTCGACCTGCCCGGCCTCGATTCCGTCGAGCAGGTTGTGATCGGCCCCGAGGTGATCGAGGGCAAGTCGCGCCCGCTTTACATCTACTCGGAGCGAGAGAAGTCGAACACGGGAACGTGACCGCGTCGTTCCGGACGCGCCACAACGGAGAGTCGGGACCGGAGAGAGTGTTGTCGACCGTGAAGCTCACCGAATCCGGGTCCGCCTTCGGCGCTCGCAATGACGCCGATCGAGTCGTCTTCGCAAGCTTGTACGCTCATACGACCATCGCCATGTCACTGTTTGAAGCTGACCCAGTTCCCGGCCTTCGCCGCTTCTTTTGAAGGGCTGCGCCGGAGAAGGAAAATGAGAAATGGCTAATCCCAAGCGCGAACCCTCTCCTCCCGGCACCGTCGAGAACTACCCCGTTCTTCCGTTGCGCGACATCGTGGTGTTCCCGCACATGATCGTGCCGCTCTTCGTCGGTCGCGAGAAGTCCATCCGCGCTCTCGAAGAGGTGATGAAGGCCGACAAGCTGATCCTGCTGGCCACGCAGGTGAACGCCACCGACGACGACCCCGCGGTCGGCGCCATCTACCAGACCGGCACGCTCGCCAGCGTGCTGCAGCTGTTGAAGCTGCCGGACGGCACCGTGAAGGTGCTGGTCGAGGGACAGGCGCGCGCCAAGGTCCACTGCTACACCAACACCGACGACTTCTACGAGGCCGACGCCGAGACGGTCGCCGACGCCGATCTCGACGAGGTCGAGGTCGAGGCGCTGGCCCGTTCGGTCACGAGCGAGTTCGAGGGCTACGTCAAGCTCAACAAGAAGATCTCGCCCGAGGTCGTCTCCGCCGTCACCCAGATCGAGGATTACTCCAAGCTTGCCGATACGGTCGCGTCTCACCTCGCGGTGAAGATCGCCGACAAGCAGGCGGTGCTGGAGATGACCTCCATCGCCAAGCGGCTGGAGAAGTGCCTCTCGTTGATGGAGAGCGAGATCTCGGTCCTGCAGGTCGAGAAGCGCATCCGCACGCGCGTCAAGCGCCAGATGGAGAAGACGCAGCGCGAATACTACCTCAACGAGCAGATGAAGGCGATCCAGAAGGAGCTGGGCGACGAGGACGGCAAGGACGACCTCGGCGAGCTCGAAGAGCGCATCAAGACCACGAAGCTCTCAAAGGAAGCGTCGGACAAGGCCACGGCCGAGCTGAAGAAGCTGCGCCAGATGTCACCCATGTCGGCCGAGGCGACGGTGGTGCGCAACTATCTCGACTGGCTGCTCTCGATCCCGTGGAACAAGCGCTCCAAGGTCAAGAAGGACCTCAACATCGCCGAGGAGCTCTTGAACACCGAGCATTTCGGCCTGGAGAAGGTGAAGGAGCGCATCGTCGAGTACCTCGCGGTCCAGAGCCGCGCCAACAAGCTCAACGGCCCCATCCTGTGCCTCGTCGGCCCCCCGGGCGTCGGCAAGACCTCGCTCGGCAAGTCGATCGCCAAGGCGACCGGCCGCGAATTCGTGCGCATGTCGCTCGGCGGCGTGCGCGACGAGGCCGAGATCCGCGGCCATCGGCGCACCTACATCGGCTCGATGCCTGGCAAGATCATCCAGTCGATGCGCAAGGCCAAGACCTCCAACCCGCTGTTCCTGCTCGACGAGATCGACAAGATGGGCCAGGATTTCCGCGGCGATCCGTCGTCGGCGCTGCTCGAAGTGCTCGACCCCGAACAGAACAAGGCCTTCGCCGACCATTACCTCGAGGTCGACTACGACCTGTCGAGCGTGATGTTCGTCACGACGGCCAACACGCTCAACATCTCGCCGCCGCTGATGGACCGCATGGAGGTCATCCGCATCGCCGGCTACACCGAGGACGAGAAGGTCGAGATCGCCAAGCGGCACCTGTTGCCGGCCGCGATCAAGAAGCACGGCCTGAACGAGAACGAGTTCACGGTCGAGGAGTCCGGGTTATACGCGCTGATCCGCTATTACACGCGGGAGGCCGGCGTCCGTAACCTCGAGCGCGAGATCTCCAACCTCGCCCGCAAGGCGGTGAAGGACATCTTGCTTGGCAAGACCACGAGCGTGACCGTCACCAAAGAGAACGTCTCCGACTACCTCGGCGTGTTCAAGTACCGCTTCGGCATGGCCGAGGAGGAGGATCAGGTGGGCGCCGTCACCGGCCTCGCTTGGACCGAGGTCGGCGGCGAGCTTCTGACGATCGAGTCGACGATGATGCCGGGCAAGGGTCGCATGACCGTGACCGGCAACCTCAAGGACGTGATGAAGGAGTCGATCTCGGCGGCGGCGTCCTACGTCAAGTCGCGCGCGGTGGACTTCGGCATCGAGCCGCCGCTGTTCGACCGCCGCGACATCCACGTCCACGTGCCGGAAGGTGCGACGCCGAAGGATGGACCGTCTGCCGGCATCGCGATGGCCACCGCCATCATCTCGACGATGACGGGCATTCCGGTGCACCGTGACATCGCCATGACCGGCGAGGTCACGCTGCGCGGCCGCGTGCTCCCCATCGGCGGCCTCAAGGAGAAGCTGCTGGCCGCGCTGCGCGGAGGGCTGAAGAAGGTGCTGATCCCGCAGGACAACGCCAAGGACATCGCCGAGCTGCCCGACAACGTGAAGAACGCGCTGGAGATCGTGCCGGTGTCGCGCATGGACGAGGTGCTGAAGCACGCCTTGGTGCGCCAGCCGACCGCGATTACCTGGGAAGAGGTGATCAAGCCGGTCAAGGCCGGCGTGGTCGCCAGTGACGACGAGGGTGCGGGATTGGTCGCGCACTGATCCTCATCGCATCCATGATCAGGCCGCGTTTCGAAAGGAGCGCGGCCTTTGTATTTGAGCTGCTCGTGTTGCCCACCTTGGTAAAGCGTGCTCAGTGCCGCCACCTGTCTGCAGCACCACCGGGGCCATGACGAACGAGCGCTACAACGCACGCGAGGCGGAGCCGCACTGGCAGCGGGTCTGGGAGGAGCGCGGGATCTTCGTCACGGGCAACCAGCCCCAGAGCGCCGCAGGCTCGGAAGAACCGAAGCCGAAATACTACGTGCTGGAGATGTTCCCTTACCCGTCCGGGCGCATCCACATGGGGCACGTGCGCAACTACGCCATGGGCGACGTGGTGGCGCGCTACAAGCGGGCGCGCGGCTTCGACGTGCTTCACCCGATGGGCTGGGACGCCTTCGGCCTGCCGGCGGAGAACGCGGCGCGCGACAGCGGCGCCTCGCCCGGCGCCTGGACCCACAAGAACATCGCCACCATGCGGGCGCAGCTGAAAAGCATGGGGCTTTCGCTGGACTGGTCGCGCGAGGTCGCGACCTGCGATCCCTCCTACTACAGGCACCAGCAGCGGCTGTTCCTCGACTTCCTCGCCGCCGGCCTTGTCGACCGCAGGCAAGCCAAGGTGAACTGGGACCCGGTCGACATGACCGTGCTTGCCAACGAGCAGGTCATCGACGGCCGCGGCTGGCGCTCCGGCGCCGTCGTCGAGCAGCGCGAGCTGACGCAATGGTTCCTGCGCATCGGCGCCTTCGCCGAGGACCTGCTGGCCGGGCTCGACACGCTCGAGCGCTGGCCGGACAAGGTCAAGCTGATGCAGCGCAACTGGATCGGCCGCTCCGAGGGCCTCAAGGTGCGCTTCGCCATTGAGGACGGAACAGTGCCGTTCTCCGAGGTGGAGGTCTACACGACGCGGCCGGACACGCTGTTCGGCGCCAAGTTCCTGGCCATCGCGGCCGACCACCCACTCGCCACGGCCTGCGCCGAGCGCGAGCCGGCGCTGGCCGCCTTCATCCAGCAGATCCGCTCGCTCGGCACCTCCGTGGCGGCGATCGAGACGGCGGAGAAGCAGGGCTATGACATCGGCATCAGAGTCACGCACCCGCTCGACGTCGGCTGGCATCTGCCGGTCTACGTCGCCAATTTCGTGCTGATGGACTACGGCACCGGCGCCATCTTCGGCTGCCCGGCGCACGACCAGCGCGACCTTGATTTCGCGCGCAAGTACGGCCTCGGCGCCACGCCGGTGGTGTGCCCGCCCGACGTCGACCCGGCGACGTTCCACGTCGAGGACAAGGCCTTCGACGGCGACGGCCGCCTGATCAACTCGGCGTTTCTCGACGGAATGAGCGTGCCCGAGGCCAAGGAGGCGGTGGCAGCGCGGCTCGAGGCCGAGATGCTGGGCAACGCACCGGTGGCGCAGCGCCAGGTCAACTTTCGCCTGCGCGACTGGGGCATCTCGCGCCAGCGCTATTGGGGTTGCCCGATCCCGGTCATTCACTGCGAACGGTGCGGGACCGTTCCGGTGCCGGTCGCCGATCTGCCTGTGGTGCTGCCCGACGATGTCAGCTTCGACCAGCCCGGCAACCCGCTCGACCGCCACCCGACCTGGCGCGACGTGCCCTGCCCGCGGTGCAATGCCCCGGCGCGTCGCGAGACCGACACGATGGATACGTTCGTCGACTCGTCCTGGTACTTCCTGCGCTTCACCGACCCGTGGAACGCCACCGATCCGACCTTGCCCGCGGCGGTGGCACGCTGGATGCCGGTGGACCAGTACATCGGCGGCATCGAGCATGCGATCCTGCACCTGCTCTACGCCCGCTTCTTTACCCGCGCGATGGCGGCGACGGGGCATGCGGGCGAGGTGAAGGAGCCCTTCGCCGGGCTGTTCACCCAGGGCATGGTCAACCACGAGACCTACAAGGACGACGCCGGCCATTGGGTGCCGCCGGCCGAGCTGCGCTTCGAGGGTCCGGCCGACGCGCGCCGCGCCTACAAGCTCGCCGACGGCTCCGAGGTGACGATCGGCCCCGTCGAGAAGATGTCGAAGTCCAAGCGCAACGTCGTCGACCCCGACGAGATCATCCAGAGCTTCGGCGCCGACACCGCGCGCTGGTTCATGCTCTCGGACTCGCCGCCCGAGCGCGACGTGCAATGGACCGAGGAGGGCGTGCAGGCCCGCGCGCAGTTCGTGCAGCGGCTGTGGCGGCTCGTGCACGAACTCGCCGGACTTGCCGCGCCGGTCGGCACGCCCGCGCCCGCCACCATCGGGCCGGTCGCCGGCGGGCTGCGCAAGGCCACCCACGAGGCGCTGCTGCAGCTGCAGGACGATATCGAGGCGCTGCACTTCAACAGCGCCGTCGCCCGCATCTACACCCTGGCCAAGAAGCTCTCGGAGGCCATCGGCGCCATCGAGACGCCCGAGGTCGGCGCCGACCTGCGCTTCGCCTTCCGCGAGGCGGCCGACGTGCTCGTGCAGCTCTTCGCGCCGATGATGCCGCATCTGGCCGAGAGTTGCTGGAAAGCCATCGGCCACGAGGAACTGGTCGCGCTTTCGCCCTGGCCGGTCGGTGACCCGTCGCTCGTTAAGGAAGATGTGCTAGTGCTGCCGGTGCAGGTGAACGGCAAGAAGCGGGCTGACGTGAGCGTAGCGCTCGAGGCGACCAACGCGGAGATCGAGGCGGCGACGATGGCGCTCGACGCCGTGCAGCGCGCGCTGGACGGACGCCCGGTGAGGAAGTTCATCGTGGTGCCCAAGAGGATCGTCAATGTGGTGGTCTAGGTCCGTTGCGGATCCTCCCTCTTCTCACCGGAGAGGATGCGCCCGGCGGGTCTCCGCCGCCGCCGCCGTGTTGACCTCCAGCCTTGCCCTCGGCGGCTGCCTCGCGCCGATGTACGGCCAGTTCGCGGAAGGCGGTGCCGGCCTGCAGACCGAGCTGCAGGGCATCGCCATCGAGCCGATCCCCGAGCGCATTGGCCATTATCTCGGCGACGACCTCGTCTTCGCGCTCAACGGCACCGGCTCGCACCCGACGCCCAAGTACCGCCTGTTCGTGACCCTGAACGAGAGCGTGCAGACGCCGCTGATCGACACGGTGTCGGGCCGCGCCAGCGCCGCCACGGTGGTGATCAACGCCACCTACAAGCTCGAGGATTTCGTCACCGGGCTGCCGATCACCCGCGGCACCGCCTTCGTCTTCAAGAGCTACGACCGCACCAGCCAGCGCTTCGCCAACATCCGCGCCGCGCGCGACGCCGAGATCCAGGACGCCAAAGAGCTGTCCGAGCAGCTGCGGCTGCGCCTGGCCGCGGCGCTGAGCGAACGCCGGCAGGGCCACGGCTGAGCCCAAGCCGCTTGCGATGGTGCAACATCGTGCACTATTCATCACAAGTGCCTCGCGTTCATAACCTTACGAACGCGTTGCCGATCTGGGTCTACGCGGTTCATAGGCCGCCGCATTCCACATCCGCTCGCTAGACAGCAATGCGATCATCGACCTTCGCAAGATGCAGGTCATGGCGGCACGTACGACCGGAAGGATCTCGCGGCGGTGCTGCGGTGGGCGACCGAGGAGAACAGGCGCGTGCTCGAAGTGGAACGGGATCGGCTCAATGGACGGGATTGAACACGTCTCGCGCGTCACGGTCGGAGAACCGCTCCCGAACATCGCGTCCGTCGAGGCGCGCGGAGGTTAGAGCGTGTCCATCACCTGGACCGAGAGCGTTCGTCCTTGCGCGATCATCGATCTCGCACCCGACATCTTTTCTTTCAAGGCCTATGCGCCCCTGCGGGACGATCCTGAGCTTTTCAGCACGGTGCATGTGATTGACGGCGGCGATGCTCTCGGCTGGGGCGCCGGCGATCGGATCGACATGCCGGCGACAGCGATCGAACGGCTCGCCGACGAGGTGATGTCCACCGAGGACTTCCAGGCCTTCCTGAAACAAACGAACATGACGCGAGATGCCGCTGCCGCGCAGTTCGGTACCAGCCGACGCCTCGTCGGCTATTACGCATCCGGGCAGCCGATCCCAAGATACATCGCTCTGGCGTGCTTGTATCTCGAAGCGCGCAACGCCGCGTAACGCGACGCGAAGCCGAGCGCCGCCCCGGCACCGGGGAATGCGCCTGGCCGCCGCGCTGAGCGAGCGCCGCAGGGGCATCGATCAAGACGCATCCACGCCGCCGGTTGCTGTCGGTCCCGCCAGCGCCGCCTCCAGCGCCGCCAGGTCCGGCGGCAGCTCGCTCTCGAACTCGAGGACCTCGCCCGTCACCGGGTGCTCGAAGCCGAGCACGGCGGCGTGCAGCGCCTGGCGCTGGCCCAGCGCCTCGAGCGCGGCGCGGGCAGCCGGCTCGAGCCGGCTCATCTTCGATTTGAAGCCGCGGGCGTAAAGCGGATCGGCCAGCACGGGATGGCCGAGATGGGCCATGTGCACGCGGATCTGGTGGGTGCGCCCGGTCTCGAGGTGGCAGGCCACGCGGCTCGCCACAGGCGCTTCGGCCGGTCCAAACACCTGCTCCAGCCGCCAGTGCGTGATCGCGGCGCGGCCGCGCTCCTCGGATACGACGGCCATGCGCAGCCGATCGGTCGAATGACGGCCGAGCGGCGCGTCCACCGTGCCGAACAATCGTTCCGGCCGGCTCCACAGGAAAGCGACGTAGCTGCGCGTCAGCGGCAGGGTGCGGCCGTGGTCGGCGAAGAGGCGGGAGAGGCCGTGGTGCGCCGCATCGGTCTTGGCCACCACCAGCAAGCCGGAGGTGTCCTTATCGAGCCGGTGCACGATGCCGGGCCGGCGCACGCCGCCGATGCCCGAGAGGCTCGCCCCGCAATGGTGAATGAGCGCGTTGACCAGCGTGCCGGTGCCGTGGCCCGGCGCCGGATGCACGACGAGCCCGGCCGGCTTATCGATCACGATGAGATGGTCGTCCTCGTGGACGATCGTCAGCGCGATGTCCTCGCCGTGCGGCTCCGCGTCCTCCGCCGGAGGAACCAGCAGCGCGACCGTCTCGCCGGCCTTGAGCTTGCGGTTGCCGTCGAGCGCCACCATCCCGTCGATCGTCAGGCAGCCGGCCTCGATCAGGCTTTTGGCGCGGGTCCGCGACAGCACCAGGTCTTGCGCCTTGGCGGCGGCGGTGACGGCGACATCGAGCCGCTGCCCGGCCTCGTCCTCCCCGGCGACGAGCGACATCGTCTCGCCCTCGGATAGGGCCATTTCCTCTTGATCGTCCACGTCATGTTCCGGATGAACCCTCAGCGCTAGCGAAGGCGCCCCGTCGCCTCAAGGCTTGTCCATGTCGTTTGTCACGCTGTACCGCCGCGTTCTCGGCCTCCTCGTCGGCGAGAAGCGCTCCGTGGCGCTGCTGGTATGCGGCGCCGTGGCGCTGGTGCTGACGCAATTCGCCGAGCCGGTGCTGCTCGGCCGCCTGATCAACCTGCTCACGGGCGCGCAGCGCGGCCATGGGCTGCACTTCGCCGACCTGCTGCCCACGATCGCAGCCTGGATCGGTTTCGCGGTGGCCTCGATCGCCGCAGCGGTGGTGGTGTCGCTGCTCGCCGACAGGCTCGCCCATCGCCGCCGGCTCGCCACCATGGCGCTGTTCTTCGAACACGCGCTCGACCTGCCGATGAGCTTCCACTCGGCGACCCATTCCGGCCGCTCGCTCAAGATCATGATCGAGAGCTCGAACGGCATGTTCGTGGTCTATCTCAGCCTGTTCCGCGAGAACCTTTCGGCCTTCCTGTCGCTGGTCGTCGTCCTGCCGCTGTCGCTCTACCTCAATTGGCGGCTCGGCCTGCTGCTCGCCGCCCTCGTCGGCTTCTCCGGCCTCGCCGCCACTTTCGTGCGTCGCCGCACCGAAACGCTGCAGAACGAGGTCGAGGGACACAATTCCAGCCTCGCCGCACGCGCGTCGGACGTGCTCGGCAACGTGCCGGTGATCCAGAGCTTCACCCGCGTCGGCGACGAGACCAGCACGATGCGCGACATGAGTCGGCTGCTGCTCGAGGCGCAGATGCCGGTTTTGTCGTGGTGGGCGATGGCGGTCGTGTTCGGGCGCGCCGCCTCGACGATCACCCTGCTGCTCGTCTTCGTCATCGGCACGGCGCTCTACCTTCACGGCATCGGCACGATCGGCGGCATCGTCATGTTCATGAGCTTCGCCAGCCTGCTCATCGCGCGACTGGAGCAGCTGGTGAACTTCTCCAACACGTTGTTCCTCCAGGCCGCCAAGGTGCGCGACTTCTTCGTCGTCCTCGACACGGCGCCGCAGGTCGCCGAGAAGCCCGGCGCGCGCGACCCCGGCCGGCTCGCGGGCCGCGTCGCCTTCGAGGGCGTGACCTTCGCCTATCCGCCGTTAGCGGGCCACGCGCCCAAGCCCGCGGTCCGCGACCTCAGCTTCGTGGCCGAGCCCGGCGAGACCATCGCCCTCGTCGGCGCCACCGGCTCGGGCAAGTCGACCACGCTGGGCCTGCTCCACCGCGCCTTCGATCCCGACAGCGGGCGCATCACCATCGACGGCATCGACATTCGCGACCTGACGCTCGAGGCCCTGCGCCGCAACATCGGCGTCGTGTTCCAGGAACCGATGCTCTTCGATCGCTCCATCGAGGATAACCTGCGCATCGGCAAGCCGAACGCGACCGGCGCCGAGGTGGCGGTCGCGCTGGAGCGGGCGCAGGCGGCCGATTTCGTCGGGCGCGCGGCGCGCGGCCTCGCCACGTCGGTCGGCGAGCGCGGCCGCGCGTTATCGGGTGGCGAGCGCCAGCGCGTCGCCATTGCGCGGGCCCTGCTCAAGGACCCGCCGATCATGATCTTCGACGAGGCCACGGCGGCGCTCGACGCCGAGACCGAACGCAAGCTGCAGGCCGCGCTGGCCTCGGCGACGCAGGGGCGCACCACCTTCGTCATCGCCCACAGGCTCGCCACCGTCCGCCACGCCACCCGCATCCTGGTGTTGGAGGGAGGACGGGTGATCGAGAGCGGCAGCTTCGACGAACTGGTCGAGCGAGACGGCACCTTCGCGGTGCTGGCACGGGCGCAGTTCATGGCCGCGGATCGAGGTCTGCCGGACGAGGCGGAGAATGCCCTTGCAGGCTGAGTTGCCGCGCCGGACATGCACGGCTGCCATGTGCCAGTCTTCGTTGTCTATGCCAAAAGAGGCAGTCTATGTTGCCACAGCGAGAGCAACCCTTTCGCCAGCCCTTTCGAGGGCGTTTCCTCCCGTGACTTGGCCGCCGGCGCGATGCGCTGGCGGCTCTTTTTTGATTTGTGGAGCGCTCTCCTGGATCAGAGCGAATCCAGCGGGCCAAACCCATGGGCGTGCCGGTTCCGTCTTTCCAGGCGCTCAAGGCGAGCCCGGACTCTATGACAACGCGGTTGAAAGAGCGCGGAACGCCGCTCGATCCAGCAAGCGCGACGTCATGGGTTCCGGTCTCGCTTCGCTCGCCCCGGGACGACGGCGTGACGTCATCGGCTCCACGTCGCCGGGCTCGGCGCTAGCAGCTTCGCTCCTTCAGGAGCCTCTGTCGACGAACAGCGGCAGCATGACCTTGAAGGTGGCGCCCTCGTTCTGGGTCGAGTCGATGGCGAGGCGGCCGCGATGGCGCGCCACCACGTGCTTGACCAGGGCGAGACCGAGACCGGTGCCGCCCTTGGCGCGGCTCTGGCCGGCGTCGACCCGGTAGAAGCGCTCGGTCAGGCGCGGCAGGTGCTCGGGCGCGATGCCGATGCCGAAATCGCGCACCGTGAGCATGGCCTCGGAGCGCTGGTGGCTGACGCCGATGACCACGCGCCGGTCGACCGATTCTGAGGCGCCGTACTTGATGGCGTTCTCGATGAGGTTCTCGGCCACGCGCATCAGCTCGTCGCGGTCCCCGGCGACCGCCACCGGCTCGCCGGCCTCGATCGCGAGCGTGACCTCGCTGTCCTGCGCCAGCGGGATCAGCGTGTCGGTGATGTGGCGCACCAGCGCGACCAGGTCGACGCGGTCGCGCGGTTGCAGGTGCAGGTGCTGCTCGACGCGCGAGAGCGACAGCAGGTCGTCGACGAGGCGCGCCATGCGTTGCGCCAGCTCGCGCATGATGCCGAGGAAGCGGTCGCGCGCCTTGTCGTCCTTGCGGGCCGGCCCCTGCAGCGTCTCGATGAAGCCGAGCAGCGAGGCCAAAGGCGTACGCAGCTCATGGCTGGCGTTGGCGATGAAGTCGACGCGCATGCGCGCGAAACGCCGGGTTTCCGACACCTCGTGCAGGTAGAGGATGACGATCGGCCCGCAATCGAGACCTTCGACCGGCGTCACCGTGACCTCGAACAGCCGCTCCACCGGCACGCGCTCCAGCCAGCTCGCCCGCGCGGTGGTCTCGCCGGTCCGCGCAGCGACGACGGCGTCGAGCACGTCGGGCGAGCGCATGTGGCTCGCCAGCGGGACGCCGGCGCGCAGCGTGGGGATCAGCGCCTTGGCCGGCGCGTTGGCGTCGAGGATGCGATCGTCGGCACCCACCGCCATGACCGCTTCGGGGATCGCCGAAAGGATCCTGGCGACGGTGGCGAGGTCTTGCGCCGGCCGGTTCGGGGATTCCGTCGCGGCAGCGGAGAGCACGCGCGCCACGATCAGCCCCGTGCCGCCAGGGGAGACCGGTCGACGATCCCTGCCGCGGCCTCGGCGACGCGGGCCTGTGCGCCGAGCGCCAGCAGCCCCGCCACGGCGTCGCGAGCCTGGCGCGCCACGACCTTGCGGTCGCTGCCGGGCAGATAGTCGATCGGCGCGCCGAAATGGATGCGGCAGGTGAGCGGCGGCCGACGCAGCACGCGCCAGACATGCGGCACCAGGGCCTCGTCCCCGATCCAGGCGGCGTCGTCGCGGGAATAGGCGAGGGCGACGGGCTGCACCGCGACCGAGCCCTGCGCGGGATCTGTGGCAAGAAGGTCGCGTGCGGCGGCGAAATGCGAGGAGTGGAAGCGCGCGGGAACGGGTCCGGCGAGCGTCGTGCCCTCCGCGAAGAGCAGCACGGGGCGGCCTTCGCGCATGCGGGCGGCCAGTTCGCGGTTGGCCCGGGGGATTGATCGCCGGCGCCGGCGATCGACGAAGACCGTGCCCTGGATGGAGGCGAACGCCGACACGATCGGCCAGCGCGCGATTTCGCTCTTGGCCAGGAAGCAGAACGGCGTCAGCGACCCGAACGCCAGGATGTCGATCCAGGAGATATGGTTGGGCACGATCATCACCGCGCCGTCCTTGATCCAGGTGCCTTCCACGTCGAGCGTCACCTTGCCGAGCCGCAACAGCGAGCGACAGAGGACGAGCGTGATCAGATGCGCCGACGACGGACGCACGCGCGCCACCAGCCATTGCAGCGGCGTCCCCACGAGGAAGAAAACGAGCACCGCCGAAGCGATGAGCAAGAAGCGACACGCGGCCATGGCACGGGTTCCTGGGCGAACAAGCATATTCCAGGTTGATTTCGCCCGCGTGACAAGCGAAAGGCGCCGCGTCATGAAAGCTTAATGATGGCTGCCTATGCGGGGGTGGCCATCGGGCGGGGCACGGCGGGCATGACCATCATCGGAACAGATGTCGGCGCGCGGAGCGACGACGCCACATTGGCGCACGCGATCCGCTCGGCCATCAAGGTGAGGGGCTCGCCGGTCTTCGAGCGCGCCGGCCCCTTCGAGGTCCGGCTGGTCGAGAGCGCCGAGGAGTTGCGACAGGCGCAGCGGCTCCGCTTCAACGTGTTCTACGAAGAGGGCGGCGCGATCGCTGAGGCCTCCTCGCAAGTGCGGCGCCTCGACCTCTGCGCCTTCGACGAGATCTGCGACCATCTCGTGGTCCTCGACACCGAGGCGAAGGGGACCAGCGGACGCACCAAGACGCGGCTGGTCGGCACCTATCGGCTGCTGCGCCGCGACGTCGCCGAGCGCAACGGCGGCTTCTATTCGCAGGGGGAGTTCGATCTCGCGCCGCTGCTCGGCCGCCACCCGCAGACGCGCTTCCTCGAGCTCGGCCGCTCCTGCGTCCATGCCGACTATCGTTCCAAGCGGGTCATCGAGCTGCTGTGGCGCGGGCTGTGGCTCTACGCGCGCCATCACGCGGTGGACGTGCTGATCGGCTGCGCGAGCCTGCCGGGCCTCGATGTCGAAGCCAACCGGCTGCCGTTGAGCTTCCTGCTGCGTCTGGCCCAGGCCGAACCGGCGTGGCAGGTCCCGGCTTGGCCGCACTGCCGCGCCGCGTTCGAGCCGGTGCCGGCCGAGGCCGTCGATGCCAAGCGCGGGCTGCTCGCCCTGCCGCCGCTCCTCAAGGCCTACCTGCGCACCGGCGCCCGTTTCGGCCATTCCGCCGTGCTCGACCGTCAGTTCGGGACCACCGACGTGTTCGCGGTGATGCCGATGGACCAGATCGAGGAGCGTTATCTCGCCCATTACGGGCAGCCGAGTTGCGTTTCCGGGGCTCCGGTCGCATAAAAGCTCATGTCGCGCGATCGGCCCAAACCATTCGGCCGACCGGAGGCGTCCGCTCTCCTGCAGCGCGCCACCGCGTCGATGGTCGTCCTCGTGACGGCGGGCGGTCTCGCAGTCTCGGCCGCGACCGTCGGCGCCACGGACCGCAAGGCCAAGGCCATCGCGGCGGAGAAGCCGCCCGTTCTCAGCCTCAACGACGCGCTCATCCACGATGCCGCCTCCCCGATGCTCGGCAACCCGCACGGCGACGTCACCATCGTCGCCTTCGTCGATTACAATTGCGCTTACTGCAAGAACAGCGAAGCCGACCTCGAGGCGTTGCTCGCCGACGACCCGCAGGTCCGCGTCATCTACAAGGATTGGCCGATCCTGGCGAAGACCTCGGTCGCCGCCGCCAAGGTCGCCATCGCCGCGACGTGGCAGGGCAAGTACGCGGAGATGCATCGAGCCCTCATGCGCATGAGGGCGCACCCCGCCAACGACGCCGACATCTCGCAGGCGGCGGTCGCCGCCGGGGTCGACGTCAGTCGACTGAACAGGGACCTCGACCAGCGCGACGGCGAGATCGTCTCACTGCTGAAGCGCAACTTCCAGGAGGCGGACGCGCTGAAGCTCAAGGGCACGCCGGTCTACCTGATCGGCCCCTTCATCACCGCGTCGCCGCTCGACCTGCAGCAATTCAAGCAGATCGTCGCCGACGCGCGCGCCGACCAGGCCAGTCCACCGGCCGCGCCAGCCAAGCCCTGATCTGACATCCGTCTTTCCGGGGCGCTGAAGGCGAACCCGGCACCCACGACAACGCGGTTGCAAGAAGAGGCGGGACGATGCTGTTTCGTCCCGCGCAAACATTGTTTACTCTTTGCTCGCCCCGGGAAGTCGGCGCTTCCACAAACCGTTGGTCAGGCCGCGACGCGCTTCGGCTGAACCTCGGCGGAATAATCCTCGACCATCATCCGCGAGATCGTGTCGGGCTTGAACGTGTAAGGTCCGATTTCCGCCACCGGCGTCACCTCGGCGCCGGTGCCGCAGATGAAGCATTCCTCGAAGGCGTCGAGTTCGTCGGGCATGATGCGGCGCTCCACCACCTCGATGCCGCGGCGGCGCGCCAGCTCGATCACCGTGCGCCGAGTGATGCCGTCGAGGAAGCAGTCGGCGATCGGCGTGTGGATCGCGCCGTCGGCGGTAAAGAAGATGTTGGCGCCGGTGCATTCGGCGACGCGGCCCTGCCAGTCCAGCATCATCGCGTCGGCGTAGCCGCGGCGCTCGGCGGCGTGCTTGGACAGCGTGCAGATCATGTAGAGCCCCGCCGCCTTGGCGTGGCACGGCGCGGTCATCGGGTCGGGCCGGCGCCATTCGGCGATGTCGAGCCTGATGCCGTTCATCTTGGTGGCCATGTCGAACATCGAGGGCCAGGCCCAGCAGGCGATCGCGAGGTTGATGGTCGAGTTCTGCGCCGCCACAGCCATCATCTCGCTGCCGCGCCACGCCACCGGGCGCACGTAGCAGTCGGTCTGATGGTTGATCGCCACCACCTCGGCCTTGATGCGGTCGAGATCGGCGATGGAATAGGGGATCGTCATGTCGAGGATCCGGGCCGAATTCAGCAGACGCTCGGAATGTTCGGTCGACTTGAAGATCACGCCGCCGTAGGCGCGCTCGCCCTCGAACACGGAGGAGGCGTAATGCAGGCCGTGCGACAGCACGTGGAGCTTGGCGTCGGCCCAGGGCACCATGGCGCCGTTCATCCAGATCACACCGTCTCGCTGGTCGAACGGGGGGACGGACATGGCGCGGCTACCTCGGCTTGTGCGGAACGGGCGCGAGGGGTAGCGTCCGGCCCGAACTAAGTCAATAATGCTGACCTAAACCCAGGCCGAAGAAATGACGCGCGAGCGGATCGAGGATCACGAGGCGGCAGGCGCCGAGCCCGATTTCGCTTTGATCGAACTGCTGTTCTTCGCCTATCGCGACTTCGTCGCCGACGCCGACCGCTTGCTCGCCGACGACGGCTTCGGCCGCGCCCACCATCGCGTGCTCTATTTCGTGGCGCGGCGCCCCGGCCTGACCGTCGCCGCGCTGCTCGACATCCTCAAGATCACCAAGCAGAGCCTCAACCGGGTACTGAAGGACCTGCTCGACCGCGGCTACGTGTTGAGCCGCAATGGCGAGGCGGACCGGCGCCAGCGCCGGCTCCACGCCACGCCGCGAGGCGACGCGCTGATCCTCGAGGTCGCGCGGGTGCAGACGTCGCGGTTGGAGCGGGCGCTGACCGGCACGTCGCGCGAGCACGCCGCCAGGTTTCTCGCCGGGATGGCGGGCCTCCTCATCCGCGAAGCGGGGAAGGGAGACCATGCGCAGCATGGTGGAGGGGGCGCTCGCCGCCTCGACCTTCCCGAGGATCGTGCTGGCGAACACGCGAAGATCAAGGCGACGGCTGCCCCCCTACCGCCTTGAGCGGTCCCCCTCCCCCGCTCCGCGGAGAAGGATTGCCCTAATCCGGCAGCCCGCCGGCAGCCATCCCGGCGCGCTTCAGCCGCTGCACCGCCGTCTCCATTGCCGACAGGAAGGCCGAGCGGTCGCGCGGCGAGAACGGGCGCGGGCCGCCGGTGATCTCGCCCGACGAGCGCAGCGAATCCATGAGGTTGCGCGTGGCCAGCGCCGAGGCGACCGAGGCTTGCGTGAACAGCCGGCCGTCGGGTGCGATCACGCTGGCGCCGGCCTTCACCGCGCGGCTCGCCAGCGGGATGTCGGCGGTGACGACGATCACGCCGGAACGCGAGCGTTCCGCGATCCAGTCGTCGGCGACGTCGGGCCCGGCGGCGACGTGGACGCGCCGGATCCAGTCCACCTTCGGCACCAGCAGCGGCGCGTTGGCGACCACGGCGACCGGCACGCCGTGGCGCTCGGCGACGCGGTACACCTCGTCCTTCACCGGGCAGGCGTCGGCATCGACCAGCACCACGATGCCGCCGGGTTCGGCGTCCATGCTCTCGCTCCCCCACGCGGCGTTTGCCGCCACCCGCCTTTTCTGGCACCACCCTTACGACGCCGACGCCGGGAGCGACCCCTTGGACAAGACCGAACTGCGCAAGCTGCAGGAGTTCCTGCGCCGCTCCTTCGGCAACGAGGCCATCAAGGTCACGCCGGCGCGCAAGGACCCCGACAACGCCGAGGTGCACCTGGGCGAGCGCGCCATCGGCACGATCCTCGTCGACGACGAGGACGGCGACCGCTCCTTCGCCTTCGACATGAAGATCCCGGTCGAGCGGCCGACCCTGCAGGAGTACCTGCGCCGGCTCTTCGAGAACGACAAGCTCAAGATCGTGGCCCGCGCCAAGAAGACAGATTCCGTCGAGCTCAACATGGGCGACGACTTCCTCGGCATCATCTCCGCCGACGACCCCAAGGGCAAGACCTACACCCTGCAGATGGCGATCCTCGACTACGACCTAGAGGATTTCTGAGGCTCAGGCTCGCACCGCCGTCGCCACGACCGCCCGCTCGAGCATGGCCCGCAGCGCGTCGCGCTCGCGCTCCGGCGTGAACAGCGGCGCCCGTGCCGCGCCTTGCGCCTCGAGCCCCGCTAGGAAATCAGGCTCGATCTCCGCCCGGTTCAGCAGCCGGGACAGCGCCGCCGTGTCGCCCACCGGGAAATAGCCGGCATAGTCGCGCCCGAGCAGGCCGATCGAACCCGGGATCGCCGAGGCCAGCACCGGAGTGCCGGCGGCGATCGCCTCGGAGACCACGTTGGCGCCCCCCTCGTCGAGCGACGACAGCACCATCAAGCGGGCGCGTGCCAGCCGCGACCGCACGACCTCCCCGCCGACCTCGCCGTGCCAACGATAGCGCGGGTTCTCCGCCATCTCGGCTTCGGCGCGCGCCGCCCAGGCGGGATCGTAGGCACGGCCGAGATGTTCCACTACGACCCGCGAACCGGGTGGCAGCAGGCGCGCCGCCGCCGCCGTGCGCAGCGGGTCCTTCTCCTCGCGCAGGTGGCCGACGACGAGCACCTCGAAGCAACATGAGAGCGGCACAGGTCGCGACTCCGGCTCCGACGCCGACTGGTAGACCACGGCGAGCTTGTCGTGGAGGCGCGCCGGCAGGTCGCCACCGACGAGGTCGTGCAGCCCGACGACGACGTCGGCGCGATCGAGCGAGGCCAGCACCGTGTCGGGATCGCTCCGCATGAAGCCGTAGAGGTCGGTGCCGGCTAGAAGCACGATCAGGGGGCGGCGGCGATGCAGCGCGGCGAAGCGCGCGATGGCGGCGGCGCTGCGCCAGGCGTGGATCGCCACCATGGCGTCCACCGGCTCGTCGCGGTAATGCGTGGTGACGGTGACCTCGTGGCCGAGTTCGCGGAGCAGCCCGGCCCAGCGCAGGGCCGTCGTGCGATTTCCGGCGCGCGAGGTCGGCGGCGCCGGCGTGACGAGAATGATCTTCAACCGCGGACTGCCTATGACCTCGAGCGCCTTCGAAATACCCGTTGCGCCGACAGCAAGCGACCTCGTCACCATGCTGAAGGATGCCCGCGCGCGCACGCTCGAGCTCGTGGCCGGCCTCGAGGCTTCGCAGTTGTTGGGTCCCAAGCTGCGCATCGTCAATCCGCTGCTGTGGGAAATCGGCCATCTCGCCTGGTTCCACGAGCATTTCGTCCTGCGCCACCTCGATGGCGCCGCGCCGCTGCGCGCCGACGCGGACCAGCTCTACGACTCCTCCGCCGTGCATCACGACACGCGCTGGGACCTGCCGCTGCCCTCTCTGGAGGAGACGCTGGCCTACATGGCCGCGGTCGAGGATCGGCTGGTTCGGCGGCTTGCGGGCACACCCTCGTCGGACGAGCGCTACCTCTATCGCCTCACCAGCTTTCACGAGGACATGCACGGCGAGGCCTTCACCTACTCGCGCCAGAGCCTCGGCTGGCCTGCACCGGCCTTCGCCGCCGCTCGTGTCGACGAGGCGCCGACGGCCGGCCCGCTGCCGGGCGACGTCGACGTGCCGGGCGGCCGCTTTCGGCTCGGCGCGGAGCCCGGCGCCGGTTTCGCCTTCGACAACGAGAAATGGGCGCACGAAGTCGAGGTGGTCCCGTTCCGCATCGCCCGCGCCCCCGTGACCAACGAGGATTTCGCCGCCTTCGTGACGGACCGCGGCTATGCCCATCGCGAGTGGTGGAGCGACGAGGGCTGGGCCTGGCGCTGCGAGGCCGAAGCGTCTCGCCCGATCTACTGGCTGGGCGAGGGCGGCGGCCGCTTCGCCGTCAGGCATTTCGCCGAGGTGCGGCCGCTCGCGCCGCACCAGCCGGTGATGAACGTCAACTGGCACGAGGCCTCGGCCTGGTGCCGCTGGGCCGGTCGGCGGCTGCCCACGGAGGCCGAGTGGGAGTCCGCCGCGGCGGCGAGGGCGGAAGGCGGCAAGCGCGACCTGCCTTGGGGCGCGATGAGCGGCGCGGCAGAGCGCGCCAACCTCGACGGGCGTCGCCTCGGCCCGATCGACGTCGCCGCCTTTCCCGAAGGCGACAGCGTGTTCGGCTGCCGCCAGATGATCGGCAACGTCTGGGAATGGACGAGCGGCGACTTCCTGCCGTACCCCGGCTTCTCGCCCGACATCTACGCCGACTATTCCGTACCCGCCTTCGGCCGATCGAAGGTGCTGCGCGGCGGTGCCTGGATCACCCGCTCGCGCATGATCAATGCGCGCTATCGCAACTTCTTCCCGGCGGAGCGCCGCGACATCTATGCCGGGTTCCGCACGGTTGCGGCTTGACCGTCGCGCTTGTGTCGCGCCAGCGGCAGATTGACTTGATGCCAAACTGGTCCGAAGACGGCATCGGCCTTGCACGAACCTCGGGACGGCTTGTGTGGCGAGACCGCTTTTGCGAGGCCGCCGAACAGGACAGGATTGCTGACAAATCCTGCCTTCAACCCAGCCGCTGGGATTGGCGATGACGATGGCTTCACCTTACGAGGACATGTTCGGCGAGGAAGGGCGCGGCAAGATCGTGCCGGCTCCGGAAGCGAAAGCTCCGACGCATGCGAGCGTTCGCCGCGACATCGTCATGCGCGACCCCGGTTTGCCGGAGGCGCAGGGCCTGTATGATCCGGCCAACGAGCACGACGCCTGCGGTGTCGGCTTCGTCGCCAACATGCACAACACGAAGTCCCACGACATCGTGCGCATGGGTCTGGAGATCCTGCTCAACCTCGATCACCGCGGCGCCACAGGCGCCGACCCCAAGGCCGGCGACGGCTGCGGCATGCTGGTGCAGATCCCGCACGAATTCTTCGCCGCCAAGGCTGCGGAGGCCGGGTTCGCGCTGCCCGCGCCGGGCGAATACGCCATCGGGGTGATGTTCCTGCCCAAGGATGAGGCGGCGCGCGCCGATATCGAGGCGGTCGTCACCGAGACGATCGCGGAAGAAGGTTGCACCCTGCTCGGCTGGCGCGACGTGCCGGTCGATCCTTCGGGCCTGGGCGAAAGCGTCAAGCCGAGCGAGCCGGCCACACGGCAGGTGTTCATCGCTCGCGCGGCCGACGTCGACCAGGACACGTTCGAGCGCCGTCTCTACATCCTTCGCAAGTCGATCTCGAACAAGGTGTTCGGTCGCCACGACAAGCGGTTCGCTGGCTACTACACCGTGTCGATGTCGTCGCGGACGATCGTCTACAAGGGCCTGCTGCTCGCCAGCCAGCTCGGCGACTATTTCAAGGACCTCGGCGACCCGGCGTTCGTCTCCGCGCTCGCCCTCGTCCATCAGCGCTTCTCGACCAACACTTTCCCGTCGTGGCAGCTGGCACACCCCTACCGGTTCGTCGCCCACAACGGCGAGATCAACACGTTGCGCGGCAACGTCAACTGGATGGCCGCGCGCCAGGCGTCGGTCTCGTCGGAGCTCTTCGGCGAGGACATCACCAAGCTCTGGCCGATCTCCTACGAGGGGCAGTCCGACACCGCCTGCTTCGACAACGCGCTCGAATTCCTGGTGCAGGGCGGCTATTCGCTGGCCCATGCCATGATGATGCTCATTCCCGAGGCATGGGCCGGCAACCCGCTGATGGACGAGCAGCGCCGCTCCTTCTACGAGTATCACGCCTCGATGATGGAGCCGTGGGACGGCCCCGCCGCCGTGGCCTTCACCGACGGCCGCCAGATCGGCGCCACGCTGGACCGTAACGGCCTGCGTCCGGCTCGCTACCTCGTCACCGACGACGGCCTGGTGGTGATGGCGTCGGAGGCCGGCGTCCTGCCGATCCCCGAGGAGAAGATCGTCACCAAGTGGCGCCTGCAGCCGGGCAAGATGCTGCTGGTCGACCTCGAGCAGGGTCGTATCGTCTCCGATGCCGAGATCAAGGAGCACCTGTCCGGCCTGCACCCCTACGGCAAGTGGGTCGACCGCACCCAGCTGGTGCTGGAGGAACTCGGCAATGTCGAGCCGCGCGCGACGCGCGGCGACGTCTCGTTGCTCGATCGCCAGCAGGCCTTCGGCTACACGCAGGAGGACTTGAACCTCCTGATGAAGCCGATGGCGGTGAACGGCGCCGAGGCGATCGGCTCGATGGGTACCGACACGCCGATCTCGGCGCTCTCGTCCAAGTCGAAGCTGCTCTACACCTACTTCCAGCAGAACTTCGCGCAGGTCACCAATCCGCCGATCGACCCCATCCGCGAGGAGCTCGTCATGAGCCTCGTGAGCTTCATCGGGCCGCGGCCGAACATCCTCGACCACAAGGGCAATTCCAAGAAGAAGCGCCTCGAGGTCCGCCAGCCGATCCTGACCAATGGGGATCTCGAGAAGATCCGTTCGATCGGCTCGTTCGAGGACAGCTTCGACACCAAGACGCTCGACATCACCTATGTTTCGCAAAGCGGCGCCGAAGGCATGGCGGCAGCGCTCGACCGCCTCTGCTCGCGCGCCGATCAGGCGGTCTCGGGCGGCTACAACATCATCATCCTGTCCGACCGGCTCGTCGGCGCCGATCGCATCCCGATCCCGGCGCTGCTCGCCACCGCGGCCGTGCACCACCACCTGATCCGGACCGGCCTGCGCACGTCGGTCGGCCTCGTCGTGGAGACCGGCGAGGCGCGCGAAGTGCACCATTTCGCGACGCTCGCCGGCTACGGCGCCGAGGCGATCAACCCCTATCTCGCCTTCGAGACGCTGGCGGACATGGGCAAGACCTTTCCCGAGTCGGTCGATGCCGATAAGGCGATCAAGCAATACATTAAGTCGATCGGCAAGGGCCTGCTCAAGGTCATGTCCAAGATGGGCATCTCGACCTACCAGTCCTACTGCGGCGCCCAGATCTTCGACGCCGTCGGCCTCGCCGAGGACTTCGTACGCCAGTACTTCACCGGCACGGCCTCGCGCATCGGCGGCGTCGGCCTGGCCGAGGTGGCGCAGGAGAGCGCCCACCGCCACCGCGACGCCTTCGGCGACTCTCCGGTCTATCGCTCGGCGCTCGATGTCGGCGGCAATTATCAATACCGTGTGCGCGGCGAGGCGCATTCCTGGTCGCCGCAATCGGTGTCGCTGCTGCAGCACGCCGTTCGCGGCGAGGGCGCCAACGCGCTCGAGCGCTACCGCGAGTACGCCGCCCTCCTCAACGAGCAGGACGAGAAGCTGCTGACGATCCGCGGGCTGTTCCGCATCAAGCCGGCGGCCGAGGACGGTCGCGAGCCGGTCCCTCTCGAAGAAGTCGAGAGCGCGACCTCCATCGTCAAGCGCTTCTCCACCGGCGCGATGAGCTTCGGCTCGATCTCGCGCGAAGCGCATACCACGCTTGCGATCGCGATGAACCGCATCGGCGGCCGCTCCAACACTGGCGAAGGCGGCGAGGAATCGGACCGCTTCAAGCCGCTGCCCAACGGCGATTCGATGCGTTCGGCGATCAAGCAGGTGGCTTCGGGGCGCTTCGGCGTCACCGCCGACTACCTCGTCAACGCCGACATCATCCAGATCAAGATGGCCCAGGGCGCCAAGCCCGGCGAAGGCGGCCAGCTGCCCGGCGACAAGGTCGACGCGGTCATCGCCAAGGTGCGGCACTCGACGCCGGGTGTCGGCCTGATCTCGCCGCCGCCGCACCACGACATCTACTCGATCGAGGATCTGGCGCAGCTCATCTACGACCTGAAGAACGTCAACCCACAGGCCTGGGTCTCGGTCAAGCTCGTCTCCGAGATCGGCGTCGGTACCGTTGCCGCCGGCGTCTCCAAGGGCCGCGCGGACTATGTCACCATCTCCGGCTTCGAGGGTGGCACTGGCGCCTCGCCGTTGACCTCGATCAAGCATGCCGGCTCACCCTGGGAGATTGGCCTTGCCGAGACGCACCAGACGCTGGTGTTGAACCGGCTTCGCTCGCGCATCGCCGTGCAGGTCGATGGCGGTCTGCGCACCGGCCGCGACGTCATCGTGGGCGCGTTGCTCGGCGCCGACGAGTTCGGCTTCTCCACCGCGCCGCTGATCGCGGCCGGCTGCATCATGATGCGCAAGTGCCACCTCAACACCTGCCCGGTCGGCGTCGCGACGCAGGACCCGGAGCTGCGTAAGAAGTTCGTCGGCACGCCCGAGCACGTCATCAACTTCTTCTTCTTCATGGCGGAAGAGGTGCGCGAGCTGATGGCGGCGATGGGTTACCGTCGCTTCGAGGACATGATCGGCCAGATCCAGATGCTGGACCGCGCCAAGGTCATCGACCACTGGAAGGCCAAGGGGCTCGATTTCTCGCGCTTGTTCCTCAAGCCGCAGCCGGTCGGCGGTGACGCCATCCGCCACACCGAGAGCCAGGACCACAAGCTCGAGAACGTGCTCGACCGTCGGCTCATCGCGCAGGCGGCCGAGGCCATCGAGGGCGGCGACAAGGTCGTCATCGAGGAGACGATCGTCAACGTCGACCGGACCACCGGCGCGATGCTCTCGGGCGAGATCGCCAAGAGGTACGGCGAGGCCGGGCTGCCCGACGACACGATCGTCGTCAAGCTCAAGGGCACCGCCGGACAGAGCTTCGGCGGCTTCCTTGCCAAAGGCGTGACGCTGCAGCTCGAGGGCGTCGCCAACGACTATGTCGGCAAGGGGCTTTCGGGCGGCCACATCGTCGTGCGGCCGCCGGTCAACACCAAGATCGTGCCGGAGCACTCGATCATCATCGGCAACACGGCGCTTTACGGCGCCACGGAGGGCGAAAGCTTCTTCCGCGGCGTCGCCGGTGAACGCTTCGCTGTGCGCAACTCCGGCTCGGTGTCGGTCGTCGAAGGCACGGGCGACCATGGTTGCGAGTACATGACGGGCGGAGTGGTGGTGGTGCTCGGCGAGACCGGGCGCAATTTCGCGGCCGGGATGTCGGGTGGCGTCGCCTACGTCTACGACGCGGCCGGTACGTTCGAGCGCCGTTGCAACATGGCCATGGTCGAGCTGACGGCGGTGCCGGACGAAACCGGCGACGAATCCTACGGGCAGGCCCTGGATTGCTTCGCCAACGGCCGCGTGAAAGTGGTGGGGGATCTCACAAAGTTCGATGCCGCGCGCCTGCGCTTCCTGATCGGGAAGCACGTCAAGGCGACCGGCTCGACTTTGGGGCAGGGAATGCTCGACGACTGGCAGAGTTCGCTCGGAAAGTTCCGCAAGGTCATGCCGGTGGAGTATCGTCAGGCGATGGAGAAGCTCGCTCTGACCGAGGACCAGATCCTCGAGCCGGCCGGCGCTTAGGCGCTTCGGTCGGCCAACACGAACTAGCCGGGGTTTGGGGACGCAATGGGCAAGATCACGGGATTCCTCGAGATCGACAGGTTCGAGCGGCGCTATGCGCCGGCGGCCGAACGGATCCGCAACTACAAGGAGTTCACGCTTCCGATCCCGGAGGAGGCACTGCGCCAGCAGGGCGCCCGCTGCATGGATTGCGGGATTCCTTATTGTCACAACGGCTGCCCGGTCAACAACCAGATCCCGGACTGGAACGACCTCGTCTATCGCGGCAACTGGGAGGAGGCCTCCCGCAACCTGCACTCGACGAACAATTTCCCGGAGTTCACCGGCCGCATCTGCCCGGCGCCTTGCGAGGCGGCCTGCACGCTCAACATCAATGACGCCTCGGTGACGATCAAAACGATCGAATGCTCGATCGTCGACCGTGCGTGGGCGGAGGGCTGGGTCAAGCCCGAGCGCTTCGGCAAGGATACCGGCAAGCAGATCGCCGTGATCGGCTCCGGTCCCGCCGGCATGGCCTGCGCGCAGCAGCTCGCGCGCGCCGGCCATGCCGTCCACGTTTACGAGAAGCAGGGTAAGCCGGGCGGCCTGCTGCGCTACGGCATTCCCGACTTCAAGATGGAGAAGCACCTCATCGACCGGCGCGTCGCGCAGATGGAGGCCGAGGGCGTGGTGTTCCACTGCAACGTCAACGTCGGCTTCGATGTGACGGGCGAGGAGTTGGTGAGCCGGTACGATGCCGTGGTGCTCTCCGGCGGGGCCGAGAAGCCGCGCGACCTGGCGATCCCCGGCCGCGAGCTGCACGGCGTGCATTTCGCCATGGACTTCCTGCCGCAGCAGAACCGCCGCGTCGGCCACGAGCCGGTGCTGTCCAATGACGCCATCCTCGCCTCCGGCAAGCACGTCGTGGTCATCGGCGGCGGCGACACCGGCTCCGACTGCATCGGAACCTCGATCCGCCAGGGCGCGCTCTCGGTCACTCAGCTCGAGATCATGCCCGAGCCGCCGACCATGGAGAACAAGATGCTGACGTGGCCGGACTGGCCGCTGAAGCTGCGGACCTCGTCCTCGCACCAGGAGGGCGCGATCCGCGACTTCGCGGTGCTGACCAAGAGCTTCGCCGGCGACAAGGACGGCAACGTCAAGGCGCTCAACTGCGTGCGCGTCGACGGCAAGATGCAGGAGCAGGAAGGCTCGGGCTTCGAGTTGCGCGCCGACCTCGTGCTGCTCGCGATGGGCTTCGTCTCGCCGATCCCGGAGGGGCTGCTGATGGGGCTCGGCGTGGCCCTCGACAAGCGTGGCAACGTCGTCGCCGACCAGAAGAGCTACACGTCCTCGCTCGACAAGGTCTGGGCCTGCGGCGACATGCGTCGCGGCCAAAGCCTCGTCGTCTGGGCGATCCGCGAAGGACGCCAGGCCGCGCATGCCGTCGACAAGGCGCTGATGGGCGAGACCGTCCTGCCGCGGTAGACAGGCACTGCGGCTCAGGAAAACCACAGACCCGGAAGCTCAGCTTCCGGGTCTGTGGTGTCTCATCATTCCGACTGAGCCGTCGCGGGACGAGGCGATGTCCGCGAGGCGCGTCGCGCCTTCTTCGTCTGCCCTCCTACGGCATGTCCTCTGCCTTCGTTGAGGCCTCGATCGTGCTCGAGCTCGGCCTGGAGCGCCTGCACGTTGGCGGCATCGCGCGGCTTCGGCCGTTCGGGATCCGTGCCGGTCAGCGGAGCATAGTCGAGCGTCTTGGCATTCGGCCGGCTCTCCGTGACGAAATCCTTGGCTGGCCCGACACTGGTCCAAAGATGGGTCGAGCGGAGCGTATCGAGCGGCGAGCCCGATACGCTATGGGGTTTCTTCGTCGAAGCGGGTTTCTTCGTCGAGGCGGCTGTCTCGGCCGGCTTCACGGGAGCCATTGCCTGCGCCAGCGCTGCGCCTTCCAAGAAGGCGAACACGAGCGGCGCGAGAACGACGAGGCTGCGGCGCAGGATCAATCTCCCGTTCGGCGGGTTAGACGCGTGGCGTTTTCGGCCACCGTGCTATGAACAGAACGTGTCCGAAGCGGGACAGAACCTGGAGTGGGTCGTATGACGTCCTCGCGACCGCCGGCTGACGTGAAGAACCCGCTGATCCCTCCGCCGACCGCAGCCCAGCCGACCGCAGCCCAGCCGACCGGCCTGCCCGATTTCGAGAGGCTCGGCGCCAACGCCGCGCGCTTCGTCGAGCAGAGCGGAAAGGCGCTCCACGCCTACCTCAAGCCCTACGAGACCGGCGAGGCCAAGCGTAACGATTCCACCGACACGATGATCGCCGCCATGGGTGCTATCGGCAAGGTGGCCGAGCACTGGATGAGCGATCCCGCCCGCATGGCGGAGGCGCAGGCGGCCATCACCACACCGTTCCTCCAGCTCTGGGCGCAGACCTACCGTCGCATGCAGGGCGAGAGCGTCGAGCCGCTGGTGCCGCTGGCCAAGGGTGACAAGCGCTTCACGGCGCCGGAATGGTCTAGCCTGCCGCTGTTCGAGTTCCTGCGCCAGGCCCATGCGCTGGGCGCCAGCTGGGCCGACGCGCTGGTCGACGGCGCCACCGGGGTCGACGCCAAGACGCGCGGCAAGGCGCGTTTCTACCTGCGCCAGATCGCCAGCGCGACCTCGCCGGCGAACTTCCTCGCCACCAACCCCGAGTTGATGCGCTCGACCTTCGAGAGCTCCGGCGAGAACCTTGTGCGCGGCGCGGCGCTGCTGGCCGAGGACATGGAGCGTGGCGGGGGCACGCTGCGCCTGCGCCAGACCGACGCCGACGCCTTCGAGATCGGACGCAACATCGCCGTCTCGCCGGGCAAGGTGATCTTCCGCAACGCCCTGTTCGAGCTCATCCAGTACGCACCGACGACAGCGGACGTCTTGAAGCGCCCGCTGCTGATCATCCCGCCTTGGATCAACAAGTTCTACATCCTCGATCTCAACAAGGAGAAGAGCTTCGTTGCCTGGGCGGTGAGCCAGGGCGTCACGGTGTTCCTGATCTCCTGGGTCAACCCCGACGGGCGCCTCCGCGACAAGACCTTCGAGGACTACATGCACGAGGGCATCTTCGCCGCCCTCGATGCCGTGCGCATGACGACGGGCGAGCGCCACGCCAACGTGATCGGCTATTGCATCGGCGGCACGCTGCTCGCGGCGGCGCTGGCCTACATGGCGGACCGCGACGATGCCCGCATCAAGAGCGCGACCTTCTTCACCGCCCAGGCCGACTTCAGCGACGCCGGCGAACTCGGCGTCTTCGTCGACGAGGATCAGCTAACCGCGCTGGACCAGCAGATGGCCGAGACCGGCTATCTCGACGGGGCCAAGATGGCGACGGTCTTCAACATGCTCCGACCCACCGACCTGCTGTGGTCCTACGTCGTGAACAACTACATGCAAGGCAAGCAGCCGCCGGCCTTCGACCTGCTGTACTGGAACTCGGATTCGACACGGGTTCCGGCGCGCAATCATTCTTACTATCTGCGCAACTTCTACCTCGAGAACAAGCTCGCCAAGGGCATGATGGAGTTCTCGGGCGTCAGGCTCGACCTCGGCCGCGTGACCCTGCCGACCTACTTCCTGGCGGCCAAGGAGGACCACATCGCGCCGGCGGCCTCGGTCTTCCGCGGCGCGCTGCTGTTCGGCGGCGACGTACGCTACGTGCTCGGCGGTTCCGGCCATATCGCCGGCGTGATCAACCCGCCGACGAAGGAGAAGTACGGGTACATGACCGGCGGTCGGCCGTTCGGCACGCTGGAGGATTGGAGCGCGCAGGCAATGCGCCACCCCGGCAGCTGGTGGACCGACTGGATGGGCTGGCTCAAGGAGCAGGCGCCGGAGACGGTCGCCGCGAGGGAGCCCGGCGCGGGCAAGCTGCCGGCGCTGTGCGACGCGCCTGGCGAGTACGTGCGGGTCAGGGCGTGAGCGTGTTCCGGAGTGAGCCGATGACGAGCTTGATGGAAGAAGCGGTGGGGCTCTGAGGCACGTTCCGCTTGATCGATAGAACGAGGTCGCGCGTGGTGATGCAGTTCGCCGGCCTCGACCGGCCGATGTAGGCGGACGCCTGCCACCAATCTTCAGACGATCTCCCGGGAGGTCGGGGGCGAACCCGGATGATCGAGCAGATACGCCATACGGCGCGTGCCGATCCGCGGGACCCGGGAGTTCGACGACAGTCGATCGAGGGGCCATTTCGTCCGGCGATGGGCACGAACGTTGCCTCATCTGTTGTGGCGACCTAAGTCTGATACCCACCGACACCGTGAGCCCCGACTCCTTGGCCATATCCGCCGCCATCACGCACGTCACGCGCTACACCTACGACCACCCGGTCTCGATCGGGCCGCAGACGATCCGGCTGCGCCCGGCGCCGCACTGCCGCACGCCGGTCACCGCCTATTCGCTGAAGGTCGAGCCGGCCGAGCACTTCTTGAACTGGCAGCAGGACCCGTTCGGCAACTGGGTGGCGCGTCTGGTCTTCCCGAAGAAGGCGAGCGAACTGAAGATCACGGTGGACCTCGCCGTCGCGCTCGACGTCTACAATCCGTTCGACTTCTTCGTGGAGGATTACGCCACCGCCTTCCCGTTCCGCTACGAGCCGGAGCTCGCCAAGGAGCTCGCGCCCTATCTCGAGACCGAGCCGGCGGGGCCGCGGCTGCGGGCCTTCCTCGACGAGCTGCCCAAGGGTTCGATGGGCACGGCCGACTTCCTTGTCGCTCTGAACACCCGCATCTCGCAAGCCATCACCTACGGCATCCGCCTCGAAACCGGTGTCTACCCGCCGGAGGAGACGCTGGAGAGGCGCGCCGGCTCGTGCCGCGACTCCGCCTGGCTGCTGGTCCATGTGGCGCGCCATCTCGGTCTCGCCGCGCGTTTCGTCTCCGGCTACCTGATCCAGCTCAAGGCCGACATCGACCCGCTCGAGGGCCCGCTCGGCACCCGGGAGGACTTCACCGACCTGCACGCCTGGGCGGAGGTGTTCGTGCCCGGCGCCGGCTGGATCGGGCTCGACGCGACCTCCGGCCTGTTCTGCGGCGAGGGTCATCTGCCGGTCTGCGCCACGCCGCACTACAGGTCCGCCGCGCCCATCTCCGGCGGCGTCGAGCCGGCCAACGTCGACTTCTCCTTCTCCATGGAGGTGCGCCGCATTGCCGAGACGCCGCGGATCTCGCTGCCGTTCCCTGAGGACAGCTGGCAGGCGTTGGACGCGCTCGGCCACAAGGTCGATGCCGACCTCGCGGCGCAGGACGTGCGGCTCACCATGGGCGGCGAGCCGACGTTCGTCTCCGTCGAGGATTTCGAGGCGGCGGAGTGGAACACGTCCGCCGTCGGCGAGACCAAGCGCACCTTCGCCGACAAGCTGATCCGCCGCCTGCGCGACCGTTTCGCGCCGGGCGCGATGCTGCACTACGGCCAGGGCAAGTGGTACCCGGGCGAGACGCTGCCGCGCTGGGCCTTCGCGCTGTACTGGCGCAAGGACGGCGAGCCGATCTGGAAGAACCCGGCGCTGATCGCGCCGGTGACCCTGACGAGGACGGCGGAGCAGAAGGTCAAGGCGCCGACGCCGCCGGACGTGGTTGAGGCGGCGCGGCAGCGGGCCGCCAGCGTCGCTCAGGGCATTGCCATCAATCTCGGCATCGCCGCCGAGAACGTCATGCCGGCTTACGAGGACGCCGCTTCCTGGATCGTCAAGGAAGGCAACCTTCCCGACAACGTCAGCCCGACCGACCCGAAGATCGAGGATCCCGAAGAGCGCAACCGGATGATCCGGACCTTCGCCCAGGGGCTCGCGCAGCCCTCGGGGTTCGTGCTGCCGGTGCAGGCATGGAACACCAAGGCCGAACAGACCGCGCGCTGGGCCTCCGAGCGCTGGAAGACCCGGCGCGGCTCGCTCTTCCTGGTGCCGGGCGACTCGCCGGTCGGCTACCGCCTGCCTCTGTCCTCGCTGCCGCACGTGCCGCCGGCAGCCTATCCCTTCATCAACGACGCCGACCCGACCGCGCCGCGCGATCCGCTGCCGCTGGCCGAGGCGCTCGCGCCCCGCGAGCCCGACCAGGGCTTCGGCCATCGGCAGCCCGTGGAGCAGGGTGGCGAGGGACGCGACGTCGAGGCCCAGGACCGCGTCGAGCAACATATCATCGAGGGCGCGGTACGCACCGCCATCTCGGTCGAGCCGCGCGACGGCGTCATCTGCGTGTTCATGCCGCCGACCAAGAAGCTCGAGGACTACCTCGAGCTTCTCGCCTCGGTCGAGGCCACGGCCGAGGCGACGCAGACGCCCGTGCACATCGAAGGATACCCGCCGCCCGTCGACCCGCGGCTCGACGTCATCAAGGTGACGCCCGATCCCGGCGTGATCGAGGTCAACGTGCAGCCGGCCAAGAGCTGGGACGAACAGGTCGCCATCACCCGCGGCCTCTACGAGGACGCGCGTCAGGTGAAGCTCGGCGCCGACAAGTTCATGACCGACGGGCGCCACACCGGCACCGGCGGCGGCAACCACGTCGTGCTCGGCGGCATCACGCCGGCGGACTCGCCGTTCCTGCGCCGGCCGGACCTGCTCAAGAGCTTCGTGCTTTACTGGCAGCGCCATCCTGCGCTCAGCTACATGTTCTCCGGCCTGTTCATCGGCCCGACCAGCCAGGCGCCGCGCATCGACGAGGCCCGCCACGATGGTTTGTACGAGCTCGAGATCGCGCTGGAGCAGGTGCCTCGGCCCGGCGACGATTTCCCGCTTTGGTTGGTGGATCGCCTGTTCCGCAACATCCTCGTCGACGTCACCGGCAACACTCACCGCGCCGAGATCTGCATCGACAAGCTGTACTCGCCCGAAGGGTCTACCGGACGGCTCGGCCTGATCGAGTTCCGCTCGTTCGAGATGCCGCCGGACGCGCGCATGAGCCTCGCCCAACAGCTGCTGATCCGCGCCTGCGTTGCCTGGTTCTGGCGCGAGCCGCAGGAGGGCGGTTTCACGCGCTGGGGCACCATGCTGCACGATCGCTTCATGCTGCCGCACTTCGTCTGGGAGGATTTCTGCGGCGTGCTGGCCGACCTGCGCCGAGCCGGCTACGATTTCGATCCCGGCTGGTTCGTGGCGCAACACGAGTTCCGCTTTCCGTTCTGCGGCAAGGTCGAGGCCGGCGGCGTGCAGCTCGAGATCCGGCAGGCGCTCGAGCCTTGGCACGTGCTCGGCGAGAGCGGCGCGCTCGGCGGCACCATCCGTTTCGTCGATTCCTCGATGGAGCGGCTGCAGGCCAGGGTTTCGGGCTTCAACCCGGATCGGCACGTCGTCACCTGCAACGGCCGTCGCATGCCGATGACGCCCACCGGCATCTCGGGCGAAGCCGTCGCCGGGGTGCGCTTCAAGGCGTGGAAGCCGGCCGAAGGGCTGCACCCAACGATCCCGCCGCACGCGCCGCTCACCTTCGATGTCTACGACACCTGGTCGAAGCGCTCGCTCGGCGGCTGCGTCTATCATGCGACACATCCGGGCGGGCGCAACTACGATACATTTCCCGTCAACGCCTACGAGGCGGAGGCGCGCCGGCTCGCGCGCTTCACCGCGCACAGCCACACGCCCGGCACGTTCGACGTGCCTGCGGAGACGCCTTCGCGCGAGTTCCCATCGACCCTCGATCTGCGCCGAAAACCGCACAGCTAGGATGACCATGACCTCCGGCCAGGCCGTCAGGCCGCCGTTGCCGGGCTTCTCGGAGCTCGACGAGATCGTCGCACGCTACCGCAAACTGCCCGGCGTGCCCGACGAGTTCATCGGCGCCGACGGCAAGCCGCGACAGGCTTGGCTCACCTTCATCGCCCGTCTGGTCGAACTCGGACCCGAAGAGATGGGCCGCCGCTTCGCCTCGTCGGACCGCCACATCCGCGATACCGGCGCGTCCTACCGCGCCTACGGCGACGCGGTGGAGAAAAGCTGGCCGATCAGTCATCTGCCGCTGCTGATCGACGCCGCCGATTGGAAAGGCATCGCCGCCGGCGTGACCCAGCGTGCCGAACTGCTCGAGGCGGTGCTGCAGGACGTTTACGGCGCGGGTCGCCTCGTCGAGGACGGCGCGCTGCCCGCCTCCGCCATCGCCGGCTGTCCCGACTATCTGCAGCCGCTCACCGGCGTGCTGCCAAGAGGCGAGCCCTACATCCAGCTCTATGCCGCCGACCTCGGCCGCGGGCCCGACGGCAAATGGTGGGTGCTGGGCGACCGCATGCAGGCGCCGTCGGGATCTGGCTACGCGCTCGCCAATCGTCTCGTGCTCTCGCGGACCTGGCCCAATCTCTACCGCGACATGAACGTCGAGCGGCTCGCGCCGTTCTTCGATGCGTTCCGAGCCGGACTCATCGCTCGCGCGTCGCGCTCGGACCCGCGCATCTGCCTGCTGACGCCCGGCCCCTACAACGAGACCTATTTCGAGCAGGCCTACCTCGCCCGCTATCTCGGCCTGCTGCTCGTCGAAGGCGGCGACCTGACGGTGCGCGACGGCCACGTCCACGTACGCACCATCGCCGGCCTCAAACGCGCCGACGTCATCCTGCGCCGCATCGACTCCGACTTCGCCGACCCGCTCGAGCTCAACGCCCGCTCGCGGCTCGGCGTCGCCGGCCTCGTCGAGGTGCTGCGCGGCGGTGGTGTGGCGCTCGCCAACGCGCTCGGCTCCGGCGTCATGGAAACGCCGGTGATGATGAGCTTCATGCCCAAGCTCTGCCGCCGGATCATGGGCGAGGAGCTGAAGCTTCCCAATATTGCGACGTGGTGGTGCGGCGGCGCCAAGGAGCGCGAGCTTGTGCTGTCGCGGCTCGACGAGCTGGCCATGTCGGGCGCCTACGGCAACTCGATTCCCGGCGGCTTCCGCTACCAGTCCCTGATCGGCGCCAACATGTCGGCCGAGGAAAAGACCGAGCTGCGCGGGGCGATCGCGCGACGCGGGATCGACTATGTCGGCCAGGAGATCGTCAAGCTCTCGACCACGCCGGTCTGGATCGAGGGACAGCTGCAGCCGCGCCCGTTCACCCTGCGCGTCTTCGTCGCCCGTACCCCGTCAGGCTGGAGCGTCATGCCGGGCGGGTTCTGCCGCGTGTCGCATCGGCTTGACGTGCGCGCCGTCACCATGGGCCAGGGCGCCGAATCCGCCGACGTCTGGGTGCTCGGCACCGAGCCGGTGGGCCAGCATACGCTGCTGCCGGGCGAGAACAATATGCGCATCCGCCGCGTGCTGGGCAACCTGCCGAGCCGCGCCGCCGATAACCTGTTCTGGTTCGGCCGCTACCTCGAACGCGCCGAGGCGGTACTGCGCCTGGTGCGAGCCTTCGGCGGTCGCCTCATCGAGGTCGGCACGCCGCTCGACGCCACCTGGACGCTGGAACGCATCGGCGTGCTGCTCGAGCGCGCCGGTTCGCTGCCGGACAAGAGCAAGCTGAAAGGAAGCCGCCTTGCCGCCACCGCCCTCTACTCCAAGGAGGAGTTCGGCTCGGCCTTCCGCCTGATCGGGGACGCGCGACGCGCCGCCTCCTTCGTGCGCGAGCGGCTCTCACCCGACACCTGGCGCCTGATCGAGGAAGCCTACGCCGGGATCGAAGGCGATGCCGCGGCGCCACTGGAGGAAGTCGACATCATCGATCGCTGCGAGGCGATATTGCGGGTCCTCGCCGCCATCTCCGGCTTGGCGCAGGAGAACATGAATCGTGGCGCCGGGTGGCACCTGCTCGACATGGGCCGGCGTATCGAGCGCGCCATCAACACGTGTCGCTACGCGCGCCGGCTGGCCTGCCCCGAGGGTCCGACGGATGGTCTCTCGGTGCTGCTCGAGCTCATCGACTCGCAGATCACCTACCGCTCGCGCTATCTCGTCGGCTTGTCGCTGCCGCTGGTGCGCGACATGGTCTGTCTCGATCCCTACAATCCGCGCTCGGTGGCCTGCCAGGTCGACAGGTTGCTGGAGCATCTGGGCAAGCTCCCGAAGCTGTCGGAGGATGGCATGCTCGAGGAGCCGTGCCGCCAAGCGCTCGGCATCAACAGCGTCCTTTCGACCGCCCTCGCCGCCGACTTCGACAACGAGGCCATCCGAGCCATCGAGAACCGCTTGCTCACGCTCGCCAACGTGATCGGCACCCGCTACTTCCTTCACGGCCCGACGGCGGCCAAGGCGGAAAAGGCGATGGGTCTGGCGTGATCTACGACATCAAGCACGTCACGCTTTACGAATACGGCTCCGACGTCACCTACTCGAATTGCGCCCTGCGGCTGCTGCCGCGCGACGAACCCGGGCAGATCGTCTACGCCTCGGCCATCGACATCGTGCCGGCTCCGGCCTCGACGCTGGAGCGCGAGTGCTTCTTCCGCAACCGCGTCACCTGGATGACCATTCAGCAGGCTCACCGCACGCTGACCGTCTCGACCAAGACTTCCGTCGAGATCCACCGCGAGCCGCCGCCCGACGCCGCCACCACCGATGCCTGGGAGACGGTGCGAGAAGCCGCCTTCGTTTCGGCCTCGCTCGAACCGGATTCGCCGGCGCATTACCTTCACCCCAGCCGTTTCGTGCCGCACTACCAACCGGCCACCGACTACGCCGGCAAGAGTTTCGCGCCCGGACGCCCGGTGCTCGAGGGTGCCAAGGAGCTGATGCACCGCATCCGCACCGAGTTTCGCTACGATCCCAAGGCCACCGTCGTGTCGACTCCGCTGTCCGAGGCTTTCGAGAAGCGCCACGGCGTGTGCCAGGACTTCGCCCACATCATGATTTCGGGCCTGCGCGGGCTCGGCCTGCCGGCGCGCTATATCTCGGGGTACATTCGCACCATCCCGCCGCCGGGGCAGAAGCGCCTCGAAGGGGCCGACGCGACCCATGCCTGGGTGGCGGTGTGGTGCGGGCACCACCACGGCTGGATCGGGCTTGACCCGACCAACGACATCATGATCGGCGACGATCACATCATCCTCGCCAAAGGGCGCGACTACGCCGACATCTCGCCCGTCGCCGGCATCATTCTCGGCTCCAAGGAGCAGGACGTCGACGTCATGGTCGATGTGATCCCGCGAGAGTAGGTCCAGATCTATTCTCGTCCGCCCAGCCGTAGCCGAAGGCCGCATGTTAACAACGGCGAACGTTGCTCTAGGCGGCGCGCCAACTCAGATCGGCCGCCCGCCCTGTATCAGGCGCAGCGCTGGCCGGCTTCGCGTTTGAGTACCGCCGAACAGCAGGGATCCCGTTGGCGACAGCGCCTGATCAACCGCCGGCTCGGTGCGCTCGCCCACCGCGATCCGGCGCGGACGCTGCTCCAGAACCTCCACCGCGGCGTCTTCGACGATGCGCAGCGAGCGCAAGGCCATCGGACCCGGCGGCAGCAGGCCGAGCCACGCCGGCTCTCGCACGCCTGCGGGCGTCACAATGCCGAGGATACGCGCATGCGTTTTGCCCTGGTGGCGCAGCGGCAGGAAAAGGAACTCGAAGCTGGCGCTCTCGCCCGGACCGGCCGGCACAGCGACGCCGCCGGCGACCACCGGACAGGCGCCGTCGGCGACCGTCATCAGCACGGCTGCGATATTGCGGCGCTCCTCGGCGCGCCAGAGCGCGAGGAACGGACGTCCCTTCTGTTCGGCGTCGAACAACCCGTTGAACCGCGTCCCGGCGAGACGGATCGGGAAGTCATGCTCGAGGTCGACCTCGAGCATAAAGGTATCGGCGAGCACCGCGCGGATTGCGGTCGGCGCGATCTCAGCTCGCTCCGGCGCCGCACGTCCCCGTCGTAACGTGTTCCAGTAGTCGAAGAGGTCTCGCGTGGCCTGGTGTTTCATCGTCGCTCCCAGCGGCCCCGTTCGACGCCACCGGTCCGCCGGGTGGCTCAAAACGAAACCTTTCTGCTTCCAGTTGAGGAAATCGAGAGGTTGGCAGCAGCCGACGTGCCAGCGACGATCCTCGCGTTTCTCGGCCGAAAACCGCCGCAAAGCGAGCGAAACATCCGCTGTCGGCCCAGCGTGGCCGAAGGCGTGTGTCTCACTGTCCCGGAGCAGAGCGATGCGATCCTCCACGAAGAAGCGGTCTTCGATCGGTCTCGCCGACGGGCCATCCGCGTTCAGTTGGAGCACCGTCGCCTCGGCGGCGGTATCGATCATCCTGCTGATCGTTTGCGGCGCGGCGGCGCTCGCGATCCATCGAGTCGTCGACACCGAGTGGCTCGACGACAAGACGAGCCTCGCCGTCACCGCCGCCACCGGTCTCCTGCTCGGCGCCGCCGCACTTGTCGCGCTGCGTCTCGCCATGCGGCGCGCCGGCTGGCGCAGCCGCCTCGCCGCCTGCGTGCTGCCGTTCGGCCTTCTCGCCATCTGCGGCGGCTTCGTCGCCGCCAGCCTGCCCGATGCCTCGGTGGAGATGGAAGCGCTCGTCGAAGCGCACGGACCGCAGACGCCGCCGGCCACCATCGAACTCGGACCAAAGGGCGACGACGTCCGCCTGACGGGCGAATTGCAGGAAGGCACGGCGAAGCGTCTCGTCGCCCTGCTCGACGCCCACCCGAAGGTCGGGCGGATTCACCTGACCAGCGAGGGCGGCCTTGCAGACGAGGGCCAGGCGCTCGGCAACATCATCGCCGCCCACCGACTGTCGACCTTCGTGCCCGATTATTGCGTCTCCGCCTGCACGCTGGCCTTCGTGCGCGGCACCGCGCGTTTAATGCTGGAGGACTCGCGGATCGGCTTCCATTCCCCCTTCGAGGCGGGATTGTTCGGGGTGGTCTACCAGGGCGACAGCAGCGAGCAGCGCGCCGAATACCTCGCCGCCGGCATCGCCAGGGATTTCGTCGATGCGGCGCTCAAGGTGAAGCCCGACGACATCTGGTACCCCAAGCCGGCGCGGCTCATCGCGGCGCATGTCGCCACGGCCGTGGTCACGCGCGACCGCCTGCCCGATTCGAACCTCGACGGCGCCGCGACGCTCGACGGGGCCCGCGCTGCCATCCTGCGCGACTACCCCGTGCTCGACGCCTTCCGCGTGCGCTCGCCCGACGCACTCGATACCGTGGCGCGGTGGTACCTGGACGCCTATCGCCGCGAGCGGCCGGAAGGCGAGAACAACGAGCACCTTCGCGCCATCGTCTCCAGCGCGGTGCTGGTGGCGCTGACCCGCGCCGACGACGACGCGCTGGTCGAGGCCGGCCGTTTCCTGGCGCGCGGCATGGCCGCCGCAGCGGAGGATCCCGAAGCCTGCCTGCGCATCGGCACGGACGCCGACCTTGTGGAAGCCGAGTCCCACGTCGCCGGCATCGACACGGACGCCGATGACCGCGTCAAGGCGATCGTCGCCGCCGCCGCGGCAGGGCACCGCGAGCTTCGCGCGGCTGGCACCGGCGGCCCGCTGGCCGCATTGGCCGATGCCGACGACGCCGACGACGCGCACTGCAAGGCGGCGCGCGAGGCCTACGGCGCCCTGTTGCGCCGGCCCGTCCCCGAAGCGGCCGCCGCCCTGCGCCGCCTCGCCGATGCCGCGGCACTGCAATCGCTCGCCGACCTGAAGACGATCATCGTCGTGCGTCGTTGAGCGGCCTTGCCGCCCGAGGCCTGCGCGCGAATAAGTTGCCGAACTAGGAGACGCGCGTTGGCGAAGCCGAGCTTGATCGCATCCGACACGACGGTCCTGACGGCGGCCGGCGTGGCGCTCGCGATGGCCGCGATCGCGGTCCCGGCCTTGCAGCCCAAGGCGGCGACGGCGGCTTTGACGCCGATCTGCCGGGCGCCGCATGGCGCCAGCACCGTCAGATCGGGCTACGGCAGCGTGAGCTTCGCCAATACCTGCTCGGCCGCGGTGCAGCCGGCGCTGCAGCTTGCGGTCGCCAAGCTGCATTCCTTCGAGGCCGAGGCTTCGGACTTCACGAACGTCGCCAAGCGCGACCCCGGCTGCGCCATCGCCTGGTGGGGCGCGGCGATGAGCGCGCGCGGAAACCCGCTCGGCGGCGCGCTCGACGCGCAGAGCCTCGCCACCGGCCGCCGCGACGTCGACAAGGCGCTGGCGGTGAAGACCGCCTCGCCACGCGAGAAGGCGCTGATCGGCGCGATGGACACCTACTATCGCGCCTATCCCGACACGATCGCCCGCGGCCGCGCTTATTCCGACAAGATGGACGCGGTCCATACCGCCTACCCGGATGATCCCGATATCGCCGCGCTCGACGGCCTGGCGATCGTCGAGGGCGTCGACCTCAACGACAAGACTTTTGCCCGCCAGAAGCGCGCCGGCGCCATCCTCGAGGCGGTGATGCAGGCGCATCCCGAGAACCCGGGCGCGCCGCACTACCTGATCCACGCCTACGACTACACCGCGCTGGCGCCCCTGGCGGTGCACGCCGCCGAGGTCGAATCGAAGATCTCGCCGGCGTCTAGCCACGCCCAGCACATGCCCTCGCACATCTGGAGCATGCTCGGCCGCTGGGACGCCTCGATCGATGCCAACCGCCGCTCGGAATTCATCGCCGAGCCCGACAGCGCGCACGATCCGGTGAAGGGCGACATCGTCTTCGGCCACGCCTTCGATTTCATCGCCTACGCCCGGCTGCAGAAGGGCGAGGACCGTCACGTCGCGCAAGACCTCGTGGCGCTGCGCGGCAAGGGTGGCCAAGAGTTGGGCGGATCCGAGGGCGGCATGCCGACGATCGTGGTGGCGCGCTACGCGCTGGAGCGCGGCGACTGGGCCGACGCGGCACGCGTGCCGGTGCCGGTCAACGACCCGTTCGACGCGGTGCTGGCGCGCTTCGCCCGCGCCTATGGCGCCGCCCGCGTCGGCGACGTCGCGCTGGCCAGGACCGAGTTGGCCGCGCTCAAGGCGCTGCGCGGCCCGGTCGCGCGCGAGGCCGGCGAATATTGGGGCCAGTTCGTCGACATCTACGCCGATGCCGCCGACGCCTGGATCCTAAAGGACGAAGGTCAGGCCGCCGCCGCGCTGGCGATGGCGCGCAAAGCGGCGGACGCCGACGACGGCCATGAGAAGCACATCTACCTCGAGAACAAGATCCTGCCGATGCGCGAGGCGCTCGGTGATTTGGAGGCCGAGCTCGGCCATCCGCGCGAGGCGCTCGCCGCCTACGAGGGCTCGCTGACGCTGGCGCCCGACCGCTACCGCTCGTTTTTGGGGGCGGCGCAGGCGGCGGAAACCGTCGGTGACACGGCGGCGGCGAAGGCGTGGAGCGGGAAGGTGCTGGCGCTCGCCAAGGACGGGGACCACGCGCGGCCGGGATGGGGGATCGCCGAAGCCATTCACGCGAAGAGCGGCTGAGACGATCAGGCTGGATCGCATCCCGCCAAGAAGGATGTCCGGCAATCCAGCGCCCGTCTTTCCGGGGCGCCGAAGGCGAGCCTGGAACCCACGACAACGCCGTTGAGAAAGAGGCGGAACGATGCCGCTCGAACCTACACGCACGTTGTCATACACGTGGAACCGACTTCTCTTCCCGGTCATCTTACCTATAAGGTGGCTTCGATCGTGACGCGCGACGCATCGCGACGCAAAATGGGGATGTGTGATCGCAAGGGGGTGTGTCCCCGACCTCTGATGTCGCCGTTCGGCGACGCGCCCGCCGGGCCAGACAGCAAGGGGTGACGCCTGATGACGCAAAACGGAGGTGTGTGATCGCGGCGGGGTGTGTCTGCCGACGCGGGCGCCGTGGCACAATCGTTCTGTCGTACTGTGCCTCTAGCAAGGGCGCGACGTTCGCCAGGAGGCGCCCATGAAGATCGAGATGCCGAACGTGCCGCACCGCGCGGTGGCGGGCACGGCGGAAGGCAAGCGGCTCACCGAGGCCGACAGCGCCGACGGCATGTCCTGGCGGCGCTTCGGGCCCTACCTCAGCGACCGGCAATGGGGCACGGTGCGCGAGGACTACAGCTCCGACGGCGAGGCCTGGACCTACCTGCCGCACGACCAGGCGCGCTCCAAGGCCTATCGCTGGGGCGAGGACGCCATCGCCGGCTTCGCCGACGACAAGCTCGCGGTCTGCCTCGGCCTCGCGCTGTGGAACGGCCACGACCCGATCCTCAAGGAACGGCTGTTCGGCCTGACCAACAGCCAGGGCAACCACGGCGAGGACGTCAAGGAACTCTACTACTACCTCGACGGCACGCCGACCCACTCGTACATGCGGATGCTCTACAAATATCCGCAGACGGCTTTCCCCTACGACGACCTGGTGCAGACCAACGCCAAGCGCTCGCTGAGCGAGCGCGAATACGAGATCATCGACACCGGCCTCTTCGATCACGACCGCTATTTCGACGTCACCGTGGAATACGCCAAGGCCGCGCCCGATGATGTGCTCATGCTGGTGACGCTCGCCAACCGCGGCGATGCCGAGACTGCGCTCCATGTTTTGCCGCAACTGTGGTCGCGCAACACCTGGACCTGGAGCGGCGACGCCGCCAGGCGGCCGAAGCTCGCCGCCGACGGCGTCCACGCCGTGAGCATCGCGCATCCCGACCTTGCTCCGATGCGGCTCGACTGCGACGGCGCTCCCGAACTGCTGTTTTGCGAGAACGAGACCAACCTGCCCCTGCTCTACGGCGTCGAAGCCAAGGGCACCTTCAAGGACGGCATCAATGATCACGTCGTCGGCGGTGTCGCCGGCGCGGTGAACCCGGAGCGCACCGGCACCAAGGCGGCGGCGCACTACACGATGACGGTGCCGGCCCACGGCGAGGTCACGCTGCGGCTGCGGCTGCGCCCGGCCACGTGCGTGCACAACGCTTTCGTCGATTTCGACGCCACGATGAAGGCAAGGCGCGACGAGTGCGACGCCTTCTACGCCGCGCTGCAGTCCGACATCGACGATGCCGACAAGCGGCTGGTCCAGCGTCAGGCCTTCGCCGGCATGCTATGGAGCAAGCAGTACTACGGCTTCGACATCCAGCGATGGCTCAACGGCGATCCGGCCGAGCCGCGGCCGCCGCACGAGCGCCTGCTCGGCCGCGACGTCGAGTGGGGGCATTTTTTCTCCGATGACATCTTCTCGATGCCGGACGCGTGGGAATACCCCTGGTTCGCCGCCTGGGACCTCGCCTTCCATTGCGTGACCTTCGCGCTGATCGATCCGGCCTTCGCCAAGGCGCAGCTCGTGCTGCTGCTGCAGTCGCGCTTCCTCCACCCCAACGGGCAGATCCCGGCCTACGAGTGGAACTTCGGCGACACCAACCCACCGGTGCACGCGCTGGCGGCGCTGCAGATCTACGACATCGATCGCGAGCGCTCGGGCCATGCCGATCTCACGTTTTTGAGGCGCGTCTACCATAAGCTGACCCTGAACTTCACGTGGTGGGTCAACCGGCAGGACGAGCAGGATCGCAACATCTTCGAGGGCGGCTTCCTCGGGCTCGACAACATCTCGCTATTCAACCGCTCCGGCCAACTGCCCGAGGGCGGCCACCTCGACCAGGCCGACGGCACCGCGTGGGCGGCGGTCTACGCGCTCAACCTCATGCGGCTTTCGATCGAGCTGGCGATGGACGACCATGTCTACGAGGACATGGCGATCAAGTTCTTCGAGCACTTCCTGCTCATCGCCGGCGCGGTGCATCGCAAGATCGGCACGCACGGCGACGGCCTCTGGGATCAGGAGGACGGGTTCTACTACGACCTGCTCGAGATCCCCGGCCAGGAGGAGATGCCCCTCAAGGTCCGCTCGATGGTGGGGCTGATCCCGCTCTTCGCGGTGGAGCTTCTGAGTGGCGACATCTTCGAGAAACTCCCCGACTTCGGCGAGCGGGTAAAATGGCTGTTCGCCAACCGCCCCGACCTGTCGAAGCTCGTGTCACGCTGGAACGACGTGAACAGCGCCGATTACTCGATGCTCGCCCTGATGCGCAAGCAGCGCCTCAACCGCGTGCTGACGCGCATGCTCGACGAGAGCGAGTTCCTGTCGCCGTACGGCATCCGCTCGGTGTCGAAGGTTCACGAGGCGCATCCCGCCGTCGTGACCATCCAGGGCCAGGAGCACCGCGTCGACTACGAGCCGGGCGAGGGTACGACGCGGCTCTTCGGCGGCAATTCAAACTGGCGCGGCCCGGTCTGGATGCCGGTGAACTACCTCATCGTGGTCGCGCTGCACCGCTACCAGACCTTCTACGGCGACGATTTCGAGCTCGAGGTGCCGACCGGCTCGGGCCGCAAGATGAAGCTCGGCCAGATCGGCCACGAGATCGCGCGGCGCCTCACCTGCCTCTTCCTGCGGGACGCCGACGGCCGCCGCGCCATCTACGACGACAATGCCAAAATGCAGCAGGATCCTCACTTCCGCGACCACATCCTGTTCTACGAGCATTTCCACGGCGACACCGGCCGCGGGCTGGGCGCCTCGCACCAGACCGGCTGGACGGGCCTGATCGCGCTGCTGCTACACCCACCCTACGAGATCGAGCCCGACCTGGGCGAACGCACGTAAGCTCGCGCTCATCTTATCTGCTTACCATCTTGACGCTTTCGATTACTAAGCGCGAGCTACGGAAAGTGGAAATCGGCGCAAGAATACTTCTCCGGAAGACTTCCAAAGATTACAGCCGAAATCGAACTGAAATGGCGACAGGACGCGATAGCGAGGGGTCCGGTGAAGAAGACCTCGTGCAACCGAAGCTGAGCCGCAGGGTTCTCGCGGCGCAGGAGTAGCAGCATGACCGACCCCAAGAGCCCGACAGCCCCCCGCGCGCCGGATACGGAGCCGCTGCCCAAGGTCGGCTACGACGAGATCCTGAAAGGGCAGCCGGCGATCGTGACCGGCGCCAATTCCGGCATCGGCGAGGCCGTCGCCATCGGTCTCGCCCGCGCCGGCGCTGACGTCTGCGTGAACTACGTCACGCACCCCGAAACGGCCGAGGAGGTCGCCCACAAGATCGAGGGCTACGGCCAGAAAGCCATTGTCGTGAAGGCCGACGTCTCCAAGGAGGACGAGGTCGAGGCCATGTACAAGAAGGCCATCGACGCGTTCGGGACGATCCACATCTCGGTCAGCAATGCCGGCTTGCAGAAGGACTCGCCTTTCGTCGACATGACGATGGCGCAATGGGAGACCGTCATCGGCGTCAACCTGACGGGACAGTTCCTCTGCCAGCGCGCCGCCGCCCGCGAGTTCCTCCGACGCGGCGTCGTGGAGAGCGTTTCCGTTGCCGCCGGCAAAATGATCTGCATGTCGTCCGTGCACCAGGCGATCCCGTGGGCCGGGCACGTGAACTACGCGACGTCGAAGGGCGGTATCAAGCTGATGATGGAGTCGATGGCGCAGGAACTGGCGCCGCACCGCGTGCGCGTCAACGCGATCGGCCCCGGCGCTATCCGCACGCCGATCAACACCGAGGCGTGGAGCACGGCGGAGGCCTACAAGTCGCTGATGACGCTGGTGCCCTACAAGCGTATCGGCGAGCCCGACGATATCGCTCAGGCCGCCGCTTGGCTCGCCTCCGACCACGCCGACTACGTCACCGGTATCACGCTCTTTGTCGATGGCGGCATGACGCTGTATCCCGGCTTCGCCACGGGCGGGTGACATCACAAGGGGACACGTAAGTTCACGTCGCGTCTGTTAGCCGAAAACAGGGGCGGCGCTAGTCGCGTCGCCCCTGTTACAATCAGCGCGAAAATGTCGCCATGTTCCCGGCCTTCGCGATGCAGCTCATTCCAACGTAGGGACCGCCCGTCGGACCGACCTGGTAGTCGTGATCCAGTTCGATCAGCGCGGGTTGATCAATATTCTGGACGAAAATCGGCGAGCCGAAGAACGTGGCGTAGCCTCGCGCAATTACGGCTGTTCCGGCTTCATTGAGAATGTCTACATTGTTGGCGGCCGTTCCGGGGATCAGCATGTCCGTGTGATCGGCCATCTTGACAAGCGCAAATGGCGCGATTGTCCACGTGCCGTCGGCATTGTATGTCACGTTGAAAGTCGAGTAGCCGGGCGTCGCATCGCAGAGCGCGGCAATGATCGAGGATGTAGTGAAGTTCATCACTGTCCCAGGCGTGTATGTTCCTACAGCAACGTAGAACTTGAGCACCGGCTGGCAATCGATGTTCATCGTGGGTTGCGCCAACACAAAGTTCGAAAGCGAAATTCCACCCGTCAAGGTCCTCACAGCCGAGCCGACGTTGTAGGCGGATATCGGGTTGTAGGTCGGCGTGATGATCCGGAAGGAGCCCGGTTGCGGGCCGACGGTTGCGGTCGGCATTGTCAGCCCCAAAGAGGGCGTGAGCGACATGGTGGTCGTGTTGTTCACGCCACCTCCGGTCGCCGGGGTGAGACCGATCGGCTGAGAGGCCGACAATTGGCCGGATGATTGTCCCACGATCGGAGGCGACACCTGTTGTTGCGCGCCTGCGTAGAACTGCAGGTTCATCGAGAACGAAAGGACTGCGCCGGAAGAGGCGCTCGGCAGAAGAGGTGCCGTGTAGAGGCTGTTGCTATAGACTTGCTGGCCGCCGCTATAAGCCGCCGGCTGCTGAAAAAAGAAGAAGTTCTGCAGGTTCGGACTGTTATTTGTGACGTTGATCGTGATCAGAGTGGACATAGAGCCTCGCCTTAGTCTTGCTACCGGAGGATGCCGGTCCAAAGAAGCTATGACAGGCGTCTTTTACACGCAAAGGTTGTGTCTTGCGTGGCGCGCAAGTTCTGGCTGGACGGGTCGCTCGTGCAGGCTTGGGCGCCATCATCCAACGTAGCTGCGGCCGACCAGCATCGCGGGGCAATCGAGCCAGAACGGAACGAATTGCTCCTCGAAACCCGTACGAGTGGATAGGGTGTCTATATGGTGCTCTTCGCCTGCGGCAGGCCGCTCTATCCGCCCGATACCGCAAAGGAACCAATCCAGCGATATCGAGAGTGCCTCGCAAACAGCGATAGCGTGGTCGACACTGATGGATTTGTTGTTTTTCCAGCGTGTAATCGTGCTTTCTTGCACGCCAAGAAGATGCGCCAGAGCGTGTTGTTTGTATATCCCCTGCCGGTGCATGGCTTCGACAAGTCGCTGACCCCGGTTCGTCATTCTCTGATCACTCAGCTATTCGACGACCGCTCACGATTGAGGTCCGAGAATGGTCGGCCGCCGAAATGTCATGATGTTCGTCGTTGCTGTCTAGCCGACAAGCGAGCTCTGCTTGGCGCGCGCAACGGTGGCGTGCCCCGCGGCTGTCAATGCGAGGACCAGTTCCCGCACGCCATCCTCGCCGCTGTCCCCGGGCCGTGCAGCGATGAGGCCGGCGGCAGCGAGGCGCTTCACGGCGGCAAGCACGTCCTCGGCGCGGAAGCCTGCGGTATAAGGCACGCTGGTGCGGCCGAGGACGTCGCGGCGCAGGCGCAGCGGCCTGTCGGCGACATGGATGTAGGCGGCGAGCCGAGCGTCGAGATCCGTGGCGGCAGCCGCCTCCGGCAGGAGTGCGGAGCGGCGGTCGCGGAAGCCGATGATCGTCGCGGCGGCGGCGGACCAGCTGTCGCCGTCGCCGACGCGGAACAGGGCGTCGCCGATTTCGGCATGGCCGGCATCGAGCACGAGCAGCGGCTGCAGGAAAGCGTCGCCTTGGGCACGGACGCCCTCGACCTCGGCGAGGCCGGCTTGGCGCAGCAGCACCAGGCAATCAGCCTGCGACGGGGCGACCAGCCGGAAGCAATAGTCGAGGCCTTCTCGCTCCGCCTCGCTCGGAGCCGGGAACACCGCGGCCATCGGCCGTTCCGCGAGGCCGCGCACGCGCCATAGCACGTCGGCCGCGCTATGGGCCTCGTCGGCTTGCGGCTTGGTGAGGAAGTCATCGAGCTCGGTCGCGGGCGCGGCGGGGTGCAGGAACTCGTCGCAGAAGGTGTAGAGCGCGTCGGGATCGATCGGCTTCGACAGAATGCGATCGAACAGGCAGTCGGCGCCGCGACGTGTCGCGAGCCCGAAATGATCGGCGGTGATCGCGACCATGTTGAGGTTGGTGTCGGTTTTCTCGCCCAGGGTCCGCATCAGCCGGGCCAGCGCGTAGCCGTCCATCTCGGGCAGATGATAGTCGATGAACACGAGGTCGTAGGCGTAATCCTGCACGCAGCGTAAAGCGCCGAATCCATCGCTCGCCTCGTCGACCTCGTAGCCGCGGGCGCGAAGCAGCGCCGACAGGAGGTCGCGCGAGACGGGATCATCCTCGACGAGAAGGATACGGGCGGACATGGAGGACCTGCGTTCAGTTGTGGATGGAGTGAAACGTCGAGCCGCCGGGTCCGGCCAAGGCCTCGGGAGGCAGGTCGCCGCCGAGCTTGGGTGCGGCCGAGGCGGCGGCCACGACCGGCAGGGTGGCACGCGCCGTCGCTGGCGCCACGGCGGAGGTGAGATAGCGCGGACCCGCCGGGGCCGGAGCCGGCGCGGTGATGGTGTCGCTTGGATCGTCATCGCGACGCGCGACATCGATCGGTCGACGATGGCGGTGGTGCTCGGCCAGCTGGTGGCGCGCGGCACGATGCGGCTTGGTCGTCTCGGCCGGCGCCTCCGGCACGGGCAGCACGAGCCCCGCGTCACTGGTCGCAACCGACGCCTCCTGCGGACCGATCACCAGATGGTCGACCCAGCTCGCCATCTCGTCGAAGCTCGTACCGGCGCGGCACAGGCGCACGCGCACCGATGCGGGTCCGACGAGGCCGGCGTCGCGCGGCAGGCGGTTCGCGTCGATCCACTGCCACATGTAGAGGCAGCGGGTGTCCGGGCCAACACGGCCCAGCGCCAGCCCGTAGGGCCCGTAATCGTTGCTGCGCTCCCGGTCGACGACCTGCATCGCGATGTGCGGAAAGGCGGCGCCCATTTCGGAACGCACGGCGGCTTCGGTCGGGCGCTGGAGCGGCACGCGCTCCTCGAGAGTGTCGCGAGCGTCGGTTCGCACCAGCACGGTCATGCCGTTGGAGACCATCGGCACGCGGGCGCCGCCGAGCGCGATGTCCTGGCGAAAGCCGTCGACGTAGTCGCGCGAACGAACGCTGCCTTGAGCGGCAGCGGCTGCCGGCAGTGTGGCGATGCGCGGATGGTCCGAGATGGCGATGCGCTCGCGACGCACGCTGCCCTCGGGCGCCAAAGCCATCACGCGCGAGCGCGGCTGCACGCTGTCCTCGAGGCTTGCTCCGCCGGTCGCGTCTTGAGTGCAGGCGCCCACGAGCAGCGCCAGCGGCAGGCACGGCAGCCCGCGAAGGAGGGTGAACAACAGGCTCATTAGGGCCGTCCGGGACGCGAGATGTCGGCGCCGGCCCTCGCGGGAGCCCGCATGGAAGACGCGGCGGCCGGTGCGAAGGCGGGCGGACGGCTTTTTCTACCACCCTCTCGTAAAGAGAGTTCCAACGCCCACAGGGTTCCGGCCGGCGGATCCTTCTCCATCGCCGTCGGCGAGCTGGCCTCAGCGGTACCGTCCCAGCCCGGAAGCAGCGTGAAGCCCCAGCGCTCGTAAGGCATCGCGCCGACACCCGGCACGCGACGGGCGACGAGCGGGCCGGCGAGCTCGCGTCCGCGCATCCTGGTGCCGGCATCCTCCTTGGCAACAGTGTGCAGCGCCGTGAAGCGCAGTGGATTGTCCGGCATGACGGCGACCGGGAAGTCGGCACGCTTCACGAGCGGCTGGCCGCCGGCCGCCGTCGCGGGATCGGCCGCTTCGTCGGGCGAGGGCACACGGGCGCGGGCGAAGACAAGCTGCTGCATGGCCTGCATCGCGCCGCGGCGCCCAGCGGAGGCAATGACCGCCGGAGCGCTGAGCGTGTCGGCCATGGTGCGTCCGGTCCAGTCCACGCTCGTTCCGCCGGCGGCCGACGCGAGCATGGCGTCGCGCGGCGGCGCCAAAGGCTGGCGCGGATCGGCTTCGCAAGGCGGCGGCGGGCGGCGGCGGCCATCGTCGAAGGCGAGCTGCACGACCTTGGGGAACAGACCGTCGTAGCGGTTGACGACGTCGCGGAACTCCTTGGCCTTGTGCATGCGCTGCAGGGAAAGCGCGTAGCCGTAGACCGTCGCCTCTTTGGGCAGCCAGGCCACGGCGCGCTCGAACCAACGCAACGCCAACGGATATTGGCAGGTGTTGTAGGCGTACCAGGCGAGCGCCTGCGCGCCCTCGCCGGACTCGGTCTGCACCGTAACCTGGGCGTAGCGCTGCACCCGCTCCTGCTCGATGAAGGGCGGCTGCTCGCGCGTGAAGTCGCGCTCGAGCAGGTCGATGAACAGGATCGAGTTGTTCACGAGCGGTCCGCGCCAGGCATAGCCGACCTCTTCCGCCTCGCGCTTCATGCCGAGCACGCGCAGCGTGTGGGCGAGACCGTGGGCGATCATGGCGTCGCCGCCGTGGCTCAGCGACAGCTTGAACCAGTCGAGCGCCAACGCGTAGTCGGCGCGCTTGTAGCCGTACCAGGCGACGAGGCCGGGCTCGTCGGGATCGGTGGCGTCGTGGACGTAGTCCTCGAAGCGCTTCAGCTCGTTGTCGGTGACGGCTTTAGCCGGCTCGTCGTGGAGGTAGGCGGAGATGCGGGCGCGGGTGATGTCGATGGCGATCGGCTCGAACTCGTTGCGACCGGCCGCATCGGCGTGACCCGTGGCGATCAGCTTCTCGACCATGACCATGGGGATGAGCCGGATCGCGAACTCGATCGTGGCGCGGCGTTCGCCGGGATCGTCGTGGCCGTCCATAATGGAGCGGTAGACGACGTAGGCCTCCGAGCAGTCGTTCTCGTGGGCATAGGCCTCGGCGATCACCCACAAGGCCTCGGCGTCGCTCTTGGCCCACCCGATGCCGCTGTCGCGGAAGCTCTCCACGATGGCGTGCCAGCGCTCGGCCTTGGCGAGCCCCATGACCTTGGCGCGCAGCACCTTGGTGCGGATCTTGGACTGCAGGTCCTCCGAGGGTGTCCAACGGGGTTCGGATGCTTGGCGCAACGCCACGGCCCTGTCGATGTCGGCGAGCCGGTTCTGCTGGTACAGCGCCCACAGCGGCCCCTCGTCGTCGCGGCCCTTGTGGGCGGCGTAGAGGTCCGGCGGCGTGCGCCAGGCCGGGTCGAGCTTGGCGAGGCGGCGAATCTCAGCCTCGACGCGGTCGCGCCGGCCGAGGGAGGCGTAGTAGCGCAGCGCGGTCTCGTCGACCCGCCGCGCGGGAGCGGGCGCAGCCGGTATCGAGGGCGAGATCGGCTCCGCGGCGCGGACCGTGCCGGGCAAGGCGAGGAGCAGCGCCAGCGCGATCAGGGAGCGAAGCACGACGGATACCTCATGTGGCCGGCGACAAGCGCGAGCAAGTTCAGGGTCACGGCGTAGTAATTTTCCTCGGCGCGCACGCTATGATCGCCGCTTGCGGCCAGCATCCCGCCGGAGGCGGCGCAGCCGGCGAGGGCGGCGACGGCGCCGTAGCCCTTCTCGGCGAGCCAGTCGGCCGGCTGCCCGGTCGAGGTCTCGATGATCGGCAGCGCGCCGCGAGAAGTCTTCTGCCAGGCGCGCACGAAGGGCGCGTAGATCTCGCGCTGCCCGAGCCCCGCCCAGGCGATGTAGAGCGGAATGCGGATCGAGTTGTAGGAGAAGCGCTGCGGGAAACCGTCCGCCGGGCGCGGCGTGGCATCGTGGAGCGAGACCCAGTCGCTCGGCAGCGCGGCGGGTCCGAAATGCGTCTGCTTGACGAGCTCGAGACCGTTGCGGCTCAGGCCGGCCCAGTCGACGTCGGGCGCCACCAGCGGCAGCCGCGCGAAGGCCGGGAACACCCAGTAGGAAAGGTTCACCACCGGGCCGTCGGGCCGGTCCTCGGCGGCGAAGCCTGAGACCGCCGGTAGCAGCAGCGCGCCGTCCTTGGTGTGCGGCAGGATGAGCTTGCGCCCGGCCTCGACGGCGATGCGACGCCCGGCGACCTTGTAGGGCAGCACGCCCCAGGCGTCTGCCGCCTCGGCGAGCGCCCAGGCGACCAGAAGGTCGCCGTCCGACGCGTCGTTCATGTCGGCGACGGCCGGTCGTGCGCCCGGCTCCCAGCGCCAGGCGAGGAGCTCGTCGTCGCGCACCATCAGGTTGGCGCGGGTCCAGCCCCAGATCAGGTCGAAGGTGGCGCGGTCGTCGGCCGCCACCGCGAGCAGCATGCCGTAGCCCTGGCCCTCGGAATGGCTGATCATCGCGTTCGCCGTGTCGACGACGCGGCCCGCCGGCGTGACGAAGCGCGAGCGATAGAGCCGCCACGCCTCGGGGTTCTTCAGCGTGCCCAGCAGAGGCAGCGCGGCATCGGCGCGGCGGGCCGGCAGCACGGGTTCGGCCAGCGGCACCGGCTCGGCGGCGACGTCGAGCACCACCGCCTTGGCCGGCACGCCAGGGGCGGCAGGCTCTTCGGCGCGGGCGGCGCCGACGGCGAGGAGGGCGGCGGCGAGGAAGAGGGCGAGCTGCTGTCTCATTCCGATCTCCGGCCGACGCCGCGCACGAACCACATCGTGGTGCCGCTCAGGCAGAGAGCCAGCAGGAGCGACATCGCGACAAAGGCGAGCGGATTGAGGGAGAACCATCCGGCGAGCACCAGACGGCCGTTGCCGAGCGAGGCGACCTTGGCTCCGCGATAGGTGAAGCGCGTCGCGTCAGTGGCGATGACCCTGCCGTTGGAGGCGTCGAGTGCCGACAGGCGGCCGTGGACCTTGCTCCAGACCTGTGGATCGAACAGGCAGCCGACGCCGGCCTTCAGCGTCGCCGCGTCGGGCGCGGTGACGATGGTGGTGACGTCGCCGTCGTCGGAGGTCACGCCCTGGGCGAGCAGCAGCGAGGCGTCGGCATCGACGCCGGCGACGTTGGAGGTCGAGCCGACGCTCCGCAGGCGCGCCTGCATGCCCTCGACCCAGTCGCCGGCCCGCTCGCGCCATCCGCGCGTCCGCGACTCGTCCGCCGGCTGTGTGAGGAGGTCGTCGCCCTTCGGAGCGACGTCGGCCGCGCTCGCCTGGCCCTTCGTCGCCATCGCGGCGTGGGGCGGCAGCTTGCAGGCCGAGGGGCCGTCGGGGTTGCTCAGCCACCAGCGCGCCTGCACCGCGTCGGACGCGGCCTCGGGCGTCAGCGGGGCGTCGGCCACACCGTGCCAGGCGGCTTCGACGGCGGCGGAATCGAGCCCGACGCGCGTCATCGTGACGGGATCCAGCGAGCGCGCCGGCGACACCACCAGCGTCGAGCCGTCGCTCTTCGACGACATCGTCGTGGCAAAGGCGAAAGGCAAGACGCGGCCGGCAGCCACCGCCACGCGGGCGGTCAGCGACAACGCCGCGCCCATCGTGTCGCGGTCGGGCTTCGGCACGACGAGGCGGGCGTGGCCCTGCGTGAAGGGCAGCGCGCCGGCGGTCGCCAGAGCGAGGTCGGGCAGGCGCTCCACCCGCGCCAGCGTCGGCAGCCGCAGCTGCGACTTGTCGAGCAACAAGAAGCGCTTGGCGGCCGTGGCGGCGCAGCCGGCATCGGCGGCGCGAGGTGTCTCCGCGTAGATGTCGATGCGGTTGACGCCCGGCCGCATCATGCCGAGCGGCAGGAACAGCTGGTTGTGCTTGAACACCTCGCCTTCGGCGTAGGGCAGCTTGATGATCCCGGAATTGTGGCCGTTGACGTCGACGCGGACCTGCGCTCCGTGGGCGAGGCCCGACGCGTAGCCGCCGGCGAGGTCGAAGGTGCCGCGGCCGTAGTCGGCCGCAAGCGTATCGGCCGGCAGGCTGAAGACGAGGCTGCGCTTGAAGAAACGGCCGTCGAAGTCCTGCGTGGCGAGGCCGAGATCGCGCAGCGTGATCGCCTCGTCGCCCTGCGTGGGACGCGCGGGGAAGTTCGCGGCGGCGACGAGGCCGGGCGCCGTGCCGGTGGGCTCCGGCAGGTGGGCGAGGCCGGCGATGGCGGCATCGACCTCGCGGTCATCGGAGCCGCTGACGACCAGCGTCGGACGCCCGCCTCCGGCACCGGGGATCAGGACGGCGAGCGGCCCGGCGCTGCCGAGCGCGCCGGCGAGCCGGGGCAGCTTCGCCAGTGCTTCGCGGGTGCCGAGCGCGAGATCGACTCCGTAGGGCTCGCCGACGTTCTGCGAGAAATCGACGAGCGGCTGCTGCATGCGGCCGCGCAGTGCCAGCGCCTGCGTCGCGCGCACGAGACGGCCGAGATGGGATGGATTGGTGCGACCGGAGAGTATCACGTGGATCGGGGTCGAGCCGTCGGGGCGCGAGCCCAGCGCCGGCAGGTCCGCGAGATCGGTGATCGCCGCCGCCTCCGCGGGGATCTCGAGCCCGGTCTCGCGCGGGTCGATGCGCGTCCATAGTTCGTAGGTCGCGTCTACCGAGCAGTCGACGCGATGACGCTGCTCGACCATCAAAGCGATCTCGTTGAAGCCTTGCTTCAGCAGATCGGCGGGAAGAGAGAACGCGATGCGGCGCAGGCCCTGCGGCGCGTCGATCGGATCGGAACCGACGAGGCGGCCGTTGACGCGCAGCCGCAACGACGAGGTCTCGGGCAAAACCGAGACAGCGGACATGTAGCCGATGCGCAGACGCAGCGGGGTCGCCGCCTGGGCCTGCGTGAGGAACACCGGCCAGCGCAGCTCGCCGTTCTCGCCGGAAACGCGCCAGCCGTCGAGCGGCGCGGCGAGGTGGCGCAGCACCGGGCCGGTTGCGGTCCCGAGGGACGGCAAGGCTGCGGCCCGTGACGGACGCATCTCGGGTGCGGCGCCCGTGGGCACCGCACCGCTGGGCATCGCAGCAGCGGGCATGGTGACGCCGCGCGGACCGATGCCGGCCCACATCTGCGCCTGTGCCGGCGCGCCGATCGCGAGGAGGGCAAGGGCGGCCGCCGAGGCTCGGGCGCTAGGCTGCAAGGGACGTCGCCGCATCAGCGGTCTCCGCGGGCGAGAGGGCGCGCTGCATGTCGGTGGTAGCGAGGCGCAGCATCGCCTGCATCCAGTCGGCGGGGACGACCGCGGCTTCGACCGGCGCGACGGCGAGGGTGGCGGCGAGGGCGTCGAAATCCTCTTCGAGCACCGGCGCCACGATCGTGTCCGTGTCCGCGATCGCGAGCACAGCGGCATTCATCGCGACCACGGGTGCCGCCGCGGGCATCGCCGGCACGATGGCCGGCACCGTCTCGACGACGGCGGACATCTCGGACGTCGCTACCATGGGCTCGATCGCGACGATGGGTGTGGCGGTCGCGATGGCGACGACCGGCTTGCGGCGGAGATAGGAGAACGCGCGGACCGGCTCGGTGACGCCCCAGTACAGGAAGCGCAGGCTGCCGCTGACGAGGTTCTTGTGCGCCCGCCGCTTCTGCTGGAAGCGCAGCATGGCGTCGGGGTCGCCGTACATGAGATCGGCGAGCGCGGCGTAGGCGGGCGGCCCCATCTTGCCGAAGGAGAAGCCGCAGGTCAGGCCGTCGGCGTCCGGCGTGGCGTGGACCAGGTCGAGGGTGAAGGGCGCGTGCGCCGCCTGACCATCGAGCGGCAGCACCGACAACATGCAGGCGGCCTCGGCGGCGAAGGCCGGCACGGCCTCGCCCTCGGCGAAGCGCACGGCGCAACCGCCGGCCGAGACCGACTGGATCGAGACCGGCGTCGTCGCCGCGCCGCAGGTGAGCAGGCCGCGGCGGTCGATCGCGAGGCGAGGGAAGCGGTCCGGCTCGCGGCGCTCGGCGACGACACCCATCGCGACGCCGGCGATGACGAGGTTGAAGGTGGTCCACAGGCCAACGATCAGCATCAGCTCGGCGCCGGGCTCGAAGACGTAGCGATAGAAGGCGGTCACGGCGCCGACGAGAAGCAGCGCGAAGATGACGAAGAACGGCTGCGCCAGGCCGGACAGGTGGTTCTCGTCGAGCGAGATGCCCTTGGCGGTGACGTTGAAGGTCGGCTTGCGCGGCTTGGCCACGACCGAAACGATGGCCTTGGCGAGGTAGACGCCCTGCACGTATTCGTAGAGCTCGCTCATGAACGGCCAGCGCACGCGGCCGTAGAGGTAGTTCTGCAGCATCATATTCACGACCATGTAGGTCGCGCTGTAGGCCAAGGCCTCGTCCATCGAGGAGACGAAGATCTTCACGTCGAAGAAGATGTGCAGCAACGGCGCGAAGGTGAACACCATGCGCGGCAGCGGGAAGAACCAGAAGGTCATCGACGACAGGTAGGCGAGCTTCTGGATGGGCTTCAAACCCTTCTTGAAGAGAGGGTTCTTCAGCAGCAGGATCTGGAACATGCCCTGGCACCAGCGCGAGCGCTGGCCGATGAAGCTCTCGAAGGTCTCGGGCTGCAGCCCGGCGATCAGCGGCTTGTCGACGTAGGCCGAGTGCCAGCCCTTGGCATGGAGCTCGAAGGCGGTCTCGCAATCTTCGGTGATGGTGATGCCGGAGAAGCCGCCGGTGATGTCGAGCGCCTCCCGGCGGAGCAGGGCGGCGGAGCCGCAGAAGAACGAGGCGTCCCACTTGTCGAGGCCGCGTTGCGTCACCGAGTAGAACATCTCGTTCTCGGAGGGCATTACCTGGAAGGTGCGCAGGTTGCGCTCGATCGGGTCGGGGTTGAGGAAGACGTGCGGCGTCTGCACGAGGAAGAGCTTGGGGTCCTGGGCGAAATGGCCGATGGTCTCGCGCAGGAACGACTTGAACGGCGCGTGATCGGCGTCGAACACCACGACGATTTCGCCCGTGGCGTGCTCGAGCCCGTTGTTCATGTTGCCGGCCTTGGCGTGCTCGTTCTTCTCGCGGGTGAGATACCGCGCGCCCATGGCGGCGCAGAGCTCGCTCAGCGAGCGACGGCGCTCCAGGGCGGCCGCCGCCTTGACGGGGTTCGCGTCGTTGACCTTCTGCTCGGTGCCGCCATCGTCGAGCAGCCAGACGGTGAGCTTCTCGTGCGGGTAGTCCATCGCCTTGGCGGCGGCGATGGTGGTGGCGAGGATGTACTCGTCTTCATTGTAGGAAGGTATGAAGACGTCGACGGTCGGCAGCGCCGCGTCGTCGCCGCGCTCGAGCGGTTTGCGGACCAACGGATCGGCGTTGATGATCAGGCTGATGACGAGAATCAGCACGCAGTAGAGTTCGGCGAGGACGAGCAGCAGTCCAAGCGCGAAATTGAGCGGTTGGTCGAGCGGCGGCAGCGTGTAGGTGGCGCGCCAGAAGATGTAGCGCAGCACCACGAGGCTGCCAAGCGAGAGGAAGGCCCAGCGCGCGTAGCAGCCGCGACCCCACTTCCACGTCGCGCCCATCGCCGCGATCACGGTGGCGGCGAGCGCGAGTTGCGTGCCGGTCGAGACCGGCTGCGTCAGGAAGGCCAGAGCGAACAGCCCGGAGGCAGCCCAGGCCGCGAGGCGGAGCGTCTTCAGCACGGGGGCCTCAGAAGCCGGCGCGCGCGTCGACGGTGACGTAGCCACCATTTCCGCGCACGCGATCGTAGAGGTAGCCGGCGGCGAAGGAGAACTGCAGCGGTCCGGTCCGCAGGCCGGAGAGCTGGGCGCCGACGCGCTCCTGGTTGAAGAACTGATCGCCCAGCACGACGAATTCGGGGCCGATGTAGAGGTTCGGGCCAATGAGATAGCCGCCGCGCAGCCGCGCGAAATAGGCCGTCTTGTTGGTGGCGAAGGAGCCCTGCGCCGCGACCATCGTGTTGAGGCTTGGTTTGGTGTAGAACTCGAGTTGGGTCTTGGCGCCGACGCTGGTGCCGACGACCGGGTTGGCCGGGTCGGCGATCGACAGTGAGTTGTTGCGGATATCGACGCCGAGATAGGCGGAAAACACCGTTGAGGGTGAGATCCACTCGTAGCCGGCGAGCAATGCGCCGCTCTCCTGGCGCCCGTGGACGGTCTGGTTGGTGTCGGTGGCATAATAACTGTAGACGCCCCCGAGCGCATCGGCGCGGATGCGCAGGCCGCTCTGCGCCAGCGTGCCCACCGGCGCCGCCGTCACCAGAACGTCGCCGAAGTATGAGCCCTGCGTGGTGACGTCCGTGGACACGTCGACCGCGACGATCCAGTCGTTCGAGGGCACCTGAGGCTTGGCCCCCGTGTACCAGTCCGCCGCGAGCGCGGGGACGGGTACGGCGAGGAGGCCGATGGTGAGAAGACGAGCGAGCATGAACAACTCACCAACAGGAACGCGACGCATGTCGGGACCTTGGTCAGCTGCCCTAAATAAAGACTAACGCGGTGACGTTAGGTAACGTTGATGAATGGGACACGGTGGAAGGCGGCATGCGGTCCCCTTACCCCGGTCGCGGCCCTCGATGGACGAGCTAGAGCTCTGATTAGACGCGTTGATCGGCGTGGCGGCCCAGAGGCACGGCGTAGGTCGACGCTCGACGATTTTAACGGAGGGGCGGCTTAGGCAGCGCCGCGAGTGTCTTCGTTAATCTTATCGAAATGCTCGATTGCTTTCATCGCGGTGAAGAAAAGATGAAGGCGGACGATGGCGTGGATCAGATAGATTGCGGCCTCGGCTCGCCACGCAGACCCGGATTGTCCTTCAACGCGGGCACCGGTCTCGTACTCGGCGTGCTCCAGGCGGGAACGATCGTCATGGATCACCTCCTCGGCACTCGCCTGGCCACGCTGATCGCCGACTTGGTGGCCACGGGCACGTCACTCCTGATCCTCTCCTCCATCGACAAAGCCAAGACGCGCCGCGAAGAGCTCGCCAGGGCGGAGCGCGCGCTCGAAGACGCGAGCCGGCGCCGGCAGGAGGCGGCCGAGCTCGTGGAAGCCAGCCTCGCCGCGCGCCGCGCTCAGGCGGAGGCGGACGAAGCCAACCGCGCCAAGACCGACTTTCTCGCGAGCATGAGCCACGAGATCCGAACCCCGCTGAACTCGGTGATCGGCTTTGCCTCGCTGCTGCTGCAGCAGCCCAACCTCGCTCCGCAGGCGCGGCTCTTCGGCGAGCGCATCCAGGCCGGCGGCGCAGCACTGCTAACGGTGGTCAACGACATTCTCGATTTCAGCCAGGTCGAGGCCGGCATGGTCGCGCTCGAACACCTGCCCTTCTCGCTGCACGGCCTCGTCGACGAGTGCGTGTCCCTGGTGCAGCATGCGGCCGTCGCCAAGCACCTCTCGCTGCACGTCAGCCTGGTCGACCGGCTGCCGGCGGGCGTCTGCGGCGACGCGGCCCGGCTGCGGCAGATACTATTGAACCTGCTCAACAACGCGATCAAATTCACCGTGGAGGGCTCAGTGACCCTCGACATCCGCCGCGACCGCGCCTCCGCCGACAGCGACCGCATCATCTTCTCCGTCATCGATACCGGCATCGGCATCGCGCGCGCGGACCAGGCCAAGCTGTTCCAACGTTTCGCCCAGGTCGACGCCAGCGTTCGCCGCACCCACGGCGGCACGGGGCTCGGCCTCGTCATCAGCCAGCAACTGGTCGAGTTGATGGGTGGCGTCATCGGCGTCGACAGCCAGAAGGACGCCGGTGCGACCTTCTTCTTCAGCGTGCCGCTGCCGTCGGCCTCGCTGCCGGCCGACGACGTGACGGTCTTGCCGGCTTCGAGCTTCGCGTCGCGACGCGTCCTCCTGGTCGAGGACGTGGCGACGAACCAGGACCTCGTGCGCCACATCCTCGGCACCCGCGACTACATCGTCGACATCGTCGGCAACGGCACCGAAGCAGTGATGGCCGTGCAGGACATGGCCTACGACGTGGTGCTCATGGACGTGCAGATGCCCTTTCTCGACGGGCTGGCCGCCACGCGGATGATCCGTGCCCTCGGGCACCCCTGCCGTGAGGTGCCCATCGTCGCCATTACCGCCAACGTGTTGCCGGAACAGACCGCGGCGGCGCGCGAGGCCGGCATGATCGACGTGATCCACAAGCCGTTCTCAGCCGCGCAGATGTTCGCCGTGCTGGACCGCGTCGCCGGCGCGGGCGCTGAAGTCGACGTGGAAGTCACGCTCGAGGGCGAGGCGCAGGACGCCGCCATCATCGGCAAACTTGCTGAGCTCCTGGGCGACGCCAAGATCCGCAGTCTGCTCAAGGGCCTCGCCGCCTCGCTCGCAAGACAATTCAGCGCAGATCCGGCGACCGTGGACGGCCGCGCCGAGCTGCGGCGGCAGGCCCACGCCAGCGTTGCCGGCAGCGGCATGCTGGGCTTCACCGCCTTCTCGCTTGCCTGCAAGGCCTTCCAGACGTCGCCGGAGGACGACGGCTTCGCGACACGTTTTGCGGCGCTGAAGCGTCAGGCTGCCCTGGTGCAAGAGGCCGCCACCCGGCTGGCGGAGCAGACCGAAAACCTGACCAGGAAGGTGGCATGACGGGATGATTACGGGTCGCAGCCCGGGATCAAACACCTAGAGCAACGTCCGCTGCTGCGGACTTGCTCCAACAAAGAAGACCATAGCGAGGACAGGCACACCAGCGTCGCGAAGCGACTCCGATTCATCCTGCGATGCTCTAATGCCCCAGTCGCTCCAGCAGGTCGCGGACGTGGACCTGGTCGGCCTTGTAGTTGCCGGTCAGCGTGTACATCACGAGATTGATGCCGCCGCGTAACGCGATCTCGTGCTGGCGCGGGTCGCCGGGCACGAGCGGGTAGATCGCCTCGCCGTACTCGTCCCCGGCCCAGCCGGCGGCGAGATCGTTGCTGGTCAGGATGATCGGCGAGACGCCGTCGCCGGAGCGGGCGGGGTGGCGCTGGTTGTCGCCGATCGGCGGCGGCAACGCCTCGATCCAGGTCTGGCCCGAGGCGTAGCGGCCGATGAAATTGTCGATGAGGTAGAAGGTCTTGGTCACGACATGGTCGGCCGGGATCGGCTCCAGCTCGGGCACGTCGACGCCGCCTGAGAGCAGCTGGCGCAGCCAGGCGGCGGCTGGCGTCGGCTCGGCGCCGAACCGGGCGGTAAGGGCGTCGCGGGTATCGAACACCACCGTGCCGCCTTGGCGCATGTAGGCGGCGATCTTCTCGACGGCCTTCTGCGGCGGCTGCGGGTTCGAGGCGACGATCGGCCAATAGACGACGGGATAGAACGCAAGCTCGTCCTTGGCCGGATCGATCCCGACCGGGTCGCCCGGGTCGAGCGAGGTTCGGGCCGCGAGCGTGGTCGAGAGCGAGGTGAGGCCTTGCTTGCTGATCTCGTCGACCTTGGCGTCGCCGCTGATCACGTAGGCGAGGCGCACCGAGAGGGCGGAGGCGAGGTCCGAGGGCGAGATCTTGATCGGCGGCGCCGGCTTCGGCGGCACGCTCATGTCCGCGTCGGCCGGGGCGGCGATCGCAGGCCGCGGCGCCGGCATGCCGGCGAGTCCGAGGCCCAGCGCGAGGGCGAGCGAGGTGGTCGCAACACGCCGCGCCTGGCGGCGCCCGAGCTTGCCGGCGAGCCACAACGTGGCAAGGCCATCGAGCAGGAACAGCACGAAGGCGCCGGCCAAAAGCCAGGGACGCAAATCTATGGGCTCGGCCGCCTGCAGCGCGGCGTTGCCGAGCTGCAGGCCGGAGAGGTCGGCGGCGGGGATCTTGGCGGTGGGCAGCAGCGTGTCGACCGCCAGCAACGCATCGGCGGGGCCGTAGAAGCCCGGCGGATGCTCGGCGGTGGCGGCACCGGCGAAGCTCACCGGCACCGGCTTGGCGGTCGCCGGCGGGCTGCCGAGCACGCCGAAGCCGTCGAGGATGCGGGAGGGCGCGGCCGTCTCGACCTGGCGGTCGGCGACCGCCGCCTGTCGCTCGTCGGCGCGGGCCTCGGTCTCGGCGACACCGCGCGCGGTTTCGCCCGAGAGCGCCACGATCTTCTTCAGCATGTCGACGAAGAGCCCCGAGATCGGCAGGTTGGACCAGGTGGTGTCGGCGGTGACGTGAAACAGCACCACGCGGCCCTTTCCGCGCGAGGCGGCGGTGACGAGAGGGGTGCCGTCGGAGAGCTGCGCCCAGGTCTTGGCCGGCAGGCCGGGCTCGGGTTCGGCCAGCACCTGGCGGGTCACGGTGACCTCCTTGGGCACCTTCAGCCCGACGAAGGGGCTCGGCGGCTCGAATGGTGCCAGCGCCTTGGGCTGCTCCCACGAGAGCGAACCGCCGAGCACGCGGCCGCCGCGGCGCAGCGTGACCGGCACGAGGTTGTCGGCGGTGCCGGAGAGCCGCGTACCGGCGAAGCGCACGAGCAGGCCGCCCTGGTCCACCCAGCGGGAAAGGCGCTCGCGGATCGGCCCGGTGATAGTGCCGACATCGGCCAGCACGAGCACGTTGACGCGGTCGTCGAGCATGGCGCCAATGGGGTCGGCCGCGCCGGGTTTTGGCTCGTGCACGTCGGCGAACGGCGACAGCGCCTTGGAGAGGTAGTAGCCGGGCGCCAGCAGCGGCTGGTCGGTGTCGGCGGTGTCGCCCGAGACGATGCCGACGCTGCGCCGCTTCCAGCGCGAGTCGAGCAAGGTCACGGCGCCGGCGGAATGGCCGCCGACGAGCTCGAGGCGCGCGATGTCGTTGCGCAGCTCGCCCGGCAGATCGAAGCGCGCGTCGGTCTCGGTGCGGCCCGCCGGCAGTGTGTAGGACGCCTCGCCGATCGTCAGGCCCTTCAGGTCGAGCGCGCGGACGCGGCCGCGCACTTCGCCGCCGGAGCGCGAGCGCATGACACGGACGGCGAGGCTGCCGGCATCGTTGCGCGGGTCGGCGACGGCTTCGACGGGCGTGTCGTCGGCGATCAGCGTCGTCTCCATGGGCAAAGCGGCGAGCGTCTCGCCGAAGGCGCGAGCACCGCCGCGCTCCAGCCCGTCGGCGATCCAAACCAGCGATGTGCCGGATGTCTTGCCGGCGAAAGCCTTGATCGCGGCGCCGACAGCGGCACGGTCGAGCTCGATCGGCTGCGGCTTGATCGCGCGCAGGCGTTCCAGCGCCGCGGCGGCGTCGAGCGGGAGGATCGTCTTGCCACCATCCGACATGGCGACCACGGCCACCGGTCGACCAGCCTGCCGCGCCGCCTCGATCCTCTGGCCGGCGGCGACCATGCGCTTGTCCCAGGCAGGCGCCGCCGCCCAGCCATCATCAATCGCCACCACGAGAGGACCTCTGCCCCTGTCGCCGGTGCCGATCGGGTTCCAGATCGGCCCGGCCATCGCGAGGATCACCAGGCCCGCCAGCACTATGCGCAGCAGCAGCAGCCACCACGGCGTGGACGCCGGCGTCTCGTCCTTGGGCTTGAGGTCGAGGATCAGCTTCAGCGGCGGAAACGGCACCCGCTCCGGTCGCGGCGGCGTGACCCTGAGCAGAACGTAGAGCACCGGCAGCGCCGCGAGGGCGACGAGCGCAAAGGGTACGCTGAAGGCGAGCGGCAAGCCCAGCATCTAGGCGACCCCTGCGGCGAAGACGTCGGCGCTCTGTTCGAGGCGCGTGCGAAGGTTCAGCAGCGCCTCGGAGGCCGGCCGATCGGTACGATGGATGGCGAGGCTCCAGCCCTTGCCGCGGCAGATCTCGCGGATGGCGTCGCGGTGCGCGGCGAGGCGGCGGACGTAATCGTCGCGGAAGCGCTCGGCCTGGCCGACACGCATGGTGGTGTTGGAATCGACGTCGCGAAACTCGGTCTGGCCGGCGAAGGGAAAGGTCTCCTCCACGGGGTCGGCGATCATCACGAGGTGGCCGCGGGCGCCGCGCGCCGCCAGCGCGCCGATGCGGGTTTCGATCTGGTCGGGCGGGGTAAGGAAGTCGCTCAGCAGCACGGCGCGCACGCGCGGCGCCAGGGTGAGCGGCTGCGGCAGCTCGTCTTCGGCATCGGTGGCGTGGATCAGCGCCTCGGCGAAGCGCTCGATGACGTTGCGGGTGGCGAGCGGCCGGGTCAGGCCGAGCAGGCCGACGCGCTCGCCGCCGCGCACCAGCAGGTCGGCGGCGGCGAGACCGAGCACGACGGCGCGATCAAGCTTGGGCTGCAGGGCCAGGCGCGACTCGAACGCCATCGAGGCGGACCGGTCGATCCAGACCCAGACGGTGTGGGCGGATTCCCACTCGCGCTCGCGCACGAAGATCTTGTCGTCGCGCGCCGAGCGCCGCCAGTCGACGCGGGCGGCCGACTCGCCGGCGACGAAGGGCCGGAACTGCCAGAAGGTCTCGCCGATGCCGGCGCGGCGGCGACCGTGGACGCCGTGCATCACGCCCGACGCGATCTCCTTGGCGGCGACGACCAGGGCGGGCAGGCGGCGCGCGAGCAACAGGGCGCCCTGCTGCTGCATGGGGCCGAGCACCGTCTCGGACGGGTCGAGGGTGCGGGCGCCGGTGGTCATGAGTGAGGACAACGTTTGTCACACCGGGGCGCCGAAGGCGAACCCGGAACCGGTGTGCTTCTGCGTTTCCGGCGTGCGCGAGGCTCACCGGTTCCGGATCTCCGCTGCTCTGCGTCCGGAATGACAAAGGTCACGAAAACTTCCGAACCAGCTTGGCGACGGTGCCCTCGATGGTCTCACCCTCGGCGCGGGCGGTAAAGGTCAGCGCCATGCGGTGCTTGAGGACCGGAAGCGCCAGCGTCACGACGTCGTCGAGCGAGGGCGACAGCCGGCCCGAGACCAGCGCGCGCGCGCGGGCGGCGAGCATCAGCGCCTGGGCCGCGCGTGGGCCGGGCCCCCAAGCGATGCCCTTGGTGAGGGCCGGGTCGCTGCCCTCGCCCGGGCGGGCCGAGCGGACGATGTCGAGGATCGCCTCGACGATGGCTTCGCCAACGGGCAGTCGGCGCACCAGCCGCTGCGTCGCCTGCAGGTCCTCGGCCGTCATCGCCGCCTTGGCCTTGACCTCGCTCTCGCCGGTGGTCTCGATGAGGATGCGCCGCTCTGCCGCGCGATCGGGATAGGTAACGTCGATCTGCATCAGGAAACGGTCGAGCTGCGCCTCCGGCAGCGGGTAGGTGCCCTCCTGCTCCAGCGGGTTCTGCGTGGCCAGCACGTGGAACGGCGCCGGCAGGTCGTAGCGCTCGCCCGCCACCGAAACATGGTACTCCTGCATGGCCTGCAGCAGCGCCGACTGCGTCCGCGGGCTGGCGCGGTTGATCTCGTCGGCCATCAGAAGCTGCGCGAAGATCGGGCCTTTCATGAACTTGAAGGAGCGCTTGTGATCGATGCTCTCCTCGAGGATCTCGGATCCGAGGATGTCGGCCGGCATCAGGTCGGGCGTGAACTGCACGCGCCTCGCATTGAGGCCCAGCACGATGCCGAGCGTGTCGACGAGCTTGGTCTTGGCAAGGCCGGGCACGCCGACGAGCAGACCGTGGCCGCCGGCGAGCAGCGTGACCAGCACCTCTTCCACCACCTGTTCCTGCCCGAAGATCACGGTGGCCACGGCGGCGCGGGCGGCGGCGACACGGTCGAGCGCGACCTCGGCGCTGCGCTGGACGGCGGTCTCGAGCGAGGTGGCGGCCGATGATGGTGCGGCTTGAGCTTCGGCCATGGACGGGCGGCTTCCTCGGGCTTATTGCGGCGTCTTCTTCGGACTGCCGACCTTGGCGCCCAATGAGTTGCAATTATGACTGATCACGCCGCCTCGGAGAAGCTGCCGGATGGCCGCCTGCAATCGCTGATGGCCGCGGTCGGCGGGCTGGAGGCGCGCGGGCCGGCGCCGGTCCACCTCTGGCATCCGCCCTTCTGCGGCGACATCGCCATGCGCATCGCCGCCGACGGCACCTGGTTCTACCAGGGCACGCCGATCACGAGGGCACCGCTGGTGCGGCTGTTCGCCTCCGTGCTGCGCAAGGATGCCGAGCGCTTCGTGCTGGTGACCCCGGTCGAATGCCTGGGCATCGAGGTCGAGGACGCGCCCTTCTCTGCCGTCGCCATGGCCGAGCACGGGGGCAGGCTCAGCTTCGTCACCAACCTCGGCGACGAGGTCGAGGCCGGGAACGAACACCCGCTGCGCTTCGAGACGGAAGTCGACGGCGGGGTGAAGCCCTACGTGCTGGTGCGCGGCGGCCTTTGGGCGCGGCTGACGCGTTCCCTTGCGATCGATCTGCTCGACCGTGCCGAGGAAAAGGACGGAACGCTCACGATCCGTTCCGGCGCGGCGGTGTTTCCCATCGCCAAGCCGGAATGAATCGAATACCGACGCGCATCCTACCCTGTTCAACGAGGGAGGGGACGGCCGAAAGCGATGGAGAGGGCTGCCACCGAGATCACGTTCACCATGCGATCCCTGTCACCAAAGGCCAGGCATTGAAGCGGTGGCCGCTTCCTCAACCATGCTACACATGGTCCCCCTCCCCCCTCCGCGGAGGAGGATTTGATAGCTGACGCCGTCTTCGCCCGCGTCGCGGCGCGGATCGAGCGCGACCTGGCGGAGGACGCGCTCGATATCACCGTGACCCCGCCTTTCGGAGACCATTCCCTCAACGAGTGGGTAGTCGAGCCTGCCTTCCTGAGTGGCGCGCGGGCGGCCGCCGTGCTGATCGGTCTGGTGCCGCGGCCCGAAGGCGTAAGTGTGATCCTGACCCAGCGCACCGCCGGCCTGCGCGACCATGCCGGGCAGATCGCCTTTCCCGGCGGCAAGATCGATCCCGGCGACGCTACACCCGCCCACGCGGCGTGCCGCGAGGCCACCGAGGAGATCGGCCTCGATCCGGCCTGCATCACCGTCCTCGGCCACCTCGGCGGTTATCTCACCCGCACCGGCTTCCGCATCATTCCGGTGGTGGCGCGCATCGAAACGCCCTTCGCGCTTCGGCTCAATCCAGCGGAAGTGGTCGAGGCTTTCGAGGTGCCCCTCGCGTTCCTGATGGATCCGGCCAACCACCGGCTGGCGGAGCGCGAGTGGCAGGGCAAGACGCGCTATTTCTACTCGATCGAGTTCGGCGAGCGCCGGATCTGGGGTGTCACCGCCGGCATCCTCCGCGTCTTCTACGAGAGGCTTCACGGATGATCCGCGTGCTCCCCCGCCTGCTCCTCTTCTTCCTCGTGCCGTTCCTGCTCTACCTACTGTGGCTGGCGGCACGGCTGCAGAACCCGCTCGTCTTCGATCGCTGGACGCGCAAGGTGCTGGTGCCGCTCTCGCTGGCCGGGCTCGGCTGCGTCCTCGCCGGCCTCGTCCTGATCGGTGTCACCGCGCCGCGCTACGAGGGCGGCTACCTGCCGGCTCATGTCGAGAACGGCCGCATCGTGCCCGGCCGCATGCAGTGACGCCCACGCGCGTCCTGCTGGCCGATCCCGGCCTCGCCCGCGTCCTCGCGCTGCTGAACGGCGACGGCGAGCAGGCCCGCGTGGTGGGTGGTGCCGTGCGCAACGCGCTGATGGGCCGGCCGCACACCGACCACGACGTGACAACGACGGCGGTTCCCGACGTGGTGGTCGCCCGCGCCAGGGCGGCCGGGTTGCGCACCATACCGACCGGCATCGCCCACGGCACCGTCACCGTGCTGGCCGAGGGTCGGCCTTTCGAGGTGACCACCTTGCGCGAGGACGTCGAGACCGACGGGCGCCACGCGGTGATCCGCTTCGGCCGCGACTTCGAGCAGGACGCGATGCGCCGCGACTTCACGATCAACGCGCTGAGCGTCGACCTCGAAGGCCGCATCCACGACTATACCGGAGGCCTCGACGACCTCGCGGCGGAACGCGTGCGTTTCATCGGTGATCCGGCCACGCGCATCCGCGAGGACTACCTGCGCACGCTCCGCTTCTTCCGCTTTTCCGCAGAATACGCCGGCGGCGATCTCGATCCGGATGGGCTGGCGGCGACGGTGGCCGAGCGCGACGGGCTGGCCCGACTGTCGCGCGAGCGCGTGCGCCAGGAGTTGCTGAAGCTCGTCGCCGCGCGCCGCGCGCCCGAAGCGGTGGCGGCGATGAGCGAGGCCGGTTTGCTGGGGCCGCTGCTGACCGGCGTGCCGCAGCCGCGCCGTCTCGCCCGTCTCGTGGCGATCGCCTCGGAGGCCGGCGCGCTTCCGCGCCTCGCCGCGCTCGGCGTGACCGTGCGCGAGGATGCCGAGCGCCTGCGCGAGGTGCTGAAGCTTTCCAATGCGGAGGCGGCGCGGCTGGCCGCGGCGGCCGAGGCGCTGGTGCGGCTGCACGGTGGTGTCGAGCCGCCCTCGCCGCGTCTTTTGCGCGAACTCCTGTTCGACCACGGCCGCTCCGGCGCCGGCGACGGCGTGCTCCTGGCCTGGGCGGAAAGCGGCGCACCGGTCGACGACGTGGGCTGGGCGGCGGCGCGGCGTTTCCTCGCCGATACGCCGGAGCCGCGCCTTCCCTTCTCCGGCTCAGACCTCATTGCCCGCGGCATCCCCGCCGGCAAGCCGCTCGGCGCGGCGTTGAAGCGCCTCCAAGCGGCCTGGATCCGCGCCGGCTTTCCGCAGGATCCGCACACGCTGGCCGAGCTGTTGGAGCGGGCGATGTCGCAGAGCTGACCTTGCATGCTCAGCGAAGCGCAAGGGAATGCGCCTACCAGATCGCGCCGGGCAAAGCGTCGAGCGGAAGCACGAGGAAGCGCCGCCCCGCGGCGTCCTTCTCCGGCAGCCGGCCGGCATTGATGTTTACCTGCAGCGCGTGGAGGATCAGCCGGGGCATCGGGAGCGTCCGATCGCGCGCCTCGCGCAGCGCGACGAAAGCCTCGACACCGATGCCGCCGCCCGCGTGGATGTTGCCGGCCTTCTGCTCGCCGACGGTGCTCTCCCAGCGCGGCTCCCGCCCGCCCTGACCGTAATCGTGGCCGACGAACAGCCGCGTCGTGTCGGGTAAAGCGAGAATGCGCTCGATGGAAGCGTGGAGCCGCGCAGCGCTACCGCCCGGGAAATCGGCGCGCGCGGTGCCGGTATCTGGCATCAGCAGCGTGTCGTGGATAAAGGCCGCATCCCCGACCACGAAGCTGATCGAGGCCAACGTGTGGCCCGGCGAGTGCAGCACGCGGACCGGCAGGTTACCGATGGAAAAGGTATCATCGTCCTCGAAGAGGCGATCCCATTGCGAGCCGTCGCAGCGGAAATCACGGAAGCCATAGATCTCGGCCCAGAGCGCCTGGACGTCGCGGATGCGGGCGCCGGTGGCAATAGGCGCCCCGATGCGCTGCTTGAGGTAGGCGGCGGCGGAGAGATGGTCGGCATGGGGATGGGTGTCGAGGATCCAAGCAAGCGTCAGATCGTGGGCCTTGACGTGGGCGAGCAACGCGTCGGCCGATGTCGTGGCGACCGAGCCGGATTTCTCGTCGTAGTCGAGGATAGGGTCTATGATCGCGCAGCGCCCTGTGACGGGGCATGCGACGACGTATTGGACGCTGGAGGTGCGGACGTCGTGAAAGCCCTGGACGATGGGGGTCGGCATGGCATGGTCCTAGACCGCGCTGCCGGCACGCACATGATGTGCCGAGCAGGCAAACCTGCGTCCGGAAACGCGTCGAAGAGGAACCCGGCGCTTGTAATTGACGCAATCTTCCGCCGCGAATCGTCAAAAGCGGGATGTGCGGCGTACGGCAGCGCGGTTATGTGAGGTCGACGCGGAACCGCAGCGTCCGCGACCGACAAAGCATCAAAGCCGGGAGACAAACGTGATCGAGACGTATCAGGTGCCAAAGGTCGTCGCCGCCCACGCCCTGATCGACAAGGGCCGCTACGACGCGATGTACAAGCGATCGATCGACGATCCCGACGGCTTCTGGGGCGAGCACGGCAAGCGCATCGACTGGATCAGGCCCTACACGCGGGTGATGGACTGCTCCTACGATCCCGCGAACGTCTCCATCAAATGGTACGAGGACGGCACGACCAACGTCTCGATGAACTGCATCGATCGGCACCTCGCCAGGCGCGGCGACCAGGTCGCGATCATCTGGGAGGGCGACGATCCCAAGGAGACGAAGTCGATCACCTACCGGGAGCTGCACGAGCACGTCTGCAAGCTCGCCAACGTCCTGAAGGCGAAGGGCGTGAAGAAGGGCGATACCGTCACGATCTACATGCCGATGATCCCCGAGGCAGCCTACGCCATGCTCGCCTGCGCCCGGATCGGCGCGGTGCACTCGGTCGTCTTCGGCGGCTTCTCGCCGGATTCGCTCTCAAACCGCATCATCGGCTGCGAATCCAAGGTGATGATCACGGCGGACGAAGGCCTGCGCGGCTCGAAGAAGGTGCCGCTCAAGGGCAATGCCGACGCGGCCATCGAGAAGTCCGGCATCGTCGAGACCTTGATCGTGGTAAATCGCACCGGCGGCCCCGTCTCGATGAAGGCCGGGCGCGACGTCTGGTACGACGACGAGATGGCCAAGGTGGACGCCGCCTGCGAGCCGGAGGAGATGGGCGCGGAGGATCCGCTGTTCATTCTCTTCACGTCGGGCTCGACCGGCGCGCCCAAGGGCGTGCTGCACACGACGGGCGGCTACCTCGTCTACGCCTCGATGACCCACGAACTCATCTTCGACTACCACGACGGCGACATCTACTGGTGCACCGCCGATGTCGGCTGGGTCACCGGGCACAGCTATATCGTCTACGGCCCGCTCGCCAACGGCGCGACGACGCTGATGTTCGAGGGCGTGCCGAACTACCCCTCGATCTCGCGGATGTGGGAGGTCGTCGACAAGCACAAGGTGAACCTCTTCTACACGGCGCCGACCGCCGTGCGCTCGCTGATGGGCGCCGGCAACGGCCCCGTCGAGACGACCAGCCGCAAGTCGCTGCGCGTGCTGGGCTCCGTCGGCGAGCCGATCAACCCCGAGGCGTGGAACTGGTACTACAAGGTGGTTGGCGAGAGCCGCTGCCCGATCGTCGACACCTGGTGGCAGACCGAGACCGGCGGCATCCTCATCACGCCGCTGCCCGGCGCCACGGCGCTGAAGCCCGGCTCGGCGACTCTGCCTTTCTTCGGCGTCGAGCCGCAGATCGTCGATGCCGAGGGCAAGGTGCAGGAGGGCGCCTGCGAGGGCAACCTCGTCATCGCCCGCTCCTGGCCCGGCCAGATGCGCACCATCTACGGCGACCACAGCCGCTTCGTGGAGACCTACTTCTCGGCCTACCCGCACAAGTATTTCACCGGCGACGGCTGCCGGCGCGACGACGACGGCTATTATTGGATCACCGGGCGCGTCGACGACGTCATCAACGTGTCCGGCCACCGCATGGGCACGGCCGAGGTCGAGAGCTCGTTGGTCGCCCACCAGAAGGTGTCCGAGGCGGCGGTCGTCGGCTATCCCCACGACATGAAGGGCCAGGGCATCTACGCCTACGTCACGCTGAACGAGGGCGTCGAGGGCTCGGACGAGCTGCGCAAGGAGCTGGTGACCTGGGTGCGCAAGGACATCGGGCCGATCGCCTCGCCCGACGTCATCCAGTTCGCGCCAGGCCTGCCCAAGACGCGCTCGGGCAAGATCATGCGCCGCATCCTGCGCAAGATCGCCGAGAACGAGGTCGACAAGCTCGGCGACACCTCGACCCTCGCCGACCCCGGCGTGGTCGACGACCTCGTCGCGAATCGTCCGCAGAATGGCGGCGAGTCGCGCAAATCGGCCTGATCTCGCCCGGCGCACCGCGCAACGAAATCCCTTTTGTGTGGTGGAACCGTAAGATCTCCGGCAGAAATTGGGCCGAAGCGGGCGTAATCGTGGTGTCGTTGCAACAGCACCCGGCCAACAGGTCGGGTGCCTAACGTTTTAACTCTGCCTGAAGGACTGGTTTGCTAGTCTCGCGTCCACGGACTGGGGCGTGAACGCCGGCGTATCGGCTAAGTCCAACGGGGAAAACATGAGCAGGAACGTTTCGATCGGCCGTAAGGCTGGCGGCCTTTTTGCGTCCATCGCGATAGGCGTCTCTCTTGCCGCCATGGCGGCTTTTTCGCCGGCGCAGGCCAGGCAATCGGTTTCCGTTCCGTCCGACTATCCGGGCGGCATGATCATCATCAAGCAGAGCGAGCGCACTCTGTATTATACCAACGGTGACGGTACGGCGTTGCGCTATCCGGTGGCCATCGGCAAGACCGGCAAGGCCTGGCGCGGCAAGACCTACATCGAGGGCAAGTTCATCCGCCCGGACTGGTCGCCGCCCGAGGTCGTCTCGCGCGACCATCCCGAGCTGCCGGCCTTCATCCCGGGCGGCGCGCCCAACAACCCGATGGGCGCCGCGGCGCTGACCCTGCAGCTCGACCAGGTCGCCATCCACGGCACCACGATGAAGATGCGCAAGTCGGTCGGCACCGCCGCCTCCTACGGCTGCATCCGCATGCTGAACGAGGACGTCACCGACCTCTACAGCCGCGTGCGCGTCGGCACCCCGGTCGTCTCGATCCCGTAAGCGACGTCACCTCTCGGAATGGCGAAAGGTCTAGGCCTTTCGCCATTTTGTCGTCTGTGCCTCCCGTCAGCCTCATGAAGGCCGAGGCCGTCTCCTCATCAAGAGGGCCCTGGTGGCGAGCCTGGAGCGCTTGCACCCCCGCGATTGCGCCCGCCCCACGATTTGCGCCGCGTGCCGGCCCCTACTAAGGAACCGCGCACCGACCGGGCGGCCATGAGCGGCCCCCGAGCCTCGCTTGATGGAAGAAACAAGAGCTCGATGGCGCGCGACGTCTCCGACAGCACCCCGATTTCCGGGCGAGGCGATCTCGTGGCTTGGCTCGAGAGCGGCTGCAAGCCGGCGGCGCGCCACCGTATCGGCACCGAGCACGAGAAGATCGGCTTCTACCGTCGTGACCTGATGCCGGTCTCCTACGAGGGGGCGGCTGGCGCCGGCGGCATTCGCCAGCTGCTCGAAGAAATGGGCGCGAGCCTGGGCTGGACGCCGATCCTCGATGGCAGCCACATCATCGGCCTCGCCGACGAGACCGACGGCGGCGCCATCTCGATCGAGCCCGGCGGCCAATTCGAGCTCTCCGGCGCGCCGCTGGCCACCGTCCACGAGACCCGCGACGAGCTCGACCGGCACTTCGCCGCGCTGCGCCCGATCGCCGAGCGCCACGGCATCGGCTTCCTCACGCTCGGCATGAGCCCGAAATGGTCGCGGGACGAGACACCCGTGATGCCCAAGAGCCGCTACGTCATTATGGCGCGCTACATGCCTAAGGTCGGCACGCGCGGCCTCGACATGATGTTTCGCACCACCACCGTGCAGGCAAACTACGATTTCGCCAGCGAGGCGGACATGGTGAAGAAGCTGCGCGTCGCGGTGGCGCTGCAGCCCGTCGCCACCGCGCTCTTCGCCAACTCGCCGTTCCGCGACGGCCGACCCAACGGCTTCCTGTCGGATCGCTCGGAGGTCTGGCGCGACACCGACAACAACCGCGCCGGCATGCTGCCCTTCATGTTCGAGGAGGGCGCCGGCTTCGAATCCTACGTCGACTACGCGCTCGACGTGCCGATGTACTTCATCAAGCGCGGCGACGTGTACATCGATGTCGCCGGCACCAGTTTCCGCGACCTGCTTGCCGGCCGTCACCCGGCGCTGCTCGCTGGCGACACGCCGACGATGTCGGACTGGGCCAACCACCTCTCGACCATCTTCCCCGAGGTCCGGCTCAAGACCTTCCTCGAAATGCGCGGCGCCGATGCCGGGCCGGTGTCGTTCCTGCTGGCCCTGCCGGCGCTGTTCACCGGGCTGCTCTACCATCAAGCCTCGCTCGACGCCGCCTGGGACCTCGTCAAGGGCTGGTCGACGCCCGAGCGCCAGGCGCTGCGCGATGCCGTGCCGCGCGAAGGGCTGAAGGCCGAGGTGGCCGGTCACTCGTTGCACGATGTCGCCGCGGAGGTGCTCCGCATTGCCCGGGCCGGACTTGCCGCACGGGGCCATACGGACACGACGGGACACGACGAGACCGGCTACCTCGACGTACTCGACGAGGTGGCCGCCGCCGGCACCCAGGCCGAGCGGTTGCTCGCGCTCTATCACGGCGCCTGGGGCGGCAGCGTCGATCCGGCGTTTCGCGAGTGCGTGTATTAGGATTGGTCCGCGGAGCCGGCGCGCGTCGCGCCTTTGCCCGGGCGTGCCCGCGCCTACATAGCCTTCATGACCGACCTGCCCGACGACCAACGCCGCTTCAACATCCGCGCCATCGCCTCCGACCTGCCGGAGCATGCCGACACGATGCTGGCCGACACCTACCTCACCGATCGCCCCAGCTCGAGCGCGCGCATCTTTCGCGTCTACCGGCCGGTGCCGGCCCATTTTCACCAGACCTGCGACGAGTACCTCTACGTCGTCTCCGGCCGCGGCGCCTTCTGGATCGGAGACGAGGCGGACAAGCGGGATTTTGCCCCCGGCCAGCTCATATGCTTCGATCGCGAGACGGTGCACGCCATCCCCGAATTGCACGAGGAGCCGGTGGTCTTCATGTCCATCGACGCGCCGCGTCGCGAGCCCACCGACATCACCTTCATCGACCCCGAAGCCGGATCGGCGGCCAGCTTCATGGCGCGCAACGCCAAGGATTGATCCCCGGAGCGGGAGATTGTTCCCGACTTCGGTGGCAGGATTAGCATTTCATCGGTCGTGCGGAACAGCTGCACCCGCAGTGCTCTTGATGTGGCGCCTCGCCGGGAGCGGGGCTTCGTCGTCGAGCCTCGCCGACGACCGGCGGAGGATCCTCGACATGTCACACCATCATACTCTTGTCTCGGCCGGCGCGGCGGCGCTCATGCTGCTTGGTCTCGGCGCCAGCGCGCAAGCCGCGGGCACGGGCGCGAAAGCGTTTCTCAAGGCCGTGAACACCAACGCCGACAAGACGATCTCCAAGGATGAGCTAAACGCCTACGCCAAGAAGCGTTTCGTCGAGTTGGAGACCGACAAGGACAAGACGCTCGATCAAGAGGAGCTGAAGGGTCGCCTTTCGAAGGCTGGCATGACCATGGCCGATACCGACAAGGACAAGACGGTCGACGAAGCCGAGTTCGTCGGCTACGCCGACAAGCTGTTCGATGAGGCCGACATCCACAAGAGGGCCGGCGCCGAGCACCCTTCGCTCTCTAAGCGCGAACTCGAGAGCCCCGCCGGCAAGAAGCTCATGATGCTGCTGCGCTGAGCGCAGGGCTGTAACCCGCGCGGCGGCACAGCCGTTTGCCCGCGCCTTTGCTAAACGAGGCGGCTTCGCGAAGGCCGCCCGATGCCCATCCCTAACCCGAAGGCTGCCGATGCCGGGGCGACGCACCGCTCCATCGGTTTCGCACGCTTCGTCCCGGCGCTGTTCGTGCTGCTGTGGGCGTCGGGCTTCGTCGTCGCCCGCCTCGTGCGCCCTTACGCCGAACCGGAAAGCTTCGTCGCCCTGAGGTTCGCCCTTAGCGCCATGGTCCTCTCCGGGATCGCGTTCGCCGGCGGGGCGCGCTGGCCGCGCACCGCGCGGGGCTGGCGCGACGGCCTCATAGCCGGCGCACTCATGCAGGGCATCTTCGTCGGTGGCGTCTTCTGGGCGATCAAGCATGGGCTGCCCGCCGCCGTCGCGGCGCTGATCTCGGGGCTGCAGCCGCTGCTCACGGGAGCGCTGGCCGGACCGCTGCTCGGTGAGCGGGTCAGCGGCCGGCGCTGGCTCGGCATCGCGGTCGGCTTCGCCGGCGCGCTGCTGGTGTTGGCGCCGAACCTGCGCGGGGCCGGGGCGGTTCCGCCGGCCGCGGTGCTCTCGTGCACGGTCGCGATGATCGGGATCACGCTGGGCACGCTGTGGCAGAAGCGCCACGGGGCGGAGATGGACCTGCGCTCGGGCGCCGCGGTTCAATTCATCGGCGGCTTCGCGCTGGTTCTACCGCTCGCGCTCGCCACCGAACGGCATCCGTTCATGGTCACGCCGAACTTCTTCATCGGCTTGGCCTGGTCGGTGCTGGTGCTCTCGGTTGCGGCGGCGCTGCTGCTGTTGCGCCTGATCCGCGGCGGCGCGGTGGCCCAGGTGACGGCGCTCTTCTACCTGGTGCCGCCGTTCACCGCGCTGATGGCGCTGGCCTTGTTCGGCGAGGCACTTGTGCCGGTGCAGATCCTCGGGATGGGAGTGGCCGCCGCAGGCGTGGCCGTGGCCAACAAGGGCTAGCTGAGCGACCGGCGCGCGACCCAGGCCAGCTCGGCTTTCTTCAGCGTCTTTGTCGAGCTTGGCGGAGCCGTCGACATCGTCAGCCAAGCATGATCCACTAGCGAGCTAGACGACAAGGGTGAGAGCCGGCGCTTGTCTCATGGTACCAGGCACCGGTCGGGTTGGCCTTCTATGATCCTTTAGACGCTCAATTGTGGGGTTGGCACGCGCGTGACGCTGACTTGGCATGACGCCGACTTGGCATGACGCAAGCTGACGCAGCCGATACAGGAATCTTGGAAAGATGTCGTCGGATAGCATGAATCACGGCGGCTGACATCGGGATGCCGGCGCGCTAAGGGCCGACGAACCGAGGTACGCCCGTGACCGCCATCTCTCCGCTCGCGCCCGCGACGATCCCCGTCATCCCGCCGGTCGACGGGGTGCGATTCGCCACCGGCGCGGCCGGCATCCGCTACAAGGGCCGCACCGACGTCCTGCTGGCGCTGTTCGACAAGGGCACGCAGGTGGCCGGCGTATTCACCACCTCGAAATGCCCCTCGGCGCCCGTGGAATGGTGCCGCGCCAAGCTCGCCGGCGGCAAGGCGCGGGCGCTGGTGGTGAACTCCGGCAACGCCAACGCCTTCACCGGCAAGGCCGGCGCCCAGGCCTCGGCGACGACCGCCAGGCTCGCCGCCATCGCCCTCGGCGTTTCGGCCAAGGAGATCTTCATCGCCTCGACCGGGGTGATCGGCGAGCCGCTCGACGCGACCAAGTTCGAGGGCGTGTTCGAGACGCTGCAGGGCGACGCGTCTCCGGAGCGCATCGAGGACGCCGCCCGTGCGATCATGACTACCGACACCTTCCCCAAGCTCGCGACGGCGACCGTCGCGATCGACGGCGTCGACGTGACGATCGCCGGCATCGCCAAAGGCGCCGGCATGATCGCGCCGGACATGGCCACCATGCTGTCGTTCGTCTTTACCGACGCGCCGATCGCCGCGCCGGCGCTGCAGGCGATGCTGGCCAGGGGCGTGAAGGCGAGCTTTAACGCCATCACGGTCGACAGCGACACCTCGACGTCCGACACGCTGATGCTGTTCGCCACCGGGGCCGCCGCCAGGCGCGGCGCGCCGGCGATCGTCAAGGCAAGCGATCGCCGGCTCAAGGGTTTCCGCGTCGCGCTCGACGCTGTGCTGCTCGACCTCGCTCAGCAGGTGGTCAAGGATGGCGAGGGCGCGCGCAAGTTCATCGAGGTGACGGTCGAAGGCGCCGCCGGCGACCGGGCGGCCAAGCGCATCGCGCTGTCCATCGCCAACTCGCCGCTGGTCAAGACGGCGGTAGCCGGCGAGGACGCCAATTGGGGCCGCGTGGTGATGGCGGTGGGCAAGGCCGGCGAGAAGGCGGATCGCGACCGCCTCGCCATCTGGTTCGGCGGCACTCGCGTCGCCCACAAGGGCCTGCGCGATCCGTCCTACGACGAGGCGGCGGTGTCAGCGCGGATGAAGGAGGCGACCGTGCCGATCAAGGTCGATCTCGGGATCGGCGCGGGTCGCGCGACCGTGTGGACGTGCGACCTCACCAAGGAATACATCGCCATCAACGGCGACTACCGCTCCTGAACGCCGGCGGAGACGAGCCGGTCAGTCCTCGTGGCCGTGCGCTTCCTCGTTGATGGTCAGCGTGCGCATCTGTGAGAAGTCGACGGCGATTGGCTGCTTGGCCTTGCCGGCGGCGAGTTGCAGCGTCTTGACCACGTGCTCCATGCGCCGGAACGCCTCCTTGAACGGCTCGGATGCTTCGTCGAGCTTCAGCGGCGCCAGGCAATAGTTGATGATCTCCTTGGGCCGTTCGAACGTGCTCATGATCTGTCCTGCGCAGGGGATGGAAGGCGTCTGCCGCGTTCGCAATTAGCGTCATCGTATCGCGGCGGCAACAGAGGCGCGAGATCGAACCTTCTGACCGTCTATCCGTTGCGCCCGCACGTCACGGGTGTACTTTGCGGCCTAAGCGTGGCTGGTCCTCGTAGCAGGTCGAGTCCGCCGTAATTTTAAGGAGGACCTATGATCAAGAAGCTCATCGTCGCGGCTGCACTGACCGTCGCGACCACCGGTTTCGCCGTTGCCGGCCCGACCGACTTCTACGCCACCCCGATGAACTCGGGCGCGCCGACCAATCTGCCGGGCGAAACCATCATCCCGGGCATGACCCAAGCGATGCAGGTCGTGAACGGCGTCACTCAGCCGATCCTGCAGCCGATCCTGGCTCCCGGCGGCGGACAGCCGGCGCCGATGATGGAAGCTCCGATGCGGCACCACCATCGTATGATGCGTCATCACATGTCCAAGAAGAAAATGATGATGAAAAAGAAGATGATGGAGAAGTAGGCTTCTGCTTACTGTTCCCATGAGAAAGGCCCCGGTCTCCCGGGGCCTTTTTCTTGCTCGCTGCCGTGCCTCTCAGGCGGTGATGCGGCTTTCTTCCTCATTGGGCTCGCGCAGCACGTAGCCGCGGCCCCACACCGTCTCGATATAGTTGCGGCCCTGGCTGGCATTGGCGAGCTTCTTGCGCAGCTTGCAGATGAAGACGTCGATGATCTTGAGTTCGGGCTCGTCCATTCCGCCGTAGAGATGATTGAGGAACATTTCCTTGGTCAGCGTCGTGCCTTTGCGCAGCGAGAGGAGCTCCAGCATCTGGTACTCCTTGCCGGTGAGGTGGACGCGGGCGCCGGAGACTTCCACGGTCTTCTGGTCGAGGTTGACGACGAGGTCGCCCGTGGTGATGACAGACTGGGCATGCCCCTTCGAGCGGCGCACGATGGCGTGGATGCGCGCCACCATCTCGTCCTTGTGGAAGGGCTTGGTGAGGTAATCGTCGGCTCCGAAGCCCAGCCCTTTCACCTTGTCCTCGATGCCGGCAAGACCGGAGAGGATGAGGATGGGCGTCTTGACCTTCGCGACGCGCAGCGTGCGCAGCACCTCGTACCCCGACATGTCGGGCAGGTTCAGGTCGAGCAGAATGATGTCGTAATCGTAGAGCTTGCCGAGGTCGATACCTTCCTCGCCGAGATCGGTCGTGTAGACATTGAAGTTCTCGGACTTCAGCATCAGCTCGATGCTTTGCGCCGTCGCGCTGTCATCCTCAATCAAAAGAACGCGCATTGCCCGGCCCCCAGCTTGCCTTGCGGCGCCAGGTCCTTAGACCGGCGGCGCGATGATCTTATGCCTCGTCGCCGTGCCTTCTCGGTGAGGGACGGCGAAGAAACGCTACGATTTCCGTAACCTTAACGGACACTGGTTAACGAAATGCCTCCGATCGCATGGGAGCACACGGCTCGCGTGCCGTTTCATCCGGTTCGGGTCGGCTGGGAACGCGGGACGCGAAACACCGGAGGGTCGCGGCCTTCGGCCGCTCGAATCACCGTCACTGGACTATCGCACGGTGCCAAGCCACACGCACGGCAAAGCGCATCACGGTAACAATCCCGCAACCTCCCTTTGCCAGGATCGGACTGTCTCGCGGAAGCCCTGAACAGGACCCTGTCGGTCCTTTTGTGTCGCGGAGTTGCGTATGAAGTCGCGGGATTCGCTGGTGCGCCTCAAGCGCTTCCAGGTTGATGAGAAACGTCGACGGGTCGCCCAGATCGAGAGCATGGCCGCGGACTTCCTTCGGATCGCGGCCGATCTCGACCGGGAGATCGCCGGCGAGGAGCAGAAGGCCGGCATCGCCGACCCGTTGCATTTCGCCTATCCGACCTACGCGCGCGCCGCCCGAGCGCGCCGCGAAAACCTCGTGCGCTCGGCCGCCGAGCTCAAGGAGCAGCTCTCCGACGCCAAGGGCCTGCTCGAGGAAGCCAATGCCGAATTGGCCAAGGCGCAGGGCCTCGAAGGACGGGAGAAGAGCGCCGACCGCGCCGACTTTCCGGCGCCGGTGGCGATGATGGACGGCATGATGGGTCTTCGCGCCGCCGGCGCGTAATGCTCGATCAAAGGTGCCACCGGCCCGAAGGCCGGCTCGCACCCGTCGATCGGTGGCCATCGAGCCACTCGAAAGCGGGGCTAGACCCCGCTTTCGGCGCCTTTGCCCCTATGCTAGACACCGCGGCCCGCGGGCTTCCGAGCCCCACAGCCGAAAGAACATCGTCCCGATGAGCGAACGCCGCTCCAGCTTCGATTACGAACAGTTGCTCGCCTGCGCGCGCGGCGATCTGTTCGGGCCCGGCAACGCCCAGCTGCCGCTGCCACCGATGCTGATGTTCGACAGCATTTCCGAATTGTCGGAAGAGGGTGGACCCGGCGGCAAGGGTCACATCAGGGCCGAGTTCGAGGTCAAGCCGGACCTCTGGTTCTTCGGTTGCCACTTCAAGAACGATCCGGTGATGCCGGGCTGCCTCGGCCTCGATGCGCTGTGGCAGCTGCTCGGCTTCTATCTCGGCTGGCTGGGGCTGCCCGGCCGCGGCCGGGCGCTCGGCGTGGGCGAGGTGAAATTCGCCGACCAGGTCCTACCCTCAGTCAAGAAAATCATCTACGGGGTCGACCTCAAGCGGGTCTTCCGCAGAAAGCTGACGCTCGGCATCGCCGATGGCTGGTTGGAAGCCGACGGTGCACGCATATACGAGGCGAAGGACCTCAAGGTCGGCCTGTTCCAGGCCGATCCCGTCCCGGCTTGAGGCCGCGGACCCTTCGCCCCATCGGCCGCCATCGCGGCGGCGCGCCGGCGGCATTCGAGCGGAGAACAGCATGAGGCGCGTCGTCGTGACCGGGATGGGGATCGTCTCCCCCATCGGCAACTCGACACAGGCCGTGCTCGCCTCCCTGCGCGAGGCCAAGTCAGGCATCTCCGCGGCGGAGAAGTTCAGGGAGCTCGGCTTTCGCAGCCAGGTCCAGGGTGCGCCGTCGCACGACGGCATGGCGACCGTCGACCGCCGGGCGATGCGCTTCCACGGCGGCGGCACCGCCTGGGCGCATCTGGCGATGGAGCAGGCCATCCGCGACTCCGGCCTGACGCCCGAGGAGGTCTCCAACCCGCGCACCGGCATCCTGATGGGGTCGGGCGGCCCCTCGACGCGCACGATCGTCGAAGCCGCCGATATCGCCCGCGAGAAAGGTCCCAAGCGCGTCGGCCCGTTCGCCGTGCCCAAGGCGATGTCCTCGACCGCCTCGGCGACGCTCGGAACCTGGTTCAAGATCAGGGGCGCGAGCTACTCGATCTCATCGGCCTGCGCGACGTCGAACCATTGCATCGGCAATGCCTACGAGATGATCCAATACGGCAAGCAGGACATCATGTTCGCCGGCGGCTGCGAGGAGCTCGACTGGACTCTGGCCGTTCTCTTCGACGCCATGGGCGCCATGTCTTCGGACTTCAACGACACTCCGGCCCGCGCGTCGCGCGCGTTCGACAAGAAACGGGACGGCTTCGTCATCGCCGGCGGCGCCGGCGTGCTCGTGCTTGAGGATCACGAGCACGCCAAGGCGCGCGGTGCGCGCATCTACGGCGAGATCGCCGGCTACGGCCTGACGTCGGACGGCCATGACATGGTCGCGCCTTCGGGCGAAGGCGCGGAACGCTGCATGCGCATGGCGATCGCCGGTCTCAAGGCACCGATCGACTACATCAACCCGCACGCCACCTCGACCCCGGTCGGCGACGCCCGTGAGATCGAGGCGGTCCGTCGCATCTTCGGATCGGGCGAGAAAAGCCCACCGATCTCCGCGACCAAGTCGCTGACCGGTCATTCGCAGGGTGCGACCGGCGTCCAGGAGGCGATCTACAGCCTGCTCATGATGAATTCGGGCTTCATCTGCGAGAGCGTCAACATCGACGAGATTGATCCCGATTTCGCCGACATGAACATCGTCCGCGAACGCCGCGAGGCGACGCTCGGCCACGTGCTGTCGAACTCCTTCGGCTTCGGCGGCACCAACGCGGCGCTCGTGCTCAAGCATGTCGACGCCTGACCCCGAAGGCACGGGCGTGATGGCCGGCGGCAAGCTCATGGCCGGCAAGCGCGGCCTGATCATGGGCGTCGCCAACGATCACTCCATTGCCTTTGGCATCGCACAGACCTTACGGCAGCACGGCGCAGAGCTGGCCTTCTCCTACCAGGGCGAAGCCTTGGGGAAGCGCGTGCGCCCGCTGGCCGCAAGCCTCGGCTCGACGCGGGTCCTACCCTGCGACGTCGAAAACCTAGCCTCCGTCGATGCGCTCTTCGCATCGCTCGCGGCGGATTGGGGCGAAATCGATTTCGTCGCCCATTGCATCGCCTACTCGGCCAAGGCCGAGCTCAAGGGGCGCTACGCCGACACGACCCGCGAGAACTTTTCGCGCACCATGCTGATCTCGGCCTTTTCTTTTACCGAGATGGCGCGCCGCGCGGCGCCGATGCTGCGGCCGGGCGGCAGCATGCTGACGCTCACCTTCGGGGGCGCCACCCGTGTCATGCCGAACTACAACGTCATGGGCATTGCCAAGGCGGCGTTGGAAGCCTCGGTACGCTATCTCGCCGCCGACTACGGACCGGAACGCGTGCGTGTCAACGCAATTTCGGCCGGCCCAATCCGCACGCTGGCCGGTGCCGGCATCGCCGATTCGCGGGCTATGTACGCCTACCAGCGCGACCACGCCCCCCTGCGCCGCTCCGTGACGATCGATGACGTCGGCGGCGCTGCGCTGTACCTCCTGAGCGACCTGTCGAACGGCGTCACCGGCGAGGTCCATTACGTCGACGCTGGCTACAACATCATCTCCATGCCCCACCCCGACCGACTGAAGCCGACGGCCTCGCCGCCCGTGAACGACGATGCGGCGAAGTAGGGTCAGAACCGCTGCGGAAAGGTGACGAGGTCTTCCACGGCGGCGCGATACAGGGGAGACGGTGGCGCCTGCCGCGCAGGCCAGAGGATGGCTGCGAACTGGACCGGATCGCGGCGCGCGCGGGTGGGCCGACGCGTTACGTTGCGGCCATCTTACGGCTGCGCCGCGACAGATAGATCGAGACGATCAGCACCAGCACGAGGCCGCCCAGGACGCCGAGCTCGGTCATCGACTGCTGGAAGTGCACCGGATCCTTGGCGCCGGATTGGTTGGCGGTGTCGACGGTGACGATGAGAATGCGCCGTACGCAAGCGATGAGGCCGACGATGAGGAACGGCTCGACGGCGATCTGGTCCCGGGCGATCGACTGGCGCACCGTATGGAGGATCTCGACCAGCATCAGCGTGAACAGCAGCTTATCGACGATCAGGAAGATATTGTCGGTCACGGGCCAGTGCCGCACCGCGTCCCAGACGCCGGCCAGCGAGCCCGACAGCAGCAGCAGGGTCGCGACGGTGAGGATCGCGCCGATGCCGATCGTGATCCAGTGCTCGACATGGGTGAAGAGCCGCGTCACGGTCTCGTTCTGCGGGTCTCCGGCCTGTTCCTCGCCCACGGCATCCTCGGATGCATGCGCATCCATCATCGCCCGCTGATCCATCGAGACCTCCGCCCGCGTCCCTGGCCAGTCTAGCAGGTCCCGGCCCCGAGCGAGCCGCTTTCCGGAACCATCCGAACGGCGCGCGTCGCCCGCGTTGCTATCGAGCCGGCAGCAACGCTAAGTGCTGCCAATATACGAAAGAAAAATGCTGGAGGAACGAGCGATGGCCATCGACGTCGCGGAGCCGGCTGGCGCCGAAACGACCGCCTATCCCGTTGCGGTGCCGGTCATGGAAGGCACGCCCGCGACCCGCTGGATGCAGCTCGGCGCCGGCGTCGTCTGCATGGCGATGATTGCCAACCTCCAGTACGGCTGGACGCTGTTCGTCGATCCGATCGCCAAGACCAACCATTGGGACCGCGCGAGCGTGCAGCTCGCCTTCACCTTCTTCGTCATGACCGAGACGTGGATGGTGCCGCTCAAGGCCTGGATCGGCGATCGTTATGGACCGAGGCCGGTCATGATCGCCGGCGCGTGTCTGATCGCGGCCGCCTGGGTCATCAATGCCTATGCCGCCTCGCTGGGCATGCTCTACCTAGGTGCCCTGGTCGGCGGCCTCGGCGCGGCGGCGATCTACGGCACCTGCGTCGGCAACGCCCTGAAGTGGTTCCCCGACAAGCGCGGCCTCGCCGCCGGGGCCACCGCCGCAGGTTTCGGCGCCGGCGCGGCGCTGACCGTGGTGCCGATCGGGAACATGATCGCCGCGCAGGGCTACAAGCACGCCTTCCTGGTGTTCGGCATCGGGCAGGGCCTCGTCGTGCTCGCCGTCGGCCTGATGTTGCACGCGCCCAAGATCCTGCACCCGCCCATGGTGCGCCGCCTCTCCATCCCGCAGGCCAAGCGCAGCGTGAAGCCGAGCAAGGCGGTGCGCACCCCGGCGTTCTGGCTCCTCTACGTCATTTTCGTCCTGGTCGCCGCGGGCGGGCTGATGACGGCGGCGCAGCTGGCCCCCATCGCCAACGATTACGGGATCGCCAAGACTCCGGTGAGCCTTTTCGGGATCGGCGCGCTGGCGCTCACCTTCGCGCTCTCGCTGGATCGCATCCTGGACGGGTTCGGACGCCCGCTGTTCGGGATGCTCTCCGACCGGATCGGGCGCGAGAACACGATGGCGATCGCCTTCTCGACCGCTGCCATCATGCTCCTGCTGCTCGGCCTCGCCGGACGCGATCCGTACGTGTTCATCTTCGCCTCGGCCTTCTACTTCCTGGTCTTCGGCGAGATCTACAGCCTGTTTCCGGCGACCTGCGGCGACACGTTCGGCTCGCGTTACGCCTCCACCAACGCCGGCATGCTCTACACTGCAAAAGGCTTCGGTGCCCTGCTGGTGCCGATCGCCAGCGTGATCGCCGCGCATTACGGCTGGCGCGCCGTGTTCATGGTCACCGTCGGCTTCAACGTCACCGCCGCGGTGCTGGCGTTGTTCGTGCTCGCTCCGGTGCGGCGGCGCTACATCGCCGAGAGCTTCATCATGCGCTGAGCGGGGACGCCCGAGTGAGCCTGGTCACGCAGCCTCGCCGGCTTCCATCGCTCGGCTACGGCACCGTGACGCTGGCCTTCCTCGGCCTGGCGCTCCTCGCCGGCCTGGGAGCCGATCTCCGTGTCAAGGCGCTTCATCCTTGGGACGACCTCGCGCGTTTCGTTGCCGGCTTCCTGCACCCGGACGTCGCCGCCATCGCACTGCGCGAGGTGGTGCTGACGGTCGCCTTCGCCGTGGTGGGTGTCGGCCTCGGCGCTGTCCTCGGCCTGGCACTGTCGCTGGTTTTCGCACGGTCGCGCGGCGTACGGATCGTCGCCGCCTGCATGCGCTCGATCCACGAATTGTTCTGGGCGATGCTGCTGCTGCAGGTCACCGGCACCTCGGCGACGACCGGCGTGCTGGCGCTGGCGATCCCCTATACCGGCATCTTCGCCAAGGTGTACGCCGAGATCATGGAGGAGGCCGACCTTTCCGCCGAGCGCGCCCTGCCGGTGCGCACCGGCGTCGTGTCGCGCTTCCTCTTCGTGCGCGGCCCGCTGCTGTCCCATGCCTTCCGCTCGTACCTGCTCTATCGGCTTGAATGCGGCATGCGCGCGACGCTGATCATCGGCTTCATCGGCGTGCCGACGATCGGCTTCAGCCTGGAGACCTTCTTCCAGCAGGGCGACTATCCTCAGGTCGCCGCGCTGCTCCTCGCCTTCTACCTGCTGATCGCCACGCGCGGAATGTGGGCGCGGCCGGCGACTCTGCCGTTCCTGATCGCCGGCAGCCTCGTCGCGCTCTGGGCCCTGGTCGACAGCCTGACCGGCGATCCTGTCGGTGTGCGGCTCGCGCGCTTCTTCGCCGGTTTGCTTCCCGCCCCGATCCGCACCGGTCAAGGCACGCTCGCGGCGTGGTCCTGGCACGTTCTCGCCGGGGAAGTCGTCCCCGGACTCGTCGCGACGCTGGTCCTGTCGCAGCTCGCCGCGACCCTCTCCGCCGCGACCTCCGTGCTCCTCTTCCCCGCGATCAGCCGGCGCTTTAGCGGGCCTTTCGGCCGCGTCGGCGGCCGAGCCTTCCTCATCGTGTTACGCGGCACGCCGGAGTTCATCGCCGTCTACATCCTGCTGCAGCTGCTCGGTCCCTCGCTCCTGCCGGCGGTGGTCGCGCTCGGCCTGCACAACGGCGGCATCATCGGCTTCCTCATGGGGCGCCACGCCGATGCCCTGACGTATCGACCCGACGCGCCACCGCGGCGGGTCGATCTCTACGCCTACGAGACGCTGCCGCGCCTCTACGGGCAGTTCATGGCGCTGGTGCTCTACCGCTACGAGATCATCGTGCGCGAGAGCGCGGTCGTCGGCATCCTCGGCATCAAGACGCTCGGCTACTACATCAACGCAGATTTCTATGAATTCAAATTCGACGAGGCTGCGGCGGTGCTGGTCGCTACGGCGGCGCTGTCCATCGCGGTCGACGCGACCTCGAGGGTCGTGCGCCGGCGTCTGCGCATCGAGACGCTTCCGACCCGGCTCGCCGCGACGCGGGATCAGTCCGCGGCCGTTGCCGCTGGATAGGCGTGCGTGCCGCCGCGCCAGTCGCGCACGCGGCCGTCCCGCGTCAGGTACGAAGGCCCGACCGGGACCTTGCCGTGCCCACCGGGGATGTCGAGCACGTAATGCGGCTGGCACAGGCCGGACACGCGGCCGCGCAGGGCGGCGACCAGCGCCTGGCCTTCGGCGAGGCTCAAGCGAAAGTGCGAGGTGCCCGGCGCCAAGTCGGGATGGTGCAGGTAGTACGGCTTGATGCCGGCCTCGACGAAGCCGCGCATGAGGGCTGTCAAGGTGTCGGCATCGTCGTTGACGCCGCGCAGCAGCACGCTCTGGCTGACAAGCACGCAGCCGGCGGCAGCGAGGCGAGCGCAGGCGGCGCGAGCCGCCGGCGTCAGCTCGCGCGGGTGATTGGCGTGCACCGCCACGTAGACCGTCTTGCCGGAGCCAGTCAGCGCCGCGACGAGGTCGGAACGGACCTGGTCGGGCGCGGCCACCGGCAGCCTGGTGTGGACGCGGAGGATCTTCACGTGGGCGATGGCCGCGAGACGGTCCGCGACGTCGGCGAGCCGGCGTGGGGAGGCGGCAAGCGGGTCCCCGCCGGTCAGGATCACCTCCCAGATGCCAGGGCGCGCGGCGACATAGGCCATGGCTGCGTCGAGCGCAGCGGGCGAGAGCGCGCCGTTGCCGCCAGGGCCGACCATCTCGCGGCGGAAGCAGAAACGGCAGTATACCGCGCAGACGTCGACGAGCTTCAGCAGCACGCGATCGGGATAGCGATGCACAAGGCCCTCGCAGGGCGAATGTGCGGCGTCTCCGATTGGGTCGGCGCGCTCCTGCGGCGTCGTTATCAACTCGCGCGGATCAGGCAGGTATTGACGCGCGATCGGGTCGGCGGCATCGGCCGGGTCGATCAGGGCGGCAATGTCTTCGCTGACGCCGATGGCGTATCGTGCCGCGACGCGCCTGACATCGACCAAAGTCGCCGGCGCGATGAGGCCGCGCGCGGCCAACGCTGCCGCGTCGCGGAACGCTGGCGTCACGCTGGTTCCGCCACCGGCGCCCACATCACGTCGGCGACGCTATCGGCGCCGGTCGCCAGCATGACGAGGCGGTCGAAGCCGAGCGCGATGCCGCATGCCTCGGGCATGATCGCCAGCGCGGCCAGGAAATCCTCATCGAGGGGCAGCCGCTCGCCGTAGATGCGCTCGCGCTCGTCCTCGGTCTCTTTGAAGCGACAGCGCTGCTCGGCGGCATCGGTCAGCTCGCCGAAGGCATTGGCGACCTCGACGCCGCAGCAGTAGAGCTCGAAGCGCTTGGCGAAGCGGGGATCGTCGGGGCAGAGGCGCGCCAGCGCGGCCTCGCTCGCGGGATAGCGGGTAAGGAAGGTTGGTCGCCCGATGCCGAGCGACGGCTCGACATGCGCCGAGAGCAGCTTGCTGAAGAGGTCGGACCAGGTGTCGTCGGCGGCGACACGCATGTCACGGTCACGCAAGGCGGCGGCGAGGCGGGCGAAGCCATCGGGCGCGGGCGGCAGCATGGCGGCGAGATCGACGCCGGCGTGCCGGCGGAACGCCTCGACCACGGGCAGGATCTCGGGAGCGAGACAGGGGTCGCACTCGATCCCGCGATGGCGCAGGCGGCCGCTGCCGGCCGTCGTCGCGGCGCTGCGGAGGAGAGCCGCCGCATCGCCGATGAGGGCGTCGAGATCTTCGCCGGCGCGGTACCATTCCAGCATCAAGAACTCGGGATGGTGCAGCCGTCCGCGCTCACGGTTGCGGTAGACCGGGGCGAGCGTGAACAGGCGAGACATGCCGGCGGCGATAAGCTTCTTGCAGGTCAGCTCGGGCGAGGTATGGAGGGTCAGCGGCGTCGCATTGCCGTCGGGGCCAACCGCCTGCGTGTGGAAGGCCGAGACGTGAGTCTCGTGCCCGGGCGACACCTGCAGCGCCGGCGTTTCGACCTCGACAAAGCCTTCGTCCAAGAAATAACGGCGCACCGCCTCCTTGATGCGCGCCCGCCCGAGCAACAATGGGACCCGTGTCGCGAAGACCTCCGGTCGCCACCAAGGCTCCGGCCTCGTCGCGGCTTGGCTGGGGGCGGACCCTTGCGATCGTCTATGCATCGTGATTTCGCTTGATCCGCGGCGCGCTCACCGGCTAGCGAAGGCGCCATGTACGGCCGAGCATCCTGCTCCGGCCGCCTCACCCGTTGCGCGCCGCTAGCTGCCGCGCTTCTACAAGGACGATCCGTGAAAGTCATCGCCAGTTCGATCCGCAAGGGCAATATCATTGAGCGCGATGACGGCAACCTCTACGTCGTCCTCACTGCCGAGAGCTTCCATCCCGGCAAGGGCACGCCGACGACGCAGATTGACATGCGCAGGCTTAGCGACGGGGTGAAGACCACCGACCGCTACAAAACAACGGAGCAGGTCGAGCGCGCCTTCGTCGAGGATTCGAACTTTTCCTACCTCTACAAGGATGCCGACGGCTGCACCTTCATGAACCAGGAAAACTACGACCAGGTCATTGTTCCCGACGAGGTTCTCGGTGATCAAGCGGTCTACCTGCAGGAAGGAATGGTCTGTGTGCTCTCGATGTTCAACGGAGTCCCGGTCGGCATCTCCCTACCGGCGCGCGTGACGTTGGAGATCGTTGATACCGAGCCTGCGATGAAAGGCCAGACGGCGTCCTCTTCCTATAAGCCGGCTAAGCTTTCCAACGGCGCACGCATCATGGTGCCGCCTCACATCGCGACTGGCACCCGCGTGGTCGTTCAAACCGAAGACGGGTCGTACGTCGAGCGAGCCAAAGATTGACCGTGAGGCGTCAACGCTTCCCGCCGACCTTGACGTCGAGGGTATGGAGCAACGCCCCCATGTCACGCGGCATTTCAGCTGCCACGTCGTAAACTCGGGCGAGACGCCGAGCGATCAGACCGGTGCCGGACATACCGTCGCGATATCCAACGACGCGAGGCGTCTCGAGACGGACGTCGCCAAACTGGCGCGCGCTGTTCTCTTCCCGAGGCCTCATCATCCAAAAATCCTAATGCTTTCTGCGTCGCGCGTCGTGCTACCGTATAGAAGCCTGGGAAGACTGGATTGTTCCTGTCTCGACATGGTATTTGCGTGAAGTCTCTTGAAGACTTCATCCTAACAGGTCGATGATGGCCGGAATCAAAGGGGCGTCGGCCGGCGGCATGGTGAGGTCGCGCAGGGACGTGGGGCGGACCCAGCGCAGCTTTTGTCCTTCCATGGGCTGCGGAAAACCCTCCCACCGACGACAGACGAACAGCGGCATCAGCAGGTGCATGTCGGGATAGGCGTGGCTGGCGAAGGTCAGCGGCGCTAGGCAGGGCTCGGCGACCACGATGCCCAGCTCTTCGGAGAGCTCGCGGATCAGGGCCTGCTCCGGCCGCTCGCTCGGCTCGAGCTTGCCACCGGGAAACTCCCACAGGCCCGCCAGCGATCTGCCCTCCGGCCGTTGGCTCACCAGCACGCGACCGTCGGTATCGACGAGCGCGACGGCGACCACGAGGAGGAACTTGGCCAAGGCGATATCCGGCTGGGAATGCGACGTTTGCATATGCCACGGTCTCGGCTTCGAGGGGAGTCGCCGCCGCTCGCCCGGCTTGACGGGGAGCCGGATGACAGCCCTCCTGATCGCGTCGCAGGCAGGATGAAGACATGAGGTCGGGATCGACGAGAGCCGGCGATGAGGCGCGCTGGCGCATGCTGGCGTTGCTCGCGGCGATCTTGATCTTGTCCATGACCACGTGGTTCTCGGCGACCGCCGTGCTGCCCGACCTGGAGCGCGCCTTTTCGCTGACGAGCAGCGCGGCCTCCTGGCTCACGAACGCGGTGCAGGCAGGCTTCGTCGTCGCGGCGCTGACGCTCGGCATCAGCGGCCTCGCCGATGCGGTTCCGGCGCGCATCTTGCTCGCCGGCGCGGCGGCGCTCGCCGCCGTCTCCAACCTCGCCCTGTTGGCGGCGCCGAACGCCGCCGCGCTGTTCGCCGCCCGCGTGGTGACCGGGATCGCCTTGGCAGGCGTCTATCCCACCGCGTTGAAAATGATCGCCACCTGGTTCGCGCGCGGCCGCGGCCTGGCGATGGGCGCCGCCGTCGGCGCGCTGACGCTCGGATCGTCGACGCCCTACCTCGTGCGCGCGGTGGGCGCCGCGCTCGACTGGCGCGCCGTGGTGGCAGCCTCATCGGTCGCCGCCGTGATTTCGGTTGCGGCGACGCTGCTCGTGCGGCCGGGACCGTACGGTGCCGCTCGACACGGCTTCGACCCGTCGCGCCTCGGCGTGGTCGCCCGCAATCCGGCCCTCGTCCTGGCCAACCTCGGCTATTTCGGCCACATGTGGGAGCTCTACGCGATGTGGGGCTGGTTCCTGGCTTGGTCGACCGCAGCCGCAGCGGCGCGACCCCTTGGCATCTCGGCACCGCTGCTGACTTTTCTCGTCATCGCGATCGGCGCCTTCGGTTGCCTCGCCGGTGGTCTCGCCGCCGACCGCATCGGGCGAACGGCGCTCACCGCGTCCGCGATGGCGGTGTCGGGCCTTTGCTGCGTGGCGGCCGGCGCCGTGTGGGGCGGACCGCCGGCCTTGCTCGCAGCCGTGGCGCTGGTGTGGGGCTTCGCGGTCATCGCCGATTCCGCGCAGTTCTCGGCATTGGCGACCGAGCTGGCCGATCCCACCTCCGTCGGCACCGCGCTGACCCTGCAGGTCGGAGGCGGCTTCGCGCTGACGATCGTCTCGATACGGCTGCTGCCCCTCGTGGCCGGAGCTTTCGGCTGGCGCTGGAGCTTCCTGGTGCTCGCACCCGGCCCGCTGGTCGGCGCGCTCGCCATGCTGGCCCTTCGCGCGCATCCTTGCGCTGAGGCGATCGCCGGAGGGCGACGCTAAGCAACGGACAAGATTCGAAGTCGGTGCGCCCTCCGATGCGCTAGGAGGATGCGCCGCAGGAAAGCGTGAGGGCGGCTCGGCGCGAAGAGAGGGATGACACCGACTTGACTGGAGCGGGGACGGACCACACCAAGATCGCGCTGATCGGCGGTCCTGCCGTGATCCTCGTGCGGCCGCAACTGGCGGTCAACATCGGCATGTGCGCTCGCGCGATGGCCAACTTCGGCCTGTCCGACCTGCGTCTGGTGGCCCCGCGCGACGGCTGGCCACGCACCGACGAGCACGCCGAGACGGCGGTTGCAGCCGCTGCCGGCGCCTCGCACCTGCTCGAGGCGGCCAAGCTCTACCCCGACGTACCCTCCGCTATCGCCGACCTCAACTTCGTCTGGGCCACCACGGCCCGCGAGCGCGGCCAGCAGAAACGCATCTGCACCCCCGCCGAGGCCATGCCGGAGACAGCAGCAGCGCTCGCGGCGGGCGAGCGCCACGGCATCCTGTTCGGGCCCGAGCGCACCGGCATGGACAATGACGAGATCGGCGCCGCCGACGCGATCATGACCTTCCCGGTCAATCCGGCCTACGGCTCGCTCAACCTGGCACAGGCGGTGCTGCTGGTCGGCTACGAGTGGCTGCAAGCCGCCGAGGGCGACATCGGCCGCTTCGCCATGCGGGAGCGCTCGCCGCCGGCCTCGCGCGAGATGGTGCAGAGCTTCTTCGCCTTCCTCGAGCACGAGCTGGAGTGGCGCGGCTTCTTTCGTCCGGTGACCAAGATGCCGGTCATGAAGCGCAACCTGCGCAACATTTTTCACCGTATCGGTCTGACCGAGCAGGACGTGAACACGTTGCGCGGGCTGATGGTGCGGCTCATCGAGGGGCCGCGCGGACCCAAGGAGGAGGCGGAGGGCGATGCGCGCGAGGAGCGGTAGCCTGTGTCTCGGCGCCCGAGACATCAGTCCGCAGGAGTTCCGCCGCGCTTGAGATCGGTCGGACTCGCGAAGGACGGTTCTTACAAAACGGGAGCAACGGCTCGGAGCCAATCCGTCGACTCTCCTTTTCTTATGTCAGCGACGATCGAAGTCGGAACACGCTACTCACCCGAGCGCCGCGCACCTCCGCGATCTTCAATCTTGAGTACCGACTCGTACCGGTATTTGTGCGCATTCGATTGGCGAAAGACTGGCCCCGTGGAGCTTGACCGTCGCTTTCGAAAAAGGTTCGGAAGCCGCCTCTCGGACAAGGATCGTGTATGAAAGGGATTATTCTCGCTGGCGGTTCGGGCACGCGGCTCTATCCTCTGACCCTCGTGCTCTCGAAGCAGCTGCTGCCCGTCTACGACAAGCCGATGATCTACTATCCGCTCGGCACGTTGATGACAGCGGGCATCCGCGAGGTGCTGATCATCACCACGCCCCACGATCGGCCGCTCTTCGAGCAGCTGCTGGGCACCGGCGAAGCCTTCGGCATCGCGATCTCCTACGCGGTGCAGCCGGCACCCAACGGCCTCGCCGAGGCCTTCCTCATCGGACGCGCTTTCGTCGGGGACGACAACGTGGCGCTGGTGCTGGGTGACAACATCTTCTACGGCCACGGCCTGCCGGAGCTGTTCGCCAGCGCCACCAAGCGCATTACCGGCGCCAGCGTGTTCGGCTACACCGTCGCCGATCCCGAGCGCTACGGCGTCGTCGAGATGGACGGGGCGGGCAAGGCGCTCTCCATCGAGGAGAAGCCCGCCGTGCCAAAGTCCAACTTCGCCGTCACCGGCCTCTACTTCTACGACAATTCCGTGCTCGAGATCGCCGCCGGTCTGAAGCCGTCACCGCGCGGAGAGCTCGAGATCACCGACGTCAACAAGGTCTACCTCGAGCGCGGCGACCTCCACGTCGAGATGATGGGCCGCGGCTTCGCCTGGCTCGACACCGGCACGCACGAGAGCTTGGCCGAGGCCGGACAGTTCGTCGAGATCCTCGAGCGTCGCCAGGGCCTCAAGATTTCCTGCCTGGAGGAGATCGCCTTCAACCAGGGCTTCATCGATCGCGAGGCCGTGCTGCGCAGCGCCGCGCGATACGGCAAGTCGGGCTACGGCGCCTACCTCAAGCGCCAGATGGACCTCGTCGCGCCATGACCCTCAGCGTCGAGCCCCTATCCATCCCCGACGTGCTGCTGGTGACGCCGCGGCGCTTCGCAGACAGCCGCGGCTATTTCGTCGAGACCCACTCGCAACGCACCTTCGATCAGGCCGGGATCACGACGATGTTCCGGCAGGACAACCAGTCGCTGTCGACGCAGCGCGGCACGATCCGCGGGCTGCACTTCCAGCTGGCGCCGACCCCGCAGACCAAGCTCGTGCGGGTGCTCGCCGGCTCGGTGTTCGACGTGGCGGTCGATCTGCGTCGCGGCAGCGCGACCTACGGCAAGTGGTGCGGCGCGACACTCACCGCCGCCGTCGGCGAGGAGCTGCTGATCCCGATCGGCTTCGCCCATGCCTTCTGCACGCTCGATCCGGACACGATCGTCGCCTACAAGGTCGACGGCTTCTACGACAGGGCGGCCGAGACCGGCCTGCGCTGGGACGACCCCGATCTCGGCATCGCGTGGCCCGTGCCGATGGCGGAGATCAAGGTTTCGGACAAGGACGCGACGCTGCCGTTCCTGCGCGAGGCGGCCACGCCTTTCGATTTCGCGACGTCCTACCCGGGGAGCTAGGGCCCATGCGTTTCCTCGTCACCGGCGGCGCCGGCTTCATCGGCTCGGCCGTGGTGCGCCACCTCATCGCCGACACCCGGCACGAGGTCGTCAACCTCGACAAGCTGACCTATGCCGGCAACCTCGACAACCTCGCCGGCGTCGCCGACGATCCGCGCTACCGCTTCGAGCGGGCCGACATCTGCGACCCGTCCGCGATCCGCCGCATCTTCGAGGATCACAAGCCCGACGTGGTGATGCACCTCGCCGCCGAGAGCCACGTCGATCGCTCGATCGACGGCCCCGGCACCTTCCTCGAGACCAACGTCACCGGCACCTTCGTGCTGCTGGAGGCGGCGCGCCGGCACTGGGCGGCGCTGCAAGACCTGAACGACGGCGGCGAGGCCAAGGCACGCTTCCGCTTCCACCACGTCTCGACCGACGAGGTGTTCGGCTCGCTCGGAGCGGAGGGCTTCTTCCACGAGGACAGCCCCCACCGGCCGAACTCGCCCTATTCCGCCACCAAGGCCGCCTCCGACCACCTGGCGCGCGCCTGGCACCATACCTACGGGCTGCCGACGGTGGCCTCGAACTGCTCCAACAACTACGGGCCCTACCACTTCCCCGAGAAGCTGATCCCGCTCGTCATCCTCAACGCACTCGAGGGCAAGCCGCTGCCGGTCTACGGCACCGGCGCCAACGTGCGCGACTGGCTCTACGTCGAGGACCACGCCCGCGCCCTGGTCGAGATCGCCACGCGAGGCGTGATCGGCGAGAGCTACAACGTCGGCGGCTGGAACGAGCGGCGCAACATCGACGTCGTCGAGGCGATCTGCGACCTCGTCGACGAGATGGCGCCCTCGACCACGGCCGGCGCGCGCAGGAGGCTCATCACCTTCGTGACCGACCGTCCCGGCCACGACGGGCGGTACGCCATCGACGCCGGCAAGATCAAGCGCGAGCTCGGCTGGGAGCCGCGAGAAACCTTCGAGAGCGGGCTGCGCAAGACGGTGCGCTGGTACCTCGACAATCGGGCCTGGTGGGGCCGCATCCGCTCCGGTGTCTACCGCGGCGAGCGGCTCGGCGCTGCGCGGGACGCCTCTTGAGCGCGCAAGAGACACGGACCGACCAGCCGCTCCTGGTCTTCGGTGCCGCCGGGCAGGTCGGGCGCGAACTCGTCGCGCTCGCCGCCGCCCGCGGAGTGCCGGCCGTGGGCGTCACCCGGGCCGAGGCCGACATCGCCGATGCCGACGCCATCGCCGCCCTGATCGCGCGGCACCGCCCCCGCTTGGTGATCAACGCCGCCGCCTACACCGCCGTCGACAAGGCGGAGAGCGAACCGGACGCGGCCGCACGCGGCAACATCGAGGGCCCGCGCGTTCTGGCCGAGGCCGCGGCGGCGGCGGGCGTGCCGATCCTCCACCTGTCCACCGATTACGTGTTCAACGGCAGCAAGCCCGGCGCCTACACCGAAGACGATCCGATCGCGCCGCTCGGCGTCTACGGCCGCACCAAGGCCGATGGCGAGGCGGCGGTGCGCGGCGCCAATGCACGCCACGTGATCCTGCGCACCGCCTGGGTCTATGGCGTCTACGGCCACAACTTCCTCAAGACGATGATGCGGCTCGCCGCCGAGCGCGACCGGCTGCGGGTGGTCGCCGACCAGCACGGTTGCCCGACGGCCACGGCCGACATCGCCGAGGCCATCCTCGCCGTCGACGCCGCGCTCGCGCGCGATACGTCACTCTCCGGAACCTTCCATTTCGCTGGCACCGGCTCGACCTCGTGGCACGGCTTCGCCGAGGCGATCGTCGCGGCGCAGGCGGCGCACACCGGCAAACGCCCGCCGGTCGACGCCATCGCCACCTTGGACTATCCGACCCCCGCCGCCCGTCCCGCCAGTTCCAAGCTCGACTCGTCGCGCTTCACTGCGACCTTCGCTTATCGGGCAAAGCCCTGGCAGGAGCGGACGGCGCAAGTGGTTGCATTATTCAGTGCGCCTGCTGGACCGAAAATGTGATCTCGAGCTGAGGCGTAAGGCGACGCGACCTTGGCGTGAAGGAGATGACGGATGTTACGCCGGACTTGAAGCTGTTTTCGCGCGATACGCCAAGCTCGCGTCCGCAAGAGCGGAGGGCTTGCTGCCGATGCCCATTTGCGCAAATTGCACGAGGAGCGCGTAGCACACCTTCTGCACTTCATTACGCGTCATCTCGTGTCCGGCGAGACCTTTTTCGGCAAGGAGAAGCATCTTCTCGTGGATCGGGCGCCGACCCACCTGCAGCGGCTCTTCAAAGAAGAAGTCGATGTTATCCTGGCAATTGCGAACGAGCTTCAGCATGTCATTGCCCTCCGTCGATACAATGCTTGCATCGGGACGGATCGGCAAAGCGGCTGAGGTGCTACAGTGGGCGCTTTGTGTACTAACCAGAAAGAAGCTTTACGTGTCCGCGCTCTCTTGAAAGCTCTTTAACGACTATGCGCGGCGGTAGGCAACGGGCTGCGCCACGACGCGGGCCGAGCAAGCTGGTTAGCGGCGGAAGCCGCAAGATGCCCGCTGACATCGGAAGGCTGCGGCCCTCAAGCCGCCGGTGCGAGCTTGTCCTGCGTCCTGGTCGCGAAGTCGCCGGCGTCGTGGCGCTCGTGCAGCTGGGTCGAGGGCTCGCCGAAGGTGCGGTTGACCATGCGGCCGCGCTGCACCGCCGACCGCGCGAAGATCGCATCGGCCCAGCGCTGCAGGTTCTTGTACTCTGCCACCTGCAGGAACTCGGCCGCGTCGTAAAGCCAGCCTTTGGCCATGCCGCCGTACCAGGGCCAGACCGCAATGTCGGCGATCGTGTACTCAGTACCGGCGAGATACTCGTGCTCGGCCAGCCGCTTGTCGAGGACGTCGAGCTGACGCTTGGCCTCCATCGCAAAACGGTCGATGGCATACTCGATCTTGAAGGGCGCGTAGGCGTAGAAATGGCCGAAGCCTCCGCCGAGGTAGGGTGCGCTGCCCATCTGCCAGAACAGCCACGACAGGCATTCCGCGCGTGCAACCGACTCACTCGGCAGGAACATGCCGAACTTGTCCGCGAGGTGCATCAGGATCGCGCCGGACTCGAAGATGCGGATCGGCGTTGCGCCGCTGCGGTCCACCAACGCCGGGATCTTGGAATTCGGGTTCACGCCGACGAAGCCGCTGCCGAACTGGTCGCCCTCGTTGATCCTGACCAGCCAGGCATCGTACTCGGCGCCCGCGTGGCCCGCCGCGAGCAGCTCTTCCAGCATGATCGTGACCTTCACGCCATTGGGCGTCGCCAGCGAGTAGAGCTGCAGCGGATGACGCCCGACGGGAAGCTCCTTGTCGTGCGTCGGCCCTGACACAGGGCGGTTGATCTTGGCGAACCGGCCTTCGCTCGAGGCGGGCTGGCTCCAAATCTTCGGCGGCGTGTAATCGGACGTTTCGGTCAAGCGGATGCTCCTCGTGTCGCCCGGTCCGTCATCGCGAGCGCGGCAACCCCGGCGTACTTGGTCAATCCTGGCCGTCGCTCCGGGTTCGCGACGCTTGCGACGTCAGTCGCGCATCGCTCGTGGCTGGATATCGCTGGGGCTGGCCGGGCGCCCGACCTTGGCGCCCTATTCCAATTGGTACGGGGTCAAGCCGCCGCCAGCGAAGCCGTAGCTTTCGAGCCCGGGTGTCTGGAAGCCGGGAAAGCCGTCGCCGGCAGAGAGGTCGGGCAGGATGTTGACGTCGGTCGTCCTGCCGTTCTGACCGGTGAAGTTCGGCGCCTCGGCGAAGAGCGGGTCGGGCGGCACCGGCAAGCCGCGTGAACGAGTGACGTGCAACACGCGGGCGTGCCGGTGCAGCGTCCGAGCCGATGCCGGAGCCATCAGCAAAGCGGTACCCAGCGACACGGCGCCCAGGACCAAAACCGCCGAAGCCACTCTCGAACGTGCCGACATCGCCAACCCTCCTGATCTGGTGTCGCGAACGTGCGGCGCGCCGAAAGGTGGCGACCGCCGAAGCGGCGCGGGAGCCTCATTGCGACCGCACTCGGCAGCGTATAGAGCGGCGGCGGTAAAGCAACGTCGCCGGAGAAACGCGGCCCGGATGGACCAGCCCGTCACCCACCGCCCGGCCGGTCGCACCCTGCCGTTCGCGTCGTTTGAATGGATGATCGCGCTACGCTACCTGAAGGCGCGCCGCTCGTCCGGCTCGGTGTCGGCCATCGCACTCATCTCCTTCCTCGGCGTCATGGCCGGCGTAACCGCGCTCATCGTCGTGATGAGCGTCTTCAACGGCTTCCACAAGGATCTGTTCGAGAAGCTGGTCGGCCTCAATGGCCACATCTTCGTGCAGGCGCCCGACGCCAACCTGCCGAACTACGACCAGGTCGCCGCCGATCTTCTGCGCGTGCCGGGCGTGGCGATGGCGGTGCCGCTGATCGAGGGCGCGGCCGGGTTCTCGTCGCAGTTCGGCCAGACCGGCGGTTTCGTGCGCGGCATCGAAGGCAAGGACCTGGTCCATCTGCCGGGCATCGAGGGCCACGTGAAGAGCGGCACGCTCTCCGGCTTCGACACTGGCGAAGGCGTCGCCATCGGCCAGCGTCTCGCCGACCAGCTCGGCATCCACGTCGGCGACACCATCACGCTACTCACCGCCAAGGGCGTCGAGACACCGTTCGGTCACGTGCCGAGGCAGAAGAGCTATCCCGTGCACGCGATCTTCCAGGTCGGCATGTCGATCTTCGATTCGACCTACGTGTTTATGCCTCTCAAGGAGGCGCAGCTCTTCTTCAACAAGGAGGGCCAGGCCACGTTGATCGAGCTGTTCCTCCAGCACCCGGAAAATATCGACCAAGTGCGCGCCGCCATCGATCTCGATGCCAAGCAAAGCTTCATCATGACCGACTGGCGCGAGACCAACCGCACCTTCTTCGATGCCATCCAGGTCGAGCGCAACGTCGTCTTCATCGTCGTGGGCATGTCGGTCATCGTTTCGGCGCTGAACATCTTCTCGAGCCTGATCATGCTGGTGAAGGACAAAGGTTCGGCCATCGCCATCCTGCGCACCGTGGGGGCGACGCGTGGCGCCATCATGCGCGTGTTCCTCATCGCTGGAGTCGCCATCAGCGCCGTCGGCACCCTGGCCGGGGTCGCGCTCGGCCTTCTGATCTCGCTCAATGCCGAGCATATCCGCGCCGGCCTCAACAGCGCGATGCACCTCAATCTCTTCCCCGCCGAGATCTACTACCTGTCCAAGCTGCCGAGCGAGGTGGAGCCGCGCGACATCGTGGTGATCGCGGGTGCCACGCTCCTCATTTCTCTGGTGGCGACGCTCTACCCGTCCTGGGAAGCGGCACGGCTCGATCCCGTCGAGGCGCTGCGCTACGAATGAGCGGGCAGGTCGAGGCATTGTTCGCCGGGCCGTCGCTGGCCCTGAAGGGCGTGGTGCGCACGTTCGAACAGGCGGACGAGCCACTGCACATCCTCACCGGTGTGGACTTCAGTCTCCAGCGCGGCCAGTCAGTGGCGTTGACGGCACCCTCGGGCGCCGGCAAGTCGACCCTGCTGCACATCGCCGGCTTGCTCGAGCATCCCGACAGCGGCGACGTCATCGTACGAGGACGCTCGACGGCGGGCCTCAACGATGCCGGGCTGACCGCGCTGCGGCGCTCGGAGATCGGCTTCGTCTATCAGTTCCATCATCTCCTGCCGGAGTTCACGGCAATCGAGAATGTGATGCTGCCGCAAATGATCGCCGGCATGAGAAAGCACGAGGCGCGCGCGCGGGGCCTCGAGCTCCTCGACTACCTCGGACTATCGACGCGCGCCAAGCACCGACCGCCGGAACTCTCGGGCGGCGAGAAGCAGCGCGTCGCGATCGCCCGCGCCGTGGCCAACGGGCCCGGCGTCCTGCTCGCCGACGAGCCCACCGGTAACCTCGACCCGAAGACGGCCGACGTGGTCTTCGCGGCCCTCGATACGCTGGTACGCGCGACCGGGTTGGCCGCGCTCGTCGCCACGCACAACCACGATCTCGCCGCCCGCATGGACCGTCGCGTCACGCTCGTCGAGGGGCGCATCGTCGAGCGCTGACACCCGCTCGGCCGGAAGGTCCTCGCGTCAGACGAATTCGATGGTTTGGCCGAGATCTTCGAGGCGCTTGGTCAACAGGGCGACGCTGTTGCGCAACTTGCGATTATCGGTCTCCAGCCGCTGGATCATGGCTTGCGCGTTCTCTGAAGTGGCGCCCTGCTCGATAAACTCGACCCCGATCGAATCCGCGGCACGCCACATCATCTTGGCCCGATAGGTGCGCCCGCGCTGCGGCACCTCGAGGTCGAATTCGGAAGGCACCGAGAGCGAATGGACGATCTCGATTTTGGCGCCTTGAGCCGAGATGTTCTTGATCGTGCAATCGATCGTCGATGCACCATTGTTGAAGAGGATACGGGCGCGCAGCAGGCTGCGGACGCGCTCCGAGCGGCGGGCCTCGACCATCATCATCGCAGGTGTTCCGTGTTGCATGCTTCGATCTTGACACCGCCATGTTAAGATCCGTCTCACACCAATCGGGTGAATTATGCCGAGGGAGGTTCATCAGTTGGTGAGGATGTTGCTCGGTATCGCGACGGCAGCGCTCATGGCACTTGTGTTGGCCGGCTGCGACAAATGCGGTAATCGCATTCATCTCGAAGCGCCTTCGGCGCAGCACGCCTGCGGTGACAACGCCGAAGCGCGTTAACGCCGGAGTGCGCCGGAGACGGTGCAAGTCCAAGTCGTTAGCGACTCGTTGCGCGGCACGGCGATTTTCCAGAGGTCGGTTTGAAGAGCCGGCAAGCGGTGGGCGCTTAGGGTTGCTCGATAGGAGCCGGCCATGACCGCATTTCTCTTCATCCCCTCAAACGTCGACAGCGGCGCCGCGCGGCGCGTCGACTTCGCCCAGATCGCCAGCCTCTTCGCCGAGCGCGAGGAGCTGGCGCAACGCTCGCGCCCGCAACGAACGCTCGTTCGGACGGCGGCGGTCGTGCTGCTGCTGCTCATGGTGATCGGCGACGCTGTGATCGTCACCCGACCCGGCCAAATGCTGGGCCTGCCGACCTCGCGTGCCTGTGCTCGTCCTACACTCTGATTAGAGTGGCGACGAAGAAGCCGTCGGTGCCGGAGCGCAGCGGCGTCAGCCGCAGGCCGGTCCCCGATGGATCGGCGAACTCGGCCAAGGCCGGCAGCCCGGCGGCGATCGCGGCTTCCGCCGCGGGCACCGAGGTGAACTCAGGGTGGTTAGCGCAAAAAGCGTGGATCCGTGCCTCATCCTCCTCCGCCAGCAGCGAGCAGGTCACATAGACAAGCCGCCCTCCCGGCTTGACCGCGCGCGCGGCTTCCGCCAGCACCGCGTCCTGCTCCTGGACGCGCTGCTCCAAGGCGCCGGGCCGCACTCGCCATTTGGCGTCGGGATTGCGCCGCCAAGTGCCGCTGCCGGTGCAGGGCGCGTCGACCAGCACGAGATCGCAACGCCCGGCGAGATCGGTGATCGACGGCACGCCGCGGCGTGGCGCCCGGACCTGGATGTTGCGCGCGCCGGACTTGTCGAGCCGCGGGTGCAACCCGGCGAGACGGCGCCCGTCGGTGTCAGCGGCGTAGACCTGGCCGCGGTTCTCCATCGCCGCCGCCAACGCCAGCGTCTTGCCGCCGGCGCCCGCGCAGAGGTCGAGCACCTGCTCGCCGGGCCGGGGACGCGCGAGCGCGACCGCCAACTGCGAACCCTCGTCCTGCACCTCGACGAGTCCTTTGACGAAGGCCGGCTCGCCGGCGAGCGCCGGGCCGCGTCCGTCGGCAGCGAGCGGTAGCCGCAGCCCATAAGGCGCGTGTGCGGAGGGATGGGACGAAAGGTGCGCCAGCGACGCAAGGGCCTTCTCGCGCGTCGCCTTGAGCGTGTTGACGCGCAGGTCGACGGGCGCGCGCTCGGCCATGGCCTCCATCTCGGCGACGAGCGCGTCGCCGAGAACCGCGGCGAGCGAGGGGGCGAGCCAGGCCTGGAAGTCGCCACGGACGTGCTCCGGTGCGTTCTCGATCGTGCGGGTCGCGAGCGCCGCGTGCTCCGCCTCGCTCATCGCCTCGGGCGCGTGAGCATCGCCATCGCAGAGCGCCGCCACCGCCGCGGCGTCGAGACCGCGCGCGCGGACCAGCGAGCCGAGGACGATGGCCCGGGGCGTATCCGCATCCATCACCCAGGCCGAGGAGGCGCGGCGACGCAGCGCGTCGTAAACATGCGCGGCGACGGCGGCGCGATCCTTGGAGCCGGCGAAGCGATGGGACAGCCCGTAGTCCTTGAGAGCGTCCGCCGCCGGCCGGTGCCGCGCCTCGATGTCGGTGAGGACCTCGATCGCGGCCGAGAGCCGCCCGCCGGGCGTCACGAGACCGACTTGCGATGGAGCGGGGAAGAGTTCGGCATCGGGGGCACCCGGCATGAAGAGGTGCGCGTAGTCGGGCATGGGCGCGGGGATGTCAAAGCCGCAGCCACGCTTGGCTGCGCCGCTTGATCTCGTCGGGATCTTCGTGCGTGGCGGAGATCGGCTATTCCCGCGCGGTCATCGACGCCGAGTTGTCGGTGAACGGCAACGCGGAATCGGGCATGTCGCGGTACGCGACAATGGCAGGGTATCATGTCGACGTTCCCTGACACTGTCCTGCATCGTTGTCGCGGTACCCTGACTTTGGCAGGCCCAAATGTCAGGGGTAGCGACAAACGGGTTCGCGTTCCCGAGGGATCGCAGGGGTTTACTCGGCTCGCGCTTTCGGCTATATTACCTACATCGCTGACGTGGAGCGGGCAAGCGCCTGCCGGGTTCATTTAGCGCGGAAAAGCCTCTAGGCCCTTGCCATGACCACTACGATTGCCGTCCCGGATTCTGTGCACGAGGAGATTCTCGCGCATCACGACAAGGTGCTCATCGTCGATTTCGGCTCGCAGGTGACTCAGCTCATCGCGCGCCGCGTTCGCGAGGCCGGCGTCTATTGCGAGATCGTCCCGTTCCAGTCGGCGGAGGCCGCCTTCGCCGCGGCGAGACCCAAGGCGGTGATCCTGTCCGGCGGTCCGGCCTCGGTCACGGAGCCCGGCTCGCCGCGCGCGCCCCAGGCGATCTTCGAGGCCGGCATTCCCATTCTCGGCATCTGCTACGGTCAACAACTGATGGCCGTCCAGCTCGGCGGCGAGGTCGAGAGCGGACACCACAGCGAATTCGGACGCGCCGAAGTCGAGGCGAGCGGCACCTCGCCGCTACTCGACGGCGTCTGGGCCGCCGGCCGCCACCCCGTCTGGATGAGCCACGGCGACCGTGTCACGCGGATGCCGCCGGGGTTCGTGCGAATCGGCACGTCGCCCAACGCGCCCGATTGCGTCATCGCCGACGAAGCGCGCCGCCTCTATGGCCTGCAGTTTCACCCCGAGGTGCACCACACGCCCGACGGGCCGGCGCTGATCGCCAACTTCCTGCACAGGATCGCCGGCTGCCGGCGCGACTGGACGATGAAGGCGTTTCGCGCCGAGGCCGTCGCCGCGATCCGCGCTAAGGTCGGCGACGGCCGCGTGCTCTGCGGCCTGTCGGGCGGCGTCGACTCGGCGGTGGCAGCGGTGCTGATCCACGAGGCGATCGGCGAGCGACTCACCTGCGTCTACGTCGACCACGGCCTGATGCGCGAGGGCGAGACCGAGCAGATCCTCACGCTGTTTCGCGGCAACTACAACATCCCGCTGATCCACGTCGACGCGTCCGAGATCTTCCTGGCCTCGCTGCACGGGATCAAGGACCCCGAGCAGAAGCGCAAGATCATAGGCCGGCTGTTCGTCGCCACCTTCGAGGCCGAGGCCAAGACGATTGCCGAGGACGGGCGTGGCGCGCCGGCGTTCCTGGCGCAAGGTACGCTCTACCCGGATGTGATCGAAAGCGTCAGCTTTTCCGGTGGCCCGTCCGTCACCATTAAGAGCCACCACAACGTCGGCGGCCTGCCCGAACGCATGAACATGGCGCTCGTCGAGCCGTTGCGGGAGCTCTTCAAGGACGAGGTGCGCGCGCTCGGCCGCGAGCTTGGCCTGCCAGAAGCCTTCGTCGGCCGCCATCCCTTTCCCGGCCCCGGCCTTGCCATCCGCTGTCCGGGTCCGATCACGCCGGAGAAGCTCGCGATCCTGCGCAAAGCCGACACGATCTACCTCGACGAGATCCGCAAGGCCGGACTCTACGACACGATCTGGCAGGCCTTCGCCGTGCTGCTGCCGGTTCAGAGCGTCGGCGTCATGGGCGACGGCCGCACCTACGATTTCGTCTGCGCGCTCCGCGCCGTGACGTCGGTGGATGGCATGACGGCCGATTTCTTCCCCTTCGACATGGGCGTGCTCGGCCGCGCCGCAACGCGCATCATCAACGAGGTCAAAGGCATCAACCGCGTGGTCTACGACGTGACGTCGAAGCCGCCGGGCACGATCGAGTGGGAGTAGCGGCAGAGCCGCGGCGAGCCGGCGCGTCTTGTATTGGACCAATCGTTGGTCTATTCGCGAAGTCATGCAAGTATCCGTATCAGACGCCAAGGCTCAGTTGACCGAACTTGTCCGCCGCGCCGAGGCTGGAGACGAGATCGTCCTAACCCGTCATGGCCGTCCGACGGTCCGTCTGGTCCCCGTCAGGACGCTTCCGACGGCGGCCGAACGTGACGCCTTGCTTGACGCTCTGCGCGAGGCTGGCGCGAAGGCCAAAGACGGACCTTCGGCAGCACGCAGCCAGGATTTCCTCTACGGAGACGATGGCCTACCCGCATGATGGTGGTCGATACCTCGGCGCTCTTCGCCGTCGCTCTCGACGAGCCGCAGGGCCAAGCCTGCGGTGAAGCGCTCAAATCGACAGTAAGCTTGCTGATGTCGGCCGGCACCATGGCGGAGGCTTTGATCGTCGCGGAGCATCGTGGATTTGTCGAAGCTCTGCTGTCGCTGGTCGACGGATTTGGCATCGAGGTCGTCGCCGTCACGCGGGAAACCGCGCGCCGCGTCGCGGATGCGCACCGGCGCTGGGGGAGAGGTCAACATCCCGCCGGCCTGAACTTCGGAGACTGCTTCGCCTACGAACTCGCGGCTTCGCGAGGGTGCCCTCTGCTCTACATCGGCAACGACTTTTCACGCACGGACATCGTGAGTGCGCTCTGACGCAGGTTGCGCAGCTCAACCGAAGACACGAGTGCCGGCGCCCGGCAGTGCCGTCATTCGCCTATCCCGCCTCCGCCGCCAGCGCTTTTTCCGACCGAGCATGGGGGTTGCCTCCGAAGGGCATGCCCAACAGGCTGCCGAACTGTGCGCAGAGCTCGGGTTCCCTATGCGTGTCGAGGCCGAACACGCAGTCCTCCGATTCGAGCTCGGCGAAAGTGCAGAAGAGGCGATCCCAGACCGAGAGCACGCCGCCGAAGTTCCGATCGGTGTAGGGCAGCACGTAATGGTGGTGCACGTGGTGCAGGTTCGGCGTCACGAAAACGAAGCCCAGCCACCGCGCAAGACGCTCGGGCAAGCGCGCCGCGGAATGGGCGAGCACGGCAGAGACCGTCTCCGCAGCCTGGCGCAGCAGCAGGACCTCGTAGGAGGCGCCGAGCAGCACCGTCCACAGTATCAGGAAAAGGCCGCGCACGATGGTCTCGCCAGGATGTTCGCGCACCGTTGTCGAGGAATCCACCACCTGATCGGTATGGTGCACGAGGTGGAAGCGCCACAGCCATGGGGTGTGATGCATGAACCGGTGATAGACATAGTCGCCCAGGTCGAGCAGCACGAAGACCATGCCATAGCGCAACCACGGATTGTCTGGCGCCGAGAACAGCCAGACTAGCCCGAAATGGTGCGAAGCCGCCCAATGCGCTGCGCCGAGGGCCAAGACGCTCAGCGCCAGCTCGACCGGCAACGCGGTCAGGACGAAGAGCGCGTTGAGCGAGGTGTGCCGTAGCTTGGCTCCCGCGGGTAGCGCGACGAGGACGTGTTCGATGGCCCACAGGAGCGAAACGCTGCCGGCGAAGATCAGGATCTGCGCGGCATCGGAGTGCCGAAAGAAGAAATCTGCCATGAAGCTCGGGTTGGGACGCCGGTCGCCGAGCGCGGCGATGACGGGCGGACGGCTGGGCCTTTCACGCTACCACGCCGAAAGCGCCGCCCTCACGAATATTTGATACACGGCTTTTATGAGCGGGACGCGAGACTTGCGCGCCACAGAAATGTCAGCGCTTTCGCGGAAGATTGTCGGGCTGGGCGAAGCGCATGCTGATCTCCGGCCTGCGCGCCGATTCCGCGCCGACGCCGAGGATCGAGATGCGAAAAGCGGCGCTGCCGGCGATGGCGACGACCCCCGCGGCCGTCGCCAACCAGCCGGGTTCGCGCTCGCGCAGCCGAGACGCCACCATCAGGCCGAGCGGCAGGATCACGCCGGCTCCCTCCGCGCCGATACGCTCGACCCGACCCCAAGGACCAGTCCGGCCCTGCTCGATCCCGGCCTGCTTGTAGCGGGCATCGGTGACGACGCTGGCGGCCAACTCGGTCGTGAGCGAGGCGATGAGCAGGTTGCCAAGCGAGCGGCGCTTCGACGCGCTCCTCTCGCCCAGCGCCAGCGCGCCTGCGGCGGTGGCCATCGAGGAGGAGCCGAAGCGCATCGCCAGGCCGCGCGGTGCCGCGGCCCAGAGCGGCGCCGATGTCGCCGAGACTAGGGCGGCGGTGTAGGTGCACAGACCCATGCCGGTGATCGCCGCCGGCACCTGGGCCGCGGTGGCAAGCGGGCGCGGCCAACGCCAGCGCGGCCGCAGGTCGGTGGCGATCTGGGCCATGCCGGCGATGCCAGCGAAAGCCGAGAAGCTCATGAGGATCCAGGTGCCGATCGACATCGGCGAGCGCCATTTGGCGATGCGCAGCATGTTGTAGAAGCGCTGCGGCGTGTGCAGGTCGTAGACGAGAAGCGCCGAACCGATCGTCGGCGCCAACAGAGACAGGTAGCGCGAGCGGCGCACGAGCGCCGGAGTTTCGGCTTGCCGCCCGCGGCGCCGGGGACGACGCGGGGTGGTCGCCGCCGCGAGCGCGCCGACCAGCGCCGAGGCGCCGCTGAGGCCGGCGAGGAAGATGTAGCCGCCGACGACGTTGGGCTCGAACGGCGCCGGCTTGAGTTGCTGGCGGCCGTAATAGGTCTCGCCACGCCATCCGGCTGCCGGCCGCATGACCTGCCTGGGTTCCCTGCCGCTGGTCATCGGCGCTCGCTCGCAAAGAAGGTGAGGGCCATGGCGGCGAGGACGCCGACGGTGGCAAGCCCCGTCACCAGGCTCGGCACCACCCGATTGGAGGCGCGAGTCGGCGCCGACGGCAGGTTGTAGACTTCCGGCTTGTCAATCAGCAGGAAGAAGGCGTTGAGGTGCCCGAGGTCGCCGGTGGCGCCGGGGGAATCCGGCACGCCATAGAGATAGGCGGCCTCGACGCCGCGCTCGTGCAGGTCCACGACGCGCTCCCTTGCGCGGGCTTGGAGGATTTCAAGCTCGCCGAACTGGATCGACTCGGTCGGGCAGGCCTTGGCGCAGGCCGGCTCCAGTCCGCCTTTCAGGCGATCGTAACAGAGCGTGCATTTGTGAGCCTTGCCGTCCACCGGGTTGAGGTCGACCACGCCGAACGGGCAGGCCGGCACGCAATAGCCGCAACCGTTGCAGATATCCTGCTGCACGACCACTGTGTCGAATTCGGTCTTGAACAGCGCGCCGGTGGGGCAGGCCTCGATGCAGGGCGCGTTGTGGCAGTGCTTGCACACGTCGCTCATCATCAGCCAGCCGCTCTGGAACGGCGCCTGCTCGCGCTCGCGCACGCCGCCGGCGCCGGTCTTTTCGATGAAGTTGACATGGCGCCAGCTGTTGGCGGAGAGCGCGCCTGTGTTATCGAAGCTCTGGCCGGTCAGGCCGATGTTGTCGGCCGGCAGGTTGTTCCATTCCTTGCAGGCCACCTCGCAGGCCTTGCAGCCGATACAGACGGTGGTGTCGGTGAAGAACCCGTAGCTCTTGCCGGGCTCGATCAACGTGCCGCAGGTCAGCTCCGACTCGTTGGGAATGACGTGATCGAGGCTGGACTGCGCGTGGTCCTGGAGGCGGGGATGGAAGTTCATGGCCGGCCTCGGTCGTTCGGAAGCCTCAGGCGCAAAGCTCGATCCTCTTGGCGATGTTGGCGATCAGGTTCGTCGATTCCTTGTAGCGGACCGAGACGCGCGCTTGACGATGCTGCAGGTCGACAAGTTGCCAAGGTTCCGCGGAAGCTCCATGTGACACTATAAATAGATGAGCTATGCCGTGATCGTCGGTGAGCTGAAATCGACTCTCCTGCGCCAGCGTGACGACTCCCACCATTGTCCGCATACCATTGCCGCCCTAGTCTTCGGAACATCATCATCATAGGGCGGCGATGGAGCGCAACAACCAAGACCGTCCAGCGACATCGCGCGCCACATGGGCTCGCACCGGAGCGTTTGCATGCCAAAGAAGCTGAGACAGTCGCTCGGCGACCGCGCTCGACGATTCGTGGACGACTGGAGCCTGCCGCGGCAGCTGGCCGGCCAGAACGTCATGGCGGAGGCGGCCAAGAGCACGACCTCGAAGACCCTGCGCCCGCGCCTCGAGGAGGCCGACCGTGTCGGCACCAGCGTCTGCCCATACTGCGCGGTGGGCTGCGGGCAGCTGATCTACTCGAAGAACGGCAGGCCGATCCACATCGAGGGGGATCCGCGCTCGCCCATCAACCAAGGGACGCTCTGCCCCAAGGGGTCGGGCACGCTCGGCATGCTGCTCTCCCCCAAGCGCATCAGCTCGGTGCTCTATCGCGCCCCGCATGCCAAGGAGTGGGAGGTGAGGCCGCTGGACTGGGCGATGGAGCGCATCGCCCAACTCACCAAGACAACCCGCGACGACACCTTCGCCGAGGCGCTGCCGGACGGTCGCGTGATCAACCAGACAATCGGCCTGGGCTCGCTCGGCGGCGCCACCATGGACAACGAGGAAAACTACCTCATCAAGAAGCTGTTCGGTGGCGGCTTGGGAATGGTCAACATCGAGAACCAGGCTCGAATCTGACACTCGTCGTCCGTCCCAAGTTTGGGCACGTCGTTTGGCAGAGGCGCCGCCACCATGGCTCTCTGGGATCTCGCGAACAGCGACGTCTGCGTGATCATGGGCTCCAACATGGCGGAGAACCATCCAATCGCGTTCCGCTTCGTGGTCGAGGCGCAGCGCCGCGGCGCCAAGGTGATCCACGTCGATCCGCGCTTCACGAGGACGTCGGCCCTAGCCGACCTGTACGCGCCGATCCGTTCCGGCTCGGACATCGCGTTCCTCGGCGGCATCATTCGCCACCTCATCGAGGGCGACCTCTGGTTCAAGGACTTCGCGCTCGCCTACACCAACATCGCCCACATCATCGACGAGAACTACGTCGACTCGGAGGATGGCGACGGCGTGTTCTCGGGGTTCGATCCGACAACCAGGTCCTACTCCGAGGAGAGCTGGCAATACGAGAGCAAGCTCGTGCCGTCCTCGATCGCCGAGAGCCGCGTGCAGAGCCACGAGCAGCACGGCGGCGCGCCCTCCGGCATGGCGCAGGGCCCGGCGCCGCAAGACAAAACGCTGCAGCACCCGCGCTGCGTCTACCAAATCCTGAAGCGGCACTACGCGCGCTACACGCCAGAGTTTGTCGAGGAGGTGACGGGCTGCCCGCGCGACACCTTCCTGCGCGTCGCCGACCTGCTGGCGACGAATTCGGGGCGGGAGAAGACGGGCTCGTTCTGCTACGCCGTGGGCTGGACGCACCATTCGGTCGGCGTGCAGATCATTCGCGCCTGCTCGATCATCCAGGGCATGCTCGGCAACATCGGCAGGCCGGGCGGCGGCATCATGGCCTTGCGCGGCCACGTATCGATCCAGGGCTCGACCGACATCCCGACGCTCTACAACATGCTGCCGACCTACCTGCCGCAGCCCAACGTGTTCCACAAGCACGCGACGCTGGCCGACTATCTCAAGACGGAAACGCCGGACACGGGTTGGTGGCACAACTTCCCGAAGTACATGGTGAGCCTGCTCAAGGCCTGGTACGGCGATGCCGCCACCAAGGACAACGAGTTCGGCTACCAGTTCCTGCCCAAGCTCGTCGGTGACTCCTCGCAGGAGCCGATGACGATGGCGATGGCCGACGGCATCGTGAAGGGGCAGTTCATCTTCGGGCAGAACCCGGTGGTCGGGGCGGTCAACTCGGACATGGTCGCGCGCGGCTTCTCTAAACTCGAATGGATGGTGGTGCGCGACTTCGCGCTGACCGAAACCGCCAACTTCTGGAAGGACAGCCGGCTCCACGAGAAGGGCGAGCTCGCCGTCGAGGACATCGCCACGGAGGTTTTCTTCCTGCCGGTCGCGCTGCCCGGCGAGAAGGACGGTACGGTGACCAACACCAGCCGCATGGTGCAATGGCACGACAAGGTGTGCGAGGCGCCGGGCGACAGCCGCTCGGATCTCTCCTTCGTCTTCCATCTGGGACGACGCCTGAAGCAGCTCTATGCCGGCAGTACGGAGCCGCGCGACGAAGCCATACGTGCCCTGACTTGGGACTATCCCACCTCTGGCCCGCGGGAGGAGCCCGAGGCCGAGGCCGTCCTCATGGAGATCAACGGCTACGAGGTGTCCACCGGCAAGCAGGTCGAGACCTACAAGAACCTGAAAGACGACGGCTCCACCGCCTGCGGTGGCTGGATGTATTGCGGCATCTACCCGCGCGAGGGCGAGAACAAGGCTCGCTCGCGCCGGCCCGACACGGCGGAGACGCAGACCAACCACCAGGACTGGGCCTTCGCCTGGCCCTCCAACCGGCGCACGCTCTACAATCGCGCCTCCGCCGATCCCGCAGGCAAGCCTTGGTCGGAAAAGAAGAAGCTGGTGTGGTGGGATGAGGCCGGGGCCAAGTGGACCGGCACCGACGTGCCCGACTTCGAGCCGACCAAGCGGCCCGACTACCGGCCGGACTTCTCCAAGCCACAATACGGCATGGACGCGCTCGGCGGCGACGCGCCCTTCATCATGGAGGCAGACGGACAGTGCATGCTGTTCGTGCCGTCGGGCTTGAAGGATGGCCCGCTGCCGACGCACTACGAGCCCATCGAGAGCCCTGTCGCAAACGCGCTGCATCCGCAACGGCAGAGCAATCCCGCCGCCAAGACGTGGCAGCGGGCGGGGAACGAGCTGCACGCCATGGGCGATCCGCGCTTTCCCTACGTGTTCTCGACCTACCGGCTCACCGAGCTTCACTGCGGCGGCATCCCCACCCGGATCATGCCCCACACGGCCGAACTGCAACCTGAGGCCTTCGTCGAGGTCTCGCCCGAGCTGGCCGCACAAGTCGGCATCGAGCATCTGGGTTGGACCACGCTGTCGACGCTGCGCGGCGAGATCGAGGTCAAGGCTCTGGTGACCGAGCGAACGCGGCCGTTCACGATCGGCGGCAAGACGGTGCACCAGATCGGCATGCCCTACGTGTTCGGCTGGGAGGGCTACGCCAAGGGCGACATCGCCAACGTGCTGCTCGCCATCACCGGCGATCCCAACGTCTCGATCCACACGACCAAGGCGATCACCTGCAGCATCAGGCCGGGTCGGCGGATGATCGCGAACCGCAGGGAGCGGGTCGATGCCTGAGCCGCACCCCGGCCGGAAATCGCTCCAGCATCTGGCGCGCGTGCTGGAGCAGAAGCCGAGGAAGGACGATCATGAATTGTCGGCCCTCACCCTATGCCTCGCCGCATTTCGCGAGGAGCTGATCCAGCAAAACCGTGGCGAGGCGCCTTCTCACGAAAAGCGCGAGTGCCTCATGCATCTCAATGCGATCGTCAGCGTGGTGATGGGGATGCATTTTCCGATTGGCAACCCACCCTGGGCGGAGTTCGAGAAGACGGAGAGATGGCTAGAGGATCTCGTCACGCGGGTGGAGGGTTTGCAACCGGCCTGAACGAGCGCCCATAAGCGGCGTCGCGGTCGGCTGTCGCCTTCGTCACGCGGCTGCGTTACCAACCCAGTCGCGCCAGGAAGCCAGCGGCGCGAATTTGGGAGACACTGAACATGGCCAAACATATCTGGCACGGCGTCGGAATGATTTCGAGCGGCGGGGTTCACGTTTACATGCTCGACGGCGGTGCCGACGGGCTGGTGCTGATCGACGCCGGCTACGCCGACAAGCAGAATGCGGTCTTCGACGGCATCCGCAACCTCGGTCGGCAGGTCAACGAGGTGAAGCACATCGTGCTGACCCATGCCCATCCCGATCACATCGGCGGCCTTGCCGCTTTGGTGAAGGCCACGGGCGCGCAAACCTGGATGCACGAGATCGATGCGCCCATCGCCGAGAAAGGCAGCGGCTTCCGCTACCTGAAGCGCGCGCCGGAGCTGCTGCCGAGCCTGCTCTACCGCGCCGTCTACAAGCCAGGCGGCAGCGTGCCGCCGGCGAAGATCGACCATAAGGTCAAAGGCGGCGACGTGCTCCCGATCGCCGGCGGTCTGCGCGCGATCCATGCGCCAGGCCATTGCGCCGGCCAGATCGCACTCTTGTGGGAGCCGCGCCGCGCACTGCTCGCCGGAGATGTTTGCATCAACTTGCTGGGCTTGAACTCGCCGGTCGGCTACGAAGACGAGGCGGAAGGTCGCCGCAGCCAGAAGACAATCAGCGGCTACGACTACGATCTTGCCTGCTTCGGTCATGGCAGCCCGTTGGTCGGCGATGCCGCCAACAAGATGAAGCGCCATTGGCTCAAGGAAGTGCCGACCGAGGATAGCGCCGCCCACGGCGCCGCTCATTAGTTCAGCGCTGCAGGGGTCTTGGATCGGCTTCTCGTGGCAGCGCGTGGAGATCAACGAAGGGTCCGCCCATTCAACGATTGGATAGGCCGCGAGAGTATAGGCTGTCGCGCTAGCGGTGCGCGCCTGATCGCCTCTCGGCCCGCTTGTTCCTGTTCCATTCTCACGTTCCACGTGAAACAGATCGGTGCGCATGTGCCACGCAGGCGCTATTCAAACCCGCAAATTCTCTGCCTCGCGATCGCTACCCAATCGTCCACGGAGTGAAAGCATTGGTTTATGGCGCTGCCGAGCTAAGCCGCCGCACCCAGCGCCGCGCAGACGTCATCGACGACGCTCTCGACGAGCTCGGCATCGTCGCCTTCGCCCATGACCCGCACCACCGGTTCCGTGCCGGAGGGACGGATGACCAGCCGTCCGCCAACGCCGAGGCGCGCCTTCCCGGCAGCCACCGCGGCGGCAACCTTGTCCTCAGGCATCTTGTGGCCTGGTTCGAGGCGCACGTTCTTCAGCACTTGCGGCACCGGCTCGAAGCGGCGGCACACCTCCGAGACCGGGCGCCCACGGCGCTTGACCAGCGCCATCACCTGAAGCGCCGCGACGAGGCCGTCACCGGTGGTCACGTAGTCGGAAAGGATGATGTGGCCGGACTGCTCGCCGCCCAAGTTGTAGCCGTGCTGCCGCATGTGCTCGAGCACGTAGCGGTCGCCGACCGCGGTTCGAGCGAGGCTGAGGCCGATCGAGGCGAGGTAGCGTTCCAGCCCCAAGTTCGACATGAGCGTCGCGACGATCCCCGGTTGCGAAAGCTTGCCCTCTTCCTTCCAATATTCCGCGACCGCTGCCATCAGCTGATCGCCATCGACCACGCGGCCAGTCTCGTCGACGATTAGGACACGATCGGCATCGCCGTCGAGAGCGATGCCGATGTCGGCGCGCATCTCGCGGACCTTCTTCACCAGAGCGTCCGGCGCGGTGGAGCCGACACGGCGGTTGATGTTGAAGCCGTCCGGTTCGACGCCGATCGAGAACACCTCGGCGCCAAGCTCCCAAAGCGCTTCGGGCGCGACCTTGTAGGCGGCGCCATTGGCGCAATCGATCACGACCCGCATCCCGTCCAGGCTGAGGTGGCGCGGCAGCGTCATCTTGGCAAATTCGATGTAGCGCGAGATCGCGTCGTCGACACGCTTGGCGCGCCCCAGCATGTGCGACTTAGACAATTTGATCGGCAACTCGCCGTCCATGAGCTTCTCGATCTTGGTCTCGATCTCATCGGAAAGCTTGTAGCCATCCGGCCCGAACAGCTTGATGCCGTTGTCCTCATAGGGATTGTGCGAGGCCGAGATCATGATGCCGATGTCGGCGCGCATCGAGCGGGTGAGCATGGCGACGGCCGGTGTCGGCATCGGTCCAAGCAGCAGCACGTCCATGCCTACCGACGTAAAGCCCGCCACCATCGCGTACTCGATCATATAGCCCGACAGGCGCGTGTCTTTCCCGATCACCGCGCGGTGGCGGTGGTCGCCACGCTGGAACAGGATGCCGGTCGCCTGCGCCGCCTTCATCGCCAGGTCCGGGGTGATGCTCCCGTTGGCCTTGCCACGGATGCCGTCGGTGCCGAAGTGCTTGCGTGTCATGGCAGCGTCTATATCGGGAAAGCGCGAGCATGACACCGGGTCAGCCTCACGACGCGTCATCACGGGACAGGGTCGACTTGGCCCACAAACGCAACATCATCGCGAACGCCGTTGCTGCAAGGCCGAAGAACACGAGCCCGACGACGGCCAGCAGGGCTCCCGCTCGACTGGGCGCCAACATGATCAACAACGCGCAGCCGGCTGCCGCGGCGAGATTGAAGGTCAGTGCTACGTGGGGCAGCCAGGACCGGGCCGGACGCGGCATTGGAAACTCGGCTTCAGCCATGCTGGCAGGCAAGATCGGAATATCGATAGGAAGTCGAGACATCGCGATCTTCTTGGACGTGCACGCAAGCTAATTCATCCTCGAACATAGGATCATCCCGCCTGCTCACGTGTTGCGCCAGTGAACCGAGGAGTAAGGCGATGGGCAGGTTGGGGCAGATTGGATTTTTGGCTTTGGCGCTGACAGCGGGCAGCCCTCTGGTCGGAAGCACCGCCTACGCGGCCATGGGCGCGGACGCGATGATGAACCGGCTGCACCCAAAGGAAAGAGGCAAATTAACCCTGGACGAGGTGCGTGATGCGGCCGCGCATAATTATGACGTGATCGCGAAAGCCAACGGCGGCAAGGTCACGATGCTGCAACTTGGCGGCCGGATTAGCGCCTCCGATCTCAAAGCGGCAAACATTGGTGACGGTGAAACCGACGGGACGATCAGCAAGGCCGATTACCTAGTCATCGCCTCGCGCTTCTTCGCCGCGGCGAACGTCTCCCGCAAGCAGGACGTCTCGCCCGCCGATGGCTCGCTGAGCACCAGCGAATTGAGCACTCCAGCGGGTGAAAAGCTCATCCGGCTGCTCGAGTAGAGGCACCCCGCCTGATCAGTCTCCCGTTAGCGCTGGCACATGGGCCAGAGCTTGCGCGAGGCGATCGAAGGTGACCGGCTTGGCCACGAAAGCGTCGAGGCACGCCACTTGCGCCGATCGCCTTTCGGCATCGAAGAGATCGGCGGACAGCGCGATCAGACGTGCCCGCGGTCGATTGCGGGCGACTTCCGCCAAGCGGACACGGCGCGCTACTTCAAGTCCGTCGAGACCGGGCATGCGGATGTCGAGCACCATGGCATCGAAAGGCTTGCCGGCAGCAAGCGCTGCTTCGGCCAACGCCAGGGCGGTGACGCCATCCGGCGCGTGCGTGACATCGGCTCCGAGCTTCTGAAGGTGTCGCGTTGCCAAGAGCGCGTTGATCGCATTGTCCTCCGCTAAAAGCACGCTCATCGCGACGCCGCGTTTCGGAGAAATAGTCATGGCCTCAACGCCCTGAGCGCGGCGTCGTCCGGCAAGTTCGGCGAACAGCGAGTTTCGACGCACAGGCTTGACCAGCCATCCATCGAAACCTTGAGCCGCAATCTGTCCGAAGGCGCGACGCTCGTAGGGTGAGAACAGCACCAGCGTTCGGCCGACGCCAGCCGCCCGGGCAGCGGAGCCGAGCGTCCTCGTCGCTGTCTCGCCGAGCGCGCAATCCACCATCACGAGTTCGGGTGCGGGATCGCAGGCGAGCCTGGCGCAGGCCGCCTCTGCGTCGGCGAGGCAAACGACCTCGACGCCGGCCTCCATCAGCCGGGCAGCAAGGAAAGGCGCTTCGAACGGAGAATTAGCGACGAGAAGAGCGGTCGTGATCGGCGTCTGTCGAGGTGCGGCATCATCCTCAGCCGGAACTCCAGGCAGCGGCAGCGTCACCGTGAACCGCGCCCCGCACCCGCTCTCGCCCTCACCGAGGGACAGCGATCCTCCCATGCGCTCGGCGAGGCGCTTGGAGATGGCAAGACCGAGCCCGGTGCCTTCGTGACGACGTGTGGTCGAGCCGTCGGCCTGCTCGAAGTCGTCGAAGATCGCGACGCGACGATCGCACGGAACCCCTGGCCCGGTGTCGGTTACGTCGAAACTCAGCCGCCGATCCGCGCACACTGTTACCGAGATGCCGACACCGCCAGCGTCGGTGAACTTGACCGCGTTGCCGGCGAGATTGAGCAGGATCTGCCTCAAACGCACGGCATCTCCTACAACGTGGCAGGGGACGTTTGCCGCGAAGGTGGCGGCGATCTCGAGCCCCTTGCCCTGGGCCCGTGGCGCTAACAGTTCCGCCACGCCTTCGACGAGGTGGACAAGGTCGAATTCGTCGGCGGCGATCTCGAGCTTGCCGGCTTCGATCTTGGAGAAATCGAGGATCTCGTCGACGAGGCTGGCGAGAGCGCTACCTGATGAGCGGATGGCGGCGACATAGGTTTCCTGCTCGGCATCGAGCCGCGTGCCGGCGAGCAGCTCGGCCATGCCAAGGATGCCGTTCAGCGGAGTGCGCACCTCGTGGCTGACGTTGGCGAGGAACCGCGACTTGGCCTCGTTGGCCGCCTCGGCCCGCTCGCGTGCCGCCGATGCCTCGCGCAGCTCCCATATCTCATCGCGAAGGTCGTCGACCTCAGCCTGAAAACGCTGCGCGCGGCGGCGTCCGGCCACGACGAACAGCACCAGCGCGACGAGCGCGCAAGCGCCGCCTGCGGCGTCGAGCAACAGGGCAAGAGTATCGGCCATGGAGCAACGCTAGCGCCGCCGCACTGCTAGAGCGTTCCTGTAAACCACTGATCTGCGGGGATCGCGGCAAGCGATCGTTAACCTGCCGGCGGCTGAGAGCCTGACCCAAAAGATGGTTGTGATCGACTACCAGGGGCGATTCAGGCCTTCTCGAACGAGGAGGCTGAAGACGTCGTGGAGCGCTGCGCAGGGAGCCATCTATCGGCGTGAAGGAGCGGATCTTCTAAACCATGCCGCCGCGGCTCTAGGACAAAGTAGGATGACGGGCCTGACGACGTGCAGCCCACCTCGCCGATCACGCGGACCATTGAAGAAACGTTTCTACCACCCTTGGCGTGCGGACTTGTTCACAATCGTTCGCTCCACGGCAGCGCCGCTGACTATTTCTGCGCTCCGACGACGGGAGCACTCGCGGCCTTCAGCTCTTCCCCGAACGTCAGGACGGCGACCGAGGCGTTCTTCAGGGTCTTGCCCTCGGTGGCCCGCGCGGAGGTCATGAGCTGATCGTGGTCCTTGATCGAGCAGAAGCCCTCGGGCTGATCCTTGTCGCACATCGCCTCGCGGTCCGCGGCCGAGAGATCGTTCTCGTTCAGCGGGGCGAGGAGGTAGGCGCCGTCGGCGACCTTGCGCGCGATGAAGTATGTGAAGAGCTTGGCCTGGCCCGCGGCGCGGTCGTCCTGGCTGCGCTCGATCAGGAAGTCGGTGGCCGACAACATCTCGGCGGCAAACCTCACCACGTGCTTGCCGCCCGCACTGGCGCGGAGGTAGTAGCCGTCGCTCCAATGATAGCCGACCTTCTGCGCGGAATAGCCCGCACCCTCGGTAAAGTCGCGGAACAGGACCGCGTCGAAGCGGTCGCCGAAAATCGGTTTGGTTCCCACGATCAGCGGCTTGTCGGAGATCACGCAGGAACCCAAGCCGAGCGCGAGCAGCCCGACGGCGACGAGCCTCGCTCTGCGCAGGAGCATCTTACCCGGAAGGGTGGTGCGGAGCGTGGAGGTGGCAGAACCGCAGGTCGTCATAAGCGCAAATCCTCTGCGCACGAGCGATGCAGAAGGATTGTCCCTGCTATCGGTCGCCGACGATTTCCGCCGAACGCGCGTCCGATTTCTAGATCGTTGCGACGCCGGCGAAAGCCGTTGAATTTACTCATGCCCCAAGGTCTCTTGGGGTGAAGTGGGCGCTGAAGGGAGTCGAGCAGGGGGAAACGAGGAGGCTGGCAGCGAGGGTGGTGCAAGTGTCAGGCGGACTCGGCGACGAGCGCGAGACGCGCCAGCGCCGGGAGCGACTTGGTTCCGGTCTTGCGCATGATCGAGGCGCGATGGTTTTCCACCGTGCGCTGGCTGATGCCTAGCTCAAAGGCGATCGCCTTGCTCGCGCTTCCCGCCAGCACCAGGGTCAGCACCTGCTGCTGGCGCGGTGTCAGCACGGCGAGGTGGCCGGCGGCATCCGCCTTCCAGGAAAGGCGCTGGTTGGCGTCGCGCCCGCGATTGATCGCGCGTCCGACGCTGGCGAGGAGATCCTGCGGCGAGGCCGGCTTCTCGATGAAGTCCGACGCGCCGGCCTTCATGGCCGCGACCGCCATCGCGACGTCGCTGCGGCCGGTGATCATGATGGCGGGCAGCGACCAGCCGGCCTCCCGTAGGGCGGCGAGCAGGGCGGCACCGCTCATACCGGGCAGGCCGAAGTCGATCAGCACGCATTCCTCGGCGCCGGGACTGTAGTCCGCGAAGAAGCTCTCTCCGTCGGCGAAATCCTCGACGCTGTGGCCCTCCGCCTCGAAGACGCTGCGCACCCAGGCGCGGATGGTGTCGTCGTCGTCGACGATGAAAAGGGTGAAGTGCTCATGCGGGGACTCGTTCGACTTCGCGGCCGTGTCGGGCACCAAGCGCTCAGGGTGAAGCAGGGTCTGCAAGGCGGCAAGGAGCAGGTCGGTCTGGATCGGCTTGTTGAGCGCCAGGCAGTTTCGGGCGGCGATCCGGCGCAGCGCGCCCGTCGAGATATCGCCGGTGAGGATCACGACCGGGATTGGCCTGCCGCACTGGGTCTGGATGCGGGTCGCGACCTCGAGGCCGTCCATGCCGTTGGGCAGATTGTAATCGGCCAGGATGAGGTCGGGGGCGTTGGAGGCGAGAAGGTCGAGCGCCCCCATGCCGTCGGAGGCCGCCATGACGCGGTGCCCGTCCGCCGACAGCACCTGGACCATCAGCTTCTGGATCTCTGGATCGTCCTCCACGAGGAGAATCAGGCCGCTCTCGTGAGACGTGCCGAGGATGGAGGGCTTTGCCGGCACGGCGCTCCCAGCTCTGCCGGCGGTCGCGTCGGGTCGCTTCACTTCGATCGAGAAGACCGACCCGCGGCCCACGACGGAATGCACGCTAACCTTGTGCCCGAGGAGCTTGCCCAGGCTCTGCACGATCGAGAGACCCAATCCGAGGCCGCGGCTGCGCTCGCGGGCGGAATTGTCGAGCTGGTGGTACTCGACGAAGATCGCTTCGAGATCGTCCGTCGGGATGCCGGCGCCGGTGTCCCAGATCTCGATGCGCAAAGAGTCCTTCTGCCGGCGGCATCCGAGCAGGACCTTGCCCTTGACCGTGTATTTCAAGGCATTCGACAGCAGGTTGCGCACCATCTGCTCGAGCAAGTGCTGATCGCTCTCGACGATCAGGCTACAGGCGCCGACCCGCAGCACGAGACCATGGGCTTTGGCGTGATAGTCGAACTCCTCCCGCAGGCGTTCGAGGATGTCGAGGACGGGGAACGAGCTCACCGTCGGGCGCACGATGCCGGCCTCGATCTGGTTGACGTCGAGCAGCGTGTCGAGCATCCCGCTCATCGCCGACAAGGTCTCCTCAAGCCCGACGATCAGCCTGTCGGTTCCCTCGCCGCTAGCCGTCTTGGCCAGCAACCCGCGGATCAGCGATAGCGTCTGCAGCGGCTGACGAAGGTCGTGGCTCGCGGCGGCGAGGAAGCGCGACTTCGCCAGCGTTCCCTGCTCGGCCACTCGCTTGGCAGTCTCGAGCACCTGGGCATCGTGCTTGCGGCCTGTCATGTCGGTGAAGGTGATGACGATGCCCTCCGTCGCGCCGTCATAGCCGCGATAGGGCAGAATGCGACGTTGGAACCAGGCCCCGGATCGGACCTGAATCTCGTGCTCGCGCGGCTCCGACGACCGGAGGACATCGCGCGCGTCGGCCGCGAAATCCAGATCGGGCGCCAACGAGCTGAGATCGGCGAGCGGCCGGCCGATGTCGCCTGGTATGACGTTGAAGATCGAGCGGGTCGCCGGCGTGAAGAACCGGATCTTCAGATCCTCGTCGAGGAACACGGTCGCGACATTGGTGCTGTAGAGGACGTTCTGGAGATCGTTGGACGTCGTACGCTGCTTCTCCAGCGTCTCCTGAAGCTGGCTGTTCAACGCCGTCAGCTCCTCGTTGTAGGACTGCAGCTCCTCCTTGGATGTGACGAGCTCCTCGTTGGCGGACTGATATTCCTCGTTGAAGGACAAGGCTTCCTCGTTGATCGCCTTCTGGTCCTCGCCCGAGGCCTCGAGATCGCGGATCGCGCCTTGCAGCTCGGAGCGGGTAGCCGCGAGCTCCCGCTCCAGCTCGACGATGCTCGCGGGCTCGTCGAGCGGCCCGGCGGTCTGTTCTCCCGAAGGTCGCTTCGGCTTGTCGATGAAGCTGACGAGCAGGAGATCGCCGTCACCTCTCACGACGGGCTGTACGGCGATGTCGAAGGCCACGGTCCGACGATGCCGCGACGATCGCCCGCCGCCCACGACGACGCGCACATTTTCCTCCCAAACCTTCCGGATCGTGGCTTTGAGCTTCGTTCGCGTGCCCTGCCGCGCCATCTCGAGGATATCGTGGTTGGCGAAGCCTGGCGCGATGCGTAAGAAATCGTCCGTCGCTCCGAAATGGTAGACGCACTCGTTGCGGTCGTTGATCAGCACGGAGGCTGGAGCATAGGCCTCCAGCATCGCCCGGCGGCAGACCTCGGCGAGAGCAGCCTGACGCGGCTTGGGATCCGGGTATTGCCGCTGGACGGTCTCGCGCTTCCCCGCCTTGGCCGGCGCGAGGAAGCCGAGATCGGCGATCCTCGTGCGACCTATCCTGCGATACAGCCGCTCCTCCTTCGAGAGCATCGTGAAGACGTCTTCGGCGCGCCCAACGGTCTCAGCCGTACCTAGCAGGAGAAGGCCGTTGTCTTTGAGCGCGAAGTGGAAAAGCAAGACGAGCTTCCGCTGCGCCTCCGGTCCGAGATAAATCAGAAGGTTGCGGCACGAGACCATGTCGAGGCGCGCGAAGGGAGGGTCGGCGAGCACGTCATGTACGGTGAAGACTACAGCGGCCCGCAGCTCCGGCGAAATCCGGTAGCCGTAATCCTCGAGCGAGAAGAAACGCGATAGGCGCTCGTCCGACACGTCTCTCGAGATCGCAGTGGGGTAAAGCCCTTCGCGCGCAGTGGCGATGGCGTCGCGATCGATGTCGGAGGCGAAGATCTGGAGCTTGATGTCGAGCTTCTCCGCCGTGATCCGCTCGCGCAGGATCATGGCGAGCGTGTAGGCCTCCTCGCCGGTGCTGCAGCCCGCCACCCAGATGCGCACCGCTTGGACCTTGGCGCAGGCGCGCAGCAGGTCGGGGATCTCCGTCGCCTCGAGCCGGGCGAATACCTCGCGGTCGCGGAAGAAGCCCGTCGTGTGGATAAGCATGTCCTTGGCGAGGAGGGCGAGCTCGCCCGGCGCCTCGCGGAGCGTGTCGAGGTAGTGCGCCATGTCGCTCGAATTGCCGTTCGCCAGCGCCATGCGCCGCTCGATGCGACGCTGCAGTGTACCCTTCTTGTAGGTCGAGAAATCGGCTGAAGTCGCGGCTTTCACGAGACCAATGATTGCGTCGAGCGTCGACGACGCTTGGTGGTCGTGTGGGCTGTACGTCCCCACGTGCGCCTTGGCCGCGCGGTCTCGGGCACTCGCCTTGACGTGCGAGACGAGCGCGCCGGGGATCTCGCGCACCGGCAGTATTTTGTCCACCAGGCCGGTGCCGATCGCGCCGCACGGCATGCCGGAATAGTCCGCATCCTCGGGATCCTGCACGACGCAATAACCGCCCGCCGCCTTGATCGCCGCAAGGCCTAGGCTACCGTCTCTTCCTGTGCCGGAGAGCACGACGCAGATGGCGTGCTCTCCGCGTTCCCGCGCGAGCGAGGTCAGGAAAAAGTCGACCGGCAGACGTGTCCCGTGCGGTTGCAAGGGCCGCGACAGGCGAAGCACGCCATCGTCGATCGCTAGGAAACTGTCGGGCGGGATCGTGTAGAGGTGCTCGCGCTCCACCAGCATGCCGTCTACCGCCTGCAAGACGGTAAGGCCCGAGCGCCCGGCGAGCAGCTCGGCCATCATGCTCTCGTGGTGCGGTTCGAGGTGCTGCACAAGGACGAAGGCCATACCGGTGATCGCAGGCATGGCGCCGATCAGCGTCTTGCAGGCCTCCAGGCCACCTGCCGAGGCGCCGATTCCGACAAGGTGGAAGAAGGCACCGCTGGCCACCTCGGGCGGAGGACCATCGCCTTGGATCTGTCCTGCTTGGGGCAACACGAGGCAGCTTCCGAGCCTGCCGCGGAAGCCGAGGCTGCCTCATTTAGCATGTTTTCGAGCAAGGGTGAGATTTATTACGCTGACGGAAGTGACATCACGATGGATGACGATCTCGCCTACCGCATTTCCCTACGCGTCTCACGAGTTTCGGGCGCAGGGCGGCCGACCATATGCCAGTGCACTGGCGTTGTGGGATGCCGCCTTAGGCGGAATGCCAATCCGAGGCACCCTTCCGCCACTCACGGTGCGAGCATATCGAAACCGAGCCGCTTGTAGTTCCCGCAGGCTGCAATGGGTAAATTCCGACTCTGCCCCACACTTTGCCATTGCGCTATCGAGGACAGGCCTTCCGAGGGTCGCCATCCTGCTTGCTCGAACCGCATGGCGGCTGCGCTTCGTACCGGCTACATCGACCAGGGCCACCATGACGAAATCCATCGAGCTCATCGACTCTATCGTTCGTCGTGGCCTCCCCTCGCACGCAATTACTCCGGACGAGCTGCATCTCATCGATGTCTACTGGCGCGCTGCCAACTACCTCTCCGTCGGCCAGTTCTATTTCTACCATGACCCGCTTCTGCACGAGCCTCTGACGCTTGCGCACGTCCCGGCTACGGCGGTCCGGCGCTGGTCCACCTGGTGCAGGACGTCGTCGACCGCGTACCTGGTGCGGGGCCCGTACAGGGGCCCGGGCCCGGGGCGATTATCTCAAAAAGGCGACGCGCGACAAGCTCATCGAGCACAAGAACCATAACGACAAATTCGGCGAGGACTTGCCCGATATCCGCGACTGGACGTGGGATCAAGCGGCGTGAGCGCCTTTCACAAGGAAATCTGAAGTGCTCATCAAGGAAGTTATGACGTCACCGGTGGTCTGCGTGACTGAGACCGACATCCTTTCGGATGCCATCACGCTGATGGTGGCGAACAAGATCAGCGGCGTTCCCGTGCTCGACGGTTCCGGACAACTCATCGGTATCCTCAGCGAAGGCGATCTCCTGCGCAGAGTCGAACTCGGGAGCGGCTCGGACGGGGATTCGTGGTGGTCGCACCTGGTCTCTTCCCGTGAGCTCGCCGAGCACTACAGGCGGACGAATGGACGTCGGGTGTCGGATGTGATGACGACGAAACCGGTCACGATTGATGAAGCCGATACCCTCAACGACGCGGCCCGGCTCATGCAGAAGCATCGAGTCAAGCGCCTGCCCGTACTGGGCGGCGGCGTGCTTGTGGGCCTGTTGACACGCATGGACTTCGTGAAGCTGCTCGGGCAACTGGTTGCCCCGGCCTACGAGGAGGCGGCGATTTCCGATCGCGAGATCAAGCATCGTATTCAGCGGGAGCTTGCGCACCAGAGCTGGTCCAGGAACTGCGGTGTCGAGATCACCGTCGATCAGGGCCGCGTCACTCTGGACGGGCTGGTCCCGAGCGAGGACCATCGCGCCTCCGTCAGGGTCGCGGCCGACAATATCCCCGGCGTGATGTCGGTGGACGATCGCCTGGCTCTTATGGTGCCGGTCTGCATCCCTGGTTTCTAGCTTCGGACCGGATTGTCATGCCGGCTTGGTGAACGAGGCTTGCTCGCCCGGCCCGATGGTGAAGACCCGCCCTCCGAGACGGATGGAGATTGGGTTTGCGGCAGAGCTATCGCTGGTCACAATCAGTGTTTCGGGTGTGACGCGGATCAGGAGCGAGTTCCGGCGATATCGCAGGCGAAACTCCAGCTGCAGCAGTTCGGCTGGCAGACACGGATTGAACCAGAGCTGTCCGTCGACCAGTTCGAGCCCGGTGTAGCAGCGTTGCAATAGATCCGCCGAGCCGGCCATCGCGCCGAGGTGGACCCCCTCGGCCGTCATGCCGCCCTCGTCATCGACATCGCAGAGAAGAGCCTGCTTGAAGTGCTCCCAAGAGTGGAGGCGGTCCGCCCGAGCAAGGACCCAAGCATCGACCACGCCACTCAGCGTCGAGCCGTGGGAACTCCTCGCGATATAATACTTGATGTTCTTCGGGATCATCTCTCCGGAGAATGGATAATTCAGCCGTGCAAACAGCTTGGCCAAGCTCTCGGTCGAGAACAGGTAGAACAGCATCAAGACGTCGGCTTGCTTGCACAGCTTGTAGCTGTTGGGCGATCTGTCTTCGGCCTCTAAGATGAGGTCGAGCCGCTTGATGTCGCCATATTTCGATCGGTAGGCGGCCCAATCCAGCTCCTCGAGCGCCTCGTACCCCTCGAATTGGCTGATGATCCCGTCGTCGTGAAACGGCACGAACATCTTGCGGCTGACTTTTTCCCACAGATCGAGCTCGGTCTGTTCCAACCCGTACGTCTCTCGCAACTGCCTGGAGCGCTCGGCAGGGAGTATTTCGAATAGCGCCAGCGCGCGCTCGATGCACCAGACTGCCATGAGGTTGGTGTAGGCGTTGTTGTCGACGCCGGGTTTGAGCGCGCTCGGATAGGCGTCGTGGAATTCGTCGGGGCCTATCACGCCGCGCAGCTCGTAGCGCCCGCGCGCCGCGTTCCATTGCGCGGCGCTCGCCCAGAAATGAGCGATCTCGAGCATCAGCTTAGCACCGGCATCGTGGAGGAAGTCGTCATCGCCGGTGGCCTCGTAGTAGTGCCAAGCATTGAAGGCGACGGCAGCGCCGACGTGGCGTTCGAGATAGGTGTTGTCGGTGATAAAACGGCCCGAACGAGGGCTGAGATAGGCGAGATCGGTCTCCTCCCGCCCGTCGCTACCGCTCTGCCATGGGAACATGGCGCCGCGATAGCCGGCTTTCGCTGCGGCGGCGCGGGCCTCGGGCAGGCGGCGCGCGCGATAAAGCAGGAGCGCACGCGCGACGTCAGGGAGCCGCACGTTGAGAAGCGGCATAACGAAGATTTCGTCCCAGAATATATGGCCGCGGTAGCCTTCGCCGTGCCAGCCGCGCGAGGGCACGCCAGCATCAAGGTCGATCGTGTGAGGCGAGGCGGTCTGCAATATGTGGAAGATGTTCAGGCGTATGGTTCGCTGCGTAGCGCAGCCCTCCTCGCCCTTGACCCGAATGGCGCCGAGATCGCAGCGTCTCCAAAGGTGCGCCCAAGCAAGGGCATGGCTGTCGAAGAGCTCCTGGAAGCGACCCGCGCGCCCCACTGCGGTCAGCGCTCCCGTGCGCGGATCGGCGCTTGCCCGATCGCGCGAAGTGAAGAGGGCGACGATCTTCTCGGCCGTCACGCTCGCGCCTAGAGCCAACTCGATATCGACCTGCTGACCGATATAGGAGGGCTCGCTCAAAGTCTCTCGGCGGGGCTCGATCGACGCGTCCGCGCGGTAGAAACGGACGCGGCTCGCCTCCACGACATGCAGATGCGACTGCATCGTTTCGGCCTCGAGTAGCATGGTGTCGGCCCCGTCGGTTGCTTCTAGCGTGCGCAGATGCCGGCCATCGAAGGGGCGGTAACGGGGCACGCCGCCATTGACGATCCGACCGTCGATCGCCACACGGACGACTACAAGCCCGGACCAGTTCTCGGCCGTGATCGTCACCTTCTGGCCGGCGAGGTGCCTGTGCTCCATGTGGATAAAGCGCATCTCCTCGATGCGAGTCAGTCGCCCCTGCGCGTCGCGGTTGCGCACGATGCGGCGATAAAGGCCGCGGCGAAGATCGAGCTCCTGCCGATGCTCGACGATTTCGCTCGACCCTTGCGCGTTGAGCCAGGCGAGGGTGCCCTCATGGCGGGTGCCGACCTCGAAGGGTAGCCAGTTCGGCAGGTTGACCAGATCCTCATTCTCGATGGCACGCTCCGCCATCTCCGTCGTCAGTCGATTGTAGCCGCCAGCCACGTATGTGCCCGGATAATGCACGTCGTCGGCCCTCTCGTTTGAGGCGGCGCCGCGCGTTGCGAAAAAGCCGTTTCCGACTGTGAACAGCGCTTCGCGGCGACCCTCGAGATCAGGATCGAAGCCGTCGTAGGACACGGTCCAGGCGTCCGTCTCGTCGCAAAGAGTATCGGCGAGCGCGGGGTCGCTGATCGGGTTCATGGGCTCTCCATTCGACGTCGCCGTGACTCGAGCTTGTTGGCAGCCCAATTGTCAGATCTCCGTTTTCACGCGACCTCCCGACTCAGTCGGCCCTGGGCAAGATCGGCGCGCGCGACCTCGTCGAGGCTGTCTACCACCACAAATGCGCCGGCGGCACGAAGATCGGCGGCGTCGTGGAGCCGGGCGATGCCGAGCGCCATCATGCCGCCAGCGCGCGCCGCCTCGATGCCGGCCGGCGCGTCCTCGACCACGAGGCAATTCCCCGGCGCCGGTCCAAGCTCTCTCGCCGCGAGCAGAAAAATCGCCGGATCGGGCTTGCCCCTTGGGAGGTCGCGGCCGCAGACGTTCGTCGCAAAGACATCGTACAGGCTGCGGCTCCGATCGTAGGGGATCAGCCGCAACATGCCGTTCGCGTTCTTCGAGGACGAGGCCGCCGCCATCGGCCAACCGAGGCCCTCGATGGCACGCACCAGCCGCAATGCGTCCGCGAAGACGTGGAAATCCTTAGCGGCGATCAGATCCTCCAGACGCGCCTGCTTGCGCTCCGCGTAAAGCGCGGCTTGTTGCTCCGCATCCGGCACGCCTAGCGCCTTCAGGGCGGCAAGGGCCCCGCTTGATCTCGGTTTTCCGGCCACGTGCTCCTGGTAGAGTACCGTGGTGAACCGCGCGGGATTGGTCAGGCCCTGCAGCGCCTCGCGCCAGGCTCGTTCGTGCGGTGATGCGAGAAGAACGCCGTCGACATCGAAGATGACGGCGATCAGCTTGCCTCGGGCCGCCTCGACGAAGCGCGTCGTCCTCGGCAGGCCGCCGCTCACGCGGCAGCCTGCGAGACGCGGGTTGGCATCACCTCGGGCTTGTGTCCCGCGCCGCTGTCGCCGGCCGTCTTCTTGACCGGATCAAGGACGCGATAGGCGAGGAGCTTAATGGGATCGATCGCGAGGAACCAAGGGGCGGCATCGTCCCAAACGACGCCGGCATTTGCCCCGCCGAGGGGGGTCACGAGCCCGAGCCCGTAGACGGCGATGATCGTCGCCACAGCCTGCGTCCCGCAGACCGCCACCAGGAGGAGGCCGGCCGCGTCGCCCACCAAGGGCCGCGTGTCCGCGTCTGGAAGATGGTGAGATGGCCAGCGACCGAAAGCATGAGGTACATCATCGTCTGCAACTGCGCATGAGCGAGACGGAGCACGCGCTCGCCGAGGATGAGCAGCCCAAATGCCGCGAGGGGCCCGACGTAGTGCCGGTCGCGTAGACCAGCGCGTCGGTGCCGCCTCTTCGGACGATCGATCCCGAGAATACTGCATCAATCGAGGACTTTGAGACCGGGAGCGACTCTCCGGTCAATGCGGACTGATCGAGCGATAGCTCGTCGCCGTCGAGCATGGACGCGTCCGCCGGCACGATGTCGCCCGGACGAAGACGTATGACATCGCCCGGCCCCAACTTGCGCGAAGGGGCTGTAACCCAGACGCTGTCCCTCTTTACACGGGCCTTCAGCGCCTCGATAGCGTTTCCGGCCTGCCGCTCCTCCCGGAAGGCGATAGCGGCGTTGGCAAGCAGCAGAACAAGGATGATAATGAAGTCCGACCAGTGTCTCACGACGCCCGACAGGGCAACTGCCGCCTCGATCATCCAGGGTATTGGTCCCCAGAAGTAGGCGAGGAACTTCAGCAACGCACTGACCTTGCGTTCTTCGATTTCATTTGGCCCAAATACCATCAATTGCGAGTTCGCCACGTCACGGCTCAACCCGAAACAGGAGGTTCCAAGAAAGGTCTCGACTCCTGGCAAAGAGAGCCGCTGCAGATCGGCAGTCTCGACTGCTCTTGAAGATTGTGTATGTTTCGCCCGTTTGTCTTGCCGAGCATGGGATCGCGCCACCTAACTACACCTTAACTAGCAGACGGAAAGCGGCATTTGCCGGCCCGAACCACTTCTCGCAGAGGATCAACATTCGCGTCAGGCTAGGCAATTGATACCGTGGAACAAGGCTCGGAATGTACGCAAGCCGTTGTCCAAGCATTGCGAAAAGCGCTGAGCTGCTTAAAAGAAGGTCCGCTTTCGCGCCTGAGCCGGCTTGTCAGGAACGACTTGGATTGGCGCGCAGAGCGGACGGGCTGTTCCTGCCGCCGATCTTGGCCTTGAACGAACTCCTGCGGAGCAGAAGACGGAGTAACATAGGAATAACCAGCGAGCGCCATCGCGCGGTAGCGAAGCGAAAAGGCATCGTGCGAGAGAATGTTGAGGTTCAGCACCCTTCCCCCCGCCAGCACTGTCTCTTCTTTTTCGTGGAAAGTCCAAGCAAACACAGCCTTGTAGGCGAGTAGCTATTTATCTTGTCCCGTGTTAACGGGCAACTCGTACGCTCTCGAAGGGACTCGTTCTCTGACGCTGTGTATCTTGCGCTTTCAGGCTCAGGCCCATTAACGTCGGGAGGCTTTCGGCGGCTCGATTTGCTGGTTCCATGCGGCTCGGAGGTGCCGCATGAATGATCCGTTCTGGCTCTCGGACGCGCAGATGGCGCGGATCGAACCATCCTTCCCGCTGTCGCACGGCATCGCGCGGGTCAATGATCGCATCGTCGAGAAGCCGGTGCCGCGGTCTTTGTGCTCGATCCTGGCCGTTCATGCGACCGATAAGTTTAAGGGCGGATAGAAGCTGGCCAGTCGCGTCCGGCTGAGCGCGAGCGCGTCGATCACGGTCTCTTGCTTGGCTATCGCCGTGAGACTATGCCCGCTAGAATGTGTATCCATGCCTCCGATCAGAACATCGGTTTCCTCGCGGGAGGTGGGGACATGGGCGCACATATCCGCGCCCAGGATTGGTCTCGCTCGCCGTTTGGCGATCCGTCTGGCTGGCCGCAATCGCTTCGTTCTGTGCTTTCGATTTGTCTCAATTCCTCGATCGTCAGCGCTATTTACTGGGGCCACGATTTTCGGCTTCTTTATAACGACGCCTACGCGCCTGCGCTGGCGGAGCGACATCCGCTGGCGCTCGGACTGCCCGTCAGCGAGGTCTGGGCCGAGATATGGGACGTGCTTGGCCCGCAGCTCAAGGCGGTCGTCGAAACAGGGGAGGGGTTCGCGACCGACCGGCAGCGCTTGATGATGCTGCGGCAAGGATGTCTAGAGGAGACCTTCTGGTTCTACAGCTTCGCCCCCATCCGCGGCGAAGGCGGCGACGTCCTGGGCGTGTTCGTCAACGCGATGGACCTCACGAGTCAAATCGCTTCGGAACGGGCGCTCCGGACGCGGGACGAGCGTCAGCGGCGGCTTCTCCAGCAAATGCCGGGTTTCGTCGGCGTCACGCGTGGACCCGACCACGTCTACGAATATGTCAACGACGCCTTCGTTCGGATCGGGGGACCTCGGCAATACCTTGAGCGAGGGATCCGTGAGGTCTTTCCGGAGCTGGGTGGTCAAGGCTTCTACGAGCTTTTGGACAACGTCTACGAGACCGGCGAGCCGCACGTCGCGCTGGCGATGGCTGCACGGCTGGCGGGCGAGGACAGCGAGCGCTTCGTTGATTTTACCTATCAGCCGATACGCGACGACGGTGGGACGATCACCGGCGTCTTCGTGGGTGGGTACGAGGTGACGGAGTTAAAGCTCGCGGAGCGAGCGCTTCGCGAGGCCAACGAGATTTTAGAAGAACGCGTGGCGGAGCGCACGCAGACTTTGCAGCACAGTGAGGCGAGGGCAAGAATCTATTTCGACATGGCGCCGGAATATCTGCTTCTCGTCCGGGTCGGCCCGGATGGCGATGTCTGGTTCGAGGATATCAATCCCGCCGCGGAAACGGTGTTCGGGCAAAGCAGGGAGGACGTGATCGGGCAGCGGCCGGCTACTGTCGTCCCGCCCGACAGCGCTCAAGCTATCGAGCACTACGCAGCCGCGTGTGTCGGAACCGGAACGGTTCAGGCCTACCTGGCGGAGCGAACCTACCAGGACGGTCGAGGTGTCCTCATTGATGCCCAGGTCATTCCGGTCGAACGCTTCGATGATGGTTATGGCCTTGTGCTATTCATCGGGCGCGACGTTAGCGAGCAACGAAAGGTCGAGGAGCAGCTTCGCCAAGCGCAGAAGATGGAAGCGGTGGGCCAACTCACCGGCGGCTTGGCTCACGATTTCAACAACCTGCTCGCCGGCATTTCTGGGGCTTTGGAGCTGATGCAGCTCCGCATCGAGCAGGGCCGGGGGAAGGATGTCGATCGCTATCTGGCGGCAGCTCAGAGCGCCGCAAGACGCGCGGCGGCGCTGACGCACCGCTTGCTGGCCTTCTCGCGCCGTCAGACCCTCGATCCTCGGCCTACTGAAGTGAACAGGCTCGTTCTCGGTATGGAGGAGATGATCCGCCGTACCGTCGGTCCCGCGATCGCAATCGAGACCGTTGGAGCCCCAGAATTGTGGGCCGCCCTAGTCGACCCGCCCCAGCTCGAAAACGCATTGCTGAACCTTTGCATCAACGCGCGCGACGCCATGCCTAACGGCGGTCGCATCACGATAGAAACGGCTAACAGGTTGTTCGATGAGCATGGCGCCCGCACGCACGACATAGATGCCGGCGAGTACTTGTCGCTGGGTGTGAGGGACACGGGAAATGGGATGTCAGCCGAAGTAATCGCCCGGGTCTTCGAGCCCTTCTTCACCACGAAGCCGCTCGGCGAAGGCACGGGTCTGGGCCTGTCGATGATCTACGGTTTCGCCAAGCAGTCGGGAGGTGAAGTTCGCATCCGCTCCGAGGTCGGCAAAGGAACGACGGTCACCATCTACCTACCGCGTCACCTGGGAGATTTCGATAGAGACGAGGCGCGCGTCGAGCACACCGCTCCATCGCGCGCCGAGCCTGGTCAAACGGTCTTGATCGTCGACGACGAGCCCACTGTACGCATGTTGATCGCCGATGTGTTGGAAGACCTCGGCTACACGGCCATCGAGGCGGCCGACAGCCTCGCTGGGCAGAAGGTTTTACAGTCGGATGTCCGCATCGACCTGCTGGTCACGGATGTCGGTCTTCCAGGCGGTTTGAACGGTCGCCAGATGGCCGATGCCGCACGCGAAACGCGACCCTTTCTGAAGGTGCTTTTCATCACCGGCTACGCCGAGACTGCGGTGTTCGGCAATGGCTATCTCGCTCAGGGCGTGCAGGTCTTGACAAAGCCATTTGTGATGGACGCGCTCGTAGCCCGCATCAGAGAAATCATCGGCAATTAGAATTATTCACAAGCGTTTCGGCGCAACGAGTAGAGAATGCACCGCCGAAGATTGATTCGCCCTGAACCCTAGCTTGCGAGACTCTGGTAGAGAGTGGCGCTTGTCGACATGATCGAGTTCGCCCCGAGTCACAAATCGACCGTTTCCGAAAAGCCTGCCGCTCGGAATGACGGCACATCCTCTGGCTCCGCATTGATGCGGCCACCTGGACCAGCATCGTAACGTCGTCTCGAAAGTCCCTAGGCTCAGGACCTATTAACGTCGGCAGGCTTTCGGCCAGGTCGAGCTGATGATTCCATGCGGTTGGGAGGTGCGCTGCATGGATGATTCGTTCTGGCTTTCGGACGCGCAGATGGCGCGGATCGAACCTTACTTTCCGCTGTCGCACGGCATCGCCCGCGTGGACGACCGACGTGTTCTCAGCGGCATCGTGCACGTGATCCGCACCGGCATGCGCTGGCGCGATGCGCCACCTGACTATGGTCCGCACAAGACGCTCTACAATCGCTTCGTCCGTTGGAGCCGGCTCGGCGTGTTCGACCGCATCTTCGCCGCCCTCGCGGGCCGGGCCGGGGAGCCCGATCTTCTGATGATCGATGCCACCCATCTCAAGGCGCATCGCACTGCAGCGAGCCTCTTCAAAAAGGGGCTTTACCCCGCCGTATCGGGCGCACGAAGGGCGGCCTGAACTCCAAGCTGCACGCGGTCTGCGATGGCCAGGGCCGCCCCGTCGCCATGCTGCTCTCCGAAGGTGAGATGAGCGACCACGCCGGCGCCGCCTTCCTGCTCGACGCGCTGCCAGCGGCCGACGTCCTCGTCGCTGACCGCGGTTACGACAGCGACGGCTACCGCGCCGCGCTCGAAGACAAGGGCATCAGGCCCTGCATCCCACCGCGCAAGACCCGCAAGGTCCAGCACGCCTACGACCACAAGATCTACAGGGTCCGCCACAAGGTCGAGAACATGTTCGGCCGCCTCAAGGACTGGCGCCGCGTCGCCACCCGCTACGATCGTTGCGCCCACACCTTCATGTCAGCCATCGTCATCGCAGCAATCGTCATCTTCTGGCTGTGACAAGAATGAGTCCTGAGCCTAGGCTGACCCACCAGCCGGCCTAATCATGGCGACGGGTTCGGCAAATTGCGACGGGTTTGATTCTTAGCTTTCCAGCTCAAGATCGGAAACGTCGTTGCGTATGCGTTTGTGAGTACCTCGTGGCACCTCGTCCGTACTGGAAGGGCTACCTCAAGCTCTCCCCGGTCTCCTGCCCCGTCGCCGTCTACAGCGCGATCTCGTCGGGCGAGAGAGTCGTTTTCAAGCAGATCAATCGGCAGACCGGTCCCGCCTCAAGTGGCAGCTCGTCGACGAGCAGACCGGCGACCCGGTCGAGTCCGTGGACAGGCGTGAGGCTACGAGGTTGCCAAGGGCGCTCTTGGCTCTCGAGAACTCTCTGTCCGATCGCTTTGCGCGCCTTTCCGAGCTCATGTACGAAGAGACCGGCGCCTGGCCGCACGACGCGCATTGGGGGCCGGATTGTTCGCGACCTTGAGCGCGCTCAGCTACTACGCCGGCTACGCCGTGAGCTTCTGGCGCACACGTCTGTGAGCATCTGAGAGCCAGCTTCAATGCCTAGTACCAGAAGTAGACGGGCCTGGACTAACGCTCAGGACCCGCTTCCGGGGAACGGACCGTTGATCGGCTGGAGATCAACCTGCAGCAGCCTGGCGGGCTGCGGTCCACCCAGCGGCCACGAGGCGGTGCCGCCGTCCGTGACGAAAAACGCGGTGCGACCCTGCTGGCCCCGCGCGCGCCCCCATGCGCCGCTGGACGGGCCGATCAGCTCTTCGGTGAAGGGATCGCCCAGGACACTCTGGGTGAAGCCGCTGTTCAGCCCCGGATCCATCGACACGACGTCGATGGTGTTCTGCCGGTGGCTGGTCAGGTAGATCACCTGCGCATCTTCATCGATGCAGAAGTCGTCGCCCATGCGACCCGCCACCACAAGTTCGGGATCGCCTTTGGCCTCCAGGCTGTCTGGTTCGACCGCGATCCGCATGAACAGCTTTTTCGCGGTCGCCGTATAGTAGAGATAGCCCGTTTTGGGCGCGTAGCGGACGCCGTTCACGCCCGGCTGCTCCGGCTTCATCTTACCGGGATAGTAGCCCATGCTGTCGTGCTTGGCCCAGACCGTGACCTTGGGCTCGCTCCCATCGTCGGCGTAGTCGACGCGCCAGATCAGACCGGCGAAGCAGTCCGCGACGAGCAGCACGCCGGGCTTGAGCAGGCAGCAGCCGTTAGGAGCGCGAGCCTCACCGGGGAAGCGGCAGAACAGCTCAGGCTCGACCGGCGATCCCGGTGTCCAGTCCGTGAGGTCGATCTTGTAGATGAAGGACTCGTGGGTCGTATACAGGTTGCCGGCGAGCATCAGGAACACGTCGGGAGCGATCTCCGCCAGACCCGTCGGCAAGGTCTCCAGTGTGTGGATGCAGACGGCCGTCACCTCTTGACCGTCCAAGGCTGGTGGGACGTACCACAACTCCTTGCGGTTCATCGCCGTCACCAGGATGGAGTTGTCTTCCCGAACGGCCAGATTCTCAAGGAAGGACTCCTTGGGAAACGTCGCGATCGTGGTGACGCGGGCTTGCGGCGCCTTGTTGTGAGACATGTGGACTTCCAATCCGAAAGAGAGGGGACGGTGGGGGCGATCTGGGCGCCCGCTGGCGCGCCGCCGCGCGCCGGACTATGGCGGGGCGGGAACCTGGAAGGCGTTGAGCAGCGACGAGATCATGCCGTAGCAGCCGGCCAACACGATGAGGTCGACGATCCCCTTCTCGCCGAACGTCGACCGCGCCTCTTCGAACAGGGCGTCGTCGACCGCGTGATCTGCGGTCAGCGCCATGGCGAAGCGCCCGGCTACGGTTTCGTCCTCGTCAAGCTCGGTGGTCGCGTCGCCCTGGACGAGCGCGGCGATGGCGGAGGAAGACAGGCCGGCGGCCTTGGCGACGGCCGCGTGCGCATACCGCTCGTAGTCGCAGCGCCACACCGCGCCAACGGTCAGGATCACGACCTCTCTCACGCGCGGCGATAGACTCGTGCTTCGGCTCTCCACGCCCTGCAGTTCCAAGAAGGCTTGCCCAATCTCGGGGCTGAGGAGGACCAGGTTGAAGGGGCCGATCATGCGCCCGTCAGGCAGCTTGCCCTCGAACCCCGATCTCTCGGCCCAGGGTATCATGCGCGTTTCGATGTAGTCGTAGAGCTTCCGCTGCGGCGCCGTGAGCGCGTCGGGCTCGATGAGGGCGGTCCTACCGCCGAGATGATCCAACTCTTTCGCCATGTCAGCGCCCCTACTGGTCCAAGCCGACGGCGTTGGACGGCACGTCGAAGGCGTTCAGCGTCAACGACACTGCCGTAAACCATCCCATCAGTACGGTGACGTCCACGATCCCCGCCTCGCCGATCAGCGCCTTGGCGCGCTTGAACAGTCCGAGGGGAACGACGCGGGGCTTGGCCAGGGTCGTGGCGAGCTCATAGACGACCTGCTGGCGGGGATCGTCGAAGGCGGTCGGCATGTCGGCGATCAGCGCCTCCACCTTCTCGGGCGATAGCCGACCCGCCTCCTCTCCGATCTTCTCGTGCTCGTAGTTCCCGTAGGCCGCGAGCCAGCGGCTATTGATGACGTTGGTGACGATCTCAATCTCGGACTTCGTCAGAGTCGACTGCGTCTGGTAATAGGCTCCCGTCGGAACGATCGTCTGGGACAGCCTCGGGTTTGCCAGCCAGATCTTGTGGGGTCCGGGGACCTGGCCGCGCAGCTTGACGGTGAAGTCGTAGCCCGCCTTCATCCCCGGCGACATGTCGGCGACAGGCGTTTCCTCGAAACGTCCAAAGGTGCCGAAATCAGGATAGTCAACCATTATCTCGCTCCATGCGTTTGCGAGCGGTTGATTAAATGCCTTTCGCCCGCGGATCTTCGCCGCGATGAGCGCGATTTCATCATTCCGACCATTTTGTGTTGCGAACCGGGCTGATCGGCAAGCTTGAGCCAGCTTCCTCAACGCCGATGGACGATCCTCGCGCAGGCGAGGCCGCACCGCGTTAGGCGCGTCGTTCCTGGCGCCATTCGCGAGGCGTTACACCGGTGCTCTTGCGGAACGCCGTGGCGAAGCTGCCCGCCTGCTCGAAACCGCAGCGGAAGGCCACATCCACTATAGGCAGGTCGGTCTCACCCAGGAGCCGTCGCCCCCGAGCCATGCGGACCGCCATCAGGTACTTGTGCGGCGGTGATCCGGTCGTCGAGCGGAAGGCGCGGGCGAAGTGCGTGGCGCTCAGCCCAGAGAGGGCCGCAAAGTCCGCCAGCGTCGGGTTGCGGTCCGTTTCCTCATGCATGAAGTCGAGCACGCGCTTGATGCGCGCTGGCGTGATCTGGCCGACGTCGTCCGGTGGACTTGGACGCAGAGTCGAGTACCGACGGATCAGGGTCAAGGCGATCGATCTTCCCAGCAGGTCCCGCGCCAGCTCGTGACCCGGGCCAGTTGGATGCGCGACTTCCTCCTCGAGAAGGCGGCAGTAGTTATCCAGCGTCGGATCTGGACGAGCGAAGCTAGGGAGCACCGTGACGCTCTTGGGTTCGATATCGATCGACTCGATGACGACCTGGTCGAGCAGCCGGGGGGCGATCTGGATGAGGAGGACTTCGGGCCGGGCCGTGAAGCGTCGAGCGACGGGAGCGCCCGCCGGGGTGACGCTCGCCTGACCTCTGTCGGTCCAACGCCGCACCCAACCCGAATGCTCCGACTTCTCCTCGACCGCGACCGGTCCGCGCATGTGCATCACCACCAGGGTGTTCGTCAGTCCCGGGACGGCGATGACGCCCGGCGGATGGTGGTAGCGTTCAAGGATCGTGTCGGTCGATCCGCCCGAATCGCTGGAGAGCACCGGTCGGCTCGGGAGCAGATGCGCAAACGGCTCCAAGCTCGACATTCCGCACCCTCCGCAGTCTCGAGAACAAGGCCTTTTGAAATCGACGGCTCAGGAAACCTTCCGGCCAGCGCTCTGTGCACGACTGTTTACAGCCTTAAGAATTTGCATCAAGGGCGAGCGTTCATAGGGCGGCATCGTCGCTTTCGGCGACGCTCGAGTGCGAAGGCATGAGCGAGTACAAGTTCATGAAGCGTCTCGAGGCCGAGCGTCAGGTCACCCGCATCGCGCACCAGCCGTGGCTGGCGGAACTCGGACAAAAGCTTCGGATCTACAGCAGATGACCAATGGTGCGCACTCGAATGCTTTCAACAGCTCGGGGTACGTATCTCCCCCGTGCTCATCATGCGGATGGGTGCAGGGAAACCTCGGCATAACATCAGGCAATAGAATATGAATGTAAGGACTGAGGAGTGTGCGCGTCTATGCTAGGCGATAGAAGGTAGATTATATGTCCTTTGCGACGGCGGTCGGCTGACCTCGGACGGCGGCGTGACGCTGCTGGCCATGGCGGAGCGGCGGCTCGGCATCGCCGCGCGCCTAGCCCGCCGCGTGCCCGACCGCCGCGATCGTGCCCGCGTCACGCACACGCTCGCCGACATGATCCGCGCGCATCTTCGCCATCGCCATGGGCGACGAGGACGCCGACGACCTCGACCACCTGCGTCGCGATCCGGCGTTCAAGCTCGCCTGCGGGCGGCTGCCGACAGCGGCAACGACCTGTGTTCGCAGCCGACCCTGTCGCGACGCGAGAACGCCCCGCGCCTGCGCGAAGTAATCCGCCTGATCTACGCGCTCGTCGATGCCTGGATCGAGCCCTACCCGAAGCCACCGCGCTTGGTGACACTCGACATCAGAGCCTGTCCCTCGGGCTTGACCCGAGGGATACCTGCGACGTCATCCACGGTCACCAGCAGCTGTCGTTGTTCAATGCATATTACAACGAGCGCGAGAAGGCCTGAATCACTCCTGGTAGCCGACCACAACCATCTTTGGGTCAGGCGCTGAGGAATGCTCGAGCAGTGCGCTCGCTGGTCAGTTCCGCAGCCGGTCGATCATCGGCTGGGTGATGAGGCAGATGCCTTTGCTGGTGCGGCGGAACCGTGCGGCGTCGTGCTCCGGGTCCTCGCCGACGATCAGGCCTTCGGGGATGCGAACACCACGATCGACGATCACGTTCTTGAGACGCGCGCCGCGGCTGACATCGGCGTAGGGCAGCACGACCGCACCGTGAATGTTGCCGAACGAATGCACGTGCACGCCGGTGAACAGCAGCGAGCAGCTCATCTCCGAGCCGGACACGATGCAGCCTCCCGATACCAGCGAGTTGGTGGCACGACCGCGGCGGCCGTCGACATCGTGGACGAACTTGGCCGGCGGCACGATCTCGCCATAGGTCCAAATGGGCCAATCGCGATCGTACAGGTCGAGGCCGGGCACGATGTCGCAAAGATCGAGATTGGACTCCCAATAAGAGTCGAGGGTGCCGGCGTCGCGCCAATAAGGTTCCGCCTCGTCGGAGGAGCGGACGCAGGATCGGCTGAACGGGTGCGCGATCGCCTTGCCGTGCTTGACGATATAGGGAACGATGTCCTGCCCGAAATCGTGCGCAGAGGTCGGATCGGCGGCGTCACGGCGAAGCTGTTCGAAGAGGAACTCGGCCTCGAAGACGTAGATGCCCATCGAGGCCAATGCGGCTTCGGGCTTGCCTGGCATCGACGGTGGGTCCGAGGGCTTTTCGAGAAAAGACACGATACGATCGTGTTCATCCACCGCCATCACGCCGAAGCCGGTGGCTTCCATGCGTGGCACCTCAAGGCAGCCGACCGTCACGTCGGCACCTGTGTCGACGTGCTGCTGCAGCATCAGCTCGTAATCCTGCTTGTAGACATGGTCGCCCGCGAGCACGACGATGTAGCGTGGCCCATAATCGCGGATGATCGCGATGTTCTGGTACACGGCATCGGCGGTGCCGGCGTACCAGAGGTTTTCCGACACCTGCTGGCTGGCCGGCAGGATGTCAAAACTCTCGTTGCGCTCGGGTCGAAAGAAGCTCCAACCGCGTTGCAGGTGGCGGATCAGGGAATGCGCCTTGTACTGCGTGGCGACGCCAATCCGGCGGATACCGGAATTGAGCGCGTTCGACAGCGCGAAATCGATGATACGCGATTTACCGCCGAAGTAGACCGCAGGCTTGGCGCGATGGTCGGTAAGCTCGAGGAGGCGGCTGCCGCGACCGCCAGCGAGGACGTAGGCCATGGCGTGCCGGGCCAGCGGTGCCTGTCTGCGGGCGTCCATGGTCTCTCCTGGGAGCCTGTCACGCGCGTCTATAGACGCGCATGCCAGCGCTTGTCAGCCCGACTCTCCAGTGAAACCTTGCCATCAGGCACGAGCTTTGTAAGTCTCGCATCGTGATCGAAGTCAGTGCTTTCACCCGCCACGGCGGTGCCCTCGACACCGCCCGTCGCGCCTTCCCTCAGGCCCCGAAGCCGTGGCTCGACCTTTCGACTGGTATCAACCCGCAGCCCTATTCCGTAGGAGAGGTCACCGCGGCGGACTGGGCGCGACTGCCGGAAGACGACGCGCTAGCACGGCTCGAGCGGGCGGCGGTGGCGTCTTACGGCACGCCGCCGTGGATCGAAACGGTGGCGGCACCGGGAACGCAGGCTTTGATCCAGCGGCTGCCGGGGCTGCTCGGCGGCCCCGATGTTCGCCTGCTCGGTCGCACCTACGGCGAGTTCGCGCGCGTCTTTGCCGCAGCCGGTTCGAGACCGGTAACGGTCTCGTCGCCCGATCGCCTTGCCGGAGCCGACATCGCCATAATCGTGAATCCCAACAATCCCGACGGCCGGTGCATCGAGCCGGCCGACCTGCTGCCGCTCGCCACACGGGTCGGCACACTGGTTGTGGATGAGGCTTTCACAGACGCATTGCCGCTCTCAGCCAGCGTGGTGCCCCAGATGCCGGCGTCGCGCGTCGTGGTGCTGCGCTCTTTCGGGAAGATCTATGGGCTCGCGGGCCTGCGCCTCGGCTTTGCCCTCGCGCCGGCCTCGCTGGCGGGGGCCTTGCGCCGCGCACTCGGACCCTGGCCGGTGAGCGGCCCGGCCATCACGATCGGCACGCGCGCGCTCGCCGACCGCGCCTGGCTTGCCACGACACGGGCGCGCCTGGAGGAGGATGGTGCGCGCCTCGGCTACCTGCTCCGCCAGGCCGGTGCCGAGCCGCTCGGCGCCACGCCGTTGTTTCGCCTCGTCTCGCATCCCGCCGCGTCGGCGCTGTTCGTCGCGCTGGCGCGGCAGGGCATCCTCGTGCGCCCCTTCTCCGGCGAGCCGGGCTGGCTTCGCTTCGGCCTGCCCGGTGCCGAGACCGACTGGCGCCGCCTGGAGGACGCGCTCCGCGCCTTCGGGTGAGCCTCGACCTCGCGGGCAAGATCGCCCGGCTCGGCGCGCCGCACATGCAGGCGCTGCAGCGCTATCGCGAGGAACTCGCCACGCTGCACGGGAGCGTCCCGCATTTCGATCCCGACGACGGCGGCGACGACGCCCGCGTCCTGCTTCTGCTGGAAACGCCGGGTCCACGTGGCGGCGCGGTCCGCTTCGTCTCGCGCGACAATCCGACCGGTACCGCTCGCAACCTCGCGCGCTTCTGCGAGGCCGCTGGGCTGGGGCGAGACGAGACGGTGCTATGGAACGTCGTGCCGTGGCTGATCCATGCGCCGGGCGCACGCAATCGCGCTCCGACGCCGGCCGAAACAGCGGCGGGCTTAGCGCTGGTTCCCAGCCTTGTGGCGCTGCTGCCACGTCTGCGCATCGTGGTGTTGTGCGGGCGCGCTGCCGGCTTGGCGGAGCCGGCTGTCGCGACATACGATCCCGCGTTGCACGTGCTGCGCATGCCGCATCCGAGCCCGGTCTACGTCTGCACGGATCGCAGGATCGCCCAGCACATCGTCGGGGTCCTGACCGAGGCGAAGCAGCTCGTCGCCTGACGCCCGCGCGACACGGTCCACGTCTATCCGTCCGGCACCGGCGCGCACGCTGCCGCACCGCTTGACCAAGCCGGGTCTCGAGCCTTCGATAGGAGCGCGCGTCGAAATTCGCGCGGTGCAGGGATCGAGGCTACGCGGGATGGTCGACGAGGCGGCTCAGTCGATGATCGGTGCGGCGCCGCAGGACGATGCGGCGCACCTGCTCATCGTCGACGACGACCGCCGCATCCGTGAATTGCTGCGGCGCTATCTTGTTGCCGAAGGCTACCGTGTGACCACGGCAAGCAGCGCCGCGGAGGCAACGACAGCGATGCGGAGCTTCAGCTTCGATCTTGTCGTGCTGGACGTGATGATGCCGGGTGAGGACGGCTTTTCCTTTGCCACACGCGTGCGCGCCGATAAAGGCGCGAGCGCCAACGTGCCGATCCTGATGCTGACGGCCAAGACGGAGTTCGAGGAGCGCGTTCTCGGCTTCGAGATCGGTGTCGACGATTACCTCGGCAAGCCATTCGAGCCGCGCGAGCTGTCGTTGCGGATCGCCTCTATCCTGCGGCGCGCAAAGAGCCTCGTCGATCCCGGCGTGCAGCCGCCGGTGCACTTCGGCCCGTTCGTGTTCGACAGCGAGCGCGGCGAGTTGAAGCGCGACGGCGAGCCGGTGCGCCTGACCGAGCGCGAGAGAGAAATGCTGCGTATCCTGGCGCGCAAGCCCGGCGAGACGGTGTCGCGCGAAGAACTCTCCGGACCCGGCGCGGCCGGCAATGCCAACGAGCGCACTATCGATGTCCAGGTCAACAGGTTGCGGCGGAAGGTCGAAGTCGATCCCACCAATCCGCTTTTCCTGCAGACGGTGCGTGGTTTGGGCTACCGTTTGCTGATCGATCGGTAAACCAACTCAAAACTTGCTCACATCGAGACTTCCGTGTGCGGCCGTGCCGAACAAAGCGGGATGGCGCAGGGCGATCGTCGCCATGAGCGCATCGACGCCGGGCGCGGTGAGGTGGTGGTAGTCGAACTGCATCGGCACACCGGGCGCGGCGAAGAGGCGGCATAAACCGTTTGGGCACATCGCGTCCCACGTGGAAATGTAGGTTGCCGGCGGCGCGACCATGGCGCGTAGGCGCGCGTCGAGACCTGCCGTCTGGGGCAGACGGTGGCGCTCGATCTCGCCGAGATCGTCGTGCAACACCGCCCTGGCGAGCAGCATCGCCATCGGCATGTCGTAGCGCGGCAGCGGGCCGAAAACGATCGCGCGCTGTCCTTCGCGGTCGAGCGCCTCAAGCGTGCGGCGCAGCGGTTCGAGGTCGGCATCGCTCCAGAGCGCGGACAGGATCACTGCGTCAAGCCGACGCTTGGGGATGAAGTGGTCGAACATCTCGCGCATCATTGTCGTGCAGCGACGTTCGCCGCCAGCGTCAAGCACCGGTGCGCAACCCGAGGCCGTTGCCTGAAGGAAGTTCACGCCGGGCCAGGTCGTGCGTAGCCCCGACCAGAGGTGCGCCGCGTGACTGTCGCCCATGAGCAGCACGTTGGGTTTGGCCGAGGAGAGCGCCAAGCAGGTGTCGCGATCAAAGCCATCAGCCTTATCCTGCGAGGTAATGAAACAGCGACCCTCGCGGAACGGCTTGCGACTGCCGTAATCGGCATAGGCGGCAAGCGCATCGACCTCAGGCCGGAACCGTCCTGGCAACCCGCCGAGCGCCAGCGTCAGCACGCAGCACGTGGCGAGCACCGCGGCAGCGCCCGGCAGCAGCACCGGGGCGCGCCAGCGCCAGACCGAACCCGGCTGCCGGAAGGGTTGCTCGACGAAGCGGTACGATGCGACCGACAGCGCCACCAGAAGTGCACTTTCACCGAGGCGCCATGGCAGCGTCGTCGGCAGAAAGGCGTAGCGGGCCAGCACCAGGATCGGCCAATGATAGAGATAGAGCGAGTAGGAGATGCGCCCGATGGCGACCGAAAAGCGCATCGAGAGCAGCGTTGCAGCGGCGGTGCGCCTCGTGCCACAATGGATCAACGCCGCCGTAGCAAGGCAGGGGACGAGCGTCGGCCAGCCCGGATGCGGTAGAGCGCCATCGAAGGCGAAGAAGCTGAAGAGCAGGCTTACGAGAGCCAACCCGGAGACACTCTCCGCCGCCCACCGGCCTCGCAATCGCGGCAGCCACTCCTCGGCGACGACGGCACCCAGCAGGAACTCGAAGATCCGCGCGGGCATAAGATAGAATGCAGCGGCAGGCGTCATGCGTTGCAGCACGAGCGTGAACAGAAACGCGATCATGAAGGAGGCCAGCATCGCCCCGGCGCGGCCACGTGGCGTCAGCGGCCGCAGCACCAAAGCGAGCAGCGGGGCCGCTAGGTAGAAGTGTTCCTCGACTCCGAGGCTCCAAGTGTGAAGCAGTGGCTTGGTGGCCGCGTTGGCGTCGAAGTAGCCGACCTGCGACAGGAAGAAGAGGTTGGGCACGCTGGCGAGCACGCTCAGGAGGCTGCGAGCCAACGTCTCGAGATCGCTCGGCAGCAGGACGAAGACGGAGGCGACGCCAGTCAACAGGGAGGCGAGGCAGAGCGCCGGGAGCGTGCGGCGCAAGCGGCGACCGTAGAAGCTGAGGATCGAGAGCCGCCGCGCCGCTAGCCGCGCAATGAGATCGCGGTGGATCAGGTAGCCAGAGATGACTAAAAAGACGTCGACGCCGAGAAATCCGCCGGAGGAGCCTTTTGCCCCCACGTGGCAGAGGATCACGGCGGCGACGGCAAGCGCCCTCAGACCGTCGATGTCCGGGCGGTAGCTCGAAACTCCAGGACTGTCCTGCTTCATCCTGTCCGGCTAGACAGCCGCGCCGGTGCTGGGAGAACCGAGAACGAGCGGCAACGCGACGAGGCCACGCAAGCCGCTGGCCTGGCGCCAGCGCAGGGTCTCGCGCGGCATGGCCAGGCGGAGATCGGGAAAGCGGCGCAACAGAGCGCCCAGGGCAAGCCCGGTTTCCATCCGCCCCAGCGCCGAACCTAAGCAATAGTGCAGGCCGGCGCCGAAGGCGAGGTGTCGGCTCGTGTCGCGACCGATGTCGAGCCTGTCGGGGTCGGCGAAGACGGCTTCGTCGCGGTTGGCCGAGGCGCACAAAGCCATCACCATCTCGCCACGAGCGATCGGAATGCCCGCCACCTCTAGATCTTCCCGGGCGAAGCGCATGGTGCCGTACTCGACAGGGTTGGTGAAGCGCAGCATCTCCTCCACCGCATGCTCCATTAAGCCGGCATTGGCGCGCAATCGGGCCATCTCTTCGGGATGGTCGAGCAGGGCGACGAGGCCATTGCCGATGAGGTTCACGCTGGTCTCATGGCCGGCGAACAGCAGCAGGAAGATCATGCCGGTGAGCTCGTCGTGGCTCAGGTGGTCGCCGTTCTCGTCGGCCTGGATCAGGCGCGAGATCAGCTTGCCATCGGGCTCGCGCCGCCGCAGTGCGATAAGCCTATCGAAGAACCGCGAGAGCAGGGGTAGGCCGGGCCCCCATCGCAAGGCACGGCGCACAGGCTTGTCGCTGACTTCCATGAGTTGGACAATGCGATGATGGAAGTCCATCCGCCATTGCTCGGGAATGCCGAGCATTTCTGAGATGACCAGCAACGGCAGGGGAACGGCGAAATCCTGCATCAGGTCGACAGCGCCGCCGCGCCGCCCGAGATTGTCGAGCAATTCGCTCACGAGACGCGCGATCCAAGGCTCCATCTCGTTGATCGTGCGCGGGGTGAAAGCCTTGGCAACGAGGCGGCGTAGGCGTCCATGGGCGGGGTTGTCGACCGAGATCATCGCCTCGCCCATCTGCCGGATCAGCTTGGGCGCGAAGCGGCCGCCGAAGCCAAAGAGTGGAGGTGTCTTGGAATATCGTGGATCGGCGGAGAACCGCGGATCCTTGAGGACGCGCATCACATCGTCGTAGCGCGTGACCACCCAACCGGTACCCCGAGTCGGAATGCGCGCGCGGATCACCGGAGCCTCTCGGCGAAGCCGTGCGTAATACGCGAAACAATCTCCCTGGCCGGCCGGATTCCAAGCAATTGCCCTCACAGCTTTCCTTCCGGCGTCCAAGGCGTTCCCCCCTGTTGCGTCGCAACCGACGGTGCCGAAAACATGGCGGCTGATGATTACGCTCTCGTGCCACGCGAGGTGCAAAGAAGGCACGTTAACAGGATCGTGCTTCACTTCCCCGGCAATGGTGATCGATCTCGCGCCGCGCAGCGGTTATGACGCGCCTCCTGTCCTCGCGGACGCCCGCTTTTACGTCGGCATGTTGCGCGCGCCCAAGATCCTTGTCTTCGATTCCGGTCTGGGCGGCCTCACCGTTCACGCGGAAGTGGCGGCGCTGCGGCCGGACGCCGACTTCCTCTATGTCGCCGACGACGCCAGCTTTCCCCTCGGCGCATGGCCGGAGCCCGAACTCGTCGTTCGCGTGGTCGCCGTTGTCGGCCGCTATATCGCGGCGTTCGCCCCCGATCTCGTGGTGATCGCCTGCAACACCGCCTCGACCCTTGTGCTGCCGAATCTGCGCGGCGCCTTCCCTGACATCGCCTTCGTCGGCACCGTGCCGGCGATCAAGCCCGCCGCCAGGCTGTCGCGCTCGAAGATGATCTCCGTGCTAGCGACGCCGGGCACGGTCGCGCGCGACTACACCCGTGCCTTGATCGAGAGCTTCGCCGCCGATTGCAGGGTAACGCTCGTCGGCTCGAGTGCCCTTGCCGGGCTCGCCGAGACGGCAATGGCCGGCGAGACGGTTGGCGATTGCGCGGTGGCCGCCGAGATCTCGCCCTGCTTCGTCGCCGACGGCGCCGCGCGCACCGACTGCGTGGTGCTGGCCTGCACGCATTATCCGTTGCTGTTGGACCGGCTCGAACGGCTTGCGCCGTGGCCGGTCAACTACATCGATCCCGCGGCAGCGATCGCGCGCCGCGTTGATTCGGTGCTCGGCGCACGTGGTTTTCCCCGCGGCGGCGAGACCGGCAGCTCCGGAAGCGCGATCATGACCAGCGGGCGTGTGTCAACCCCGGCGCTCGACGCGACCCTGGCGCGTTTCGGGCTGTCGGCGTCTTCGCCGGCCTGAGCGGCCTGCTGATCCATTGCCCGCCGAGCTCTCAAACGTCCTCGAAAATCGTCCGTGTGATCGCCACCTCGGCTTCATCGCCGGCGCGCTATGCGTCCCTAATTTCAGCCTGGCCACCAAACGGGGACTACCCGGCGCCCCGCGAGAAGAACATCACTTCGGCCAATGGCACGCCGGCTTATCTGCCCGGAGGTTGTGCTTGGACCTACGGCCCCCTGCATCGCACAAAGTGGTACCACCACCCCGGCTCGAACGGGGGACCTCTTGATCCACAATTATAGGAGCTGAGTATCCTCCAAAGTCCTTCCTTATCCCGGTAGGTCTCTAAGCCCCTGTGATGGAAAAGGAATGGCATCCTTGTGGGTCCCGAGCTATCCTCGGCTATCCCGTTCTTCTGGCCACCATCTGGTCACCCGCACACATGCCTCTGCCCGGAAGTTCGTCGAAGCTGACCAAGCGCATCGTCGATGCTGCTACCCCGCAGGCTAGCCGCTATTTCGTGTGGGACTCCGAGCTGAAAGGCTTCGCGGTGCGGGTCGCGACAAGCGGCACCAAGACGTACATCGTCCGCTATCGCCCGCGCGGCCTGGGTCCTGGTGCTCCCAGGCGCTTCGTCGTTCTCGGCCGGCACGGGCCCCTGACCCCAGACGAGGCACGCGCCCGAGCCAAGACATTGCTCGGCGCCGTTGCAGCAGGTCGAGATCCCGCGCGAGAGACGACTCGCACGGCCGACGGCATCACCATCACTTCACTTGTCGACGTGTTCATCGAGGAGCACGCCAAGGCCAAGCGGAAGAGCGGCACGGCGGGCAACTACGAGGCCATCCTCAAGACCTACCTCGTTCCACGTCTCGGGAAGCGAGCGGCCGACGGCATCACGGCAAGCGAGATCGCTCAGCTCCACATTGCCCTGCGCGAACGGCCGTACCAAGCCAATCGGCTCCTCGCGATCGTCGGCAGCATGTACGGCTTCGCGGCCAAGCGTGGTCTGGTGGCGCGTGGCACCAACCCGGCCCTCGGTCTCGAACGCTTCCGCGAAACATCGCGCGAGCGGTATCTCTCGACTGACGAACTCGCCCGCCTCGGCGAGGCACTGCGGCTGGCCGAGACGGTCGGGCTGCCTTGGAAGTCCGATCCGGCCAAGCCGCCCAGCAAGCATCTGCCAGCAGAGGAGCGGCGACGCACCTTGCTTGCACCGGAGGTCACGCTGGCCTTCCGCCTGCTCCTCTTCACGGGAGCACGGCTTCGCGAGATCCTGCATCTCGAATGGCGACACGTCGACCTCGAGCGCGGGCTCATCCTGCTTCCCGACAGCAAGACGGGTCGGAAGACGATCGTCATGAGCGTGCTGACCGTGGCCCTACTCCGCGGTGCTCAGCGGGCCGGGCCGTTCGTCATTCCGGGCGCTCTTCCGGATCAACCGCGGTCCGATCTGAAGAAGCCCTGGCTTGCCATCCAGCGGCACGCCGATCTGGAAGGCGTCCGCCTGCACGACCTCCGACACACCTTCGCGTCGATAGGCGCTGGAGCCAGTCTCGGCCTGCCGATCGTCGGGAAGCTTCTCGGACACTCACAGCCGGCAACGACCGCAAGGTACGCGCATCTCGATGCCGATCCGCTCCGTCGCGCCACCGATCTGATCGGCGCGCAGCTCGCCGCCGCTCTCGCGCCGATCGCGAAACTGGAAAGTGGGAACGACTGAAGCTGGCCGGAAGGAGACTGGCCGGTTCCGGCGTCTGAGATTGTTATTGCTGTCGTTCGCGCGTGAACCGCGTCTCCGGTGGCTCACGACCCAATTTGGTCAGCTGGCGCTCGTTGAGAAGCTTCGAGAAGCGGACTGGACCGTCGGCTATTTAGAACGATATCTAAGCCGCATAGCCGACAAAGGCGTCGGCGCGTCGATTTCGCATGATGTAAGGGTTATGAGATAAGCGCGCCCGTATTTGCTTGTTCCTGCACGACATAGCCTGCGGCGGCAGCTTTGTCGAACCAGCTTTGCGCGACAGTATCGTCCTCCGCTGTGGCAGAGCCTAGACTAGCACTACAGTTTTGGTTTGTCTTGAGGTGCGCCTCTCTCGCTGCAGCTTAGTGGACGCGTCGCCATAAGCTCCACGCGTTCACCTGTGCAGGCGCGATGCGTTGCTGCGCGAGGCGCACGGCGATGCGGCGGATCTCCTGCATCGACCAGCGGATCAGGGGTGGCCTACTCGGAGCGCCCTCGTCGATCTTTTTGGGGGCGGAGGAGGCGTGGTGTTAGCTTGGTGGCGAATTGGGCGAGCATGGCGAAGGCGGTCATGACAAGCGAGACGTGGCGATGCCAGCCGTGCCAGGAGCGCGTCTCGTTGTGGTCGAGGCCGAGCTCGTTCTTGGCGGTCTTGAAGCTCCCCGCTGGCTCGGCGAGGGCCTGCCTGCCAATGGCCGCCGCGATTTTAGGCGAAGCTGCTCAAAGTCCACGCTTTAGCAGACCAAAAGGTCTATTTTTTGTACCACTTTGACAAAACGTCTAACAAAAACATAAAGTTATCCGATTTCTTCTTGATAATGACACTGACCATTTGGTCTGTTACCGTTTGCATCTCAGGCTGGTTCTGGCGGAGAGTGGTTCATGAAGATCGGCGTATTCATCCCGATCGGCAATAATGGCTGGCTGATCTCGAGCGCCGCGCCGCAGTACAAGCCGACGTTCGCGCTCAACAAAGAGATCGTGACCCGGGCGGAGCGCTACGGCTTCGACTTCGCATTGTCGATGATCAAGCTGCGGGGTTTCGGCGGCCGGACGGAGTTCTGGGACCACAACCTCGAGTCCTTCACCCTAATGGCGGGCCTTGCGGCGGTCACGACAAAGATCAAACTATTCGCGACAGTCGCCACCCTCGTCATACCTCCCGCGATCGCGGCTCGGATGTGCTCGACGATCGACTCGATCTCCAATGGCCGCTTCGGCCTGAACGTCGTAACCGGTTGGCAAAAGCCGGAGTATTCCCAGATGGGCCTTTGGCCCGGGGATGACTACTTCTCCAAACGCTACGATTACCTGTCCGAATACGTCACGATCATGCGCGAGCTGTGGACGGATGGTCGTTCGGATTTCAAAGGCGAATTCTTCCAAATGGATGATTGCCGCCTCAGTCCCCGCCCGCAGGCCGATATGAAGATCATCTGCGCGGGGCAGAGCGCGGAGGGCATGGCCTTCTCTGCTCGCCATGCTGACTACAATTTCTGCTTCGGTAAGGGCGTGAACACGCCCAAGGCGTTCGCTCCGACGGTCGAGCGCCTTAACCGAGCCGTCAGAGAGGTTAGGCGCCAGGTGTCCTGCTACGCCCTTTTCATGGTGATCGCGGACGAGACCGACGAGGCGGCCAGAGCGAAGTGGGAAGCCTACAAGGAAGGCGCGGACGTCGAGGCCCTCCGTTGGCTCACGGTACAGAGCTCTGCCGACACCAAGTCGGGCGGCGATACCAACGTCCGACAGATGGCCGACCCGACGTCCGCCGTGAACATCAACATGGGAACGCTGGTGGGATCCTACGAGAGCGTGGCAAGCATGCTCGACGAGGTCTCGACCGTCGAGGGGACTGAGGGCGTGCTCCTGACCTTCGACGACTTCGTCGCCGGCGTCGAAGCCTTCGGACGCCGGATACAGCCGCTGATGTCCTGCCGTGAAGGGCTAGTCACGACGTCGGAGGCCGCATGAGCGCGCATCGCGAGGCCGTTGGCTACCGGCCGCCCCGTGGCGAGCTTGCCACGGTGACGCTCGGCGCGCGCCCCGAGCCGCTCGCGATCTCGCCTTCCGAAACGGCCCTAATCGTCGTCGACATGCAGAACGCCTACGCTAGCAAGGACGGCTACCTCGACTTGGCGGGATTTGACGTCTCGACGACGCCGCCGGTGATCGAGAAGATTGCCACGGCGATCGACATAGCTAGGGCAGCGGGTTTGCCCGTGATCTACTTTCAGAACGGGTGGGACCCGAAATACGTCGAGGCGGGCGGCCCGGGATCGCCGAACTGGCACAAGTCGAATGCGCTCAAGACCATGCGCCGGCACCCGGAGCTGCGGGGCAAGCTCCTGGCAAAGGGGACCTGGGACTACGCGCTGGTCGATAGGTTAAGGCCACTTCCGAGCGACATCGTGATCCCCAAGACGCGGTATTCGGGGTTCTACAACACCAACTTCGACAGCGTGCTGCGTTCCTTGAGCGTGCGCAACCTGGTCTTTACGGGCATTGCCACGAACGTGTGTGTCGAGTCGACCCTGCGGGACGGCTTCTTTCTTGAGTACTTCGGCGTCGTACTCGCCGATGCGACGCACCAGGCGGGGCCGCCCTCGGCGCAGGATGCGGCGCTCTGGAACATCGAGACCTTCTTCGGCTGGGTGTCGGACGTAGGCAGCTTTGCCCAAGCGCTCGGGGCCGACCACCGTTGACGGGCTAGGTCGGACAGTACGGAGGCGTCGAAGGAAACGGCGTCCATGGAACGGAGACGAGATGCCAAGAGCCGCCATCATTCCTGCAGGCACAGGCCGACCCATCGCGCCCTTCGTGCCGGGTGTCCTCGCCGACGGCGTGCTCTACGTGTCGGGCACGCTGCCGTTCGACGCCAACAACGACGTCGTCCACGTAGGCGATGCCACCGCTCAGACCCGTCACGTGCTCGAGACGATCAGGCGCGTCGTCGAGGAGGCGGGCGGGACCATCGCGGACATAACCTTCAACTCTATTTTCCTGACGGACTGGGCGAACTATGCCGCTATCAACGCGGTCTACGCCGAGTACTTCGCCGGGCACGAGCCTGCCCGCTACTGTGTGCTGACCGGCCTCGTTAAACCGGACGCGCTGGTCGAGATCGCCAGCATCGCGCACATCACGCGCTGAGGTCGGGATGAACGTCGTCTCGTATACCGTCAGGGGGCGCAGGGAGCCCGACGCGCCCGTCGTGATCTTGTCGTCTGGGCTGGGCGGTGCGGCATCGTATTGGGCCCCACAATTCGAATTGTTGGACAAGCGGTTCCGGGTGTTGACGTACGATCACCGTGGCACGGGAGCAAATCACGCCGAGCTCCCGATCGGCCATTCCATTGCCGACATGGCCGACGATGTGCTCGCCGTCCTCGACGAGCTCGGCGTCGGGCACGCCACCTTCATGGGGCACGCGCTTGGCGGCCTGATCGGCCTGCAGGTGGCGCTCAGGAGACCTTCGGCGCTCGAACGGCTGGTTCTGGTCAACGCCTGGGCTAGGGCCGACGTTCATACGGTGCATTGCTTCGCGATGCGCAAGGAGGTGCTCAAGCATCTCGGTGTCGCATCGTACGTCAGGCTGCAGCCGCTCTTCCTCTATCCGGCGACATGGCTCTCGCGCCACTCGGCCTGGATCGAGCGCGAGGAATTGACTGCCATCGAGCGCTTCCCCGGCGTCGGCAACACGCTCACCCGTATACAGGCGCTGCTCGACTTCGATGTCGAGGAGCGTCTCGCCTCCATCGAGGTGCCGACCCTTGTCGCCGCCTCCTGCGACGACCTACTCGTCCCTTACACCTGTTCGAGAGCCTTGGTCAGGGGATTGCCGAATGCTCGGCTGGTCGTGGCCCCGCATGGCGGTCATGCCTACAACGTCGTGCGTCCGGCGATCTTCGCCCGTCACCTTCTCGGTTTCCTCGGGAATCGGGTCGATTAATGAATGCACGACTTCCCGATGCCTCGTTGGACGCCCTGTTCTCGCAGGCGCGAACCCACAACGTTTGGAGGGATGCCACGGTCGACGATGGGGTCCTTCGCGAATTGTACCGCCTAGTTGCTCTGGGTCCTACCTCGGCTAACTGCAGCCCCGCTCGCCTCCTCTTCATACGATCCGCCGAGGGACGCGAGCGGCTCAGGCCCGCGCTCTCGAAGGGCAATCTCGCCAAGACGATGACCGCTCCGGTCAACGTCGTCGTCGCCTACGACCGCACCTTCTTCGAAGAACTGCCGCGGCTCTTCCCGCACACCGACGCGAGATCGTGGTTTGTCTCGAGCAGGTCCCTCGCGGAGGAAACCGCGTTGCGCAACGGCTCGATGCAGGGCGCCTACCTCATCCTCGCGGCGCGCTCGCTCGGTCTCGACGTCGGGGTCCTATCCGGATTCGACAGGGCGAAGGTCGACGCCGAGTTCTTCGCGGGCACGAGCTGGACGGCCAACTTCATCGTCAACCTCGGATACGGTGACCCCTCGGCCTTGCACCCCCGCCTGCCTCGTCTCGGCTTCGACGAGGCATGCCGCCTCGCGTGATCCGCCCCGAAAGGAGACGACCATGACCGCGGCCCAACTCGAGACTGCCCGGCTTAGCTATGTCGAGGGAATGGCGAGGCTCGCAGCGGCTGTCAACGTGATCACCACCGACGGCCCTGGCGGACGGGCGGGGTTCACCGCCTCTGCGGTATGCAGCGTGACAGATGCGCCACCGACGCTGCTCGTGTGTCTAAAGCAAACAGCATCGGTCTACGACGTCTTCGCTAAGAACGGCGTGCTGTGTGTTAATACGCTGACGTCTCGCCACGTGGCGGTCTCGAAGCTGTTCGGCGGACACACGCCGGTCGACCAACGATTCGCCGCGGCCGAGTGGAGCGTCGGCGTCAGTGGTTCGCCGCTCCTCGTAGAGGCTTTGGCGTCTTTCGATTGCCGCATCTCGGACAAGGCCATCGTCGGCACGCACGACGTTCTCTTCTGCGAGGTGCTTTCGGTCCGTCTCGGCGATCCCGTCGACACCCTCGTGTACGTCGATCGAGCCTACCACGTGCTCTCCTTGGCCGCGGCGGCGTCGAGATCGGGCGGCACGCCGGCCTGATGCCCGTCGGACCATCTACGATCGCCCTGGACGAGCGATGGTGCAGCCCAAGCTTGCGAACTCAGCGTTGCATCTCCCGGTGCCGGCAACGGATCAACTCGAGGTGGCCGGCCGGCCCACGGCGGCCGCTTGGCTTACCGGCCACCACGTGCCCGCTACCGCTGCGGCCACAGTATCGGCAAGGCCGCCCCCCCTCGGGCTGATGCCTCAACCGAGCATATCGGACCAAATGGTCTGTTTCTGATCAGTTATTGCGTAACCGATGGGCATGACTGCTACCGCTCACGGTCGTCGCTGGATCGACATATCCAGTCGAGGTGAGGCGACAGCCGACCGACGGAAGGCGGCGTAGATCTGGCACGCCGCTTGCTCATAAAAACTGATCAAATGGTCCGACAAGAGGTTGGTAATGACGCTTCTCCAGGTCCCGGTGATCGATCTCACGCCCTACCGGGAGGGCACCTCTGAGGGCAAAGCAAGGGTCGCCGCGGCAGTCGACCAAGCCTGTCGCGACATCGGGTTCCTCGTGGTGTCGGGGCATGGCATCCCGGAGGATCTGATCCGCCAAACCCACGAGGTGTCCGCGCGATTCTTCGCTCTGCCGCACCGGGACAAGCTCGCGGTCGACCGTCCAGCACCCGATCAGGTCAGAGGCTACAGCGCCGTCGGCGGCGAGGGCCTCGCCTTCAGCCTCGACGAGCCGACGCCGCCCGATATTAAGGAATCTCTTTCCATCGGTCCCGTCGACGTGCCTCCCGGCGACGACTACTATACCTGCGCGGCTGCCGGCCCGCACTTCGCTCCCAACGTCTGGCCGGACGAGCCTGCCGAACTTAAGGAGATCTGGTCGAAGTACTTCCGTGCTGTGGATGGGCTCGCGCGCGATATGATGCGTATCTTCGCCCTGGGCCTGGAGCTCGACGAGAACCACTTCGACGGGACGATCGACCGCAACATTTCCATGATGCGTGTGCTGCGATACCCCGCGCAGCAGACGCCGCCGTTGCCCGGACAGCTGCGCGCGGGCGCGCATTCCGATTACGGCAGCATGACGATCCTGCGTAAGGAGATCACCGACAAGAGCCTGCAGGTGAAGAACAAGGCCGGCGAATGGGTTGATGTGCCGGTCGTAGAGGGCACCTTTATCATCAACATCGGCGACCTGATGCAGCAGTGGACCAACGACACTTGGTCCTCGACCGTGCACCGGGTCGTCAATCCAGAATTCGGATCCGCCGAGAACATCGACCGCCTCTCGATCGTATTCTTCCATCAGCCGAACTACGACGCGCCTGTCGAGTGCCTGCCGACCTGCTCGAGCTTGGACAAGCCGGTAAAGTACGCCGTGGTCTCGTCCGGCGATCATCTCCGCAGCAAGTTCGTCAAGCAGACGACATTCGGTAAGGGCGAGAAGGCCGCCTGAAGTGGCCCGTCTGTCCTACGTCAACATCTTCACCCGAGACCTCCACTCGCTGCCGGACTTCTACAAGGTCGTCTTCGGCTTAGAGGAAATCGAAGCGATACGATCCCCGATCTTTCGTGGCCTTGATGCGGGTGGGACGTGCGTGGGGTTCAACGCCCAGGAGGCCTACGGCCTGCTGGGCCTGGACGGACGATCCGATCCGACAGGCACCGGCTTCCTGCTCAACTTCGACGTCGGCACGACGGACGAGGTCGACGCCCTGATCCCAATCGCCGTCGATCTCGGTGCCACGCTGATCAAGTCACCCTATCGGACCTACTACAACTGGTACCAGGCGGTCCTCGACGATCCCGAGGGAAACGTCTTTCGCATCAACACAGTGCTGTGAGGATAACGACGTGAGTTTTGATCGACGCAGGTTCCTCGGTTTCGCCGCAGGCGTGCCGCTGCTTGGTCTCGATGCCGGGCGCGTTCGCGCAGCATCGCCGCCGAAGGACGTCAAGGCGGCCTTCATCTACATCGCGCCCGTCAAGGACGGCGGTTGGACATGGGCGCAGAATGAGGGCCGATTGGCGCTCGAGAAGAGCCTGGGGATCCGCACTGCTTTCACCGAGGGCGTGCCGGAGGTGACCGAACGCGTGAAGCAGGTCGCCGAACGCTATATTGGCCATGGATTCAATCTCATCGTTGGCACCGCCTACGGCTACTCCGACGCTTTCAAGGAGCTGGCCGACGCCCATCCCGACATCGATTTCCTCAATGCGACCGGCTATACGCAGGGTTCGAACCTCACCGGCTACTACGGCCGTACTTACGAGGCTATGTACCTCTGCGGCATGGCGGCGGGGGCCGCAACGAAGAACGGTAGGCTCGGCTTCGTCGCCGCCTATCCGCTCAGCGTCGTCCTCTGGAACGTCAACGCATTCGCGCTGGGCGCGCGAAGCGTACGGCCCGATTGTGATGTGGCCGTCAGCTTCACCAACACCTGGTACGACCCGGTTAGAGAGCAGGAGACCGCACAGGCCCTGATCCAGACCGGCGTCGACGTCATCGCGCAGCATCAGGACACTTCCGGCCCCCAAGTCGCGGCGGAGAAGGCCGGCATTCACAGCGTTGGCTTCAACGCCGACATGTCACGCTTCGCGCCCCATGCCGAACTCACAGCCGAGGTCTGGAATTGGGCTGCCTTCTTCGTGCCAACGGTCAGGTCGATTCAGGCGGGCACGTTCAAGGGCGGCCCCTTCCTGGGCGGGATGGCCGACGGCGTGGTGAAGTTGGCTCCCCTACAGGCGGGCGTACCGGATGCCGTCAGGCCAGCGATCGAGGACAAGCGCAAGGCCATCGTGGCTGGCGCGTTCCATCCCTTCGCGGGACCTATCAGGAAGAACGACGGGACCGTGGTCGTGGCCGCCGGGGCGAGGCCTGACGACGCCGCGCTCTGGAAGATGAATTACCTGGTCGAGGGCGTGAAGGGGACGTTGCCGGCATGACGGAGAGTCCCGTGACGTGCGGCACCGTCGCGAACGGTGGCGGACGCATTCCGACGCTGACTATGCTGGATGTCACCAAGTCCTTCTCCGGCAAACCGGCGCTCGTCGATGCCTGCTTCGATCTTTATCCTGGGGAGGTGCACGCCTTGCTCGGCGAAAACGGGGCGGGGAAGTCGACGCTCATGACGGTAGCCTCCGGCATCTATCGCGCAGATAGCGGCGTGATCCAGGTCGATGGCCGCCGCGTCGCTTTCGAAGGGCCGAAGTCGGCGCATTCGGCCGGCATCGGCATGGTGCACCAGCATTTCCGGCTGGTGGAGGTCTTCACTGTGCTCGAGAATGTGCGCCTGACGGTGCCGGGGATCACCGCCGCCGCGCTTCTCGAGCTGTCAAGCCGGACCGGGCTCGACGTCGTTCCCGACGCCCGGGTCTCTGCCCTCTCGGTCGCGGAGTGCCAGCGGGCCGAGATCCTGAAGGTGCTCGCCGGCGGCGCGCGCATCCTCCTCCTCGACGAACCGACGGCGGTGCTCACGGACGAGGAGGCGTCGTCCCTGCTCGCCATGCTGCGCGGACTGGCCGCGGACGGTCTTGCGATCGTTCTCATCACGCACAAGCTCCACCAAGTGGCGGCCTACGCGGATCGAGTGACGGTCATGCGCGCCGGCCGCACGGTGGCCCGGGGGCTGGCGACGGCCGGTATGGACAAGGCTGCCGTCGCCCGCCTCGTCGTGGGCGATCTCGCCGCGCCGGTGCGGTCGACCGGCAGACCACCTCTCACGTGGAAACGGCTGAAGGTCAGAGGGCTCCGCGGCACCGCCTACGGCCCCATCGATGTCGACGTCCGCAGCGGCGAGGTCGTCGGCGTGGCCGGAGTGGGCGGTGGCGGCCAAGCGGCGATCGTCGACGCTCTCGCGGGCATGGTCGCTTCGGCCGGGACCGTCGAAATCGACGGCGTTGACATGACCGACCGCGGCCCGGGGGAACGCCGCGCGGCCGGCTTGCGAACCGTACCAGCCGATCGTTACGGCCGGGCGCTCGCCGCCGACCTCGACATCGCGATGAACGTGGCGCTCACCACATTGCGTTCCGGGCGCTATGGCCCGTGGCTGCGTGTCGACCGTCGCAGCATGAAGGCGGACGCCGACGCCGCGATCACCGCCCAAGACGTACGCGGCGGCTCGCCCTCCACCCGGGTCCGCGTTCTATCGGGAGGCAATGCGCAGAAGCTCGTCGTGGCGCGCGAGTTCTCCGGCGACCCGTCCGTGATCGTCTGTCATTCCCCGACCCGCGGCCTGGACGTCGGCGCCTGTCGCGCGGTCGCCGATGCGATCGTCGCCGCCCGCGACGGAGGGCGCGCGATCCTGCTCATATCGGAGGATCTTGATGAGGTCCTCGACCTCTCCGATCGCGTCCTCGTGCTTGCCGGGGGTCGCGACGCAGGATGGTTCGAACGGAGCGGGGGTCGCTTCGACCGAGCGTCGATCGGAGCGGCCATGGTGGGCCATGCGTGAGGGGAACGATGCGTAGGGTGATATTGGCGCGCAGACCAGACGCCAGCCCCGGCCTGATAGCGGCGGCCTCGGCCATGGGCATCGCTGCCGGCCTTGCGCTCACCACGATCGTGCTGCTCGCGGATGGTGTCCAGGTCGGCGACGTGCTGCAGGAGTTCGTTGTCTCGACCTTCTTGCGTTGGGACGGCCTGTCCCTCGTGGCCGTGGCCGCCACGCCGCTGGTCCTGTGTGGTCTGGCAGGCGCCACCGCCTTGATGGTCCGCTTTTGGAACATCGGCATAGAAGGGCAGATGTGGGCCGGCGGCGCCGCTGCGACGGCCGTCGCCTTGAACGACCTGGGCCCCGATGGCTGCCGTCCGCTGACGATGGCTTGCGCCGCCGTCGTCGCCGGAGCCGTGTGGGTCGCTGTCCCGCTCGTTCTTAAGGCGTGGCTGCGGATCAACGAAATCATCACAACGCTCCTGTTGAACTACGTGGCCCTCCTCCTGACCCAGCAGATGTTGTTCGGGCCGTGGCGCGACCCGGTTTCCAACTTCCCCTATACGCTGCCCTTCCCTCCAGCCGACGTCCTCGCTCCGTTGGGATGGGGGCGCATGAAGACCGGAACGCTGGTGGCGCTCGCCGTCTGGGCCGCCGCATGCCTCCTGCTGCGCTTCACGCGTTTTGGCGCCGAGGTCGAGGCGGTCGGATCGGCTCCCGAGGTAGCCCGGGCCGCCGGTCTTCCCGTGGCGAGGGTGACCGCGGTCGTGGTGCTCGGATCCGGCGCGCTGGCGGCGCTCGCGGGTTTCGTCCTATTGGCGGGGCAGGAGCACCGGCTGACCCAGTCACTCTGCGCCGGCTACGGCTTCTCCGGCATCGTCGTGGCCTTCCTTGCGCGCCTCACCACGGTTGGAGCGCTACCGGCCGCCGTCCTCGTCGCCGCCCTCTACACGGCCGCGGACGGCCTCCAGATGTTTTATCAGCTGCCGCGGGCCCTCGTCGAAGTGGTGCAGGCGCTCCTGCTCCTTTGCATCGTCTGCTCGGACCTCGTAGTCCGCTACCGTCTGAGGTTCGCATGAGCCCCGCCTTCCTGACCAACTGGTTCGGCGCCACGGTCGTCTCGGCCATGCCCCTGCTGCTCGCAACGCTCGGCACGATTGTGGCGGGCCGCGCAGGCGTTCTCAGCCTAGGCGCCGAGGGGTTCATGGCGATGGGCGCCATGGCCTCGGCGTGGGCAACGCTCGCGACCGGGTCGTGGATCGCCGGTATCGCCGTAGGCTTTTTCGCGGGGGCACTGCTGGCGGCGGTATTCGCCTTCGCGGTCGTCGTGATGCGGGCGGATCAGGTCGTCTCGGGCATTGCCACGGCCGCACTCGGCGCGGGCCTCGCCGGATTTCTAGGCCAAGGCATCTCGCAGCTCCCTCTCCCCGCCGTGCCAAGGCTTCATCTCGGACCCCTTTCCGCCCTTCCCGTGGTCGGTCGCGTCGTGTTCTCGCAGGACATCCTCGCGTACTTCGCGCTCGCGCTCGCCGCAGCGTTGTCGGTGTTCCTGGCAAGGAGCATAGCCGGCCTGCGCCTGCGCGCCGTCGGCGAGCATCCGGCGGCCGCCGATGCCGCGGGGATTAGCGTCCCGATGGTGCGGATCACGGCCGTCCTTGTTGGCGGCGGCCTGTGCGGTCTCGGTGGCGCCTACCTCTCACTGGCCTCGGCGCAGCTCTGGATCGAGAACATGGTCGCGGGGCGCGGTTGGATCGCGATCGCGCTCGTCGTCTTCGCATCATGGTCACCCGGCCGGGCAGTGGTGGGCGCCCTGATGTTCGGTGCAGTGGACTCCCTGCCGCCCAGGCTGCAGGCGGCGGGAGTGGCCTTCCCCACTTTCCTCCTGATGACCGCTCCCTATCTTGCGACCATCGCGGTGCTCGCCGTCTCGCGGCTCCTGGGAAGCTCCGGCTACGAGCCGGCGGCATTGGGCCAGCCTTTTCTGCGTGAAGACCGCGTGTAAAACACAAGTCCGTGCTCAATATGACATCAATCAAAGAAAATATTGCACATATATGATGTTGCTGAGCAAAATGACGTTGATCAACTCCCTTGCTCATATATAATGATCTGATCAACTAGACTGTTGAAAATCTTGTTTCGTTTCGCGTCGGGGGACGATCGGGCCGATCAGGATTTGGCAGTGCCGCTCAGCTTTTGTTGAGCAGCCTTCACGAGGGGTAGTTCGCGATGCGACGGATGAAATGGTTTCTATTACTCACGACAGCACTGGCGTCGCCGTTGCTGGCAGGAGAGGCGTGGGCGCAGGCCTCGCCGCCCGCCGAGACGACCGTACAGGCGCCAGGTCTTGCGCCTGGCCCGACGCCGCGCCGGAGCGTCCCAAAGGTGTCCGTCCCGCGACGTCGCTTAGTCGGCCATCGCATCAATCCGACCGGAAATCCCGGTCGTATCCGCCGCTACGTCGATCCCCACGTCTATCCGGGTCTGCAGAAGCCCGCGCCGCCTACGGCGGCGTCGCCGATCGGACCCCTGGCCCCCGTCGGCGCCGCCCTGGAGGCCGCCGGCATCAAGGCGCATCTGATCTTCCTGGATGTCGGCTTCAACAATCTCAACACCGGCATCCAGCGCGGTTTCACAAGTAACGACGGCTTTCTGATCGCCGGCTTGGACTTCGACATGCAACGCATCGCCGGCCTCAACGGGGGCACGGTCCACATCGAGGAGGATGTCATTCCCTACGTGACCGGGAACGCCTTCGCGACGAAGACGGGCGACCTCACCGCCGGATTCATCCCCTTCTACAATCCGACCGCGTCCAAGTTCGCGGAATTGACCTACGAGCAGAAGCTGCTGGGCGACCGCCTCGACCTCGAATTTGGCCGCAGCAACCCGTCCCGCTTCTTCATCAACAACATCTGCGGGAACCTGTCTACCTGTTACAACAACGTTTACATCTTCGACGCCAACGGCACGGTAGCCTCGAACGGTCTCTGGAGCGGGCGCTTCGCCTATAACTTCAGTCCTTCGGTCTACATCCAGGCCGGCGCCTACGAGAACAACGCGCAATCCGTGAACCAGGACGGCTTGGTGTTCGACGGGTCGACCGACACCGGCATCCTCACGATGGCCGAGATCGGCTACAAGACCGACTTCACGACGACCCGCTATCCGCAACGTTACGAGGCTATCGGCTTCTACACGACGTCGAACAGGGCGGACCCGTTTGGCTCTTCCCAGCCCGAGCACGGGACCGGAGGCTTCATACTGCAAGGTCAGAAAGTCATCTGGCGTGCGGACGGCGGGACGCAGGACAATCTCCACCCGACGGCGCTCGCCGCATATCTGGACCTCGCGGGCTCGCCGAACTCCTTCGCGCCCGTGACGTTCGAGGTCTACGGCGGCCTTACGCTTCAGGCCCCGCTGCAATCGCGGCCCTTCGACAGCATAGGCTTCAAGGTCCATCTGACCGAGCTCTCGACCAGCGAGCAGTCGTACCTGCAGTACGCCAACCTAGCCGCCGGTGGCAGCGGCTACAACAAAGGGAGGGACAGTATCGGCTTCGAGCTGAACGCTCACGTCCAATTGGGCCCTTACGTCGCCGTCGAGCCGACGATCTCCTACTATGCCAACGCCAACAACTACTTCGCGCCCTCGTCGACCGTAGTCGCCCACGACGGTTTCTTCGTGGGCGGCATTCTGAGCGCCGGATTGGGTCAGGCGCTCGGCCTGTCATCCACCCCCTAGAGCAGATTCCTCTCAGGTAGCATTGTAGCCTGCTGCGGCGAACATGTTGGCGCATTCGGCTGGCGTGATCTGGTCGACGAGGCGGCCAATGGCAGCCCAGAGCGCGTCCTTCGTCCGTTCCGCCGCCTTGCGTAGCAGAGCCTTGAGCTTGGCGAAGGCGTTCTCGATGGGGTTGAAGTCGGGGCTGTAGGGCGGCAGCAGGCGCAAGCTGGCACCGGCGGCTTCGATCAGGGCCTCGACCTGCTTCCCTTTGTGCGCCGGCAGGTTGTCCATGATGACGATGTCGCCGGGTCGCAGTTCGGGAACGAGCACGTGCTCGATGTAGGCCTCGAAGCAGGGCCGGTCGACGGCGCCGTCGAGCACGAAGGGCGCCACGATGCCGCGAAGGCTCAGGCCGGCCACCAGCGTCGTCGTCTTCCAATGGCCGTGCGGCACGCCCATCCTCAGCCGCTCACCACGCGGGGCGCGTCCGTGCGTGCGGGCCATCTTGGTCGAGGTGCCGGTCTCGTCGATGAAGATCAGCCGGTCGGGATCGAGATCGAGTTGGCCCTCGAACCAGTCCTGCCGCGCCTGGCGGACGTCGGGACGGTCCTGCTCGGTGGCGTGCGCGGTCTTTTTTTACGCGTGATGCCGTGGCGACGGAAGTAGCGCCAAAGCGCCGTGACGCTGACGAAGGCGCCCTCGCCAGCCAGGCGCGCCTTCAGTTCCAGCAACGTGATGTCGGGCACGTCGGCCAGTGCCGCCGCGATGAGGCTGGCGTGCGCCTCGGTGCGGCGCGACAGGCGATCTCCTCCCTGCGGCTTGGCCCGGCCGTCGCCGCCAGCGCGCCTCAGAGCGGCCCAGCGGATCGCGCTCGACGCACTGACGCCGAAGCGCGCCGCAGCCTCGCGGCAGGACAAGCCCTCCTCGACAGCCAAGAGGACGCGGGAGCGAAGGTCGTAGTGCAGCGATCGGGGCATCGGGCCTGGCCTCCTCGCCAGACCAGCCCTGAATCACAGCGCGGCGCCGTGCGCTACCCCTCACGAGTCAACCGGCGAGGAAACTGCTCTAGAGCAGGGTGTCGGCCCCGGGGAGCGAGCCCGAGCGTGATCAGCCCGACGACGTTGGCGACCGTCTCCTCCATGAAATCTGGATCGTCCAACGTCCGGCCGAGAATCGCGTCGATCTGGACGGAAAAGTCGGCGTAGTGCTGAGTGATCGCCCAGAGTGAGAAGATGAGATGGTAGGGATCGACGGGCGCCAGGCGCCCATCGGCGATCCACCGTCCGATGATCGCCGCCTTGAGATCGACGAGGGCGCGAAGGCTGCCGGTCAACTCGCCCATGAGCAGCGGCGCTCCCTGGGTGATCTCTAGACAGAACAGCCGCGATGCCTGAGGGAAGTCACGCGAGTACCGGAGCTTCACCCTGACGTAGTTCGAGATCACCTCGAGCGGATCGCTGTTCGTCTCGATCGCGGCGAGCGGCATCAGCCACATCGACAGGATGCGGCGCATGACCGCCAGGTAGAGTTCCTCCTTCGAACGGAAATGATACAGGAGGTTGGTTTTCGACGTGCCGGCCTGCTCGGCGATGCGGTCCAGGCTCGCTCCGTGGAAGCTGTAGGCGGCGAAGACGTCCAGAGCGCAATCGAGGATCGCTGTCTTGCGGGTGTCGACGCGTCGGCTGCGTTTCGCCGGCATGGCGGAGGATTTGGCGGTAGACGTTTTCAACTTGACCGGGGCCGGTTTGGCCGCAAGGGACTTCGTCCGCCGAGGCTTCGCTGTGGAGGTACCGGTTGCGGCTTGTGCGGGCACGTCGGATCTGACTACGGCCTTCGTCATCTTGTCGTTGGTCGCCTGCATCGTGTTCCTTCGTTCGGGCCGACCCAGCGATCCTCTGGACCGTCCCTCTTCGTGGGGACGGGGCTATAAGAATCGCATTCGCGAGCGGTTGCGTTCCATAGCCCTCGGCGCTCCGGGATGAGTTTTGGTTCCTGACGTCTCCACCCTCTGCCAAGAAAGTTCAAGCGGGCCGCGCGACGGGTAGTGGGTCCTGCGTATCGCGCCCGCCGATGATCGCCGCGCGGTGTCGGCGCATCTTAAAGGAGTTCTCCTCATGTCCGAGCCGCTAACGAAGGGGTGCATCATGTCGGTCTCGCCGTGCCGGATCTTAGCGACCCGCCTGAGTAACCGGCGCGTCGCCCTGCAGGAGATCTCGACCACGCGCGGCGGCTTCCGTCTCGCGACCTCGATCGGCGGCGTCCTGACAGGGCGAGGTGGCGACGTCATCATCATCGACGATCCTCTCAAGCCCGACGAGGCGGTGTCCGAGACCCGGCGCAAGGCGGTCAACGAGTGGTACGACACGACCCTGGTCAGCCGGCTCAACGACAAGCGCACAGGCGCGATCGTCATCATCATGCAGCGGCTACACGAGGACGATCTCGTCGGCCACCTGCTCGCGCGCGAGGACTGGCACGTCGTCTCGTTTCCCGCGGTTGCCGAGGAAGACGAGGCGCACGAGATCGCCACGCCCTTCGGTCGCCGGCTCTTCGCTCGCGAGAGCGGCGAGGCGCTGCATCCCGCGCGCGAGCCGATCGCGACGTTGGACGCGCTGCGTCGCACGATCGGCGACTACAACTTCTCCGGCCAGTACCAGCAGCGGCCGGCGCCGCTCGGCGGCGGCATGATCAAGGAGGCCTGGTTCAAGCATTACGACGTGCCGCCGGCCGCCTTCGACCAGGTCGTCCAGAGCTGGGACACGGCCAACAAGGTAAGCGAACTCGCCGATTTTTCGGTGTGCACGACCTGGGGGCTCAAGGCAGGCGCCTTCTACCTCCTCAACGTGTTTCGCAAGAAGTTATCGTATCCCGATCTGAAGCGTGCGGTCGATGACCAGCGAACTTCCTTCAGTGCGACGGTGATCCTGATCGAGGACAAGGCCTCAGGCACCCAGCTGATCCAGGACCTGCTCGCCGAGGGCGTCTCGATGGTGAAGGGCTGCAAGACCGAGGGCGACAAGGTCATGCGTGTTCACGCCCAGAGCGCCACGATGGAGAACGGCTTCGTCTTCCTGCCCGAGCAGGCGCAGTGGCTGGACGATTACCTCCACGAGATGCTCGTCTTCCCGAAAGGTCGCCATGACGATCAGGTCGACTCGACGGCACAAGCCTTCGCTTGGGCCAAGCAGCGCTCGCCGGACACCGGCTTCATCGAGTATTACGCGCGCTTGGCTGGCGATCGGGCAGGTGGCGCCAGCTGCGCGAAGACGCGCTTGCTCGTGCCGCCAGGGCACTTCGGCCGTGTACCTGAGCGACGGCTCATGCTCAGCAGTCCGCGATGGCGTTATCGAGGTGCACGAGAGCGAAGTGGCGCCGCTGCTTGCCGCAGGCTTCGCGCGTTCGTGAGGTACGAAGAGCGCTGATGCCGATAGCCGTTCTGGTAGTGGATCAGTTGATGACCCACTACCACCGTTCTAAATGACGTGAGCTGGCCGGAAAACGGTTAGTCTGATCGAGCGATGGTCGGACAGAAGCTGCCGTTCACGTTCCCCTTGTCAAGCGGCAAAACCAAGGTGTTTTCAGCTTTTGGTTCCGCGGTGGCTTACCGCGCTCTCCGCCAAGCCTTCACGAGAGAGCGTCCAAGCTTCTGTACGTCGCAGTTCTACAATCGTGTCCCGCAACCAACGTTGGGTGGGCACGCTGTCGTTAGAGCTGTGCCAGATCATAGAGATCGAGACGTCAGGCAGGTCGATCGGTGCTGGGCTGACGGCGAGGCCCATGCTTTCACCGAAGAAGCGCGCAAGTCTCGAATGCATCGTGGCAATCACTGGCGCTTGGCGAACCACAAAAGGCATGGCGTTGAAGCGGGGCGAGGTCAGCGCGACGGTGCGAGTGCGCCCAATCTTGGCGAGAGCATCGTCCACCACACCGTGAGCACTCTCGACCAAGCTGGTGAGAACGTGGGGAAGCCGCACAAAATCGTCGAGCGAGATCGGCGGCGTTATGCCGACAAGCTCGGCGTTGAACACGCAGAGATAGCTTTCCCTATTGAGCATGCGTCGCTTGTGGTGCGTATTGCCCTTCTCGAAAACGCCGATGCCGAGATCAACGCGGCCGCTATCGAGATCCTCCAAGATTCGGTGCCGATCTGTCGTGTGCAGCAGCAACTTGACGCTCGGAGCGATCGTCTGCAGGCGGGCAACGAGCTGCGGCATAAGCAGCACCTCGGTCGAATCTGGAATTCCAAGCGAAAACGTAACGTCGGCTGAGGCTGGGTCAAAAACGGCGGGGGCTGACGTCAGCTCCTGAATTTGGGCGAGCGCCACTTGCACGGGCGCCTGCAGCGCTATTGCGCGCGGCGTCGGGCGCATGCCGTCCGGCGTCCGCGTCAGCAACTCGTCCGCGAAGGTCGCTCGCAGCCGCGACAGCGTATGGCTCATGGCGGACTGGCTGACCCCAATAGCCGCCGCGGCACGCGTGACACTGCGTTCGCTCAACAGAGCGTCGAACGCCACCAACAGGTTGAGGTCGAGCTTGTCCAAATGAGCATGATCGATACGCATTATGCATTCGATCTATTTGATTCATGGAAGGAGGGAAAGCACATTGGTCCCACGACGCGTCGGCTTCCCGAGACGCTCAGATCAAGGATCACATATCATGACCAAGGTTTTCCTGACCCTCGCTCTCACCCTTTCAACTTCCACCAGCTTCGCGGCTTTGCCAGGCGTCGGGTATGGCGGCACCACAGGCGCTCTCGCTCTGGAAACTCGCGATCTGGCGACCAACGCCAACGAGGTTCGCCGACAGGGCGGCTTCGTCACCGCCGGAGCCGTCCACTGGATCCAGCCGCAAGACGAGGGTAGGAAGATGAGTGCAGTGGCTTATTAAGAGAGATCATGGTTACCGCCAACTAGCCGGCGCCTCTATGACGTTGACGAGGTCGCCTATCGCGTCCGCGACCGGCCGGAAGCAGCCAGGCTGCTCCCGGCGATCCTGCGGCAGTAAGCTGACAGAAGCTCACTCCGGCTTATCCAACCAGCTTTTCAAGAAGGCCTTTGCCGGTGTTCAGCGTGGCGCCGAGTTGCTTGACGAGGCCTAACTCGTCCGATGATCCCCAACGCTCGACGATTTTGCCGTTCTCGTATCGGCCAATCTGCATGCCGCGCGCCTCGAACGACTTTCCTGTCGGCGCTATGCCCATGAAGTCACCCTTATGTGTCCCATGTATCTTGTATGCCATCGCGAGATTGTTCTCATCCTGGACGATATGATCGACAGTGACCTTCAGATCGGGAAACGCGGTTCGCATCATGGAGAAGAACTTGATGAAGCCTTCAGGCCCTTTACCTTGATCAGGCGCCGGATCATGCTCGACGACGTCGGCAGAAAAGATCTCGTTTAGCGCCTGCAGATCGCCAGATGATACGGCTTCGCCTAGCTTTTTCGTCGCTTCAAGGTTTTGTTCTTTGCTCATGTAAGGTTCTCCTCGGGGATTGACGTGTCTGTTATGCTCTCCACCGTGCCGCGAACGCCCTCGAGTTGGGGCGCGGCGAACGTAGCGGTTGAAGGGCGAAGAGGCTGGCAGCGGCTAAAGTCGTGATGCGGGATATACTATTCTTCTCTATTTAGGCTATAATGCAAGCTTCTGCTCAAGATTTCACTTCGTAAAATAAGGCCTTACTGGCCTCATCAGACGAGAAGCCAAGATTGTCACGGAGCGCCATTATCCGGTTCATCAAATCTCTTATCTCGGCCGGAGCGAGCTTGGTCATACACTTAAGATCTTCGTGCATTGCCTCAGCCTGGATCTCGAGAGCGCGCCCCGAAGCGGTCAACTTGATGTTGACTTGACGCTCATCGTTTGCGGTACGTATACGTACGATTAGACCCTGATGTTCAAGGCGCCTCAAGAGCGGGGTCAACGTCCCAGTCGAGAGCTGAAGGTCGTTACCAATGTCGCTTACACGCAGATCGTCCTTCTCCCACAAAACCAGCAAGACGAGATACTGCGGGTAGGTCAAGCCTAAAGGTTCCAGGAGAATCCGGTAGGCTTTTGTAAACGCGTGGAAGGCTGAGTAAACAGCGAAACAAAGGTGCTCACGGGGAGGTGATGTCCTCCGCTTCTTCTTAGGTGCGTACATCGTCCAGCCCTTGACCTCACATAAGTCTTTGCCTACCGCACGCTACTGCTCCATGGAAGCAATATCGACCAGATCCAATTTCGCCGGCCGGCGGCTTCAAAGCGCGTTCGGGTCGCTGCTGTATTGATCGAGCGCGCTGTCTTTCAACACAAAGGTTTGTAGCTCCTATCTAACGGAGACAGGCTCCCGAAGTCTGATCGACACGACATCCTGTAGGCAAAAGAAAGCCAAGAGCCCCAAGGTCAAGCATCGTTATCGCCCAGCACCTCGGCTCGAGATGTGAACCGACGCGGAGCGCCGGAACGTTTGCTTTGCGCACAAAGCCAAGCTCTATTAAACGGGATTACCTGCCACCGACACCAAAGATCGAGATCGGCGTGCAGTCAGCCATATGCGAGTAACCAGCAGCATTCGGATGGAGGTGGTCGCCGCTGTCGTACTTTGGGTTGAGCTGGCTGGTGTTGGCGGGGTTCTGCATGCAGGTCGAGAGATCAATAGTAGCGTCGGCAAGATTGCTGCCAGGACCCGTCAAGATCCAGGTGTTGACCTGGCGCCGGAGCGCGTCGCTAATCGCCGTGCCATGCAGGGCGCCACCTGACACGGGAGCCGGCAAAATGCCTTGAAACGCAATTGTGACAGGAGCGAACTGGCTGGCTTCTGCGCCTAATGCCGGCAGGATCGTTGTAAGTACAGCTCTGATCCGATGACTATGGAGTTGAGTGATCAAGCTTGTCAAATCGGCTTCGATTGTTTTGACAATGGTAGGATCGCCAAGCGTCTGCGCAGGAAGGTCAAAAGCTATATCGTTGATGCCTAGGCCGATGATTGCATCGGTCGCGCCGGGCACGCTTAAGACATCTGTACCTAGACGATTGATTCCAGACGGACCAAAGAACGGCAAAAATGGTCCTGCTGTTAAGCGATTGCCAGCAATACCAGCATTGACAAAGCTAAATTGCGAGTAGCCGTTTGTGGATACAACCTTCTTTTGTATGTAGTCTTCATAGCGTTCCTCAAATCCAAGATTGGTGATGTTTTCTACAAAAGTGTTCTCAACAGCCTTGTTGACTTGTAGCCCGTCAGTGATCGAGTCTCCGAAGGAGACTACGACGCGGGGAGAGGCGTTCATGCTGAAGACGTCTAGTTCGTTGATGTAGTGCCACGACGCTTGGAAAAGCGCACCTTGAGTCAACTCAAACGGGAGAAATCCACCTCCCGACTCCGGCGCAGCTAAGGCGGTTGCCGAGAAATAATTGACCTCGCGCGAAACGGAGTGCGTCTCGGAAGCGACAGGAATGGTGCCGGGAAGCGCCTGCATGCTAATCGCGAGCTTTGTAAAGCTGACGACTGGGAAGCTCATTGGATCGCTTGTAACCGTCGCCCCTGGCGGTATGGTGACATTGGATGAACCGCCAAACGTAAGTTGCTTATTGCTACCTACAACAACCGCAGCTCCGCTTTGCTGTGTTCCAATCCACACTTGAGAAAAAGTGACAGGCATAATGCCAAGGCGGTTCGTCAGCGTAAGCCGCAGAGCATCACCGCTCACCCGTGGCGAAATGATCTCCCGTAGCGTCTGCGTGCCGGGTGGTATTATGCCGGTCGCACCAGCTGGGTCGCCCGTCCATGCGCCGAGCCATCCGGCGGCGCTGGCGGGAGAAACCACCGTGGAACATAGCAAAGCAGCTGCGGCAGCGTGTGTGATCAGACAACGATAAAGCTTCATCTCGCCTCTCCCACGGTATGTAAGGTATGTTGTGTGCGACATTGGCTTGCACGACATGCTCATCGCTAAAGATCCATGGTACGTCGGTCAACGTGATTGGATAGGCAAAGAGCTCAAAAAATAGAGTACATGTGTTTTTAGGACTGTCGATTGTTTTGGCGCTCTGCCTCAATCGTGACGCCGACTATTTAGGCGTCTGGCGCGAAAAACAACAAGAAGGATTGCCTACTTCGTAGACGGAAACATCCTTTTAGAAGGAAACAAATCTTGTCCAACGCGTCGTCAACGAGTCATGCCGCCGCGCGCGCGGCGTTGGCTGAAGGCCCTTAATTCATGAGGCCGAGCAACGCGGGTCGCATGCCACCGTTCATAATCCGCACGTGAGTACGCGTGGTGAAATGTGGCACGTCGTGCTGACCGTTTCTTGGCCGAAATGTACGCTGCTACACACTATAACGCGCAATATACCTTTAGCGTTTCGCCGAGTTACGCTTTTTAGAGTGATGAAGAAGTAGTGAACGGTCGTAGTTAGCCCGTCTTATTCATTGCCGGCGTAGGAGAGGCTGGCGGGCATAGCCTAAATCTTTGATGATGCGTAGGTTCGGGTGTCGAGACCAAGCATTCGCTCATCGTCGCACCGGCCGCGCCCGCCATGACCCACGATACGGGCGACGACCGAGGAGGTCATCACCACGTGACGGACGCCCGCGCGATGCGCCGCGCTGAGCACCCGTCGCGTGCCCTCGCGCGCGGGCGCGACGAGGTCCTGATCCTTGTACTCGCGCACCGGCATCGGCGAAGCGACGTGGATCACGTGCTCCGTTCCATCGGTGGGCGCGTCCCAGCCCGCGTCCGCCAGCAAGTCGGCGGCGTAAAAGGTGAGGCGGTCGACAGGCGCGTGTCGAGCGAGGCTGGCGCGTACCGCGTCCGCCCGTGCCATGTCGCGCACGGTGGCGCGGAGACGGCGGCCCTCCTTCAGGAGCGCGACGACGATCCATCCGGCGAGGTAACCCGAGCCACCGGTGACGAGGACGGACCCATGGTCGACGTGATCCATCTTGCTTTGTCCCTGTGCGCGCGCGGCGCGGTTCGGTATCCTTTGGTGACCGGAGGTAAGCCGTCAGGAGGCGCGCTCGCAAGGAGGCACCTTGATAAAACCATGTGAAGTGGAGATCCCGGTTGGCAGCTGTCGAACGTTGGGCACCACGCTCGCGCGCATCGGCGACAAGTGGTCGATGCTGATCATCTGGTCCTTGGGGACAGGTCACGACGCTTCAACGAGCTGCGCCGCGGGATCGGGATTTCGCAGAAGGTGCTGACCTCAGCATTGCGAGGGCTGGAGCGCTACGGCTACCTTGTGCGCACCGTCACGCCCACCGTCCCGCCGCGTGTGGACTATGCCCTTACGGACATGGGTCGGGAGGTCCTCGGTCCTGTCCGAGCCCTGGCGCAATGGGCGCTGGCACAAAACGACCGGATCGAGGGCGCCAGAAAACGCTTCGATGAGGGCGCTCGCAGGTCACTCGGCTGACGAGTTCGCCCGGAACGTTTCCGTAATGATCTCGGTGAACCGAACGTCCGCTTCCAGGCGCGGCGTTAAGCACCAAGAACGGCGTGCATTGGCGCGAAGCGGAACGTTCGCTTGGCGGTGTTAGGCGAGCCTCGGCTTGGCACTTGAGCCGCAGCGGCTTTGAGACACCCGGCGTGATCGACCTCCTTGGGGAGAGTGCTGGCGGCCGAAAGGCGAACGGCCGAGCCTTGGCTGACCGGCTCGACAACATGCAAATACGAGTAGGCGCCTCCCTAGCGGCGGCGTAAGGTATCTCTACCTACATAGGAGGTAGAAACCATGAGTCTTCTCGAACAACTCAGCTTGTCGAACACCGCCGCACCTAAGCCCGACCGTACCCCGACCGGTCGTTTCCGCAGCAAGATCATCGAGGCCATCGACCTGCAGATCGCGATGGCCGAAGCTCAGGCCGCCGGGACTGAAATCAAGCCGACGCGCACTCGAGCTTTTCGAAACGACGAAGGCGTGCGGGAGCGGCGTGAGGTTGCGATCCGATTACGCCCGTGGTGGTGGACGGACGAGGCCGGCATTACCTTCCTTTCGCTTCGCCACGGCGGCCGCGTGGTCGAGATCGCACCCGGCAAGACGACGATTGAGGTTGGAGCCATATCGGATCTCACCGCAAAGCTGACGATCCTTCGCGACGCGGCTCGCGCCGGCGAACTCGATGGCTGCCGGGACGAGATGGCCCGCACGATGCCTCGGAAGGCCGACAAGGTAGAGGGGCAGACCCCGTCGGCTGCCCCAAGAAAGCCTTCCAGGAAGGCCGAGGGCGGCTCGCAGCATAGTGCGGGCTAGGATGGCTGCTCTTATGCCCTGATGGCCCAAATAGGCCTACCTTTGAAGGGGTTTCATGGTGCCGATACCTCTTCAGCCTTCACCTCGTCGAAGCTTTGGCGTGCCCGAGACCTTACCTCAACGAAAGGATCATTGTTATGGCCCTGCTCAATATCCGCGATCAGGTCGCAGCGACTCGGGATCTCGTCGGCTGCCTGTACTTGGCCTGCCAACATGTGCAGATCGAGGACGAGCGCGCAGCCCTCAGCTCGGTCAGTCACACAGTGCGCGAGAAGTTACGGGAGATCGATGAGGCGCTCGATGAGCTGATCAGTGGGCCGAAAGCAGATTGGCCCGGTCGACGCGCTTAGATCGACAAAGGCGACCGCCAACGAAATGACTATCGGCAGTAGTGCGTCACGTAGAAGCTTCTCGGATCGTCCAGCGTCTTTTCAATCTTGTAGGTCACAGCATTGGCGCAAATTCCCTTTTCTCCTGGGAGCCCGATCGACACCAAGGCCAGATCGAAAGGAAGCTGAAAGTTTTGCTGATAATCTGCAGCACAGTAGCGCACGTTATTGATTACATCATACGACTGCTGCCTGATGTTGTGCGCGCTAACCTGCCATTTCTCGATAATTTGCAGCATAATCTTGCTTTTGGTAGTCGGCGTCGATGCTGCGTCGCGTGCTGGCAGGTTGAGCTTCTTCCTTCTCGGCAGCATTGTTTTCCGTTCTCCCGGGCTCTCGATAATGTCCGTGCAGGCCGCGACCCGCCCGCTTGGATCAGCGGCGTGGAGGCATGCGGACCAATTTGTAACGGCAAAGGCAGGGACTGGGACGACGAGAACGGTAGTGGCGAAGGCAACAACGGAGGCGAGCTCGCGCCCCCGGCGCGACGGCCTCCAACCCTTATTCTCGACGGGGTAAGGCGAAGGCAACACACAAAAAGATCGGCTCATGGCAGACCTCAGGCCAGCAGGAAGGAAGGTAAGCTAGCTCCTAAAAGAGGGATATAGCCAGTGGTTTGATCAGCTGCTTCGATGCTGCTTTGGCCTATGCGTGGCCGGGAGCTCATAGCGTGGAACCTCCGCCGGCTGCGGGTCGCTGCCGGCATCTCGCAGGAGCGGCTTGCCGCCGACGCTGGCATTGATCGGGCGTATCTTGGCGGCCTTGAGAACAGGCGTGGTAACCCGACCGTCGACCTACTCGACCGGATCGCCGACCGTCTTGAGGCTCGGCTCAGCGAGCTTTTCGCCGAGCCTCCACCGGATGAACTTCCGCCGACGCCGCTCAAGCGCGGACGACGCAGGATGTAACTCCGAAGCGAGCATAAACTGCTCCAGTGTCGTAGCGCTGGGCGCCAAGGGCTTCGCGCATGCCGTAATTGGCCTTATAAATCGAAAGGAGCTCGCCGCGTTGCACTTCCGCCTCCGAGAAGCTGCCGGTGACCGGGGCGGTGTGACGCGTCGTACGCTATCCGGCGGCCAGAAAGGACGTAAGACGTCGCCTTGACCGATGATCTTGGAAAGACAATCGATAGCTCTTCGCGTCCTCGTTACCTGCGCCAACCTAGCCGACCTGCGCCTCTGCTTGGATGTCACTACTTGGAGGTCATCGTGGCTCTAGCCGGCGAGCAGAACGCCACCGTCAGAGACCTGGGTCACTCGGTGAAGGGTGGGTGCGCATACCGCTAAGTTGCTTGAGATCGTTGCCGCCGCGCGCACATAATTTTACCAAGCTTTAGAAGCGTTAATGCTGAAATGTTGGCTTGGCAGGTAACCGGGCTCGTATCACAAATGCGTACCACATCAAAACGGCATGTGTAGGCTCGTTGGAGGGATAATGGAGACTGAGCTTAGTGCATCGCAAGCGTTATGCGGACGTGACGACGACTGGCGTCTTTCGAACGAGATAGCCGTGGTTCTGGCTGTCGTTTGGATAGCCACACGCCGCGATGCCTGGATTGTCGAAGCGCAACGTAGTGCGGATCGGCTGGCGTTCATGAAGGCTCTTCAGGCACACGAAGACTCTTGGCGGAAACCGGTGGTCTCTCGCATGGCGTACACATTGAGCCAAGCAGAACTCGAGCTGGAACTCGATCTTGCGTCGGGCATCCTGCAAGCCACTGGAAAAGATAACACTGGATTCTCGGTAGAGATACCTCGTAAGTCTTGGAACAAAGATCTCTTCCTCGACGCTGCGCGAGACTGTGCTCTCAATAGCTCGGCGGTCATCTCCCACACCAACCTGCGAATCGACGTGACCAAGCTCCTCGCACGTTACGAACCGCGCGACGCCTTCGCTAGGCGTGTCTTTCAGCGTTCCGTCTGGAACGCACAGATGACGGCGCATTGGATCGAGGAGCGATCATCAAGCGGCTTCTATGACGTCGAAACACCGCTTGGTCTCTTGAACAACAGCTCACGCTTCCACGAAGCTTGCCGTTCTGGGCAAATCATCGCCACCATCGACGGCAAGGACGTACCGCCCGACACGTGGTTCGCTGCTGCCTTCGAAGCCCTGCAGAGGAAAGCGCAGTTCAATAAGGCCGACGTGGTTGCAGCCTTCCCCTATGTTGAGGATCCGCGCCTCGAGCGCGAGATTGTCGCTTACCTCGACGCTCTTCCTGAAGGCACTGCCACACTGGATGCACGTCTAGGGGTGGAAAAGCGCTTCAAGGCGGGGGACCCACCATAAAGCGGTTGGTGAACGCGTGTCCTCACCTCCGTGTTCTGCCGCGCGGACGACGTGAGGGAAGCAAAAACTTGAAGGGCAGGGAAAAGAAGGCCAAGAACCCCTCAGCCGAGGGCAGCACCGACCTTGAAGCGTAACAACAGGCTCTTGGTTTGGACCACCGTGCGGAAGTTTTCGCGCAATACGGTGGACATACCGGAGCGGCCCGCATCCCTCGTCTGGACGCCATCGATCTCCCCGAACTTACTTGTACCCATCGGCAAGCCCTAAAAACGTCGCTCCTCTCAAACCGTCGATACTCTAATTTTGCTATTTGATTCATTTTCGCCGCAGCTTGCGGGAGTGAGAGAAGGATCACTCCTGCTCACGATATCGCTTGTTCGGAAAGATGCCGACCTACGTCACCACGCGACCTATCGTTGGCGGCCAGCCAGCAGAGCCCATGCACACCGCGACGCCGGCGGCTGCTTCCCATGTGACCTTTAACCAAGGTCGCCCATCCGCTTCGTCGGGTAGTTCCTCCTGCGGCCAAGATGCGGCTGCGTTCACCTCCTCGGATGGGCTGGAGCGCCTCCTCACGAGGAAAGAACTGGCATGGCGGTGGGGATGCTCGGAGAAAAAGCTTGCCAACGATTTCGTGCTTCAGCGCTCAATCCCCGCAGTGAAGATCGGCCGCTTGGTACGCCATCGCCTTGCCGACGTGATCGCCTACGAGGAAAAGCAGACGCGCCGTTCCTCTTCCGACAAGGGCGCTGGCCATAACACCTAAAGGAGATCACCTCATTCCTTTGCAACGATAATCTTCGGACGGAGGGTAAGAAGCACGACTGTGTGTCAACCGACTGTTGGGGCGCACGAGAGGCCCATCGCAAGAAGATCAAGGTGCTCCGTAACGGCGCCTACGATCCAGCCGCCATGCGCCTTGCGAAGGTACTCAAATGCCATAGGCAAACGATCAACGCAGCGTCTCCCGAGTTCATGCGCGCCTTCGATCGCCGACCAGTCGAAGCGGCAGGTTGTGTTGTGCGTCCCGTGCGGGCGCACTTCCATGGCATGCAGCTCGTTCACAAAGTCGAACGGGTCGGAGCCTTTTCGCGCCCAGCGTAATGGCGCGGGGATGGTTGACCCTTGCAGCCTCCTAAGAGCCAACGGCCTGCCTCGATAAGCTGCGCTTTGAGCCTAGTTTAAAGCTGCCGCTCGTAGCGCTTCAAACCAACAGCACGCTTCGTGACAGCCGTCGTTAGCGCGTAGACATTGATTTATTTCTTTCATTTTCGCAATTCGCCGAAGCGGTGGCAATAGGACGGCCCCCATCAGGAGGACGTCATGAAACCCGGAACTGAGATCTCTAACGCACGCGTAGATGAGCGCGCACTCGAGCATCACAATACCCAACGGCACCTAGCTACGCGTTGGGCATGTTCCACGAAGATGATAGCGAACGACTCCTGCCGGCCGCCTGCCAACCGCTGCGATCTGCATCAGCCGCCTTCGCCTCCCTCGTGTCGCTGACGTGCTCGCGGATGAGCGCGCACAATATCGGCGTGCGACCTCCGACGTTGGAGGGCTGTACGATGAATAAAGGATCGTTACCGCCGAGGCGCACCGGGAACGTTTCTGGAACGTCCCGACCTACCAAGCAGGAGAATGAATTTCAGCGCCTGATCAAGATGGTGAAGCAACGCAATATTGTTGGTCTTCCATCCGCTTGCCAGGGGCGCCATAGTAGTTTGCAGGCTCGCGTCCGGCAGACCCGCTACGAGGACGCTGGCACCGGCGTTGCCTTGATAGCGGAAGTTCGAAAAGATGGAGCTGCCTACGATCTCCTTGCGGATGCGTTCGAGCAGGAAATCGGTCGGGAGATAAAAGCTGATTGGCTCGAACGTGAGGTTTTTCTCTTTCTCTACGGCGAGGCGAGGAAAGATATCGCAGGTACGGATGCTCTGGCACTTGCCGAAGCTATACGGCGCGGCATCCCACCTGAGAAGATCCCTCGCTACATCCACGACAGTGGCGGTCTTGAAAGGTTACTGCGTGCGGAACGCAATCGTCGCGATCCGTTCGTGGACATGACCTTCAGGGTACGTCGGTCTATGCAGGACATCCTCAACAAGCTCGACGGCGGCGAATATCATTCTGGCGCCCACGTCCAGAAAGCGCGCAATGAAAATGCGCCGGTCCGCTTTGCTCTTCTGAAGTCCAAGCGATGATGTGGTAAACGCCAAGACTTGAACCCCGATGGCACCACCGGTCACGCAAGCTACCGGTGGTGCCTTTTTTTTGGGATGCATCGATGGTCGTCCATCATTCGCTTTGTCTCACCGAGGCCGTCCGATCGCCCCTCTGCATCGCAATGCGTGGCGACGGCCACTCTTACTGGCTTGAGGGCCGTAACAACAATCCGCCAATTTCCGCCATGGAGGCGCGTCGCCAGCGGCGGAATCTTGTCAAGGCTTTGATGCTCTACGCCGATGCCCTTCCTCGCGCTGAGGGACTGGCACAGCGGCTCCGCACCTGTAGCTGGTCGCAGCCGTGCACCAGCGGCGGCTGCCCCGTCTGCTGGCGTGCCATGCGCCGGCTTGTCGTGCATGCGTCGCGATACCTGTTCCGTGAAAACGATCATTTCGAATACGTGACCTGCATTCACGCCGATGACATGGTCCGGCAGGGCCGCCTTGCCGAAGCACAACCGCTCGCGGCAGCCGAACGCCGTCTGATAACGATTGCGCAGCGAACGCGTACGCGGGTCTTCGGTGGTCTCGACGTATCGGTCAACGAGCACGAACATCATGCCTTTGAGCCGCACTACATGCCACATCCCCACGTCCTCGTGCCGGCGGAAGCTTTCGCTCGGGACCGAGACGCTTGGAACCGCGAATATCCGATCGGCTCCCTCGTAAAGGTGCCCGTACTGTCGAAGCCCTACGACGGTGGCCGTCGCGCCATTGCCTACAGCCTCCGACCCATCGTCGAGCGGCGGGACTCGCTAGCGCCGCGTCTGGCTCCCGACGGTAGGCAACGACGAGCTGACACGCGCACCGGCAAGCCCGTACGCCGCCGAGAGCGTGTCGAGCTGGCCCTCATGCTCGATCGCGCCGGCATCGAGGCCCGTGTGATCATGTACGGCTACGAGATGGTGACCGACGGCTACGACATCTGGATCGACCCCGTCGAGCGCGGACGCGCCGATGAGCTCCTCAGCGAACGCCGACGGATCCAGGATGCCCGTGAGATTGCACGTCAGCAACAAGAACGCTGTGATCGGCGCCAGCCTCCCCGCTTCCGTCTCTAACGCCAGAGTGCGTGCGATCATTGCTTCGGCGGGGAGGCGCTACGCTTGATCGCGGTTCTCGCAACGTCGCCTCTACGCCCACGCCGACGTAGAAGCGCGAGAGTAGCTCCATCCGCCCCCGAACGGTAGAAGTCTGGCGCGACGTTGGCCTGCGTTCGCTGCAGCGATGCACGTCTCACCGCTGATGCCCCGCTGCCCGCCCGCTGCACGGCATGGACGTGTCGCGAGCCTCGGCACCAGTCAGCGAACCGACGTTCTTCGTCGACTACCGATCCTCAATCATCGAGTCATCAGCCCAGATCGTGCGCTTCGATTGGCGAGCTAACCACAAAGCCAGTCCTGCAACACGGATGTGAACCGCATCCTCCGAGCATACGTCGCGGTTCATGGAATGGTCGTAGCCGATCAACCTAACGCCTGCGCTTGCGTTATCGAACTGCAGACGCGATCCCTGCCAACACTACGGGCAGTGTTCGACGTACCAAGACGAAGTGCTTCTCAGTGTTTCGCGCGGCGCCACCCACGCGCGCTTTGGTCCATCCATGTCCGAGTCCTCGCCACCGGATCACCTACCATCGCCGTCGGCGCCTCCCATCCGCACCCGGTGCTCGTGGTGTGCCGTCCAGCCAACGCCCCCGAACCTACCTGTATGATGGCGATCCCGCGCTCGCCTTCCACGATCCTGGATCGCTAGCCGTTCTGCATGGATGAAATCTAGGAGTCCTAGATTTGTCGAAGGTGCATTGAGCGATCATAGGTTGGATCGCCAACTCAGCGCATCCGACCTGTCGTCTACGTACCACCGCCTCGGTCGGCGGTGGTCGTGTGGATCGACGTAAGCGATATGCCTACCTCGATCGCTATTCGTGTCCGTCGTGGAGCCCACAAATGGTACTGCAAAGAAAATCTGGGACGGTACCCAGAAGTAGGGGAACTGCATGCTGCGCCGGCAATTTCGAGCCCATTCCGGCCCGCATAAATTTCTGGCGACCGCTGGACGATCATCGAGAAAAGCCAATGCTCCATTCGCGCATCCTTCCCGCTAGCTCGTGCCTTATCGGGTGGCGCTTGGGCGCGGCTAACGAAGGCTGTGCCGCCATTGCATTGCAAAGTTCGCTTCGACCTAGCGCCAAGCAAGATGACGGCTCGGGACACAGCCCCAAAACAGCCCGCGCAATCAAACAAGCAATGTTGATCAGCTTGCGATCCCCGCGCAATCAAACAAGCAATGTTGATCGTCTACCCGACTTTAGCGACCAGAAAGATTCTAGGACTCCTAGATATTTGGGCGATGGCATTGCGATGACGCGCCGTTCCGCACGGGTCGAGGCCTTGAGGCATACTTTGATAAGCGCAATGATTTAGGTGCGCAAAGATCAGATTTTGCGGGAGGGGCGGTGAGCGCGCGAAGCTGCCTCGTGCATGCAGTTCCCCCCACATCAGGGTACCATCCTAGATTAGCGGTCCGACGTTGTCTGAGCAACGCTAAGCTGTAGGGCTGCTCTGAGAAGCTTCCTGACGAGTGTGATCGTCACCTTATTGCCCGATCAGTCGGTTCAGCCTCAAACAGTCGTTCGCGAGGCTAGTCGAGCGACTTTGCCGTCTGACTTCGATACAAAACTACGATGGGCGAAACACGACTTTGAGCTCGCGAACAGTGAGCCGCTTTCAATCACGTAGGCAACGCGTAAAGAACTTCCTCGACCCGTCGCGGCGCGAAGCCGGTAGAGCCGGGCACCACGGTACCGCTCTCGGCGGGCACGTTGCCATTCGAGCGCGGCAGGCGCGGCTCGGCGTAGATGTCCTGCTCGGGATCGGACTCCTCCTCGAGCACGACGATGCCGGCGTACTGCCCGGCCATGCGCTCGGCGGCGGCGATGGCGCGCGCCGCGTCCTTCGCCTCCTGCCGCGGGGACGACAAAAGCTTGCCGCCGCGCTTGGCGTCGACGAAGGGCAGGATGATGTAGGTTGTCGCCACGGTCAGCTTCCGATCATCGCTTTCGGAACGTAGCTGGAGCCGCAAGCTCTGGTGGCGCCTAGAAATGTAGGTGATCGCGATCGTGCAGGACGACGTGTCGACGCTGGATGGAGACCATGCCGAGCTCGTCGTCGCGGCCGCGCCCGAGCGTTCCCGCAAGATCATCCACAACGACATGGACGCCTTCTTCGCCTCGGTGGAGCAGCGCGACGATCCCGCCCTTCGCGGCCTTCCCGTTGCCGTCGGTGGATCCCGCGAGCGCGGCGTAGTGGCGGCGGCGAGCTACGAGGCGCGGGTCTTCGGCGTGCGCTCGGCGATGCCGTCGGTGACGGCACGGCGCAAGTGCCCGGACCTCGTCTTCGTCAAGCCGCGCTTCGAGGTCTACAAGGCCGTCTCAGCGCAGATCCGCGCCATCTTCGCTGAGCACACGCCGATCATTGAGCCGCTCTCGCTCGACGAGGCCTATCTCGACGTCACGCAGAACCTGCAGGGCATCGCGCTCGCCACCGACATCGCCAAAGCGATCCGGGCAAGGATCCGCGAGGAGACGGGCCTCACCGCCTCGGCGGCTTGTGCTATGATAAGTTTCTCGCCAAGCTCGTCTCCGACCAGCGCAAGCCCGTCGGGCTCTTCGTCATACCGCCGGACAAGGGCGCCCCCTCGTCGAGGGCTTGCCGATCGGCCGCTTCACGGCGTCGGTCCGACGAGGCGATCTAGAAGGCTGATTCCATGCGCGCCATTCGTTCTGGCTTTCGGACGCGCAGATGGCGCGGATCGAACCTTACTTTCCGCTGTCGAATCGCCCGCGTGGACGACCGAGTTCTCAGCGGCATCGTGCGTGATCCGCACCACGATGCGCCACCTGACTATGGTCCGCACAAGACGCTCTACAATCGCTTCCGTTGGAGCCGGCTCGGCGTGTTCGACCGCATCTTCGCCGCCCTCGCGGGCCGGGCCGGGGAGCCCGATCTTCTGATGATCGCCACCCATCTGCCACTGCAGCGAGCCTCTTCAAAAAGGGGCTTTACCCCGCCGTATCGGGCGCACGAAGGGCGGCCTGAACTCCAAGCTGCACGCGGTCTGCGATGGCCACGTCATGCTGCTCTCCGAAGGTGAGATGAGCGACCACGCCGGCGCCGTGCTCGACGCGCTGACGACGTCCTCGTCGCTGACCGCGGTTACGACAGCGACGGCTACCGCGCCGCGCTCGAAGACAAGGGCATCAGGCCCTGCATCCCACCGCGCAAGACCCGCAAGGTCCAGCACGCCTACGACCACAAGATCTACAAGCTCCGCCACAAGGTCGAGAACATGTTCGGCCGCCTCAAGGACTGGCGCCGCGTCGCCACCCGCTACGATCGTTGCGCCCACACCTTCATGTCAGCCATCGTCATCGCAGCAATCGTCATCTTCTGGCTGTGACAAGAATGAGTCCTGAGCCTAGAAGGCTTAGCTTAAGCGCCCAGGCCCGGGCGAGAACGAATGCTAGAGACACGGCTAACCACTCTCTTCGGCGTGCTTCAAGTCGAGTTCGTCCTCGATGCCATCGTCCAAATTGATCATGAACTCGGCGATGCGTCCCGCGGACATGTTGGTCAGGCCAAGCTGGAGCCGAACGTAGGTGGCGAGCCACTCAGGAATATGCAGCATTGTGCGCGTCCAGCGATCGATCGAGCTACAGATCGACAGCAGCTCGCGGACCGCCCCTTTATCAGGAACACCATTTTCTTGACACGAATCCTCGATCTCACGCACTAGAAACGCAAGGTGCAAAGGCGTTTCGACGATCATCGCCGAGAACCGTAAATGCATATCTTTCGGACTCCGAGTATCTCGGATATGAACCGTGCTAAGGATCTCTTGAGCGATTCCGAGGGCCCAGTCTCCAGCGAGCTTCGACTTGCCACTGAGAATGCCAACGTTAATCGTTCCAAATACTTTGCGAGATAGGCCCGCACAATGTTGCGGGTCTACGCCTTTCTCTGGATCGAAGGCATCGGCGATCTCGATGCGCAGATCCTCCAGCGACGCTGAAAAAACAGTGTCGGTAATTTCCATGAGCCGCTCGGGAAGGTGATCGAATAAGGTGAAGCCGAGCTCACCCGTAGCGTTACTGATGAACTCGCGGAACCCAATGAAGTGAAAAATGCCGATCGCATCGATATAGCATTCCGCCGCGCCTTTGAAATTGCCGAGATGGCTCTCGCAGTTTCCAATCTGATGCAGAGTTTGACCACGATTGACTGCGACCGCGCCTCCTCTCTCGTGCCGGAGCGAGTGACGATAGTGTTCAGCTGCGCGTGTGTAGTTTCCAAGCGCGAGCATCGCGTCGCCGTGCAGCTTGAGCGCGCTTGCGATATCATTGTGAAGTTCTTCTCGGCGACACCCAATTATCTGGTCCGGAAGAGGGTCGAGATCCTCCGGATCATCGGGCCGTCTGTCCGAGACGATTTTAGCCGCCTGCTTGTAAGCCTGAAAGGCCAACTTGGAGAACGCCGCGCCCGCTTCGGGGTCTTTGTCATTAAGAGCGATCATTGCCCTTGCGACGTTTATGTCGCCTAAGACGTTTGGTGGCAGCCCTTGAAGGACATCCAATTTTGATAACAAGTCCTCCGCCAAGCCTGTCGTGCGCCTGTCCTTTCGCCTTCGCAGAGCCAGCATCTGAGCTATAAAAGCCGGTGCGCGGTTGGGCTGACCAGATGCTATCGCGAGCTCGGCGGCGCGAAGCATCACGAGCGCGCCTTCTTCCGCGAGGCATAGAACGAAGAAGTAACGCATCAGCGCGGAGCAGGTCGCCAAGCCCAAAAACACGCGATGACGATCATCGGGTGCCTCCTCGGCCTCGGAAATGAGCCAACGGATATTCGGCATTTCCTCTGAGTAGCGGCTAATCATGTATTTTATTTGGTCGGCGGCATCGGATTGCTCGGCTATCACGCCAACCATGACGCCTACCGAATTGAGCAGCGCATCCTTCAGACGGTCATGTTCCGCCAGCTCGTCCTTTTGCCACCGCTGGGCCACAAACAAGCGAACGGGCGAGGACGCCGACACCCGCTCGCGGATCTCTGCATGATCCGAATACACCAGATGCCACCGACGTAGGTTCGCGACATTGTCAATGCCGGCGCCGATCCGGAAATAGTCGTCCTCGAGCTGCTTAGCGAAGAGACCGGCAGGGGCTAACGCGAATAAAAGCAGGGCTTGCCGCTCTATGCGCGACAGCGCCTCGAACGCGATCGAAAGGCAGATTGACAGTGATGTCGAGCGGTTGCCCACGTCCACGCCGGGAAGCCGGACGGCAGACGCGCCGCGATCCTTGATGATCTGGACGACCTTACCGGCGGTGCCGAAGTGTAAGATCAGAACTGACGCGAGCTGAAGGGTGAGTGCGTGCCCGCCGCAAATAAGGAGGAGCTTGTTGAAAGGTCTTGAATTTGCGCACTGCCCCCCTCCGAGCAATCGTCCGCTAGCGTCTTCTCCAAGGGGACCGACGACGATGGTGGCTTCTGCCGGAAACCTATGCAGTCTGAACTGCGAGGTCGCGATGAACTGCGCCGCGTGGGTTGCAGCAGACAGCTCGGCCATCCGCTCTTCAAGCTTTTCTAAGTCTGAGATCAGCCCCTGCTCGACACCGTCGAGCACCACGCAGGCGACCATGGCGTCCAGCCGAGCGGGCACGTCTTCCGATCCAAGCGGCTCTCCTTCGCTGCTCAGCGCAATGTGGAGGGCCTCTTCAACGGCTTCAGTAGTCTTATATCTGCCCACGTTGATCCAGAGAACAGGCCGGCCAGTCTCCGCCTTTGCCAGGCCCTGCAGAAGAAGTTCCGTTTTACCGATGCCGCCAGTCCCGGTGAGCTGGAGGGAACGCCCACCTTGGAGGGCGGCGACTACCTCGGCTAGCTCGGCCTCCCGACCGTGATACACAGACGACGTCCGTGGAACGCGCAGCCTAGGCTCAGGACCTATTAACGTCGGCAGGCTTTCGGCCAGGTCGAGCTGATGATTCCATGCGGTTGGGAGGTGCGCTGCATGGATGATTCGTTCTGGCTTTCGGACGCGCAGATGGCGCGGATCGAACCTTACTTTCCGCTGTCGCACGGCATCGCCCGCGTGGACGACCGACGTGTTCTCAGCGGCATCGTGCACGTGATCCGCACCGGCATGCGCTGGCGCGATGCGCCACCTGACTATGGTCCGCACAAGACGCTCTACAATCGCTTCGTCCGTTGGAGCCGGCTCGGCGTGTTCGACCGCATCTTCGCCGCCCTCGCGGGCCGGGCCGGGGAGCCCGATCTTCTGATGATCGATGCCACCCATCTCAAGGCGCATCGCACTGCAGCGAGCCTCTTCAAAAAGGGGCTTTACCCCGCCGTATCGGGCGCACGAAGGGCGGCCTGAACTCCAAGCTGCACGCGGTCTGCGATGGCCAGGGCCGCCCCGTCGCCATGCTGCTCTCCGAAGGTGAGATGAGCGACCACGCCGGCGCCGCCTTCCTGCTCGACGCGCTGCCAGCGGCCGACGTCCTCGTCGCTGACCGCGGTTACGACAGCGACGGCTACCGCGCCGCGCTCGAAGACAAGGGCATCAGGCCCTGCATCCCACCGCGCAAGACCCGCAAGGTCCAGCACGCCTACGACCACAAGATCTACAAGCTCCGCCACAAGGTCGAGAACATGTTCGGCCGCCTCAAGGACTGGCGCCGCGTCGCCACCCGCTACGATCGTTGCGCCCACACCTTCATGTCAGCCATCGTCATCGCAGCAATCGTCATCTTCTGGCTGTGACAAGAATGAGTCCTGAGCCTAGGGATGGAAGGCTCGATGCGACGGTCAAGTGTCGCCCGCGTCCTTGCGATTAGCGCATTCTTGAGTTCGTGTAGCTCGGCCGTGGGAACGACCTGCGTGTCGTCATGGCCAGTGTGGCATGTGACGCACAACCGAAGAAGGTTGTGGTGATGATGAGATCGCGTCGACGACCAACTCTCAATATGCGCGGTCTGTACTCCCGAACCAGAGCCACAGCGCGTGCACTGATTCTGACTCTCCGCGCGGAGGTGGGCCAGGACCGCGGCATTTATAGCCGGTCGATCCTGCGGGTCATCTGACCATGGTTCTCTGAGATAGGCATCGAAGGCGTCGAGGTCCGCGCGTGCGTAACGCACGCGCGCGCTAATCGAGTGAGAGGCGAGATAACGCGCGTCCGGCTTCCGCTTGCAAAACGTCGAGCGTGAATATGCTGCCAGCAATTCGGGCGTAATGCCGAGGTGGCGCGCTGCCTGGAGCGAGCTTAGGAGGTCACGACTAGAAGGTGCCACCAACGCGAATCCTCGTCACTTGTGACAGGAAATACAGCCCTTCGGCTGCCCGTAGAGCTCGTCGATGTCCATCATATCTTCCCCAGCGCGGAGTGGATTGAGCACCATCCTGGCCCGCTGTCTCTGAACCCTTCGATCGTGGTCTAGCCTGATCGCGTTCACTCGCACAGGTCGCTCGAGCTCTTCCAGCGACTCGCCCGCGCTCCAAGTGAACGGCGAGCCGTGCTCAAGGGCATTCTTCTCATACGCCTTCGCCTCCTCGAACCGGTCCGGATGACGCTCCATCAACCGGACCCATTCGATCTTCTGCTGGTAAAAGCAGAAGAAGCATCCCGACCGTGAACGCCACGAATAGTATTTCGGCAGGCCCACCCCTGCGGCATCCAGGATCTCGTTCACTGCTGCCTTATCGATACCGTTTTCGCGGAAAGGCAAACGAACCGAAAGGTTGGGGTGCGTCGAGGAGTAGCCGTCGCGATAGTCTTCATCCGAACGGATCGCGACGTAGCTCACAATCCGGTCGCCAGCCTTCAGCGATGGTTCCAGCCACTTCTCGAAGGGCCTGATCTTGAGCTGGCGAGTGCACCATCGTGTTTTCGGACTAGGTAGAAAACTTTTGTATTCCTCCAGCCAGAAATCAAAGCCGCGGTCGGGATTCAAGTAAGCAATCGGCCGACCCAAGAATCCCTCGAGCTTACCCAGGAACTCGTAAACTTCAGGTAGCTCCTTGCCGGTGTCGGTGAAGAAGTATTCGACCTCAAACTCAGGATGGACCTGACTCATGTGCACGGCGAGTGCCGCGCTGTCCCTACCTCCGGACAAGCCGAGAACGTGACGCTCCCTCATGCGCGCGGCGCCGACCGGCGGCAATCGGCCAACGGAAGCACGCTTCCCTTCTCTTCGGCGAAGCTCGTGATGGCTTGGGCCAGGGCAGCGAGGACGACTGAGCGCGAAACGTTGGCACTACGCAACCTTGCGGTCATCTCGGTGGCTAGCTCATTCGCTAGCGTTCGTTCACGATCGCTTACAGAGACCTCCTGCGTCGTGAGTGCGGGATGACCCGGCTCACTTACGAAGACCGCAATGCGTACGCGCTTGCCTCGGCGCCCTTTGACGTGGGCCAAACCCTCGGCTCTCAGGAACTCCTGCGCCAGCGCCGCCAGCTCAACCTGCGCCGCATCGACGTCGCGGTCGACCCAGTCGCGGGTCGGCTTGTTGGCCGCGAGGCTCGCCAGCCCCTCCATAGTCTCCACGCTACTATCAAACGTCGAAAGCCGGGTAGCGAACGCATCAAGCCTATAATTACCAGTCAGGGCGATGATGGTTCTGGCGCGCTCATGCAGGTCGCCGTAGCCGTCGCCGTCGGCGACGACACGCAGCTCCTCAAGCATTGAAGTCTGGACGTCTGCCAACATTCTCTTATAGGCAGTCAGCACATCGCGAAGCCCGGCATCCACGACTGACCCAAGATCGACGCTGCCGCCCGGGCTATCGCCGTTAGCCAGCAGTCGCGGCAGATCGTCCAGCAACAACTTGTTAGGATCAGACGCCTTCTTGGCGAGATCACGTACCCGCCGGCCTTCGGCACTGAGCCGCGTAGTTCGGAGAGTCCAAGGATCCGCGGATAAGACCATTGCGACGATCGCCCGGGAGACCGCCAGCGGATCGTTAGGTGGAACGAAGTTTCCACCTATCGTCGACACGACTCGTGCAACCGCCGCGACGTTTTCGACCTGCTGATCACTGAAGTCGCTCCAGCGCAGCCTTATGGCGTTCGGATTCTGGAGAAGACGATCAACCAGGAAGTCAGATGGCGCGGGGGTGAACACGTCGTCAAGATAAACGGTGACTCGATCCAGCCGCGACATGAGATACGCAAGAGCGAGGATCGGAAGTACGCCGTCGCGCATGCCGAACGGACGCGCGCGCCAAAGTTCGAAGAGAGACCCGACCGACGCACCCGATCGGGCGGCCGTGAACATCGCGTCGGCCTCTTTCCATGCATAGCGAAGATGACACGGGTCCGATCCGGAGGGTTCGGCGAACCTGAAGCCGCCGCTACCCTCGAGGTGAAGTCCCGCTAAACGAAGGATAGAGGCATAGAGACCGCCCTCCGCTGGGAAGTCCTTAATGCCCAGGCGAGATTCGGTCGGCCGGCCGACCATCGCGTGCATTAATGCTCGGGCTGCCGCCATTGCGTTAGACGACGGCTTCGTGCGGTTCAGCAACTCGTTCGAGATCCGCGGGCTCTCTGAGAAGAGCCTGTCGGCGATTTCCGACGCGATCGCGGCGAGACGGGCTGCGCCGCCCGACAGCTCAACACCGGCATCGGTCAAAACCGGCACGTGCCAAACGGTCGAGTCCAGGCTCGCTCTCAGGCGATCCTCAAGTTCCGCAGCACATCGCGCCATCGCGCCGGCAAGTTCGCGCCGCGCAACAGGATCGCCACGCAGCTCCGAACGGGTAACCTGGATGCGGTCGTATGAAACGAGTTCGATTGCAAGCTCGCGAATACAATAGCCGTCCGATGCCAAGCCAAGCGCGATCGGGCGTTCGCCCACCTGCTCGCAAAGGCGCGAGAAGGTTCGCGCGAGCCGGCGCTTGTCCTCGCTGTTTGCGTTCAAAAGCAGCAGGAACAGACCCGTCGCCCCTTTTTGCGGAACATATTTCTCGATGCGCTCAGCCGCCTCTTCGGTAGTCGCGACATCCACATCAAACCAGCGAAGGGCACCGGTAGCGTGGTAGTGCCGCTTCGCCAGTACGGGTGCCAGGACCCCCAACGTCCGCAAGTGCGAAAGATCGAGATCGCCCGAATCCGAACGCGCTCGTGCCAGAGCTTCGTCGAGGTCGAAGTCCGAACCGGCATAGATTGAGACCGAACCCAGATGCCGCCGATCGATTAGGATTGACCATGACTTCAGACCCTCGATCAGACGATCAATTTGCGTAGAATCTAGATCCGGATTGGCCGCACCGATAACCTGCATGCTTGGGACTAGGCCCGAACGCTCTCTCAGCATGTCAACAAGGGCCACGGTCTTGACGATACGCACCTGCGCCGGATCTGCAGCCCGCGCCTCGCATCTCTCGACGGCGTCGACGGCGGTCGACCACCGGTGACCATCGGGAGACGCTAGAATGGATGGTTCCAAGTTTGCCCGCAGGTAACTCCACAGCCATCCTGTATCGTAGAGCGCTCCGTCTTCAACCTCCGAGACGGAAAGAAAATCCTGGAAGCCGTTTGGCTCGGCCGAGTTCAGGAAGCCGAAGATACTGCGTTGGTTTTGCCCAAACCGGCGTCTCGACAGCGGCCCAAGAAGACAGGCGACTACAGGATTGAGCGGCCAGCAACGCTCCAACCTTACCCGCAAGCCCTCGACCGAGCCGCGGCGGCCGGCGGTAACCGCTTCAGCCACCGTCTGTGCGCTCCGCGCGTCAGGCTCAGCGTCACGCGAAACGATCGCTCGGGATATCAGCTCAAGCTGCTCCTCACCGGCCAAGTTCACCGGAACGTCGACGAAGCGACCCTGAACCTTCAGCCATTCGTCTCGCGCCTCACGCGCCAACCGATGGGCGTAGTCATCAAAAGCTTGGTGGAGAATGCCGATGACGAGAAGACGCCCTTTGGTGCGCGATGCCGCCTCGGCGAGCTCCTGGAAGATGTGCACGTCGCCACCGTCCATGGCAGCATGTTCGAGGATCTTCCCCATCTCATCCATGAGCAGAAGGACCCGCCGACCGGACCGCGTTGCGGCAACAAGGTCTGCAACAACGCCAGCTTTGGTTGGTTTTACCCCGGCAGCGCTCATCGCGTCGGCGATCGCGCCCTCCGCATCGCGGCGTGCGCCCACAACGGGCACCAAAATATAGTTGGGCTTTCCTCCGCCCAGCGCATCGTAGATATCTGCCACAAGGCCAGGGCCTAGCACTGCGGCGGCAGCAGCACGGGCAGACGGCTCTGAGCCCAGCAGAGCCGCGAAGGCAGAGGCAAGGCTGGACTTCCCGCAGCCATAGGGACCAGTCCATGTGAAGGCGCCCTGGCCGCGCTCACCTACCTGCCGGGCGGTCGACTGGAGCACGCTGGCCGCTGTTGGCGTCGTTATAAACCCCTCAAGCGACGAGGCGGCTACATCGAAGTCGACACGGGCGGCTCGTTGAAAGCGGCGGGCGACTTCAACCCTTTCCACGAGCTTCATACTGCCGCCTCCAGATCTTTTACGGCATCGCGGAGCATAAAGGGATCGACAGTCTCGGGATCGCGGCATGCGATCTGCCGTAATCCAGATGATTCGTCCCACCAGACAGCGCCGCCCGTCACGCTGTCGATGCGTTCAAGCCTCTCGGCGACGGAATCCTCGTCTAGGAGGAAGACGCGTCCGGGCGATCCGGGTTCGCAGGCGACCGTTTCAATTGAGAGATGCCGGCGATTTGGATACCGATCGCGCCAGAAGTCCATAAGGGCATGCGCGAACACGTCGTCAGGCAAGGTAGCCTTGGGTCCACGGCGAAACTGGGCCGCCGAACCCACGTCGACAGTTGAGATAAGGCTGAGCTCCGCGAGCGGCGATTCCAACGCGTCCTCGCCTGCGCGAGCACCGCGGCGTCGGACGTAGGTGCGCATAAAACATTCTACGTCCCGGGTCAGAGTAACTTCGGCCGGCGGCTTCAGGTCGGGCAATGCCGCGAGGCGTGCCGTCAGGCGGCTGCGTAAGGTCTCACGACTAAAGATCGTCTCATTGAATTCGTTGAAAGCGAAATACCACACTGTCGCCCTTCCCGGTGCTCGAGCCAAATTCCAGTGTAGCAACCACAACGACGATGGCCGTTCCAAATATGGATCGCCAGCTTCCCCATCAAATATAATTCGACCCACTAAAGTTGTCTCATAGTCCGGATTGCGAATATCACCTGTCGGCTTCAATACTCCACACGCCATTGCCCAATGGCGCATCGCCGGGACCATGTTGCGTCCAATCCCAAATCTTGAAATCGCATCGTCAGCAGCAAATATGGATTTGGTGTTTTTTTCTCCCGCGCGCTCCATCTCTCGAACGGAGTCATACGCCTTTTTGAACCAACCGTACTTTGGCGGGAAGGTCTCATGTCCAGCAAACTGCAGCCTCAAGCCGCTTTGATCCAAAAGGCTTTTCACGAAACTCTCGCCACTGGACGAATTGTCCAGTGAGACTAGACGTTCGGGCGTTGATCGTCAATAAGAACGTCCTGGTTGTGTTCCCCAGGCTGACCGGAGTCAACGTGCGAAGCAACGCCATTTACCTCGACCATCAGGCGACATCGGAACTTGCGCCGGGCGTCCTTGAAGCGATGATCCCTTATTTTTCAGTTACTTACGCAAATCCGCATTCGAACGAGCATGCGCACGGCTGGCACGTATCAAACGCGGTCGAGCGCGCACGTGCACAGATTGCTGCAGCGGTGGGTGCCGATCCGGACGAGGTGCTGTTCACCTCTGGCGCGACCGAGGCCAACAACATCGTCATCTTGGGGTTCGATCGGGTCTGCAATCCCTGCCTGATTACCTCGGCGGTGGAACATAAAAGCGTCCTCGCGCCGGTTCGCGAACGAGCGCGGCAGGGCTCGCGCACCACGATACTGGCAGTCGATCGCCGAGGGCGTATCAACTTCTCGGACCTTAAGGCCGCACTGACGAGCAATGTTGGTCTGGTCACGGTTATGGCAGTCAACAACGAGATCGGATCGTCTCAGCCAATCAGCCGCATCGCGGAGCTCTGCCATTCGTTTGGCGCGCTCCTGCATGTGGATGCGGCGCAAGCTCTGCCATTCGCGGCGATCAACGCCGTCGCGTCGTCCGCCGATTTCATCAGCCTCTCAGCACATAAGGCCGGCGGCCCAAAGGGCATCGGTGCGCTGGTCGTGGCGCGGCATGCGCGTAACAGGTTATCGCCCGTGCTATTCGGGGGCGGACAGGAGGATGGTCTTCGCCCTGGGACACTGCCGGCGCCGTTGTGCGTCGGCTTCGGAGCCGCGTGCGCAGCATTGCCCACCACTGAAGAGGTGGCGGACTGGAGGAGCCGGGCTGACCGTCTCTCAGACCTTCTGCGATCCGCCGTGCCAGGCCTCGTGCGCAATGGGGGCGGAGATGATGCGCACCCGGGTAACGTTAGCGTGACGCTGCCCTCGGGAGAGGCTGAGGCCCTCATCGCGCGGCTTCAACCCGAGCTTGCCATTTCTACCGGTTCGGCCTGCACTTCCGGAATTCCCGAGCGGAGCCACGTACTGTGCGCAATCGGTCTTGACGCCGCTACTGCGGATCGCACGATCCGCTTTTCCGTCGGTCGTTTCACCCCAGCTGAAGAAATCGAGAAGGCCGCATGCCTCTTCCGGGCGGTCGCGCAACAGCAAGACTAGGTGTTACGCGGCTTCATACTCCAGAAGCTCGACGGCCTCGGACAGGTTCCAGATGGGCTCTGCCGAGCCATCTTTCAGCATGTCGATCACGTGCGGGAAGCCCGCCGTCGCGAGCCCGTTGGCGAGGTTCATCATGCGGCGAGGTTCCACCACAATGCCGATCTCGTCCGATTCCGCGATCGCGATGAGCATGAGGGTGTGCACGCGCCAAGGGTCGCTTGAGAAAATACTGCCGTCGATGATCTTGTAGGTATCGCGGCGATCGATCTCCGCGGGCGCAAGTCCTTTTCGCGCCGCGACGCACACTGCGAGAAACCAGAGGTCCACCATTCGAGGAAAAGGGCTGTGGTCGATTAAGGCCCGGCCACCGGTCTGACAGTAGCGCGCAAAATCGTCCTTGAACTCGACAGGCACGAGGATGTCCACGCTGGCGAACGGATTGAAATATTTGTCCGACACGACTTCCTCCTCAGGCTACCAGCGCAGCCTCGTCGTTGATCCGCTCGCACAGCGAGCAGTGCGAGCGGTGATCGCAGCCGCAGGAGAGCACCTGTTGACTTGCTGTTCCTGGGTCGTTGACGAGCATCGTCGGGAAGTGGGCGAGGTTCGTCAGCGTCACGACCTTGTCGGCCATCTCGTCCAAAATCGCCTCGCAACCCTCGATCTCCGAGTGGGTAAGGAAGAGGATCAGCTGTGAACTCAAACTTGCCGCCTTGCGGAGCACCGATCGTTTCACAAAACCACTCATCATACCCAACGGCGTGTCGATAACGTTCGGAGCCTCGACCTCGCTGATCTTGGTAAGCGCTAGAATGAACGCCAGTGTCAGCGCCCGTCGCGAGGCGCCGTTAAGGTCGCGATCGGGGTCGAGCTTCCGATTGCTCGGTCCGAACACTAAAATATCGAACTCCTTACTCACCTCAGCACGGCGGATGAGCGCGCCCTGGTCTGGATCGGCGCCGATCATGCTGAGGAATATTTCGTTGGTAAGGTCGCTAACCTTGACCAGCTCCTCGTCGGTGATTCGATCGAAGGCGCGACGTAGCACCCCCAAGATGTCCGTCGCCACATCAAGCTCGGCGAGGATGCGCGTCCCCTTAGACTGCTCGCGTAGGAGTGCATCACGGCGTTCGACGAGCCCCCTGCGTTCGCTGAGTAGCCCAGACAGCTGCGTGTCGATCTGCCCCTCGCGGTATTTCACACGGTCCTTCTGATTCTCGAATTCACGCCGCGCCCTCCTTAGATTGGCGACGTCGGTGTCGGGCAGCTCGTCGAGTTGAAGCTCTAGCGCGCGCAGCTTCCGGCCGTTCTCGTCACGCAGCTCTTGAAGGCCATCGCGCTTCTCCACGACAGCCTTGAACGCCTCACGGAAGCCCCGGCTCTCGCCGTCGGCGGCCGCCTCCAGGGCCTTCGCGCCGAAGTAGAGCGCGGTAACCATCTTCTGGATGTCGTCGGCTTGGCGGCTCTTCTCGATTAGTTGTGAGACGTGATGCCGACGGGCGGCGCCGTCCTCGTCGTCATCAGACAGGCTCTCACCGCAGATACACGATTTCAGGTCTAGCCGATCCTCTAGCACTGGGATCGTGGCGCTGGGGATCTCCTTACGGTCGTAGAGGGTATCGAGCTTGCGGTAGGCGGGAGCGAGCGCGGCACCGAGTACGCCGCGGGCGAGATCGATGCTGCGGAAGAGCGAGGCGTGCTCCTTCACTGCCGCCTCGAGCTGCACGTCGATCTTCTCGATCTCCCTTCGGGTGGACCCGATGTCGTTTGCCAGCTTCTCTCGGTCGCCTTTCGCGAGTGCGGCGGTGACACGTCGATCGATGTCGGCGATCTGCCCATCAAGGTTGGCGTGCGAGCCGCGAGCATCGGTTAAGTCGGCTGTCAGCCGCTCACGATCCGTCTCAATCTGGTCCAGCCGATTGGCGATCGTGCCGAGCTCCTCGCTTCCACCTAGCTTGCGCGCCGCCTTATTAATGTCCACCGCGGTTTTTTCGACGTGACGCATCGCGTCCTTAATGACGCCGAGCCCCAGCAGCGAGCGGATCGCCCTCTGAACGCGATCTCGCTTCGTGGAAACGGCGACATCCGTCTCGATAAAACTCAGGGCGCGGTCGCCGTCGGTGAAAAACACATCTCGCAGCTCGAATGGTAGCTCATCGGCGATCACGGCCTCAGGCTGAGGAAGCGGAGTATCGCCAGCTTCTGTCAGCACAAAAAGCCGCACTGATGACTGGGTTCGGTTGAATTGGTCACCGTCAACGTCTTCCGTGGCCGATCGAATCAGCCGGTAGCGCTTCTTGCTCTCCTTGAAACCGGTCGACGTCCGACGGACCGAGGTGACTTCGAATTCGATTGTCACCATGATCGACACGCGCCTGCCTTCTACGCCCGCATTCCAATCAATCGGATGCAGACGCATGCCCTCTCCTCCGTTTGGAAGCGCCAGGTCACCGTAGAGGCCCCACTGCAGCGCAGTTAGCATCGTCGTCTTGCCGCTCTCGTTTGCGGCACGAACCACAGTCAGCGGGCGATCGGACGAGGTGGAAAAGTCAATTTTTAAATCCCGCAAAAGGCGAAAGTTCGTGAAGTGAGCACCGATGAGCTTCAATCGACGTCTCCTTTTACCCCGCCGCGACGGTCTGCGAGGAACCTGCCGGCGGCATTGCACCTATCGTTGATCTTCTGCTGAATATTCGTGCCTGCGACGCGGTGTTGACGTTCGTATTCGATAATGTCGCCGACAGCGGCCAACAGCTCGTCCCGATAGCCTTCGCAGCGATCGGCAAGCGATTTCGCCTCCTCGAGTATTATCGAGATGATCTTCCTGTCGTTCATCGGCATTCGACTTCCCCCTTCATCCGAAGGCAGCCGCAATGAGCTTCGCGGTCAGCGCCAACGGCCCCTCGGTTGAGCCGGCGTTCCTTGCGAGGGCACCGAACTCTTGAACCCGCTTCAGCTCGGACCTTACGAGTGCTTTCGCATCGTCGTCTAGACCGGCGGTATCCATTCGGGGCGGAAGCGCCAAGAAGTCGGTGATGTCCGCCGATGTCTTTTCAATGGCGGAACAAGTGCGGAGTAGTCGACCGCGTCGCTGCACCCACTGCCGTTCGACAGTCGTCGACGCGAGCACGTAGGCGCGTCGGATCTGCGGGATGTTCACGCCTTCGTCTAGGACACGCTTGGCCGTCAAGACCTGGATGTCACCCGCCTGAAAAGCGGCGATTACGGAGCGCGTCTTCGCACGGTCGCCTGTCTCTGTAGCGGTCAGCTGATGATAGGCCACGCCGCGCCGGCGAAGCAGCGCGTTGATCTCGTCGAGCTGCCTCGGGCTCTTGTCAGTCGCATAGATCAGAGTGTGCCGCAGCTTCCCTAGATCGACATGGTCCATCGTCCGGTCCAGCGCAGCGATCTTCCCAGAACTTGTCTCTAGTAACTCGCGCCGGTCGCGAAAGAGCTTGGCAAGATAATCGTCGGGCTTGCCGACTTCGGAGCGCCAGGAGTTCTGCTTAATCCGCGCGGTCAGATCATACCACCGGTCCATCTCGCCCTCGTCAAGATAGGTTGGGCTTAGGTGGTAGTCGTATTCGACCAGGCACTTCCCGATCGCCTGCTGCAGGGTGAAGCGGAATACCACTTCTCCGAAGAAGCGAACCAGACCGGCTGTTCCCACATCATCGTATTGCCGCACCGGGGTGGCGGAGAGGGCAAGGCGATAAGCGAAGTGATCGGGGGGGTCGGATATAAAGCTGACCCGACCGAGATTGTGCGCCTCGTCTGCAATCAACAGAAGATTAACACCCAAACGCCGCGTCGCGTCCGCAAACTCCGGCGTGCAGAGTGTATCGTGGCTCACGACAACGGCCTCTGCCTGCGACAGGCCATGCTTCAGCCTCCGGGCCATTTTCGCCAGAGCGCTTGCACGCGCGGCCGAGCCAGACAGAAGCGTAAGATTGTTCGCATCAATGCCAAACGGAGTAATTTCCTCGCACCATTGGTCGACCAGCGGACGGTAAGGAGCCGCGACGACGATCAGCGTCGGTCCCACTGCCTCGATTAAGCGAAAGGCGGCGATCATCGAGGTGATCGTCTTTCCTGACCCCGTTGCCATCTCCAGTATGCCACGGTGGCCCGCCTCGATCCACGCGCCAACGGCGGCGCCCTGGTGCGCGAAGGGGCCGTCCTCATAGCGCAAACTAGTCGGTATTCCGAAGCTACGACGCTCCGAGATCGCGACGGGTTGGCGCACGGCTTCAGCAGCCCTGTCAAAGAGGGCACCGAAGTCAGGCTCCGTGAGCTTGTCCGATCCCATCGCCGACATGATGCCGGCACGAACGGCGTCCGACGCGCCGATGACGACGCAGTGATCATCTTTATTGGCCCATAGCCGTTCAAAGCGGTTGGCAAGCTTGTCGACGACGAACGACTGAGTGGAGTCCATCCATCCTTTCGAAATCGAGACCTGCTCGTAGTTCGACATCATTCCCGCGGAAGTCATGTTGCTCGACCCGTGCACGGCCAAACGGTCGCTGCCGTCCGAGAACAGCCAAACCTTGGGATGAAACAGGCCAGTGCGCATGACGGCGATGCGGATCTCCAGCCGCCCAACCGCGAGGAGATGCGCGAGGCAATCGAGCGTGTGCCGGGCGAGCCTGTCTTCCGTTACAAATAGTCTTGTTAGCGCCGCGTCCACGACACCGGCGCGGTCCGCGGTACCGGACTCGATCGCAGCCTGGTCCTCGCGCGCGATGAATGGGCTTGCGATGAGACGTGACACGCCTTCGGTTTCGTTCAGGAAGGTGGCAAGACCAGGCGCCAGGGCGGCGAGCGAGGCGGAGGAGAAGAACCCCATCATGCATGCCGCCGCCGAGCTAGCCCTGAATGCCGGGATCAGAACCTCACCGGGCAGATCATCGTCCGGCAGGATAAGAAGTGGCCGAAGCTCGCCGAGCTGAGAAAGGCCGCGTCCAGAGAGAGGCGATCGGGCTATGTCGGTCACTCGCTCATTACCTTCGACATCAGCGTGTCGAGGAATATGCCCCAGTAGCTGGTCAGTTCGTCAAACTCCTCCGGATCGTCGTTCATCGCGGTGGCACGCGCATAGGCGATCACCATGAGCGTGAACGCATCGGTTGCTCGACGGGCGAGCAGCTTTATCTCGTCCGCAGCATCCGCTTCACCGTTGTTGACGGCAAGGAGCTTTGCCCAGATCTCACGATAGAATTTGTGCCGCTTGTTGACGCGCACCACTACCTTGCTGCCCCCAAGATACTGGATGTCGATGAACTGCTTCCCGGCCACGTCCACGGTCTCGACCGTGAAGGGACGCGCGCTCACCCTCTCGACATAGTCCTTTACCGCTTCGGGATCGTCGTGACCCACGTCCTTGGCGAGATCGCGGTAGATCTGAAGAGCAGCCATCTCAGACATTTTCGCCGCCCGCGCCTTCGGCAGCCCCTTGTCTACCTCACCCGCCGCTGCGACGATGGATTCGTGCTCGCCGCCGTTGACCTTGTTCTTTCGGTCCTGCTCGCGCCACTGCTCCTGAATTACCTTGCGCGCAGTGCTGATGTAAGGTTTGAGCATATTCCGGATCCGATTCCGCAGCTCGAACTGCGGAACTACGCCGTGCTTCACGTTTCGTACGCCGAAATACTCGTCAAGGTTGGGATCGAACGAGACTTCGATGCCGATGAAGCGGTCGGACTCGCGGATGCCGCTCGGGAGCATGCGAGGCACGATAGTGTAAGAAATCTCGCGCTTAAGCCTCACGAAGCTAATCAGGCCTTGGGCCTCGTTGATGTGCAGGTCGCGCGCAAGTTCATCGCCACCCTTGCCGCGCTCACGAAGCACTGCGGCAGGCGCCACGGTGACCGTCAAGTAGGCCGAGGCGTCCGCATCTTTGATGTGGATCTCCTCGCGGTCCGCGATCACCAGCTTCGGCGGAAAGTGGTCGAGCACCGCGCGCTTGTTCTTCTTCGCGTCCTCTCCGAGGATGCCGTCGGCGAAGCTGCCAGACATCTGAAAAAGCGGATCCGCCGCAGAAAGTGAATATCCGTTGACGGTCAGCTTCACGCCGCCGTTGATGAATTCGCGAAATATGCGTGCGAGCTCGCGACGGGCCTCGCGGACGAGGCCGTCGAAGTTGTCGTGGGCCCGGCCGGCTTCGAGCCGATCCACGTCGCTCCAGACCACGATGGTGCCCGAGCCCTTGGGTGGCTTCGGGATCCAGTCATCCGGCGGCAAGGTCTCGTCGGGCGGAGCGATCGTGACCGCGTCTGCGTCCCCCCGCTTCTCCGCCTCCGCCATGGCCGACAGGTCCATCGAGGCATGCAGCCATGCGGACTTCCCGTCCTCGCGACTCCATACGTCGATGCAGCGGCAGAAGTTCAGGGCGGCGAGCTTCGCGCCGACGCCGTACTTGCCGATCGTGTCCTTCTGCATCCAGCGCGTGCTGAAGCCGATAACAAGATATTTAGCGAGATGTTTGCGCGGCATGCCAATGCCATCATCGACGATAGTAATGTAATCGACATACTTCTTTCCGCTGCGGCCGACGGCCTCATTCAGTGTGACCGCGATGTTTCGCGCCTTGGCCTCGATCGAGTTATCGATCGCCTCGGCCAGCGCTGCGGGAAGACTGAAACCAGAGTCGCGTAGCGCGAGGAGCGCCTGAACAGTCTGGATAACCGGCTCTCGCTTCTCCGCAGGGTGCATGGGCCTCAATATCAGCTCCGTCATGTCAAAACGTCCAGCGTTGTGCCGGCAGCAATTGCCGTCGGCACTGTTGTAATCGTCACCGCCGCAGCCGACTGCTTTATGGGCGAACCTCGTCAGTCAACCGCTCAGCAATGTTGCGCACCTCAGCGCGGAGTCGCTTGATCCGCGCGGTCGAGCAGCCGAGATCGGCGGCGACATCCTCAATCGGATCAAGGAAGCGGCGCGTCACCTCGACGCCCTGGTCGCCGAAATCTCTCCGTACTTCCTTCACGACCATGTCGAAGGCGTCACGCATGATCAAGACGCGCTCAAGCGAGGGCGGCTGTGCCATAGCGCTTGTGGTGTCGTCTGCCATTACGGCGTCGTAGCCGCCGTCGACCGAGGCGGTCTCAGGAAACTTTGCCCGGCGAGCGACATCGCAACGCAAGCGGCGAAGCACGGTGCAGCGAGCATTGCGGATCGCGCTACGAAAGAGGAAGGGGTCGGGGCGCCGCTCGCTGAGTGCCAAGCCGAGGGCATGCTCGCCAATATCAGCGTTTAGCTGGCTGGTGCGATTTGCGGCGAATTTATACAGGTGCAGGAGCGCGCCAGTGCGCGCGGCGGTGAAATTTGTCATCCGTAGCTCCCATTAGGAGCGCCAGCGGCGCCCGGAGAGTTTGCGACCGGCACATGCAGGCCGCGAGCGTGCCGATCGTACGCCTGTTGATTATGGCGCACGATCTTTGGATGAGGGAGCAGCAAAAATGTCGGCGATCCACCGTAAGGATCTCCGAGATTGGAACATTAAAAGAACACTGGGAGGTGAGATGGCGCGCCCGGGTCGAAACGAGATATCGAAGGATCCTGCGGCGACGGTTTGAGCAATGCGTGTTTTCCGAAGCGATGGCCGAGGTGCCGCTGGTGTGTGTGGGACCGACGAGGCCAGCTCAACCCACGCCAAACGAGGGTCTATTCCGCGGCAGGAGAGGCATCCAGAATCCCATGTTCGGGTGGAAGACGACGGCTACATGGTCTCGAGTTCATGCCTAGTGGCCACCTTGTGGACACCAGGGATGCTTAGCCGCGACCGAAGCAGAGGACTAAATCCGAAAGACCAGTCATTGCATGGACTTGTCTGGTACCACCACCCCGGCTCGAACGGGGGACCTCTTGATCCACAATCAAGCGCTCTAACCAACTGAGCTATGGCGGCGACGCGGTCGAAACCTAGTTCCACGTCTTCCCGAAAGCAAGGTGCGCGTTGGCATCGGTCGAGCCTGAGCCCGACCCTGTGCCAAGCTTGTTAAGCACAATTAGGCGCACGAGATTGTTGACATCGCTCTCGTGCTTCCGTGAAGTAAGTTCGGGAAGGCGAGACACGCGTTCCGGCACAACCGACGATCGGGGGGTCGCGGCGCCGGGTGGTCGCCTTCGGGGGGCAGGCGCGTGAAGAGCGGGAAGGCGATCCTTGTCGTCAGCGCGTCGCTTGAGCGATGCGCTCACGTCGCCTCGCTTGTCGCCCAGGCCGGGCACGAGATCGCGGAATTACATGATCTTGAGAAGGCCCCTGATTGGGTCGCGGCGCAATGCCCGCCGCTCGTGGTCATGGAGAGCAGCGACGAGGCTGTTGCGCAGCAGATCTGCCGCCGCATCAGGGAGACCTGCGACCACACCTTCATCCTCCGCGTAGCCGAGCGCATCAGCAACGATGCGGCGATCGATCCGGAGACCGACGATCTCGTCGATGCCTTCCTCGCTGACCCGATCAATCCACGCGAGATGGTGGCATTGGTGCGCTCTCTGCTGCGGCTTCAGAGGGCCGAAGCGGAACTTTCGGCCAGCGAGCAGCGACTTCAGCTGGCTCAAGAATCGGCAGGTCTCGCCATTCTAGATTGGACGATCCCGACCAACAGCTTTGTCCATTCTGATAATTTCATCGAGCTGATCGACCTGCCGCCGCACGCCGCCGGCGAGCCGCTCGATGCGATGACCATCCTCGGCCGAATTCATCCCGCCGATGTCGAGTCACTCGTCCGCGACTTCTCCGCCAGCAGCCGCGAGTCGGGCTCGTTCCACAAGGAGTTCCGCGTACGGCGGCGCGACGGAAGCGTGCGCTGGATCGCCTCTCGCGGCCGCTTCTTCACTGATGCCGGCGGCAAGCCGCAGCGCATGCTGTCGCTTTCCTTCGACAACACTTCGCGTAAGACGGCGGAGCGGACCAACGCCGAACTCGCCGCCATCGTCAACTCTTCCGTCGATGCTATCGTCAGCGTCGACACGGCCGGCAACGTCACGAGCTGGAACGCCGGCGCCGAACGTCTCTTCAAGATCGCGCCGGCGCAGATGGTCGGCCGCCCGCTCGCCGCTGCGCTGTCAGGTACCACCGTCGAGCAGCGGGAGGCCTACGGCCGGCAGCTGCTCGGCGGCGAGACGAGCGAGATCGAGACGCGGCAGTTGCGTCGAAACGGCACGCCGATCGACGTTTGGGTGACGAGCGCGCCGATCAGGGGCGACGACGGCGCAGTGATCGGCGCCTCATTGGTAATTCGCGACGTCTCGTTGCAGCGCAAGCGCGAAGACCACGTTCGGTTCCTGATGCGCGAGCTGACCCATCGCTCGAAGAATTTGTTGGCGGTCATCCAGGCCATGGCGCGCCAGTCCTTGGCCAAGGACCTGCCGCCGGAAGAGTTCGTACGGCGGTTCACCGACCGGCTTCAAGGCCTCGCCGGCTCGCACGATCTTCTCTCGGCGGTCGAGTACAAAGGAGCCTCGCTTCTCGCCCTCATCCGCTCGCAGCTTAGCCACTACGAGGAGCTGTTCGACACCCGCATCCGGCTCCAGGGCGACGACCTGATGCTGCGTCCCGAAGCGGCGCAGAACATCGGCGTCGCCTTGCACGAACTCTCGACAAACGCCGCGAAATACGGGGCGCTCAGCAACGATGACGGCGTGGTGACGATCGCGTGGGCTACATCCAACGACGACCCGCACAATCTTGCGCTGAGCTGGCAGGAAAGCGGCGGACCGCTCGTGAAAGCGCCGACGCGCCGCGGCTTCGGCCGAGTGGTCATGGAACGGATCACCGGCCAGGCGCTCGACGGCAAGTCGGAGATTCGTTTCGAGCCGGGAGGCGTGATCTGGTCGCTGGTTGTGCCGACCCGGTCCGCGGTGGTGGATTAGCGCTTAAATTCAGCCGCGGCTCCGATATTCTAAGGTATCTGCGCCTCGACAAGCCGGTCCAAGAGTACGGCGCGATCGATATAAGAAGGCAGCAAGGTCTGGGAGTCGATGATCGCGACAGCCAGCTGATCGAGCGTCAGGTTCGATGCCGAACTGAGATCCGCACCCTTGAGGAGGGTATCCTTCAGCCTCGCTCCCTGCAGATCCGCATCCCTCAAGCTGGCACCGCTCAAGTCGGCGCCTGACAGATCGGCGTCTCTTAAGATCGCGCCGCTCAGATCGGTGCGCCTGAGAAAAGCTCCTCTCACGTCAACGAGAGGATACGCGCCTCGAGGATTTCGATCTGTCATTGCTGATCCTCATCTTGAGCGTCTCTACGATCGCCTGCACGTCGATTGGCGGGGCGTTATTTCCATAATCAAACGCCCGCTCGCGAATATGCACCTGCAACAGCTCGAAAACGGGATCGGCAAGATCTGCGAAAGTTACGCTGACATCTCTCAAGACATAGATGGCGCCGAGGCGGACCTCAAGACGCTCGTCCGTCAGTTGGGTCACGGCTCGGTTGAAGAGCTCGACGACGTGAGCGCGTCTCGCAAGATCCGCCTGGATCGCGGCCGAGCCGGCCTGCGTGCGCTCCGGTGCTAGCTTACGCCACGCCAGCCAGAGACCGCCAACAGCTGCGGGGCAGCCAGACGAATGATCTCCGAAAGGAGAACAAGAGCCTGCACGTGTGCAGGGTCACAGGTCCAGGATGAGCCGCGCCGGATCCTCCAGCGCCTCTTTCACTCGTACCAGAAAGGTCACGGCTTCCTTGCCATCGACGATGCGATGGTCGTAGCTCAGCGCCAGGTACATCATCGGCCTGATCTCGACCTTACCGGCGACAGCCATCGGCCGCTCCTGGATCTTGTGCATGCCGAGGATGCCGGACTGCGGCGCATTGAGAATGGGCGTCGACATCAGCGAGCCGTAGATGCCGCCGTTGGTGATCGTGAACGTGCCGCCCTGCATGTCCTCGATCTTGAGCTTGCCGTCTCGCGCCGCCTTGCCGAAGCCGGAGATCGCCTTCTCGATGCCGGCCAGGCCCAGCCGGTCGCAGTCGCGAACCACCGGCACGACGAGGCCCTTGTCGGTGCCGACCGCGATGCCGAGGTGGTAGTAGTTCTTGTAGATGAGGTCGGTGCCGTCGATCTCGGCGTTGACGGCCGGCACGTCCTTGAGCGCCTGCACGCAGGCCTTCACGAAGAAGCTCATGAAGCCGAGCTTGGCCCCGTGCTTCTTCTCGAACACGTCCTTGTACTTGGCGCGCAACGCCATGACCTCGCTCATGTCGACCTCGTTGAAGGTCGTGAGCATGGCAGCGGTGGACTGCGCGTCCTTGAGGCGGCGGGCGATGGTCTGCCGGAGCTTGGTCATCTTGACCCGTTCTTCGCGATCGGCATCGGACGGCGCCGAGGGAGCGCGGACCTGTACGGGCTTCTCGGGCGGGCGGGCCTCCGGCGTATGCGCCTCGATTGGCGCCGGCGTGAAGGCCAGCACGTCGCCTTTGGTCACCTGGCCACGGCGACCGGTACCCTCGACACCCTCGACCGTGATGCCGCGATCGGCGGCATGCTTGGCGGCGGCGGGTGCCGGTGGCATCGGCTTCGGCCCTTTCGGGTCGGCGCCGTTGGCGCCTTCGGCAGCGGCGGACGCACGCGAAGCAGCGGGTGCGGCCTTCGAGTCCTCGGCGGGCTTAGGTGCAACGGCCTCAACCTTGGCCGGCTTTGACTCATTTTTCTTCGAGGCGCCGTTGGCGATACCCGCACCGCCCTCAGTAATCTGGCCGAGCAGACCGCCCGGCTCAACAGTCTCGCCATCTTTGGCGGTAATCTCGGCCAGCACGCCAGCCGCCGGCGCGTTGACCTCAAGCGTCACCTTGTCGGTCTCGAGCTCAAGGATCGGCTCGTCGGCCTTGACCGCATCGCCGGCCTTCTTGAACCAGCGCCCGATCGTCGCCTCGCTGACGCTCTCGCCGAGGGTCGGTACGCGGATCTCAGTGGTCATTCGTTTTCGCCGCTAGGAGCGGCCTCCCCGTCTTGAAGATCAACTGAACGCCTCGTCGGTGAAGGCCTTCATCTGCGCCAAATGCTTCGACATCAGGCCCGTCGCCGTCGCGGCAGCCGCCGGCCGGCCGACATAGCGAGGACGCGTTTGCCCGTAGTTCACCTGCGTCAGCACCCATTCGAGGTACGGATCGATGAAGGCCCAGGCGCCCATGTTCTTGGGCTCTTCCTGCACCCAGGCGATCTGGGCGTTGCCGAAGCGCGACAGCTCGTTGACCAACGCCTTCAACGGCATCGGATAGAGCTGCTCGACGCGCAGCAGGTAGACGTCGTCGATCTCGCGTTTCTCGCGCTCCTCGAAGAGGTCGTAATAGACCTTGCCCGAGCACAGCAGCACGCGACGCATCTTGTCGTCGGCCGCGAGCTTCACCTTATGCTCGCCCGTCTTCTCGGCGCCATCGCGCAGGATGCGGTGGAAGCTCGTGCCGTCCTTCATGTCGTCGAGGGTCGAGACGGCGCGCTTGTGGCGCAGCAGGCTCTTCGGCGTCATCAGGATCAGCGGCTTGCGCACATCGCGTTTCAGCTGCCGGCGCAGGATGTGGAAGTAGTTCGCCGGGGTGGTGCAATTGGCGACCTGCATGTTGTCCTCGGCGCAGAGCTGGAGGTAGCGCTCCAGCCTCGCCGACGAATGCTCCGGTCCCTGGCCCTCGTAACCGTGCGGCAGCAGGCAGACGAGTCCCGAGAGGCGCAGCCACTTGCGCTCGGCGCAGGAGATGAACTGGTCGAACACGACCTGCGCGCCGTTGGCGAAATCGCCGAACTGCGCCTCCCAAAGCACCAGCGCGTCCGGCTCGGCGACGGAATAGCCGTACTCGAAGCCGAGCACCGCCTCCTCCGACAACATCGAGTTGATGACCTCGAAGCGCGCCTGCTCGTCGCGGATGTGGTTCAGCGGAATGTAGCGGGCCTCGTTCTCCTGGTCGATCAGCACGGAATGGCGCTGCGAGAAGGTGCCGCGCTCGGAATCCTGGCCGGACAGGCGGATGCGATAGCCCTCGTCGACGAGGCTGGCGAAGGCGAGCGACTCGCCCATCGCCCAATCGATGTTCTCGCCCGTGTCCACCGCCTTGCGGCGATTGTCGAGCAGCCGCTGGATGGTCTTGTGGAGGTGGAAGGTCTTCGGCACCTCGGTGAGACGATGTCCAAGCTCGACCAGACGCGAGCGTTCCACACCGGTCTTGCCGCGCAGGGCATCGTCGGCACCCGTCGCAGCGCGCAGCCCGGCCCAGCGGCCGTCGAGCCAATCCGCCTTGTTGGGCTTGTAATGCTGGCCGGCCTCGAACTCGGTTTCGAGCTTGGCACGCCACGCGGCCTTGTCCTCGTCGACGCGCTCGGCGGAGATAACACCCTCGGCGATCAGCTTCTCGGCATAAAGATCCAGCACCGAGCGGTGCTTGCGGATCTTCTTGTACATCAGCGGCTGGGTGAAGGAGGGCTCGTCGCCCTCGTTGTGGCCGAAGCGTCGGTAGCAGAACATGTCGATGACGACAGGCTTGTGGAACTTCTGCCGGAACTCGACGGCGATCTTGGCGGCATAGACCACCGCCTCCGGATCGTCGCCGTTGACATGGAGGATCGGCGCTTCGATCATCTTGGCGACATCGGAGGGATAAGGCGACGAGCGCGAGTAGCGCGGGTAGGTCGTGAAGCCGATCTGGTTGTTGATGATGAAGTGGATCGAGCCACCGGTATTGTGGCCCTTCAACCCGGACAGGCCGAAGCACTCGGCGATCACGCCCTGGCCGGCGAAGGCGGCGTCGCCGTGCAGCAGCAGCGGCAGCACCTTGGCCCGCTCGACCAGATCGTCCTTCTGATCCTGCTTGGCGCGCACCTTTCCGAGCACCACCGGATCGACGATCTCGAGGTGCGAGGGGTTGGCGGCCAGCGAGAGATGGACATGGTTCTCGTCGAACGTGCGGTCGGACGAGAAGCCGAGGTGGTACTTGACGTCGCCCGAGCCTTCGGTCTCCGCCGGCGAGTACGAACCGCCCCTGAACTCGTGGAAGACCGCGCGGTGCGGCTTGTTCATGACCTGGGTCAGCACGTTGAGGCGGCCGCGATGCGCCATGCCGAGCTCGATATCCTCCACGCCGAGCGCGCCGCCGCGCTTGATGATCTGCTCGAGTGCCGGCACCATGCTCTCGCCGCCGTCGAGCCCGAAGCGCTTGGTCCCGGTGTACTTGACGTCCAGGAACTTCTCGAAGCCCTCGGCCTCGACCAGCTTGTTCAGGATGGCGCGCTTGCCCTCGGGCGTGAAGGTGATGGCCTTGTCCGGCCCCTCCACGCGCGACTGCATCCAGCCCTTCTCGAGCGGGTCGGACATGTGGATGAACTCGTAGCCGATCGTGTCGCAATAGGTGCGGCGCAGCAGCGGCATGATCTCGCGGATCGTGCCCCATTTCAGGCCGAGCACGCCGTCGAGGAAGATGCGGCGGTCCCAGTCCGCCTCGGTGAAGCCGTAGGACGAGGGATGCAGCTCCTCCTGGTCCTTGGGCGGAGCCAGGCCCAGAGGGTCGAGCTTGGCGTGGAGATGACCGCGGGTGCGATAGGCGCGGATCATCATCAGGGCGCGCACGGAGTCGCGGGTGGCCTGGGCGGCGACCTCGGGCGAGGCGGGATCCGCGCCCGCCGCCGGTTTCGTGCCCTTGTCTGTGCCTTTGGCGCCCTCGGCGACGATCTTGGACGCGATCGCCTTTTCGACCGCGGGCCAGTTGCCGTCGAGCGCAGAGACGAGGTCGCCGTTGGCGACGAGGGGCCAGGACGCCTTCTTCCAGGCCGGGCCGCTCGCGCTCTGCTCGACGGCGGCGGGATCGTCGTTCAGCTGTGCGAAGAAGTCCTGCCAATCCTGGTCGACGGAGCCGGGGTTCTCGCGGTAGCGCTCGTGGAGCTGCTCGATATAGGCGGCATTGGCGCCATCGAGGAACGCGGTGGCGGCGAAGCGGGCGTTGCCTGAGGATCGCGGTGTCGAGCCGCCGGAACTGCCGCCGTTGGCGGTCTCGGCGCCATCCTGTCGTGCCATCTGAGCTCTACCTCCGACCCCATGCCGATCTTCTTTGGGCGGGGCCTCGCTTGTGCCGTGCGATCACGGCGGAATGGGGTCGCGGCGTCTAGTATCGCGGCTCGCGGCTGGTGACGTAGAGCGCCCAGATCGTCGCCGGGATCCAGCCGATCACCGTGAGGTGCAGGATGATGAGCAGGATGCCTTGGCCGATGTGCCCGCGAAGGAACATCGCGAGCCACGGCGCCAGGAAGCAGATGAGGATGTTGAGCACGCGTTCTCTCCCAATCGTCTGGTGGGCGGCCTCAGCCCTTCAGCACATCGACCAGCGTCTTGCCCAGCCGCGCCGGCGATGGCGAGACGCGAATGCCGGCCGCCTCCATCGCCGCGATCTTCGACTCGGCGCCGCCCTTGCCGCCGGCGATGATCGCGCCGGCATGGCCCATGCGACGGCCAGGAGGCGCGGTGCGACCGGCGATGAAGCCGACCGTCGGCTTGCTGCGGCCGCGCCTGGCCTCGTCGGCGAGGAACTGGGCCGCATCCTCCTCGGCCGAACCACCGATCTCGCCGATCATGATGATCGACGTCGTCGCCGCGTCCGCGAGGAAGAGTTCGAGCACGTCGATGAACTCCGTGCCCTTGACCGGATCGCCACCGATGCCGACCGCGGTGGTCTGGCCGAGACCTTCGCGCGTCGTCTGGAACACGGCCTCGTATGTAAGCGTGCCGGATCGCGAAACGACCCCCACCGAGCCTTCCTTGAAGATGTTGCCCGGCATGATGCCGATCTTGCACGCCCCCGAGGTCATCACGCCGGGGCAGTTCGGACCGATCAGCCTCGACTTGGAGCCCGAAAGCGAGCGCTTGACCTTGATCATGTCGGCCACCGGGATGCCCTCGGTGATGCAGACGATCAGCGGCACCTCGGCGTCGATCGCCTCGCAGATGGCGTCGGCGGCGCCCGGCGGCGGCACGTAGATCACGGAAGCATCCGCCTGCGTCTCGCGCACCGCCTCGGCGACCGTGTCGAACACCGGCAATCCCAGGTGGAAACCACCGCCTTTGCCGGGCGACACGCCGCCGACCATCGCCGTGCCGTAGGCGATCGCCTGCTCGGAATGGAACGTGCCGTTCTTGCCGGTGAAGCCCTGGCAGATGACCTTGGTGTTCTGGTCGATGAGGATGGCCACGTCGCTGTTCCGGACTGCTGCGCGCGATGCGAGGTCCGCGCCAAGCGGCGCCCGCGTCGGCGGCCGGTATAGAGAAAATTTCGGCTGCACCAAAGAAAACTATGGTTGCGGTTGCCGGCATGAACCATGCGCGAAGCGCGGGCCTCGGCCACGGCCGGCGCGTTCGCGCCCGTTGCCGCCGCGCCGCCGATGCCTAGCTTTGATCCTACCGCGCGGACCAAGACGGCCGCGATGGGCTACGGCAATCACACATCTTTCGAAGAAGTGCCGGGTACCCCCTTCTCCCCTTGCGGGAGAAGGTGCCCGAAGGGCGGATGAGGGGTCGGGAAACGTCGCCGCTCTGCGCGCGCCCCAACTTCCCAGGATCGAGCGACCCCTCATCCGGCGCTTCGCGCCACCTTCTCCCGCAAGGGGAGAAGGGCTTCTCCCCGCATGGTTTCGCAGCCATGACCACGCTCTTCGAGGATCGCCAGCGCGCCGCGGAATACGGCTACGTCCATGCCGAGGAACTGCGCTTCCTGGCCGTGCGCGAGGGCTTGCAATCGGTGGCGCGCTGGGTCGCCGAGGCGTTGGGCGAGAACGAGAAGGCCGGTTCCGGCTACGCCGCGGCCCTAGTCGGGCGCCTGGTCGGGGGCGCGGGCGAGGCCGAGCTTCTCGGCGTGGTCCGGCGCGACATGGAGGCCGCGCGCCGCCCGGACCTGATCGACGAGGTCGGCCCGCGCTTCTCTCAGGCGGTCGTCTCCGCTTCGGACCGGCTCCACGGCACGCTGCCGCCGCACCACGGGGCGGCGCATCGGGCAGTGCAGGCCGCGCCGCATCCGCACGGCTTCTGGGGCTGGATGGTCTGAGGCGCCGCGTAAACTCGTGGTATTACGGAGCACCCGCCACAAGCGAAGCGAACCTCTTCCGCCTAGCTTACCGGCATGTCCACCGCAATCGTCCCCGATCCCTACAGCTCGCACACCCCGCACCGCGACCTAGGCAACCAGCACGCCCTCCGCGCCCTTCGCGAACGCCGGGCATTCATGACCGGCGAGCTGGAGAAGCTGGACCGCCGCAAACGCTACCTTGAAGAAGCGATCTTCCACCTCGATGCCACGCTGGCGACGCTGGCGCCCGACTTCGATCCGACGCTGGTCAAGGCCCGCTTCCCGCGCCGCAAGTCCAAGCTGTTCGGCGCCGGCAAGCTCAATGCCTTGATCCTAGGCGTGCTGCGGAAGGCCGAGAGGCCCATGACGCAACGCGAGGTCGTCATGGGCGTGCGGGTTGATGCCGGCTTTGAGGAAGAGGCTGAGGCGGGGCTGAGGCCCCGTGTGTGGGCAAACCTGCTTTATCTGACGAAGGTGCAGGGCTTGCTGGCTTGCTGGTGAAGGAAGGAGATCGCGAGGCAGCGACGTGGCGGCTGCGGATAAGTGACGACGCCAGCGTTGCTTAGGGATCGCCAGAAGAGACTATGCTCAGCGCTTTTCGTAAGCATTTCAGGGAGGACTGGTTAAACACGCGAGCGGTTAGCTACTTCCGCGAGCGAGATAGCGAAGCTTTGTCATACTTGCCGCTTCTTATCAGCGGGCCAAGAAGGGCAGCTTAGGCAGCCTTCCGGCGCTGCCAATACCCCACGAAGTCCGGCGATGTCGCCTTCATCGTCGCCCGCTTAGCGACGCGGCGGAGCTGGTCCCCGTTCGCCACGCGGCGGTTATCCTCGCGCCATGACGCTTCCTGCGCATAGCGGAGGAGGTACTGTCCGGCGATATGATGATGGTGGCCGGCTTCGGCCCGGCGAAGGCGGGAGAAGTACTCCTCCGCCATGTTCGTGCACGCGCCGTCGAAGCTGTACGCCTTGGAATGGTCGATCCGCTTCATCTCGAAATTGGCGTGAAGGTCATCCCACGAGGGCAAGGCATCGGCGTGAAGGACGGTGCCCTTCGTGATGCGGGCCTTGACGAAAGACAGAGCCGCGCTTTCCGAGCTGAAGACGGCCGGCACGCTGTTGCCGCCGCGCTCGCGGATGATGATGACGGCTTGGCGCTTGCCGTTCTGGTTACGGGCAAGGCGGCGGTCGCGGCGATCGGCTTTGAGGTTGGCCGGCTTGACGTAGCCGCCAAACCAGCCGGCGTCGACTTCCGCTTCCTTGCCTACGCCGCCGCTGCTACACCACCAGCAGTCGATGCCAGTGGAGAAATCGAGCGAGTTCGAGTTGCAGGACTCGCATGATGCGGCGGCGGCGCGGAAACTCCAGCGCTCCTCAAGTGTTTCTACCGGACATTCATCGATGCGGCATAGCCCGCGCCGCATCGCGACGCAAAAAACGGATGTCCGATCGCAAGGGGGTGTGTCCCCCCCGGGGGTAGCCGCCGGCGCGGCGACGGGCTGCACTGGACCGCAGCGTCCAGAGTGTTACCAATCGTCGATGAGAGGATCTGATCCCCAATGACCCTGACGATGCCGAAGGCCGAGGCGGCCATCCTCGACAAGCGCGCCGAGATCGTCGCCGGGCTCGAAGCCATCGTGCGGCGCGGCAACGTGCTCGCCAACACCCGCGAAATGCGCCCCTACGAGTGCGACGCCGTCACCATGTACCGGCAGATGCCGATGGTGGTGGTGCTGCCGGAAACCGTCGCCGAGGTGTCGCAGATCATGGCGCTGGCTCGCGCCATGAACGTCAAGGTGGTGCCGCGCGGCGGCGGCACCTCGCTTTCGGGCGGCTCGCTGCCGCTCGAGGACGGCATCCTGCTTGCCATGGGCAAGTTCAACAGGATCCTCGACGTCGACTACGCCAACCGCTGCGCCGTGGTGCAGCCGGGCGTCGCCAACCTCGCGATCTCGAAGGCGGTCGAGGACGAGGGTTTCTACTACGCGCCCGACCCGTCCTCGCAGATCGCCTGCTCGATCGGCGGCAACGTCGCCGAGAACTCCGGCGGCATCCATTGCCTCAAGTACGGGCTGACCACCAACAACATCCTCGGCATCGAGGTGGTGCTGATCGGCGGCGAGATCGTGCGGCTCGGCGGCAAGCACCTCGATTCCGAGGCGCTCGACCTGCTCGGCGTGATGACCGGCTCCGAGGGCCTGCTCGGCGTCGTCACCGAGGTCACGGTGCGCATCCTCAAGAAGCCGGCGGTCGCGCGCGGCCTGCTGCTCGGCTTCCCCACCGTCGAGGCCGGCTGCGACTGCGTCGCCGACATCATCGCCTCGGGCATCATCCCCGGCGGCATGGAGATGATGGACAACAAGACCATCGTCGCCACCGAGGATTTCCAGCCCTGCGGCTACCCGCGCAACGCCGGCAGCCTCGTCATCTGCGAGCTCGACGGCACGGCCTCCGAGGTCGATCACCTCATCGACAAGGTCTCGGCCCTGGCGACCAAGCACGCGGCCACCACCATCAAGGTCTCGACCTCAGACGAGGAACGCGTGCAGTTCTGGCAGGGCCGCAAGAACGCCTTTCCGGCCGTCGGCGCGATCGGCCCGGACTACCTGTGCATGGACGGCACGATCCCGCGCAGCAAGCTCGCCTACGTGCTCAAGCGCATGGACGAGCTCGGCGAGGGGCATGGCTTGCGCGTCGCCAACGTGTTCCACGCCGGTGATGGCAACCTGCACCCGCTCATCCTCTACGACGGCGCCAAGGACGGCGAGATCGAGCGCGCCGAGGCTTTCGGCGCCGACATCCTGCGCCTCTGCGTCGAGGTCGGCGGCTGCCTCACCGGCGAGCATGGCGTTGGGGTCGAGAAGCGCGATCTCATGGGCGAGCAATTCACCGAAATCGACCTGAAGCAGCAACAGCGCGTGAAATGCGCTTTCGACCCCGAGCATCGCCTCAATCCGGGCAAGATGTTCCCGCTGCTTCACCGCTGCGCGGAGCTGGGCAAGATGCACGTGCATCGCGGAAAGGTGGCGTTCCCGGACCTGCCACGCTTCTAGCCCCTAGTCTGTGACAAGGCGGATGCGGAAACTCGTTTGGGCGACCATATCTTCTCGCTAGATCCTCGCGACGGGCGTGAGGGATCGTGTCTGCCATGATCGGCTGTACACGCAACAGCCCAAGGAATCGCCCCACCTGTTGTCCGCGGAAGCTGAGCCTTAGTTTCGTTGACGACCTGCTCGATTGAGCGGTTTAATAGGTTTCCCACTCGGGCCGTCTTCTTAGCTCGCGGCTTCCAGCCGAGCTTGGTTCGCTGCGACGTGAACGCGATAGCGGTCCACCATGCCGGCTGATGTTCCGCCCATCATCATGGCGCTGCTAGCCTCCAACGCGGCGCTCGCCTTCTCCGAGAACATCAGGCGTATCTCTTCGAACGCCTGCGATCCGCCGCGACCGATCTTCGCCAGCCGAAGGTTGACGACGCTGCTGGATTCGAAGGCGAGAAGAGTGAGTGCGTGCCAGGGGAACATGTGCGGCCTCGAAGGCAGCGACATGCTGCAGCGGAACAATCCTATGATACATAAAAGGTTCGACGAAGAGGCCTGGAAGGCTCTAATCGTGGAATTCCATCCTCGAGATAGCTTCGCCAGACCAAGCTATGCCTTGTCCTGTCGACCAAACCGCGCCTTAGCCTTGCAGGCTTGAAGGCTGATTGGCTTCAATGGTGTCGGTTAGCATTTCCTAGTGGGCCAAGCTCAATTGGCGCTCATTTCTCAAGCCAAGCGTCGAGCTTCAATCGGGTGTCAGGACAGAGTGCCAGAGCGCACATCCCTTGCCATAAAGACGAAGACAATGGCCGACCAGCTAGCGCCATGCGGATAACGAGCGCCTTGATTGCGGCATTGTTGCTGATGCTTGCAGTAGCGTCTGCGCAGGCCGCTGGCGGCAAGGTCATCACCTCAAGCGACACTTCGATCACGTCGCCCAAGGCCCCCGAGACGAAGCCGAGAGTGACGAGGTCCGCGGTGGCCAGGGTCGATCTAAAAGCAGCTACAAAGACAGGAGAGAAGTGCATTCGCGACGCCGTGGTCGCCATCGACCCCGCCGTCGGCCAGCCACTCCACCTCGGCACCCAGAGCTATCGGCAGACGCTCGAGCTCTGCGACCACGAGGTCGTCCTGACCTTTGACGACGGTCCTTCGCCGGAGACGACCCCGCGTATCCTGCGAGCGCTGAGGGAGGCCAACGTCCACGCCACCTTCTTCCTGATCGGCAAGCACACGCGAGAGCATCCCGAGCTGGCGCGGGAGGAGGTGGCGGAGGGGCATACCGTCGGGCATCACTCGAATACGCACCCGGGCTTCACACTGCGCGGCTTCGATACGGCTTCGGCCGAAGCCGACATCCAGAGCGGCATCGAAGAAGACGAGCGCGCGATCTATGGGCCGAATGCGACGCCCGGCCATCCCCACGTGCCCTTCTTCCGTTTTCCCGGCTTTGCCGATACTCAGGAGCTTCTGAGCGACCTGGACCGGCGCGATATCGCGGTGTTCGGCTCCGACCTTTGGGCCGGCGACTGGATCGCCATGTCGGCCGAGCGCGAGCGCCAGCGGGTCATGGCGCTGCTCGAGGCGCGCCCGCACCACAACGGCATCATCCTCTTCCACGACACGCGCCCGTCCACAGCCGAGATGCTTCCGCACTTGCTCGCCGAGCTGAAAGCCGGGGGCTATCGCGTGGTTCATCTGGTCTACGAGACAGACGCGCCGCGACCACCGCTGACGGAGCCGATCAAGGGGGTACCCGTAACGGAGCGGATCATTGCCCACCTGCGCACACCCATCGTGCCGGGCTCTCACCACTTGTCCGACAATGGTGAGAGGGCAAGTCGCTCAGGCGCCGAATCGCCCGGCGAGGGCTCGCTCTGAGACTGCGTCAGCCCCTTGCGGGTCTTCGACCGCCGGCTCGGCTGCGAGCGCTTCGATCCGCGCAAGGGTGAACGTCATGAGCGAAACCGCATCGCCCCTTCGCGAGCGGGGCACGGAGCGGCCGCGCAAAGGGTGCTCTGAGAGAATGGATCAACCCGGAGATCATGGACACGAGAGGGTGCAAGGCTGTATTCCGCGGCTTCCCGGCGGTTCGACCACGCCCATCGGCAATCCCCGGCGCGTCTTTCGCCATCGCGCGCCTCGCAGCGAGACGCCTTTGGCCTTCATCCTGGCACACCTTTCCGACGCCCACATCGGCCCGTTGCCGCACGCCCGACGCCGCGACCTGATCGGCAAGCGGATCACCGGCTACATCAACTGGAAGCGCGGCCGCTCCAACTCGCATAATATGGAGGTGCTGGCGGCTGTCGTGACCGACATGCGCGACCAGAAGCCGTCCCACGTCGCGATGACCGGTGATATCCTCAACCTCGCGCTGCCGGGCGAATATCCATTGGCCGAAGCCTGGCTGCGCACCCTGGGCGAGCCGGGAAGCGAGGTGAGCTTCGTCGCCGGCAACCACGACGCCTATACCCGCGGCTCGCTGCCGACCCTGGCGCGCACCTTCGCGCCGTGGACCCGCTCCGACGACACCGGCCAGCCCGGCTATCCCTACATGAAGGTGCGCGAGGGCGTGGCTCTCATCGGCGTCTGCTCGGGCGTACCCCGAGCGCCCTTCATCGCCTCGGGCCGCCTGGGCCACATCCAACGCGAGGCTCTGGAGCGCCGTCTTGCCGAGGCCGGCGCCCGCGGGCTGTTCCGCGTGGTGATGATCCACCACCCACCCCGCATCATCGACCCTGGCGGCCACATCGGGCGCGGCCTGGCCGACCATATCGGTTTCGCCAAAGTGATCCGCAAGCACGGCGCCGAACTCGTGCTCCACGGCCACAACCACAAGCTTTTCGTGGACAGCCTCCCCGGTCCGACAGGATCCGTGCCGGTGGTAGGTGTCCCCTCGGCCTCGGCCGTCAAGGGTAAGCCGATGAACCGCGCCGGCTACCTTCTTTTCAAGATCGACGGCCAAGGCGCCGCTGCAACCGTGACGGTCAGGGCCCGTGGGTTGCTGCCGGGCGAGGAGATGATCGGGGATCTTGGACCGGTCGCGCTCTAGCGTGGTGCGATTCAGGACGTGCGGCTGCGCAGCTCGTCCTCTTTCTCGCCGTACGTGTCCGTATTCGCGTAAAGCTTGCGGGTCGCCTCCTCGGTGACTGGCTCGTTGGCGCGGTCGCGACGATTGTAGGCCACCACGCCCCAGATGAATGCGACGAGGAGAATCATCGCGCCGACGAAAAACCCGACTTCCCAAAGACCACCCAAGAGCCGCTCCTCTGTTGTTGATAGCGGCTCAACGAGGCGGTCGATTCCGCGTTCCCGAGGCAAATCGCGCGGCGTCGGTGCTCAGACAACCTCAAGCCGCTGATGCGGCTGAGGGGGCAAGGCGACGACGATGGCATCGCCGGGACGCAAGGCGCCGCCGCGGCGCACGATGCCCATGATTCCGGCCTTGCGCAGGAACGCACCCTCAGGCGTCCGCCCGATCATGGCCTTGGTCAGACCCTTGCCGAGCGCGTCGATCTTCTTGCAGGGATCGCGGATGCCGGAGATCTCGATGATCGCCGCGCCGATACGGAACGTCGTCCCGGTCGGCAGGGCGGCGAGATCGAGGCCGCGCGTCAGGACGTTCTCCCCCATCGCGCCCGGCACCAGCGCGTAGCCAAGCGCGGCCATCTCGTCGAACAGCTCGACGGGCAGGAAATGCACCTGCGCCAGGTTCGGCGCGTGGCGATCGAGCCGGATGCGATAGAGGTGCTGCACCGTGACGCCGGCGTGCGCGTCGCCCTCGACGCCGAGGCCTTCCAGCAGCGTGATCTCGGCTTGCGGCACCTTGGAGAGGCCGTGCGTCGGGCAGCGACTGACCGCCACCACCTCGCCGGCCTCGCGCCCGACGCTCACCAATGCTCCTTAAAGGGACGAGCCTCGACCTCGAAGCTCCAGGCCGAGCGGTCCTGCCGAACGAGATCGGCGGCGATGGTCGCGACTCCTTCGGGCTGGATGAAGAAGTCGTCGGGCTTGTCCTTCGTCATGCTGCGAGCGCGCGGCGTGTCGACGGCGCCGTCGACCACGATCAGCGCGACGTGAATGCCGAGCGGCCACAGCGAGCGTGCCATGGATTGCGCCAGCGAGCGCTGCGCCGCCTTGGCCGGCGCGAAGGCCGCCGTCCGGACGCCGCCGCGCACCGAGGCCGTCGCTCCGGTAAAGACGATGGCGCCGGAGCCCTTGGCCTTTATCGCCGGAATCACCGCCCGCGAGAGGAGAAACGACCCGAGCGCGTTGACCCGCCAGCTCTGCTCGAACTGCTCGGGAGTGATCGCCTCGATGTCGCCCCAGCTGCCCGAGCCGGCGTTGAACAGCAGCACGTCGGCCTCGCCGAGATCGCGGCGGATGGCCTCCATGGCCGAGCCGACGGAGGCGGCGTCGCCGACGTCGCAGGCGTAGGCGACGGCGTCGCCGAGCTCGGCGGCCAGCTCGGTCCCGAACTCGGTGCCGCGGGCGAGCAGCGCCAGACGATAGCCGTCGGCGCGGAAGCGCTTGGCCAGGGCGGCACCAGTGCCGGGACCGACCCCGGCGACGACGGCGACCGGTGCCGCCGTCACTCGGCGGCGATGCGCTGCGGCTGCAGCCCGGCCAGCGCTTGGCGCAGGTCGTCGATCAGGTCGAGCGGATCCTCGAGCCCGACCGAGAGCCGCAGCATGCCGTCGGAGATGCCGGCCCTGGCGCGGGCCTCGGGCGTGAGCCGCTGGTGCGTGGTCGTCGCCGGATGCGTGATGATGCTCTTGGCATCGCCGAGGTTGTTGGAGATCAGAATGATCGCGAGCGCGTTGGCGAAGGCGAAGGCGCCGTTCTTGCCGCCTTCGACCTCGAAGGTGACGAGCGTCGAGCCGCCGGACATCTGCCGCTTGATGATCTCGGCCTGCGGATGGTCGGCGCGCCCGGGATAGATCACGCGCGTCACCGCCGGCTCCCGCGCCAGCACGTCGGCGATCTTGCCGGCGCCCTCGCACTGGTGCTTGACCCGGACAGCCATGCTCTCAAGCGATTTCAGCAGCACCCAGGCGTTGAACGGCGACAGCGCCGGGCCGGTGTGGCGCAGGTAATTGTGCAGGTGCTCGTCGATGAAGGCCTTCGACGCGAGGATGATGCCGCCGAGGCAGCGGCCGTGGCCGTCGACGTGCTTGGTGGCGGAATAGACCACGACGTCGGCGCCGAGCTCCAAAGGGCGCTGCAGCATCGGCGTCGAGAACACGTTGTCGACGACGCAGGTGGCGCCACCCTCGTGCGCGATCTCCGCGATGGCGGCGATGTCGTAGACTTCCAGGGTCGGGTTGGTCGGCGTCTCGAGGAACAGCACCTTGGTGTTGGGCCGCATCGCGGCGCGCCACTGCGCGAGGTCGCCGCCGTCGACCAGCGTGGTCTCGACGCCGAAACGCGGCAGCAGGTCCTCGATGATGTAGAGGCACGAGCCGAACAGGGCGCGGGCCGCCACGACGTGGTCGCCGGCGCGAACCTGACCCATGACGGCGGCGGTGACCGCGGCCATGCCGCTGGCCGTGGTGCGGGCCGCCTCCGCGCCCTCGAGAAGCGCCATGCGCTCCTCGAACATCGCCGTCGTCGGGTTGGAGTAGCGCGCATAGATGAAGCCCGGCTCCAGGCCTTTGAAGCGGGCCTCGGCCTGCTCCATCGTGTCGTAGGCGAAGCCTTGGGTCAGGAAGATCGCTTCCGACATCTCGCCGTGCTCGGAGCGCGTGGTGCCGCCGTGCACGAGAGTCGTCGCCGGGCGCAGCTTGTTGACCATGGTGTGTCTCTTTTTGCTCTAGGGCGAGATGTGCCACAGCCTGCGCGCGATGTCATGGCCGCGTTACGAGCCCCATGATCGCGGAGGTCCGACCTGCTCGATCAAGCTTAACGCGCTTTCCATGTGGACACGCTGGCCGGACCCATGGACGGAGTCGCGCGAATACGGGAGCTTACCGCTGCGGATCGCTGCGGTGCATGCCGGTTGATCGGACGGCGCGGTGGTGATTCAAGACATCGCGCGCCGCCTGTCACAATCGGCGCGCATCGTCAGGACGGCCCGGTGTGCCCGCGTTCCCTTTTTCGGCGTCGTGCGGCTTCCGCGCACGCATGCCCGCATGAAAGCCCAGGAATGTCGCTGTCTCCCGTTGAAGCCACGATCACCCGCTCCGAGAATCCCGTCGATATCATCGAGCGCCTCGCTGCTCTCAACGAATGGTCCTTCGATAGGGACGACGACGACGAGATCTCGATCTCCGTGGCCGGCGGCTGGGCGGATTACTCCGTGGCCTTTACCTGGCTGCCCGAGATGGAGGCGCTCCACGTCGGCTGCGCCTTCGATCTCAAGGTCCCTGCGATGCGCAAGTCCGACATGCTTGGCCTGATCGCACTGATCAATGAGCAGATGTGGATCGGCCATTTCGACGTCTGGCCGACCGACGGGGTCATCATGTTCCGCCACGCGCTGCTGCTGGCCGGCAACGCCGAGCTCAACGGCCGCCAGTGCGAGAGCGCGCTCGCCGCGGCGGTGATGGCCTGCGAGCGCTACTATCAGGCCTTTCAATTCGTGGTCTGGGCCGGCAAGACCGGCAAGGAAGCGCTCGAGACGGCCATGATCGAGACCCTCGGCGAGGCTTGATGTCGCGGGACTGGCCCGCTACCCTCACGCTGGCGGGCTGCGGCAGGATGGGCGGCGCGCTGCTGCGCGGCTGGCTCGACGGCGGCCTACCGGCAGCATTGGTGCACGTGGTCGATCCACACCTCGACGACGACACCGTCGCCTTCTGCCGCGAGCGCGGCGTGTCGCTTGACCAGCCGGCCACCGCGCCGCAGGCCCTCGTGCTCGCGGTGAAGCCCCAGACCTTCGCCGCCGCGCCCGGCGCCTTCGCCCTGCTCGCCCGGCCGGAAACGCTCGTGGTCTCGATCCTTGCCGGCAAAACGCTGGCGAACCTGCGTTCGGGTCTGCCCCATGCCGCGGCGATCGTGCGCGCCATGCCCAACCTGCCGGCGGCGGTCGGCCGCGGTGCGTCGGGCCTCGCCGGCGAGGCCGCGCTGACGCCGGCGCAGCGCGCGCTCGCGACCACGCTCATGACCAGCGTCGGGCTGGTCGAATGGGTCGAAGAAAACCTGATCGACGCCGTCACAGCGCTCAGCGGCTCTGGACCGGCCTACGTGTTCCTCATGGTCGAGGCGCTGGCTGCCGCCGGTGCGGCGGCTGGACTGCCGGAGGATGTCGCCCTGCGCCTCGCCCGATCCACAATCGAGGGCGCTGGCGCGCTGCTCCAGGCCGACGCCCGTTCGCCAATGGCGCTGCGCGAGGCGGTCACCTCGCCAGGTGGCACCACCGCCGCGGCGCTCGACGTCCTGCGGGCACCCGAGGGGCTGGAGGCGCTGATGACGCGTGCCGTAGCCGCCGCGCGGCACCGAGCCAGTGAGCTTGCCGGCTAGATCGAGGCACGTTTCCCGTCAGGCTATCCTGGGAGACGCTCGAACCTGCAGTTTGCAGCAATTTGTCGAGAGAAACGGGATGAAAGAGGCTCACCACAACGGCAGACCCGGGTTCACAATTGCGTTCGCCGACCCCACCTTTTATAGGAACCGCTTCCCCCCGTTTTCCGCTCGCGAGACGTGCCGGCACATGCCGCACCCTCCCGCGCCGGCGTCGGCCATAAGGGCCTAGGAGCATTCCCATGAGCACCGCGCCGCTGATGCCCAAGGCGACAGCCGTTTGGCTCGTCGAGAACACGTCGTTGACGTTCGATCAGATCGCCGAATTCTGCAAGCTGCACCCGCTTGAGGTGAAGGGTATCGCCGATGGCGAGGTCGCGGCCGGCATCAAGGGTCACGATCCCATCACCTCGAACCAGCTGACGCGCGAGGAGATCGCCAAGGCCGAGACGGACACTGCCCACCAGCTGCGCAACGCTCCGCCGAAGGTGCGTATGCCGGAGATCAAGCCGCGCCGCGGCGCGCGCTATACGCCGTTGTCGCGTCGACAGGATCGCCCCAACGCCATCCTCTGGCTGGTGCGTAACCATCCCGAGCTGAAAGACGCGGCGATCATGCGCTTGGCCGGCACGACCAAGGTCACGCTGGAGGCGATTCGCAACCGCACTCACTGGAATTCGGCGCAGCTGCAGCCGCTGGATCCCGTGACGCTTGGCTTGTGCTCGCAGATCGACCTCGATTTCGAGGTCAACCGCGCTGCCAAGGACCGCCCGGCGGGTATCGAGGACCGCGGCCCGACGCTGATGCCGGCCGAGATCACGACCGGCCCCCGCGAGGCGCACCAGCCCACGCCGGTCTTCGCCGACACGCCGCAGCCGCGCGCCGACTACGACGAGGACATCGACGTGCGTTCGGTCTTCTCGGACTCGAAAGCCTCGCGGCTTCGCGATGATTGAGCGGCCTTTCAGCCGTCCTTAACCTCGGACGTGGATATTCGCCTTCGTCGCCCGTCATCCCGGGCCCGTGCGGACATCGATGGACGAGCTTCTCAACGATTTCCTGGCGGAGACCTCCGAGCACCTCGACGCTGCTTCGACGCAGCTCGTGATGTTCGAGACCGATCCGTCGGATTCGGCGATCGTCTCCAGCATCTTCCGGCTGGTTCACACGATTAAGGGGACCTGCGGGTTCCTCGGGCTGACCCGGCTCGAGGCCCTGACCCATGCCGCCGAGGCGGTGATCAGCCGCCTGCGCGATGGCCGCGCTGCAACCCCCGAGATGGTGTCGCTCATCTTGGCGACGGTCGACCGCGTCAAACTCATCCTCGCCGAATTGGAGACCCACGCGGCCGAGCCCCCCGGCGATGACGGCGCGCTGATCGGCCAGCTCGAGAAGCAGCTCGACACGCTTGATGCGCTCGACTCCGGTTCGATGGCGGAGCCGCAGTCGGTCGTCGCGCCGAAGGCGGCCAACGCTGCTGAAGCCGGCGCTCCGGAACGCAGCAAGCGCAACGAAACCATAAGGGTCGACGTCGCGTCGCTCGAGCGCATCATGGTGCTCGTCTCGGAACTGGTGTTGACCCGCAACCAACTCCTAGAGCTGCATCGCAAACAGGAGGACGAAGCCGTCAAGTCGCCGCTTCAGCGGCTCTCGTCGCTGACCTCCGATCTCCAGGATTCGGTGATGCGCGCTCGCATGCAGCCGCTGAGCCGGCTGTTCGCCCGGCTGCCACGACTGGTTCGCGAGCTGGCCGGTGAGACCAGGAAAAAGCTCGTTCTCTTCATCGACGGTGGCGACACCGAACTCGACCGCCAGCTCATCGAGGTCGTACGCGACCCGCTGACCCACATCTTACGCAACGCCGCCGACCACGGCATTGAATTGCCCGCTGACCGCATCATGGCCGGCAAGCCCGAGCAGGGCACCATCCGCATCTCGGCCTCCCACGAGGCCGGCTACATCGCGATCTCGATCGCCGACGACGGCCGCGGCCTCGATCTCGAACGCATCAAGGCCAAGGCGCTGACGCGCGGCCTCGTCGGCGCCGCCGACATCGACGACCTGTCACCCGAGCAGATCTACCGCTTCATCTTCTTGCCCGAGTTCTCGACCGCCACAACGGTCACCAGCATCTCCGGGCGCGGGGTCGGGCTCGACGTGGTGCGCGAGAACCTCGAGACCATCGGCGGCTCGATCAACGTCAACTCGACCTTCGGCAAGGGCACTAGCTTCGACCTCAAGATCCCGCTGACCCTCGCCATCGCGCCGGCGCTCATCGTCGAGACCGGCGGCCAGCGTTTCGCGCTGCCGCAACAGTCAGTGGTCGAGGCGATCGGCTTCGGCGAGAGCAGTTCCCACCGCATCGAGCGCGTCCAGGGCGCTATGATCTTGCGGCTGCGCGACAAGGTCATTCCCATGATTGATCTGCGCGACAGCTTCGAGCTGCCCCATGACGCGGATGAGCCTCCAGGACTCGCGGTGGTGATGCGCTTCGGCCCGCATTCCTTTGCCGTACTCGTTGAGCACGTGGCTGACGTCCAGGAGATCGTGGTCAAGCCTCTCGGCGCTTCACTCGCCCATCTTTTCATGTTCTCGGGCCACACAATCCTTGGCGACGGTTCGGTGGTGCTGATCCTCGATCCTGTCGGTCTCGCCCGCTCGGTCGGCCTGACCCAGACGCTGGAACTCGGCATCCAGCACAACCCCGAATGCTTCATCCCGCCGCGCGAGAAGACGCGACTGGTGCTGTTCCGCGCCGGCGGCGACGCCCTCAAGGTCGTGCCACTCTCCCTGATCTCACGCATCGAGTCCGCCACGGGAGCCATCGGCGTCTCCGACGGAATGCTTGTGATGCAGCACCGCGGCTTCCTCATGCCGCTGCAGACGCTCTGCGGTCGCGCCGTGATCGAAGACGCCGAGAACCACCCCGTCCTGGTGCTCGGCATCGGGGGTGAAAGCGTCGGGCTGGTGGTCGACGAGATCCTCGACATCGTCGAGGACTTTCTCGACATCGAAATCGCCAGCGTCTCGCCGGGCGTGATCGGATCGGCACGCATCGCCGGGGCGGTGGTCGAGGTCATCGACATCTCGCATTTCGTCAAAGCGGCGCGACCCGACGCCTACGCTCGCGGGATCGTCAGCCGCTTCTCCGTGCTTCTCGTCGACGACAGGCTTTTCTTCCGCGACATGCTGGCGCCGCTGCTTGCCGCCGCCGGCTACCAGGTGACGACGGCGAGCTCGGGTCGCGACGCGCTGTTCATGCTGTCGCGCGGCGCGATCTTTCACGCCATCGTCACCGACACCGACATGCCCGACATGGATGGTTATACGCTTGCCCGCGAGATCAAGCGAAACCTTCGCCATGCCGCGATCCCGGTCATCGCGCTGGCCGCCAACACCGCGCCGATCGTCGACGAGGCGGCGGCGGCGAGCGGGATGTGCGGCGTCGTCGGCAAGTTCGATCGTGCCGCCCTGCTCGCCATGCTGCGCACCCATCTCAAGTCTCAGACGCTCGGTTCGCACGGTCTCGAGGAACGCATCATACGGGAGTTTGCCGCATGATGGTTTCTGCTTCGCCCGAGCCCGCCGTTCCGGTCCGCACCTCCTCCGAGGTCGGCGGCGACAGGCGCTGCTTCACCGTGGTCGTGGACGGCCGCACCTACGGCCTCCCGGTGGAGCACATCCACACCGTTTTCGAAATGCTGGCGGTGACGCCGGTGCCGCTGGCGCCTCGAGAGGTGCTTGGCCTGGTCAACCTGCGCGGCAAGATCGTCACCGCGGTGAGCCTGCGGCGCAGGCTCCGCGGCGAGGACAGTTGCATCCAAGGTCCCCGGATCGCCGTGGGCATCGATTATCGCCACGAGAGCTTTGCCCTGGTGGTCGACGAGGTCGGCGACGTGCTGACGCTGAACAACGGCACTTTGATTGAGACCCCGCCGCACCTCGGCGTCGAGGGGATACCGATCGAGTCGGTGCACCGGCTCGACGAGCTGATCCTGCCGATCCTCGATCTCGACTGGATCCTGACCTTCGGCGGCAGGGAATGATGGCGGTGAACATGAGCGGCGGCAGCAATGACCCTGGATGACACCGACGCCTCCCCCAGCACGTCGACACCGCTTAGGCAGGTCCTCATCGTCGACGATTCCCGCGTGATCCGGAAGGTCGCGGGTCGCATCGTGCAGTCGCTCGGGTTCGTCACGCGCGAGGCCGAAAACGGCGAGGAAGCCCGCGCGGCCTGCGCGGCGATGATGCCGAACGCCATCCTGCTCGATTGGAACATGCCGGTCATGGACGGGCTCGAGTTCCTGTTGCATCTGCGCAAGATGCCGGGGGGCATGAAGCCCAAGGTGGTGTTCTGCACCACCGAGAACGAGGTCGCTCAGATCACTCGGGCCCTTGCTGCCGGGGCCGACGAGTACATCATGAAGCCTTTCGACACGGAGATCCTACGCTCTAAGTTCCTGGAAGTCGGGCTGCTGACGCCTTGACCATCCGTGTCGCGCCCTTCGTGCGGTCGCCGCGCTCTCCCGTGCGGGCGCAAATCTTGAGCCCTGGCGTGCTGGTGGTCGGCGCCTCGACGGGTGGTCCCCAGGCCCTCGTCGCGCTTATCATCGGCCTCGCGCCACATATCGCGCGACTGCCGATCTGCGTGACATTGCACATGCCGCCCGACCTGATGCCGGTGATCGCCGGCTACGTGAGCCGTCAATGCGATGTGGCGACCCGCGTGGTCACCGCGCCGTGCCGTCTCGTGGAGGGCAAGGTCTACTTTGCGCCTGGCGACCGTCATCTCGTGATCGGACGCACCGCGACAGGATGCGACCTGAGCCTGGCGGCAAGCGCCTCTCGCGATTGCTGCCAGCCGGCGGTGGATGTGATGTTCGCGTCAGCGGCCAAGGCGTTCGGCCCGCGGACGCTCGCGGTCGTGCTCTCCGGCATGGGCAAGGACGGGCTTGCCGGCGCCCTCGCCATCACCAAGGCGGGCGGCGCGATCCTGGTGCAGGACAACGCTTCCTCCGCGGTCTGGGGTATGCCCGGAGCTGTCGCCAAGGCCGGACTTGCCGCCGCGGAGCTGTCTCCCAACGCCCTCGCCCACGAGGTAGTGTGCCGCATCCTTCGCGCTGCGGTGCAACGTTGAGCGCCGGCTTCGCTCTGCTGCAACGCTTCCTTCGCGAGACCTCGGGCCTCTGCCTGGAGGGAGACAAACTCTACCTCGTCGAAGACCGTCTGCGCGGCCTGCTGCAACAGCGCGGCATCGCAAACCTCGACGATCTCGCACGCATGGTCCACGCCAATCCGTACTCGGATCTCGCGACCGCCGTCGCCGAGACGCTGACCATCAACGAGACATCGTTCTTTCGTGATCGCACCCTCTTCTCGGCCGTCTCCGAGAGGCTGCTGCCGCAACTGCTGGAGACGCGACGGGACAAGCGGCGGCTGCGCATTTGGTGTGCCGGCTGCTCCACAGGGCAGGAGCCGTATTCGCTTGCTATGGTCATCGACGACATGACGCGCCAGCTCTCGGGCTGGCAAGTCGAGATCCTGGCGACAGATTTGTCGCGTCCCGTTCTCGACTTCGCCCGGGCCGGAATTTACAGCCAGTTCGAGGTGCAGCGCGGACTGCCGGTGACCATGTTGCTCCGACATTTTAGCCGCCTTGGCGATGGCTGGCGGATTAGCGACTACCTGCGTGCGAAGGTGACGTTTCGTACCCAGAACCTTCTGTATATTCCGCGGGACTTCGGTCCATTCGATGTCGTGTTCTGCCGCAACGTGCTGTTCTACTTCGACGCCGCCACGAAACGAAGGGTCATCAGCGGCTTGGTCGGCGCGCTGGCACCCGAGGGTTTCATCGTGCTTGGCGGTGCGGAACGCGTCGGGTCCGTCTGCGCCGACCTGCTCACCGAGGGCAATACGCCCTTCGTCTTCCGCCGCACCGTCGCCGCCTTCGAGCGGCACGCTGTGGCCTGACGCGTTTGATCTAACGAAGAGCGAAAGCTCCGATCCACAGCGCCACGCCAGCACCGCCCGAGAGGATGAGCCGCAGCGTGCCGAACCACGCCGGCGCCGTGCCACTTCGCACGAGATCGAGATCGATCGGGCCGAGCGCCAGCGCCACGAGGCCGAGCCCGGCAAGACGCCAAGGCTCAGGCGCCGCGAGAAGGGCCCACGCCGCGAGCGAAGGCACAACCGAAATCGCGTAGTGGCGGCCGGCGTCGCCGGCGGGCACCGCCAGACCCCAGCGTATCCCACCAAGGAAGGACACTATGATCGCGCCGTAGGTCGCCAGGGCGAGGTCGAGCCGTGGTGGTGCCAGCCCTAACACGCCGTGCAGAAGCAGGCCGAGTGCCAGCGCTCCGAAAGGGATCAGCCCGGCGAGCCCAAGCAGCAGCGGCACGGGAGGGATGGCGGTCTTGAACATGTAAGGACCCCGGTGTTGCGGCGCACCAACGCGCGGCTCCCTCGCAGGATCGATGCAGCGTCATGCGGCCGATCGTGCCGCGGACCGTTGCGCACACGCCCCCGATGAGCCAAATAGGTACGGGAGGTTGGCGGTGGACGTTCCACTCGCCAACCGGGTCAGGTCCGGAAGGAAGCAGCCCTAACGAGACCGGGCGGGTCTCTGTCCAACCTCCCACCTTCATGTCTTGATGATGAGCGAAGATTCCTTCGATCTCGCCCGCTTCGTCGACGCGCAGGCGCCTGTCTACGAGCGCGTCCTGGCGGAGCTGCGGGCCGGCACGAAACGCAGCCATTGGATGTGGTTCGTCTTCCCGCAGGTCGACGGCCTGGGATCCAGCCCGATGGCGCGGCGCTACGCGATCGTTTCGCTCGCCGAGGCGCGGGCTTACCTTGCCGATCCGGTGCTCGGCCCGAGGCTGCGCGAAGTGACAGCCGCGGTTCTGGCAACGCAAGATCGTTCGCTCGGCGACATCTTCGGCTCGCCCGACGACCTGAAGTTCTGCTCGTCGATGACCTTGTTCGCTGAAGCCGGCGGCGCCGAAGACCTTTTCCGCGAGGCGCTGCGACGCTTCTGGGGCGGGGCGCCGGACGCGGCCACCCTGCGCCGGATCGGCTAAACGGCGACTGCAACGTTTCGGCAGTCAGATCAAGTCGAAAGCAACGACTGCGGCAGTCAAGCCACAGCCGCGGACTCGCTGCTTCCGACGCTGCTCATGAACCCAGGTTTCGCCTCATTTGGCCACGAGGTTCGCCCGCAATTCGCGGGGTGTCGGGGACAATCGATGCGCAAGTTCAGCCTGACGGTCTGTCACGGCGCCAGACACTACGCGCGTTTGGCCGCGCTCGCCGCCACGGTGGCGATCGTCGCTCCGCACGAGGTGTCGGCGCAGGTCATGGACCCGCTGCGCGGCTATAACCTCAATGGCGACAGCGTCGGCCCACAGGCGCGCGAATCTCGAGCTCCGCGTCAGCGCGAGCCGCAGTCCGAGTCGCAGCCGCAACAGGCAGAGCGTCAGCGTTTCGCCTTGGCCTCGACCGGCCGCATGCGCCGCATCGCCGAGGAGCAGGGATTGCGCCTCACGACGATGCCGCACCGCCGAGGCCGCGCCTTCTTCGCGATGGCAGAGAACGAGGCCGGGCACCGCATCCAGCTGATGTTCAATCCCTACAATGGCTACATCGTCGGTCAGCGTGATTTCGGTGGTCCAACAACCGCAGTTGCCAAAGCGCCCGCGGTCAAGGCACCCGACGCAAAGGAGCCGGAGGCTCCGCCGAGCGCCACGGCCACCGTCGAGCCGACCGCTCCTGTCGCGGCGGCAGCGGTGCCGGCGCCGAGCGACAGCGATCTCGCCGCCGCCAAGGAGGCTGCTGACAAGGCGATTGCCGCCGAGGCCGAGGCCAAGCGCACCGCAGATATAGCGAGCGCCGAGGCTCGTCGCGCCAAGGCCAAGCTTGCCGAGGCCCAGGCGGCATCCCGCCGCGCCGCCGAGGCCAAGGCTCAGGAGGCGCGTCGCCAGGAGCAGATCGCCGCCGAGCAGCACCGCCAGGAGGCGCGGGCCGCCGATGCCAAGCGACGCGCGCTCGCCGCCGCCGAGGCCAAGCTGGCCCAGGCCAAGGCCGTCCAGGCCCGCGCCGCCGCCGAAGCCGCCAAGGCGGAAGCCGAGGCGGTCACCGCTCGCGCCGCGATGCAGCCGCCAGCCGAGATGAGCAAGGCCGGCGAGAAGCCCGCCGAGCTGGCGCCGGCCGTCAAGGCGCCGGCGGAAGCCTCTTCGACGCCCGAACCGGCGAAGACCGATACTGCGAGGACCGAGCCGGCCAAGGCCGACGTAGCCAAGACAGTGGACGCGACCAAGACCGACGCCACAAAAGCCGACGCCGCGAAGACCGAGGCCACGAAGACCGAGACGCCGGTCGAGGCCCCGGCCACTGCTGCGGCGACAAAGTCGGAGAGCGGCGACACCTCCGCCGTCGCCAAAAGCGCCGAGCAAACCGACAAGGCCGTGGATACGGCCGCACCGCCGGTCGCCCCGCAGCACGCCGACGCCTCGGCACCGGCCAAGACCGAAGGGGTCGACACGGCGCCGACCGGCTCGACCATGCCGATGCCTACACCCGCGCCCTCTCACGGCGATACGCCGGAAACTCATTGAGCGTGGGATCGCCACTCTCCACGGCCCGTGCCCGGCGGCGGCTCCTGGCCATCGCGCTAGCCCTCGTCGCCGCAGCTCCGGCGGTGATCGGCAGCTCTGCGATCGCACAGGAGATGCCTCACTCGGCCGAGATCGATGCGGCGATCGTCCGGGCGGCCAAGCGCCACGGCGTGCCCGAGCACCTGGTGCGCCGCATCGTGATGCGGGAAAGCCGCTACAATCCACGCGCGCGCAACCATTCGTTTTGGGGGCTGATGCAGATCAGTTATCCCACTGCGCGCAGCATGGGCTTCAAGGGGACGCCCGAGCAGCTGCTGAACCCGGTCACCAACCTCGCCTACGCCGTCCCCTATCTCGCCAATGCCTTCGTGGCCGCCGGCAAGAGGGAGGACGCGGCGGTCCGTCTCTACGCGAGCGGCTATTACGCCACGGCCAAGAACCGCGGCGTCCTCGGCCTGCTACGTACGGCGGACTCAAAGCCATTGAACGGGGTGCCCGACGAACCGGGCGCCGAACCTGCGGCGATCGCCTCCAGCGATACAGGCAATTGGAGCTGGTTCAGCTCGGGCGCCCCCACGCCGATGCCGGAACAACCGGCATCCGCGCCTGTGCCGCAACAGCTCGCCTACGCTGCGACGACCGACGGCGCCGGAACGGCGCCAGCCCAGGCGCAGATCGAGGCCCTCGCCCATTCCGCCTCCGGCCACGGCGCCAAGACCGCCAAGGTGGCCGATAAAAACGGTGACGACGGCGTCGCCATGGTCGAGGCTCACGACGGGACGATGGCGCCGCCCAAGCGCTGGCAGCATGACGGCGGCACCTCCGTCATTACCCGCGGCGAGCAGGGTCTCGAGCACGTCGCCGCCTACCGGCTCGGCGACCGGACCGTCGCCACGGCTCGACGGTCACGCAAGACGGCGGTGTTCGCTCAGCTCGACGCGTCCGGCGCCACAGCTTCCGCTTCGAACGCGACAGATGCGCAGCCGCAGCCCACCTCATTCTACGCCACAGCCCCGCAAGGACCGACGGTCGACCCGGCTCAGCAGGCGGCAGCGCAGACTGCTGCCAACGAGGCTGCTGGCGCTGCTGTCCCCGCGACGGACACAGCTGTTGGCGACACGCCGAAGCACCGTCGCCACGGACACAAGTCCAACGATCATAAATCCAACGCCGAGTAAGCCGCCGCGGCGACGCCGCGTCTTCAAACCCGTTTGCGCTCGGTTCGCGACTGATGGGTGACGAAGCCGTGACGCCGTTCGCGCGGGCTGTCTGCTCTAGATCCGCATAGATGCAGCTCTTTCCAGCGCGACGGATTTGAACCGTCGATGTCGAGGCGCTGACTTCGCTGCGATCGTGATGAGTCGGCCACGGCCTCCAAGCGTCTCCAAAAAAAATCGTAAAAAAGGGTTGACAGGCTAGAAACCTTTTTGGGCCGGGCCACGTTGTCTGGTCAATAGCGAGCAGGGGTTCGCAGTCTTCTTCCGGGGGCCGGTCTCATGGTCAACACCAGCAAGCGTCTTCGTCGTACGATTATCAAGCTGTCGGTTGCCGCTCTTACGTTTGCTTCGATCGGTGCCGCGGTCGCCGCTCCGCTTTTCGTGCAGAAAAGCGTAATGGCCAAGACCGAGATCGGTCAGCTTCAGTCGCTCGCCAGAGGTCCGGCCATCCAGCTTGCCAAGGCTGCTCCGGGCGAAGCGGAAGATTGTGTACGGGTCACTAAGATGATTGGCCCGGATGGTAAAGAGGTACCGACCTTTGGCATGGTTTGCGGCGGCGGCGAGTAAACTTTGGACTTGAGCGATCGGGTCGTCTTATCGCCCGAGGGACTTTATTGTCCCTCGGGCGATTTCTTTATCGATCCTGTGAAGACGGTCGGTCGCGCCCTTATAACCCACGGCCATGCCGATCACGCCCGCGCAGGCCACGGTGCCGTGCTTGCAACACGGCAAACACTGGCGATCATGTCGGTTCGTTATGGCGAAGAATTCTGCGGCACGGCCCAGGCGGTCGAGCCTGGGGAGAGCGTGACACTGGGCGCGGCCAAGGTGAGTTTCCATCCGGCCGGCCACGTGCTGGGCTCGGCACAGATCCGGGTGGCCTTCCCCGAGTTCGTCATGGTGGTTTCCGGCGACTACAAGCGCGAGGCCGACCCCACCTGTAACCCCTTCGAGGTGGTGCCCTGCGACGTCTTCGTCACCGAAGCGACGTTCGGTCTGCCGGTGTTCCGGCACTCGCGCACCGAACTCGAGATTGCCAAGCTGATCGCTTCCCGCGACCTCTTCCCCGAGCGTGCCCACCTTGTGGGCGCCTACGCGCTTGGTAAGGCGCAGCGTGTCATGGCGCTGCTGCGCGAAGCCGGCTACGATAGGCCGATCTACATTCACGGGGCGATGGAGCGCCTGACCGCGTTCTACCAGGGCGAAGGTATCGCGCTCGGTGAAATCATCCGGGTGAATCCTAAAGAGCGCGGCAAGCTCGGCGGCGAGATCGTGATCTGCCCGCCCGGTGCGCTGCAGGACCTCTGGGCCCGCAAATTCCCCGATCCCGTCGTTGCCTTCGCCTCGGGTTGGATGCGCGTGCGCGCCCGCGCCCGTCAGAAGGGTATCGAGCTGCCCCTAGTCGTCTCGGACCATGCCGATTGGGAGGCGCTGCTGACTACTGTGGCGGAGACCGGCTGCTCCAAGCTGCTCGTGACCCACGGCGAGGCCGATGCGCTGGTGCACTGGGCGAGGGGGCAGGGGATCGAGGCCGAGCCGCTGCACATTCTCGGGTATGGGGACGAGGATGATGCCGGTGCGGCGGAGGCGGCGTAGCCAAGAGACTGCTTCAGCTGCAAGCCGCTCCTCGGCGAGCCCTCACCCCTCGGCTTGGATGCAGGCGTTCTACGCGGGCTTTTCGCCGCGGGAAACAATCAGGGCGGCAGCCTTTGTGCCGGCAAGGCCGGCGCGTCGTCCGGCATCCACGGGAGAAAGCATGATCAAGCTCGCCAGCACCCTCATCCTAGCCGCCACTCTCGTCCTTCCGATGAGCGCCGCCTTTGCCGGCGATTCGGCGAAGGACAAGACCTCCAACGTCGACCCGCAGGCGACCGCGCCCGGCGGCAAGAAGGAGTCGCCAGGTACCGTAGGCGCCATGAACAACAACGCGGAGGGCGGCTCCTTCACGGCATCGAAGGCCGACCGAGACAAGAACCTAACCAAAATTAAGTAGGCGCGAGACGTAGGCGATAACAAGCAGTGGCGTGCTCGAGCAGCGGAAGATGCATCGTAGATGTGCGTCACTGGACGACATCGATCCAGCCAGCCGCTGTCGCGTTGGAGCGGACGCATTCCGCGTTGACGGGGTACCCTTCGCATGGCCGGAGATGCTGGAGAGGTCGAGCGATGAGGGGGCGGCACGATGATCGTTATAAAACAAGACATTCGTCGTCCGACGCCTGTTTGAGGCGAAGATGATCGCCGTCGCCGCCTGTACAAATCTACCCGCGGCGTCATCACGGCGGCAGCTTTGCAACGAGCGCAAGCCTTGACGAGGACGGTCGTCGCCATGATCGCCATGATCATCTTCACCACAGGCACGTTCCCGCTCGACGGCACTGAGAGGCCTCCCACGTTCGTGCCGCCACCGGAAGGCGCTATTCCCGCCGATGAGTTCGGCAGCATGATCAAAATTGGCGAAGCGATCTTCACCGACACGCGCGCTCATGCCGGAGCCTTCGTCGGCAATTCCCTCAAATGCTCGAACTGCCACCTCGATGCAGGCCGCCTCGCCAACTCGGCACCGCTGGCGCAGGCCTACGTCGCGTATCCGGCCTACAGGGCCAAGAACCACCAAGTGTACACGTTCGAGGAGCGGCTGCAGGATTGTTTTCGCTTTAGCATGAACGGAACAGCGCCGCCTGCCGGCGACAAGGTCCTGACGGCGCTCACGACCTACGCCTTTTTTCTCGCCTCGCACGCGCCGACCGGTGTTTCCCTTCCGGGGCGGGGCTATCCTGTGCTTGGTGAACCGTCGCTGCCGCGCGACTACGCCCGCGGCGAAAAGCTGTTCGCCGCGAAATGCTCGCTCTGTCACGGAGCGGATGGCTTAGGCCAGAAGGATCCCAAGGGCGCCACCGTCGTCCCCGCGCTCTGGGGACCCGACTCCTTCAACTGGGGCGCCGGCATGGCCTCGATCAAGAATGCCGCCGGCTTCGTCAAGGCCAACATGCCGCTCGGCCAGGGCTGGAGCTTGAGTGATCAGGAAGCATGGGACGTCGCGACCTTCCTGGACAGTCACGATCGCCCGCAGGATCCGCGCTTCGTAAAGGATGTCGCCACCACCGCTACTATGTTCCACGACCCGGCGGACTCGATGTACGGCGTGCTCGTGAACGGTGCCGTCCTGGGGCGACCGTGACCGCCGAGCTCTTTCCTTTCTGGGCATAAGGTGGAAGGATCGCCAGCGCACGAGCGCCAGGGTCTGGAGATGCTGAGTGTCTGACGACAAGCCGAAATGGGACACGCCTACCAATATCGTTTCCTCGAAGCTCGACCAGGCGGGGGAGCTCGCGAAGAAGCATGGCATCTCACCAGACCGGGCTCAGATGCTGATCGATCGGTACGGTCACGATCCCGACCGCCTCGACGCGGCAGCAAAGAGCGCCAAGGCGAACTCCTGACAACACGATACCGGCGCGGCGGAATGGAGCCTATTGAACCCGTGACGCGGCCCTGGTGCGGGCCGTTCGCAAGCCGTTTCCCTGGCTCGCGTGCGGGGCCGGTCGAGACGCACGGCAGACCTACAAGGTTGCCTGCACAGGATCTTTGCGCCTGGACAGGCCCCCTAAGCCTATGTCAAACGACATTAGTTTAGGGGAGCGAGATGTCTGAAGCGGGATATACGAAGCTGCACGCTTGCAGAGTAAGCGGGTCGGCCAACTTGCTTCCGGTTCTCGATCTCGGGGTGCAGGTTCTCACGGGCGTGTTCCCGAAGACAAGCATCGAGAATGTTACGTCAGGCCCTCTACAATTGGTCTGGTGCCCGGCATCCGGTTTGCTCCAACTCGCTCATTCCTACAGTCTTGGCGAGATGTATGGGGACAATTATGGCTACCGTTCCGGTCTCAACCAAAGCATGGTCGATCACCTGACGGGAAAAGTCGTGGAGCTGGCTCGCCTTGTTGACCTCCAGCCCGGCGACGCCGTGCTCGATATCGGTAGCAACGATGCCACATCCTTGAAAGCTTACCCTGTAGCAGGCATACAAAGGACCGGTATTGATCCATCGGGATCGAAGTTCCTGAATTTCTATACCGACGACGTGCTTCTGGTCCCCGATTTTTTTTCGGGCGAGGCCTACCGAGCCACTGGGCGGAAGGCGCCCAAGATCGTCACCTCCATCGCCATGTTTTACGATCTTGAAAGCCCTATCGCCTTCGCCAAGGAAATTGAGAGCATCCTGGCGCCCGGTGGCGTGTGGCATTTCGAGCAGAGCTACATGCCTTCGATGTTGAGGACAAACTCCTATGACACTGTATGTCACGAACATCTGGAATACTATTCTCTTGGTGTCGTGAAGAAAATCCTTGATGAGGCGGGCATGCGTCCGATCGACGTCAAGATGAACGGCGTCAATGGCGGCAGTTTTGCCGTAACTGCAGTTCGGCACTCCGATCCACGCGGTGGCGCCGAAAGCGTCGTAGAATGGTTGTTGTTGCAGGAGGAGCGCATGGGCCTCCAAACGCCACGACCGTACCGGCAGTTTGAAGAGCGTGTCTACAATCACCGCACGGACTTGATCCGCCTTCTTGAGGCTCTCAAGGACGACGGCAAAACGGTGATAGGCTACGGCGCCTCTACAAAGGGGAACGTGGTACTTCAGTTCTGCGGGATTGGCCCGGATCTGTTGCCTTGCATCGTGGAAGTCAATCCCGATAAGTTCGGGCATGTCACGCCGGGAAGTCATATTCCTATAGTCTCAGAGGTTGAGGCCCGCGCGATGCATCCTGACTACATGCTGGTGTTACCCTGGCATTTTCGGGACAACATCGTCAGGCGCGAGAAGGAATTTTTGTCTCGGGGGGGAAGGCTGATCTTCCCGTTTCCCGAGATCGAAATCGTCTGATGAAGTAAGACGCGATTGCGTTGGCCTTCCGTCGCCCGCGGGATCCTTCACCGCGCGTGCGGCAGGCCATGGGGCGGCCCCAGTGTATCGCCCCACACGAGGGTGGTGTCGGCTGGTCTCGGCGACACGATAGCGTTGGTGGTGGCGTTCACGGCTTCGATGCCGGCGAGATGAGCCGCCATCACCTCGCGGCAGGACAGCTCGCGCGCAGCGATCGCCGCCGTCGCGTCAAGTGTGACGATCTCGCCGTCAAGCTCGGCATGCCTCCCATTGGCTTCATCGTGCGCCTCACATGAATGCTGGCCCTCCATTTGCCACGCAGCGGCATGCGCGATGGCGGATGATAGGGGAGTGCTGACATGGGGTTGAAGGCGCTGGGCTTGGTGCCCTGGATCGTCCTTCTCGTCGGCATGCCGTTCGCGAATCGCGTCGAGCCCTTCGTGCTGGGGCTTCCGCTGCCGCTGGCCTGGGCGACGGCCTGCACGCTCTTCTCGGCCGCGACCTTGTTCGTGATCTACCAGCTCGACGGGCGAAACCGGGCATGAATCTCGCGACGCTCTTCATCGCGCTCACGATGCTCGGTGCACTGGTCATCGCGGTTCTCGGCGGCCGCGGTCGCACGATCAGCCATGAGGGCGCCGGACTCGAGAGCTGGAGCGTCGGCGGGCGCAGCTTCGGCGCGATCCTCGTCTTCCTGCTGATGGCCGGCGAAATCTACACGACCTTCACCTTCCTCGGCGCATCGGGCTATGCCTACGGCAAGGGCGCCGCCTCCTACTACATCCTCTGCTACTTTCCGCTGGCCTACGTGTTGTCCTACTGGCTGCTGCCGGCGGTATGGCGCTACGCCCGCGAGCGCAGGCTGGTGTCGCAGGCGAGCTTCTTCGCCGCCAAATACGACAGCCGCCCGCTCGGCCTGCTGGTGACATTGGTCGGCATCGTCGCCCTCGTGCCTTACCTCGTCCTGCAGCTGAAAGGGCTCGGCATCATCATGACGACCTCGAGCTACGGCGCGGTCTCGCCCGAGATCGGCATGGTGCTCGGCGCGCTGGTCATCTCGGCCTTCGTGGTCGCCTCCGGCATCCACGGACCGGCCTCGATCGCGCTGATCAAGGACGTGTTGATCCTCGGTGTGGTGGCGTTCCTCGGCATCTACCTGCCGCTCAAGGTCGCCGGCGGCATTGGTCCCATGTTCCAGGCCGTCCAGGCCGTCCATCCCGGAATGCTCGCCTTCAAGCCGCGCGGGCAGAGCGTCGCCTGGTTCGACTCGACGGTGGCGCTGACGGCCTGCGGCTTCTTTATGTGGCCGCACAGCTTCGCCTCGATCTACACCGCCAGGGACGAACGCACCCTGCGCCGCAACGCCGTGGTGGCGCCGCTCTACGGCCTGTTGCTGCTGTTCGCGCTCTTCGTGGGCTTCGCCGCCCTGCTTCGCGTGCCGGGCCTGGTCGGCAAGGACATCGACCTCGCGCTTTTCAAGGTCGCGCTTGCCGAACTGCCGCCCGTGATCGTCGGGATCATCGGCGCGGCCGGCGTCCTGACGGCGCTGGTGCCGGGCTCGATGATGCTGATGGCTGCCTCGACGACGCTCGCCAAGGACGTCTATCCCCTCCTCCGCGGCACGGCCGGAGACCGCGAGATTGCGCTCGTCGCCAAGGTGGTCGTGCCGTGCGTGGCGGCGGTAGCCTTGTACTTTGCCCTCGCCGGTGGCGACACCATCGTCGCCTTGCTACTGATGGGCTACGCGCTGGTCACCCAGCTCTTCCCGGCGCTCGCCGCAAGCCTCGCGGAGCGGCGGGCCTTCACGGGTTGGGGCGCCTTCGCCGGCATCTGCGTGGGCGTGGCGATCGTCATGGCGACGACGATCACGAAGGCGACGCTGGGCGGTATCCTGCCGGCACTGCCGGGGTGGATTCAGGACCTCAACATCGGCGTCGTGGCGCTCGCCCTGAACGTCGCGACGGCGCTGGCGGTGAGCTTCGCGGAGCGGCGCATCCCGGCTCGTATCGATGCCGGCGTTCCCGCCGAGTAGACAATTCGCCCCGTGCAGCGGTGTCAGCCGTCTCGCCGAGGACAACTGAAGCACGGTTCAACTCGAATGCCGGCATCAACAATCCGTATCGAGCTGGCCGTTGCCTCTCCAACTATACCGGTTGATCGGTCTTTCCAGCCGACGCACATACTTTTGCGACATCACCTATATTGAGATCCGTGTGGCCCGGCGTGTTCGATGTTTCGTCCATGCACTTGAGCAAGCCAGCGTTTCCCGCGCTCCTATTTCCGAAGAGCTGCTTGAGAAGCTCAGAATGCTCCTTTTCTGACGAATGCTTCCAGGCATTCATCGTGTCGTCAGCCTGCAAAGCGAACGCAGGCGTGATCATGGCGGACACCGAAAGCAAGATGATCGTGACCAGCAGCCTGCGCATGTTCCACCTCTCTCTATTCCTGCTTCGACGCTAACATGAGCATCATGCCGCCGAGCTGCGGCTGATCGCGCGTGACGCCGTGGACGGGATCGGTCGAGCCTACGGCAGAAAGCGCTCGATCAGCCACGCTCGAGCTGCGGTGGGTCGGCACCGCGGCGGCTCGTGATCGGGCGCGACAACGCCAGCGATTCCCGTTGGACTTTGGCGCCTTCACCCCGGCGTTCTCCGAGCCGGATACAAGCTAAAACGCGTCACGGACATGGACCTCGCTGAGGCCACTGCCGATTTCGACGTGACGAAGGCCGTCTTTGGTGCCCTCGACCTGCTCGACACCTGCTCGAAGCTCACAAGCGACGCGAACTTCCATGAGGCCGATCGCAAGCGGGTGAGCACACCAGGAGGCGACACATTGACGTCATGGCGGTGTCGGCGCGTCTCAGCTGGCGACCGAACATGGCGCTGCCGCGATCGCCGACCACGAGGACGCATCTCGCAAGATCGGAGACCAGGGTCAGCCCACGGTCTGCCGAAGAACCCGACGAAACACCTATCGAAGTGCTCGAGTTAGGCTGGAGCGGGCGAAGGGAATCGAACCCTCGTATGAAGCTTGGGAAGCTTCCGTTCTACCATTGAACTACGCCCGCGATAGAACCCATCTTATCCTTCGCGACGCGAGGTGCAAGGGTTGCACGATGGCGTGGAGAGGCCGGCCGGAGCATCGGACGATGTTTGGACCCGTTTCGCGACGCTTACGTGCGTGTCCTCGCTTCTACTTCCCTTGTTCGAGCAAGTCCGCAACAGCGGACGTTCCTCTAACGCTTGAGGAAGTAGTAGGCTGCGATGCAGGCGAGCGCCCAGAGCGCGTAGTGACCGAGGCGCTGGGCGCTCTTCTCGATGTCGCCGAATTGCTTGAGCGCGTCGTCGGAGAAGCCGACGCCGTTGTCGATCATGTCCTCGAGCTTCTCCAGCGTGCGCTCGGCGCGAGTCATCGTCTCGGGTAGCGCGAAGGCGAGCTTGGCCATCTGCGCGACGGCCGCGCCGGCGTCCTGGATGCGGCCGACGGGGCCGAGGTTCTCCTCGATCCAGGCACGTACCACCGGCTCGGCGGTGGTCCACATGTCGAGGCGCGGGTCCAGCGTGCGGGCGACGCCCTCCACCACGACCATGGTCTTTTGCAGCAGCACCAGCTCGACGCGCGCCTTCATGTCGAAGAGCGCGGTGATCTCGAACAGCAGCGTCAGCAGCCGCGCCATCGAGATCTCGTCGGCCTTGCGCGAGTGGATCGGCTCGCCGATGGCGCGGATGGCCTGGGCGAAATCCTCGAGCCGGTGATGCGCCGGCACGTAGCCGGCCTCGAAATGGACCTCGGCGACGCGGATGTAGTCGCGCATGATGAAGCCGTAGAGGATCTCGGCGAGGAAGCGCCGCTCCTTGCGGCCGAGCCGCCCCATGATGCCGAAATCCACCGCCACCAGGCGGGCGTCGCGGTCGATGAACAGGTTGCCCTGGTGCATGTCGGCGTGGAAGAAGCCGTCGCGCATGGCATGGCGCAGGAAGGTCTGGATGACCACAGCGCCGAGCCTTGGCAGGTCGTAGCCGCAGCGCCGCAGCTCGGCCACGTCGCCGAGCTTGGTGCCGTCGATCCACTCCAGCGTCAGCACCTCGGCGGCGGTGCGATCCCAGTCGATCGCCGGAATGCGGAAGTCGACCTCGCGCGAGACGTTGTCGGCGAACTCGCTGGCGGCGGCGGCCTCGAGCCGGAAGTCGGTCTCCATCCGCAGCGCGCGCGCCAGCGTCTCGACGACGCCGACCGGCTTGAGGCGCTTGGTGTCGGGGAAGGTCTTCTCCAGCCATCTCACGGCGACCTTCATGTCGCCGAGGTCACGGTTGAGCTGCCGCTCGACGCCGGGGCGGCGCACCTTGACCGCGACGTCGCGCTCGCCCAGCGCGTCGCGCACGCGGGCCTTGTGCACCTGCGCGATGGAGGCGGCGGCGACCGGCTCGCCGAACGAGACGAACAGCGATTCGAGGGGAACGCCGAAGGCGCGCTCGATCTGCTCCACCGCAAGGGCGCGGCCGAACGGCTCCATGCGGTCCTGCAGCCGCTCCAGCGCGATCACCACCGCCGGGCCGACGACGTCGGGGCGGGTGGCCAGGAACTGGCCCATCTTGACGTAGGAGGGGCCGAGCCTGGCGATCGCCTCTGGCAGTGCCTCGAGTCCGGTACCGGGCCTGCGATTCTTGCCGCCGATCAGCTTGGCGAGGCTGAGCGGCAGCCTGGCCTTGGTCGGCAGATAGGCGGGATCGACGTCGGCGAAGACGCCGGCCCGGGCCATGACCCAGCCGGCACGCGCGAGCCGCGCGATGGAGCCCAGGGCGAGGATCACGGCGTTGATCCTTCCCCGCTTCGCGAGGGAGGATATGCGCGGCCCGGCGTTGTCACAGCTTCCAGCCGCTGTGGATGGCGACGATGCCGCCCGTGAGCCGCGTGACGCCCGTGTTGCGGAAACCGGCGGCGGCGATCATCGCGGCAAAGGTCTCGGCGTCGGGGAACTTGCGGATCGACTCGACGAGGTAGCGGTAGCTCTCGGCGTCCCCGGCCACCGCTTGGCCGAGGCGCGGGATCACGTGGAACGAGTAGGCGTCGTAGATGCGGTCGAGCAGCGGCAGGTCGACGTGGCTGAACTCGAGGCAGAGAAACCGGCCGCCGCGCTTCAGCACGCGGTAGGCCTCGCGCAGCGCCACATCCATGCGCGGCACGTTGCGGATGCCGAAGGCCACGGTGTAGGCGTCGAAATGGCCGTCCTCGAAGGGCAGGTCCTCGGCGTTGGCCTCGACAAAGGCGATGTGCTCGGCGGTGCGGCGCTTCTGCGCCCGGTCGCGCCCGACCGCCAGCATGTCGGCGTTGATGTCGAGCACGGTGACGGAGGTGTGCGGGCCGCCGGCGCGCAGCACGCGAAAGGCGACGTCGCCCGTGCCGCCAGCGACGTCGAGGTGGCGGAAGGGGCGCCGCTTGGGCGGGTTCACCATCGCGACGAGCCGGTCCTTCCAGCCGCGGTGGAGGCCGGCGGACATGAGGTCGTTCATCACGTCGTAGCGCGCGGCCACCTTGTGGAACACGTCGTCGACGCGACCCTGCTTGTCGTCGAGCCGGACGTCCTCGAAGCCGAAATGCGTGGTCTCGTCGTCGGCACGGGTCATGGCTCTCTCCGGCCGCCTCTATAGCGGGCGCCCGGAGGCATGGCTACGCGCGGAGCGACGCGTTCACTCGGCGGGGCGCTGCTCAGGGTGGCGCTGCTCGGGGTGGCGGCGCGGCACCAGGCTGTAGAGGTACATCGCCGTCGGCCGCAGGATGAGAAGGTCGGCGACGAGCGCCGCGATCATCGCGAAGGCCGAGAGCCAGCCGAACAGCCGCAGCATCGGCAGGTTGGAGAAGGCCGTCACGGCGAGGCCGCAGGCCAGCACCACCGAGGTGAGGATCAGCGCCGGGCCGACGAGGATGGTGGCGCGCTCCACCGACATCGCCGCGTTGACGCCGGGGCGCTCCTCCAGCCTGAGCCGGTTGAGGAAGTGGATCGTCGCCGAGAGCCCGAGCCCGAACGAGACGGTCAGCGCCACCACGCTGGCGAACTGCAGTCCCTCGCCCATGAACCACAGCAGCGATCCCGAGGCCACGATCGGGAAAATGCCGGGCAGGATCGAGAGCAGCATGACCTTCCACGAGCGAAAGGCGAGACCGATGAAGGCGGCGACGAAGACGATCTCGATCGTCAGCCCGCGCGACAGCCGCTCGATCATCGCCGCCGAATTGCGCGCCGCGATCACCGCGAGCCCGGTGACGGCGATCTGGTAGCCGGGATGGGCCTTGCGCACAGCCCCGAGACGCCCGTCGAGGCTGTCGACGATGGGCAACAGCTGGCTGGCGTCCTTGTCCGGAACGCGACCGGAGACGAGCACGGATTTGTGGTCCTCGGCGACGAAGCGGCCGATCAACGACTTCGGCAGGTAGCCGACGTATTTCTCCAGCGTGGCGAGATCGTTGAGGCCCAGCTTCTGGCTGAGCCAGTCGCGCAGGGTCTGCAGCGAAAAGACGTTGCCGATGCCCGGCTCGCTCGATGTGGTGCGCTGCACCGCCTCGATCGTGGCCAGCGTGTCGGGCGAGTACAGGTCCTGACCCGGCGGAAACTGGATCAGCACGTCGATCGGGTTGGCGCCGGTCAGCTTGCGGTCGAGCGTGCCGTTGGCTGTCGTCGCCTGCTCGTTGTTGGGAACCTGGTCGGCGAGCCGATAGCGCGGCGTCAGGTTGGCGTAGATCGCCGAGAGCACGACGCAGACGGCGATGCCGATGAGGCTGTAGAGGCCGGGCCGCCCGACCATGCGCTCGGCGATCCAGCGGCAGAACTCGCGCAGGAGGTTGATCGCCGTATCCGCCCTGGCGGTCTTGAGCGCCAGTTTGCCCTCGCCGCGGATGAGCACGTAGGCGAGTAGCGGCAGCAGCACCAGCACGGTCACCAGCGCGATCGCGGTGGTGAGCAGGCCGGCCTCTCCGAAGGTCTTGATGAGGTCGGAGTCCGAGAACAGCAGCGCCACGAACGACACCATGGTGGTGGTGTGCGTCAGCACGCAGGCCGGCCCGACCACCGCCAGCGCGCCGCGGATCGCCTGCGGCTTGGTCTGCCCCGCCACCAGCCGGTCGCGGATGGCGAAGGTCAGCTGCATCGAATCCGAGAAGCTGATCACCATGATCAGCGGCGTCATTACGTTGAGGAAGATGTTGAGCTGGAAGTCGAGCCAGCCGAGCGCGCCGATCGAGATCAGGATGGCGACGAGCGGCGGCGCCGCCGCTACCAGCATGAACGACACGCGCTTGAAGAACAGGATGGCGATAAGGCAGCCGGCGATGAAGCCGATCGCGTTGTAGGTGACGCGGTCGCTCTCGACGGAATTGTGGATCTCGTGCTGCATCACCGGGACGCCGGCGAGTTCGCCCTTGAGGTCGGAACCGGCGAGGTCGTCGGCCATGGTCTTGCGGATGTCGGCGATGACCCGGCTGCTCTTGGCACTGGACGCCACGGCCGGCTGCAGCGCCAGCACGATGAGCGCCAGCGTGCCGTCGGGCGAGATCAGCTTGCCGCTGATCAGCTCGTTGGCGCGCACCTTCTGGATGACCGTGTCGTACTCCGGCCCTCCCGGCGGCAGCGGCTCCGGAAAGAGCGCCGGCGGGATCGTTTGGCCCTTTTCGGGCGGCACACGGGCGGAGAACATCGAAAGGATGTCGCGCTCGCCCTCGACGAGCTGGAGGTCGGTGACGAGGTCGCGGATCTTCTGGACATTGTCGCGGGCGAGAAGGTCCTTGGCGGTGACGACGACAAGCACGTCATATTCCGAGGAGGGGAAGTCGCGCGTGACCGCCTCGTACTGATGAAATTGCGGCGTGTTGGAGCGGAACAGCTGCGACAGCGAATCGTCCACCGTCAGCCGCATGGCGCCGAACACGGCGGCGATGGCCAGCAACGCGAACACGATGCCGACGACGAGCGGCGCCTTGAGCGAGACGAGGCCCATCTTCTCGGCGCCGAACGCGAGGTCCGCGAGCCCGGCGTCGGGCGTCCCGGTGCCGGATTTGGAATCCTCGACTTCGCTTCCGACGCTCTGCATAGGTCCCCTCGTCGCAACGCCTGCAGACACGTACCAGGCGGTACGGCTGACGGCCAAGCTCTTAGCCAATGTCGGAACGCTGTGCTAGTCCGGCAACACGGCGGCTTTAAGCCGAGGCGGAAGCATGGCGGGCCGCAAAGGCGCCATCAAGGATTTCTTAAGCTGTCGCCCACGCCGCGTTAAGAGAAGGATCGGCCATGAGCCTCACGCGTCCCTCCATCAGGCATGCGTCGGCCGTCGCGGTCGCCCTGTGTGCCGCCCTCGCCATGACCGCCTGCGCCAAGTCGCCGACGGAGGCTTTCAGCGCCAACGCCGGCGCCGCCCCCGGCAGCGCCGCCGATTTCGCCCAGAACGCCGGCGACCGCGTGTTCTTCGCCGAGGACACCTCCGACATCGATGCCAAGGCGCAGCAGACGCTCGACCGCCAGGTGGCCTGGCTGCAGCGCTACGACCGCGGGCGCTTCACGCTCGAGGGCCATGCCGACGAACGCGGCACCCGCGAATACAATTTCGCGCTGGGCGCACGTCGCGCCGAGGCGGCCAAGGATTACATGGTCGCGCGCGGCATCCCGGCCTCGCGCATCCGCACGATCTCCTACGGCAAGGAGCACCCGGTGGCCTCCTGCAACGATATCTCGTGCTGGGCGCAGAACCGCCGCGCGGTGACGATCGTCGACAGCGATCAAAGCTGAGCCTTTTGTCGAAAGCTGAGCCTTTTGTAACGTGGGCGCGCCGAACTCCCGCGCGCGCCAAGGCATTGCCCTCCATCACCTCAAATGAGGAGGCAGCCATGCCGACCGATCTTCCCCCCGACTACAAGCCGAAGCCCATGCCCGATCCGACCGACCCCGGGGCGGTGCCGGATCCCGGTGCAGTCGCGCCGCCTGCGGGCGGCGACTCGCGAGACCCCGGTGTCAACCCGCATCCGGGTCCCGACAGCGGTATGCCCGCTCCGGGCGGCGACGATGGCGACGTGTTCGATCCCGCACCCGGATGGGGTCCCGGCTCGCCAGCACCGGCGGGTGGCCCTGGCGGCGGCATGCCGTCGTTCTAGAGCTGATCCCGGTTAAGGGGAGCCGATGACGTCATGTCGTCTTCCCGGGGCGAGCGCAGCGAGCGCCCGAGACCCATGACAACGCGCTTGCTGGATCGCGCGGCATCACTCCGCCTCTCCTTCAACCGCATTATCATGGATTCCGGGCTCGCCTTCGGCGCTCCGGAACGACGACGTGAGCCTCGTGCTTTCTAGTTTCAGCAAGGCACACCGGTTCCGGGTCTTCGCTACGCTCGTCCGGAATGACGAGCGTAGGGTTCTCAGCTGGCCTTGAGGCTGTCGAAGTCGAACGGCAGCGAGCGCAGCCGTTTACCGGTCGCGGCGAAGATCGCGTTCGACACCGCCGGCGCGATCGGCGGCACGCCCGGTTCGCCGACCCCCGTCGGCTTCTCCTTCGAGGCCACGATGTAGACCTCGACCTTCGGCATGTCGCTCATGCGCAGCGGCTGGTAGCTGTCGAAGTTGGCCTGCTCGACCTCGCCGTTCTTGAAGGTGATCTGGTTGCGCAGGGCAGCGCCCAGCCCGTAGCCGACGCCGCCCTCCATCTGCGCCTTGATAACGTCGGGGTTGACCGCGATGCCGCAATCCACCGCCACCACGACGCGGTCGACCTTCACGTCGGAGCCGTTCACCGTGACGTCGGCGATCATCGCGACGTAGGTGTTGAAGCTCTCGTGCACAGCGACGCCGCGGCCCTTTCCGGCGGCGAGCTTCTCGCCGAGCGGCGCCTTCTCCGCCGCCAGCTCGAGCACGCCGACGTGGCGCGGATGGTTCTTCAGCATGGCGAGGCGGAACGCCACCGGGTCCTGCCCGGCGGCGTGAGCCAGTTCGTCCACCATCACCTCGACGGCCTGCGCGGTGTGGCTATGGCCGACCGAGCGCCACCACAGCGTCGTGATGGGCGTGGGCGCATCATGCCAGTCCACCAGCAGGTTGGGGACGGCGTAGGGCATGTCGGACACGCCCTCAACCGCGGTGGCATCGACGCCGTTCTTGACCATGACCGGCGCGAAGGCTGTGCCCTTCATGAAGGACGCGCCGACGAGCCGGTGCTGCCAGGCGGCGATGCCGCCCTTCGGGTCCAGCGCCGCGCGGATCTTGTGATAGAACATCGGACGGTAGCGACCGCCCTTCATCTCATCCTCGCGGGTGTAGACGAGGTGAACCGGCCGCTTGCCGTCGGTCTTCGACATGATCGCCGCCGTCTCGCCGAAATAGTCGGCATCCGGCGTCGCCCGCCGGCCGAACGAGCCGCCGGCCCACATCGTGTGGATGCGGACCTTGTCCGGCGTGGTCCCGAGGTACTTGGCCGCCACCATCTGCTCGATCGTCTGGAACTGCGACCCGGCGAAGAAGTCGTAGGAGCCGTCCGCCGCCTTCTCGACCGTGCAGTTCAGAGGTTCCAGAGGCGCGTGCGCGAGGAACGGGAACGTGAACTCCACCTCGATCACCTTGGCGGCCGCCTTGAGCGAGTCGTCCGCCGTGCCCTTTTTCGCCGCCACGGCGCCTTGCGTCTCCGCCGCCTTGCGGTAGTCGGCCAGCATGTCGGCGCTGGAGCGCGTCTCGCCGGCGTCGTTCCAGGTGATCTTGAGCGCGTCGCGGCCCTTGCGGGCGGCGTAGGTGTCGTCGGCGAGCACGGCGACGCCCTGGGGCACCACCACGACGTCGACCACGCCCTTCACGGCGCGCGCGTCCTTGTCGTCGACGCTCTTCAGCCCGGCGCCGAAGCGCGGCGGTCGCGTCATGACGGCCGTCAGCATGTTGGGCCGGCGCACGTCGAGCGCGTATTTCGCCGATCCGTCGGTCTTCACGATATAATCGATGCGATGGATCTTGGTGCCGATCAGCGTGAAGTCCTTGGGGTCCTTCAGCTTGATGTCGTCGGGTACCGGCTCCTTGGCCGCGGCCTCGGCGAGCTCGCCGAAGCTGGCGCGCTTGCCCGACTTGTGGGTCAGCACGCCCCTGGAGACGACGATCTCGTCGGCCGGCACCTTCCAGGCATCGACGGCGGCCTGCACCAGCATGGCGCGGGCCGCGGCGCCGGCCTTGCGTAGCTGGTCCCAGCTGTTGTTAACGGCGGTGGAGCCGCCGGTGCCCTGGATGCCGAAGGCGAGGTTGGCGTAGAGCTTGGCGTCGGCCGGCGCGAACTCGAAGCGCATCTGCGACCAGTCGGCATCGAGCTCCTCGGCGACGATCGTCGGTAGGCCGGTGGTGTTGCCCTGGCCCATGTCGAGGTGCTTGACGATCACCGTGACACTGTTGTCGGGCGCGATGCGCACGAAGGCGTTCGGCTCGGGCGGGGCGCCGGCGGAGGCGAGGGAGACCGCCTTGCCGCCGCCAGGCGAACCGTCGGCGGCAAAGCCGCGGCCCGAGACGAGCGTGAGGCCGAGGACGAGACCGCCGGCGGCCGAGCCGCGGAGGATGGCGCGGCGCGAGGCGAGCGGCGGCTCGACCGGCAGGAGGGCAGGCGAGGCGGATTGCTTGGAGATCATGGCGGCCTCCTCAGGCGAGCTTGGTGGAGGCTTGATGGATGGCGGCGCGGATGCGGCCGTAGGTGGCGCATCGGCACACGTTGCCGTCCATCGCGCCGTTAATGTCCTCGTCGCTGGGCTTCGGCGTCTGCGCGAGCAGGCCGACGGCCGACATGATCTGGCCGGACTGGCAATAGCCGCACTGCACGACATCGAGGTCGCGCCATGCCGCCTGCACCGCCTCGGCGACCTTGCCGTGGATGCCCTCGATGGTGGTGATCTCGTGCCCGGCGGCGGCGCTCACCGGCGTCTGGCAGGAGCGCACCGGCTGCCCGTCGAGGTGCACGGTGCAGGCGCCGCACTGGCCGATGCCGCAGCCGTATTTGGTGCCCGTCATGTTGAGCGCGTCGCGCACCGCCCAGAGCAGCGGCATGTCGGGATCGAGATCGAGCTGGTGGCTCGACCCGTTGATCTTCAAACTGAGCATGGTGTGTCTCCGTAGCGTCCGGCCGGCCCACATGGCCGCGCGTTTCCGCCGAGGTTCATCGTCGTTCTACCGACCGGGGATAGGCGCATACCGCCTGCGTTTGCCGTCTGGTCCGTCAGCTCTCTTAGAATGCATCCAAAAAAATGGCGATTGATTGACTTGGACCGGCGAGTGGGGTCAGACCTGGAATGGGCGTTCCGCCAGTCCGGCGTCGCCGGCCGTCTGCCGCGTCGCGACCGACACGGCCACCGCGACGGCGAAGGCCAACGGAATGGTGATGATGGCCGGCGGGTCGAAGGGAAACAGCGGCGTGGCATGGCCCAGCACCTTGACCCAGATCGCCGGGCCGACGAACGTCAGCGCCACGGCGGAGACGAGCCCGGTGACGCCGCCCGCCAGCGCGCCGGCCGTGGTCAGCCCGCGCCAATAGATCGCCAGCAGGAGCACCGGGAAGTTCGCGCTGGCGGCGACGGCGAAGGCAAGCCCTGTGGTATAGGCGACGTTCTGGCCTCGGAAGACCAGGCCCAGCGCGACGGCGAGCAGGCCGATCGCCACGGTCGCGGCCCGGGACACGATCATCTCGCGGCGCTCGTCGACGTTGCGGAACACGCGGCCGTAGAGGTCGTGCGCGATCGCCGAGGCCCCGGCCAACCCGAGGCCGGAGACGACGGCGAGGATGGTGGCGAAGGCGACGGCCGAGATGAAGCCCATCATCGGCGCGCCGCCGAGGGCGTTGGAGAGGTGGATCGCCGCCATGTTGGCGCCGCCGCGCAGGCCGCCCGCCGCCGTCCTGAAGGCGGGATCGGGCATCACGATCGCCACGGCCCCGTAGCCGATCACCATGACCAAAATGAAGAAGATGCCGCAGAACAGGGTCGTGTAGAAGGTCGAGAGCCGCGCGGTGCGCACGTCCCTCACCGTAAAGAAGCGCATCAGGATGTGCGGCAGGCCGGCGACGCCGCAGCTCAGCCCGAGCGTCAGCGAGAACCAGGAGACCGGGTCCTTCCGCAGCCCGGCCGACGCGTAGATCGCGTCATGCTTGGGCTGAACCGCCGCCGCACGCGCGAACAGGGCGCCGACGTCGAAATGGAAGCGGGCGAGCAGCAGCAGGGCGAGCAGCGCGGCGCCGCACAGGAACATGCCGGCCTTGATGATCTGCACCCATGTCGTCGCCGCCATGCCGCCGAACACCACGTAGACGATCATCAGGATCCCGACGATGACGACGGCGAGCCTGTAGTCGAGCCCGAACAGCAGTTCGATGAGCTGCCCGGCCCCGACCATCTGGCCGATGAGGTAAAGCGTGATAACGACGAGCGAGTTCACCGCCGCCATGATCCGCATCGGCCGCTCCGACAGGCGCTGGGCGAGCACGTCGGCAAAGGTGAAGCGGCCCAGCGCCCGCAGCGGCTCGGCGATAAGGAACAGCAGGATCGGCCAGCCGCACAGGAAGCCGAGGGCGTAGACCATGCCGTCGAAGCCGCTCGTGGTGATGAGCGCGGTCAAGCCGAGGAAGGCGGCGGCGCTGAGATAATCGCCGGCCATGGCGAGCCCGTTCTGCAGCGCGGTGATGTCGCCGCCGGCGGTGTAGAAGGCGGCCCGCGTGCGGTTGCGCCGCGCGACGCGCCAGGTGATGACCAGCGTCAGCGCAACGAAGGCGAGGAACAGGCCGATCGCCAGCGGATCGACCGCCTGTTTGGCGCCGCCGGCCGCGAGGGCGAGGGCGGGCAGGATCGGGTGCAGCGCCGGCATCACGGCGTCCTCCGGTTGGCCAGGACCACGTAGAGGCCGGTGCTGCCGATCGCGAAGGCGATCATCAGGGCGGCGAGGATCAGCGACAGGGGTATGCCGCCGACGAGCAGCGCCATGGCCTCGGGCGCCACTGCCGCGAAGGTCAGCAGCGCGGCGAGGACGGCGAGGAGCGCGCCGGCGAAGCAGAGGCGCATGGCCAGGGAGGTGTCGGCGGAAGGGAGCGGTACGGGAGCCATGGTGGACGACCTTTCTCAGACGACCTTGTCGCGGATGAGCTGCGCGACGGGCATGGTGGCGGCGAACGAGGGCCGGGCGCACAGCGCGTCGGCGTAGCCGGCGAGGTCGGGGTAGGCGCCGCGCCAATCCTTCTCGGGGAAGCGTACGCCGAGGTAGCCGAGCACGCTGCCGATCGCGATGTCGGCGAGGCCGAAGCGCTCGCCCACGGCGAAGCGGCGGGTGCCCACCGCGTCGGCGAGGGCGGCGACGCCGCCGTCGATCTTGCGGCGCTGGCGCAGGATCCAGGCGTCGCTCTGCTGGCCCTGCGGGCGCATGCGCTCGAACATGATCAGGATCACCGCGTCGCAGATGCCGTCGGCGATCACCTCGAGCCGCTTGGCGGCGAGGATGCCGTCATCGTCGCCCGGCAGCAGCGGCGGCTCGGGATGGCGCCGCTCGAGCCATTCCAGGATGTAGCTCGACTGGAACAGCGGCTCGCCGCCGTCGGGGATAAGGACCGGCAGCTTCTCCAGCGGGTTGAACTGCGGCAGGCAGGTGTCGTCGTTCCACGGCACCTCGGTGTGCAGCTCGAACGGGATGCCTTTCTCGGCGAGCGCGATGCGCACCTTGCGGGCGTAGGGGGACGGCGACGCGCTGATCAGCTTCATGGCGGGATCGCAGACAAACCGCGTGCCACCCGGCGAAGCGCCCGTTAGCAGCGGCTTAACCATAACGCCATCGCCGGCGGGTCCCGGACCCCGGTAAAGCCCCGGCAAGGTAAACGGACAACCTCCGCTTAACCATCGCGGCGTATTCCAGGACGCAGTTTCAGTCGTGTTCGGAGAGTACCCCATGCGCCTCGCGCGTTTCGAGCGGCACGCCAAGCTGGCCGCCCTCCTCTGCCTCGGCCTCAGCATCGCCGCCTGCGCCAAGACCCCCGGCGAGGAAGGCCTCGCTGGCCTCGGCGGCGGGCCCAGCGGCGGCCGCTACGCCGACGGCGCCGGCGGCACCGGCCGCGACGGCGGCATCAGGCACCACGGGCTGGACGAAGAGGGGCGCGACGGCCGCGGCGGCCACGGCAACGCCGTGCCGGGCAGCGCCCAGGACTTCGCCGAGAACGTCGGCGACCGGGTGTTCTTCGAGTCCGACCAGACCGAGCTGACCCCCAAGGCTCAGCAGACGCTCGACCGCCAGGTGGCCTGGCTGCAGCGCTACGACCGCGGCGCCTTCACCGTGGAGGGCCACGCCGACGAGCGCGGCACCCGCGAGTACAATTTCGCGCTGGGCGCCCGCCGCGCCGAGAGCGCCAAGCAGTACCTCATCGCCCGCGGCATCCCGACCTCGCGCATCCACACCATCTCCTACGGCAAGGAGCGCCCGGTGGCCGTGTGCAACGACATCTCCTGCTGGTCGCAGAACCGCCGCGCCGTAACCGTCGTGCAGGGCGGCCAGTCCTAGGGCCGCCGCGCCTGCACCCTCGCCCGGCTTGACCGGAGCGGCGAAGCGCGGTCCCATGCCGCATGTCGCCCCTCCGTCAGCTTGCCCAGGCCCGCATGACCCGTTCCGACCAGGCCGCCATCGTCGACGCCCCGCCGACCTCCGACCCGGCGATCCGCACCATCGCCATGCCGACCGACACCAACCCAGCCGGCGACATCTTCGGCGGGTGGCTGCTCTGGCAGATGGACCTCGCCGCCGGCAACGCCGCCGCCCGCCACGCCCGCGGCCGCTGCGCCACCGTCGCCATCGACAAGATCACCTTCATGCAGCCCGTCCGCGTCGGCGACGAGGTCACCGTCTACGCCGAACTGCTCTCCACCGGCCGCACCTCGATGCGCTTCGAGGTCACCGCCTGGCGCCGCCGCCGCGACGGCGAGACCGTGCACAAGGTCACCGGCGCGATCTTCACCTTCGTCGCCCTCGACCTCGACGGCCGCTCCCGCGAGATCCGGCCGATGGTCAGGTGAGAGCCGCTTGCCCGCCGCGCGCCGTCCATGTAGGTAATATAGCCGAGGGCGTCGTCCGTGTAAACCCTTGCGAGGCAGGCGAAACCCCGACGCGCCACGCTCCAAGCCCTGACATCTGGCCCTGCCAAAGTCAGGGTACCGCGACAAATCTTGGGGCCGCTGTCAGGGTACCGCGACACAAAACCATGCCATCGGCGCGTTCCGCGACAAGGCTCGAATTTCAGGGGTCGTTCGCCGACATGACGAAAAAAGCAGCATGCCGTGCCTGTCGCAAGCCGATCATGGATCGAGGCCGAGATCGCCGCGCTCGACGCCAAGCGCGACGAGGCCCGCGCCGCCTTCCTCGCCGACGCCAGCGACCGCCGCACCAAGGCGCTGCAGAAGATCGCCGGGCTTGACCAGGAGATCACCAAGGCCAGGCAGAAGGAGAGCTACCGCCGCCTCGTCGCGCCGGTCGACGGCACGGTGCAGAACGTCAAGGTGCACACGCCGGGCGCGGTGGTGACCACGGCCGACGTGCTGATGACGGTGGTGCCCGACGGCGCCGGAGTCGAGGTCGAGGCGCAGGTCGGCAACGGCGACATCGGCTTCGTGCGCGAGGGGCAGGAGGTGGCAGTCAAGCTCGACGCCTTCCCCTTCACGCGTTACGGCCTGCTGAAGGGCCACGTCCGCAAGCTCGGCCGCGACGCGGTACAGACCGGCCAGGTCGCCGGTACCGGACCGACGACTTCGGCGCATCAGAGCGCTGCCGGCGTCGCCGCCCCGGCCGGGGCGCCGGAGTTGAGCTATCCCGCCAAGATCACGCTCGACCAGGACTGGATCGGCGTCGCCGGCAAGCACGAGGCGGTGCAGGCCGGCATGCGGGTCTCGGCGGAGATCAAGACGGGTGATCGTAAGGCGCTGGATTATCTGCTGTCGCCGGTGACGCAGGCGGTGAGGGAAGCGGGAAGAGAACGGTGAGACGCAGATATGATAGCGCCCGAGTTGAAAATGCGCTGATTGCGAAGGCCGCAAACATGGAAAAAGTACTAAGTGTATTAGTAATATTTCTATCTATTGTTACACTAATAATTTTGTCGTTAACGGTTAGTTTATTGTCTCCGAACATCCCGGTCGTCACCAATGCCATAAAAGGAAGGCTCCTACTGACATTATTTGTAATGACGGCTTTGTATTTAAATTCCGGCGGGAGTATATTTGTATTTTCTTATATCGTACTGAATAAGTCCTTCGCCATTTTAGCGTTTGCGGCTGTGGCATTTCTCGTTGGGTTCAGCATAGTCGCGCAACAAAATTCCAGAGTCTGGCTGTACGCGTATGAAACCAACGCCGCTCCGATATGCGACGCTTCAGGTCGAAACTGTAGATATTTGGGCGAACTGATAGAACAAGATAGTTTGGACACATGCAATAAATACATCGGGTCTGCAGGCTTGCTCTGCGTGGCAGGTTATTTCTCTACAAAAGAGTGCGAGGCTGTAGTGTTCTATCTCCCCGTTAACTCAAAAATAATGCTTCTGAAATGGAAGTAAGACAATTAAAACTTATTGAGAACGATGATAGAGACCACTTGGTCGTATCTATAGATGCAAGCAGGGTGTTTTACTATCAAAGCTGCTTTACACATTAACTCTGGGAAGGGAATAAACATTTCGAATGATCTGTTCTATGTCAAAGCTCAAACATCTCTCAACGCGAAACCTCTCGAAACGACGATCAGCAATCCTGATGGGTCAACCACAACGAGCTACGATGATCCTTCAAGCGGGCAAATAATTACCTCTTTGACAACGAATTCAGATGGTACATCGAGCCAAGTCGAGTACACTTATGGCAAAGTTAGCGCTTCTGCTAACTTTGCCTCATCGGACAACATCGTTGGCTTGAAGGAGATCGCCGCTGACGGCTCGCAGGCGATCTACACCTTTAATCCGACCACGGGCAACACGATGTCCGAAGTCGATCTCGATATGACTGGAAAGGTCACGACGAAAACGGTCTTCACCTACGACAACCAGGGTGACTTTTCCGGCTCGAACACCTTCGACGCCAGCGGCGTCCAGACGGCGCAGACCGGTCTCGCGACCGATGGCTCGTCGTTGACCACCACCTTCGTTGGCGGGCAGGAGTCGGCCTCGGTCTTCACCGACAGCGCAGGAAACGCGACCAACCTCGCCGGCGGCGTAGGTTATGCCCTTGGTTCGGCACTCGGCTCCGCGCTCGGCGGCAACTCGCTCGCGGCGCGCTCCATCGCCGGCTCGGTCGTCGGCGACGCGGCAGGGGCGCTCGCGAACTTCCTCTCGACCTCCGGCAGCTTCTCCTCTGTCCTGACCGCCCTCGATCCGGTAACCGGCGCGACGTCGCTTGAACAGGTCTTCAGCGGCGCGCTTTCCAATCTCGGGGTGACCGGCGCGGCGTCGAAGACCGTGATCGACGACGTCGACGGCGGCCTCGCCAACCTGCTGACCGCCGAAGCCGGCCAAGCGCTCGGGCTGAAGGGCTTTGCTGGCGTCGCCTTCACCAGCATCGGCGGCAGCGTTACCACGCAGCTCGTCAAGAACCTGGGCGCCCTGACCGCCTTTCTCAACGGGCTGACCGGCGCGACGGAGACGAGCCTGCTCTCCGGCTATGACGCTAACATCGTAAGCTCCCCGATCAGAAACCTATCCGGCGCCGGCGGCGGCTTCCTCGGTTCGCAGCTCGTCCCGGCAACTGGACCTTGGTCGGTACGGCGGCTGGGCAGGACAGTTCACCGACTACGCCGGCGGGGTCGGAATGGGCTAGCGCTTCCGTCGCGTCGGCGAGATCGTTCACGAAGTCTTCGGCGTGGTCTTCTTCTTCGTCGCCCTCAATCTCGATTGTCACTCTCCGGAGAGTCTAGGCCGATGGTGAGATGAAGCCTGCGTCCGAGCCGACAGCTGCCACCACCGCTCCTCAACCCGTCGGCTGGGCCGCCGCCTCGATGCGGCGGACGACGTCGGGCGCGAGCCGCTCGCGCACGCTGGGCAGGTAGCGCAGCGCGACCATGCTGCCGCGCCGCTCGGCCAGCAGCAGGGCGCGATAGGCCTCCTCCTGGTTCTCGGCCGCGCCTTGCCCCAGGTGCAGTGCGGCGCCGAGCAGGGCGGCGCCGTCGGCGTCGCCGCCGTCGCTCGCCACGCGCCACCAGTGCACGGCGGCGCCGGTGTCGCGCTCCGTGCCCAGCGCGTCGTAGAGGATCGAGCCCAGGCGGGTCGCGGCGCCGGAATAGCCCTTGTCGGCGGCGGCCTGCGCCCAGCGCCGCGCCTCGACGACATCCTGCTCGATCCGCTCGCCGTCGAGCAGCATGAAGCTCAGCATGTCCTGCGCCTCGCCGTCGTCCTGCTCGGCGGCGAGCCGGAACCACTTGGCCGCCTCGTCGAAATCGAGCGGCACGCCGAGCCCGTTGTAGTGCAGCGAGCCGAGGTTGCGCTGGCCCAGCGCGTCGCCGGCCTCCGCCGCCAGGGTCAGCCAGCGCAGGGCCAGCGCGTGGTCGACCGGGACGCCCTGGCCGTAGGCGAAGCAGCTGCCGACGTTGTTCTGCGCCCGCGCCACGCCGGCTTGGGCCAGCGGACCCCATAGTTTGAGCGCGGCCTCGTGATCGCCCGCCTCGGCGAGGCCGCGGGCCTGCGCCATGAGCGAGGCGACGTCGGGCTCGCGCCGGCGCAGCCGGGCCAGCAGCGCGCGCATCACGGCAGGATCAGGAACGGGTTGAGGCCGGTGCGGCGCCAGCCGTCCTCGCGCAGCATCATGTCGAGGCCGTAGGAGGCGACGTCGTCGGCGACGGGGTCGAGCTGGGGGTTCTTGGTCTGCAGCAGGTGCTTGGCGTAGCCGCGGCAGCTCTCGCAGACCTCGGCCGACACCTCGCCGGTGGCACCCTCGACCTGACGGTAGGAGATGCCCTTGGTGGCGCCGCAGGCGGTGCATTTCACGCGGACGTGGTTCCATTGCGTGAGGCAGAGCGAGCAGGAGAGATAGCGCAGGCCGGTCGCCGCCTGCGGCAGCTCCATCACTGTGCTGGAGACCGGGGCGCCGCCGCAGCAGGGGCAGACGCCCTCGCCGACGTTGCGCAGGCCGGCGGCGTCGAACTGGATGGCGTGGGCGGCGTACCAGACCTGCAGCGCGGCGGCGACCAGCGCGCATTCGGCGAGACGCTCCAGCTCGAAATAGCCGTCGGCTACTGACGTCGCGAGGCGGCGGCGTTCGTCCGGGTCGGCGGCTGCGAGTGTGGCGACGGCGTCGGCCGGACCCTCGGCGAGGGTTGCGCGGCCGAGCACGGCGAGCAGGCGATCCAGCGTGTCGAGGGCACCGGGCTCGGCGGCGAGGTCGCGGGTGAGCGGCGGCATCTCGTTGGCGAGCGCCACGCCTGTGTCGGGCAGCGGCGGGCGTGGGAGCGCGGCGGCGACGTCGGCCTGCGCCTGGCTGAGCGTGCCGAGGAAGGTGAGGTAGTCGCCGATATCGTGGCCGGGCGCCAGGGCGGCGAAGCGCGCGGCACGCCGAGCGAAGGTCGCGACGGGGTCCTGCAGCCGCGCGTAGGGCGGCTCGCCGCCCACGGGCGCCTGCCCTCCGGCGAAGTTCGGATCGATGCCGCCGATGGTTGCCATGGTGTCCCGTGATGCAAAAGCGCGGGCGATGGGTCGCCCGCGCTCGGGAGGATGGGGTCAGGCGCGTCGGAAGTGCGGGCTACTCCGCCGGCTCCGGATTGTGCCCCGGCGCCGTCGGCTCACCCTGCCTGGCGATCTTGCGCAGCCACTTGCGGTGGTGGCGATAGGCCCAGCCGCCGGTGACGTTGCCGCGCATCATTGCGCGTCCGGTCCCCTTGATCCAGATGCCGGCGTAGATGTGCACGATGATGATCAGGATGGCGACCAGCGCCGCCAGCGAGTGCGCGGCGAGCGCCCAGCGCTTGGTCTCGGTCAGCGTGTAGCTGCCGAAGTACTGGTCCCAGATCACCAGGCCGGAGAAGAACATCACCGTGATCAGCGCGGACTGGCCCCAGAACACACCCTTCTGCCCGGCATTGTACTTGCCGAGTTCCGGCAGCCGGTCGTGACGGTTGGTCATCACGTCGGTGATGCGTCGCGACCATTTCCAATCGTCCATGTTGGGCAAGTTCAGGCGGAAGAAGCGCACGAACAGGACCAGGAAGCTGAGATAGAGGATCACGCCGAACCAAGGATGGATCGCGCGCGTGCTCTGTCCGCCGCCGAACAGGTTCGTGAGGAAGAACAGGCTGGGGTGGAACAGCGACAGGCCGCTGAGCGTCAGCAGCGTGAACAGCGCCGCGGTGACCCAGTGGTTGATCCGCTGAGTCGTGTTGTAGCGGTCGACGTAGACGATGGACTCGTCGGGGACGTCGTGCACCTCGCGCTTCATCTGGGCGTCGGTCTTCACCCCCATCAATGATGCTCCCTGTGCTTGGGCTCTTCGCCGTGGGCGAGGGAGGTCGCGTCCTCCTCGTCCCCCCTGGCCACTTCGTCCGGACCGGCGGCGACGTAGTGGAAGAAGCTGCCCACCGCCGCAAGACCGAGGAGGCCGAGCCCGGCGATCTTGGCGCCACCCTTCCACAATGCCACGATCGGAGAGATGCGCGGATTGGTGGGAAGGTTGGCGTAGAGCGAGGGCTTGTCGGCATGGTGCAGCACGTACATCACGTGCGTGCCGCCGACGCCCGGCGGATCGTAGAGCCCGGCGTTGGCGAAGCCGCGCGATTTCAGGTCGACGATGCGGTTGTTGGCCTGCGCGATCATGTCGGCCTTCGTGCCGAACATGATCGCCGCCGTCGGGCACGATTTGGCGCAGGCGGGAGCTTGGCCGACCGAGACGCGATCCACGCAGAGCGAGCACTTGTAGACCTTGCGGTCGGTGGCGCTGATGCGCGGGATGTTGAACGGGCACCCCTTGATGCAGTAGGTGCACCCGATGCAGTTCTCCGAGATGAAGTCGACGATCCCGTTCTCGTACTGAACGATGGCGCCGGGCGACGGACACGCCTTGAGGCAGCCCGGGTCGGAGCAGTGCATGCAGCCGTCCTTGCGGATCAGCCACTCGAGGTTGCCGTCGGGATCCTCGTATTCGGTGAAGCGCATCAGCGTCCAAACCGCCGGGCTGAGGTCCGCCGGGTTGTCGTAGACGCCGTGGTTGGTGCCGACCGGCTGGCGCAGGTCGTTCCACTCCATGCAAGCGGCCTGGCAGGCCTTGCAGCCGATGCACTTCGAGACGTCGATGAGCTTGGCGACCTCGTCGACGGTTCGCGCCTTGGGCGGGGTCTCGGTCGACGCGGAGCGACGACGGATGTCGAGGGATTGATAGTCGGACATCGCTCCCTCAGCTCACTTTGAAGTCGGGCGCGGTGGTGCGCTCGACATTGACGAGAAACGCCTTGTACTCGGGCGTATTGGTGTTGGCGTCGCCGACGAAAGGGGTCAGCGCGTTGGCGCCGTAGCCCTCGACCGTCGAGCCGATGAAGCCCCAATGGATCGGGATGCCGATCACGTGGACCTCGCGGCCGTCGCAAAGCAGCGGCTTGATGCGCTTGGTAACGACGGCCTTAGCCTTCACCGAACCGCGCTTGGACCAGACCCGCACCCACTCGCCGATGCCAATGCCCTTCTCGGCGGCCAGCTTCTCGCCGATCTCGACGAAGAACTCCGGCTGGAGGATCGCGTTGATCTTGGCGTGCTTGGTCCAATAGTGGAAATGCTCGGTGAGCCGGTAGGTCGTGCCCGCGTAAGGGAACTCCTCCGAGGTGCCGAAGCGCTTCCAGTCGTCGGGGAACACCCGCGACACGGGATTGCCCTGGATCTTGGGCGCTAGCAGGTTCTTCACCGGCGATTCGAACGGCTCGTAATAGGCCGGGAACGGCCCGTCGCGCATCAGCGCCCGGCAATACAGCCGGCTCTGCCCCTCTTCGGTGAGGATGAACGGTCCGGCGCCGTTGCCGGGCGCCATCTTCGATGGGAAGTCGGGCACGTCGAAACCATCCCACTTCTTGCCGGTCCATTCTATGAGCTTACGCTCCTCGTCCCACGGCTTGCCGTTCACGTCGCAGGACGCACGGTTGTAAAGGATGCGGCGGTTCGACGGCCAGGCGAACGCCCAGCCCGGCGCGATGCCGGCGGCACTCGGGTCGGCCGTGTTGCGATGGAGCATGACGTTGCCCTGCTCGGTCCAGCAGCCGGAGTAAATCCAGCAGCCGCACAGAGTCGAACCATCCGCCTGGAGCTGCCCGAAATTATCGAGCTGCTTGCCGGGTGCGATGACCTTGGTGGGATCGACCGGGTCCTTCACCGGCGTCAGCGCGTAGCCGTTGAGCTCCTTGGCGAGCTCCTCCGGTGTCGGCGATTCCTCGTCCAGGTACGGCCAGTAAGTGTTGAGGATTGGGTCGCCGAACGTGCCGCCCTCTTTCTTGTAGAGGCGGCGCATGCGCGTGAAGATCCCGGCCAGGATCTCGATGTCGGCCTTCGTTTCCCAAGGCGGGTCCTGCGCCGGCACATGCCACTGCAGCCAGCGCGAGGAACTCGACAGCGAACCCTCGTCTTCCACAAAGCAAGTGGTCGGGAGCTGAATGACCTCCGTCATGACCTTGGAAGGATCGATCGGGTTGAACTCGCCGTGATCCTCCCAGAACCGCGCCGTCTCCGTCTCGAGCGGATCCATCGTGATCAGGAACTTGAGCTTCGACAACGCGCCACGGACCTTGTTCTTGTCCGGGATCGACATCAGCGGATTGAAGCCCTGACAGATGTATCCGGTCATATGACCCTGATCCATCAGCTCGAACGCCTTGAGAACGTCGTAGGACGTGTCGAGCTTGGGCAGCCAATCGAAAGCGAAGTTGTTCTGCGGCGTCGCCGCGTCGCCGTACATCGCCTTCTGAAACGATACGAAGAACTTCGGATAGTTCTGCCAATACGAGATCTGGTTCGGCCGCAGCGGCTTGAATTGTTTGGTCTTCATGTAGTCGTCGTACGTCGCTTCCTTTTCGAGAGGCAGCGACATGTAGCCCGGCATGGTGTTCGACAGCAGGCCGAGGTCGGTGAGGCCCTGAATGTTGGAATGCCCGCGCAGGGCGTTCATGCCACCGCCACGAATGCCGATGTTTCCAAGCAGCATCTGCACCAGGCACATCGAACGGATGTTCTGGGATCCGGAGGAATGCTGGCACCAGCCGAGCGCGTACAGGGAGGTCATCGCGCGATCCGGAGCGGCCGTGGACGCGATGATCTCGCACACCTTCAGGAACTTGTCCTTGGGACTGCCCGTGATGCGCGACACGAAGTCGGGATTGAACTCCTCGACGTGCTTGCGCAGAATGTTGATGACGCAGCGCGGATCCTGCAGCGTCTCGTCGACTTTGACGAACCCGTCCTCGCCGATCTGGTATTCCCAAGTCGACTTGTCGTAGTCGCGCTTGCCCTCGTCGTAGCCCGAGAACAAGCCGTCTTTATACTCGTAGCCAGCCTTCACCAGCATGGAAGCGTTGGTGAACGCCTTGACGTACTCGTGCTGAAGCTTGTCGTTGTCGAGCAGGTACTTGATCACGCCCGAGAGAAACGCGACGTCAGTCCCTTGCCGGATCGGGCAGTACAGATCGGCGACGGATGCCGTGCGCGTGAAGCGCGGGTCGATCACGACGAGCTTGGCGTTACGATGCGCCTTGGCCTCGACCACCCATTTGAATCCGCAGGGGTGAGCCTCAGCCGGATTGCCCCCCATCACGACGACCACGTCGGCGTTCTTGAGGTCCATCCATGTCTGCGTCATCGCACCACGACCGAACGAAGGAGCCAGACTGGCTACCGACGGGCCGTGTCAAACGCGGGCTTGGTTGTCCAAGACAAGCATACCCATGCCGCGGGTCCACTTGTAGGTCAGATAGCCGGTCTCGTTGGTCGACGCCGAGGCCGCCAGCATCCCGGTGGTGACCCAGCGGTTCACCGTGGTGCCGTTGGCCGACTTTTGAATGAAATTTTTGTCGCGATCGTCCTTGAGCAGGCGCGCGATGCGGTCAAGCGCGTACTCCCAGGAGACCCGCTCGAGCTTGTCGGAGCCCGGCTTGCGGATCATCGGGTACTTGGTGCGCGTCTCGGAATGCACGAAGTCGAGCAGGCCGGCACCCTTGGGGCACAGCGTGCCACGGTTCACCGGGTGATCCGGGTCGCCCTCGATGTGCAGCACCGAGGCTTTGGCGTTCTTGGAATGGTCGCCAAGGCTGTAGACGAGGATGCCGCACCCCACCGAGCAATAGGGGCAGGTGTTGCGAGTCTCGGTCGTACGCGAGAGCTTGTAGGGTCGGACCGAGGCGGCCAGGGCTTGTTCCGCTCCGGCGAAGCCGAAGGCACCGAGCGACGTGACCGCGAGCCCTGCGGCAGCACCGCCCAGGAAGCCACGCCGAGAAACCATGTTCATGGGCACATCCCAGATTGGAATTCGACAGATTCAAATCTGTGCCCGGAAACATTACTTTTTGGAAGACGAAAATAACCGGCTGGTACGTTTCGACGCGTTGACCTGCCCTGCAGCGCCAGCGGAGGTCGGCAACGGATCAGCCGCCGCTCGCCGCGGCGAACGCCTCGCGCATCTTCGCCGGCAGCCGGGCGACCTTACCGCGGCGGACGGCGGCGATGAGCACCTTGGCCTCGACGAGCACGGTGTCGGCGCGCCGCACCTGCTGGACGATGCGCAGGAGCGCGCCGCGTGCCTCCTCGAGCTGCGTTGCGACAACGAGTTCGTCGTCCATCGCCGCCGGTCGCAGGTAGTCCAGCGACATGCGGCCCACGACCAGGGCGAGCCCATCCTCCTCGGCGAAAAGCGACGAGTTGCTGATCCCACAGCTACGCAGATATTCGGTGCGGCCGCGCTCCATGAAGCGCAGGTACGAGGCGTGGTAGACGTGGCCGGAGAAATCCGTGTCCTCGTAGTAGACGCGCAACGTGAAGAGGTGCGGGGCGTGCATCGCCCGAGGCTTAGGCTCGGCCCGGGCGGCCGGTCAACACAGCGGAGACGGACCGTGCAGGGTGCGGGCGGAACGAGACACGAGGGCGAGCCGGTCGTGCTGATCGGGGTCAGCGGCAGCGGCAAGTCCACGGTAGCCAAGCGGCTGGCGCCGGCGCTCAACGCCACCTTCCTCGAGGGCGACGAGTACCATTCCTCCTCCAACGTCGCCAAGATGCGCTCGGGCACGCCACTCACAGACGTCGACCGCTGGCCGTGGCTGGATATGCTGGGACATGCCATCGCCGAACACGGCGCGCAGGGTCGCCAGGTGGTGGTCGCCTGCTCGGCGCTCCGCCGAGTCTACCGGGACAGGCTGCAGTTGGCGGCGCGTCGACCGCTGACCTTCATCCATCTCACCATCGATCCGGCGATCCTGCGGGCGCGTATGCAGGCGCGACAGCAGCACTTCATGCCGACGACGCTTCTCGACAGCCAGCTGAAGACACTCGAGCCGCTCCAGCCCGACGAGAGCGGGACGGAGATCGTGGAGACGGGGACGGCCTTGCAGACCGTGCGCGCTATCGAGCGCTGGCTCCGGATGCGCGCCGCCGGCAGGCTGCGCGACGGGCATGAAAAAGGGCGGCATCGCCGCCCTTTCGTCCGGAAGCAAAGGCCCGGAATTGGCGAGAGCGGCGCTTAGCGCTTGCCCGCGCCGTCGCCGTCGCGCATGTGTCCTGTCGGCTCCTGCACGTGCGCCTCGAGGAACCAGAGGTCCTTATCGACGCCACGCGAAACTTCGGTGAACAGGTCCGCGGTATCGGGATCGCCCGCCTCATCGGTCTCGTCGATGTTTTCCCGCACCGCGTTGCCGAACGCGGCATAACGGTCGATCAGTGCGGCGAGGTGATCGGCGACCGCGTAATAATCCAGCGGATAGGGTGCCAGCTTCGTCTCACTCGCGCACGACTGCACCGTGCCGCGTGCCGTTCCGCCGAGCTGGGTGATGCGCTCGGCCATCTTGTCGGTGAAATCATCCATCCTGTCCCGGAACCCATCCAGCATCTCATGGACGCCGATGAACTGCGGGCCCTTCAGGTTCCAATGGGCCTGCTTGATGTCAAGCGCGAGCGTGATACCGTCGGCGAGTCGAGCCTGGAGGGTCTCGATTGAAACCTTTTTGGCATTGTCCGACGTGTTGTTACGGGTGCGATGGCTATGCATGCCCTTGTGGGCGGTCTTTGCCGTACCGGTCATGGATGTCGTCCTCGAAGGCCACGGATGTTCAAGCCGAAGAGGAGCCCTGAAGCCCCATGTCTCGACGTTACAGAAGCAACACGACAGCGGGAGCGTAGTTCCGGTCGCAACTCCGCCCACACGGCCCTTGAAGGGTCGCAGAGCGCACATGATGTCTAGGCTGCGGTTGCGCTTATCGCAGCTTGAGGAATGCACAATGAGCGGTTGGGATGCTGCTTCGCAAGGCTGGTCGCGGGCGCGACGTGGCCGTCGAGACGAGACGATGGGGCAAGGCGGCGGACGCTGGGTAGCGACGGACGTCGTCGCGCTCCTGGTCGCCTTCACGGTACGCTGGGAACTCGGCGTCGCCTTTCTGGCCTTGAAGCTCTGGCACCAAGCCAGCGGGCGGCGGATCTCCACCTTCGCCTTCGCGCGCGAGAAGTGGAACGCCGCGGTTGTGCTCGCCCGTAACGTCGCCGGAGGCGTCAATCTGCCGATGACGCTCCACGTCGGCCCGCGCTCCTCGGGCAGTCCTGCCTTCGATCGCTGGCGGCAGGACGAGCTGGCGCGGATCGCGGCCGAACGGTCGAAGCTGGTCGACGCCGAGGCGGAATTCGGCCGCTATCGCGACGAGCTCCTTCGTGCGCGCGACAACGAGCATTTCGAACGCTTCATGCGTGGCCGCGACAACGGTCAGTAGAAGCCGATCGGGAAGTACTTGAGGTAGAGGTCGGCGTAGCTGCCGTCCCGCGTCAGCTTGTCGAGCTCGTAGTCGAGCACGTCGCGCAGGTCGTCCTTGCCCTTGCCCACCGCGATCGACACGCCGTTGCCGAAGTAGCGGCTCTCGGTAAACGGGCCGCCGCGGAAGGCGCAGCAGCCTTTGGCGTCCGTACCGGCGAGCCAGAGCGCGAGGCCGACACCATCGGCGAAGATCGCCTCCACCTCGCCATTCGCCAAGGCCGCGCGGAGATCGGGCTGGTTGCGGTAGGGGCGCAGCACGGTCGCGGGAAAGAAGGTCTTGAGGTAGGCCTCATGCGCCGTACCGGCCTCGACGCCGATGACGTGGCCGGCAAGCGCGGCGGGGCTCATGGCGACGAGCGGCCCCTTGGCGTCGAGCTTGGACTTGATCTGCGCCGCGAAGCGAGCCGGCGTCGTGTAGTACGGTGCGGTGAAGTCGAGATCGACGCGCGTCGAAGGATTGTTCGCCACCGCGGCGACGAGCGCGTCGTCCTTGCCCGCCTTGATCTCGCCGACGAGCTGATCGAAGCGCCGCGCCTGGATCGTGCAGGCGATCTTGAGATCGGCGCAGATCGCGCGGGCGAGGTCGATATCGAAGCCGGTGAGCGTGCCGTCGGCGGCGGTGAAGTGGAACGGCGGGAAATCGTCGGTGGTCAGGAAGCGGATCGTCCGCACCGCCGCGAGATCGGGTTTGGGCAGCCGATGGTCTGGATCGAACAGGTCCGGAATCTCGGGCCGCGGCGGGTTCTGCGCGCGAACCGGCGATAGGGCGAGCCACAATGCGGCAAGGAGAGCGCTGCCCCGGCAGGCGGCTCCGGCCTGTCTCGTCACGTTGGATGACGATCGCGATCGGGGCGCGCCATCAGTGACCGGAAAACTCGAGCAGGGTGCGCACCGGCGTGCCCAGCGCCTCGATCTTGGCGGAGCCGCCGAGGTCGGGCAGGTCGATCACGAAACAGGCGGCGACGACGTCGACGCCGAGCCGCTTCAGCAGCTTCACCGCGGCCTCGGCCGTGCCGCCAGTGGCGATGAGGTCGTCGACCAAAATGACCTTTTCGCCGGGCTTCACCGCATCCGAGTGGATCTCCATCTCGTCGACACCGTATTCCAGCGAATAGGCGATCGTGACCTTCTCGTAGGGCAGCTTGCCCTTCTTGCGGATCGGCACGAACCCGGCCGAGAGCTGGTGGGCGATGGCGCCGCCCAGGATGAAGCCGCGCGCCTCGATGCCGGCGACCTTGTCGATCTTCTTGCCGGCCCAAGGCCGCACCATCTCGTCGACGGCGTTGCGGAAGGCCTCGGCGTCGCCGAGGAGCGTGGTGATGTCGCGAAACAGAATGCCCGGCTTGGGATAATCGGGGATCGTGCGTATCGAGGCGACGAGATCGTAGCGGTTCTTCATCGTGCTGCGGCGTTCACGCGCTGGAGGATCGGGGCGAGCTGCGCGAGCACGACGGGATCGCGCGCCGCGGGCGCCGTGATCAGCGCCGTATCGAGCGCGCGGTCGGAGCCGATCGGGCAAGGCTCGTGCTCGGCCGGGAAGTCGGCAAGCAGGCGCGCGACCAGACGCGAGGCCTTGCCGGCGTTGGCCAGGATCACGGCCATTATCGAGGCGACGTCAACGGCGTCGTGGTCCTCGTGCCAGCAATCGTAGTCCGTGACCATCGCCACGATGGCGTAGGAGAGCTCGGCTTCGCGGGCGAGCTTGGCCTCGGGCATCGCCGTCATGCCGATCACGTCGTAGCCCGCCGCCTTGTAGGCGAGCGATTCGGCGAGCGAGGAGAACTGAGGGCCCTGCATGCACACGTAGGTACCGCCGTAGACCGCATCGATCGCTTCGGCCTTGGCGGCGGCCATGCAGCGCGCGACGAGCCGCGGCGACACCGGGTGCGCCATCGAAACGTGGGCGACGCAGCCGTTACCGAAGAAGGACGAGTGGCGCCCGACGGTGCGATCGACGAACTGGTCGGCGACGACGAAGGTGCCGGGCGAGAGCTCCTCCTTGAAGGAGCCGCAGGCCGAGACCGACAGCATGTCGGTGACGCCGGCCTGCTTCAGCGCGCAGATGTTGGCGCGGTAGTTGATGCCCTCGGGCGCGAGCCGGTGGCCGCGGCCGTGGCGCGGCAGGAACACCGCCTCGGTGCCGCCGATGCGGCCGAAATGCAGCGCGTCGGACGGCTCGCCGAACGGCGTGGTGACCCGCTCCTCGCGCAGATCCTCCAGCCCCGGCAGGTGGTAGACGCCCGACCCCCCGATGATCCCGACGATGGCTTTGGTCATGAAACCCGTTGACGGCACCGCTGCTGCGGCGTTCCTGCCGCATTTCGCGCAGGAAGGCAAAGCCTAGCCTCGCCACCTCTCGTCACCGGCGGCGGCGCGGCGCAGCGAAGCCGGGCGCCCGAGCTTGAACGCGCTGATCGACGACGCCGAAGTCGCGTGCTTCGAGGAGCGGGACAGGCCCCGCAACCTCGCAGACGCCGAGGCGACGAGCACCACCGACCTGGTCGGACGGTTCGAGCGCACGGCGAAGACGTAGGCGCGCGCATGCGTCGTCTGCAGCGGTGGCTGCATCGATCTCACCTGAAGCGCACCGGCACGACGAACGAGGTGTCGCGGCTTGCCGCATGGCCCGGGGGCGCCGGAAAAGGTGCGGCTTGCCGGATCAGGAGAAGCGCCGCCCTGTCAAGCGTCGCCGATCCCGAGCTTTGCGCGACGCGCGCGAACGCGAGCCCACCCTCGGCGTCGATCTCGAACGCGACCTCGACCGTGCCGATGGCGTGCGGCTCGCGGCCGACTCGACGCTTCGCCGCCTCGAGCCGCTTCATCAGCGACTTCTGCCAAAGTGTGATTGCATGCGCCGAGGGCGGCGGACGAGCGTCCTCGCCAAAGTCGGAAACGGTCTTGGTCGGCGTGTCCGAGCCTGCGGGCGCAAATAAATCCTGCGCCTGCGTGGGAGAGGTTGCCGCCGGTTTCGGCGGCGGTGTGACCGCCTGATGCTCGAGCACGGCGGGAGGGTCGGGCATGGGGGGCGGCTCCTCGACCGGTTTCTCGGGTGCCGGAGGCGTCGGCTCCTCGACCGCTTTAGGCGGGTCATTCGGCTTTGGAGGCTCGACGGCGTCGGGTTTGGCCTCGGGCGGCGAGGCTCGAGCCGCCACCTGTTGGGGGCCGTCCGGCGCGTCGCTTGCCGCCCGCGAGGAGGCCGCTGCCGACGGCAGGTCGACCATCACGGCGGCATCGATCTCCGCCGCCGTCTCCTGGTCTGGCGCGGAGCGGCCGAACCAGGAAACGGCGCATGCACTGAACGCCAGGACGACGGCCATGGAGAGTCCGTAGCGGAGGACGTCGCCCAGCGCCGAGGAGGGCTCGGCGAGGCCATTCCGGCGGCTACGAATTTCGGCTGTATCTTCCGGCAATCAGAACCTCTGGCTGAGACTTGCGAAGAAGCCGCGCCTCTGCCCGTACTGAGGTGCGAATACGCCGATGCCGGAGCCGTCGCGATCTCGTAGGTGTGGTCGAGCAGGTTGACGATCGCGAAGCGGAACGTGGTCGGCTTGGCCGATGGGCTTAGCTGGAAATCCTGGAGCAACCCGATGTTGACGGAGGCGTAGGGCGACACCGTGCCGATGTTGGCGAAGCCGTCGCGCAGTCCGCTGCCGTAGATGACGTCCGTGGTGAAGGTCGTCTTCGTCGGCGCATAGCGGTAGGAGGCGCCTCCCGACACGGTGATGAGCTGGTCGTGGTCGGTATAGATGTAATTGCTGGCAATATAGGCGATCTCGTCGGCACCGAAGAGGTATTGGTTGGAGCTGACTTCCTTGGCACGCTGCTGGGCGACGGCAAGGTTGCCGTAGGCGCTGAAGCCGCCGTCCTTGTAGGTCGCCTTGAACTCGACGCCGTCGTTGTAGGCGTGATCATAGTTGAAGGCGGTCAGCACCAGCGCCTGGCCGAACTGGCCGTCGTCGATGAGGTTCTTGGCGATCTTGTAATAGCCGTCCAGGCCGACGGCGAACTTCGGCGTCAGCTGCTGGGTGATGCCGACGTCGAAAAAGTGCGAGCGCTCGGGTCGGATCGGCGTGTTCTGGGTAACCTCCGGCGCCCCCGTAGTGTTGGCGAACGGCACCAACGGCGTCGGCGCCGACAACGCCAGCTCCGGCGGCGTGAAATAGCGCGAGTAGCCGGCGTGGATGACGGTCGTCGCGACGGGCGTGTAGACGAGCGACACGCGCGGGCTGAGCTGATTGGCCGTGACGTATTCGTCCATGGCATCGAAGCGAAGGCCCGCATTGAGTGTGAGCTGCCGCGTCAGGCGATACTCGTCCTGTACGTAAATGCCGCCGACGAGGCCGGTCCGCTTCTCTTCATCGAAGAGGTTGAAGGGTGCGTCGACGGGGTTCCCGTTGCCGTCGAGAGGCAGCACGAGCGAGTTGTTGATGTCCTGGGCGCGTTCGACCTGGAAGGCCGATCCGAAACGGATCATCTGCCGCTCGCTGACCTTGTAGGCGTTGTCGTCCTGGATGCCGTTGACCAGGTCGATACGCACGACATCCGACGCCACGCCGTTGAAGACGAGGTCGCCGACCTGGTCTGGCAGGAAATGCAGGGTCGAGTAACGCTGGAGGTACGAAAGCTGCGAATCCAGCGGGCCGATCGTCGTCTGCAGCGCGAGAATGTTGAAGATCGAGTGCTCGACCTGGTTCTCGTTCAGCTGCGTCGAGTCGAAGTTCGAGACGCCGAACGCGGTGAAGCCCGGCTGGGCGCCGATCGTGTTCGGGATCTGGTAGTGCGCGGTGTCCGCACCGGACATGAAGACGAAGCGGCTGCTATCGCCGAGCGGCGTCGAGGCGTAGCCGAAATAGCGGCCTTGGCGGGTACGATCGTGGATCGGGTCGAGGGTCGGCGTCGCGCTCTCGATGCCGATATCGTTGGTGGTGAACCGTCCCGTGAAAAAGTAATCCCACTTCCCCGCCACTCCGGAGGTTTCGACGGTCGAAATGCTTGTTGCGCGGCTGCCGCCGTACTCGGTGAGGATCGTGCCCGGTGCGTCGGCGCCGTTGCGGGTGGTGATGTCCAGCAGACCGGCGGTATGCAGGCCGTACTCGGCCGGCAGCGCCCCGTCGATCAGCGAGATCGAGCGGATGAAGCTCGAGTCGAGGACCTGCGAAAACCCTGACACGCCATCGGGAAGCAAGATCCCGTTGAGGCGATACTGCACGTTGGCGTGCTCGTTGCGGATGTGGAAATCGCCGCTGGCCGCCGCATCCTGCGACACGCCGGGAAGCTGTAGCACGACTCGATCGAAGTCGGTCTGACTGCCCTGCGGGAGACTATCGACCTGCGCCTTGCCGATCGTCGTGACGCTCGCGCCGCCCTGCGTGAAGATGCGCTCGCGCGACTGCTCGGCCTTGGCTTCGCCGGCTTTCGCGGTCGCGAGCGCGGGGCTGATCGCGCCGCCCGAACCGCCGCTCGCACCCGTCCCGCCTTCGGCGCCAGTCGCGCCGGCGGGCGCCTCGATGCCGGATGTTGCGGCACTCCCCGCCGCCGCTTTCCCCACCTGCGTGTCCGGCCTCGGTCCAAGGCGGGGGGCCGGCGAGGTGGAGACGGGCGGATTCACGACCACGTGCCGGACCGGCTTAGGAGTCACCGCCTTCGCTTTCCTGGGTGTCGCGACCGTGATGGCGGGCAGTGCGGTCTGGGCCTCCGAGGCGCGCGGCACGGCCGCCACGATCCCTATCGTTGCGCTCATCAGGAGGAGGTGGCGGCCGGAAGACATGAGGAGACCCGTAACCAAAAAGCTATGTTATAACTTCAGCAAACAGGGCAGCACATCAAGGCGCTGAGACTTACGGACGAGATGCTGTCGCCATTTTGCCACTGTTCGGCTTGCGAAGGATAACTCCGCTGAGTGCAAAGGTTGGCGTCGCGAACGCCGGTGAGCGCGTGCGAAGCCGAAACTTCGGTGACCGACCGTTCATCGACTTACACAGACGTGTGTCCCGCGATCGACGCTGCCGAATGCGACACGGGCTTCGTTTCGGGACAGGCGGCAAGGCGCTGAGGCAGACCGCCGTCACGATCCCGCAAGCCGCAAGCCGCAAGCGGGCGAGTAGTCGCTGCCAAGAGGTGCGTGCACCGGCGCTGCTCGAGCCATGCGCAGCCGACAGCTTGCCTTTTTGCAACGTTATACTATTTTACTATCCTGAAAGTGCTGCATGTGCTTGGGCGAAGAGCTGGACACGATGGCGAAGCAGGAATGCGCAGCGTTGCGGGAATGGGCCGCGGACGAGTTCGCGACCCACGACTTCGAAGTGCGCGCCAACGCCGAAGGGATTTCGTGGGTCGTCCTCAAGCCGCCCTTGGCGCGAACCGATCTCCTGCGCTTCACAATCTGTCGGATCGCCCCCTGCATCATGGTGATGGTCGAGGACGCCGACGCGCGGCGACAGTTCTGTAGTTCCGAAGACGTCGAGGGGGCCATGGCCTTCGTTCGCAACGTGGTCGATGAGACCGTTTTCGCCGCGATGAACGCGCATCCCGCGCATAGGGTGCTCCAGTGATCGGCTTCTTCTGCCGCCTTTTCGGTTCATCGCGCGCCGCGATGTCCGACCCGAAACAACCGTCACGCCCTGCAGACGACGCTCCGACACCGCCGACGCAGAAAGCGATCATCAGAATGCCGAAACTGTAAGACTTCGAACTTTCGGGAAGCTGCTACAAGGTCCGTCTCCTCACCAACATCCTTGGCGGATCGGGAATGGCTAGAGCTCGGCCATGCCACGATCGGTGACATCGCCTATTTCCGCTACACCGCGCTGGCGGGCGAGGGCGGCGTGGAACTCGACTTTTACAAGACCATCCTCGCCTGGATCGCGCGCATGAAGAGCCTGCCCGGCTTCATGCCCATGCCCGGCCTCCAACGCAGCGGACGATGATGTGCGGCAAGCTTCGTGCGGCAGCACGGCATTTCAGATACGGCTGGAGTGGATCAGGGCTACGGCGGCCGTTCTGTTCTCGACAGCAAGTTTTCCGAAATCGTGCGCCAACACGGCGGCCGTTCTGTTCTCACTATCGAGGTGCTTGTCGATCGTGCGCGGACTGAGAGCAAGTATCGAGGCGATGTCACGATTGGATTTCCCTTGTGCGATCCAAGAGAGCACCTCGGTCTCACGTTGCGTCAGACTGTATCTCGCGCGAACGTTCGCGAGCTTGTCCTGCGGTGCCGCATCGGCGATGCGAAACAGGATCTCTCCACGTTCCGCTTCCCCGACAAAACTGATCCGCGAGTGCAGTCCGTCGTGCGCATAGATGGTTTCGAAGACTCGGTTCGTCATCGACACGCTCTGCGCGGCGCTCTTGCGGAGCCACGCGACGAGCGAACTCGGCAGCTGCAGCCTCTCGAAATCGGCCGCCTCGCAGCCGATCCGTTCCTCCAGCATGCGATAGGCCTGAGGTGTGAACCAGACGATCTTACCGTTGCGATCGGTGGCGACAAGGAATTGGTCTGCGGCATCGAGGGCTGTACGGGCGCTGCGGAGCTTCCGAGCGTTGCTCAGATGGACGGTGATCCGCGCCAAGACGCTGTCGATATCCATCGGTTTGGTGACGTAATCGACGCCGCCCGCAGCGAAGCCGCGCAGGGTGTCCTCGGGCTCGCTCAGCCCGGTCATGAAAATCACCGGCACGTCCTCGAAGCCGGAGAGGCGCTTCATCTGTCGACACGTCTCGAAGCCGTCCATGCCGGGCATGACCGCATCCATCAACACGACATCCGGCGTGAGCCTGCTCGCGATCTTGAGCGCCGCCTGGCCATCGAGCGCCACCATCACGGTCATGCCAGCGCCATCGAGCACGTCGGTCAACAGCCTCACCGTGTCGGGTGAATCGTCTACGACGAGCACCACGTCCGATTGCTGCGACAGACCGCCGATCATGCTGCGGGCTCGCTCGCGCGCTCGAGTGCCGCCATCAGGCCACGCATGTCCATCACATCGACGAAGGATTCCAGACGTTCGACAAAGGGCCGCTTGTTCTCGTCGGCGCTCGCGATGGCCGCAAGAGTGTCACGCAGCCCACGAACGTAACCTATCTCGCAATGCTGGATCAGACGTTGGAGGTCAGCCGGCGCAGGTAGCTCGAGCACGTGGAGATCGGGCGGCGGCGGGGGCGGCGACAGCGGCCTGCGCTCGTTCACTACCTCCAGGCTGAGCAGCCTGACGATCGTGTGGGACATGCGTTCGATGTCGACCGGCTTCATCAGAAAGGCATCGTGGAAAGGCGTAGCGATTGCGCTGCGATGCTCCTCCATCGCGCTCGCCGAGAGCATGACGATCTTCGCGGCGGCATGACCCCTCAGGCGAAGTGTCTCGGCGAGCTGCCAGCCGTCGATGCCCGGCAGCCCGATGTCGAGAAGGAACAGGTCGGGCCGTGCGCTTTCCGCGACGGCCAGCCCTTCCTCGCCGTCGGCGGCAGCGAGGACGCTCAAGGACAACGGCGCCAATGCTTCCGCGATCATGACGCGGTGGGTGGCATCGTCGTCGACGACGAGCACGGTTCGCCCGGCGCCGATCGGGCCTGCATCGAGCGTGGCGGGGATGATCGCGTTCACCCGACCAGCGTCGATGCGAGAAAGGAACAGGCGCAAGCGAAAGGTGGTGCCGGTCCCGACTTCGCTCGTGACCTGGATGTCACCTCCCATGACGTTCGAGAGCAGCCTGCAGATGGTGAGGCCGAGCCCGGTGCCGGGCTCGGCGCCGCTCGCCTGCAGCCGTTCGAAGGGTTCAAAGATGCGCTCGAGGTCTTCGGCCGCGATGCCGGGCCCTGTATCGACGATGCGGAACTCCGCGACCTGGTTGCGATAGCTGATCGAGAGCGTCACGCGACCGCGGCGCGTGAACTTTATGGCGTTCGAAAGGAGATTGATGAGGATCTGCCGCAGCCGCTTTTCGTCGGTCGCCGCGGTTTCGGGCAGGTCCTTGGCGATGGTGCAGACGAATTCGATCCCCTTGGCCGCCGCCTGCACCGAGAACATGTCGCAGATCTGCGCGAAGAACGCTTCGGTCGAGATCTCGTCGCGGCTCAGGTCGAGCTTGCCCGCCTCGATCTTGGAGATGTCGAGCAGGCCATCGATCAGGCCGGAGAGATGGTTGGCGCTGCGCCGCATCACGGCGATCTGGCCGCGCGGTTTGGCGGCCATGTCGCGGCTGCGCTCAAGAAGCTGCGCATAGCCCATGATCGTGTTCAACGGGGTGCGCAGCTCGTGGCTCAGCCCGACGACGTAGCGGCTCTTGGCGAAATTCGCGGCTTCCGCAACCTCTTTAGCGCGCTTGAGCGCCGCGTCGGTTCGCTCGTGCGCATCGATCTCTTCCATGAGGCGCTCGGTCTGCCGCAGCGCCTCATTCTGCGCGGCACGACGGCTGACCTGCACCAGGACGAACAGCCAGCTGACGATGGCGACCATGATAGCGAGCGAAAAGAAGACCTTCCACAGCGTCGCTGACAGCAGGGCCGGCTCGATGCGCCGGTCCGAGGCGATCTGCAGACCGATGACGCCGAGCATGACGACGACGAGAACCAGCGACAGGCAGAAAACTAGTGTGAATTCGATGATCTGTGGGCTCAGATAGCGGCGGACGGCGACCGGCAGAACCTCGTTGAGCCCAGAGCTGAGCTGATCGTGCATGCGCCCATGCGGGCGACAAAGATCGTTGCAACGTGCGTCGAGCGAGCAGCACAGCGAGCAGATCGGACCGGCGTAGGCCGGGCATGACGCGATGTCCTCCGGTTCGAAGGCGTTCTCGCAGATGCAGCAGGTGACGGTCTCCTGCCCGATCCAGGCGTTCGTCGGCGTCCGCGCGAGATAGAAGCGCCCGCGCGTGGCCCAGGCGATCAGCGGCGCGCCGGTAAGCGCGACGGAGAGGGCCAGAAAGGGTGCAACCGACTTCGCCACCGGCCCCAGAAGACCGAGCTGCGCCAGCGTTGCGACAATAATGGCGAGCGTCATGGCGCCGACACCCACGGGGTTGATGTCGTAGAGGTGCGCGCGCTTGAACTCGATGCCGGGTGGGCTTAGCCCCAAGGGCTTGTTGATCACGAGATCCGCGACGAGGGCACCGACCCAGGCGACCGCGACGCTGGAATAGAAGGCCAACGTCTGCTCCAGCGCGCGATAGACGCCGAGTTCCATGACGAGCAGCGCGACGGCGACGTTGAAGACCAGCCAGACGACGCGGCCGGGATGCGAATGCGTCAGTCGCGAGAAGAAGTTCGACCAGGCGATCGAGCCGGCATAGGCGTTGGTGACGTTGATCTTGAGTTGGCAGACCACGACGAGCATGCAGGTCAGGCCGAGAGCGACAGGACGCGAACCGACGAGCCGCTCGAAGGCCACCGCGTACATGCGCGGCGGATCGGCGGCGACATCGCCGGCGACACCGTGGCGGACCAGGTAGACCGCCAGGAACGAGCCGAGCAGCAGCTTCAGGACGCCGACGACGATCCAACCGGGTCCTGCCGAAACCAGCGCGAGCCACCAGGCCCGAGGCTTCACATTTCGCGCGGGAAGAAAACGAAGGTAATCGACCTGCTCGCCAACCTGCACGATCAGCGCGATGGCGACGGAAGCGGCGGCGCCGCAGGACAGCAGTCGGAAGCCGTCGCCCGAGGGACCGACATAATCCCGCCACTCGGCGAGCGCTTGCGGCTCGCGAAGGGCGATTGCCGCAATAGGCGCGAGGTTGAGCAGCACGAAGATCGGCTGCGTCCAGACCTGGAAGCGGCTGATTGCCGAGATGCCGTAGGTCACGAGCGGTATGACGGCGAGCGCGCTGATGAGGTAACCCATCGTCATCGGCACGCCGAGGCACAGCTCCAACGCCATCGCCAGGATCACCGACTCTATGGCGAAGAACAGGAAGGTAAAGGAGGCGTAGATCAGCGATGTGACCGTCGATCCGATGTAGCCGAAACCGGCTCCGCGTGTGAGCAGGTCGATGTCGACGCCGTAGGTCGCGGCGTAAAAGCATATCGGCAGCGCGGTCGCGAAGATGACGCAGCTTACGACGATGATTGCGACCACCGCGTTGGTGAAGCCATAGTTCAACGTGATGGTGCCGCCGATCGCCTCCAGCGCTAGGAAGGAGACGGCGCCGAGTGCCGTGTTGCCGACTTTGGCCGCCGACCAACGCCGCGCTTGTTTCGCCGTGAACCGAAGCGCAAAATCCTCGAGCGTTTGGTTGGCGACCCATTGATTGTATTCGCGCCTGACGCGATCGATCCGCTGACGTCCGACCATGCCCTATGCTCGTCTAGCGAGATCGTCCCTGCAACAATGGTGCGCATGAGCAGACATGCAACGCGCGCACGGCTGGCACCTGCATCTGCTTATCTGAAGGTTCTGACAAGCCCAAGTTTAGCAGCCCTCTTGGTCGGCAGCATACGTGGTCCTACGTATTTTCCTCCCGTGACCCTACCGCCATGGTGCAGCGTCATCGGCCCGTGCCGGATCGAACTTCCAGGGGGATTAATGTCAGAGAACGACGATCGTAGCCGGTTGCCCTTGCTGAGGCGCCAAGTGCTGAAGGGCATGGCCGCGCTTTCGGCGACCACCTTCGTGACCACGCGGGGCTTGGCTGCACCCGCGACCTCGGCCGTGGACGCGACCGGCTTGGCTGTGACCGACGACAGCGTTACCGTCGGCATCCTGCACTCGGCCACGGGTACGATGGCGATCTCCGAAACCGGCTCGATCGAGGCCGAGAAGCTTGCGATCTCCCAGATCAATGCCGCCGGCGGCGTGCTCGGCAGGCAGATCAAGATCATTCAGGAGGACGGCGCCAGCGATTGGCCGACCTTCGCCGAGAAGGCCAAGAAACTGCTGGTTAACGACAAGTGCGCGGCGGTGTTCGGCTGCTGGACCTCAGCCTCTCGAAAGGCCGTGCTGCCGGTCTTCGAACAGTATAACGGCATGCTCTACTATCCGACCTTCTACGAGGGTCTCGAGCAATCGAAGAACGTGATCTACACCGGCCAGGAGGCGACGCAGCAGATCCTCGCCGGCCTCAATTGGGTCGAGAAGGAGAAGAAGCCCAAAAGCTTCTACCTTATCGGCTCGGACTACATCTGGCCGCGGACCTCCAACAAGATCGCACGCAAGCATATCGAAAACGTCCTGAAGCAGAAGGTCGTCGGCGAGGATTATTTCCCGCTCGGCCACACCCAATTTAATTCCGTCATCAACAAGATCAAGCTGAAGAAGCCGGACGTGATCTTCACCACCGTGGTGGGTGGCTCCAACGTCGCCTTCTACAAGCAGCTTAAGGCAGCGGGCGTCGATCTCTCGAAGCAGATGCTGATGACGATCTCGGTCACCGAGGACGAGATCGACGGCATCGGCGGCGACAACATTGCCGGAGCCTACGCCTGCATGAAGTACTTCCAGTCGATCGACAGCAAGCCCAATCACGAGTTTGTCGCCGCGTTCAAGAAGATGTGGGGCGAGAAAACCGTGATCGGTGACGTCAGTCAGGCGGCCTACCTCGGCCCTTGGCTGTGGAAGTTCACCGCCGAGAAGGCCGGCAGCTTCGACGTCGACAAGATCGCCGCCGCCTCGCCCGGCATCGAGTTCAAGGACGCGCCGGAAGGATACGTCAAGATCCACCCCAACCATCACCTCTGGTCGCAGACCCGTGTCGGTCGCGCCAAGCTCGATGGCCAGTTCGACGTCGTCTACACGTCCGAGCTGATCGAGCCAAATCCCTTCCCCAAGGGTTACCAGTAGGCCTGCAGGAGCGAACAGGACGTTGACCGTCTCGTTCGCTCCTCGCTCCAATCGGCATGATGGGTCCAGATCATGACTGACAGCATGGATGCCGCCGGTCTTGCGATCGAGCTGAGCGTCGCTGGCGCCCAGGCTGCATTCGCCCGCGGCATCAGCGCCGAGGCGCTGGCGAGAGCCTTTCTCGATCGCGTGGCGGCGCTCAATCCGACCTACAACGCCATCATCACCATGAACGAGGCCGCGCTCGAAGACGCGCGCGCCATCGACGCGCGCCGGGCCGCCGGCGAGACTCTCGGACCGCTCGCTGGCGTCCCGGTAGTTGTCAAGGACACGATGGACATGGCCGGCCTAACGAGCACAGGCGGGTGGCATTTCCTATCGTCGAAGGCCGGCGGCACCGATCTCACGCCCGCCACCGATTCGCCCGTCGTGGCGCGGCTGCGCGCCGCCGGCGCAGTGATCCTGGGTAAGACCAACGTGCCGGTTCTGAGCGCAACCGGCAGTCACGCCGACGACAGTTGGGCCGGCCCGACCCTCAACGTCTCCATGCCAGACCGCAAGCCCGGCGGCAGCACCGCCGGCACGGCGGCGGCCGTCGCCGCCAGCCTCTGCGTGCTCGGCCTCGCCGAGGAAACCGGCGGTTCCATCCAGAACCCGGCCTCGGCGCAGGACCTGGTCGGCGTTAAGCCGACCTTCGCGCTCGTGCCCAACGCCGGCGTCATGCCGCTCGCCGGCAGCACGCGCGACGTGGTCGGGCCGATCGCGCGATGCGTGCGCGATGCCGCGCTGACGCTCGACGTGCTGGCGGGCTACACGGCCGATGATCCCAAGACCGTTGCGGCGATCGGCAAGATCCCGCGCGGCGGCTACGCTGCCCGCCTCTCCGCCGACGCGCTCAAGGGCAAGCGCATCGGGCTCTACGGGCCGGGCTGGCGCAACCTGCCGCTTTCCGACGAGGCGGCGACGCTCTACGCGCGTGCCCAGGAGGAACTCGTCGCAGCCGGCGCGACGCTCGTCGCGGACCCTTTCGCCGACTCGGGCTTCGCCGCCCTGGCGCAGCCCGCGCCGGGTCTCGACTACTTCGATGCGCGCGGCATGGAATCGCTGCCCTACGACATGGAGATCTATCTCCGCCGCATGGGCGCGACCGCGTCGCTGCGCTCATACGAGGCTTTCGCCGAAGCGACCGCCGCCGAGAACCCGTTCGCACCCGGCGGCGTGCTGTTCTACATGGCGGCGCTGCCCGACTTCGTGGCCTGCCGCGCCGATCCCACGGCACCCCCGGATCTCTCGACCTTCCGGTTCTTGCGGGAGAGATACCTCGCGATCTTCACCGACGTCATGGCGCACCATGGCCTCGAAGCCCTCGTCTTCCCGCAGATGCGTGATGAACTACCTCCGCGACATGGGCCGGGCGCGATCCACGAGACGTCCGTCTGCGAGATCAACATCGCGGGCCTGCCAGGCGTTACGGTTCCGGCTGGAACCTATGCATCCGGCTCGCCCTTCGGCCTGATCTTCATCGGCCCGGAATGGAGCGAGGCATCGCTGCTGTCGTTCGCTTTTGCCTACGAGCAGGCGACGCAGCATCGCAAGCCGCCGTCGCTTTGATCGATCCGCGACGGATCGGGGTCTACGTGATCCTACGTATGTCGCACTTCCATCAACTCGGCCATGCTTCAGCGGCTGGGGCGTGCGCGACGTTCTGCGAAACCGAGATCCAATGACAGACGGTAAGACGAGAAACTCCATGGTCCTCGACCGCCGCCAGGCTCTCATGGGTGGTCTAGCGGCATCCTCGACACTACTGCTGGCTTCCAGCGCACGGGCCGCTCCGCCTCCGACCAGCGCCGTCAACACGACCGGCCTCGCCGTTACCGACGACGCCGTGACGGTCGGCATCCTACACTCGATCACCGGCACGATGGCGATCTCCGAGACCGGTGCGGTGGAAGCCGAGAAGCTCGCGGTCTCGCAGATCAACGCTGCCGGCGGAGTGCTGGGGCGGCAGATCAAGATCATCCAGGAAGATGGAGCCAGCGACTGGCCGACCTTTGCCGAAAAGGGGCGCAAGCTCCTCGTCAGCGACAAATGCGCGGCGGTCTACGGCTGTTTCACCTCCGCCTCCCGCAAAGCCGTGCTCCCAATCTTCGAGCAGTATGACGGGATCCTCTACTATCCAACCTTCTACGAGGGTCTCGAACAATCGAAGAACGTGATCTACACCGGCCAGGAGGCGACGCAGCAGACGCTGGCGGTGCTAAACTGGCTCGGCAAGGAGAAGAAGGCCAAGACCTTCTACTTCATCGGCTCGGACTACATCTGGCCGCGGACCTCGAACAAGATCGCCGGCAAGCACATCGACAACGTGCTCAAGGGCAAGGTCGTCGGCGAGGATTATTTCCCGCTCGGCACCACGCAGTTCAACACCGTCATCAACAAGATCAAGCTGAAAAAGCCGGACGTCATCTTCTCCACCGTGGTCGGCGGTTCCAACGTCTCGCTCTACAAGCAACTCAAGTCTGCCGGCATCGACCTCGACAAGCAGCTGCTCGTCGGGCTGGCGGTGACCGAGGACGAGATCCACGGAATCGGCGGCGAGAATTACGCCGGCGCCTACAGCTGCATGAAATATTTTCAGTCGATCGACAATCCGGCGAACAAGGCCTTCGTCGCGGCCTACAAGGCGATGTGGGGACCCAATGCCGTGATCGGCGATCCGCAGCAGGCGGCCTATCTCTCGCCCTTCCTCTGGAAGATGGCGGTCGAGAAGGCCGGCAGCTTCGACGTCGATAAGGTTGTGGCCGCATCGCCCGGCATCGAGATGAAGAACGCACCCGAAGGCTACGTGAAGATCCACCCCAACCATCACCTTTGGTCGCGCTCGCGCGTCGGCCGCGCTAAGCCGGACGGCCAATTCGATATCGTCTACACCTCGGACCTCATCGAGCCCAACCCTTTTCCCAAAGGCTATCAGTAGGTCGTCCGTGCTCCAACGAAGAGACATGTCATGCTAGGCGGATATTCCTTCGGCGATCTTGGCTCCATCTTCGTGATGCAGGGCTTCGCCGGGCTGATCCTGTTCTCCGTCTTCGTGTTGATGGCGCTCGGGCTGGCCATCATCTTCGGGCAGATGGGCGTCATCAACATGGCGCATGGCGAGTTCATGATCCTGGGCGCATACGTGACATATCTGACGTCTCAGGCGTTCCAGACCTACGCTCCGGCGCTGTTCGGGATCTACTTCTTCGTCGCCGTCGTGCTGGCCTTTCTCGCCTCTGGCGCGCTTGGGCTCCTCGTCGAATGGACCTTGATCCGGCGCCTCTACCATCGCCCGCTCGACACGCTGTTGGCGACGTGGGGCCTGAGCCTCATCCTGCAGCAGGTGTATCGCTCCGTCTTCGGCGCCCGCGAGGTCGGTGTCGAACTCCCGCAGTGGATGCTCGGCTCCTGGCAGGCGACCGACTCTATTCAGATCCCGATCAACGGCATGATCATCATGGGGCTCACGATCCTCATCACGATCGGTGTCGGTTACCTGATGTACCGTTCTCGCTGGGGCCGCTCGGTTCGCGCTGTGGTGCAGAACCGGCCGATTGCCGGCGCCGTGGGAATCAATACGGAACGCGTCGATCGCTACACCTTCGGCATCGGCTGCGGCATCGCAGGCATCGCCGGCGCGGCGTTCACGATGATCGGGTCGACCAGTCCGACCTCCGGCCAGCTCTACATCGTCAACGCCTTCCTCATCGTGGTCTTCGGCGGCGCGCAGAGCCTGATTGGCACCATCGCCTCGGCCTTCACGATCTCGCAGACGCAATCGACGCTCGAGTTCTTCCTCTCGGGATCGATGGCCTCCGTCATAACGCTACTCCTCGTCGTCGGCCTGCTCATGCTGCGGCCGCAGGGGCTGTTCGTACTCAAAGTCCGACGCTGAGGAGGGTCGTCATGCCCAACGGAACAAGCTTCTTTGGACGCGCCGGCTGGCTGAACTTCGCGGTGTTGGCGTTCGTGCTCATCGTGATTCTCCCGGCGATGCTCGACCCGTTTCGCCTCAATCTTGCCGGCAAGTACCTGACTTACGCCTTCGTCGCCGTCGGCCTCGTCATCTGCTGGGGTTACGGTGGCATCCTGAGCTTGGGCCAGGGCGTGTTCTTCGGCCTCGGCGGTTACTGCATGGCGATGTACCTGAAGCTCGAAGCCTCCAGCGTCGCGAACACCAAGATCCAGTCGACACCTGGCATTCCCGACTTCATGGACTGGAACCAGATCACCTCGCTTCCGGCGCTCTGGATGCCCTTCAGAAGCTTGCCGTTGACCCTGATCCTCGTGCTCGCGGTGCCGGTGCTGCTCGCTGCCATCCTCAGCTACGCTATGTTCAAGCGGCGCGTCGGCGGTGTCTATTTCGCCATCATCACGCAGGCCGTGGCCTCGATCCTGACGATCCTCATCATCGGCCAGCAGGGCTACACCGGCGGCGTCAACGGCATCACGGACTTGCGCACGTTCCACGGCTGGGACATCCGGACCGACCACGCCCACACCGTGCTCTACTTCGTCAACGTGGTACTGCTGCTGGGCGTGCTATTGATCGGCCAGTACATCACTCGCTCCAAGCTCGGTCGCATCCTGGTCGCGATGCGAAGCAAGGTCGATCGCGTGCGCTTCTCCGGCTATTCGGTGGCCGGCTTCCAAGTCTTCGCCTTCTCCGTCGCGGCACTGTTTGCGGCGATCGGTGGCGCGATGTTCACGCTTCAGGTCGGCTTCATGTCGCCCTCATTCGTCGGGATCACTCCCTCCATCGAGATGGTGATCTACACCGCCGTCGGTGGGCGCTACTCCTTGTTCGGCGCGATCTACGGCACACTCCTGGTCAACTACGCAAAAACGAGCTTCTCGGAGAGTTTCCCGCAGCTCTGGCTTTTCGGCCTCGGCGCGCTGTTTATTGGCGTCGTGCTGCTGTTTCCCAACGGGCTCGCCGGCATCTACCGCTCCACGCTGGAAGCCCGCGTGAAGAAGCTTCTCGGCGTCCGACTGGTGAAGGACGATCCGGCCGACGCGCTGCAGCAACCAGCGGAGTAGGTGATGACGACCGGCAGCAACACCGACCACCTACTCGCCGTGGAGGATTTGACGGTGTCATTCGACGGCTTCAAGGCTGTCAACGATCTATCCTTCTACGTCGACGAGAAGGACATCCGCGTTATCATCGGCCCCAACGGCGCCGGCAAGACCACGGTGCTCGATCTCATCTGCGGCAAGACGAAAGCGAGCGAAGGCTCGATCAAGTTCCGCAATCGCGAATTGACGAAGATGAGCGAGAGCCAGATCGTGCTCGCCGGCGTCGGCCGCAAGTTCCAGACGCCTTCGATCTACGACGAACTGAGCGTCTTCGAGAATCTCGAGATCTCCTATCCCAAGGGCCGCAGCGTCTTCGGGGCGCTGACCTTCAAGCGCGATCGTGCGGTGATCGATCGTGTCGAAGAAATCGCCGGCGTGATCTTCCTGAAGGATCAGCTCAAGCAGAGCGCCGAGTTCCTGAGCCATGGGCAGAAGCAGTGGCTCGAGATCGGGATGCTGCTGATCCAGGATCCCGAGCTGCTTATGCTTGATGAACCGGTCGCCGGCATGAGTGTCAGCGAACGTCTGAAGACTGCCGATTTGCTCAATCGCATCATCGCCGATCGCTCCGTGATCGTCATCGAGCACGACATGAAGTTCGTCGAAGACATCGCGCGCAAGGTCATCGTGTTGCACCAGGGTAAGATCCTGTCCGAGGGAACGATGGCGCAAGTGAAGAACGATCCCAAGGTCGTCGAAGTGTATCTAGGTCACTGATTATCACGCTGGGGGATCCCATTGTCTTCATCCGTCCTGGTCGTTGATGACCTTCACGTTGCCTACGGTCAGAGCGAGGTGCTGCACGGTCTAAGGCTGGCGCTTGCACAAAACGAGATCGTCGCGTTGATGGGCCGCAACGGCATGGGCAAGACCACGCTCATGAAGGCGCTTATCGGGCTTTTGCCGATCAGGCGAGGCGCCGTCAGGATCGATGGTGCCGAGATCGGTGGCTTGAAGAGCTATCAGCGCGTTGCCAAGGGCATCGCCTACGTGCCGCAAGGGCGGATGGTCTTCTCCTCGATGACTGTCGAGGAGAACATCGAGACGGGGCTGGGCAAGGCCAAGAAGGGCTCCGTTCTTGCCGAGATTTACGAGCTCTTCCCGGTGCTCAAGGAGATGCGAAAGCGCCGCGGTGGCAATCTCTCCGGCGGTCAGCAGCAGCAGCTCGCCATCGCCCGCGCTCTTGCCAGCGAACCCAAGGTGCTGCTGCTCGACGAGCCGACCGAGGGTATCCAGCCTTCCATCATCCGCGAGATGGCGCGCACGTTGAAACGCATTCGCGACCAGCGCGGCTTGTCCATCCTCGTGTCGGAGCAGGTGTTGAGTTTCGCACTCGATGTCGCCGATCGCGTCGTCGTCATCGAGAACGGCGATCTCGTCCACGAAGAGACGGGCGACGCCATCGACGGTGCCAAAATTTCCAGTTTCCTGTCTGTCTAGACAGACAGGTGTTCGCTTGGCGGGGCAAAACGCTTCGCTTCGCAGGGCTTGAAGAAGGAGTGCAACATGACCGAGACACTGATCAAGGTCGATCTCTCGCAGTCGGCCTATGACAACGAGATGGTGCATAATCGTTGGCACCCCGACATCCCGATGGTCGCGACGGTAAAGCCTGGGGACGACTTCATCATCGAGACCTACGACTGGACCGGCGGATTCATCAAGAACAACGACGACGCTTCCGACGTCCGCGACATCGATCTTTCCATTGTTCACTTCCTCTCGGGGCCGATCGGCGTCGCAGGCGCCGAGCCAGGCGACCTGCTCGTCGTCGACATCCTCGACATCGGCACCAAGACCGGCTCCGAATGGGGCTTCAACGGCGCGTTCTCGCGCAAGAACGGCGGCGGCTTCCTCACCGACCATTTCCCGACGGCGCAGAAGTCGATCTGGGACATCAAAGGCATGTACACGAGCTCGCGCCACGTGCCGGGCGTGAGCTTCGCCGGCCTGGTACACCCCGGCCTGATCGGCTGCTTGCCCGACCCTAAGCTGCTCGAGCTGTGGAACAAGCGCGAGACCGACTTCATCGCCGCCAACCCGGACCACCCGACCGGCGTCGCCAACGCCCCCTTCGCGCCGACGGCGCACATGGGCAAGCTCAAGGGCGAGGCTCGCGACAAGGCCGCCGCCAGCGGCGCCCGCACCGTGCCGCCGCGCGAGCACGGCGGCAACATGGACATCAAGGATCTCTCACGCGGCTCGAAGATCTACTTCCCGGTGTATGTGCCGGGCGCAGGGCTCTCGATGGGTGACCTGCACTTCAGCCAGGGCGACGGCGAGATCACCTTCTGCGGCGCCGTCGAGATGGCCGGCTGGCTGCACCTCAAGGTCGAGGTGATCAAGGACGGCATGGCCAAGTACGGGATCAAGAGCCCGATCTTCAAGCCGAGCCCGATCAAGCCGAACTACACCGATTTTCTCATCTTCGATGGCATCTCCGTCGACGAGATGGGCAAGCAATATTACCTTGACGTCGGCGTAGCTTACCGACAGGCGTGTCTCGCCGCGATTGAATATCTGAAGAAGTTCGGGTACTCCGGCGAGCAGGTTTATTCGATCCTCGGCACGGCTCCGGTGCAGGGCCATATCTCGGGCGTGGTCGACGTGCCCAATGCCTGCGCCACGCTGTGGATTCCCACCGAGATCTTCGACTTCGACATCAACCCGGGCATGGCCGGCCCGACCAAGTTCCTCGACGGCAGCGTGACGCTGCCGACCGCCCCCGACCTTTGAGGAGCGGAGCGATGCCGATCTACGATTACGATTGCCCGGAGTGCGGCCCGTTCACCGCGTTCCGCGACATGGCGGACTATGCCAAGCCGACGAAATGCGACGATTGCGGCGCATCGGCACCGCGCGCGATGCTCAATGCTCCTGCGATCGCCGGCATGGACGCCGGGCTGCGCCGCGGCCTCGCCATCAACGAGCGCTCGCGCCACGAGCCGCGGCGCTCCGCCAGCGCGCATCCTTCCGGATGCGGCTGCTGCAGCACGGCTACGCGACCTGCCGCCGCGGCGGCCGGTGCGGCGAAGTCTTTCGTCGGACGCCGCCCCTGGATGATTAGTCACTGATCAGTAGCAAACCGCGGCGAATCTTTCGCCGCGGCCGTCTGTGTGCGAGGAGACGTGATGTCCGACTACCAAGTCTACGATTGCGGCGACGTTGTTCTGCAGTCGGGCGCTACGCTGCGGGACGCCAAGCTCGCATACAAGACGTTCGGTACGCTCAACGCCGACAAGACCAACGCGATCGTCTATCCGACTTGGTACTCCGGCCAGCACTATGAGAACGAGTGGCTGGTCGGCGAAGGCAAGGCGCTCGACCCGACCAAGTACTTCATCATCATTCCCAATATGTTCTGCAACGGGCTGTCGTCGTCACCGAGCAACACCAAAGGCGCTTGGGCCGGCCCGCGCTTTCCCCGCGTGACCGCCCACGACAACGTCAAGCAGCAGCATCGCCTCGTCGCCGGGCATTTCGGCATCGCGACGCTGCCGCTCGTCACAGGCTGGTCGATGGGCGCGCTGCAGACCTATCATTGGGGCTCCATGTACCCTGACATGGTGCAGCGAATCCTGCCGTTCCAAGGCTCGGCCAAGTGCTCGCGGCATAATTTCGTCTTCCTCGAAGGCGCCAAGGCGGCACTGATGGCCGACGCCGCTTTCGCCGACGGCTGGTACAACGCGCCGCCCGAGAAGGGCCTCCGCGCCTTCGGCCGCGTCTACGCCGGCTGGGGCCTGTCGCAGACCTTCTACCGCGAGGAGGCCGACCTGAAGATCATGGGCTTCGCCAGCCTGGAGGACTTCCTCGTCGGCTTCTGGGAAGGGCTTTTCCTCGCGCGCGACGCCAACAACCTGCTCGGCATGCTGTGGACCTGGCAGCACGGCGACATCAGCGCCAACGCGATGTACGGCGGGGACATGGCCAAGGCGCTCGGCGCAATCAAGGCCAAGGCGATCCTGATGCCGGCCTCCACCGACCTCTACTTTCCGCCCGAGGACAACGCGATCGAGGCCAGGCTCATGCCCAATGCCGAATTGCGGATCGTCGACACGTTCTGGGGCCATTTCGCCGGCGGCCCCGGCACCAGCCCCGACGACATCGCCGTGCTCGACGCGGCACTAAAGGAGCTGCTGGCGAGATGAGGGAGCCATGACCACGAACGCGGCCGGGACGCAGGGCGACGCCGAACCCCGCGCCGCCACCCAGGCCCATGTGGCCAACCTCTACCGCTACCCCATAAAGGGGCTGTCGCCCCAGGCAGCAGCGTCTCTCGACCTGGTCGCGGGCGAGGGCCTGCCGGCGGACCGCCGCTTTGCGCTGGCGCTCGGCAGCACCGCGTTCGATCCCGCCATGCCGGAACCGCTCGACAAGGGCCACTTCCTGATGCTGCGGCGCGACGAGAGCCTCGCCGCGCTCGAGACCCACTACGATGCCGCCAGCGCCCGCCTGTCGATCGTCGAGCCGGGCGGCGCCAGGTTCGAGGCCGATCTCTCGACCGATGACGGCCGCACCGCGACCGAGCGCTTCTTCCAGGACTACATCGGCGAGGCCTGCGAGGGCCGACCCAAGCTCGTCGAGGCGGAGGGGCACAAGTTCACCGACATCAGCGTGGTGTCGCCGCGCATGATGCGCGCGATCTCGGTGGTCAACCTCGCCTCCGTGCGCGATTTCGCCGAGCGCGTCGGGCGACCGCTCGACCCGTTGCGCTTCCGCGCGAACATCCACGTCGACGGCGTGGCGGCGTGGGACGAACTCGAATGGGTCGGCCGCGACGTGGCGATCGGCAGCGCCCGGTTGCGTGGCGTGCTGCGCACCAAGCGCTGCGCTGCCATCGACGTCGATCCCCGCACCGGCGCCCGCGACACCAACCTGGCCAAGGCGTTGGTCAAGACCTACGGACACCCAGATTGCGGGATCTACCTCGAAGTCCTGCAAAGCGGCGTGATCCGGCCCGGCGACGGGCTTCGCCTGCTGTCCTGACGATCACACCAACGGAGAGGGCCGTCTAAGTCCGGCAGCCTTCTCCAGCTATCCGTGGCGCCTCGCCAACTAGCCGCCTGTGGTTTCACCTACAGCCAACCGCGCCGCCTCGGACGCTCACCCTGCACCCGACCTTCGCCGCCATGGGCAGGTAAGCACCCCGTGAGGGGACGCGGCGCTCGATCGCCGCCCATCTCGCATGTCTCCTTCAGCATTCCAAGTTCGGCGATTTGCATCCTTTAATGAGGTGAATAGTAATTCATCCGGAGCTTAAGCCTAAGCCGTAAATCGAAAGCTTACCATGAACGCGCCGGAAGCACTGCCAAAACAAGGCGGGCGATAAGATGGTTCAAAGCTCGTTCCCGGTCGAACTATTGCAGACGTGTTTGCGATCCTTGATCGGAGACAATCATGTCGCAGTCTGCCTTGGAGACGCTCTACGCTCCGCCGAAGCCATCTTTCCTCTTGTGGAAACGAGAAAACAAGACGACGACCGCAGTCGAACTCTTTGGGTTCAACATCAACGACACGACGATCCAAGATGCCGCGTGTTCTCTTGTGCAAGCCGCACGAGATAGAGTCGAGACGACGGTAGCCTTCCTGAACGCCAACAGCGTCAATCACGCGTTCGATGAGCCGCGTTACGCGCGCGTCTTGTCGAGCGCTACGATCCGTTACGCCGACGGCAGCGGAATGGCGCTTGCCGCAAAGCTCCTCGGCTGTCCTCTCACCTCCAACGTCAATGGCACCGACCTCCTTCCGGTGCTAGCGGCAGAGGCGGCGCGCAACGATCTTTCGCTTTATTGCCTCGGTGGTCGCGAGGGCGTCGCCGCAGCAGCGGCTTCAGCTCTCAAAGAGCGTTATCCCACGCTGAGGATCGTAGGCGCACGCCACGGCTATTTCGAGCCGGGTAGCCGTGAGGAAAGCCAAGCCATCGCGGATATCAACGCGAGCCGCGCCGACATCCTGCTCATAGGTCTCGGTGTTCCGCATCAGGATCTATGGCTTGCGAGAAACAGGCGTACCTTGTTGCCACCCGTGAGGCTCGGAGTTGGCGGTCTATTCGATTTCTTCTCGGGCCGCGTACCGCGCGCGCCGAAGATCCTGCGCGACCACGGCCTAGAATGGATCTGGCGTCTCTGTCAGGAACCCCGCCGCATGTGGCGGCGCTACTTGCTCGGCAATCTCATATTCGGTCTGCGTACCTTTCGGTGTCTCCTGGCACGCCGGCTCGCGCGAGGATCGACAAGTCCGCTCTGGTCTGACGGCTCGCGGCGCCTCGAGCGCCTCGACGCGTTGAGCCACCGCTTATCCGCCAAGCGGCTTCTCGACATCGTCATATCTGTCCTTGGTCTCGCCGCTTTGTCTCCCGTGCTCGGGATCGTTGCCCTCACGATTCGGATCGACACGCCTGGGCCGGTCCTCTACCGGCACAAACGGATTGGGCTCACCGGCCGACCCTTCCTGATGGCCAAGTTCAGGTCGATGGCCGTTGGCGCCGACAAGCTGCACCAGAGCATGCAAGGTACCGTCGTTACGGCGCACGATATTCGCTTCAAGGCGAAGCAGGACGCGCGAGTGACGCGCGTTGGCCGCTTCATCCGCCGCTGGTCGCTCGATGAGCTTCCGCAACTCTGGAACGTTCTGATCGGCGACATGTCGCTCGTGGGCCCAAGGCCGGCGCTGCCGAGCGAGGTCGCGCACTACGGCTGTGAAGATCGAGACCGGCTCCTCGCCACTCCTGGCATCACCGGTAGTTGGCAGGTCACCGGTCGTGCCGACATCGATTTCGTAGGCCAGGTCGCACTCGACCGGGACTACGTGCGCCATACATCGCTCCGGCTCGATGCAACCATTCTTCTCCGCACACTACCGGCCATCCTCGCCGGGCGGGGTGCCTATTGATCTCGATCTTGGAAGGACATGAGGATGCATATCACGCTTCTCGCCGATCGCCCCGCGCGCGACCTCTACCCTATCTGCGACCACCGTCCTCCCGCCCTGCTTCCGGTCTCCGGGCGTCCGGTCATCGAGCACGTCCTCGCCGCGGTGGCAGCTCGCGGCGGAGGACGGATCGATGTCGTGCTCGGATATGAAGACCAGCAGACCGAAGCCCATCTTCGAGCCGTACAGTGGCCTCAGAACGATATCCGGTTGTTTCGCGGCCGCGTTCCCGACGAGGATGGCTGGCGCCTGATGGTAAGAGGAGACGTTTGTCCTCACCCAAGCGAGCTAGAGAGCGCTGTGAACGCCTGTCTCGACCAAAGGCCGATGCCGGTCGCTGTCAATGGCGTCGTCGGCGTGCTCGAGCCCGGAATGCCGTTGCCGTCGTGGCAGCAGTCCAAACAGGTCATCGCGGCGAGCAAACGCGATAGCGAGGCATGGTGCGGCTTGTTCCTTTCGTTGGCGGACTATCATCGGCTCGCGATGCGCGCAGCCAAGCAGAGGCTGGGTCTCGCAGGCACGACGATCGCGGGCTGGACCGATGACGACGGCACTAGAGTCGGAGTGTCCACGAGGATCGCCACACGCAGGCGACTGGGGCCTGGCGTCGTGGTCGGCTCGCATTCGGTCGTCGACCGCGATGTCACGACGGCGAACGGGGCCTTGATCGGAGATGGATGTTTCATCGGCGCGGGAACGCACCTGGAGAACTCCATCGTGGTCGATGGCACCTTTGTGGCATCCGGATTGATGCTCAAGAACGTGATCGTCGCCGGCCAGTGGATCTATCAGATCTCCAGCGACGTGAGCGTGCGTGCGCCCTCTCGCCTGATCCGCTCGCGCTTGCATTGACGCGGACGCGGCCACGACGTCAGAACAACGCCGATCCGGTGACGGGAGCGGCGTCGTAGCGTCATGGCGAGCGATCCAAGCCAACGATCCTGGCTTCGCTTAGACGCGTCATGATCGTGGCGACGATCACTTGGTCGAGCGTCGGCGCAATGGATTTAGCAGCCTCCCTGGCGTCCTACTGATGTGATCGCTCCACCTCGACCGCGGCGAAACGCAGGCTCAATCAAGCTACTCTCACTCAAGCATCGGATGAATTATACTCATAGCTTTATAGGTCGTGACGGGTAGATCCTACTCCTCGCGAAGCCGGGAGGATATCCTCAGCCGGCTGCGGGCGCGGCATGCGCCTCGTAGGTCGCCCACATCGACGCCCCGCCAAGCTCGGCCACGAAGGCGGCATGGGCCGCCGCCTCCTCCGCCGTGAGTCGCGGCGCCAGCGGCACCGGGCGGGCGCGGCGCACGGCCGAGGAGACGCCGCCCCAGCCGCGCGTCGCCGGGCCGGCGAAGACCAGCGTGGTCTGCCGGCCGCCGGTCAGCTCGGCGTAGACCTCCGCGAGGATCTCGGAATCGAGCAGGGCGCCGTGCTTGGTGCGGCGCGAATTGTCGATCCCGTAGCGCGAGCACAAAGCGTCGAGGCTGGCCGGCGCGCCGGGATGGCGCCGGCGCGCCAACGCCAGCGTGTCGACCATCAGCCCGGGGTCGAGCGGCGGGCGGCCCAGCGTCACCAGCTCGGCCGACAGGAAGTGGAAATCGAACTCGGCGTTGTGAGCGACGAGCTTGGCATCGGCGAGGAAGTCGACGAGCTCGTCGACAACGTCGACGAAAAGCGGCTTGCCGGCGAGGAACTCGGCGGAGAGGCCGTGGACGTTGAACGCCTCCTCCGGCATGTCGCGCTGCGGGTCGAGGTACTTGTGGAAGGTCTTGCCGGTGGGGATGCCGTTCAGCAGCTCGACGCAGCCGATCTCCACCACGCGATGACCCGTCGCCGGGTCGAGCCCGGTGGTCTCCGTGTCGAAGACGATCTCACGCAAAGCCGTCGTTCCCGAGCGCCGCGATCACGGCCTCCACCTGCCGCTCCGCCGCCTCGAGTCCTTCGCCGGTCTCGATCACGAATCGGGCGCGCCGGCGCTTCTCGGCGTCCGGCATCTGCTTGGCGACTATGGCCTCGAAGCGCGCCTCCGTCATGCCCGGACGGGCCAGTACGCGGGCCTTCTGCACAGCTTTGGGCGCCGAGACGAGCACCACGGCATCGACCGCGGCGTCGCCACCGGTCTCGTAGAGCAGCGGCACGTCGAGCACGGTGATACGGGTCCCCGCCTCGCGGGCAGCAGCGACGAAACGCTCGCGTTCCGTTCGCACGAGCGGATGCACGATCGCCTCGAGCCGTTTTATCGCGGCTGGTTCGCCGAACACGTGCCGGCCCAGCGCCTCGCGGTCGATCGCGCCATCCCGCGTCACGCCGGGAAAGGCGGCCTCGACCGCCGCCACGGCATTGCCGCGATAGAGCCGGTGCACGGTGGCATCGGAATCGAAGACGGGAATGGACCGCGCGGAAAACATTGCGGCGGTGGTGGACTTGCCCATGCCGACCGAGCCGGTGAGGCCGAGGAGGATCATGCCGGGTGCACGCCCATGATCACGCCGAACCGTGCGCGATGTCCGCCTCGACGAGCGCGCGCAGCTCGGGGGTGACGGCTGGCGTCACGCCGAACCAGCGGGCGAAGCCGGGGACGGCTTGGTGCAGCAGCATGCCGAGACCGCTGACGGTGCGCAGGCCGCGGGCCGCGGCGGCGCGCAGCAGCGCGGTCTCCCGGGGCACGTAGACGATGTCGTCGACCACGGAGTGCGCCGGCAGCGCTGCGAGGTCGAGATCGAGCGGCAGCTGGCCGTGCATGCCGGCTGACGTGGTGTTGACCAGAAGGTCGGCGCCGGCGAGCGCCTCGGGCAGCGCCTCCAGCGGGAGCGACGTGCCGCCGAGTCGCTGCGTCAGCGCCTCGGCCCGGGCCAGGGTGCGGTTGGCGACGAGGATCTCGGCGAAGCCGCGAGCGACCAGCGCGTCGACGATCGCCCGCGCCGCGCCGCCGGCGCCGATCACCACGGCACGGCGCTTATGGACATCCCAGCCTTCGGCCTCGGCGTCGAGCGCACTGGAGAAGCCGGCGCCGTCGGTTGAATCTCCCCAGAGTTCTCCACCGTCCATCCACAGCGTATTGACCGCGCCGAGCCGCTCGGCCGCGGGGGTCAGCCGGTCGCAGAGCGCGAATACGGCTTCCTTGTGCGGGATGGTGACGTTGCCCCCGACGTAATCGCCCGAACGAAGCCTGGCGACGAAGACGGCGAGTTCCTCCGGCGGCACGGCGATCTTCTCGTAGGTCCCGGCTAGGCCGTGGCGGGCAAGCCAATGCCGGTGGATCAGCGGCGAGCGCGAATGCGCGATCGGCCAGCCGACGACACCGGCGTGCCTGATCCAGATCACACCTCCACCGCGCCGATCCCGCGAAGGATCCGCAGCAATGGCAGCATAGGCAGCCCGAGGATTGTCGATTGCTCGCCTTCGATCGCCTCGAAGAGGTGGATGCCGAGCCCTTCCACCGCGTAGCCGCCGACGCTCGAGAGCACGCTGTCGCCGGCGAGATCGAGGTAGCAGTCGACGAAAGCCGCGGAGAAGGGACGGCAGGTAAGGTGCGCCTCGGCGCAGGCCTCGGCCTCGACGATGCCGTCGCGCATGAGACAGACCGCGGCGTGCAGCGTGTGGGTGCGACCCGACATGGCGGCGATCTGCCGGCGCGCCGCCGCCCGGTCCTCCGGCTTGCTAATCAGGCCGCCTTCGAGCGACAGCGTCTGGTCGGCGCCGACCACGAGGCGGCCGGGGTGCTCGGCGCTAATCACGCGCGCCTTCTCGCCGGCGAGGGTCGCCGCCACCGTCGCGCCGTCGGCGGCAGACCCCAGCGTCGCCTGGACGCCGCGCTCGTCGACGCCGGCGTCGATCGCCTCGAAGGGGATGCCCGAGGCGGCGAGGAGCGCGCGCCGCGCCTGGCTCTTGGAGGCGAGGACGAGGGGACGGGGCAGCAACCAGAGATTGGGCATCGATCCTCGATGTCGCGCGACGTGGTCGACGGGTGGCGACGCGCTCAGTCGGTGTCAGCGCCGTCGAAGGCCATGGATTTATGCCGATGAGCGCGCAGCAGGTCTATGATCGCGGCGGCGGTTTCCTCGATCGAGCGGCGCGAGACGTCGATCGTCGGCCAGCCCTGACGCTCGAACAGTCGGCGCGATGAGTTGATCTCGTCGGTCACCAGCTTCTTGTCGATGTAGTCCGACATGTCGTCGGTATGGCTGAGGATGCGCGAGCGGCGGACCTGCACGATGCGGTCGGGCGTCGCCAGGAGGCCGACCACCAGCGGTTTTACCAGGAAGCGGATGGAGGCCGGCACCTCGACACGAGGCACCATGGGAATGTTGGCGGTCTTGAAGCCACGGTTGGCGAGGTAAATGCTCGTCGGCGTCTTCGAGGTACGGCTGATGCCCAGCAGCACGATGTCGGCGTCCTCGTAGTTCTCGACGTTCTGGCCGTCGTCGTGCGCCATCGAAAAATTGAGCGCGTCGATGCGGCGGAAATAGTCCGAATTGAGGAGGTACTGCGCACCGGGCCGCGCGGTGACGTCCATGCCGAGATAGCCGTGGAAGAAATCGAGGATCGGGCCCAGCACCGATAGCGTCGGCGCACCGGCCTCCTGGCACGCCGCCTCTAGACGCCGGCTCAGCTCCGGGTCGACCAAGGTGTAGAGTACGATGCCCGGCGCTGTCTCGATCTCGCCGATGGCGCGGTCGAGCTGATCGCGCGTGCGCACGAGCGGATAGATATGCTCCATAGGCGACACGCCCGGGTACTGCGCCACGACGGCGCGCGAGACCGCCATCAGGGTCTCGCCCGTAGCGTCCGAGAGCAGGTGAAGGTGGAAGCTCTTGCGCGTGACCATCTCCGCCGCACTGCTCGGTGAAGTTCTGGGGACGGATGGGGACAAGTCGAAGGATTCCCGGCCGCCACCAGCCGGCCTAGCCGAGCGGCCGATTTCCTTCAACAGCCCAGCCGTCGCCGGCCCGATCGCCCCATGATCGCCGCAACTGTTAACAACTCGTTTACCTTGCACGACGGATGCGGCAAGAGGTGCAAAGCTCCCGGCGGCGTTAACGATTTATTAACTCGGCGCGCGCTGTCCCGCTGGTGTGGACAAGACTCGCAAGTGAGTGGCGCCGTCCGGAGTTGTGCGCGACACGGCACGGCCCTAATCCAGGCCCCAAGAAGAAGAAAAAAGAAGAATCTTTCTATGGATTGTTCGGATTTGACCGTGGAAACGTCGCCATCTTCACCAAAGTTCCTGCGGGCACTCGCTGGCGAACCCGTGTGGCCGCCGCCGCTCTGGCTCATGCGCCAGGCTGGACGCTACCTGCCGGAGTATCGCGCGATCCGCGCCGAAGCCGGTTCGTTCCTCGAGTTCTGCTACGATTCCAAGACGACGGTCGAAGCCACCTTGCAGCCGATCCGGCGCTTCGGCTTCGACGCCTCGATCCTGTTCTCGGACATCCTGGTGATTCCCGACGCGCTCGGGCAGAAGGTGCGTTTCGAGACCGGCGAGGGTCCGCGACTCGATCCGATCACCACCGTGCAGGGCGTCGACGCGCTGCGGGAGGAGGTAGACCTCGACCACCTGGCCCCGGTGTTCGAGACTGTGGCGCGCCTCAAGCAGGATCTGCCGCGCGACGTGCCGCTGATCGGCTTCTGCGGCGCGCCGTGGACGGTGGCGAGCTACATGATCGCCGGCCGCGGCACGCCCGACCAGGCGCCGGCGCGCCTCTTCGCCTATCGTGAGCCGGCGCTGATGGCCCGCATCGTCGACAAGCTTACGGCGGCCTCGATCGCCTACCTGAACCGGCAGGTCGAGGCCGGCGTCGACGTTCTGCAGATCTTCGACACCTGGGCCGGCGTGCTGCCGGCTGGTGAGTTCGAGCGCTGGTGCGTGTACCCGATCGCCGCGATTGTCGCCGGGGTTAGGGCCAGGCACCCGAGCGTGCCGATCATCGTGTTCGCCCGCGGGATCGGGCCGCGCATCCTCGAGCTCAAGGATTCCACCGGTGCCGACGCGCTCGGCCTCGACACATCGGTCGATCCGCACTGGGCAGCGCGCACGCTGCCAGGGACGGTGCTGCAGGGCAACCTGGATCCGCTCGCGCTGATCGCCGGGGGCCATGCGCTCGATGCCGCCGTGGGCCGCATCCTCGCCGCTTTCCGCCATCGTCCCCACGTCTTCAACCTCGGCCACGGCATCTTGCCGGAAACGCCGATCGCCCACGTCGAGCGCCTGGTGGAGCTGGTCAGACGGGGGATATGAACGGCACCTAGCCAAAGAGTGCACCCCCGTGCTTCTACGACGCTCCTTCCATCGATCGGATGCGGCCATGAACACCTATTCGCTCTTCCTCCTGCCCGGTGACGGCATCGGTCCCGAGGTCATGGCGGAGGTCGAGAAGGTGATCGCGGCGCTCGAGCGCTCCGGCGCGGCTCGTTTCGAGCTCGACCGCGGCCTCGTTGGCGGCGCCGCCTACGACGCCCACGGCGAGGCCATCTCCGACGCCGACATGGCCAAGGCGCAGGCGGCCGACGCGGTGCTGCTCGCCGCCGTGGGCGGGCCCCAGTGGGACGCCGTGCCCTACGAGCAGCGGCCCGAGGCCGGCCTGCTGCGGCTGCGCAAGGACATGGGGCTCTACGCCAACATCCGCCCGGCGATCTGCTATCCCGCGCTCGCCGACGCCTCCTCGCTCAAGCGCGAGGTGGTCGACGGGCTCGACCTCGTGATCGTGCGTGAACTGACCGGCGGCGTCTATTTCGGCGAGCCGAAACTTATCACCCAGCTCGGCAACGGCCAGGAGCGCGCCGTCGACACCCAGGTCTACGAGACCTACGAGATCGAGCGCATCGGCCGCGTCGGCTTCGAGCTGGCACGACAACGCGGCCATCGCCTCTGCTCGTCGGAGAAGCGCAACGTCATGAAGTCCGGCGTGCTTTGGAACCGCATCATCGCCAAGATGGGTCGGGAGGAGTACCCCGACGTCGCGCTCGAGCATCAGCTCGCCGACGCGCTCGGCATGGCCCTGGTGCGCCACCCCAAGCGCTTCGACGTGATTGTCACCGACAACCTCTTCGGCGATATGCTGAGCGACGTTGCGGCCATGCTGACGGGCTCGATCGGCATGCTGCCCTCGGCCTCGCTCGGCGATGTCGACGCGGCGACCGGCCGTCGCAAGGCGCTCTACGAGCCGGTCCACGGCTCCGCCCCCGACATCGCCGGCAAGGGGCTGGCCAATCCGATCGCGATGATTGGCTCGCTCGCCATGGCGATGCGCTACACCTTCGATCGCGGCGACCTCGCCGACGCCATCGATGCCGCCATCGCCGCCGTGCTGGCCCAGGGCCTGCGCACCGCTGACATCAAAAGTGAGGCCAAAGCCTCGATCTCGACCGCCGCGATGGGCGACGCCATCGTCGCCGTGCTCGCCGCTCCCTGAGGCGATCTTTAATCACAAGCGCTTGCACCCGCCCCTGCGCAGGCATTAGAAGCGGCCTCCGCCGGGCCAGCCCCGTCGCGCGGAGGGGTGGCCGAGTGGTTGAAGGCGCACGCCTGGAAAGTGTGTATACGGGAAACCGTATCGCGGGTTCGAATCCCGCTCCCTCCGCCAGCGTTTTGCGAGTGAGTAGTTTCTCTCCTTTTCCGACAAGGCAAAAAGATCAAGCAAACACAGGCTTGTAGTATTTCATGCTCTCGAAGCCTTCCGTTCTCCGAAGCTGTAGACTTTGCGCTTTTAGTACGGAGTCCGAAAGAGCAGCAAGATCAGCAATTTACGCTCTGTGGCCTAAGCGGAGTTTGTGTCGGCATCTTGGTTGTCGAGCACAAAGAAGGCCTTCTGACTGGAGTTGGCCGGTAGCGGACTGGCAGGTTCTGGCTGGTGCTGCTGGGTGAAGCGGACATCGGTTCAGGTTGTTCGCGGGCGTCGCAAGTCCCAATCGCAGTCATCTACCGCCAGCCGTCCGCTTCCCGAATTTGGCTGTCCGTTCATCTAGGCAGGCGCTGCTAACTCGCCATTGGAGAAGAGCGCCGGGCACGACCTTCCATGCGGGGTTTGACACCGAGGCTGTCTTGCGGGTGTTGAGCGCCCGCAGAACGGGGCGGCGCGCCGCGTGACGCCGTCAAGCGCGGCCGCGGGCGCACGATACTCGTCCGTCAGCGCGCGCACCGCGCGATGATCCCACCTTCCCCTGTTAGGATGCCACGTCTCGCGTCGCCATCGGGCCAAGGTGCGGGCGCAAAGGGTAATCAACATACGAACGCTCGCGGATCCGCGTCGAACGGGCTCGGCGAGGGGCCCGCGCATGCGCCGGGTGCCAAGGGGACGCCGTCTCCCGGTGCCGGTCGCCGTCCCGGCCATCCCCGTGGTCTCGACGAAGAGCTGGAATTCGGTCGGCGGGCACCCGATCTCCAGGGCCCGGCATGGGATGGGCCTCGAGACGTCGGTGCAAGAGGTGGAAGGATGAAGATGGTTTCAGAAACGGAGACGGGAGAAAGGTTCAACCGCGGACAGAGCATCACCGTGACGTTCGACGCCATGCCGGAGAACGTCGCGTGGCTGAAGGCTTGGTCGGACGCTGTCCCGACGCTCCACTTCGTTGATATCTGCGTGGCCAGCCTCACCAAGCCCGCGCAGACGGCGGCCGCGCGGGATCCTAGGAAAACGGCCCTGCTCGCCCGACTTAGGGAACTCGACAGGCCCCACAACTCGTTCTCCTACCTCTTGGCGCTGGCCGAGAAGGTGAGCGACACGCGTTGCGGGCTTTCGGACGCCGAGCTGGAGTCGCAGATACTAGGTGACGCCGCGGCCATGCGGGCGTTTTTTCAACATGCGCGCGTGGTTGAGGATGACGCATTCCTCGCCGGCTTCGCCCGAGACCTGCGAGGGATGCCGCAGGAACTCTCCCGGGACGCCTGCATGCGGTTCCTGCGCAGCGCCAACGACCGCTTCAGGCTCGGCAATCCAGTGGCCAAGCCGGACCGACTACGCACGGCGGAACTAATCGTGCGGGAGGCAGAGGCATTGTCACTCCCACGGCAGCATCCGGTCGTGCTGGTGACGCTGGCTGCTCTCTACCGGAACCCGTCCGCCGTAAAGATCATGAAATTCAGGCTGGACCCATCCCGCTTCCAACCCGAGAACGCGCTCGCCGACGTCATGGTTATCTCGCGCCTGCTGCCCAGGAAGCTGGAAATCGAGCAGATGGCGCGAGAAAAACGGGCGCCATTTGCCAGGTGCTCCTTCATCACCGACGACACTGGTCTGGCCGGCATCCTGGGGTGCTTCGACGGTGAGGCCACATGGACCGAAAAGATCGGCGGCGACACGCAATGCACCCACACGACCATGACGGTCAGGTTCGCAGAGCTGTTTACTGAGCTTCCAGTAGCCGGAGACGGCAGTCGGGGCGACGAGGCCGCCCGGCTGCGGGAGTTCCTGCAAAACTGAGACCGCCGGCGCGGCGCCCCTCCCTTCGGCAGCCGGCCCGCCATGCGGAGCTACCGCACGATCACGTCGGTTCCGGTCGTGCAGCGCTGCGCGCGCGATCGCGTTCTCGCTGGCGGCGGCCTCCCAGAACATCGCCAGCGGCCACCTGTCGCCGCAGTGCGGGAGCAGGCAGCGCAGGGTCAGGCGGACGTCGATCGTGTAGACCTGCGCATCACCCGATCGTGCAGCGAACGACCGCAGGATCCGGACCGGAAACATGAGGACGAAGGGCAGCTGGACCGCTCCGCTCGTGCGAAACCTGTCCGTCAGCTACTGCCCGGTACCTGCTATAGTCGCGCGAGGTGCGCCGAACGGCTGGAGGTGGCCGCTCTGCCCCGCCGCAATTTCTAACTCTTTGCTTCGTAAGCTCCAATGCGGTCCACCCAATGTTGGTTGAGAGGGTTTGGCCGTTGACGGACTGTCGGCTGCAGAGAAGAAAGTTTGAGAAGCAGACACTGCTCTGGTGCGCACCCCAGCTGTCGTTTCAGTCATCGGCAGGATCTTCCGGCGGGGGTAGCACCCAGCCATCGGATTGAAGGAAGGTGATGACGTCTTCGTATTTGTCGGTACGACGCATGCGGCGGACGTGCCGATAGAAGCGGTTCCGGGCTGCAGGTGTCGGCCGGTCAGTGAGCGTTGCGTTGCGAAGCGTGCCGAGCAGGAGCGTATCCGTATCGGCGGCATCCCAATTCTGGCCGTTGTCGATGACTGCGTCGAGGAGGTGGTCGAGTTGGTCGCTGCTGAGGCGGCCGGCAAAGGGCGCGATGAGGTCACCGAAGTTCGCCTCGGATCCCCGCCAACTGCCGGAACCTTGATATTCCTCAAGAGCCCGGGGCCAAAGATCGGCGAGCGGCTGCGACCCGATCGCGGCGGCCAATTGGTTCCGACTAAGGTCTGCGATGATGACTAACAGAGCGGCGCGAAATTGAGGGACGATTACGCCTGCCAGAATGCGATAGTCGGCGAGCGCGGCGGGGTCGGCATTTTCAATGGTCGCCAGCAGGGCGGTCCGGGTTGGCTCCTGAAGTCGGGGCCAGAAATCCGGAAAGGCTGCGACGAAGGCAATTGCGCGCGGCCGATTTGCTGGCTCCAGATTGTCGATCAGCCTAACGATTGCCAGCGAGACATCGGGCCAGGCGCTGACGGCCCGTTCCCGAATCGCAACCAGTGAGGGGATGATCTTGCGGTGGAGCGATTCCCATTGGGCAGGCACACCCTTGAGAAGGGACTTCGCTAGCACCGTGCCGAAGTTGCGGAGATTTTGGGATCGAACGCGTGTGATATAGCGTTGCTCGACGTAATCGAGGATGCGTGCGTACGCCGTTGGAAAACCGGGCGACTTCACATCGACGTCATAGAGATCGAAGATAGCTTTGCCTTGTAGCGGTTCCTGCGACAAGACGAGATCGACCGCGTTGACGAGGTGAAGTCGCACCAGTTCGGGAGAGGGTTCGAAGAGGTCGGCTTCGGCCGAAAATGCCGGATGGGCGCAAAGATGCCGGTCTTCGCGGAGGCGGTCGAGATGCGTTCGTGCGATGCGATTGACGACCTGGGTATTGGCTGTGGCGTCTTCGAGGATTCCGCCTTCAAGCTGAAGGAGCTTGGCAATGTCACCGGCCGCAGTCGCATTGTCCCACGAAAGAAGAAATGCCGTCGCGGCGGTATCGCCCATCGCGCTGAGTTCGCGATACTTGGCAATCAGGTCGTAGACCAGTGCGACCCAGGCGGAGGTGAGTGCACCACGCAACGCGCCGGCCTTGTAGGCCTTCACTGCATCTAGAGCAGTTTCCTCGCCGGTTGACTCGTGAGGGGTAGCGCACGGCGCCGCGCTGTGATTCAGGGCTGGTCTGGCGAGGAGGCCAGGCCCGATGCCCCGATCGCTGCACTACGACCTTCGCTCCCGCGTCCTCTTGGCCGAGGAGGGCTTGTCCTGCCGCGAGGCTGCGGCGCGCTTCGGCGTCAGTGCGTCGAGCGCGATCCGCTGGGCCGCTCTGAGGCGCGCTGGCGGCGACGGCCGGGCCAAGCCGCAGGGAGGAGATCGCTTGTCGAGGCCTCATCGCGGCGGCACTGGCCGACGTGCCCGCCTTCAAGCTGAAGGCGAGCTTGGCTGGTGATCGTCACGTCACGGCGCTTTGGCGCTTTCCGTCGCCACGAGACTGCGCACGCCACCGAGCAGGACCGTCCCGACGTCCGCCAGGCGCGGCAGGAGTGGTTCGAGGGCCAACTCGAAAGATCTTCATCGAGAGACCGGCATGACCAAGATGGCCCGCACGCACGGACGCGCCCCGCGTGGCGGCGGCTGAGGATGGGCGTGCCGCACGGCCATTGGAAGACCGACGCTGGTGGCCGGCCGCCTGCGCGGCATCGTGGCGCCGTTCGCGATCGACCGGCCCTGCTTCGAGGCTACATCACGTGGTTCGTGCGAGACATCAGTGCGACCCGAGGCCCGGAGGTGAGTGCACCACGCCTTCGCCAAGCTCAAGGCCTCTGCTACACGCGCTCTGGGCTGCCATTGGCCGCCTCGTCGACCAGATCACGCCAGCCGAATGGCCTTCACTGCATCTAGAAAATACACCTTCGACTGGGGTTGCCGAATTCGCGTGAGGAGTATGTCGAGGTCTACGAATCCTGTATCCACGATTTTTTATCCAGAGCTTTCAGCGTGTTGAAAGAGTATGAGGGGCGGCTCAGTCGAGGTTCGAAAATATCGCTTGAGGCTTCGGTGTCGTGATCGGCCCGAGGCCTATTTTCCGTTGGCCAGGCGCCTCAGAAAGGTGCGAGCGGTGACGAGCACGACATGAAGGCGGAACGTGCTGTGGTCCTCGTCTGATAGACCGGGATGCGAGCCTTGGGTGTGCAGCATCTTAAAGAGGCCATTGACGTAGTTCTTGCCGTCTTGGGTCCATTCATTCCGGTTAGCGGCGAGAAAGCCAACGTTCGCAAGCAAGGCGCGGCGATTTTCGGAGGTCGTACTTGCGGCGGTTTCGACCGGTAGAACATTGCGTGCTATATCGTCGAACAGGCTCTCCAGGAACGTCCGGAGCTGAGCATTGCAGGCTGCCCAATCACCGCGCCTATGCGCTTCGATGGCCTGGTCAAGGTGACCCAAGGAAGTCGCGAAGCCGAAGAACTTAAGGAGCTGATGTACCTCATCGTCGGCTTCGGGCAATTGGATGTCGCCCGGGAGCGCCGCGCGAATGGAGGCGTTACGTCCATAATCGTCCCAGGTCAGGACGTAGCCGTCCCGGGCGAGCCCGCGTGCAAACGCGGTTTGCAAGGGATGGTCGGACTCCCTTTGGGCTAGTTGTGCGGCCTGCCGGATGATGGCCTCTCCGAGAGTCATGCTGCCGTCGAGCGTGTCCAGCACAGTCCCGAATCGCAGCACGACAATGCGACCCAGAAGATCGCATTTTTTCGTGACGCTGATGGTGGTGCTTGAGGAAATTTCGTCTTCAAGGCCGAGACGCAGAACGACCTGATTGAAGCGGGCTTGGCTGTGTTGTTCGAGCATTTCGACCGCGGCGATCAGAGTGGGGCGGGTAAACGGCGCCGATCGCATCCCGTCTACTCAAATCGGAGGCCAAACAGGCCGCCTGTGTCAGTGGCATCAGTAAGCTTTGTGTTCATGACATGTGCATGGACGTCGAAGCCTCGCTGGAACCCTTCGCGTGGGAGCGCGTCGGAGTTCATGGTTACGATATACTGAAAGCCCGCAGCTTCTGCTCGGTCCGCGCCAAGCTGCAGCGCTTTGGCGACCTGTCGCTCGTCGACACCGTCGAACAGGTGGCTGTCGTGAATAAGAAAGCCCGGTCCCCGCCCGTGCCGCAGGCTGATCTCGGTCAACATGAGATCGAAGCAGAAGATCTGCATGTTAGTGATGCCCTTGCTCCGTTGTCCGTCGATATGGACTTCGAACTGGGGGCCACCGCCTGTGTCAGAAATCGTGAGACTGCCGGCCTTCTCGTAAAGGGACTCAGACAGCGATTCGAACGCTAGGATCGCGTCGCGGATAATGTCGCTGCGTTCGTGGATGTCATCGCGCAACGCCTTTGTGAGGTTCGCGCGCTGGATGTCGAGTTCGGCCTTGGTGCTTTCAATCCGCTCCGCGGTGTCAAGCCTCTGGCGCAGTCCTTCGACCTCCGCCTCGGCCCGTCCAGCTTCCTCGCGCAGGCCGGTGTAATGCTCGAGCGCACCCCCCGAACTGAGCACCCACATAATCTGCCGGCGACGACGGTCCCGTTCGGCGACACGCTGATCGCGTTCCCGCATCCGGACCTCGGCCGATCCAATCTCTGCGCTCAGGTGCGCGCGACGATTCTCGAGGATGCTGCGATGGAACCGCTCGACCTCGTCGAAGCGGCGCCGGACCATATCGGGCAACACCACACCGGCCTCAAAATAAAGCTTCGTTACATCGCCGAGATTGGGTGCGTCCTCCTCGGTGAGCGATGCGCGAAGCTGCTGCAGCAGATCGCCCTCAATCACGTTTTCTACGTTGAGGGCATCAATCTCACGAGTGATGTCATTCGCCTCACGCTCGAGCGCCTTGTATTCGGGTACTACCTCGAACGTCTCAAGCTGTTCCCGCAGTCGGCGTGCGCGTACTTCTGCGATCGTGAGTCGTGTGCGGAGGTCGGCCGCTTTGCCAAAAAAACGCCCGAGGTCGCCGCTTCTGGCTGCCTTCCGAAGCTCTTGCGCGACTTTTTCCTGCGTCCGCAGTTCTTGGAAACGCCCGGGTATGCTCCAGTCGAGGCCGAGTAGATAGCAGATGGAGACCTGCTGGTCCCAGGCCTGCTGCATCAAGGAATGCTGCATCGGCTGCTGGAAACCGCCGCTGAGCTGCCGCCGGGCGACGTAGGAGAAAAGGGAGCGGAACGACGGCTGAAAGCGCTCGGCTTCGTCGCCGGCCGAAATCGGCAAGTCGAACCAGAGCGCGCCGAGATCGGCCTTCCAGTTTTCGTTCGACAGTTCGAGAACACCGGCGCGCTGGTCGAGGTGCGGGGCGATAGGCCATGACTCAACAGGGCCGTTCAGCTCGATACGGCTGGGCTTCTCACCGCTCCGGGCCGAAGACACGGTCTCGCCGACGATGTCGAACGCGACATCGAAGGTCCAAGGCGAGAGCGCTTCCGAGCGGAAGATGCTCTCCTTGCGAGCGTCGGCGCCGAATAGAAAATGCACTAGCTCGATGAAGCTGGTCTTGCCGGCGCCGTTTCGCGACTGGCGGTCGTTCGCACCCTCACTTTTGTCGGCAAGCAGGATGTTCAGACCGGGTCGGAAAGTCAGCGCTTTAAAGGTGGGGAGGTCGCTGCCAAAGCGGCGGATCATGGCTGAGCCCTCCGCACAAGGCCGCGGTCGAATTCAAGCGCGCCGATCGTGTAGAGAAGGTCCAACGACAGCACGAACCACTGGTAATCGATTGGCGCGTTGGGTGTGTGCAGCGTCCGGCGTCCGCGCACCTCGTCCCAAAGCCGTGACATGGTCATCGGCCGCTTCAAGATATCAAGCACCTCCGCGCCAACGCCGATGAGCGCGCGATCCGGGCGGACATGCTTGGTTGGGAGGATCATAGCGCCTCCACGCTAACGGCCGGATCTTCGAAGATGTCACAGCTATCAAAGAAGTAGGCGAGCACAGCCAGGGCTGCACCCTGACGTTTCGGCTCGCCGTTGAAACCGGCGTAATCCTGAAGCTGTTTAAAGATCGTGTCGGCGGGTAGATCGAGGGCCTTGAGTTCAGCATAGCGCATGCGAAAGGCCTCGGCGATCCGCTCGCCAAGGTCCGGGCGTGGGCTCTTGCGAAAGAAGGTGTCGACCAGACTGGACTTGCGTCGACCTATTCTGAGGAAAAGCCCAGCTTCGTCAGACAGCGCGTTCTTCTCCAGCTTTTCCGGAGACGGCGGTGTGAGCGGCGGATCACCTGGATTTGGCTCCTGACGCTGCAACGCCTCAATAATCGGCACGAGGTCCGACATCACGAGCCGATCAACGATGGCGATCGAGGCCGCATGTCCAAAGAGAGCCTGCAGCGCAAAGAGTTCGAGACCCATCGTGAGTCCGAGAAGCTCCGGTTCGGACCAGGTCGCGAGCTGGAGCGGAGCGTGGGCCTGTCTGAGCCCGTCGAGGTGCTGGACGGCGTTGGGCGGCAGGCCACGTCCGTCGTTATGGACGAAAACCCATTCCTGCATATTGGCGCCCCAATGCGCACGGGCCCCGTGGAAGTCCTCATCGACCTTATCGATGAGATCGGCTTCCTTCATCGCATCCGGGGCGTAGCACTGGAAAATAGTTCGGGTGCTGACGCGGCGGCCGTCACACTTGAGGTCGCCATAGCTGCCGTAGGGCCGGACCTCTTCGAAGTCAGGACCAAAGGCATGGCCGGCGAGGCGCACGAACCAGTCTTGGAAGGCTGTCCCCTTCTGTGTGTAGAAGGCGAGACGAAACCGCTCGACATAAATGGAACGCTGAAGCTCATCCATGGCGGCGCTTTGAGGGCGATTGTCCAGACTTGCGCCGAGTTGGCACGACCCCGACTGCTGGTGAGGCTTCGCCAAGCTGATGAATTGTCAATGCGGGCTGCTCGGGCAGTATCACAGTCAGCTCAAGCGTTCCCCCGACAGCTTCCACATAGCTCCGCAGTGTCGAGAGGTGCATGTCGGTTTGCTTCTCGATCTTAGAGACCGACGGCTGTTTGATCTTCAGAGCCGATGCTATGTCCGCTTGGCCCTTTCCAGCGAGCTGGCGCAACTCGCGCAAACCGTCGACGCTATGGCTGGCGCTTTGACCCGCGACAAGCATGCGGTCGCTCGGTGCTACGGCCATGTCCTCCCCCAAGCATACTGCTATCGATTAAAATAAGCTTTGGGCATCGGCCGAAGGAAAAACCCTGAGCCGACTCCCTCGGGGAACATAGCCGCAGAGCTATGCGCAGGTCAAAGCGCGATCTCTCGGCTCTCAACCCAGCGGCGGAGGCGAACTGGCCACCTCTGCGCTCGTCATTGTCCCGCGGCTATGCTGAGCGACGCGTGGTTCCTCGTCCAATTTGCCGCGAGTTCTTACTCGCGCCGGCTACAGCGCCGGAGACTAAGAGTTTTTTGCGAGCCTCAAGAGGCGATGGAAAATAGCGAGTGTCCGCTTTCGAGACGCTGCCCGGAGCGTCTGAACGTCCGAGTTGGTGAAGGTTTTCGGATGCCGGCCGGCGGCGATCGCGCGGCCTGGTGAGGGCCGGCGTCCGAAAGCCGCCAAGCACGGACCCGCTGGGTTTGCGCGCCGGGCTATTGGGATTTGATGATCGCGCGATGTCGTCGGAGGGTGCGCACCGGCGCTCTCGTCCGCCCATTGTGTGTCGACGAAAGGCAGATCCAGGTGCGCAGATAGGCCAACGCATCCTTGTGGTGCCCGGTAATAAGCCCGCCGGTCGAGCTGGAGGTGCGCGTGCCCGATAGCCGAAGCGGCGCTGCTTCGGCGGGCGATCGTCTCAAGTCGTGCCGGGTCACGACGCCATCATCCCGGAACAGGCGCGAGAGGCCGGCGGGGCTCGCGGCTGGGCGGCACCGCGCAAGATCTCAATGACGATCATGCGGCCGCCACAGCAGGGGCACGGCGGCCGATGGTCCGGCGGTGCGGTGGGCTCGTCCGATGTGGTTGGGATGGGCACGGCGAGCAGTTCCCTGGCCTTGGCGACGTTGGCCTTGCGACAGGCGCTGGCGAGCAGGCCGTAGTGCCGGATGCGGTGGAAGCCCTTGGGCAGGACGTGCAGCAGGAAGCGGCGGATGAACTCGTCGGCGGCGAGCGTCATGGTGCGCTGGCGATCGGCACCCTCGCTGCGGTAGTCTTTGTAGCGGAAGGTGACGCCGCCTTCGTCGAGTGAGATCAGCCTGCGGTTCGCGATGGCGACCCGGTGCGTGTAGCGCGACAGGTAGGCGAGCACGGCCTCGGGTCCGAAGACGGCGCAGGAACCCTGACTTTCATGGGCACACCGCCGTCGCGGCGACCGACGCTCAACTCGCTTGAGAACAAACCGCCTTTCACTTCAGTCCTACGATCAGCAGAGAATGGAATCACCTTGTCGCTCAACAATCGTGGAGTACCTAACGAGGGTGCTCATGTGCTGATGGTCCTGCAGTTGGCAGACCACCAAAGAAAGCAGCACGCCTATTTAGTCGAAGAACATGCTTATGATATAGAACTCTTTGGAGTTGCGCTTTGTGCTCTCTATCAAGCGGCTACTTGCCATCGCAGGTGCCTCGGCGGAGCTCACATCCTCGAGAGCTTTGCCGGTCGCATTTATAATCATGCCTGCGCTTGCATCAATCTTCTTCTGATTGGTTATTACGATGAAAGCCTCTCGTTGACCAGAACGATCGGCGAGATTTCTAATCTAATTTTGCTCTCGATAGTTGAGAAAGAAGCTTTCAGCGAGTGGCTAGCAGCGGATCGCAGGACACGAATGAGTAAGTATGGGCCTAAGAAAGTTCGCGATATGATTTCTAGTCACCCACACATTCCGATGATTGTAGATGACGACTGGTACTCCATGCTCTCGGAGGAGTTCATACACGTAAAAGCTGGCATGAAGCCAAATATGCATAACGATAAACATGCTATAGCTGGCGGACTGTTGCAGGAGCGAGGTTTTCAGCTCGGCTTCGACAAGCTAGTCGAGATCGTCAGTGTCACGGCGATGTATGTCTGCAAATACATGGATCTTGATGATCTGATGTCGGAGATATCCGGTTGCCTCAAGGCTTATGAAGGTCGGAAGGCCGCCGGATAGCAAGGGCCTCCCGCAACCTTCCGCAGCCCCATGGTCCGCCCACGTCGTAGCGCGGCGCGCACGTCGCGTAGTACGCCTCTGCGATGCACAGGAAGGTCGCGGGCGCGACGTCAAACGCGGATGCTCTGAGCATCCTCTATAAAGGTGGTAATCTCTTCGCTGTAGAGCCGAGGAGACACCACGATCTCCGGCGCACGCAGCAGACCGCGAACTTGGTCGATCACCGCAGCCTCGATCTCTACCGCTGGTAGCTGGCCAACCTAGGCAGGCGTCGCGCCCCTGCTTTAGCACGGCCTAATTGACGAATAAGCGGTAGAGACGGCCGGCGTTGCGAGGGCGGGTCGGCGACATGGCGCGGCCGGTTGGGCCGACTTCGCCCTTCAGCGAGGCCTGCGGCTTCGTCGCGCGCCAAGGACTACATCGCTTCGATCTTGCCGATCTCGCCCGCGCGCGACGGTTCGCCGGTCGTGACTGCTTTCAGGTATCCGAATGCGTAGACGATCGCGCTCGTTGGCGTGTCCCAATACTCGGCTTGCTCGGCATCGACGCGGATCAGCACGACGTTGTCGTCTCTGGCTCCGTCCGGAAACCAGGCGCGGTAGACTTCGCTCCACATCACCTCGACCTTCTGGCGTTCGGCCACGATCTCGGCACGACCCGCGATGGTCACAAAGTGCTGCTTCTTCGGATCGGCGAAGGTGACGAGCACCTGCGGGTTGATGGTCAGCTCCTTGGCTTTGCGCGAGTCCTTCTTGGAAAAGAACCAGAGGGTGCCGTCATCCTCGACCTCGCGCAATGCCATCGGTCTTGCGTGGAGGGGATCGCCGGCGGTGCCCTGCGTCGTGAACAGCGCGTAGTCGATGCCCTTCACCAACTCCACCACCTTGCGGCGCCCGGCGTCCTCGTCTTGCCCACCCACGATCCGTCTCCCCGCCTTCCGCCGGCGTCCGACAGACCGGGTGCAACGCGCGAAGGCTGCCGGACCGTAGCCGCTCGCCGTCGCCGGGCAATGCGACATAGGCGTGGCCGCGTACGATCTCGCACCAGAAGCTGCCCGTGCTGATCGGCACGCGAACGGACGCCAGGTCCGAGGATCAGCCAATGCTCTCAAAGCAGATCAGATAAGCTTCGCCTGGCGCGGGCTATCGTCAGCTTTCGTGGAAGAAGCTTCGCCGCGTCGGCGGAGTTCGGCTTCCGCACTGAAGCGCACATCGATGTTGCGGTCGGCCGCGAAGGCCTGCAAGGCGCCCTCGTCGAGGTCGGCCCATGAACGGCCGCGCGAAGGTCCTGCCGGCACGCGCGGGAGCAACCCGGGTTCCTGGCTCCATACCAGAAGCTGCTCCACCGAGACTTCGGCAAGCATGTCGCGAAGATGGTGGGCGGTCACGTAGGCGTCCGGTCCCGCGCGATGGGCGGGCAGTCCCGTCTCATGGACGAGACCTTCCGGCGTGCGGAGATAGCGGAGCATCTGATTGGAGAACCGGGGGAGATGCGGCCAAAGGCGAAGGGCGCACTTCCAGGTGCAGATCCAGCTTGTTCCGCCAGTCAGGCTCGGCCGACAGTAACGTTGTTCGAATTGGGCGCGATGCGCTCCGAACGCGACGACGCCGCCTTCGGGACGGAGCACGGCTGATGCGATCTCTTTCCAGAACGGCGCCTTCGCCACGTGCTCATCGAGAATGTGGTGAACGGCTATGGTGTCGGTCGCCATGGGGCGGCCTGGATTGACCAGAAGAGCGCCGGGCTCGCCCTCAAGCCGCCACACATGATCTCCGCCCCGGCGTAGATCCTGCCACCCAATTTCGCAGACATCATCCAAGCCGTTTCCGCCCGTCTCGAGATCGACGACGCGGATGCGGTCTTGGTCCAACTTCATGCAGCGATCATAGATGATGTGACACCGATCACCATGAAATGTGCACGTTGGTTATGGAAGCGTCTGGCGCTGTTTGGCCCATTCAGCGGGGAACGGTCGGAGCAGCACATCTGCCTCGATGCCATCGTTCTGCCGCCCGTCAACGATCGCCTCGACGATGTCCGGCGCGAGCAGAGTCAGCCGCAGGACGCGGCTGACATAGGACGGGTTGATCTTCTCGGCAGCGGCGAGCTCCGCGGCAGAGCTGTAGCGACCGCTCTCGAGTAGCCTGTTCCACCTGTGGGCACGGGCGAGCGCTTTGACGAGCGTGTTGTCGATACGCGGCCTTGGCGGAGCCAGGGTGGTGCCGTCCGCGGCAATGGCGAGCTTGCGGCCGCCGCGCTTGCGGATTACGAACGGCACACGCACGGTCAGGGTCTGCGCAGCCTCGGTCATGCTGCCTTCCTTGTTTCCGCAGCGCATTCGGAGAGATCCCGCGCAAGGTGCGCGAGTCCGTCGACACGCAGGCGCAGATCGAAGCCTCGCTCGCCGACGTCGATGCGCTCGACCAAGAGCTGGACAATGCGCGCCTGCTCGGCCGGGAACAGCTCGTCCCAGAGCTGGTCGAGGTTCAGCAGGGCTTGCCGCACCTGATCCTCGCTCAGGCCGTCGACCTTCGGCCTCGACGCTCGCCAGGTGCCGACCACGATCTCCGGCGCGCGCAGCAGGCCACGCACTTGGTCGATGACCGCAGCCTCGATCTCCGCCGCCGGCAGCCGTCCGACCGGACAAGCGTCTCGCCCCTGTTTCAGCACGGCCTGGCTGACGTAATAGCGGTAGAGCCGGCCGCCCTTGCGTGTGTGGGTCGGCGACATGGCGCAGCCGGTCGGGCCGAAGATCAGCCCCTTCAACAAAGCCGGTGTCGAGGTCCGCGTGTCCGCGGCGCGCTTACGCGGGCTCTCCTGGAGGACCGCGTGCACCTTGTCCCACAGCGCCCGCGTGATGATCGCCTGGTGCTCGCCCGGGTACGCCGTGCCTTTGTGCACCGCCTCGCCGACGTAGACCCTGTTGGTGAGCAGCTTGTAGAGGAAGCCCTTGTCGATCGGCTTGCCGCGGGGCGTCTGTTCGCCTTCTCGCGCAAGCGCCTGAGCCAGCGTCGTGGCCGAGCCGACCTTGGCGAAGCGCTCGAAGATCATGCGCACGGTCGCCGCCTGCTGCTCGTGGATCACGAGCTTGCGGTCGCCGACGACGTAGCCGAAGGGCACGGTGCCGCCCATCCACATGCCCTTGCGGCGCGAGGCGGCGAACTTGTCCCGGATGCGCTCGCCGATCACCTCGCGCTCGAACTGCGCGAAGCTGAGCAGCACGTTGAGGGTGAGCCGTCCCATCGACGTCGTGGTGTTGAACGCCTGGGTCACCGAGACGAAGGTCACCTGGTGGCGGTCGAACACCTCGACCAGCTTGGCGAAGTCCATCAGCGCACGGCTGAGACGATCGATCTTGTAAACCACGATGACGTCGACCTTGCCTGCCTCTATGTCGGCGAGCAGGCGCCGCAGCGCAGGGCGCTCGAGCGTGCCGCCGGAGACGCCGCCGTCATCGTAGCGGTCGGGCACCAGCAGCCAGCCTTCCGCGCGCTGGCTGAGGATGTACGCCTCGCAGGCCTCGCGCTGAGCGTCGAGCGAGTTGAAGGCCTGCTCAAGGCCCTCCTCGCTGCTCTTCCGCGTATAGACGGCGCAGCGCAGCTTGCGGGGCGCTGGCGGCGCCAGGGGAGCGTCTTGCCGGGCCTTCATGCGGCAGCTCGCTGTTGATTTTTCAAGCCGAAGAAGACCCAGCCGTTCCAGCGCGTGCCGGTGATCGCGCGGGCAACAGCTGAAAGCGACTGGTACGGCCGCCCCTGCCACTCGAACCCGTCAGTCGTGACCGTGACCGTCTGCACGGTGCCCTGCCACTCGCGCACCAGCCTGGTGCCGGCAATCGGCTTGGCATCCATGCGCGGCTTGCGCTTGCCCGAGCGCCGCCCGTCGATCTGCTCGCCCAGCGCCTCGAGCTTCCTCACCGTCGCCGGCTTCAAACCGCCGAAGGCCAATTCCTGCACACGATAGGCCAGCCGGCTCTCCAGGAAGCGCCTGTTGTAAGGTGGCGGCTCGGTGTCGTTGAGCTTCCGCCAAAGCGCCTTCAGGTCGGCCGTCGACGTCGTCTTCAGCGCCGCCAGCTGCGCCAGCACCATCTCGCTCATGCCCCTGCCTCACCCGTGGACCTCGGTTCGGCACCACCGCTCTGCTGCAGCGACAAGTCGAGACAACTGTCTCCCCGCGGTGGAGATAAAGCCCTTGACTGTCGGTGGTGGAGGCGGATCAGGCCGTCGGCGAGGATCTCACACAAGGCGGAGAAGCGTTCGTCGGGAGGCAAACAACGCGTACTTGCTACCATACGAAGTTGATGCCTTCCCCCAACCGGAAAAGATAGCGGATTCTGAGGCTTGAGCCTGCGGATCGGGAAGGAAAGCAGCGGGGTGAATCGTAGCGCATTCGGCGATTTGCCAGAGAGGCAAGAGACGGCAGTCCGACCGACCGAAGAGCGAATCGAAAGGACTCGACACCTGCGCAGAATTTAGAACATATGACGAACATCAAAGTGGACGAGAAACAGGTTCAGGAGACGGTCGCCATGAGTTCAGGCGCCTTTGTACACGGGCAGCAGCGCGCCCCGGCCGATGAGCCGAGATCGCCTACGCTCGTCCTGTCCTACCCGCATATGCGCCCATCGCTGGAGCCGAAGCGACTGCGCCGCGAGGAGATCTGGGCGGTCGCCGAGGAGGCTCGGCGTCAGCTCTGCCGCGGGCCCAGGCCGAAGGTCGAACTCGCGCTCCTGTCGGCAAGATGTGCGCGCTTGCAGGTCAACGGCCTTGCCTTCGAACTACGCTGGCAATTCGATCGGTCTATCGCGAGCGAAGACGGTCAGCCTTCCATCGGCGCGGTCGAACACGATCCAGCCTGGCCAGTGGGTGCGACGATCTCGATCGACAGCGCTGTCATCGGCGAGCGCGAAGAGCTCGGCCGCAGCACCGCCGCCCACGAGCTGGGTCACGCGATCTTCGACTCGCCTGCTTGGATCCAGAGCGCGCAGAACACGACAAGTAGGCCGGCGAGCCGGTACGATCTGACGGAGACGCCCGACCGCGTCGCTGCCGCGGAGATAAACTGGGTGGAGTGGCGCGCCAATGAGTTCATGGGTGCCTTCCTGGTACCCCGAGGCCTGCTGCATCGACACATGCACAAGCGCGCCGCAGCACTCGAGATCCCGATGATCGAAAGCGGCCGTTGTGACGAGCTGCCGGTAGTCTGCCCGCGCACGCTTCCGCCGTTGATCGACGAGCTGGTGGGCGAGCTCGCGGACATTTTCGGTGTGTCGGAGTCGTTCATGCGGGTACGCCTGCGCAGATACGATCTTGTCCCTTACCAGCTGCTCGGCTGATCGGAGAGCCGCGATGCCGTTTCCGCTGAAGCGATACTTCACCCTGAAGGAGCTGACCGAGCGCTGGGGCGTGCCGATGTCGGAGATCGCCGACTATGCTCGAAACAGCGAGCTGGAAGTGTCGGTCATGACGGTCGCCCTGTCGGCAGAGCTCGGGAGGATCGAAGCGGGTCCGGACGGGACCATGCTCGAGGTGCGGGAGCAGGACACCGTGCTGTTCGGACCGCAGCCGGTGCTCGCGCCTGATCTATGGTCGGTGTTCGGCCGGAGCGTGCATCGCATCGCCCGCTTCAAGCCCCGCACGCCCGAGGGTTACCTCAAGGTCGCCGATGGCTGCCCAGCTGTGAGGGTCACCATACCGGAGCTGCTCGTCACGCGCGTCGAGCGCGATCGCTTCGAGGTCGCCAACGGTCTCGTCTTCGATGACGCGCCGCCGCCGTCGCGCGCCATCGAGGACTTCGTCCAGCGCAGCGACTATGCCGAAGTCCTCCTGCACGGCGAGCGTTTCCTACTCGGCAGGATACAGGCGCAGATCGTTCGCCAGCTGCACGAGGCAGCCATGACCAAGAGCCCGTGGCGAACCGGCAAGCAGCTCTTCGCGAAGTCCGACTCCAGGTCGACGCGTCTCGTCGATCTCTTCAAGGCCAAGCCGAACTGGCGGAACCTGATCGCCTCAGACGGCAGAGGTTCGTACCGTCTCAACCTCCTCGACCATTCCGTTGCGCAGGGTAAGCAGCGCTTCTACCGCAGGCTCCGGCTGGTACATTCGGCCTGACGCTATCGCAGCGGTTTGCCGTAAGGCGGCTTCGGCAGCCGATGATCCCACCCTAAGCCCACCCACATCCCAGCCCAATCCTGCAGTATAACCCACGCTGAAGCCCACTGTGAGTGGGAAGACAGGCATCTATACGCGTGATCTACTTTTCCCAGCGAAGTCATTCGCCAGCAGGAGCAGATCATGTCAGCAGCACCAAAGCTTATGAAGCGCTTGTCGGAAGACGACGCGGATGCCTCGCACGGACCCAGGCACCTCGACCAGATCGAGCTCTCGCGGCGCTGGACCATCAGCCCGCGCACGCTCGAGCGCTGGCGCTGGCGCAACGAGGGCCCGGCCTACCTCAAGATCGGCGGCAGGGTCGTCTACCGCCTCGAGGACGTCGAAGCTTACGAGCAGCAGCGCCTCAGGCAAGCAGCGCCGCAAGCGGGAGCAGACCGATGAGCGCTACGCCTGACACGGGCGAGCTGCTGCCTCATCAGCTCACGAGCCTAACCTCCGAGCCTCGCGAGCGCGGCCGGCTGCACTGGCACGGCGAGGACGATGACGGGCCGATGCGGGAGTGGCTGGTCGACCAGCTCCTGCCGAAGGTAGGCACGGCGCTCGCGAGCGGCCGATGGGGCACCTACAAGACCTTCGTCGTGCTGGACCTCGCCGGCGCCGTGCTCAGCAGGGGAAGCTTCGCCGGCCGCGACGTCGAGCGGCAAGGGGGCGTGCTCTTCGTCGCCGCCGAAGGCCAATCGGAGATGCGTATCCGGCTGACCGCCATGGTGCGGGAAAAGATCAGCCCCGATCTGGAGTCCCCCCTGCCCTTTGCCTGGGTGGAGGAATGCACCAAGCTCACCGCTCCGTCTGCACAGGGCGAGCTCGAGATCATCCTGGCGGAAGCGGCGAGGACGATGCTGGAGCACTTCGACATGCCGCTCGCACTCGTCGTCTTTGATACGTTGTCCTCGTCCGCCGGATTCAAGAACGCCGATGACACTGCCGAGAACCAACGAGTCATGGATGTGCTCAAGGCGCTGTCGCTGCGCTTCGATTGCCTTGTCCTCGCGGTCGATCATTTCGGTAAGAACGCCGAGAGTGGGACGCGCAACTCGAGTGTCAAAGAAGACAGCGTCGACGCCGTCCTGGCCCTTCTTGGCGAGCGCGATGCTGCGGGCACCATCAGCAATCCCCGCATGGCGATCCGTAAGGTCCGCGGCGGTCCGACCGGTGGCGAGATCCGCTTTACGCCCCGCGTCGCGCAGATCGGCGAAGACGGAGCTGAGACCACGATCGTCATCGATTGGCCCGAGCAGGAACAATCGTCGGCAGCTACCGCGTCCGGCTGGAGGCGTGATGGCCGCCAGCTTAGGGTGGCGCTCGAAAAAGCGCTGGAACGATCTGGCCGCACCATCGTGCCAAGGGCCGGTGAAGAGCCGGTACAAGCCGTCCTGCGCGATGAGCTGCGGGAGGAGTTCTACCATCTTCGAGCTGGCGACAACGTCGAGACCAGGCGGAAGGCGTTCTCCCGCCTTCTGCAGGCCGCCCGCAGCAACGGCCTCGTCGTCTGCCGAGAGGTCGACGGCAGCGACTGGGTCGGCTTTCCCGCCGCTTGCCCTCGTTCGAGGCGGAGGGACGGAACGGGACAGCTACTATAGTAGCTGTTCCCGTCCGTCCCACTCAGCATCGCAACACAGCGAAGCGCTGATGGTCGGAGCGGGCAATTTCGGCCGCTTCGAGCGAGAGCAAACGATAGAAGCCTAGCGTAGATGCGTACGGTTTCGGCTGATCGTGCGATGTGAGACAATCACGCATCGCCCTTCATCGAGCCCGGAATGTCGGACGTCAGCACCAGCAGCCCGAGGAGCAATGCCGGCAATCGCACCGACCGTCGCGGCCAAGGTAGGCTTCACCAGCCGACCGACGCGTTGCGTAAGCAGGTCGAGGCGCTCGCGAGCTTCGGCGTGCCCCGAGGCGAAATCGCCAAGGTCGCGGGGATCTGTCTCGGCACGCTGGTCAAGCATTACGGCGAGACGCTCGACATCGCGGCGACGAAGGCCAACTCGCTCGTGGCCCAAAGCTTGTTCAATCGCGCGGTAAAGGGAGACGGAGCGGCGGCGACGAGCGCGGCGATCTTCTGGCTGAAGGTCCGAGCCGGCTGGCGGGAGAAGGACGTCCACGAGGTCACAGGGCTGAACGGCGGACCGATCCAGATGGTCGACGTGAGCGGGCTCTCGGATGCGCAGCTCGCGGCGCTTCAGCCGGTGCTGGCGCGTCTTTCGACGCAATAGACCGAGGATCGATGATGAGAACCAGCGAAGAAACGGCCTGGCCGGCCGATCGCGTCGAGCGCCGAGCCGTGGCCAGCTTGGTGCCCTACGCCAGGAACAGCCGCACGCACTTGGCCGAGCAGATCGACCAGATCGCCGCGTCCATCCGCGAGTGGGGGTGGACGACGCCGGTGCTGGTCGACGAAAACGGCGGCCTCATCGCCGGGCACGGCCGGGTCATGGCGGCCAAGCAGCTCGGGTTGGCCAAGATCCCGGTGATGGTCGCCGTCGGCTGGAGCGAGGCTCAGCGGCGAGCCTATACGCTTGCCGACAACAAGTTGGCGCTTAACGCCGGCTGGGATGAGGCTTTGCTGAGGGTCGAGCTGACCGAGTTGGCGGCGCTCGACTTCGACCTCGGCGTCACCGGCTTCTCGCTCGACGAGATCGCCACGCTGACCATGGAGCCTTCGGCCGGGCTGACCGACCCGGACGACGCGCCCGAGCCGCCGGCGGACCCGGTGAGCCGCCTGGGCGATGTGTGGATCCTCGGCAGCCACAGGCTGGTCTGCGGCGACGCCACGACCGCCGAGGACGTAGCTCGGGCGCTGGATGGTGTGACCCCGGCCCTGATGGTCTCCGACCCGCCCTACGGCGTCGCCTATGACCCGTCCTGGCGTGCCCGCGCCGGCGTCAACCTCAACCCGGGCAAGCTCGGCAAGGTCGACAACGACGATCAGGCGGACTGGAGCGCGGCCTGGACGCTGTTCCCCGGCGACGTCGCCTACGTCTGGCATGCGGGCAAGTTTGCGGCGACAGTTCAGGCCAGCCTGGAGAGCTGCGACTTCGAGGTGCGTTCGCAGATCATCTGGGCCAAGGATCGCTTCGCCCTCAGCCGCGGTGATTATCATTGGCAACATGAGCCATGTTGGTACGCCGTTCGCCGCAACGCTCGCGGCGGCTGGTCCGGCGATCGCTCGCAGTCGACGCTTTGGACGATACCGGCTCGTGAGGATCGCGGCGTCGGTCATGGCACGCAGAAGCCGGTGGAGTGCATGAGGCGGCCAATCGCCAACAACTCGTCGCCCGGGCAGGCTGTCTACGACCCCTTCGTCGGCTCCGGCACGACGATCATCGCCGGCGAGATGACAGGGCGCTTCGTCCACGCGCTTGAGCTCAACCCGGCCTACGTCGACGTGGCGGTGATCCGATGGCAGAGCTTCACGGGCAAGACGGCGATCCTGGAGGCGACGGGAGAGAGCTTTCTGACGACGATGGCGACGAGATCCGCTGATCCCGCTTCGTCCGCCACGAAGACCGTGTTGCCTTTGAAGCGCAAGGCTGGGTCTTCGCCGCGGACCTCGGCCCGATCCACGGCTGCTACAGCGTCCTGATGGAGCGGGTAGCAGCTTCTGGTGGAGCCCACCGGTGACGATGGACGACGACAACCTTCGCTGGAAGGCCCTCAGCGGCGTTCTGCAGGCCGTGATGTGCGTTCCAGGCTCGGTCACGGCCACGGCTGTGGTGGAGCACGTCGTAGCCGCGTGCAGGCTTCCTGAGGAGCAATGCGCTGCAGAAGCCTATGCCGCCATAGCGCTGCTGATCCGGTCCGGTCTCTTGACGAGCAACACAGGCAACGCGACACACAGCACGATCGCAGCAGCCACCGTCCTCACCGCCTCGCCATCCTTGATCGGCTACACCTGGGCGGACAGCGTCAGCGGAGAGTGGCCTGCATAGCGGGTAGCTGACGTCCGCGGCTGCTATGCGGCACTCGAGGCGTCTGGGGGGGCAACGGGCGGGCGGCCCGCGGCATTGCCCGGCGTACCTCGGAGAGCCTCACATGACCGACGATCCGCGATCGAGCCAGCCGCAGCCGCCGTTCGAAGGCGAGCAGCAGCAGCCGCGGCCCGGCCTGACGTCGAAGATGCATCCAAAGCCCGACCATGGCGAAGAAAGCTACAGGGGCAAGGGCCTGCTCGCCGGCAAGGTGGCGTTGATTACCGGTGGCGACAGCGGCATCGGTCGCGCCGTGGCCATTGCCTACGCTCGCGAGGGTGCCGACGTGGCGATCGCCTACCTTCCGGACGAGGAGAGCGACGCACAGGAGGTAGCCGACTGGGTGCGCAAGGCCGGGCGCCGCGTCGCCACGATCCCGGGCGACCTGCGCGACGAGGGCTACTGCCGCGCCCTGGTGGCGCGCACGGTGGCCGAACTTGGCCGTCTCGACGTGCTGGTCAACAATGCAGCCGCGCAGGTCGTCAACGAGACGCTCGACGACGTCACGGCCGACGATCTCGAAGGCTGCTTCCGCGCCAACGTCTTCGCCATGATCTACCTCGCGCAGGCGGCAGCCAGGCACATGAAGCCCGGCGCGGCGATCGTGAACACGACCAGCCAGCAGGCCAAGGTCGCCTCCAAAAGCATGATCGTCTATTCCGCGACCAAAGGCGCAATCGCGAGCCTTACAGTCGCATTGTCGAACCTGCTCGCGCCGCAGGGCATCCGCGTGAACTGCGTGGCGCCCGGCCCGATCTGGACGCCGATCCAGCCCATCGTGAATGCCCCGAGCAGATGGCCGAACTGGGGAGCGACACGGCGCTCGGCCGCCCCGGCCAGCCCGCCGAGCTGGCGCCGGCCTACGTGTTGCTGGCGTCAGGCGAGGGCAGCTACATGACGGGCGCGCTGATCCCCGTGACCGGCGGCACGCCGATGTATTGAGTGGCGCCACCGGCACCAAGCTGGCCCGGGCTTACGTCGTCACCCCGCCTTGCGCTTCGCTGTTCCCTTCGTCGATTGAGCTACAGGCTTTGTCTCGGCTGTCTTCTTGCCGGCGATCGGCAGCAGCATCTCGCGCTGTCCCTCGATCCTCTTCGAGGTTCGCTTCGCTTTGGCCTTCACGGTAGGCGCCTCGGCTTGCTTTGGCGCGCCGGCGATGGAGCGTCGCAAGGCCTCCATCAGATCGAACACCTTCTCGTCCCGGAACCGCGGTTCGGTCGTGCTGACCGCCCTTCCGCTCTGCTTGGTGCGGAGCATCGCCACCACCGCCTCTTCGTACCGATCGGCGAAGGTCGCAGGCTCGAAGTCGCCCGCCTTACTCTCCAGGATGTGCTCGGCCAACTTCAGCATGTCCTTGGGAACAGTGACGTCCGGGAGATCGTCGAAGTAGCTGGCGGTCTCGCGGACCTCGTAGGCGTAGCGCAGCGTCGTGCCCATGAGCCCCTTGCCCCATGGCTGCAGCATGATCACGCGCTCTCGCTTTGCCAGCACCACGCGGCCGAGCGCGACCATGGCCTTGCCGCGCATCGCGTCGCGGATCACGGCAAAGGCGTCCTGGCCGACCTTGTCGTTGGGCAGGAGGTAGTACGGCGCATCGAGGTAGCGCTCGTCGATCTGCGCGCGCGGCACGAAGCGATCGATGTCGATCGTGTGCTGGCTCTCGATGGCGATCGCCTCGAGCTCGTCGTCCTCGACCAGCATGTAGTCGCCCTTGGCGACCTCGTAACCTCGCGCCTTGTCGGCAGAGTCGACCGGGTCACCCGTATGCTCGTCGACGAGCTGCTGCTTCAGGCGGTGGCCGGTCTGCCGATTGACCTGCTTGAAGGCAACCCTCTCGCCCGACGAGATCGCGCTGTAGACGGCGACGGGGCAGGAGACCAGGGAGAGCTTGAGGTAGCCCTTCCAGTAGGGACGAGGAGGTGCCACGGGATACTCACGAACGCAGACGCAACGACGTCCACGTTTGATCGACACCTCTTAAGAGTCAACGAACCTCGAGGCTGCTCTAACGTAAGCGGTTGGCGCCGAAGTTTGGCTAGATGAAGTGCTAAGCCGCGTTCGGCATCGTCGATGCCAACGGGGCTTTCTTGAGAGCGATCAGCGCTTTGGCGTCGCCGACAATCTGCTCCGCACAGTCACGGCAATCCTCCCCGATGCTGCGGCCGTCCATCGAGGGGAACAGCACGTGAAATCGATTGTCGTGCAGCAGGTGCTCGACCACATTTTCCGGTTTGATCCGCCTGGTGAGCAGACGCCGCGCCTCGGCGACAGCCGACTGCTGACGGCTCATTCACTTATGATCTTCCTGTATTCGGACGGGAACCGCTCAACCCGCGCCTCCAACGCTGGAAACTGCGTCTTTCTCTTCGGTGAAGCGTTAACCGTCTCAAGCTCAACAGATTGCTTGCAAGGAAAAAATTCCAAACTTGAAGGCCAGTTGACGTAGAAGTGTGGGTACTCGCAGACATCATCTCCGATATCGTCGATTGCGACAATATCCTCAAAGCTCAAGAAGCCTATTACATTCAGCCAAGCTCTTTCATTCTCCGGTAATTGCCTCCAAACATCAAATAAGGCGCAGCGGTCGATTGACCTGGGATCAGACCATGGGTTCTCCCAGGAAGCGATCTCCTCATCATTATGCGCATTGGCAACATCCCAGCTGACGCCATCCTCTGCAAAGAAGGCGAAGCATCGCTTATGCTGGAAGCTTAGGCCTAGATGCGTGATCTCTCTCGGCTGGATGATCTGCCAGAGGCGTATTGCAGCATCCCCAGCGTAAGGATAAGTTTTGTCTTTGATGCTTCTTATTAAGACATAGACGCTAGTGTGATCCTCAAGAATACGCTTGATCTTTCGCTTATTCGTAAGCGCGGCTGACAAGGCGGTCTTTCTCGAACGCGTCCGGATCGAAGCAGAAAATCCAAAGTAAGAGAAAAGAAGATGATCGTTCTTTGGTTGTAATAACATATCCTCAAGGGCCGACTTGCCCCATAGGTAAACCTCTGAAATACCCTGCGATCTGCTCCAGGCCCGAATATCGTCAAAACATCTTTTGGAGAAATCGCAAGCCGCTATGAAGATGATACCGTCCAGCGTAGGTGCTACATTAGCTATATCGCGAAGATAGCGCGCCAGCTTCAACGGTCCGATTACCCGCTCTCTTTTGCATTGTATAAGCCAGGTTCTTGTTTCTTCTGCATCGATTTCGTCTGGCTCAGAGGTAATTCTCTCAAGCCCTCGAACATCGAACCCATCGTCCGTTCCCAGCTTCCCAGTCGCCTCAAGCTGTTGCCAAGGCCTGAAGTCATACAGCAGCTGCTTAGCAAGATCCTCAAAGCGCCGAGGATCAAGATCTTCAAAATGGAGAGGGTTGAGCGTCCTCGAAGCCTTTGTCATTCGAGCGATGCCGTCGCGATCTCAAGCGTAGGCTTTGCGCCGCGCGCGACACAGCGAGCCCGCTTCAGGTCGGTCGGTCGCCGGGCCGGCGCGACCGGCCGCGGCAAGACGATCGTCTCAGCCTCTATCAACATCGTCCACCTGCCGCAGCGACCGCTTGCCATCCTCAGTTAAACAGTCGAGAGCGCCGCTCGCAACGCCAAGCCGCGGCTTCTCAGGGTATTCGGCGCCAGTGGTCTGCCGCGCCACGGGCTAGCGCCATTGAACCCGGCCTATGTCGACGTGGCGGTGATCCGATGGCAGAGCTTCACGGGGAAGACGGCCGTGCTGGAGGCGACGGGCGAGAGCTTCCTGACGACGGTGGCGGCGAGATCCGCTGGTTCCGCTTTGTCCGCCACGAAGACCGCGCAGCCTTCGAGGCGCAAGGCTGGGTCTTCGCCGCGGACCTCGGCCCAGTCCAAGGGTGCTACAGCGTCCTGATGGAGCTGAGAGCGAGAGCGAACAGCGGCAAGGACGTCCATGACAAAGCTTCATCCCGCCTTGCGCTTCGATGTCCCCCGTCTCAGACCAATTGCTGACTTGCCTTCGACGTCTAGGCATCGTCTCTCGTCAGTGGTGACCGCGGCCGACGTGCGGAGGCGAGAAGATGCCGGAAGAGCGCGAAGGCGACGCCCGCAGGAACATCGTCCTGTTCTCGGACGGGACCGGCAACAGCGCCTCCAAACCCTTCAAGACGAACGTCTGGCGCACGTACCAGGCCCTCGACATTTCTTCCCCGCCGGACGGCGAGAGAGGACAGATAGCCTTCTACAAGGACGGCGTCGGCACGGAGACGTTCAAGCCGCTGGCGCTCCTCTGCGGCGCCTTCGGCTTCGGTGTCATGCGCGACGTGCGATCGCTTTACACCTACCTATGCCGCAACTACCGGGAAGGCGATCGGATCTACGCCTTCGGGTTCAGCCGAGGCGCGTTCACTATCCGCCTCCTGGTCGGCCTCGTCGAGCGCTGCGGCCTCGTCCGAGCGGACGACGAGAACGGCCTCTCCCATGCGGTGGACTCGGCCTACGCGGCCTATCGGCGGGAATTTCTGACTAAGACTGCGAAGAAGCGCGGGACGATCTACCGCCACCTGCTTGCGCCGCCTGTCTACGTTCCCGGTACCGGGGAACGCCACATCGAATTGCACCGGCCTGTCGTGCGACCCAACATCCGCTTCCTGGGCCTCTGGGACACGGTGGACGCCTACGGCATGCCCATCGATGAGCTGAAGCAAGCGATCGACGAGTGGCTCTGGCCGATGAGCCTGGCGGACCGCAGGCTGTCCCCGATCGTGGAAAGGGCCTTCCACGCGCTGTCCCTCGACGACGAGAGACCCACTTTCCGGCCGCTGCTCTGGGACCAGAGCCGGGCCGAGGACGAGAGGCGGATCCAGCAGGTCTGGTTTGCCGGCGTGCACGCCAACGTCGGGGGAGGCTACCCAATCGACGACCTCTCCTACGTACCCCTGGTCTGGATGTTGGACCGCGCGAAGGGAGCTGGACTGCGCTTCGACGAGGTCCAGCTAGCGTTCTATCGAGCCAACCAGAACGTCAACGGCACCGCGTACGATTCCAGATCAGGCGTGGCAGGCTATTACAGGTACGGGCCGCGCAGCCTTGAGAAGCTGTGCAACGATGCTCGTAATGCGGTCCGGATCGACGAGCCGGCGATCCACGAGAGTGTCTGCGAGCGCATCGCGTGCCGGCAGAGGCGCTACGCTCCGTTGAGCGTGCCGCGCGCCCTCGCCCTACCGAAACCGGGATCCGACGAGCGAGTGGAGCAGGACCGCACCCTCGTCGATCTGACCTGGGACGCAGTTTTCTGGCGACGCGTCGTGTATTTCGCGATCGTCGCGCTCACGCTTGCCATCCTCGTGCTGCCGCTATCCCTGCACCCCGGCGTAGGCGACCGCAGCGCGCTCGTCGGCTTCATGCCGCTCCCATCGCCGTGGATCGTCCCCTACGTTGAGGCGGCGGTCTTATGGCCCAAGTCGTGTTCCATTCTTGTCGCGCTTCTCGTGGGACTATTCGTTGAGAGCCGACGGTTGCAACGGTGGATCGAGGACAGGAGCGACATGGCTTGGTCCGTTTTGAAGGGTAGACCCCCACCGGTCCAACCCACCGGGACGATGGATCGCCTTGTTCGGCGGCTGCGCATGTCGCCGACGGCCGGCGGTTTCGCCCGCAGGTACGAGGAGAGCTTGCCCGTCCTACTGGGACCCTTGCTGCTTGGCCTCACGATCGCCATCCTCTCGCTGGGACCTGTCCTGTTTATGGAGCTCCGCGACGGTGCGTTGCATCTTGCGCTGCTGACGTCGCTGGCGGCGACCGCCTTCGTGTCCTTGAAGAACGCTCGCTTCCGCAACGACATCTTGTGTCGCCTCCGGGAAGACGATCTCGAGCCGGCCGGACCACCGGAAGGCCGATGGACGTGCACGGCGGAAGACTGGCAGGCCTTCAAAACAAGAGCGGCGTCGAAGCGGTACCCGGACGGGCGTACCGTGCTCGAGATTTATTACGGGCCCCTCCTGCTCCCCAACAAGGTAACCTCCGCGGTATGCCTGGGCGCGCTGATCGCGACCAGCGGGCGCGAACTGGCTTTGTGCTACGATGGCTTTGCCTGCGCTGCGTTCCACGCCTCGGCGATCCTGGGGGTGCTTTATGCGGTCACCGAGGTCGTGCACTGCATGGTTCTCGGCCGAATTCTGGCGTTGTCGCAGGTGCCCCCGCAAACGATCAGGCTCGCTAACTGGGTGTGGCGGGTGAAGACCGCCCTGCTCGCCGCGTCGGGATCCGGCATCTTCTTCTACAGCCTGCTGCATGCCGTCGGCCTGCGCGTGAGACCCACGGCTGCCGCCCGCTTCTAGCCTCGGCCTTCCCGGCGTCGGCATCGACGGACGCGTCCCTCGACGCCTGACAACTATGTCCTCCGCCCAGAGTTTACTGATTTAGCTGTCGCCGCCGACGATTGGGTTGACGTCCGGCTGACAAATCCTGATGCCAAGGGATGCTCCGGACACAGAACCAAAAAACTTCGATCGACACCCAGCGACAGTCATGGAGCTGCAAGGCCGATCGAAGGGCAATTGGGTGCCAAATTCGAGGCAAATCACCGAGTTCGCACCATCAAGCCACGATGCGGTAGACGCGTCCTCGACCCTCGATCGGCTCGGACCCGACCTGCAAGCCAAGCCTCTTCTTGAGCGCTCCGGCGATGGCTCCGCGGACCGTGTGCGGCTGCCAGCCGAAGGCAGCGACGATCTCCTCGGTGCTGGCACCCTCCGTCGCTTCGAGCATCGCGACGAGCTGCGCCTGCTTCGTCCCGGCGCGGCCCTGCGACGGCTTTGTCTCCGCTGAAGCCATGGGCCTAATTGCGAGGCCGAGCGCCAGGCGACCCTCGTCGCCGATGACGAGGGTCTGCTTGCCTGGCAGGCCGACGTTGATGGCAAGGCCCTTGGCCAGCAGAGCGTCGCAGACCTTGTTGACGGCGCCGCCGCGGATGTGCGCCGGCAGAGGCAGGATAGCGCCGTCAGGGCGTGCTGCAGCCGCGGTGAGAACAGCGGTCTGGGTGTCGGTGATCTTCATCGTGGATCTCCAGCGTTTCGCCCGCTGGGCGGCGGGTCACTGGATGTAGGTTCGCAGTCGCGCGCCCGCGGCTGGAACCTGCCCGCGACGGTCTCGGCGACCGCATCGCCGCATCACACACGCTCTTTCCAAGCCGCGATGCAAGCGATCTTGAGGCGGTGAAGGACATCACCGTTTCTTCTCACCAAGACCACAGCGCACGCCATCAGAAGGCGGCGCGGGTCAAGGCGCGCATGACGGTTTGCGGATGCCACCGTCCGCCGGATGGTGTCGCAAAGCCCAGCGTCGTCAGCTCGGCCGCGATCGCCCGCGAGGACAGCCCGCGCAGCTTCATGTCGGCAAGCAGCGGCGCCAGGCTCATCGCCTGCTCCAGCGCTGCAGCCTTGTTCTGGACCGACAGGTGCTCGGCCCCGTATCGTCCCAACTTCACGCCTCGCGCCTTTGCGGCCTGCAGCGCATCCTTGGTACGAGCCGAGATCATCCGGCGCTCCTTCTCCGCGAGGGCGGCATAGAGGTGCAGCATGAAAGAGTCGGCATCTGTGCCCAGCTCCGCCGCGATGAACGGCACCCTCGAGGCCATCAGTCCAGCGATGAAGGCGACGTCGCGCGAGAGCCGATCGAGCTTGGCGACGACAATGGAGCAGCGAGCCTTCTTTGCAGCCGCCAGGGCTGACGCGAGCTGCGGCCGGCGCTCCAGCGCATCGGCGCCCTTGCCCGTCTCGACCTCGACGAACTCGCCGACAATCCCGAGACCCTCGCGCTCGCAGAACTCGGCGATGGCACGACGCTGCGCTTCCAAGCCCAAGCCGGAGCGGCCTTGCCGAGCGGTCGACACACGGATGTAGGCAATTGCCGCTCCAGCCAATTGAAGCTCCCAACAGCGTTTCGAGATATTTCACGGGCCTTCGCTCACGCCCGCTAAGACACGCTCGTTTCAACGAGCGATGCAAGCGCCTGGGTAATCGAGCGCCAAATGCCGACAGGCGCCGACCGCTCCGGCCGATTGATCGCTCCCAATCGCGTTTCGAGATATTTCACGGGTTTTCGCTGATCGCCGCACAGGCACGCTCTACTCGATTGGCGATGCGAACTGGCGGGTAATCGACATCCTAAGACGTCAATTGGCCCGTTTAGGACCGCCTGATTGGAGGGCAAACCATGTTTACCGCTTAAATCATCCCCGCTCGAAGGTTGATTTGAGTTGATGTGAGTTTCCGCGCAGAGGGGAAAACCCTCTTTGGGGTGTCAAATCAACCTGCGCGCGGGCCCAAAATCAACCTGCGCGGAGGGGCAGGCGGGAGCAGACACTCGCGGACGCTCGTTTGCCAGTGACACTGCGGCTCTGTCGTTCGCCACGACGATCGCCTAGCGGTGGCTAAAGCCGGCAAGGTCCGAAACCTCGCTCCCGCCTGGGTCACCGACACGAAGGTCACCTGATGCCGGCGAACACTTCGACCAGCCTGGTGAAGTCGAACCGCCGTGGCCGTTACCGAGCCTGGAACACGCATCGCGGCCTGCAGAATGCTGCTGCTGTTACCCATTCCATCAGAACGCTGTGGCAGCCGTGGACCGGACCGGGACGCCGGCATGCCCCAGTATATCCTGCAGGTCGGCGACCTGCCGCCGGCCTACGTCACCGCGAACGACCCGAAGGCCGCGGCGGCCATAGCCGTCGACAGCGTCGGCGCGGACTTCCGCGACGAGACAGAGGGCCACAACCTGACGGTGACGCTCAAGGACCCGGAAGGGAACGACCTCCTGGGAGGCATCACCGTGGCCGCCATCGTCGCCCGGCCTTAGCTCTAGCTAAATGGTCCTGGTAGTGGTTCGAGGTGGAAACTGATGCAGCTCGGCGCTTCCATGCGCACCAGCTCGAGCATCACGGCGCGTAGTCGGCTTTCGGCGCAGTAGAACGATCCCATAGCACTGGAGCGTAGGACCATCGCCAGCGAAGCGAAAGACAGCGCCAAGCACCCTACGACGCCCGATGGTCGCTACTTCGTCGTCCGCGGTCGGCTTTGGCGGACATCGAACCCGTCGCTTGCTTTGGAGCATCGTGGCGAGCTCGTCCGTGAGTTGATGAAGGCGCGTCGTGCGGTGCGCGATGCCCGTGGCAGCCTCGAGAAGCTGGTCGAGGCACGCGCCGCGGTGGATGCCGCCAAGGTAGCTCTCGGCGAGCGCGGGGCGCCCTGGTGGACGGACGGCGCGCCCGACTACAATCGTAAGATGGCTCGCTCTACGCCTTACGCCGAATGGTTCGAGCGGGTGTCCAAGTCATGACGTGAGCGCCGGTAAGTGGGCTCTTCTCGGTGGCCGGCGAAATCCAGGTCAAGGCCGCACACCGCAGTGAGCAGATGCTTGAGGATGCTCTCGGACTCGGCGAGCTGCCAAGTCTCATCACCCATCTGAACCGCTCGTCTCCTTCTCCGGGCTTGGTATACCGTTCTCGGCAGGTTGCGCAGAGCGCCGAAACGGTCGCGGAAAGCGGCCGCAAGATTCACGGAATGCTCGCGACGTTCATGATGCCATCATAGGGATCTTCCTTGGGACGCAGGCCGGCACCGAAGTCCGCCGTGCCCGTGGCGTGCCTTTCGCGGTAAATTGCCGCGATTTTGGAGCCACTTGGCTAATCCGGTCTGGATCTCTGTCAACTCGGCCAGGCTTCGATTGCTTTCGGACCTAAAAAGCCTCTTCCAAGCGGGTGCGCCGAGTCGCTCAATCATTCTGCGATGCGGTAGACGCGTCCGCGACCCTCGATCGCCTCGGACCCGATCTGCAAGCCGAGCCTTTTCTTGAGCGCGCCGACGATCGCTCCGCGGACCGTGTGGGCTGCCAGCCGAAAGGCGGCGACAATCGCCTCGGTGCTGGTCGCAGCGTCGTGCCATCGCCGAGTTCTTCGAGCGCGAGGGTCTCGCCACCACGGGCGAGTTCGTCGAGGTCGAGACTGGCAAGGGCGACACCTACAGCCATCGCTCCCGGAAGCGATGATCCGCTTCGTTGAGGATCGGCGGGCCGTGACCGAAACAGGCGGTCTCGAAGCGCAGGCCGGCGAGCTTCGCCAAGCTGCGACGAGCCTCAGCCACGTCCTCCTGCGCGCCAGCGAGCACCATGCCCTTGCGGTTGATGCAAGCGTCGGCGGCGAACAGGACGCCCGGCCCTCGCCAATGAAAGGCGACCTGTCCGGCGCAGTGTCCCGGGACGTGGACGGCGACGAGGTCGTCGGCGAACGGCAGGGGACTGCCGTCGTCGAGCAAGTGATCGACCGGTACGGGGCGGACACGGCTGTTCAGCCTTCTCAACAGGGCGACGACGATCCTGTTGCGCAGCCCCGGCGCGGACCGGAGCGGTCGGCTGGGACCGCCGCGCTCGATGATTGGCGCATCGATCCGATGCGCGTAGACCCGTGCGCCGGACTTCTCCTGCAAAGCGGCAGCGCCTCCGATGTGGTCGGGATGCGCGTGCGTCAGCAGGATATGACGCAGATCCTCGACACGTCTGCCAAGCGCTGCAATGCCCGCCACGATCTTCGCTGTGTCGCGCGAAAAGCCGGTATCGACGAGCGACAGGCCGCCAGGCAGGTCCAGGAGGTACACGTTGACCAGACCAGAGATGATGTGAAGACCGTCTGGCAGTCTGGTCAGTGTCATGGTGATCCCTCGATCGTCCGCCGAGCTGACGGATCATGAACGCTTCCGCTGTATTACGCCGAGACCGCCCTTGCATCCAGACGATCCGTCCAGCGGCAAATTTGAAGATGCCGTGGTGATCCGCAGCTTCGGCGAGGTGCCGATGCTGGACGAACTTCTGAGGACTGACTGATGCCCTGCGTTGCCACTCTCGCTTTTTCAGGGCCGATTTAAAAGCTTCAGTCGACTGACCAAGGTCGCTTTCAAGGCGTTTCAGTTCAGCGCTACTGGCTTTGGCCATCTCGTTTGTCAACCGGGCTGACTCGCGACCAAGCTCCTCCTTGTGTTTTGCCAGCGACCGATCTTTGAGCCAATTGAGACCGAACATGGCGAGTGTTGCCACTCCGCCGCCAATGACGCCTGACACGATTTCTTTCAACGCGATATAGCCGAGGATCATATCAAGCCAGCTCACCAGCCACCTCCTGCTAATCCTGCATGCACATCTGTTCGAAGGCACCCGGTGCCTAGTCCCGCCGGGTGCCCCAAGACAGTTTACCGAACCTTGAAGCGGCGCGACTTTAACCCGAGCCGCGCGGTCACCAGACGCTGGAAAAGCTTTGCAGATCGGCGGTTCGGCCACACGATCCGCACATAGCCCTTCTGGCGTATGCGCTGGTTTCTCGGAGTGTGCTTGCTATTGATACCGTACCAGCCTTGCTGGTCCGCAAGACTGCGCACAAAAGCGCAAAGCATCGGGTCGAACGCTGGTAGATAAGTCTGAGTGGAGAAGGGCATGTTGTGATCCTTAATTAGCAGCAGGACCGCTGCCCAAGCTCTTAACAGAACCCGTTTTTGGCCTTCGAACGCCTTTCTCACGTTTTTCAAGGCCTCTTTTAGGGGTTTGCTCGTTACATCGCCAAACATCACCTTCAGAGGTCAGAGCGCCGACTCCGCTGCGATGGCGGGACGCTAAGGCCGTTATCTCCCAACCGGTGCTTCGAGGTCAGCCGCGGCTTACCCACGCTGCGTCTGGCTCCGCCCGCCTGCGCGACTCCTCGAAGTCTGGTCCGGCGAGATTGCCTTCGATCGGCATGTCGCAAGCGACCACGCGAGATCGGCGCGAGCCAAGCTTCAGCCGCTACTCGCATCACCGTTCGACGAGCGGACGTTCAAGCTCGTCGAGTGATCGCAGATCAGCGATCCGTCCGACGTACGCCGTCGAAGCTCGTGATCAAGTCAGCGCCGAGGACCGCCGAAGGCGTCTGAAAGCCGACGGTCATTTCACCGTCGGCGATGCGCCGCACGATCTCGACCGCGATCCTGGCGGTCAGAGCATAGGGCTCCGGCGTGACAAGCCTGCTCTCGACCATCGTGCCAGCCGCGTTCCATGCTTGAGCGACAACGACGGCACGTCCTCGCGCTCGATACTCAGCCGTCGGCCCTGGTGGCAGTCGCTTGTCGATCTGCGCCTTCAGGAAACGCTGCGCCATGCTGGTGCCGAGCGCGCTCTTGAAGAAGGCCGGCATAGCCGCGGCGCTTCGCATATTGCGGTCCGCCTCGAAGAACACCTCGATGTTCGGGATGCCCGTGGAGTGCCAGGCCGTGGATACGTCGCCCCAGCTAACGCCCACGGTCGGACGAAGGCCGGCACCGAAGTCTACCTTGCCCGTGGGCGTGCCTTTCGTCAGCACGATGCGGCCGTTCGAACGCACGCGCGTGCCCTGTGCGATTGCTTCGACCATCGTCTTCGCCGTGCCTCGGCTGGCTTTTGTGAGCCCGCCTATGGAGAGCCGGAGCCGGGCAGCGTTCGGCAGCCTCGCGACGACGTGCGCGGCGAGGCAATCGCTGGGCACGACATCGAAGCCGACGCCGGGCATCAGCATGACGCCAACGGCCTTGGCGCGCGCGTCACGAGCGGCGAGGTCTTCGAAGACATCGATTTCGCCAGTTATGTCGCAGTAGTGTACGCCCGCCGCGATGCATGCCTCCGCCATAGGCGCCGAGGTGGCTGAGAACGGCCCGGCTGCGTGCAGAACGGCAGTCATCCCGTTCAGCCCTTCCACCAGGGCCTTGCGGCTCTCGAGCCCGAAAACGCGGTGGCGGAGGCGCAAGCGGTCGGCTAGCGCGCTGGCCGCCTCCGCGCGGCGTCGCTTCGCGATCGTCAACCTTCTCGACCACACCTACGAAATCCGTGACGGGTCCGGCATAGGCGTGTTCTCGCCCCAGTACGGGCAGAGGCGCGGGTTCTTTGCCAGCCTCAGCCAGAGATTCTGATTGGCCGACGAAACGGCCGACGTCCGCGACCGTCGGGATTTCCTCACCGAGCCGTCATCGACGCTCCGCAACGTCGTCCGCTACGGTCTGTCCATCGCCGTCGTCGTGGCGTGCGGCGCGGGGTTGATCGTCGTAACCAGCCGTTCGCCGCCGGAAGATGAAACGGCGGCGGAAACGGAAAGCGCCGTGATGATCGATCTTCCGCCGGCGGAGGCATCCTCCCGACCGGCAAGCGATCCGGCGGACGGACCCGAGCAGCAGGCGGCGCCGGCCACGCCCGCCCAGCAGACACCAAGACCGGTCGAGCCAATCAAGCCGATCAAGGATCCGACGCCGCAGGCGAAAGCCGAAAAGTCGGTGGAAGAGCCGCCACCGCTCGTCCAGCTAAACCCGCCGGCAGTACTCGAGCGCGAACAGCAGCAGCCGACGCCGCCGAAGCCGGTTGCCGCTCCTGCCACGCAGGCGCAGGACGAGCGCGCGCCCGCTGGCTCGCAGACGCCGACGAAGACCGATGCCGACGAGGGCGACGAAGGCCGCGCCTCCCCCTCGGCTCACGTTATGGCAGAGATCGCTGATGAAACGGCTCGAGACGGCGAAACGCCAGCTTGGCCACAAGCCGCTTGCAAGCGGCACAGTGAAGGTCGCCTTCGAGATCGATGTCAAGGGCGGACTCGCTTTCGAGCGCGTCGCGCAGAGCTCCGGATCCGCTTCGCTCGACCAAGCGGCGCTGCTCCTGGTGCGGCGAGCGGCGCCGTTCCCGGCACCTCCTAGCCATGCGGCCAGCCGCGACACTTCCTTCGTCGTGCCGGTACGCTTCAGGTAGCGCCGGATGGTCGGCTAAACGGCGCGTTCAAGCCGATGAACCGATGGACCGTTCCCCCAACAGAGCGGAGGCACCGGCGCCGGCGCTACTCGCCAAGCTCGGCCTCGCCGCCAGCCCCACTCACCGTCTGATACGATCTGCAGGCCGGACGGCTTGTACGCGTGCTCTCCGAATGGACCCACTCCCGATCGCGCTCAATCGCTCAATCTGATGACGCTCAAGAAGCTGCGACAGCCACGCTTGACGGCGGCATTTAAAACTTGGAAACAGGCACCAACCGACTGACCGTGGCCTGTTGGCTGGCGATATCCGATGCAAGCATCCCTACGGATGTCCGCTATCCGATGTGATCAGAGTTAGCGTAACGGCTGGAGTTGGCGGATTTCGTTGAAAAAGGCTGCCGTGGGCTGCGCGGTCGACCGCGGCCAGCGTGAGCTTCTTCCCCCCTCAAGCCGTTGCTGGCAGCGTCGGCGGGATGAGCTTGGCGAGCTTGCGGAGGTTCTGGGCGGTGGCGGCGAGGAGGAACTCGTCGCGGGCACCGCAGGGACCGCGTAGGCGCAGCCGATCGAGCTTCAGGATGCGTTTGAGGTGGGCAAACAGCATCTCGACCTTCTTCCGCTGCCGCCGCGAGGTGAGATAGGCGTCGGTTTTGGCGATGTCTCGGGCGAAGTCCCGCGCGCCTTCGTAGATCGAGCGGGTCACCTTCCGCGCCGGCGTGCCGGGGCAGCAGCGAGGCTTGAGGGTGCAGGTGTCGCAGTCGGCCTTGCTGGCCCGGTACCGATAGGTGTCGTCCGGCGGAACGTCGGGGTGGTCGACGCGCAGGGCCCGTCGATGCTGCTTCAGCTCCTTGCCAGCTGGGCAGTGGTAAAGGTCGGCGGCGTGGTCGTAGGTGAAGTCTGCGCGCGAGAAGGTCCCGTCCTCCCGGGCGGATTTGTCGATGACGGGGATGTGCGGCTCGATCCCGCGCTCATGGACCAGCCAGTTCAGCGTTTCGGCCGATCCGTAGGCGCTGTCGGCGGCAAGCCGTTCGGGCCAAAGGCCGAGGCGGTCGTGCGCCCGCTCGATCATGGTGCAGGCGGCGGTCACCTCCGCCGGGCGCACGGCGGTGGACGCCTCCACATCGACAATGACGGCGTGGTCGAGGTCGATCAGGTAGTTCGTGGCATAGGCGAAGAAGGCCAGCCCCTTGTTGGCGCCGGTCCACCGCGACGCCGGGTCTGCCGGCGAGATAAACTTGGGCGTGACCTGCGTTGCTGCGCCGAAGGCGGCGTCGTCCAGCACCGCAAGATACTCATCGACGGCCCGGCCCACCGCCTTGGCCGGCAGGCCCTCGTTGCCCGGCACGCAGCGCTGACGGTTGGCGTCAGCCCTGATCAGACTGGCATCCACGGCAAAGCCTTCGCCGCCGACCAGGCCTTCGGCGATGCAGCGGCGGACCACCGTCTCGAACAGCTCGCGCAACAGATCGCAGTCGCGGAAGCGGCCATGCCGGTTCTTCGAGAAGGTCGAGTGGTCAGGCACGTCACCGTCGAGGCCGAGACGGCAGAACCACCGATACGCCAGATTGAGGTGCACCTCCTCGCAGAGCCGCCGCTCCGAGCGAATGCCGCAGCAGTAGCCGATGAGCAGCATGCGTATCAGCAGTTCCGGGTCGATCGAGGGTCGCCCGATCGGGCTGTAGAACGGCGCCACATGAGCCCGCATGCCCTCCAGGTTCACGAATCGATCAATCGCCCGCAGCAGATGGTCGGCGGGAACATGCCGCTCCAGCGAGAACTCGTAGAACAGCGCCGCCTGATCGACCTGCCGCTCGCCCATCATCGCCGCTTCTCCCGTCGCCGGGGTGAAGTGAATCAGGATCGTGTCACGGCCTCAACCAGCCTTTTTCAACAAAATCGGCGCAGTGCTGACGGGCTGCTCTACGGCGTCATCTGGCCGAAACCGATTAGTCTGATTTGGAGCGATCGACCGACAGAAGCTGCGTTCACGTTTTTCCTTGCCAATCGGCAAAACCAAGGTGGTTTTCAGCCTTTGGTTCCGCGGTGGCTTACCGCGCTCTCCGCCAAGCCTTCACGAGAGAGCGTCCGAGCTTCTGTACGTCGCAGTTCTAAAATCGTGTCCGCAACCAATGTTGGGTGGGCACGAATACGTATTTTCCGACGCTTGCTGGTGGTAAAAATCCACTCCAACCTCAATGATCATGGATTGGAAGACAAGATGCACACCGAGCACGCTCAAGTCGCCGCTCGTCACACCCTCTGCCTATTGAAATGGGTAGCTCCTCGCAATCCGATCCACACTGAGGAGCTGCGCGCTTATTTTGACAGTATATATGACGATGGCTTCTCATCAATCCGGCGACCAAAATCGACCAGTAGCCATATGCAGCAGAAGGAGATTATCTTTGAAGATGTGAGGTTAGCATTTAATCATTTCGTTGGACTAAATCCTAGTCTGGACGATGTAAAAAAATTTTTAACGGCTGGAAGCGAAATGACTGTCTAGGTAGTGCAGCAAAGCCAATACATTTGAGGAAAATAAAATTGTAAAGTTTATTTTATAATAGCTGATCGCGACTTTTGGTTGCCCGGCAAATTTGGATAGTAGCAGCTTTGACTGTGAGATAGCCGACTCTGATCGGGTTGCCCGGATGCGAGCTTCTTGGATCGCGCACCGGGTTGCGGCGATCCTTTTGGTCGTCTCAACTATTCGCTCATCGTGGCTAACATAAATCATTTACAGCTCCGCCGTGAAGTTCATTTTACACACAGTGGTACCTATTTCGTCCTTAACTTCCATCGTCCAAATAGCACCCCGCCAGAAATCATGATGATCTCGGATCATCGCGCCGGAGGCTTTTACTGCTTCAGCGCGAACGGCTTCGAGATCGGGCAGTTCGGTGCCCTCATCGTCCGGAAAAGCCTTGCCATCGAAGACGTGAAAAAAGTAGCGCGGCACAAACGGCCCCCATTACGGATTTAAGAGCACAAGCTGTCTCTCAGCCGCCATCGTAGTGACGATGATCGCAATTAGCATCATCTTGTCGCAGCGCACTCACCTTTGCTATGTTTGATCCGTCTGACGAAGCTTCGTAGTTGCCTTATTAAGAGCGCGCCCACTCGGCCGGCCAGCAATCGAACGTCACCGCGCCGGCTGACGCCTTCTGAGCGCTACCGCCTACTAAATGTTGCGGAACGTCGCCTCGGCGACCAAGAAGTTCGGACGCGAAGCAGCACGCGTTCGGACCGGCGTGGCGAGGACGATACACCGCCTTCGCGCTACGCCGACCCTCCTCTTGATAGCTTGGCGTGATGCAGCTGTTGGCACAGTCACCTCCTAGACTAGTTTAGGGTGCCATAGCGGCCATACCGGCGGTCGCACCGGCGTCGTCTCTCAACGCCGCCGATATTTTCAGCCGCCTGCGCCGCTTCAATCCACGACTGCCCCCTTGAAGAAGGCGATCAGGCCATTGGGCGCCGAGGCATTGAGACACAGGTCCATAATAGCGTGTGAATCCGCAGCGGATGATGTGCTGCGGGTAAACATCGGCGCCTCGTAGCGGGCCAGCGCCGCCTCTACGTCGTCGGGGCTTTCTGTAATGGCGTTAGCCAACTCAGCTCCGTCGAGCATCGCAAGGTTCGCGCCTTCGCCCATCGGGGGCATAAGGTGGGCAGCGTCGCCAAGCAACGTCACGCCCGGCACTCGATCCCACCGAATGCCGGTGGGCAAAGTGTAGACCTTGCGCGCGACCGGATGCGTATCGCTTTCGGTGATGAGCGATATCAAGGCCGGGTGCCACCCCTCGAACTCAGCAGCGACGCGCGACATCGCAACGGTGGCGTCGTCGAAGTCGATCGCATCTATCCAGGCCTCAGACCGGACGAGTTCAACATAGGTGTGCAGCACGTTGCCTGCTTCCCGATGAGTGACAATGCCTTTGCCGGGCGTCAGCGCAAACATCGCGCCGGTGCCCACAATTCCGGCGGCGGCATGGCAGGCATCGCGTTTGCATTTGGGCTCTCGGACCGACGCTTTGAGCTCAACGGCGGTGCTCTTATAGGTCGGCTTGCGTTCGGACGAGCCGGGCTGGACGCCTAAGAGGCCGATCACGCCGAGACCAACATTCACGCTCTGCGCTACATCCGGCGGGCCACCAATGCGGTGAAATAGAAGTGCAGGACTACCGGAACGAAGTCCGAGTTGTCGCTGCTGTTCAAGGCGGCGTCGGAGACCATGCTCACCATTGCAGCCAAGGCAGCAACGAGTCGATCGACGCCATATATGCTCCATGCCAAAGCGGTTCATCGAACCTCTGAGGTCATTCTCGGGGTAGGCTGCCGCTAACCGTCAGATCGCATCCCTATAAGTTAGCGAGTTTGCCGCGGCCGGACGGCTGCTGCTGGTCGAGATCGCGGAAGGGGCGGCCCGAACCGTCTGTTTACCCGGGCCTGGGCTATAGGCGAGCTCCTCCACGATCTGGCCATCCCCGAGGTGCGTCTCGATAATACGGTCCATGCCGGCTTCTGTGACGCCTCCGTAGAATACGCCGTCGGGATAAACCTGCACGACTGGCGCGAGCCCGCAGGGGCCAAGGCAGGAGGTCTTCGCGCTTCGCATGCCCTTTCCGCGATCTGCGAGTTTCAGGTCGCCCTGACGCTGGCGCAGGTGGCTCCAAATCGCGCTCGCGCCGGCCTGAGTGCACGGCGCGCCGTTGCAGACGAGAACGCGGTACAGGCGGTCGCTGACGATAGAGCCGTCGCCAGTCGCTTTGAGGCTCTTTTGCAGAGGCGATGCGGTGAACGCAGACTCCAGCATCGGGTCCAGAAGGGAGCCGACGTGCTCCGACAGAGAAAGGCCGCGACTGATACGTACTGTCGGCCACTCGCGACTTGTCTCACTTTGCCAGCGCTGCACCATGCGTGTGATCCAAGCAGTCAAGCTCGGTTCAAGCGGTACCATGCATGGGAGGATGAGGATGTCGCGAGAACCGCTCGCAACAAGATCCTGAAGGACCTCCCTAAAGGTGGGTGAGCCTTGCTCGGTGAAGGCGAACACCGCGTTGGAGACACACCTCGAACCCGCAAGGTAGGCGGCCAAGCGGGTCATCTCCTCGATCGGCGCGGCGGAGATGCCGGAACGTGCCAGCAGCAGAACAGCGGGTTTGGCGTCCGAACCTGTATGATCCATCTCTCATCCCAAGCCTTGCATGTGATCACGTCAATCGACGTATCTGACCTACATGCACGTGTCAGTCGACTTCGACTTGTACGCGTTTTGAACCGTCGTGACGGCGTGTCGCGAATTGAGGTGGTCCGTCACTCGATAAACCCATCTCCAGGGCAACAATGCTCATAGCGAGCGGACTTTGCGCAAGTCGTCGGTGTGGCATTTGCTAGCCGCTATCTAAGCGGCGCTGGAGCGGCGACCAACACTGCGGCAGTTAGAGAGCCGGATTGTCTCACACCATCCAAGAGAAGCAAAAGCTCTTTAGCCCGGGTGCGTCGCATCCGCGGCCAAGTCGAGGCTACCGAACGAGCTTTGGAAAGCGATTTGGCTTTGACAAAGTCATGCATCTCATCGCCGTCCGCGGCCCTCGATCGTCTCGAATCCGACCTGGAAGCCGAGCTCCTTCTCAGCGTTCCGGCGATTGGCTCCGCGCACGGTGTGAGGCTGCCAGCCGAAGGCGGCGACGATCTCCTCGGTGCTGGCACCCTCCGGCGCTTCGAGCATCGCGACGAGCCGCGCCTGCTTCGTTCCGGCGCGGCCTTGCGTCGGCTTGATCTCCGCTGAGGCCATGGGCCTGATGTCGAGGCCGAGCGCCAGGCGACCATCGTCGCCGATGATGAGGGTTTCCTGCCCATTCTTGCACCGCGGTCTTGTTCGCGACCGAAATTGCTTGGCGCGATATGGCCGAGCTTCACGCCATCCTCACGGTCCGCTGAGGGAGGAGCCAGAACCCCCCCAGGCGCCCGTTCACGCCGGCCGCTCCCGGTTCTCCTGGCTCCCCGCTGATCCTTCCATCGCCCGGTCGACCTCCGGCGCCGCCGCTGCCGCCTCGACCGCCCGCCCGCCCGCCCCGTAGATCATCATGCGCGCTTCGGGCATGCGGTCGAGCAGATGGCGCGGCTCCAGGCGCCAGTATGGCGTCGGGACAAAGCGATTGGTCCTCGGCGCGGAAAGAGATGCAGACAATCGCGGTATCACCGCCACGGCCCCCGGGACCCCCGCGCCCGCTGCATCTCCTCTGGAATAGCCGGAACAGCCAAGCCGGAGCGATCGTCGCCTGGCCTGGGCCGCCTTCACCTCCTGGACCGCCTGGCCCCCGTCGGTCCTGATCCACAACTGACCTTCGCCATCGATACGCTCGATCCCCCTGATCGTCAGGCTCGCGCCCGGTGCACCCGACGCACCGGGGTGACCGGTCGCCCCGGTGTCGCCAGCGCGCCGTACCGCCGCCGTAGGGAGAAACTTTCGAAAGGGAGCCGACGGCACAACATCTGCAGCTGAAACGTCGAAAGTCGCTCCCTTACCGATGCTGATGATCCCACACCGTCCAGTCTACGGCTCCGACGCCCGTCGCTAGCCTGAGCGTAGTAAATTCCGGAATGCGCAGGACGACGATCTCCATGCCGCGCGCCTCGCACGCCTCTAAAAATATGCTTTTTGCCCTTCTTCGTACGGCGGGAAAACAGCATGCGCGCGCTTCGAGGCTTGCAATTGCTAAAGAGCGGGTGGACCTTGCGCAAGTCGTTCGGTGTGGCATTTGCTAGTGGCAGTCCAGCGGCTGTTGAGTGGCGAACAAGACTGCTGCACTAAGAGGACCGGGTTTGTCTCACACCATACAAGAGAAGCAAAAGCTCTTAGCCCGAGTGCGCCGCATCCGCGGCCAAGTCGAGGCTATCGAACGAGCTTTGGAAAGCGATTACGGCTGTGACAAAGTCATGCACCTCATCGCCGGTGTGCGTGGAGCGACCGCTGGATTGATGGCGGAAGTGGTCGAAGACCATGTCCGCCGACATCTCATCGACGAGACGCAGCCAACTCTTCTACGTGAAGAGGGAGTCGAGCAATTGCTCGAAGTCGTGCGTGCCTATCTGAAGTGAAACAGAATGCATCATGAGAGACTGTACCTCTATAGGTTCCAACCCTATCGTGATTGGACGCGTCTGGATCGTGTGTTGACACCCGACTACGATGGTTACTAGAAAGATCGACTTGACGGGCTAGGCACGCCCTCGTTGCTCGGTGCACCCGTCGCAACCTCATGAAAGGCCGCACATGTCAGCCGCGGCTGAAGGTTGATTTGAGTTGATTTGGTTTCCCGCGCAGAGGGGAAAACCCCGAACGGCAACATCTCGAGCATTCGGCGCGGCTGCTTCTTCATCCAAAGCTAGCCAGAAGCGGCAGTCTGGCTGATTTCTGTCATGGTGCTCTGGTGCACGTGTCTAATCTCGACATCGACTGCATTGCTTCACTTGACCTCTTCGTACGCGGCCCAAACCCGTGGCGTGGCGCCTAGCGGAAAGCGCTCAAAGTCATGTCGGAGGTCCCGCCCAGCCTTCGCCTTCATTCGCTGCGCAAACAGATGCACAAGCGTTCTCGACCACAATCATTCGCACATCACGATGTGCAATCGCTGGCGTAGCAGGCCCGAAGATCCGCAATGAACGTCTATTCAGCGCCTTCCGTCGACCGAAACGAAGGCTCTCCGCCGCTCAACGGTGAAGCTCGCCTCCGGCGAATACTGGAAAGTGCGGTGGACTACGCGATCATCGCCATGGATCTCGATGGACTGGTCATCGAATGGAATGAGGGCGCTCGTCTCACGCTTGGGTGGAGCGCCGAAGAGATGCTCGGCAAGCCCGCCAGCACGTTCTTCACGATGGAGGACCGGCGGGCCGACATCCCTCAGGCCGAGATGAAAGCCGCTCTGACGCAAGGCCATGGCAGCGACGAACGCTGGCACTTGAGAAAGGATGGCTCCTCGTTCTGGGCGAGCGGCGAGATGATGCCGCTGCACGACGATGCCGGATTGATCCAGGGCTTCATCAAGGTTCTGCGTGATCGCACCGTTCAGAAGCAGGCTGACGAGAAGCAGAGGATGGAGGCGGAGTTCCTCCGCAGCGTGCTCGAGGCTTCTAGCGACTGCATCAAGATCCTCGATCTGGACGGCCATCTCGAGTTCATGAGCGCGGGCGGGCAACGGGTTATGGAGGTCGGCGACTTCGACGCGATAAGCGGGTGCGCTTGGACCGGGTTTTGGCAGGGCCCCTTGAAGGCGGAAGCGATGCGGGCTGTTCAGGCCGCGCGGGCCGGCGGGACCGGGCACTTCCAGGGACTTGCCGACACGATGGCCGGCACGACGAAGTACTGGGACGTGCAGGTCACGCCGATGCCCGGTGCGGACGGCAAGCCGCGGAAGCTGCTATCCGTCTCGCGCGACATCACCGACATGCATACCGCGGGGGCGGCGCTCAGCGAGAGCGAGGCGCATTGGCGGGGCCTCTTCGAGAAGCTGCGCGAAGGATTCATCCTCGGCGAGCTGGTCCGCGACGCCGACGGCGCGGTCACTGATTGGCGCTACCTCGATGTCAATCCCGCCTGGGGAGAGCTGGTCGGGATCAGGCCCGAGGACGCACGCGGCCGTACGATCCGCGACCTGTTTCCCGGCATCGAGGACGCCTGGGTCGACGAAATGGCTGCCGTGGTCGGGAGCGGCCGACCAACCGCCTTCACGCGGAAGGTCGGCGCGTTGTCCCGGTGGTACGAGGGGCGCGCCTTCGGATTGCAGGGCGACCGTTTCGCCGTGCTCTTCCTGGAAGTGACCGAACGGACCCTGGCGGATTGGCGGCGTCGCGCCCTGATCGAACTCGACGATCGTCTCCGCGATCGCGTCGGGATCGCCGACATGTCTCATGCCGCCGCGGAGATCATTGGTCGAACGCTCGATGTCGACCGCGCCGGCTACGGAACGGTGAGCGGCGCCGGCGACACCGTCGAGATCGCGCGCGACTGGACCTCGGCCGGGCTCGCGGGTCTCGGATCGCCCCATCAGATGCGAGACTACGGGTCATACATCGACGATCTTCGCCGCGGCGACACTGTGGTCATCGACGACGTCGCTTGCGACCCGCGCACGCGCGACAATGCAAGTGCGCTGCAGACGTTGAGCGTTGCCGCTCTCGTCAACGTTCCGCTCCTCGAGTTCGGCCAGCTGGTCGCATTCCTCTTCGTCAGCTGCGCGACGACTCGCGCCTGGACGGAGGAAGAGGTCAACTTCGTCCGCAACGTCACCGAGCGCACGCGCTCATCCGTCGAGCGTCGGCGCGCCGAGCAGAAGCTCCAGCAGCTCGCCGTGACGCTGGAGCAGCAGGTCGAGGAGCGCACCAACGAGCGCGACCGTCTCTGGCAGTTGAGCGACGACCTTCTCGTGGTCGCCGACTACGAAGGAGGCATCCTGCGCGTCAGCCCGTCCTGGACTCGCCTCCTGGGCTACAGCGAGACCGAACTCCTGACGGGGACCTACGAGCGGATCATCCACCAAGATGATTTTGCCGCCGTGATGGACGCGCTGACGACCATGCGGGAAAGCGGCAAGCCGGCTCGTTTCGAGGACCGTCTGCTCGCAGCCGACGGCACGTGGAAATGGACGTCATGGACGCTCTCGCCCGAACCCGGCGGCCGAAGGCTGACGGGCGTCGGCCGCGACATCACCGAGCAGCGTCGCATCGAGGAGCAGCTACGGCAGTCGCAGAAGATGGAGGCGGTGGGCCAGCTCACCGGCGGCCTGGCGCACGACTTCAACAACCTGCTGACCGGCATCACCGGCAGCCTCGAGCTGCTGCAGACGCGGGTGGCCCAGGGCCGGCTGAGCGACGTCGACCGCTACGTCAACGCCGCCCAGGGCGCCGCCAAGCGCGCCGCGGCTCTGACGCACAGGTTGCTGGCCTTCTCGCGCCGGCAGACGCTGGAGCCGAAATCGACGGACGTGAACCGGCTGGTGGCCGGCATGCAGGAGCTGATCCAGCGAACGGTCGGCCCGGAGATCGCGGTCGAAAGCATCGCTGCTAGCGGCCTGTGGAACACCCTGATCGATCCCGGTCAGCTCGAGAACGCCTTGCTCAACCTGTGCATCAACGCGCGCGACGCGATGCCCGGCGGCGGCACGCTGACCATCGAGACCGGCAACCGCTGGCTCGAACAACGCGCCGCACAGGAGCGCGAGCTGACGCCGGGCGAGTACGTGTCGCTCAGCGTCAGCGATACCGGCACGGGTATGCCTGCGGAGGTCATCGCACGCGCGTTCGATCCGTTCTTCACGACCAAGCCGATCGGTCAGGGCACCGGGCTCGGCCTGTCGATGATCTACGGCTTCGCGCGCCAGTCCGGCGGCCAAGTCCGTATCTATTCCGAGGTCGGCGACGGCACGATGGTGCGCCTCTACCTTCCCCGGCATGTCGGCAGCGCCGATACCGGGAAGGCGGAAGCCGATCTTGCCGAAGCGCCTCGCGCCGAGGCGGGCGAGACGGTGCTGGTCGTCGACGACGAGCCGACCGTGCGCATGCTGGTCACCGAAGTGCTGGAGGAATTGGGCTACACCGCCATCGAGGCCGCCGACGGCGCGGGTGGCCTCAAGGTGCTGCAGTCGGATGTCCGCATCGACCTGCTGGTGACCGACGTGGGACTACCCGGCGGCATGAACGGCCGACAGGTCGCCGATGCCGCGAGGATCGCGCGACCGAAGTTGAAGGTCCTCTTCATCACCGGCTATGCCGAGAATGCGATCCTGAGCCACGGTCACCTCGATCCCGGCATGCACGTGCTGACCAAGCCGTTCGCGATGGAGACGTTGGCCAGCCGGATAAAGGACCTGATCTCCGGGTGATGTCACTCGCCAGCTCGTCAGGGCCTGCCTGAAAGGAGCAACCGTTAAACGTCTGCTTCCTAGACGCGCGCTGCGGATCTGCAACGACCGGATTTGGCGCGAAGCTGCCCGGTGGCTTCCCAACCTGGATCGGGAAGCTCGCTCGCTAAAGCTCAGTGCCTTCCGCCAGTGTCAGGGCGTCTTCGACATCAACACCGAGATAGTAGACTGTGCTCTCAATCTTGGTGTGCCCGAGCAGGATCTGGACGGCGCGCAGGTTGCCCGTCCGCTTGTAGATGATCGATGCCTTGGTTCGTCGGAGGGAGTGCGTGCCATAGTCCTTCGCATGAAAGCCGATACGAATGACCCATTCGTCGACCAGCCGGGCGTACTGCCGAGTGCTGATGTGGGCGGCATGATCGATACGGCTTGGAAAGGCGAAGTCGTCGATGCCACCGCACCGCCGCTCGAGCCAAGCCAGGATAGTGGTTCGAGCGGGCTCCAGGATCTCGAACTGGACCGGCCTTCCGTCTTCTGCTGCATGACGATCGCTCGCGCCCGCACGTGACCGCCGCTCACGAACTCGCCGATCTTGATTTTGACGACGTCGCATCCGCAAAGCTCGCTGTCGATGGCGAGATCGAACAGAGCTCGGTCCCGCACCCGCCGCTCGCGGGGGAGCGCGTTTGAGAACGAGCGAACGAACAAGGACGAGAGAGTCAAGCTCATCGCGAGCTTCACCAAATCCTTTCATTGAGCGCGCCTCGGAACTTTCCAGAGATCGTCATCTTGTGCCGCGGCACGCTCTCAAGAGGAAGGCCGACCCATGCACATGTTCGACTGGATCTTCTTCGCCATAATGATCCCGATCCCGGCTCTTCTCGCCTGGGACATGTATTTGAACCGGCCATCAGCGCAGCGCAAACAGTCCGCCTTGGTCGACGGCGGAATTAAGAGGTAGGGCGCTTGCGCCGCCAGGCCTCCCTGCGTGTCATCCCATCCTACGGGATGAGCCGATCGAAATGTGACGCTGCGCATGGAGCCGAGTTTCATGAAGAAGTAGCGCCGAAGCATTCAACCCAAGCCGAAGCCGATTGAGCCGAGGCTCTTCATCGCGATCATTGCATCGGCAGTTTTCGCAGGCGTCTTTGTGGGACTCGTCGTCATCGGCCATCATGGGGGATAGAGCGGCCTGCGCCGGGCCGCTCCGCTTTGCTTCGTCGCCACGTGACTATGGTATGCTGAAGATGCGGGCGCCCCGGGTTGTCGAAGGCGAGAGGACCCAGGTTGTGTAAGTGAGCGTTAAATTCCTCGCGCCGTCGGTGCCTGCCGCGGCGGCGGCGAGGACAGCGGCTTGCGTGTCGGTGAGCTTCATCGGAGATCTTCAGCGGGCGGCCGAAGCAGCGGCCCACTGGACGAAGGTTCGCAGACGCTACCCAGGCGGCTGGAACCGGTTTGCTGATCGCAAGCCTTCGGCCGATCCGCTGACTAAGCGCTGCGATGCATGCCCGCTTTGGCGCTATAGGTCCATCCATAGTTTACGAGTCCCGCTCAGCGCTCGTTGGTATTGAAGACTTGGGCAGAGTAGAGCTGTTCCAATCTCGTGATAGATGGTTGTACCGAGACAATCTTAATGTAGCGTGAGCTGCCATACTCACCACCAAGGTGTGACTCGCACGCACGTGGAACGGCAATGGACGAACTGAACGGCCGCATGATCGCGTGCCAGCTTATGGTAGCGGGGCTCATCGCCCGAGTTGCCAACGAGTCGAAAGATCCACTGACGTTCCTGACGGAGTTTCGCGACGAGATCCGCGCCGTCGCATCGCAGATCAGGATCGCCGGGTCATCCGATCCCTCCCGCACGCGGATGATCGCGCGGGAAACGATCGACGAGCTCTTCTCGCTGATGAAGCCGCCGGCCGCCGATCCATAGGCGAAGCGGCTTTTCTCCGTGGCTGCGAGCGTACACAGTCGAGAACGACTATAAATTTCGTTTTTTGAACGATTATAGGTTTGCATCAGATGGTTGGACAGCGGCTCACCAACGTGTGATTGGCCGATCACGCGATCGGTCGAGCCAAGTATCCGTCGAGCCGAGTAGGGCCGCTCGCGGGTTTGTAGGGGGGTAAAATGGATCTTGCACGTGTTCCGCGGTCGTTGCGCTTTCGAAGCGGGTCGCGCGCATGCGAGGGCCGGAGCGACTTCGACGCAACGCCGGTCCTGACAGCCGTCTGCGTTCTCGCCAGCGGCTCGGCCGGGGCTGCCGAGGCCCAACAAGCGTCATCGACGCTTCCAGCCGTCACCGTCGACGCGCCCGTCCAGCGCGCGCGGGCTGCCCCGCCAAAGCCGTCTGTCGCGCAGATCAAGGCGCGGACGGTACTCCGTCGCAAGGTGCGCGAAGCGCGGATGCCGCAAGCGGCGCCCGTGCGGGGGCCCGCCCCGGCGGCGGCATCCACGCTGCCGACCTTTGCGCGAGCCGCCGACGCCAACCCCTATGCCGATCCGGCTGCGCCGTACAAAGCCGATCGTCTGTCATCCAACAAGTTCACCGAGCCGCTGCTGAATACGCCCAAGACCGTAACGGTCCTCACCAAGGAAGTGCTGGAAGACAAGAACGCCACGAGCCTGAAGGAGGTCGGTCGCTCGACGGCCGGCGTCACGCTCGGCTCGGGCGAGGGCGGCACCGCCTTCGGCGACCGCTTCTTCATCCGTGGGTTCGACGCACGCAACGACGTCTTCGTCGACGGCGTTCGCGATCCCGGCGTCAGCGTCCGCGAGAACTTCTTCACCGAACAGGTCGAGATCCTTCGCGGACCAGGCTCCTCGTTCGCGGGGCGCGGAACCACGGGCGGCGCGATCAACATCGTCACCAAGAAGGCCGGTGACGTCGATTTCACGAGCATCGAGACCCAGCTGGCCAGCGACCAGACGAAGCGCGTGACCATCGACGTCAATCGAGCGATCAACCCGGTCCTCGACGTCCGCCTGAACGGTTTGTTCCAGGATGCCAACGTCGCCGGCCGGAACTATGTGACCGACGACCGCAACGGCGTCGCCGGCGCGATCACCTTCAAGCCGATCAGCGACTTCGTGCTGACCGCCGACTACGCGCACAGCTATCTCAACGGCCTGCCCGACTTCGGGGTCCCTTACGATCCGGCCATCAACCGGCCGTACACCGAAGGCGTGGTGCCGCGAAACACCTACTACGGCTTCGTCTATCGCGACTTCACCAAGACGACGCAGAACATCGGTACGCTCAATGCCGAGTACCAGGTGAACCCGAACTTCACGATCGATAGCAAATTCCGCCAGGGCTATTCGATCCTCAATTACATCGGGACGATCCCCGAGAAGCCGACGCCGGCGACGCTGCCGAACACGGTGACGCTCAACGCACAGAGCCGGTTCCAGACGTCGGCCGTCTTGGCAAACCAGACCGAGGGAACGTTCAAGTTCGACACGGGACCGATCCACAACACCGCCGTCCTGGGCGGAGACGTCTCTCAGGAGCGAATCAGCATCGACAGCTACACCGGCCTGACGTCGGAGGCCGCGCAAGGCCAGTTCAATTCCGCCGGCAGCGCGACGAACGTCAGCGTGTTTTCGCCGCCCAACTTCACCACGGGGTTCGGGACGCCGGCCCTGACCGGAGATCCGTCGATCGTTCCGGTCGAGACGAAGTCCGTCTATCTGATCGACACGGCGAACTATCGCGACGTCGTCCTCCTCAACGGCGGCGTCCGCTTCGATGATTACACAGTGCGCGCCTACGATCACGAGGGCTCCGTCGGCGATCATAGCGCGCTGGTGAACTACAATGTGGGCCTGACATTGAAGCCGCGACCCAACGTGAGCGTCTATGGCGCCTATGCGACCTCCGCCAATCCGGTCGGCGCGGAGCTGGACGGCACGTCGAACACATACGGCGGTTTCAATCCGAAATCGATCGTCAACCAGATCTTCGGTCCCGAGCGCAGCGCAGCGATCGAAATCGGCAACAAATACGAGTTGTTCGACCGCCACCTTCTTCTGACCGGGGCGCTGTTCCAGACCAATGTCATGAACGCCCGTGAGACGGTTCCGACGGCGGTACCAGCATCGACCGGTCTGGTCGCCGGTAATATCGTCGCCGGCGCCGCCTATCGAATCCAGGGCATCGATCTCGAAGCCGAAGGTAAGATCACCAAGGACTGGAGCCTGCTCGGCGGCCTCGTGCTGATGAAGTCGAAGGTCTCGAACTCCGTCAACCCGCTGGACGACGGCCTGCAGCTCGCCAACATCGCGAACCGCTCGTTCAACCTTTTGACGAAATACCAGATCTTCAATTGGTTCGAGCTCGGCGGTCAGGCGGTCTACGCGTCGCAGATCTACGGCGGCTCGCTGCTGGTGGCGAACGCCTCTGCCTATGGGGCGACTCCTAGCCCGACCATCCTGCCGTCGCACTGGCGCTTCGACAGCTTCGCCGAGTTCAAGATCGGGCCTTACTCGACCCTCAAGGTCGGCGCCATAAACATCTTCAATCGCACCTATTACGACGCGATCTACCAGAGCAACCAGCCGTTCATTCAGATCGCGCCGGGTCGCACGGTCTATCTGACCGCCGCAGCGCATTTCTGAGCGGAACGCGATGCTCGTCTGCGTCCCCGATATCCTCAGCAAGGCCGATGTGGCGGCGTTCCGCGCCGTCATGGATACGGCCGAGTGGGAGGACGGCCGCTCGACGGCCGGCGCGCAGTCGGCCCTGGTGAAGAACAACGAGCAGCTGCCGCCGGCCGGCGACATCGCCCGCAAGCTCGGCGAGCGCGTCATCTCGGCGCTGACAGGCAACGCGCTGTTCATCTCCGCAGCGATCCCGCTGCGGATCTTCCCGCCGCTGTTCAACCGCTACGGCGTCGGCCACAAGTTCGGGATCCACGTCGATAACGCGGTGCGCGGCGATCACCTGACCGGCCTGCGGATCCGAACCGACCTGTCGGTGACGCTGTTCCTGTCCGAGCCGGACGAATACGACGGCGGCGAACTGACCGTCGAGGATCACTACGGGGCGCACACCGTCAAGTTACCGGCGGGGCACCTCGTTCTCTACCCCGCGTCGAGCCTGCACATGGTCTCCCCGGTGACGCGTGGGCGGCGGGTCGCCTCATTCCTTTGGCTCCAAAGCATGGTGCGGGATGACCATGCCCGGAGCATGATCTTCGATCTCGACTGCGTCATCCAGGAACTCGTCGAACGGCTTGGACGCGACGACGGGGAGGTCGTCAAACTCACCGGCCTCTACCACAACCTCATCCGCCATTGGGCTGACGTATGATGTCTTCGCATCGCCGGGCGGTCTGCATGGCGCTCACGCTCGTTCTGTGGTCCGCCGCGGGGCTGGCACCGGGGTTCTCTCAGATCGCGACGCCGACGGGAGGGAAGGCTGCTGTGACGACGCCGGCGCCTGCCGCTCCGGCCAGCGGTGCCGCGCCAACCGTCGATCCACGTCCGCCAGTCAGCGCCAAGCCGGCCGTGTCGACGATCGAGCCGGTCGCAGTCACCGACGCCGCCGTGCCGCTGCCCGCCGACGGCCACGTGCTGCACGAGCTGTCGCCGTGGTCGATGTTCCTGTCGGCCGACATCGTGGTAAAGGCCGTGATGGTCAGCCTGATCGCCGCCTCCCTCGTGACCTGGACCATCCTGTTCGGCAAGACGATCGAACTCGCGACCGCCCGCCGCCGATTGAGCCGGGAACTGGCGCGGATGGGCGAGGCGCGGATGATCGCGGACGCCCGGCTCGCGCTGGGTCGCGGCGGGCTCGTGGCCGATCTTCTCGCCGCCGCCGTAAGCGAACTCGAAATGTCCGGCGACGGGTCGACGCGAACGGGGATCCGGGAACGCACGGAATCGCGGCTGTCGGAGATCATCCGAGCCGAGGTCCAGAGCCTGCGCCGCGGCATGGGGCTTCTCGCCACGATCGGCTCGACGGCGCCGTTCGTCGGGCTGTTCGGCACCGTCTGGGGCATCATGAACAGCTTCATCGGCATCTCGAAATCGCAATCGACCAACCTCGCGGTCGTCGCGCCGGGGATCGCCGAAGCGCTGCTCGCGACCGCGACAGGCCTTGTGGCCGCGATCCCGGCCGTGATCATCTACAACCACTTCTCGCGCTCCACGCGAGGCCACCAGATCCTCGTCAACCGTGCCGTCGGTGCCGCCACGCGGCTGCTGTCGCGGGAGCTGGACTCCGGCTCCAGTCGCTCGGCGCGCGAGGCGGAGTAGGCGATGGCCGTTGCGCTCGACGATCGCGACGAGGACGACGTCGAGGAGGCGCATGACATCAATGTCACGCCGTTCATCGACGTCATCCTCGTTCTGCTCATCATCTTCATGGTGGCGGCGCCGCTTTCAACCGTCGATCTCCCCGTCGATCTTCCGACCTCCACCGCGAAAGCGCAGAAGAAGCCCGACAAGCCGACCTATGTGACTATCAAGGGCGACCTGTCAGTGGCGATCGGCGCAGCGACGGTGAAGCGGGTCGACCTCTTGCGAACGCTTGACACGGATGGCGGCGGGAAGGATCGACGCCTGTTCTTGCGCGCCGACCGCGCTGTGCCATACGGGGAGATGATGGACGTCCTCGACACGCTTCGCGAGGGCGGCTATTTCAAGGTCGCCTTGGTGGCGCTCGAGGGTGTTCCCAAGGAAACGTCACCCTACAACTCGGGACAGCACGGGCCATGACCGAGGCTGTGGTCCCGGCCGATCTGGGCCTGTCGCGGCGCCCGCGGAAAACCGTTTGGATGGCGGCGATCGTCATCGCGGCCTGTCTTCACGGGGCGGCGTTCGCCTACGCTTGGTCGAGGCTGCACAACGCCGAACGCGAAGACGCGGTCGGGGCGCCGTCGGTCGAAATCGAACTCGACCTCTCCGCGCCGCACCAGGAGCCGACGGACCTGCCGCCGGGACCCGAAGCCGACGCCTCGATGGCATCGACGGCCGCGGTCTCGCAGACGGTGAAGGTCGAGGACACCGACCTGCCGAGGGCGAAGCCCGTCGAGACCGACGATCCCGATCGGCTTGTTGCGCCGGATGCCACGAAGACGCCGCAGGACCAGAAGCCTAAGCTCCAGGAGTCGAAGGCCAATTCCGCGGCCGATGCTGTGGCCAGCGAGGCGACCGCCCCTCCGAATATCGAGGCCGCGAAAGAGTCGGCGCGGTCGGCCTCTCCGGCGCAAGGCGTCGGCGACAGCCTGCTACGCGTCAGGACCACGTGGCAGAAGGAGCTGGTCGCGCACCTTAATCGCTTTAAGCGCTATCCCAGCACGGGGTCGCGCCGCGCCGTTCAGATCGTCGTGGGATTCACGCTAGACCGGTTCGGCCATGTCGTGTCGTCGCGCGTGGAGACGGGCTCGGGCGATCCCGCCTTCGACCGCGCCGCCCTTGCGATGATGGCGTCGGCCGACCCTGTCCCCGCACCGCCGCCGCTCATCGCCGACGAGGGCCTGACCTTCTCCCTGCCGGTGATCTTTCGAGACCGCAAGCGATGAGGATGCGACCAGTGTACTTGGCTATTCAGCGACCGCCTGCTGCAAACGACCGATTTGGACGGCATTCTTGATGGTGCGATGTGCGGTGCCGGTGCCGTCGTAGACCTCATAAATTCAAAGCAAAGTACGAGCTGAGGCAGGGTCTCTGTCCAAGAGTACGAGTACCGAGGAACGACCGAGTCTATAGCTTGCAATCAGTATGCAAGCTTCCCTATTAAGAATAGGATCGGTTGGCAAGGCCGAGCTAAAATTGTAAGCGAAGGTAGAGCATCTTCCGAGCTGAAGGAATCGGTGGGGATACCCGGATCGCTGTGAGGGTGATTCAAGCTGCCAGCCGGGTTGGAGGCCGGCAGGCATGTCGAAGGCGCTGTCGCACGGTCTCGTCGATAAAGATTAGCTTGTCGGGATCGAGGTCGAGCTGGCCGTCGAACCAGGCCTGCCGCGCCTGGCGGACGTCTTCGCGCTGCTGCTCGGCGGCATGCGCGGTCTTATTTTGTACGTGAGGCCCGCGGCGGTCGAGGAACTTCCAGACGCTCGTGATTCCGACACGGATGCCGCGTTCGGCCTCGAGTCGTTCGGCGATCTCGGCGAGCGAGATGTCCTTCGTGCCCGCCTCCACGAGGCCGAGGATGAAGTCGGCATGGGCATCGAGCCGGGAGCCGCGCGGCTTGCCCTGACGCCGCGCGGTGAAGGTGGTGGTCTTCCAGTGGCCGTGCGGCACGGCGGCCCTGCATCGCTCGCCGCGCCGGGACCGGCCGCGCAGGCGCGCCATCTTGGTCGAGGCGCCGGGCTTCGCCGCAGCGGCATGGGTGCGCCGATGGTGCGCGACGGCGCGATGAACGGGCCGGCGTTCCTTGCCTACGTCGAGCAGGTGCTCGTCCCCACGCTCGCCCGGGCGACATCGTGGTCATGGACAACCTGCCGGCTCACAAGCCTGCCGGCGTGCGCACCGCCATCGGCGCCGAACTGCGCTATCTCCCGCCCTACAGCCCCGATTTCAATCCGATCGAGCAGGCCTTCGCTTATCGATGGGGCAAGGTCATCCTCCAGCTCCACCAGAACCGGTGTGAGACCGGCCCGTAAGGCTGCAACGACTTCATCTGCGTAACTTCCGGCGCGTGCGCCCCAGGGAAGATGCTTGTCGTAGGTTGATGAGCCGACACCAGCCTCAAGCAGAAGACTCTTGATCTCGACCATCTCGAGATCGTGACCACCGAGGAAGAAGGCAAAATTCACGGTTCTGTCGCGGCTGGAAGCGCCCGTCGCAGCCGCTCACGCAAGGTGGCCAAGGCTCGCTCGGCGACCTCGACCTCGTTGCGGATGTGGCGGGCTTCGCGGTGATCGAGGCGCCCGTCGCGCAAGGCGGTCTCCACCGCTTCAAGCACATCGGTCGCCTCGATCACGAGGCGGGTCGCACCGCGATGGATGGTTTCTGCGGTCTCCGCTTCCGGCGGCAGGCGATCAGCGGCGACAAAGGGTGTCCCACGTAGAAGATATGCAACGAAACGTGGATCGGGCGCCGCCGTGACCAAGGCGCGGATCTCTTCCGCCGAGAAAGCCACGCGATTGCTCAGGCGCGCGTAAAGAGCGTGATAGGTCAGGCCAAGCGCGGCAGCGGTCTCCTCTAAGGGGTATCTTTGCTCGACGATGATCGCCGCGTGAGCGAGTGCCGCAAAATCGCAGCCGCGACCGGTCATAGAAGGTGAGCCAAGCGGAGCAGCATCAGCGTGACTGCCGCGACAGCGCAGATGGCAAGAGGCCAGTGGAAAACCTGTCGGACAGAGCGGCTTTCGGCATCGTCCTGTCTGAACAGGGTGCGCACGGCGCCATAGCCGAAGGCTATCGCGATCAGGAGCGTCCACGTTATGATGATGGCTGCAGGTATGCCGGCTTCTATACCGCTCCGCACCGAGAAGGTGTGGGTCTTGATGCGAACAAGGAGCCCCGAAAACGTATTGCCTACTTGTAGAAAGGTCAGACCCAGGCCTACGCTGCCAAGCAGAGCGGCGACGCCGGCGAGCCGTGTACCAGCTTGCGCCAGCCCGAGTTGATCCTCGCCAGTGTTGAACTGGAAGGCAGCGTCCAGTTCGCCCTTCACGTCGTCGAAGAGATCATCGAGGCGCAGGCTGTCTCGCCACCGCCCGTAGAGTTCGGATGGCTGGATCTGGTTCGACACGCTGGTGGATCGGTAGCGATGAACAAAGTTGAGAAAATCACGCTGGATCTGGCGCAGATTATGGCGGAACGCCTCTTGTGTACCTGTGGAACGAGCCTTGCGCCACAAGCGCGAGACATCTTGGTCGATCAAGCCAACGGCGTCGCTGATCCGGCTTGAGACGACCAGTAGCGAGGCCAGCTCCATGTTAACGAGCAACGCCATCTGGAAGTAATGACGCCGGAAGTGATGGACGGCAGTGTCCTCGAAAAACCCTCCCGATCCGACGACCGCAAAATGATACCCGGCGAAAAGATAACGGACGGCGCTGGTCGTCACGTCAGATGGAAAATAACGATCGTAACAGCATTCCTTCTCGAAGCTTGCGAGGAAGGAGGGTGAGTAAGGTAAGGCATCCCCGCCCGCCTCATCAGCATTGCAGAGGCGCACCCAGTCGCCACGTGAGACCAGGCGAAGGTCGTTGCGCTGCGCGGCGGCCCAGTCCACTGCCGGCGGCGGCCCGATCCCAAGCTTAGAGGCGGCGCCATTAAGCGACAGGAAGGTCATAAGCGGGATGCGCTCGTCTAGTACATGCCTCCAAACTCCCGCACCGGCGTCACAGGGTGTGTCACCGGGCATTCGGAGCGGCGCGATAGCGGAACGCCAGTGATCGAAGATGGGTGCCGAGCGACGACCTTGGTTGAGGCCGTGGATGAATGAAAGATCGGCGTCAAGGCCAGCCGGAGCTGAGACTCGGAAAGGCTGAAGGGCCCCCGCCTCCTCGGCTATTTCGAAAGATGTCGACCTTTCACGTCGCCACAAGAAACGAGTCGGGACGCGTGCCGAAAGCGGCTTATCCTCGTCGAGACTATAGAAAGGCGTGTATACGCGTCGCAAATGGTCACAGACCGTCAAGGCATCCGCCACTGACATGGGGCGACGATGCCCCTCAACCTCCTGGATCTCGGGTGCAGCCCCAAAGTTGAGTTCAACAGCAAGCACCGCCGCGCCCGTCTCGAAAAGATAAAGGTTGAACCGCTCGACATTCGCCGAGAAGGACGCCTGGATCCCGCCTGTTTCACGAACGCGAGGCAGCTGAAGATCGAACGTGACAGCTTTGATATCCTCGCGCCGCCACAAGGTAAAATCGCGATGTTGGTGGTCTGCGCGGAAAAGAAGGGACTGCAGGAAATCGTAGAAGTAGACGAACTCGCTGTAGACATGAGCACCGTCGCGCGTCATTCCATAAGTCTGTTTCCCGTCGGATGATTTCGCCGACGGCGGCTGCGACGCATGAGCAAGAAGATCGTCAATTTCCGTCCAGTGGCTGGACCGCAAATCGCCTTTAATCTTCGCGATCTCGTGGACGAGGCTCGCCGATGCGGGTGTTCGTAATACGAGCGGCCAGAGAAGGATCTGGCGCAGCCGGGACACCTCTATGTCCGAGCTGTGTCGCCACTGATCCGACCTATACGCATCAAAGGTATCATGCATATCGGACGAACCCGGCGCTCGTTCAGTCATCATCTCATGATATCGGTCTGCACCTTATTGCGTCTATAGCAAGCTAGCGGCCGCAAGTTTCATACGTCCGCTTCTTCGGCGCGGCGGCAAGAATGCGGCTCGTGCGATCGCTGCAGCGGAACGGATGGCGTGACAATACGCCGGCATCGCCGTTCTGGAGGAGCAGTCTGATCCCGAGCAGGACATCTATGCCGAGCCTATACTGCTGCGGGCTATCGCAACGTTCTCGCCGAGCGCTGAGGCTTGAAGAGCGGGAGGGTGGCGTGATGCCGCCGTACGCTCTGGAATCGGGGCTAATGCGTCGCTGTCGATCAATGCGAACGATGACGAGGGCGCGTAAATCCTCGCGCGGTCCTGTCAGGCAAGTGAGATGTCGTCAGAAACGCGCGTCCGGCTTACTGCCGAGTATGAACGCCGGATCGTCATCAATGCGATGGTCGGCGAGATCATGTTGGCTTGAAGCAGGAAGGCCGGATGAGCGGCGGTAGCGGTTCTTCTGAAGGCAGCGGACGGCTGTCTCCATAGCGAAGAAGATGCTTATATTTCAGGACCTGCTCAACACGGTGTCGCCCTCTCACGGGGGCGCGGATCGAAACGATCATCCCCTAGCCGCCTGACCCGGAGGACGGGTCGCCCTCTCACGGGGGCGGATCGAAACTGGCAGTACAGCAGCGCGATGTTCTTCATTCTGGTCGCCCTCTCAAGGGGGCGCGGATCAAAGCGTGCGCTACCGCACCGGTCGTCGTGCCGCCGCCTGTCGCCCTTTCACCGGGGCGGATCGAAACTTGGTCATGGCGCGCGAGGGGTAGCGCCCTTAAACCTGCTGGAGGCCAAACATCGGGGACGAATATGACGCGTGAGCACAGCCATGGTCAGTGGCAGGTGCTTCCGTTTAGATTACCGGAAAGCGACCCCCTCAGCTTCCGCAAAGGGTCCAGAACCGGCCATCCATCTCGACCGCTTATTGAACGTTGGCTTGTAAGCGGCAGACCCCCTGCTTCTATTCAGCTGTGGCTTAACTTTTTGGAGCAAGGATCTCGGTAGGCGAGGCAACTTCAACAACTTACAGCAGAGGCCTTTTTGTAAGCACATGCTTTCACTGGCGAAAAAGAACTCCGTACTAAAAGCGCAAAGTACACAGCTTCAGAGAACGAGTGGCACCGAGAGCATGGAATTCGGCGATCGGTGCTGAGCAATGTAAACAGCTACTCGCCCACAAGCCTGTGTTTGCTTTGCTTTTCCGGCCTCGCAGAAAAGCAGAGAATACACTGACTTGCGGAGTGCTGGCGGAGGGAAGGGCGCTGAAACGCAACGTTTTCTGGCAGGATCACCTTTCGCTTCGCTGCCGCACGATGGCGTTCGCGCTGGCCAGGCTCAGGGAGGGAAAGCAGCCCGTCAGCACAGCGCTAATCTTGGTCGTTCCCTGACCCAGAGCCGGTGCTTCGAAGCGGACCTTCGTTCAGGTTGTCTCATCGAACGATGACGACTCGACCTCGTGAACCGCGTCGTAATCGCGTTGCGCTGCCTCGATCGAGCCGCGCCGGGCGAATGCCCAGCGGGCGAGGAGCGTGAGCGGCTCGGTCAGGGAAAGGCCGAGGTCGGTCAGCTCGTAATCAACGCGCGGCGGGACCGTCGCGTCGGCGATGCGCTCCGATCCGCGCCGGCGCCGTCGAGCCTGTCGTGCGCACCCGCTGCATGAGCTTGACCGCCGTCGACGCGCTCACCTCGAAGCGCCGCGCCGCCGCCCGCGCCGAGCTATCGGCTTCGATAGCTCCCGCGAGCCGTTGCCTCAAATCCTGGGAGAGAGGTGCCGCCATCGTAGCCCTCTTCGTCGAACAAGAATCTCGAGTCTGACTCATCGATCCAGCGCAAGAAGGAAGTGCTCTAGATGCACGTCCACTGAGGCGTCCAGCTTAATGCGCAAGCCGACTGGTCCGCCAGGTTGCCGCGCGCTGGATCTACCGTGGTATCCGGATCGCTCTCATCGACACTGCAGTTCAAGACAGCCCCGACGAGATCCGTGATGCCAAGCGAGCCCCAGGCGATCCCGACGGCCAATCATCGCCTTCCCGGTGCGGCTCGCGCCATCCTAGCCGACCTCGCCGGACGCCATCTTGTCGGCAATGCCCTCGTTGCACCGCTGAGCGGGCGCACTCTGACGGTGCGCGATCCCGCCACCGGGCTTCGCCTCAGCGACGCGCCCGATGCCGACGCGGCGGATGTCGATGCAGCAGTCGCCATCGCCCGAGCAGCCGCAAAGGGCTGGGCCCGTGTGTCGGCGCGGGAGCGTGGTAAGCTGGTGGCGGAAGGTGGACGCAGGATCGCGAAGGCGACGGCGACCCTCGCCGCCTTACTCGCCGCAGAGACCGGCAAGGCTATCCGAACCGAGTGCCGCCCCGAGATCGCGACCGCTGCCGACATCCTGGCGATGTTCGGTGGGCTCGCTACGGAGTTAAAGGGGGAGACGCTGCCCTTCAGTCCAGACATGCTCGCGATCACGACACGTGAGCCACTGGGCATGGTCGCCGCGATCCTGCCCTGGAACGTACCCCTTGTCCTGATGGCACTTAAAATCGGCCCGGCGCTGGTGGCCGGCAACACCGTGGTGGTGAAGGCCTCCGAGGAGGCGCCCTTCCAGGTCAACCAGAACCTGACTATTCAGCCAAACCTCAGCTACGGCGGCTTCAAGAAATCGGGGCTCGGCAAGGAAGCGTCGCTCGAATCGATGCTGGAGCACTTCACACGGAAGAAGACCATCGTAATCGGCATGCGATAGCTCGACGCGACAGGCCTTGTTTCAGGTGACGGTCCAGCCTGGCCTGCTCGCGGCGATTGCGGCAGCGATCTTCGCTGCAGCATTGATCCGCGGCTTCACGGGATTCGGCTTCGCCCTCGCCGCGGTACCGCTGCTTGGCTTTTCGCTGCCGCCTAATCAATGCGTGCCGGTTGCCGTTTCCTTGCAATTTTGTGTGAGCCTCTCCGACCTGCCGCGAGCGCGCAGGACCTGCCACTGGCCATCAATCGGCTGGCTGGTCACCGGAACAATGATCGGATCACCATTAGGCGTAGCGGCGCTTGTTGCGGCTACGCCCAGCACAGCAAGGCTCGCTATCGCGCTGGTCTGCGGCGGAGGCATCGTCGCGCTCCTGCTTGGTTTTCGGTTTCAAAACCTTCCAGGCGGGCATAAGACCATGGCAGTCGGGCTGCTGGCCGGCCTCTGTAACGGGCTCGCCGCGATGCCGGGTCCGGCCGTGGTCGCCTACTATCTCGCAACGCCGCTCTCGCCTCAGCAAGCGCGGTCTTCTCTGCTTGTTTTCTTCTTCGCGACGTCTATCGTCAGCGTGGTAAGCCTCGCCGGTGCCGGTCTTCTCGATGCCTCCTTGGCGGTTCCGCTAGTTATTGGCTTGCCCCTCATCCTTATCGGAAGCCGCATCGGCGAGGCAATGCTGCACCGGGGTGCCGGTCGCGGCCACAAGGCCTTATCGATTCTGCTGCTCTGCTCCGTGGCCGTCATAAGTGTAATCCAAGCGGTCAAAGACCTGCTCTGGCATCCCCTTTGAGGAAGCAGCACGAGACGGCGCGATTAGGCCGGCAAGCCGTATTAGACCCTCTTCGATCCGCTCTGTGCGAATGGAGGCGAAGCCAAGCCGGAAGTAGGCACGCCCAGCCTGCGGATCGGAGAAAAAGATGTCGCCAGGCTCGATCAGCACGCCGCGTTCGCGCGCGCACTTTGTCAGGTACTGGGCGTCAAGGCCAGGCGGCCCCTCGATCCAGAAACTCGTCGCGCCGACGTCGCGCCGCCAGCGGCAACCCGGCAGAAGGCGTGGCAGCAGTCCTCCGATGCGGGCGGCACGCTCATCCAGCACTGTGGCCATGCGGCGCAGGTGGGAGCGGTAGTGCCCGAGAGCGATAAACATTGCGGTGGCCCGCTGGTTGTTCGAGGGCGGGTGCCGCAGCATCAGGCGCCGAAGGACCCGCATTTCCGCAATCACGGCACGGGGGGCAACGACGTAACCGATGCGTAGACCAGGAACGAGCACTTTCGAAAAGCTGCCTACGTAGATCACGCGCCCGTACGTATCGAGGCTTTTCAGAGACGGGACATCACCCTCGATGGACAGGTCGGCTTCGTAATCATCCTCGACGAGCACGACATCGTTGATCCGGGCAGCATCGAGTAAGGCGCGTCGGCGCTCCAGAGGCATCACAGCGGTAGTTGGGCATTGATGTCCCACCGTCACGAAGGCGATCGCTTGCCCGGCGAACGTCGGATCGGGAACGACCCCGTGCCGGTCGAGGGTGAGTGTCGTGAGGTTGGCCGTCGTGAGACTCAGCATGTTGCGAACGTCGGGGTAGCAGGGATCCTCAATTCCGACCGGCGTATCGCGCCCGACGAGCAGTTGCGTCAGCAGAGAGAGCGCCTGCTGCGAGCCGATCGTAATCATCACCTCGTCGGCGCCGACGAAAATCCCCCGGCGCGACAGCACTTGGAGACGAAGCTGCTCGACAAGGTCTGCATCGTCTTCGTCGATGAGATCGCCGGCCCAGCAATTGAACTCTGAGACGCTGGAGACGGCGCGAACACTCTCACGCCAGTCGTTGGTTGGGAAGAGTGAGGGATCAAACTGGCCGAACACGAAGGGATAGGGATAATCCAGCCAGTCGCGCGGCTTAGTGATTTGAGAAAGCTGCGAGGGCCTGATGACGAGCCGGCTTGACCAGTCGAGCGTCGGCATCCTCATCGGCAAGCTCTTTTCGCGAGGCGTCGCCCCCGGCGCTAGGAAGATGCCGCTGCGCTCGTGCGAGACCAGGAAGCCTTCATCGATCAGTTGCTGGTAGGCTGCCACGACAGTGTTACGCGCGACTCCAAGGAGGCTCGCGAGTTGGCGTGTGGAGGGAAGCCGAGCCCCGGTGGTCAAAACACGTCGCTCTATGGCGGTGATAATTGCGCATCGGATCTGAAGAGGCAGCGCCACGCCAGCGCGGTCGAGTTCCCCGAACAGGCCCAGCCAGGCGACAGCAAGATTTGTGGCAGCCATGATGGCAGTTCCGGTGACCTCTATCGCGACGTAGTGCAAGGATGGCGCCATTCATGCACTTCATCTTAAATGGTCTCACCTATGCAGAACGACGCATTGGACTTCTTCAACAAAAGACTGACCACTACGACGTAATTTAGCCGGGATCATGGAGATGCTAATGTACCGACTTAGACTGATGGTGCAGGCACGCGGCTGACGGCGTTGAGGATGTCGGCGGCTGGCTTTGTCCAGTTAGATGATTTGGTGCTGCGGTTGTGCTCGGCGATGTAGCGCTTGATGGCGGCTTGCAGATCCACGACGCCGAGGAAAGTGCCGCGTCTCAGGCGGCGGCGGGTTAGCGCCGATAAGAGCCTTCTAAGGCGTTCATCCAGGAGGCCGATGTCGGCCTGAAGTGAAAGGTCCAGCGTGGATGGCGTTCCAGCCAGACGCGACTTTGGGGTGCTTGTGGGCGACTGCGTCAGTGCACTAGGGGCGGCGGCCGGCGGCTACCGCTTCGATCTGCCTAATGCCGCATGCACGGCTTCAAGGAGGACGCGACAGCCATTCTCTATCAGGTGCCCTCGGTCTCCGACCTGGATCGCATGCGGCAGCGCCGTCCGCCGAAGCCGCCTCGCTGCCCGCCGTCAAAACCGAAAGCGACGATGCTCAATCTCACTCGCACTGCCAAGCAAGCTCTTGTGGTCCCTTCTGACCATGAACGTCAGCAACACCCTTGGGACATCTGCAATGGCAGTTGCGCCTTCGACCGATCTCAAGGCCGGCGTAAGGTCAGGACTTGGCAGCAGCACCGATCTACAAGGAACAGAACTCCGCAGTAAGACCTCATTACGCCACCTCATCCAATCAGATACCAATATGGACGATCGTCTAATTTCCTTCTCGACGTCGGCGCCTCCGTATTGCTAGGTGGGTGTTTGAGAAGGGGTTCCCTCGGCGGTTTTGGCATGATTCATCGGGTGTCGTGTTGAGCCTCGTGAGTCGCTGCCGATGCCAAGGAAGAAGCCTTCGACACACCGGGCCTATCCGACTCATCTGAGCGACGGTCAGTGGGCGCTGATCGAGCCGCTTATCCCGCAAGCACGGCCCCGGGCTGACCGCCCGAGGTGTTTGGCGCTTGGACGCTGCCTGCGAATTATGCCTCGCAACATAGATCGAAGGTACTTAGTCCCTCCTAACCTGTGGACGCCGTCTAGAATGGCCTTTATCTCACGACCTAAAAGTCTTTCTGTAAGACACGCTCCTTCGGAGCCGCCGGGACGTACAAAGGCACGATTAAGCGTAGATAACCATTGGTCGCAAGATTTTGAAAACCACCCACGGTTGGGACGATTTCCTGGTTGCGGCCGAAAACCTCGCGTATTACATAAGCCTGCAGAGTAACCCTACCGAAGTTGTATCCGACTAGGCCGCCGACTCCGACTGCACGTGTGCGAAGACTTACGGTCTGATTGCCGCGTAAGATCGTCGAGTCATCCCCCCGCGTGTTGATGTCAGTAAACGCGTATCCGACTAGACCGAATTCGAACCTTCCTAATTTCTTCGTTGCAGTGAAATCGAGATCGACGGCATCTGACACACCATGGATAGGCGACAATGTTCCGCGAAGACCGCCCTCGTAGCCGCCGAATGTGCCATTATATTTAAACAAGGCCGTAAGGTCGTACCCGTTGGCTGTATAGCTAATGCCGCTGCGGATATCGGCGAAGGTATGATTCATGAAGCCGGAGTAAGCCGCTGGTGGACGGACAAAGCCCGAAATTGACGCGCTGAAGCCGTTGCCAAAGCTATGTGCCAACACCGGGCCGAAGGTTTGATCGTAGACATCAGTACGATTTGTTACCGCCGAAGGAATGCGATTGTTCTGTCCACCGTAAGAGCTAATCACAGACGGATCGTACACGAACTCGAGCCGGGTGTTGTAGAAATTGAAAGGCGTCGAATAGATGAATGTTGGCTCGTTGATCGCGATGTTGGGCCCCGGCCCAGGGCTTCCTGATCCACTTCCTCCGGGAACTGGACCGACAATAGTATTGAAGTTATGATCGGCATCAACGTCACGTCTACCAGCAATTTCTATATCAGTGGCATAGAGGCCCTCAGGCAACGGCGCCGCAGCAGCTGTTCCCGAAGTTTCCCCCGGGGTCGAGCCAAGTCCAGCTAGCGACGCCGTCGACGACACAGATAATGCGACCAACACGGCGCTACTTGCTATCAAATTACGATGATTGCTCATGCCGTACCCTCTGATTCACTTTGAATTAATCTGCCACAGGATTATGCAACCAAACCAATCTTTGCCATTTGGACACTCTGCAGCATTCTCGCTTATATAAGGAGTGCGACGGTCTTAGACTCTAGCTCATCACACCGTCTTGCACGTTGTGTCGACGGATCATGCGATGATTCACTCTCTTCCGGCCTTAGGCTATTAACGGGCGCGCCTCCCTCGTCTCGCAAGATCCAGACGACGCTACTTGTTAGAGCCAGTGTTGACGACGAGTGCAGGAGGCGTCAGTCACATACCGGGAGGGGCGAAGCGCCTCGTGTCGCCATCACCGATAGTGTTTGCAAATCAGTGGCCCCCTAACAAGCAGAAACTGGATCTATGATCATGCAGCGGCTGCTCGCATGTAGGATTGATAATATCGGCTGTGTCTGAGCCTATTACATCGAGGAGCAAACTTTCTCGGCGAAATGCGAGAGCAGATCTGTTTTGGCTGCGGTTGGCAACTGGGTTTGCTTATGAGGTGTCGCCGCCTCGGGTGACGTCTTTTCGGGTAGGCTTACGAATCTTCTATGTAAATTCGCCTGTTTGATAGCAAGCGAGCAATATCCTGTAACTGAGCGGACGAGAAAGACCTCTTTTGATGACAAGTAGCATGTACGTCTCGGATGCTTATCATCAGCCCTACGATCCTCGGTTCGACCCCCTGCATGCTGCGACACCCGGCCTCAACCAAAACTATGCGCCGACGTACTGGATTGCATCGGCCGGCGATCCGCCAGAGGACGACGGTGCATTTACGGGCGACGAACATACCGATGTGGTGATTGTCGGTTCGGGCTTCACGGGGCTCGCCACCGCGATCTTCTTAGCGCGCGAGCACGGTATCCGTGCCATCGTGCTCGAGGCTAATCGCATCGCGTGGGGTTGCTCGACCCGTAACGGAGGGCAAGGCCAGAACGCGACCGGACGCCTTACACGCTCGCAATGGATTAAGCGTTGGGGTCGCGAGACTGCTTTGGCCTTGCATGCGGAGGTTTTGGATGGTTTCGAAACTTTTCGATCGCTTGTATCAGAAATTGATTGCGACGCGCAGCCGGGTGGTCACCTCCACATCGCACATCGGCCTCGTCTCAAAGACAAGTTGGCGCAAGAAAGCGAAATTTCGAATCGAGTGTTTGGTTACGCGACTCGTATGCTTTCACGGGAGGAGCTTGTTCGGGATTGGGTCGACGACTCAGAAGCAACGGGTGCACTCCACGAACCAATCGGTATCGGCATTCATCCCGCGAAGCTTGCCTTTGGCTATCTTCGGCTTGCGCGCTCGCTCGGCGTGCGTGTGCACCCGGGCAGCCCTGTGGTTTCCATAAATCGCGAGGGACGCGGCTTCCGAGTCATGACGCCATCGGGGTCTTTGCGCGCAGGTGCTGTTTCACTAGCAACAGGGGCTTACGTGGGGCCCAGTCTTCACCCCAGCCTGAAACGTCGGATCATGCCAATCATGTCGAATTCCTTAGTGACGAGGCCGCTCACTGCGGCCGAAATCGCTGCAGCGGGCTTTAGGACACGGCAGGTTATTACCGACACAAGGACCTTGAGGTTCTACTATCGCTTGCTTCCGGATAACCGTCTGCAGATCGGGTCACGCGCGGCCATCACCGGAGCCGACGCGGAAAACCCGAAGCACTTGAAACTTTTGACCGATGGTATGGCCAGGAAGTTCCCGGCACTTGCTGGTATCACCATCGATTACTCCTGGTGGGGGTGGGTCGACGTCAGCCACGACATGATGCCTAGGATAGTTCAACCGGACAAGGGCGATCGGCTATTTTATGGCTGCGGCTATGGCGGAAATGGCGTCGCTTACTCCGCGCAGGCTGGTCGGCGCATGGCCGATCTCATCGCGGGCAAGCCCATCAAGGATCTGCCGATCTTCAACAGCGAGTTGCCCGCACATCCATTCGCGCCGTTCCGTCGGCTTGGTCAGCGCTTGCTCTATCAGATGTATCATCATCAAGACGAAGCAGCATGATTGCACTTTTCGACACCGTTTTCAAAAGCCGACGCGCATCACCTAGAGTTGGCTCCGACGCTCGCCGCCGCGAGCGGCTGGTCGTTAGAAGATGAAGATGATGACGAGCTTGCATTTTCGATCCGCCAAAAAAATCGCCTGCGAAATCGCGGATGGCGAACTGACGGCACGCGACGCCTTGGAACATTTCCTGGATCGCGTCGACCGCTTCAATGTCCCTGTCAACGCCATCATTCATCAGGATCGTCACGAGGCGCGTCGGCGAGCGGATGCAGCAGACGCAGCTCGCAAGAGAGGCGAAAGCTGGGGACCGCTGCACGGCGTGCCGATGACGATCAAAGAGAGTTTTAAGATCGCCGGCACTCCATCGACGTTCGGCCTCCCGCATCTCAAAGATAACGTGGCGAGTTCGACTGCTGTCGCACCTGAAAGACTCATCAAGGCCGGGGCAAATGTCTTTGGTAAGACCAACGTACCTGCGATGCTTGCAGATGTTCAAAGTTACAACGATATCTATGGTGTCACGAATAACCCTTGGGACCTCGGTCGAACATCGGGCGGATCGTCGGGCGGATCGGCGGCTGCGCTTGCGTCGGGTTTGACGGCTTTGGAGTTGGGTACTGATATCGGCGGCTCGATCCGCAATCCCGCACATTATTGCGGAGTTTTCGGTCACAAACCCACATTCGGACTTGTGCCGTTCCGCGGCCATGTCATCGACGACAACCGTTCGGTTACCGATATCAGTGTGGCGGGGCCGCTCGCGCGATCAGCTTTCGATCTCGAGATCGCAATGCGCGTGTTGATCGGTCCCGACGTACTCGATACGCCTTGGCGCGCCGAAAACCTCCCAATCCTTAAAAAGCCCATGCGCGATCTGCGGATCGGGGTTTGGATGTCAGACCCCATCTGCCCGCCCGCCGCGGCAGTGTCGAAGCGTCTTGAGGAGGTGGCAGACGCTCTGTCACGTGCGGGTGCGCAGATCGATTGCAGGTCCAAACCTATGTTCGACAGCGAACGGGAACACGAAGTGTTTCTTGCCCTAATGGTATCGGCAACAGTAGGACGTATGCCCGATGCTAAATTCGAAGAGACGATCAAGATCGCTGAGGCTCCGCGGGAAGGTATCAGCAGCGTTTCAGTTGGTATAGCGCGCGCGCAAACGATGCGGCATCGCGATTGGCTTTATTTGAATGAGGAGCGCACAAAATTTCGCTGGGCTTGGAAGGAATATTTCAAAACAGTGGATTTCCTTATTACACCGGTGATGCCGACGTCGGCCTTCCCGCACGATCATAGTGCGATGATGGACTTGCGCACCGTCGATGTAGACGGACGTGCCCAGCCCTATTTAAGTCAGTTATTCTGGTGTGGCCTCGCCAGTGTTTCTTATCTCCCCGCCACAGTATTCCCGGCAGGCCAGTTGGCCGACCTACCGGTTGGCTTTCAGATCATCGGACCCAGCTTTTCAGATCTTTGCACGATAGCGCTCGCACAGCGCCTGGAGCAAATGGGTTTCAAGTTCTACCCGCCTCGGATGTCACCGGAGAAGCAGCGGCATGATAACGAAACCTGATCAGCCGCCCCGGTCTCCGGAAATCCCAGCCGTAAAGCCCGCTCTGCGGGATTGGATTTTTGTGTTTCTGCTAATGACGACGATGATTTTTTCCTATGTCGATCGTTTTACGTTGGCCCTGCTGGTTCAGCCAATTAAAGCCGACCTTGGAATGAGCGATGCGCAAATCGGCTTGCTGAACGGAATCGCTTTCGGACTTTTCTTCGCATTTATGGGAATGCCTTTAGGTTGGCTCGCCGATCGATGGTCTCGGATCGGCACCATCATACTCGGTGTCGGTATTTGGAGTTTGTCGACAGCGGCCAGCGGCTTCGCCGGGAGCTTTTATCAATTGCTCTTTGCGCGAATGGGCGTCGGCGCGGGAGAGGCGGGTTTGGCGCCCGCAGGCTATGGTTTGATTCATGACCGGTTTCCCCGGCCCTACTTAGCGCGTGCGGTAAGCTTGTTCCAATTAGGTACCGCGCTCGGCTCCGGCACCGCGCTTCTTGTCGGCGGTTTCTTCTACCATCTATTTTTGAATGGCTTCGGCGCCGGCCTCCCTTATGTCGGCAGCATGACGGCTTGGCAGAAGACCTTTCTCGCCGTCGCGATGCCGGGAATCATCCTCATGTGCCTGCTATCGCTTATTAAAGAGCCCGATCGTCGATCTGAGTGGAAAGATGGAGAGGGTCGCGCGAGCTCGACGTTGGACGCCTTGCGAAAGGATCCATTTGGCTATGTTACTTTGTTCCTCGGCGCCTCGTGTCTCGTGGCGGCATCTTATTCGCTTACGGCATGGATGCCGGCGATCTTGGGACGCGAATTCGGTTGGACGCCTTCCCGCATCGGATCCATCGGCGGCCTCGTCGCTCTAACGGCGGGCCCGACTGGGATGATGTTGGGCGGAATCGCTGTCGATTGGCTCACTACGCGCGGCGTTAAGACAGCCTACATTGGGATCGCTTTGGCTTCGTCTTTTGCCAGTCTGCCTCTGATGCTGTTAGTCGGTCACGTGTCCACCACGGAAGGTTTGATCCCCGCCCTGACAGCTCTGCTGATCGCCCTGACGGTACCTGTAGGCATCATACCCGCCTTGGTCCAGATCGAGACGCCAGCGGCCGCGCGCGGACGCGTATCTGGGCTTTACGTGATTAGCATCAATCTCATAGGCCTTGGCATCGCGCCGGCTCTTATTGGCGCGATTTCAGATCATCTAGGTAAGGGCGCTGGCGAACTACGCCACGCGCTTTTAGACGTGACTGTCCCGTTCCTCGCCGGCTCGATCATATTGTTCGCGATGCTATGGTCTGTCCGTCGCCGAGCCGCTTCTTCGACCCGAGCCGAAACCGTCGTCGATATGGGTGAAGAGACCGCGCTCGATCCTGTGCGGCCGCAGCGTTAACGAGATGTCGAGCGCAGTCAAGCGACGCTGCAACTTCGAGAAGGCACCCAATCGGCAATCCGGTCCTCGATCTGCCTCGGCACGATGACCTTCGGCCAGCAGAACACCGAGGCGGAGGGCCATGCCCAGATGGACCGCGCGGTCGCCGTCGGGATCAACTTCCTCGATACCGCCGAGATGTACTCGATCCCGCCCAAGGCCGAGACGCAGGGCTCGACCGGGCGCATCGTCGACAGCTGGCTTGCCGCGCGGGGCGGCCGCGATGGACTCGTGCTCGCCACCAAGGTCAGCGGACGTAGCACCGCGAACTGGCTCCACCCCGACGGCAAGGGCGCGCGCCTCGACGAGGCCAACATCCGCTACGCCCTGGAACGGTCGCTGGAGCGCCTGCGCACGGACTAAGTCGACCTCTACCAGCTGCACTGGCCCGACCGGCGCATCGGCCTGTTCGGCGAGAGCGGCACGACCTACGCCGGCCTGCCGGCCGATGACGACGCGGTGCCGATCGAAGACACGCTCGGCGCGCTCGACAGGCTGGTCCAGGAAGGCAAGATCCGCCACGTCGGCCTCTCCAACGAGACGGCCTGGGGCGTGTCGCGCTTCCTGCACCTCGCGGAGAGCGGCTGCGGTCCTCGCGTGGCCTCCATCCAGAACGTCTACAGTCTGGTCAGCCGAACCTTCGAGATCGGGCTGGCGAAGATGGCGTTGCGCGAGGACGTGGGTCTGCTGGCCTACTCGCCGCTCGGACAAGGCTATCTCACAGGCAAGTACCAGCGCGGCGCCCGGCCGCCGGGCGCGCGCACGACCCTTTTCGAGCGCGGGACGCGATAGGAGAAGCCGGGCGTCGAGGAGGCGGTCGACGCCTACCTCACGCTCGCGGCCGAGCACGGCATCGACCCCGTTCATCTCGCGCTCGCCTTCGTGACGTCGCGGCCGTTCGTGACCTCGAACATCATCGGCGCGACTACCATGGAGCAGCTCGACGCCTGCCTGGCATCGGTCGACGTCGAGATCACGCCGGCGATCGAGGCCGCGATCAATGCCGTGCATCAGGTTCACCAAAACCCGGCGCCATAACGCTTCAGGAGACAGCCGCCATCTTGTCTGCCAAGGTCTGATCCTTGTCGCGGCGGGTCGAGAAGATCAGCGTGAAGAAGGTGCGCTGGACGCCCATAGCGGCGAGGGCGTCTTCGCAACGCTCGGCGAGCCGGCAGATGTCGATCAGCTCGCCCTCGATGCTGGTGCCGTTGGCATGCATCGTCGCGGACAGGCCGCTCGCCTCGACGATCGCCTTGATTTCGCGCACGTAGCGCGAGACCGAGGGGCCGACGCCCATGGGCACGATGCACAGGTCCGCCGCTACCTTCATGGTCTTCTCCTTTGTCCTCAGACGTCGAACGTCATCTGCGGTCGTCCGTCCGTCGGCGCCGTCAGCGAGGACAGGCTGACGCCGAGAAGCCTCACGCTGCGCCGCACCGGCATCTCCGCCTGCAGCAGCGCGAGGCTGACCGCCTCCAGCGCGTCGCGGCCGTTGATGATTGCTGTCATGGACCTGCTGCGGGTGATGCTGGTGAAATCCGAAAACTTGACCTTCAGCGTCACGGTGCGCCCGCGCGTGCCGTGCACCTCGCAATGCCGCCACACCTTGTCGAGGATCGGCTGCAGCGCATCGCGCATCGGTTCGTAGTCGACGAGGTCCTCGGCAAAGGTGTTCTCGGCGCCGACCGACTTGCGGATGCGGTTGGCCCGGACAGGACGATGGTCGATGCCCCTCGCGATGCCGAAGTAGTACGCGCCCGCCTTGCCGAAGTGCTCCTGCAGGAAGGTCAGCGACTTCTTCCGTAGGTCGGCACCTGTGGCGATGCCGAGGCGCAGCATCTTCGCCTCCGTGGCGGGTCCAACGCCGTGGAAACGGCCGATCGGCAGCCCCACCACAAAGGTCGCGCCCTTGTCCGGCGCGATGACGTAGAGCCCGTCGGGCTTGCGCTGGTCGGAGGCGAGCTTGGCCAAGAACTTGTTGTACGACACCCCCGCCGAGGCGGTAAGGCCTGTTTCCTCCTTGATCCTGGCCCTGATCGCCTTCGCGATGTCGGTGGCAAGCGCGATGCCCTGCAGGTTTTCGGTGACGTCGAGGTAGGCCTCGTCGAGCGAGAGCGGCTCGATGATCGGGGTATGCTCGGCGAAGATGGCGCGGATCTGCAGCGACACCGCCTTGTAGACCTCGAAGCGCGGCTTGACGAAGACGAGGTCGGGGCACTTCCGACGTGCCGTGACCGACGGCATCGCCGAGCTCACGCCGAAGACCCGGGCCTCGTAGCTCGCCGCCGCCACCACGCCGCGCTCGCGGGAGCCGCCGACGGCCACGGGGCGGCCGCGCAGGGCAGGATCGTCGCGCTGCTCCACCGAGGCGAAGAAGGCGTCCATGTCGACGTGGATGATCTTGCGGACGCGCTCCTGCTCGACCGCAATGATGAGCACGGCATTCTCCCGCTCCAGCGTCGACGCGTCCTCCTGCACGATCGCGATCACCTCGCTTCAGGCTGCTGCATGACGCTTGCGACCTACGACATGTTCCGCCTATGTTCTACAAAGAACAAACGGATTGGAAGCAGACCATGGTGACGACCTACATCATCCTGCCCTTTGTCGTCGCCAAGCGCGGCGGCAAGCTGGTGCCATGTCCGCCTCAGAAGGCAAAGGACGCGACGCGTGCCATCGCCGCTGCCGAGCGCATGGCCGGGCAGTACGCCGGCCTTGTCGTGCTGGAGGAGAGTTCCGATCCCGAGCAGGATATCTACGCCGAGCCACGCCTGCTGCGCTCCATCGGCAACGTGCCCGCCGAGATGATCGAGGCCCTCGCGGCCTGACCTCGCCGCGACCTTCATCTCTAGACCTTCAGCATCAGGACAGATCGGAGAGGCGCGTGCACATCGCCGTCATCAGCTTCAGCTCGCCCGCGCCGTTGCCGCTGCTTGCCCATGCCGTGCGCGCAGGCTTCCCGAGACCAGCCGACGACTTCGTCGAGGATGAGATCGACCTCCAGCGCCTGCTCGTCACTCACCGCGCCACGACCTTCCTGGTCGGCTCGCCGGCGACAGCATGGTCGGCAAGGGGCTGCTCGATGGCGACCTTGCCATCGTCGATCGCTCGCGGACGCCGCCTGCAACGCCCGCTTCGGGCGCGGCACGGTGGTGCCGGGATCCACCGGCTTCGCGCCGCGCCGGGACTGGTCGACGAAGTTCGAGATGCGCTCGCCACGCTACACGACGAGGCTCGACGAATTGCCCGTGGTCGGGGCCGGTTAGACGCATCGTCCTCCGCTACGTGAGCCTGTACAGAATGGCGGAGGCGTCAGCGCGCTGGCTGGGAGCATCGGCGATGGGCGACTTCCTGATCTACGGCGCCACCGGCTACACGGGCCGTCTCATCGCCGAGCACGCTGTCGAACGCGGTCTCAATCCCGTGCTAGCCGGCCGCCGCGCGGAGGCGGTCCGCGCGCTAGCCGACCGCTTGCGCCTCCGCCACCGCGTTTTCGGGCTCGAGAGCCGCAAAGCCCTGGTGGAAGGGCTGAACGGGATGACTGCCGTTCTGCACGCAGCCGGCCCGTTCTCAGCCACCTCGGCGCCTATGGCGGAGGCATGCATCGCGGCGGGCGTACACTACTGCGACGTAACTGGCGAAATCGATGTCTTCGAAGACCTCGCCGATCTTGACGCGCGCGCTACGAAACCGATTTGATCGATGCCGAGTGGGCTGTGATCGAATCCTATCTTCCGCCTGCCCGCGCCTGCGGGCGACCGCGAGAGTGGTCGTTTCGCGACGTCTTCGACGCGATCTTCTACGTCCTGCGAGGCGGGATCGCCTGGCGTCTGCTGCCCAACGACCTGCCGCCGAAGAGCACAATCAACCACGAGCACCACATCCCGTCCGACAACAATGCCGATGTTCGGTACGAGCGGGATCCGCTTGTCGGGCAAGACGAACACCCCCGGAGCTACCTCGGCCGGAAAATGCTGCTCGTTGACGTCTGCCTTCTCGACTTTCTGCATGCTGCGGCGGACGGATACCCTCTCCACCTTTCGGCTGCAGCTTCCCTATAAGCCGCTCTAGCGTAACTGTCTCGGACCCGCGGCATCGGCAGCTTCCGCGCAATGTCCCACGCCGGCCTTGTCATCGTCGGGCATACGGCAGAACAGGACGTGTTTCCGTTGTATGAGAAGCCCGGAGGTGCCGCCGCATCCATCGACTAGGAAGTCGTCCGAGTAGGAACCGACGTGCGAGACTTCAAACCTAGCAATGAAATCATTGCCGGCGCCGCATTGAGAGTTGCTGATGCTGTGGGTCAGTTTCGTCGTTATCGTCAGCAAACCTGCACTCGTCTGACACCGATACGGCCTGCTAATGTAGTCGCCGACCCTGTGTTGTTCGAATTGGACCGGCTGCGGATTGCCTCCCACCTCTATGGTCGAAGGTGTTTTGCCAGCCCAGAATACGAAATCCGGCGAACCCGCGCTGCAGGACGTCGATAGGCTGCCGTCGCTTGTAGCCTTCTCGTATGCGCGCCTGGCTGCGCCCCTAAGCTCCTCGGCCGAGACGTGCAACGGGACGGCGGACAGGGAGACACTGATCACGATCAAGACATAGGGCAGGCGCATCGCATGTCTTTCGTCTGTGCAGGGCCAGGCACTAGCACGGCGTGTGAGCGCGGTTAAGTGGATCCCGAAGGCGCCATAGGTCGTCGCGGACATCCGGCGGATCCAGGCCGGCGCGACGATGTCCGCCGCTCATGTCCGTCCACGTTGGTCGTCCGCCGCGCAGAAAAGCGTTCTCGCGTAATATAGTGTTAGCACTTTACTTTGGTGTCACAGGCAAACGAGCGTCCGCGAGTGTCTGCTCCCGCCTGCCCCCCGCGCGGATTGAATTGGGTCCGCGCGAAGGTTGATTTGACACCCCAAAGGGGGTTTTCCCCTCTGCGCGGAAAGTCACATCAACTCAAATCAACCTTCAGTCGGCTGTTTGCGGGCCGGTTTCATCTACTAACAAAAAGCAAGTTCGATCTGCCCGTGTAAATACCTCGCTTCAATCGACTTCAAACGCCCAATTGACCCGGTCGCTTGCATCGCTCGTTGAAACGAGCGTGTCTTAGCGGGCGAAAGCGAAGATCCGTGAAATATCTCGAAACGCTACTGGGAGCGTTCAATTGGCTGGAGCGGCAATCAGTTACATTCGCGTGTCGACGGCTCGGCAGGGCCGCTCCGGCTTGGGCTTGGAAGCGCAGCGTCGTGCCGTCGCCGACTTCTGCGAGCGCGAGGGTCTCGCCATCACGGGCGAGTTCGTCGAGGTCGAGACCGGCAAAGGCGCCGATGCCTTGGAACGCCGGCCGCAGCTCGCGGCGGCCCTGGCGTCCGCGAAGAAAGCCCGCTGCTCCATCATCGTCGCCAAGCTCGATCGGCTCTCGCGCGACGTCGCCTTCATCGCCGGCCTAATGGCCTCGAGGGTGCCGTTCATCGCCGCAGAGCTGGGCGCAGATGCCGATCCCTTCATGCTGCACCTCTACGCCGCTCTGGCGGAAAAGGAGCGTCGCATGATCTCCGCTCGGACCAAGGATGCTCTACAAGCGGCGAAGGCGCGAGGCGTCAAGCTCGGGCGGCACGGCGCCGAGCACCTGTCGGTCGTGAACAAGGCCGCAGCGCTGGAGCGGGCGAGAAGCTTGGCGCCGCTGCTCGCCGATATGAAGCTGCGAGGGCTATCCTCCCGAGCGATCGCGGCCGAGCTGACGACGCTGGGCGTGGCGACGCCGTCCGGCGGCCGATGGCATCCGCAGACGGTCATGCGCGCTCTGAGCCGAGCCGAAAGCACAACGGCTTGAAAGACGTGAGCTGCTTACCAAGCCTAAGCCGAAAATTGAGCACCGTCAGTAATTTAGCTCGATTGCCTCACGGTCGGAGACGATGCGGTGGTTCGAGAGGCCGCTGGTGGGCGTTGCACCCGCAGACGATCATGCGGGTTTGAAGCAGGCCCAAGGCGCAACGGCTTTAGGGCGCGATCTGCTTGCCGAAGTCCGGTGCCGAAAATTGAACGCCGTCAACAATTTAGCTCCTTTGCCCACGCTTTTCGAGCCGATGCTGCGGCAGTGGGATCAACCGCACGGCTACCTGAGACCTAGCGGGCACCGGGCGAGGAACGGCTTGATAGCCTCGGCCGTCCCCTTCGCCGCCACGGTCCTGGGCTTTCCGTCGCCGAGTTCGTAGGTCAGCCTCGGCCCGGAGGCGAGCGCGGCGACAAAGTCCGTGGCATGCACGCTCTGCCACGTGCGACCTTCCTGGCCGTCGCCTGGCAGGGTCCGTCGGACGCCGTCCACGCCGCGGAAGGCCAACCGAAACTCTGTGAAGGCGTATTCGTGCTCGTCTTCGGCAGGGATGCGGTCGACGTAGACCGACCACTCCCCCGTCGAGCAGATCAGCTTGACGCTCTTGAGCTTGTCTTCCAGCACCAGCGTGGTCACGGACCGTCCGTCCGTCTCGAAGTCCAGGACGGACCACGAACCGACGTTCGACGCCCCGGCGCCTGCGGGCGATGCCCCGACTAGTAGGAAGATGACGAAGACGGCACGCATCTCAGCGACCGAGCGTGCGACGGCAGCGAGGATCAGTCTTTCGCGCTCGCACGGTGCTGTCGCCGCGTCGATGCTGCCGTACTTGGCAATGAGGGCAGCTCGCCGGATCAGGTCCGCCATCCTCGCCTTTCCGGACGACCTTCCCTTCGCCAGCGAGGAAGAACGGGACAGCGGCGAACGACGAGGCGGCCTCCTCGCCGAGGCGAGGAGGAACGTTGAGTTCGCGCGGGATGAGAACTACCGTGTTGAGACGGTCGACGCGGACCGGGCGGTGCTGGTCCACGAGAATCCTCAGAACGACACGCTCGAGGCTCGACGAAGGCTCGCCGCTTCCGAGAAATACCTGCGGCTCCAGAACGTCCTCGGCTGGGTCGACAGGTGCCTCGAGGCAGGCAGGGTCGTCGACGGTCTGTCGCTAGACGCCGCGCTGGCCTTCGTCCGAGACCCGAAGTATGCCGGAGCGTCGGCTGCCGGCCCGGACGAGGACATGGGGCAACGTTCCGGGGCCCGGGCCGGTGTCGCAGCGCTCGTAATCAACTTCGGCGACGCCGAGGAGGAAGAAGTTTGCGCTTGGGCGCGCACGATGTCCTTAGCGTCGGTCCCGACGACCTTTCGACGGGAAGACTACAGCTTGTCGGACGTGCCCTGGCATGCTGCCGGATACGCGGCATTGGCGCTCGCCGGCGACATTCGTAGATCCGCCGCTTTAGCGGATGCCCGGCAGGCGTTGATGCGGCTTGTCGCGCACCCGCAGGAGTGTGTCTCGCTCCGAGCGCTCGGGGCGGCGCTCTCGCTCTGGGATGTTCATCCGCGCTTCGCCTGGGACGCGTTGCAGCTCAGTCTTTCCCTTTGCCTCTCCGCGACATCGAGGTCCGAAACGACCCGAGAATCAATTGGCCTTGTGTCGGATCTTGAGAACAGGGAAGCGACTGTCCTTGCGATCGCTTCGCGCGTCGGGCCCGTCGAGGCATGGGAGTCGCTCCCGTTGCCTCCGAGCCCTTGGGTACGGGACCAAAGGAGTACGGAGGAGATTTGGCGCCCGTCAGAGACGCGCTGGTCCGCGAGGCTCGCTGCCCGGATCGTTGCCATGGTGCCAGTCCGCTCGGTGATTGCGACACAGGGAGCGCGAGAGGCATTCCAGGCTTTTTGTTCCCAAGCCCTGGATTGGACGATCGAGAAGGTCGTGCCGCCATGGGCTGCCGGGACTGGGAAAAGCCACGGCACCGACACCGGCGTCTATGAGTGGCGCAGCGCGTTAGGACAACTGCTCGGTACCATCGCGGGCCATCTCGACTTCGAGGTTGTCAAGCACGCGATACTGGAACCTATCTTCGCGCTCGACGAAGAGCACCTGCCGGCGTTCCTGGAACCGCTCATAAGTCGCTTCGTCGCCGTCCACGTTCTTGACGCCGAGCATGCGATCGACCACGCAGGCTTTCTGCTCGAAGCGTGTCTAAACCGCTTCCTAGAAGACAATGCCTTCGATCGAAGAGGTCACCGCGCCGGCGAGCTCGGAGGATTTCATAGATCGTCCCTCGTTCAAGATTTCTTTTTTGTGAGCGTGGACGGCGCCATGGCGGCGGCCCGCTTTGCCAACGGTGACTGGTCGGACATTGCCACTGTCCTGCCGATAGTCGACCGGTTTGTACGCGCTGCCGGCTGGGCTGCGGAAGTGATCGGCCCGTTCCTTACCTTGGTCGAGCGTGCTCGTTCCCACTACCCTCACGACCTCTTCGCGGACCAGATCCTATCGATTCTTTCTGCAGGGCCAAGCTCAGTCAAAGGCTGGCGAGGGACATCGATCGCGCTTCGCATCGCCGTCCTCATCCAGGACCTATCGGACAGGCATACTCCCTTGAGCATTTCTACAGCGCAGAAGATGCTTCGCGTATTGGACCACCTTGTAGAGATGGGCGACCGGCGAAGCGCTGCCCTTCAGCAGAGTGAGACTTTCCGAGAGACTTTGGCGGCCTAGGCTTTTCGGCCGCGCCGCCAAGTTGGACAGACCTGCATCGATTTTCCCGCCAACGGTGATCCTTCTCGCAAGCCAGCATGCTCCCAATTAGGCTCAGGACTCATTCGCATCACAGCCAAAAGATGACGGTTGCGGCGATGACGATGGCGGACATGAAGGTGTGGGCGCATCGATCGTAGCGGGTGGCGACGCGGCGCCAATCCTTCAGGCGTCCGAACATGTTCTCGACGCGGTGGCGCCGCTTGTAGAGCGTGCGGTCGTAGGCGTGCTGGACCTTGCGCGTCTTGCGCGGCGGGATGCAGGGCGTGATGCCCTTGTCCTCGAGGGCGGCGCGATAGCCGTCGCTGTCGTAGCCGCGGTCGGCGATGAGGGCATCGGCTTGCGGCAGCGCGTCGATGAGGTAGGCGGCGCCGGCGTGGTCGCTCATCTCGCCTTCCGAGAGCAGCATGGCGACAGGTCGTCCCTGGCCGTCGCAGACCGCGTGCAGCTTGGAGTTCAGGCCGCCTTTCGTGCGGCCGATACGGCGGGGTAAAGCCCCTTTTTAAAAAGGCTCGCCGCGGTGCGATGGGCCTTGAGATGGGTGGCATCGATCATCAGGAGGTTGGGCTCCCCAGCCTGGCCCGCGAGGCCGGCGAAGATGCGGTCGAATACGCCGAGGCGGCTCCAGCGCACGAAGCGATTGTAGAGTGTCTTGTGCGGGCCGTAGGACGCCGGAGCATCGCGCCAGCGCATGCCGGTGCGGATCACGTGGATGATGCCGCTGAGCACGCGTCGATCGTCGACCCGGGCGATGCCGTGCGAGAGCGGAAAGAACGGTTCGATCCGCGCCATCTGCGCGTCCGAAAGCCAGAACGAATCATCCATGCAGCGCACCTCCGCGACGCATGGAATTCATCAGCTCGACTTGCCGAAAGCCTGCCGACGTTAATGGGTCCTGAGCCTAGATCGGCGTACATGCTTGCGGCGAACAAGACGGGCACGCAGCAATCGCCGCTTAGGCTTGGTCCGCCTCCCGTGTCCTCCGCTCCTCTAAGCAGACCAACCGCTCCCGGCGAACTCCCCGCCATAGTTCTTGCAGCCTTGACATTGACAACCAGGATGCCGACGAAACCTCGCTTCCGCCATTGTACCCAAGCCGATGACATCGCTCGGCTTTCAGACTCCGTACTAAAAGCGCAAAGTCCACAGCTTCAGAGAACGAGGAGCTTGAAGAGCATGGAAACTGCCTAACGACATTAACCGAGGTAGACAGCTAATCGCCTACAAGCCTGTGTTTGCTTGAGCTTTTCAGCTCCTCTAGTGAGGAGAGACAACAGTCGTAAGTATAATTTTGGCGGAGGGAAGGGCGCTGGGAGACAACGTTCTCTCGCAGGATCCCCTTTCGCTACGCTGCCGCACTGCATCGTTCGCGCTGTCAGGCTCAGGGACAGAAAGCGGCCTGTCCGCAGTGCGCCAGATGTTGTCATTCAGGGGCTCAGCCACGTGCTCCGAAGCGGACAGTATTAAATGATGACTTATCTCAGGAGTGGCTCTTCCGGTGTCGGCACCGCAAGCAGCTGGCTAGGATGTTTGATCCCGGAGTCTGATGGTGCAATTTCTGCGGAGCGGAAGGATGCGCTATGGGCCAGGTTCTTCACGGGTGCGCCACAACGACGGAGGTGGTCCGTCGCGCGATACAGCATAGTCAAGAGAGCCTGAGAGGGCTTGCCAAGCGCTACGGGATCAATCCCAAGACGGTGGCGAAGTGGAAGGCGCGTGAGACGGTCGGCGACCGCCCGGCCGGCCCTCGCGAAGCGCGTTCGACGAGCCTCACGGTGGAAGACGAGGCGGTCGTGGTCGCGTTCCGACGCCACACGTTGCTGCCACTCGACGACTGCCTCTACGCCCTGCAGGCGACCATCCCGCATCTCACCCGATCGTCGCTGCATCGTTGCCTGCTGCACCACGGCATCTCGCGGCTGCCGGAGATCGACGGCGACAAGCCCGGCAAGCGCAAGTTCAAGACCTACGCGCTCGGCTTCTTCCACATCGACATCGCCGAGGTACGCACGGCGGAAGGCAAGCTGCACCTCTTCGTCGCGATCGACCGTGTGACCAAGTTCGCCTTCGTCCAGCTCCACGACAAGGCAACGACCCGCATCGCCGGTGACTTCCTGCGCGCCCTGGTGAAAGCCGTGCCCTACCGCATCCACACCGTCCTCACCGACAACGGTCTCCACTTCACCGATCCACGCAGCCCCGGCTCCGCCGTCGACGAGATCAAGCGCGCCATGGCAGCCGGCGAACTCTTCCGGGCGCACGCCTTCGACTACGCCTGCGCCCAGCTCGACATCGAACACCGACTGACCAAGCCCAAGCACCCCTGGACCAACGGGCAGGTCGAGCGGATGAACCGGACCATCAAGGACGCAACGGTGAAACGCTTTCACTACGAGGAACATGATTACTTGCGTCGGCACCTCGCCGACTTCGTCGACGCCTACAATTTCGCGCGACGGCTCAAGACGCTCAAAGGTTTGACGCCTTACGAAGCCATCTGCAAGGCATGGACAAATGACGCAAAACGCTTCACTCTCGACCCGCTCCACCAGATGCCGGGACTAAACATCTAGATGGATCTTCGTCACCATTCCATCTTCTTGGGTAGCGCGTCGTCCAATTCGTAGAAGTCCGACTTCGAACCAACGAAGATGTGCTCAGACAGCTTTATGCGGGTCGGCCGCTCGAGAGTTCCCGCCGTCACGTACACCTCCGGGTTCAATGGCGAGGTCCAGAACAAGTTACTCCCGCACATACCGCAGAAGCCTCTGCTGACCTCGGGCGAAGACTTGAACCAGCACAAGGTGGAATCCGACAAAATTGTCAGCCCATCTTTGAGGAAGGCTGCCATCGCTGCAAAGTTTCCACTCGTCCGGGCGCATTGCGAGCAGTGACAGGCGACCGGATCCTTCAGAGGCACATTGATTTCGTAACGGACGCCGCCGCACAAACAGGCTCCTCGAGAGATCATGAAATTTCTCCAAGTTAGGACCGTTAGCTTCGAACTCAGTGCCTCGCCTAAGACGACCAAACCACAGGTCGCCACGATCTTGAAGCTGTTGGGTGATTGATCGGCGACATTGCGGAGAAAGAGCATTGCTGAAGACCGCGTCACTTGTGGTTGGTGGAGGCATCGCATAGGCCGATCACGTCAGATAGGTCGATTGAAGCGCGTGCTCGCTCTCGGGCGGTCGACGTGTTCCGCGACTCGCTCGTGTTTTCTCCCACGGTTCTATCGACGCCTTGAACCAAAGGCATCCGGGAGGTTCGCGAAGGCATTGTTGTGTTGAGCAACGTGTGCGCTGTTCCATCGGGCACGTCACCGCACTCACCCGCGAATTCCGGCGCCCGAATTCCGGCGTGGACTGCGCGCTGACGGCGACTCACAAAAGTATCGTACCCCACGCGATCACCGCCGATGGGTCGCGGCCTAAACTCGTCCTAAGCTTGACGCACGTCATCATCCCGGATGGAATGCACCGAGCCCAAGGAGAAAGGGCAGCACGCGTCCTGAACTCCATCGATCGAGTTGAGTCGACGATCCGCATCCTGTCGTCGAACGCGCCTCCAGCGCATTACTCCTCGTCGTTGCGGATGTGCCGGGTGACCCGCGGGCTGGCGCCCGGAGCCGTTTTGCTCGGCTGTCAATCCGGCGCTGTCCCGGCGCTTGTCGCAAGCGCGTCATCGAAGTGCGCGAGGTAGTCCACGGCGATCGGGCGCCAGCGCACCAGTCCTTTGTAGGTGGCGAGATCCTCCGGTAGATCGCGCAGCACGCGGTGCAAACGGCGAGCCCATTTCGGAATCGTCGCGAGTTCCTCGAGCTTGATAAGATAGCAGCGGATCGGGAAGACAATGGCGTTGGAACGCGGCAGGCGCCAGAAGTGCTGCACCTCCACGCGGAGATGAACCTTGTCCCCGACGTTCTCCATCGTCACCGACATTCGGTCGGGACCCCATTTATGATAGTTCTCCGGACTTGTATCGAGACGCGGATTGACCGTCATCGTCCAATTGAGGCGCCGCATCGGTTGGCCCTGACGAATGTTTAGAAGGAACTTCAATGCGCGGTCGAAAATCCCCATGTCGTGAGCGCGAGGTACTGGCGCATGCCATTCCATGAAGCTCATGCCGATGTCGAAATCGAGCGACCAATCGGCCTGTGTCGTGACGATGCCGGCATCCATCCATAGATTATCGTCACGCTGGTCGAGAAGGCAGAAGTCGCCTTGGGCTTGGCGCGTGATGTATTCCATGGGGCCGAACGGTAGCGTCGACGCGTCCCCGAACGTGAAAGTATCGTCGAAGCCGAGCGGATGATTGATCCAGCGCCAGCTGTTGCCTTCGCGATGGAGCTCGAAATGTTCTGGGTAGCTCGCCGCTTTCTGCTCCATCAGCAGCTCGAGCAGGTCCCAGCCGGCCAGCTCCATATGCGGAAGTGACTGGCAGCGTAACGGGTCTTCCTTTAAGACAAGAGCCCGATCGTTCATCTCGGCGACATAATGCTCGTCGACGTCGATGAGGTTTTCATAGGCTGAACCTTTGCAACCAGGTACATGAGCCTCGATGTTGACCGAGTACATGTAATCGTCGCGGTCGAAGGGGAACGGGAAACGCCGGATCCCGGCTGCGGAGTTGCGGAAGGTGAAGTCGTCGCGAAACGTTTCGGTCTTGAATGCGATGCCCATCGTTGGACCTCCTGCTGCCTTACATCAACGATCGAGCACGAGACGCCGCCCTTTGAACCTCGAGACGCAGGGCATGATTTTCTCGCCCGACGCCTTCTCCTCTTCTGAGAGGAAGTGATCGGCGTGGATCAGGTCGCCATCGCACTCCACAACGCGCGTCTCGCACTGGCCGCAGGCCCCTCCGCGGCACAAGAACGGAACAGCAATACCTGCAGCCTCGATCGCTTCCAGCATTGACTGCTGCCTCTTGACCGCGACGGTGGTTCCGCTCGCTGACAATTCGATTTCGAATGGGTCCCCGGTCAGCGGCGCGAGGAAGCGCTCGGAATGGATGGCCTCCTTCGGCCAGCCTAGATCGGCCGCAAGGCCAACCACCCAGTCGATCATGCCTTGAGGTCCGCAGACATAGAGATGCGTGCCGAGCGGCTGGAGCCGAAGGAGGTGCGTAAGCGGGATTTTTTCGCCCTGGTCCTCGTGATAAAGGTGGATGCGCTCTCCATAAAGGCCGGCGAGATCGTCCGCGTAGGCGGCATAGGTGCGAGACCGGTTGGCATAGTGCAGCTCGAAAACGCGGTCGTGCAGCGCGAGATGGCTCATCATAGCCATGAACGGAGTGATGCCGATCCCTCCCGCGACCAGGAGATGGCGTTTGGCCCGCTGGTCGATCGGGAAAAGGTTGACCGGACGGCTGATACGGACCGTCTTGCCTTCGTGCACTGAGTCGTGAAGGAAGCGCGATCCGCCCCGGCCGCCCTCGTTGCGTCGGACACTGATCGCATAGTGCGACCGATCGTCGGGCGAGCTCATCAAGGAATAGGCATTGTGACGGAGGAGATCGCCGTCCTCCATCTCGACGATCACGTGGGCGCCGGCTGAGAAGCTCGGCAGGCGCGATCCATCGACGGTTTCGAAGCGAAAACGCTTCACCAGAGGTGTGATCTCCTGGATCGCGCCAACCCGGGCAACAATGGAACCGCGATCTCCACTCATGGGAAAACGACCTCGACCGGGGGCACTACACCGGGCTCCTCTGCGTCGATGCAGACACCCTGGAAGGCGGCAGCACGCCTGGAGTAATGGTCGCGAACCAGCAGAGTCAGACCGCAGCGTCCGCACCTTGCCGGCTGCGTCGTAACGTTTTCGGTGATGCCTTTACAATGAACGCACTGCACGCGCCGAGCTAACGATCCACGATGCTCCGTAGAGATCGAGCGGTGATCCATTCCCGCCTCGAGAGCCACCTGCATGGCCCGTCCGATCAACCCCTCGGTGCCGGCAAGATAAAGGCGTGTGTCCATCCGAGCTGTTGAGAGCGTCTGAACGAGATGCGCCAGCAGATCCTCGATGCTCTTCCAGGCGCGCAGTGACTGGGATCCGAGCTCACCGAGCTGCTCGACCTGCGCGCAATCCTCTTCACCACCTGCGATGTAGTCGATCTGCGCCGTATCAAAGAAGCGTGCCGGCGAAGAAGGCGCCATGTCGAGAATGGCGGCGATACCTTTACCATCGGCAACGAAGAGGTGGGTGCCACCCTGCCTCGCCTCCAATTTACTGTAGACCGGGCGGCTCTTGATCGTGGCGTCAATCACGGGAAGACCTTGTACGGCAAGGGGCCATCAGGCAGCGGTGCGCTTCTTCTTTTGCGGATCGTCAAAGTTGATCGGGTGCGCGATGGCGGCGCACGAGACCAGCTTTCCTTCGACCCTGAGCTTCGTTCCCTCCTTGGCCACTTCGACGTCCATGCGCGCGATCGCCATCGATCGCTGGGTAAGGCGCGAGTACATCGCGCAGGTGACCACCCCGACCCGCTTGCCGTCCGCATAAAGAACGTCCCCGGCTTCCAGCGCCTTGTCGGCTTCGGCCAGGACGCCGAAGATCTTGAAGCGCTCCCTCCCCCTCAGGCGTTGATGCTCTTCGGCGCCGCGAAAGCCGGTCTTGCCTGGAGACACGGTGAAGTCGAGGCCGAGTTCCCAGAGAGTGTCGCCCGCCGGCTCGTCGTCGAACGGGTACATCTCCGAGTTGTCGTAGGGGTAGAACAGCAGGTAGCTCTCGACGCGCAACCAGTCCAAGGCGGTGAAGGCGGCCGGAACGATGCCCATCGCACGGCCTTCCTCAAGGATCTGGTCCCAAATCGCGACGGCGTCCTCGGCGCGGCAGAAGATCTCGTAGCCGCGCTCTCCCGTGTAGCCGGTGCGGGAGATCATCACGTGCTTGCCGAAGAGGAGGGTTTGCATGTGGTGGAAGTACTTCAGGTCGCGGATGCCTGGCACATGCTTGGCGAGGTACTCGACCGCGAGCGGTCCCTGGAGGGACAGATCCTGGAGATCATCGTCGAACAGGAAGGAGACGTTCTTGCCGACGACATCACGGGTCAGTTGCTCGTATCCCGTACCCGATCCGACCACGACCATCCAGGAGTTCGGTCCGGTTCGATAGAGGATGCCGTCGTCGGCGAACTTGCCCTCGTCGTTGAGGAAGCAGGCGTAGATTGACTTGCCCGGGTAGATCTTGCGGACGTCTCGCGTCGTGGCGCGTTGCAGCACGTGATGCGAGTGGGGGCCGACAAGATGCGTCTTGCGCAGCCCGGAAACATCCATGAGCGCGGCGCGCGTTCTGATGGCTTCATGCTCGTCGGCAAGGTTCCCATGCGTGTAAAGCCACGCGGTCTCCATGCCGTTCCAGTCCTCGAGATCGGATCCCAGGGACCGATGACGCTCTGCTAGAGGGGAACGTCGCCAAGACATAGCGCTCATGGTCTCTCCTCATCGTGCGTGAGCAGCCTCTTGCAGCTGCGAAGACTTGCTTGTCTTTCTCCTAAAGAAAGTCTTTTTGTCAAGAGGAAATATCGCGTCAGCGCCGTGTTGATCAGCCCCCATCGAGTGGGTCCGTTGTCTATGTTAGTACATCGTCGGCCTAAGTGCGAGAGCTGGGGTGGTCGGCGAAGCTGGTCCGGCTTGTGCACCTGGCCAACCAAGGTTTCAGGTGATGGCGGCCGGTAGGCGAGTGATGAGTGCGGGCGGATCGTCTTGTTGTGGCACCGCCAGCCCTTAGCGATGACCCGGGCTTCTTTGAGCGAGTAGAAGATCTCGCCACTCAGAAGCTCGTCCCATAGCTTCGAGTTGAAGCTTTCGGATTTGGCGACGAACTCCGGGCCATTGTCCGAGCGGATATGACCCGGCACGCCGCGCAAAAGGAACAAGTCCGAAAGCACTTCGACGACGTTGGTCGCATCGAGCTTGCGACTGACCCGGATCGCCAGGCATTCCCGTGTGAACTCATTGATGACGTTCAGCATGCGGAGCTTCCTTCCATCATGGGTTCGGTCCTCGACAAACTCGTAGGACCAAACGTGATTTGGCCGCTCCGGCCGCGGCCGAGGGCACGATTCGTCGTTGAGCCAGAGACGACCTCGCTTCGGTTGCTTCTCTGGAACCTTGAGCCCCTCGCGTCGCCAGATCCGTTAGACGCGCTTGCGGTTTACGACCCAGCCAGCCCGATGCAGCATCGCAGTGACGCGACGATACCGCAGCGGCCGTACTGACGCGCCAGCGCAACGATGTCGGCGGTGGGCGGTGAGCTCCGGCTCGTCATCGCAACATTTCGGGATCTTGCGCTGCGTCGAGCGATGCTGGCCGAGAACACGGCAGGCGAAACGCTCCGACACGCGTGCTTGACAACGATGCTGTCATTGCAGGCACGGCGACCCACGAGGCTCAGAGGTTTTCCGAGGCGGCCTCCTTCAGGATCAGCTTCTCGAGCGTGAGATTCGAGATCGCTCGGCGCAGCCGTGTGTTCTCCGCCTCGAGTTCTTTCAACCGTTTGACCTGATCTACCATTGAGCCGGCCGTACTCCTGTCGCCGGCGGTGATACGTGACCATGTCACCGCGATGGAGCGCATCGCTCAGGCAACAGGCTTATCTTGCGAGACTAACACATCGACCTGCTAACTTGGCGACGATCTCCTCATTCTCGTGTCGCTTTTTTGGCATTCTGCAATCCTCCTCATGGCGCAAAACCATACATCGGGGAAGACCACATCCCAGAGGCAGACCACTAAAACGGCCGACCCTCAAATCGACCGGCGCGGGGCGCTTTCGCCGCGCTCCCGCCGCATGATTTCGGCTGCCGCTAGCGCTAGATCAGGAGAACCAAAGACTTTGTCCTCGAATAAGACGAGAGGCTTAGCTCGATCAGCGTTGAGTTGGCCCACGCACCATTCCTGATCGCTCTTAGTACAAACGACGACGTACGATCCGGGAATGGGGCCGTAGTGCCGATTGTTGAGAACAAACAGGCATTCTGCCAATTGGTTCAGTTTATCGGCATCCAGACCATCTAAGGCCGCCCGCTCCAAAGTGTTCGGCGGTATGGCGCTCGCGCCGAGAACCTCCTTGCCTTCAGGTCGAGCAAGCATGCCGTGTCTCAAAACGAAACTTTCTGACATCGCGTTCATCTTTCATTCTAGGCCGGTAGAGGTCCGTTCCGCAAGAAGCCGCGGATGACGTTGTAGGTGATTTTAGAAACATTATTATTATAGTTGTTGTACGAGAGGCTGCCACACCAAGCGATTGATCCGGGCGCGAAAAGCGCGCCGTCATTTGGCGCCTTGTAGTATATCATGTCCGCCCTTACTTGAGGATTTTCAGTGCCGCCACCATAATAGCCGCGTACGGAAAAATGTATCTCTTCATTGACCTGCAGCATCAAATTCGTATGATCCTCCGAACGCGCGAGCAGGTAGGCGTTGTGAGGCGTTCCGAACTCAAGATCATATCGGTCCAACTCCAAACCGGCGGCGCCGCCGCCGACGAGACCAAAGTCTCCGATGACTTCGTCCTCGCCGACTCCTTCAAAGATCCAGGAACACTCCGGACGATGGCTATCGTTAGCCCGTTTGTAGTAGGAAGAGACGTCGAAGCCATAGGCTGTGAATGTCAACCCACATAGCTTGCTCGGTATGCGACCGCGCGCGCGCCACATGCCGCCCCATTTTCCATCGAAGGCGTTGCTGTACTCGCCGGGATTGGCAGTCCAAGCCCGCGTACCCGCCTCACCTTTCCGTACTTCGATGATATTGTTATTGTCGGGGTGAAACTCACTGATCCAATAGAAGCCGTTTGCTCCCAAGTACAGCCAACGTCCGCCACGATTCTGATAGGTCTCGTAGGCCGAGAACATTCGTTCCGAGGCGTATTCAGGATGACTGCCTGTAAGGATGACCTTGTAGCGGCTCAGAAGGTCGACGCCTTCCCTATGAAGATCCTCATCTGTGTGGACGTCGAAGTCGAGCCCCTTCTGTTCCAGCCAGTCTGTCAAATGCAGGTCGGCATTCAGCTGCCAGAGGGACGGCGATAACCAATGCCGATATTTTGGTCGCATATTTAGGATTGGACGTAATCGCGACGAGTAGCATACGCCGCTACCGTCCGAGTGGAGTGAATACGTCGACAGGCCGTATTCCCGATGTTCGTTGAGAAAGAGATCCGAGGGTTGGATGATAGGCACTCTACCGGCGAGCAGCTGCGCCACCACGGAATTCGTCCCGAGGTTGTCGTTGGAGTAGGCGAGATAGCTATTGATCGGCATGATGAAGGCCACCTCGGCTGTAGCCTGGCCTCGCGGAGGTCGCACGACGAAGGGCACGAAATCTTCCGTGTCCGGGGCGTCGTCGCCACCGACACGCAGACGTGCCGCATAAATGCCGCTACGGATATTAGCCGGAACCGTCCAATCGAAATCCACATCCCACCGAGCATCGTCGATATCGTCGTCATGAAAATGGATGGCCCCGTACTCGTGAGGGATGTGGTGATAGATAAGCTCGTCGCCTGTCCAATTGAAACCGGTCATGGCTCGAACGGGCATGTTGACTGCATGGCCGTTGAGCAAGCTTGCTGAAGTATCGACGATGTAGGTGGAGGCAATATGAGTCGTGATGTTGGTGTGAAAGTCCCAAGCGCCCACTACGTCCTCGCGTATAGTCGACGGACAATTCTTATATCCGTGCGCTAGCATTTCGATTTCGGGCTTGGTCAACGCTCGCTTACTTAGGCGTGGCCGGTCGATCTTGCCGTTGAAGACGCAGCTTTGTTCGGGGAGTTCGACCGGACTTTGCGCCTCCTTATAATGCGCCCCGAAAATCTTCCGGCCTGAGCGGCAGTCTAGTGTCGACGCGGCCATAAGAAAAGGCGCATCGTTTGCGCTCGGCGCGACGCCGCTGGCCATCTGCACGCCTGACGTTGTGTCTTGCGCGGGATGGAGAATTGCCATGCCAAGACCGCCGTTCGTCGCCGTGACGATAGGCTCCTGGTAGACGTTTACGCGACCCGAACGAGCATCAAAGCTCGCGGCAACAAGGTACCATACCTTGCGCAACAACGGCTTCCCGCTCGTCAGGTTGACAACCTGTCCGCTGCGATTTCCGATCTGCACGGAAGCACATCCAGCCTCGTCTATGAACAGGCCGTACCCGGTCTTGCTGCGCTCGTCCCATTTAGTCAGAATACCTTGTCGCCCCTTTTCGGGAGTCGTGGGGAAAACGAAGGCTTGAAGCGTGAAGCTCTGTACGTTGAGGCGGTTATCCTGAGGGATGATGACATAAGATCCACCGAAGACGCGCTGATTGCGGCCGGAGTATACGCCATTACATGATGCGTTGATCTCTTCTTCCTTGTATCCTGGGCCATCCGGATTGGTATCGCCGTGGATGACTCGAACGATCTGAGCCTCGTATTTCTCTCCGTGCTCGGAATTGACGTAGAACTTGATCGTGTCGCCGGGAGAAACTGAGTATTGATCGCTGTATCCAGCTAGGGACAACATGTTCTATCTCCAACAGACCGTTAGTATTTCCAATCGCCGGGGCGTTTCGGACCCCGATCGTTTGCTCCGTATTTTTCCAGCAGATCTCCGATCCGCTTCAGAAATATTCCGTGTTCGCAGGCGTCTTGTGAAGAGAACGATCCCTCCAACATCTTGATGGGCTCGCCACGCACGCCGCTGAGGACTCCGATGCGGTAGTCGGCAAAGTTCCTAATCACCACCGATACGTATTTTCCCGTCATTGGAGCACGGCGAAGCTTGTCCACGACCCGGATCAGATCAGCGCTGTGTTCTATCGCTGGACGACCGTTGTGAGCCGGTGCCCCGATCGGATGGGCTCGGTGCTCGGCAATCAGCCTGTTGCGGGTCTCTTCGTCCCAAAGCAATGGCATCACATACTTTCGGGTGATGAAATCATCAACCTCCCGATGCGATTCATTAGTCTGAACGCCGGTTTCTTCATGGGACAAGATCTTCCCCCCTCTGTTGAGGCGTGTTTAAAGCCGCCAGGATCGATACCGCGTGCTGAGTCGAAGTCGAGAGCCCCATCTTTACCGCAAGGAACCAAACTAATCCGACGCCGAGTAGCCACCAGAGAATTTGCCAAGCCCATAGGGATGGCGCGCCGAAAACCCAGCTTTGGTACCCACCATTAGGCGCACCGAAGAGGCTGTTACCGATGACCGCGCCAGGTCCGATTGCAAAGAACATCCAGGCAAACACCAGTATCCACGACGCCGATTTCAGTCGTGGTGTTTGACGGATCGACCAGGCCTGATCATTCAGAAACTCGTGCACCGTTACCCTGTGACGTCGCCTAGTATCGCCGCGCGCGGATAAGCAGATCGCGCTGCATACGGCAACGTTAGCGGCCATTCCCCAAAGGCCGGAGTAGATCGTCCATGGCCATCGTCCCCACGGAAGCGCGTTGGCAGTAAGGATTTGACCCAACGGTTCCGTAGAGATGACGACGATCAATCCAGCGACCAGGCCCGCTGTCGCCGCGCGATTGGTCAACCAAGGCAGCCAGAGGACACCGAGGAGCGCTGGAAGCAGCTGGAAGCTGCATGGGATCGCCAAGCCACCAATCGTCAGGACGGCACTTTTAGCGAAACTCGCCATCAGTAGCGCCGCGACGCTCATGAGGAGCATCGCGATGCGGCTAGCTGTGCGCTGCTGGTCCCAGCTCGCCTGCGGCCGGAAATATCGCCTGAAAAGATCACGTGATATGATATTTCCGGTCGCGGCGAGGTAAGCTCCGGCCGTGCCTTGGATAGCTGCTATGCCTGCCACCGAGAGAAGGCCGACGAGCCAGAGTTTCTGACCTTGCAATGCGACGATGATGTGCGCGACGAGCGCACCATGCTGGCCCGAGGCAAGAACAGGAAGTCGTCTTGCAACCGAGAAGTTCGCGGCGTTGACAGCATCGCTCGCCCCGAGGACAAGACCGCCTAGTCCCGCGAACGGGGCAAAGATGAACATGAGCAATCCGACGCACAAGGCGCTGCCCCAGACCTGATAGATCGGGAAGGCACGTGGCGTGCTGCTGGCGAAAGCCCAAACCGAGAACGCCGGGGAGCAGGATATGCCGGTCAAGGAAATCACGAAGGAAAAGGCCATCACCGCAGTCCAAGTTCCGCCCATCGGGACTTCCCTGCCCAATCCGGCCGTGAACTGGATGACACCGGGAATCGCGAACAGCCCGTTGTAGTCGCCGCCGCCGAAACCTTTTGTCGTTCCGACTTGGCTGACCGTCGAAGCCGCAAGACGGGCGAGGGCCTGGCAGAGGGGCGAGAAACCTCCCGTGAACGATAGAGCGACAAGACCGATAAGCGCCACTCCTCCGACGAAAAGTATACATTGCATCACGCTCACCTGCGCGACGGCGTTGAGCCCGCCGATGATGCAATAGAGGAGTAAGATGAAAGTCAGCACCCACATCCCACCATCGCGAGAAACGGCGCCGTTTGAAACCAATTCCATGATCGCACCGGATGCCCCAAACAGCGCCGCCAGAAATGGAACGGCGAAGAGCAGCGCAATCCCTACCGAAATGATCGCGATCGCGTCGCCGCCGAAGTAGTCGCAGTACATGTCACCAGGTGTCACGTAGCCGTATTTCCGGCCCAGCATCCATTGTCTCTTAAGGACCAAGGCTCCGGCAATCGGAATGGTGATGACGAAAAACGAGGTATTAAGGTACTGGAAGCCGTCCTTGAAGATCTGGCCCGGCTGACCAGTGAATGTCCAGCCTGCGAAGCTCCCGGCTATTGCCGCGAAGACGAAGGTCCAGGTCGCGATGCCGCCGGCTGGGATGAAGAATTGATGGGGCTGCGCGTGCCGCTGCGCAGACCGCAGACTCAAGACGATGCATACCGTCCAATAAACCAGCAGGAAGAGAAACATCCACGCGATCGTGCTGAACATCACGAACCAATCCGAGCGCGTGAGTGCGTGACGGTACTACGTCTCGATATCGCTTTTGCCGAAGAGGCTTGCGGGCAGGATGCACGGCAGCTCATCTCCGATCGCCCTTCTGGCCGCTGCCGTTGAGATCATTCTGGCTGTGGCCCGCCTTGCCATGTTCGCCGAGTATCTTGCCGATGTTTGTCATATCTCCCGAAGCCATGCCGATCTCCTCAAGAAGGCTGTCGACGAATGGGACGTGTGCTCGGTAGCGCAGAGCCGAGTTGACGACGTTGTCGGCGAGGCTGGTCGAACCGTTGCCGGACCCAGGCATCTCTGCGCGATGATCCCCGCCATTGCTCGCGCCATTTGGGCTGGCCCCCGGCAGACCGTTTACTTCGTAGATCTTGATCGTGTCGATGCTTTGCATCGGCTTGACGCTCTCGCGGATGATCGACTCGAGATTGCGGGCGATCTGCATGCGCAGCTCGCTCGTCCGGCTCGCCTCGCTCCGCAGGTTTTCAGCTTCGTTTAGCTTCTGCTGGCCGGCAGCATCGGAGTCGTACCGGCTCTTGGCCGCCAGGGCCGCGAACTCCTCCGCCCGCTTGTGTTCTTCCGCTGCAAGCGTTTCGGCCTTCGCCAACGTGGTAATCTTTATGGCGTTGCTTTCGGCCGCAGCGGCCGCAAGGACCAGATCGATTCGTTTTCGCCTTTCCGCGACCTCGAACTCACGCGAAGAATTGACCCCTTCAATCGCCTTTGTCGCTTGAGCATGAGCTTCTTGCTCATCAATCTTGGCTGTGAAAACGGCCTTCGACTTGATCATGATGGCCAGTTCTCGTTCGTGTTCCTCGATTTGCAGGCGTTTTGTTTTGCCGATCTCGTGCAGACGCGTCTCCTCCTCTGTGGTCATCCGCACGACAGCCAGATTTTTTTGCTGGTTCAGTTCCGCCGCGTGAATATCCTCATCGGCAACCAATTGGGCGAGTTGAGCCAAACGGTTGTTCTCCGCCTCCTCCTTGGTGATCATCGCCCGCTGCTCCGCTTTTCGAACTGCGATTTCACGCTGCTGCTCGAGACGGGCGAACTCCTTCTCCTTGTTCAGGCCCAGGACCGTTTTTTCAACTTCCAAGTTCAAGGTTTCGATCTCGACCGTCATATTGCGTTCGATCTCGTTCTGCTCGCGCCGACGCCGCTCGATCTCCTGAACTAGCCGAGTTTCTTTCAATTGCCGCTCGACATCGATGACCTGCTGTTGAGAGATCCGCACCATCTCGACGGCCTCTTCGGCGCGAAGTTGCACCTCCTCGACCTCGCGGTCGCGCTCCGCCTTGTCCTTGGCAATGGACGCGCGTTGCTCGTGGCGTTGGGCGGCTATCTCCATTTCCTGCCGGAGCCGCGAGAACTCGCTGTCCCGGTCTATCTCGAGCGCTAACTTTTCAGTTTCGAGGTTCTTGTCGCGTATCTGGATCAACGTTTCCTGCTCGATGTCATTGCGCGCTTTCTTCCGCGCCTGAATTTGCTTTGTGAGCGCGGTCAAACCTTCGGCGTCGAACGCGTTGGAAGGATTGAACATCTCCAGAGGCGCTTGATCGAGGCCGGTCAGGGATACCGTCTCGAGCTCGAGGCCGGTCTGACTGAGATGGTCCTCTGCCAGGATTTTCACGGCCTTGATGTACTCGCCGCGACGCTCCTGCATCTCATCCAAGCTCATAGTCGCCGCTACGATGGCTAACGCATCGACGAAGCGGCCCTGCACGAGCTCGCGCAACTTGTCAGGATCCATCGTCCGCTTGCCGAGCGACTGTGCGGCAATAGCAACCGAAGCATCGTTCGGCTTCACGCGGACGTAGAATTCGGCCACAAGCTCAACCCGCATTCGGTTTTTCGTGATCAGCGATTTCTCGCCGCCGCGCCGCACCTCGATGCAGACCGTGCGCATTCCCACCATCGTCACGTTATGGACGATCGGGATCACCAGGGCGCCGCCGCTGAGGACGACCTTCTCGCCGCCCATTCCGGTACGAACGAAGGAGACCTCCTTAGATGAGCGCCTGTACAGCCAATGTAGAAGATAGACCACGATCGCGATCGCCAATGCGACCAGGATGATGATAGCGATGATGTCGGCGCCGTTCATTGTTCGCTTAGCTCCGTACGCTCTCGACACCGCGTGTCCGGTTGAGACTTCCTGTATGCGTATGCTTCTCGGAGGGTTACGACTGCCGAGATTCCGCTAGACCGGTATTATCGATGGCGGCTTTGTACACGATCAGTCCAAACACCAGTTCATTTAAGATGTCAATCAGATTATATACAATATTCAGTATATTCAAATCTACGCCGCCACCAATGTAAAGCATGAAGAATCCGAGCGGATAGATTGCCCAACCGATCGTCACGATCAGACGCATCGAACGGAAGGCGAGATCCGCTCTTTCGTTTCCGCTTTCGGCGCTGGCCGTACTAGCCTCGCCGAGGTAAAGCTCACCTAGCACGTAAAACCATCCGACCATTCCCACGAGAAACCCTAGCGTCGCGCTCATGAACCCGGCTGCGCCAAGGAACTCACCGATAACACTGACGAGCGCGCCAACTAAAAGGCGCCAGAACAAGGCTGGCGAGAGTGTCGTGACTGCTGTCAACATTATGTAGAAGGTTACGACCTGCATCGGTCGCGTAAGCGTCCAGCCGACGTAGCGGAAGATGATCGGCGCTTTTCCGTTCGCGACCCACATTTCTTTTAGATAGTAGTAATGTATCGCGGAGATGACGGACACGACGCCCACCATGGTGATCGCGGTCTGCCAGCGGAGGTCGGCTTTGCGTCTCTCGGCGAAGAAGAAGAAGACTGCGCCGGTCATGGCGAGAGAGAGCATCCAGAGGGAACCGCCAACGACGTCCGCTGATGAAATCGAGGTGTTCATGCCGCATCCACTTTCACGAAGCTGATCCCCTAGATCTGAGTTCGGATATGCGGCGAGCGTCCGTAGACCGCGACCATGGGCAGGATGAGAAGGCCGAATACGAACTGCTGGGCCTGGTAGCTCAATCCGATGCCAACCAGGAAAGAGGTCAGGACCTGAAGCACGAGCACACCGATGACGGTGAAGCCGTAACCTCCCCATCCGCCGAGCAAGGACGTACCGCCCACGACGACGGCCGCGAGTGTCATGAACAGGTACTGATCCCCGACACCTATGAAGCCGCCTCCGCTCCAGCCCAGCAACAGCGAACCCGTAAGAGCCGCACCCACACCACTGACCATGTAGGCGCCGACCCAGTAGGATTTCTCCGAGATCGACAGACGTCCGGCAGCCACTCTGCTTCCGCCGAGAGCGTAGAGATTGCGACCATACTGCGTGTTCTTGAGCCCGAATATTAGAAGTAGAGAGACAAGTGCCCAGATCAGGATCACCGCGGGAATCTTTATGCCAAATGTAGAGCCGTTCATCGTTGCGACAGCGACGAGCCAATTCGGGACCGCACCGAGCACGTTAGCCGAACTATTTGTCACTATTTGCGTGCCGCCCGATATCGCGAAGCCCGTGCCCAGCGTGACTATAAGGGCCTGCCCCTGCAGCCCGAAGCTGAGCGCACCGTTCATGAAGCCGACCGCGGCTCCGAGGACGAGGAGTGCAATGAAGGCCAGCCATGGCGGGATACCAAGCGAGATGAGATAGAGAAGCCCCACGTTGGAGGATCCGATCACAAACGGAATGGAGAGGTCCAGGCCGCCCAGCAGCGCTACGAGCGTTTGGCCTATGCAGGCTAGACCGAGAAACGATGCAAACATCAGCATCGATTTGATGTTTGCCTCGGAAGCGAAGCCGTCGATCGTAGCGGAACCCACGATGAACAGCCCGAGAAGGACGGACACACCGATGAAAGCGCTGCGATTTAGCTTGACCACGCGGCTGATCGCGAATGTCGCGATGCAATAGGCAACCAGGGCGATGGCGATGACGATGTTCTTCATCGAGAAGAATCCATCGATCGCGAAGCAGCAGACGAAGAAGATCACCCCGACCAGGCCAAGCAGGATCAAACCAGTCCGATTGGCTCGCGCGAGATTGACGAAGTAGCTCGCATCGGCTCCGTGATCCGCACTCGGAACGGTGTTGACGCCTGCAGGAGGCCCGCTCAGCTGCACCTCGCGCATGTAAGTCCATCTAACGAAGAGGTGGTACCATCCCCAGATGACAAGAGCGAAAGTTAGAGCCGCGTATAAGATGATCAGTTGGGCAGCCAGATGCTGATACGAGCCTAAGGCCGCACCGCCGATCGCGAGCGTAGCAGCAATAACCAGACCCAGGCCTTTGTAGAAAACGAATGCCGAACGGCTCATGATCGCGACGTCCGTTTCTCGACGGGACGGCCGCGAGACGTCGTGTCGATCATGGCCTCATTCGTCCGCAAGCCGGCAACATAGATCGTAAAGGCGCGCCAGACGATCGGTGCCGTGATGACAGACGTCGCGATTGTCAGAAGAATGATGGTCCAGGATACGTTCGCCAGCGCGAAGAGGCTTGCCCATGCTAGGACCGCACCCACGATAATGTAGCCGAAGTCAACCGCGTGTCTAGTACTGCCGACCTTGCGCATTGCGAGCCAGAGAGAGAACTGCAGCGCGACCATCAGGAGAACGGCGTATGCCAACTGCGTAAATAGAAGAGGTTGTACGACCGCTGTGCTCCGAGGGAACGAAGGCTTAATGATTTCCGGCATCAGAGTAAAGAGAGCCGAAGAATTATGCATCATTGCCCGGAGAATGGATGCATTGCCGCTATCGGCAATCACGCGATCTGTCGCCGAGAAATACAATGATCCAAGAGCCAGGACAGCGGCCCCGATGATGTAGACGTTTGTCACACTCCTGAGCTTGCCCTGCAGCGGCGACCACATCACTACGAAGAGCACCGCGGCGGCTAGTAGGACGGCGAGACCCTGATGTCCGAAGATTTCACTGTCCTTGCTCCCACTGCCTAGCGACAGCGTAAAGAGCACCAAGGCACCCAGTGCAGTGCCTCCAAAGATCAGTAAACGTCCTTTTTCAGGCTCTATGCGATTGGTGTCGAAAAGGTTCAGAGTAATGATGAGAGAGACTAGGGCGACTATGCCGGCAAGCGTCACGATGATGCCGAAAGTCCAGGTGAGGGGCGGTGCGAGATTGGCCGCCAAAGCCTCACCAACGCTCCCCTCCAAGGCAAAAGTATCCAGCGCATAGCCGCTCAAGCGGTCGGCCGCGCTCGCGGTGACTGCCGTCGTAGTCACAGAGTGATCGGGATGGAAGATGAGACCAAGCGCGATTACTACAACGATAACAGCAAGCGCCACCATCGGCACCTGAGGAAAACGCACTAGGAGGCTTAGCAGATACACGAGCGCGGCAAGACCGAGGATGACCAACAGGATGATTGACCCGGTCTGCACGGCGTCACCCGCCGCTATTGCGACCGGTACGTCGTCGGGCGCGACAGCCGTCAAGGCGCCGAGCGTCCCGGCAGCGTCGAACGTGGCGTGAATACCAATGCCGGCGCCGACACAGGCGAGGGTGGTGAAGACGATGGCTGGCGACAGGAAGCGCACCGCTCTTTGAATCTGTGGAAGCGCCGAATTGATGAGCAGCGACCCGACCAGCATCAGCCCGTAGGCGAGATCGGTAACGTAGCTCTGCACAGTCCCGAAGTTGAAGGTCGCTAGCAAATAGGTGATTAGATAGATGTTGAGAGCCCCGAGTAGAGATCCCAAAGCGCTTCCGCGGCCGCCCGACAAACTTGCGCCGCCCAGGACAAGCGCCGTCACCGCCATCAGCGTGTACGTCGTGCCCTGCGTTGGATCCCCCGAACTGATCAGCGACGTGAAGCAGATTGCCGCCAGACCAGCGTAAACGCCGGAGATGCAATGGGCGCCGAGACGAACGACATCGATCTTGACGCCACTAGTATAGGCGGCGCGCTCATCGGAGCCCATGAGGCGAAGGTGCCCGAAGAACGCCGTCCGAGCGATTACATACCATCCGATCGTCGCGACGACGACGATCGCCAGAACGGGTGAGAAAATCGTCGTACCGCTGCCCCAACTCGTCATCCAATCAGGACCGACGCCGCCGGGGCGCGGTAAGATCAACAAGTTCAGACCGACAAGAGCGAGATAGCCGCTCAATGAAACGATAATGGGCTGAACTCGTACGTAGACGATTATCAACCCCATCGCGAGCTGATAGGCAATGCCGACCGTGATTACGTAGAGGAACACGGCGATCGGCGAGCTTAGGACATCCGCCCCGACAAGTTTGATAAGCCCGACGTTGATGAAGCCAATCAGTGGGCCGATCGACAGATCGACGCCCGCACGTCCAGCCATGACTACAATGGTCAGTGCGTAGGTCGCCAAAACAAGCGGCGCAACCACGATTATGGCGCTACCGAGACCACTGCTAGACATCAAGGACGGGCCCCGGACGGTCCCGGCGCTCACCAAGCCGAACAGGATAAAGGCTGGCACCATAAGGCGCGTGCTGGATGTTGGAATATGGACTTGCTCAGCCACGTTAGGCGCTTTTCCTAGTTTTTGGCGGACCGGCCAAAACGGGTCAGCTGCTCGAAAGCGGCAAGGTCACTTTGCGAGTACCCGCGATAAGAAGAAACGAGCGGATGTCTTGTAATCGCCGTGTCGGTCTTAGGGGGTGAATATTTTCCAGCCAAGCCGCTTTGAAGGCTCCGGAACATTTCATCGTCCTGTTTGCTGTAAGCCCGATCGTCGACCCCACCGGCGATGCTACTAGACTTAGAACGACCTGCTCCAGCTTTGTGAAGCAGCCTCGAATGGGACGAGCCATATTCTGGCTCCTTCCGCTCTTTGGCGTCGTCGAACGCCATGAACCTGCTGAACATCGCTACATCACCATCCGTGTATGCCGTCGATCGGCTGGATGGAGGCCGGACGGCCATTTCGCGCCCCGTCGAAGGCGATTTCGACTGCTGTTCGGTTGCCGATATGTCCGGTTCGCTCACGCGTCGCCGCATGCCTGCGTCCGGCTCTCCGAACTCGGGCCGCCAGAACGGCGAACGATAGGGCTTGCGTGGCGATTTCATAACGCCGCCACAACCGTGCGAGGGTTGATCATACGCCGCCTCCTTGGACCCTTTGGGGACGAGCAATCGGGACCAAATTCCGGCCGAGAGGCTCTGATGCCTTATGCGGAGTGAAAGCGCCGCTATGAGCCTGACGAGCCCCTCCTGTCCCAGACCGCCGCACCTGACGAGGCTGTCCGAACATGCTCTCGAGCAGACCAACCGGTTCGATGTCTTCGCCGACGAGAGTGTCGAAGATGCTTCCATTACGAAAGACGAGGACGCGAGGACAAAGGCCGATGAATTCCTCCAGCTCGCTAGACATGTATACGACCGAGTTTCCCTCGGCGACGAAGTCGCGGAGGTGATGGTAAAGCTCCTGCTTGGCGCGGACATCGATCCCGCGCGCGGGATCGTTGAGGACTAGGATATTCGGAAGCGTCGCGAAGGAGCGGCCGATAAGCACCTTCTGTTGATTGCCGCCGCTTAAAGAGCCGATGAGATTTGTATTCGGACCAGTCTTGATCGAAAGACGTTCCACTTCCCAGTCGAACACGCCATTTAAATCGGTCCACTTGATCAAGCCCGCTTTGCCGCCGCGCACGAAGCGTCCGTAGACCGAGATCAGCAGGTTCTCATAAATACTCATATTGGGCAGGATGCCCTCGCGCTTCCGATCGCCGGACACGAAGGCAATTCCATTCTTCTTCGCGGTATCGAGATTGCGAACTTCGAGCATCTTCGACGACTTTGAGTCAGCGACAGCTGGATACGCTTCAACAGCTGGCGCGACGCCGGCGAGAATGCGAACGAAGGTGTCCTGGCCATGCCCCTCGAGACCGGTTACGCCGACGATTTCACCGGCTCTAAGCTCAAAATCGACGGGCACCGACTCCGGCCAAACACGCATCGCCGAGGCACGCATCATCACACGCGTGCCAGCCACGGGAGCTTTTTTCACCTCGATCTCGCCGGAAGCGGAAGCCCGGCCAGTCATTAATCCCAACAAATTCTTCTCAGTGACCTCGCCTTTCTGCAGCACGCCAACGTCGCGCCCGTCGCGCATTACAGTGGCGCGGTCACTTATCCGTACGAGCTCGGCGATCCGATGCGTGACTATTAAAATTGCCACGCCTCGGTCTCGAAGCTCCCGCATCTTGACGAAGAGTCGTTCCGTCGAGTCGAAGTCGAGCGCGGCCGAGGATTCATCGAGAATAAGAACCTTCGGCTTGCAAAGGAGCGCGCGACCGATCGTGATCCAGGCTTTCGTTCCGAGAGAGAGACCCAACGCTAAACGGCCCGGGTCGATATCAGAACCAGTTAAGTCCTTCATCAAAGCCCGCGCTTGTAAAAGCTTGTCCCGCGTCGAGATCTTGCGAGAGAGAAGCCCGTCCGACCCCGCGAACAGATTCTCGGCCACAGTCGCCTCGTCTGCTACCATGACCTCCTGGAAGACGGTGGCAATGCCAACCAACCGCGCATCCGCCGGAGATCTCGGCGCCCGACCTAGTATCGAAACCTTTCCGCGATCAACCGTCACGACGCCGGACATTACTTTCGCAAGCGTACTTTTCCCGCATCCGTTACCTCCCACGATAGCGTGGATTTCGCCGAAGCGGGCGCGGAATGACACTCCGTTCAGCGCTTTGGTGACGCCGAACGACTTGTAAGCATCCTTGACGTAAAGCTCTCCGCCGTTCGTCGGCACATCGTCAAGCACCGAATGTGCTTCCGACATCGCACCGATGGTACTTGTTTCGACCATGAACGCTTCCTGTTTTCCACCTTCAGCTAGTGCTTGTATTTTTCTGGATCAGCGGGTCGGTAGAAGAACTTGTCTAGGTAACCTTTGCCGCCCCACGCTTCGATGCCGGGCTCGAGCCAAGCCGTGGAACTACGGTCACAATTTTCAGGGACCCTCGCCTTGACGTCGTCGAAGTTGTAAATAATCGGCGGCACGAGTATGGACGCCATCTTCGGCCCTTGTCCCTCCATCGTTCGCATCATGATGTTAAAACCAAGTTCGATATCGTCTCCGGGCGGCCAGGTTTGAAAAGCCGCCGTGACGTAATTTGGGTTTTTCCGCCAATAGCAGACAGCGCCAAGCTCGCCACCGATTACCATGGGCGGTAACGCTCGTCCGGATTGTAAAAGCGCTTGGAGTACTCCAGTCTCACCAGAAGACTGCGTCGCGACTCCGTCGAGCTGGCCGGGATGGGTCGAAAGCCATTTCTGAACTTCGGCCTGACCGATTTGATCTGTCCACATGTGCGATATCTGGCCGACGACCTTCACGTCTTTTGATTCGGCTAGACCAGTAAGAATTCCACGATTCTGAGAGTCCGACGATGAGGCTCCTGGAATGCCTTCTACGACCAGTACGTTCCCCTTCTCATGGATCTCCTTCGCCATCCATCGTCCGATATCATAACCAGCAAGCTGATAGTTGACAGAGGAATTAACAGAATAAGGCGACGTTAGGTATCCAGTAAAAGAAAAAGTAGGAACTCCTTTATCGTAAGCGTACTTGACGGTCTGGTTCAACGCGGTCGGGTTCGAGCAGCAAACAATCAAGGCATCGACGCCTTGATCGACGAGTTGTCTGATCTGCTGGATTTGCGTCGCATCCTTGAGGTTCGACTGCGTTATTATGATATTCTTGATCAATCCGAGCTTCTTCCATTTGGGGACGACATCGTTTAGAAGCCGCTCAGTGGCGTTCTTGCGCCATGTGTTTCCCGCGTAGGTGCTCGCATAGCCGATTGTCCACGGCGGGGGTTTCTTTGCCTTGAAATCCTTGTAGATACTCGGACCGATCGGTTGTGCGGGATCCATGAATTTCGGATCGTAAACTTTGTCTTTGATATCGGCTGGTATTTCATCCAAGCCCGCTGCCGAAGCAAGACCACCGCCAAACCAAGATACTAGGACGCATGCCCCCAATTTTAATGTGGAACGAACAGTCAGCCGTGCAGTAAGACGATTTATGCGTTTACGGATCATTGATCTTGTCCTTGGCTTCAAGTCAGTTTCGCACGGTTGAAGTGGTCGATCAGCTATCCCGAGCCCTGCCAAAAAGAATGTGCGATGAGCCTTCTACCAGCGACCTGGGAAGGACTACATTCTTTGGTGGATAGCTCCCAGCCGCCAGAGATCTCTTCCTTTGCCAACTCGCTACATCTTCCGCTAACGTAAGCCCACCCGAGTTAGACTGATTATCAAGTCAGATCCAATTAGTGTCGCTCCGCCTGCCTTTGCAATAGGAAACTTTGTTTCTGAAGAGGAAATTTTCGACGCGTTGCCTTCTAAAGTAGCAGATTATCTGGCCCGGAAGCCTTGGCGGCATAGTGCGAGGCTGTACGACGAGGCCGCTTTGGACGGAAGACAGACAGGCTTCCCAAGCTTGGGGTTTGTGTGAGAAGGATCCCAATCGCAGGTTTGGCGTAATCCATAGGGGAGCGGTGCGACTCTCCGAGTTGCTGCCGAGGCCAACGAAAAAGCCGCCGGACAGCAGGCCTACGCTACTGACTTGAGCCACCTTCCGTGAGCGCTGAGCGGGTTCTTGATTCCTCAGGCGCAGCCTTGAGGCCGTCCGCGCATAACGACAGCGCAGGACATCGTGGATGCGATCCTAGCCCTGAAACAAAGATCAGCGGACGCAAGCACCACATCCTGACCGACACCGATGGCAGGCTGCTGGCGGTGTAGGCGCACGGCGCCGACCTCTAAAACTCAATCGCGGCCAAGGCTTACTGAAGCCCTCACGCAAAATGAGTCTCTCCATATCGCGTGTTTTTGCCGGCGGCGACTACGCAGGTCGCGTCGTCGGATAGGCTAAGAACAAGAGGCACGTCGTTCTGGGGATCGGCCGCCGCAACGCGACGGCCAGGGGCTTCGAGGAGCTGCCACGAAGCTTGGTGGTGGAGCGAACCTTCGCTTGACCATGAAGAAAGCCGCTTCGCGCGAGGTACGAGCAGTCACTGCAGTCGCCGAAACCTTTGCAATGGCAGCCTTCGCTCCCTCGTGAGGCGATGGGCGCCAGCGGAAGCCGCTTTTTCCTTGGGGAGAAAGCGACCCACCTAGGGGCGCTGCGCTCGACGCCTTCGCACCGAGATCGTTGATGCCCAGCCCAGTCAGATCTTGGAAAACTACATAGCTGATCGAAGTCGACCAGCGCGAGCCTTCTGCTACCTGCCGCACGACGCGCCCGACCCCGACCTCATCGAAAACGCCTTTGCTAAATTCGAATGCGTCTGCCTTCGGCGGTAAAGCTTATTCTCGAAGCGTTTTGTAAGCGGATAGGCGCTGCCTTCGACGCTTTCTGATCGGCTGCGCACCAACGGCTTTAGTAGCAGTCGGTCATTATGCGGCCGGAGCAAATCGAGGTCTCGGCGCTCACTACAAGAACGAGCTCCTTGCCGTGCAAAATCGGCGCACTGCAAACGAGTGGAGGACCGCGTTAGGACCGGCAAAGAAGGGCAAGCGGGCAGCTTACAGCGGTATTTCTAGGAACAAAGCGATAGTGGCAGGAAAATCACGCTATTCGGCTAGCTGCACAGGCAAGTCTGTGCACGGCGCGGATTGAAGGTTTTTGCTTAGATTTTAAGCTTATGCGCATTTAAGCATCTTGATTTTTCTTCCTAAGCATAGGAATTTATTGACAGGGCATCCAAGCACATCAGGAGGCCGAACAGTTGGAGTCACACGTATCCATAAGTATAGTGGCCTGAAATTCCGTTAAGATAGAAAACTATACAGTCACCGCGTTCAATCGAACATCCGTAGGAATCTTGTAAAAAGGTCTGCTTGGAATCCGTATCCGAGGACCTTCATCAGAAGCTGGTAAGCAGAGGAGATAAGATATGCTTAATATTAAGCGGAATGACTTAGCGGTACGAATACTCAAAAATGCAATCATATCTGCAACCGCTCTTGTCTCGTATGCAGCATCGACGATGATCCCGGCGGTAGCTGGAAACGTCACGGCCGCTGGACTCACGTCCGGCATCGGCGTCTATGCTCCCCTGCCCGAGGGCTTGTACCTCCTGAACTTTCTGTCGGATGGCCGACGCGACAGTTCGCCCGGCGTTTCCACGAACTTCTACGATCCCTTCTTCTTTTATCAAAGCAAGCTTAAGATTTTAAATGGCGCTGTAAGCTTCATCGTCGCACCAACTGTCTTTAACATAAACGTAGGGTCCAGCCATGTGACAGGCTTCTATAATACATATTTCGGATCACAGATCACCTGGGATCTTGGGAATAACATAGGGGTCGGCTACCGCATTTCGGGCTATGCGCCCGCTAAGACAGATGTTGGATATAACTTCGGAACGATCGAGCAGCGAGCGGGCGTTACTTACACAGGTCACGGTTACGATCTCACAGCAAACTTTATGTACGGCAGCACGGAAAAGGATAGGACTTCCGGTCTTTACGATGTTCCCGACTACGGCATAGTCGATCTAACAGCGACGAAGAAGTTCGGCAAGCTGGAGGCAGGGCTGGTCGGCTATGGTTCAACCGATATGACCCATACCTCTGACCAATATAAAAAGCAGAGCCAATTCGCTCTAGGTGGGCTTGTGGCTTACGATTTCGGAACTTTGATCGTCCAGGCCAAAGTCACGTCCGATGTCTACCAGAGGAATTACGGAGGATACGACCGGCGTGGTTGGCTAACTGTAATTTATCCGCTTTACGTCGCCCAGCCGTCGCCTTCGGCAGATCGTCAGATCGAAAAGCGTCACTGAACAGTACTGCGCAAAGTCGTGCATGAGTCTGCTGTTCACCCTACCAAGCTACGCTTGACGCAGCCCCTGGTCAGCTCCACTCAACGCCGCTTTGCAGACGGCAGGCTCGATGAGATAGTGCGCGCACATCTGCAGGAAGCCGCGATAGCCACGGTCCTTGCGGACCAAGATCGTCTCGACCGCCGTCTCGATGTTGTCGTAGATGCGCGCCGGCGCGCGCCTCCCAGCTGCTCCAGCAGGCTACGCCTGCCGGAGCCTCAATCTGGCTCCGCCCTTGAAGAAGGCGAAAGCCCGGTCGTGCGGGTCGAAGACTAGAGCAGTTTCCTCGCCGGTTGACTCGTGAGGGGTAGCGCACGGCGCCGCGCTGTGATTCAGGGCTGGTCTGGCGAGGAGGCCAGGCCCGATGCCCCGATCGCTGCACTACGACCTTCGCTCCCGCGTCCTCTTGGCTGTCGAGGAGGGCTTGTCCTGCCGCGAGGCTGCGGCGCGCTTCGGCGTCAGTGCGTCGAGCGCGATCCGCTGGGCCGCTCTGAGGCGCGCTGGCGGCGACGGCCGGGCCAAGCCGCAGGGAGGAGATCGCTTGTCGCGCCGCACCGAGGCGCACGCCAGCCTCATCGCGGCGGCACTGGCCGACGTGCCCGACATCACGTTGCTGGAGCTGAAGGCGCGCCTGGCTGGTGAGGGCGCCTTCGTCAGCGTCACGGCGCTTTGGCGCTACTTCCGTCGTCACGGCATCACGCGTAAAAAAAGGCCGCGCACGCCACCGAGCAGGACCGTCCCGACGTCCGCCAGGCGCGGCAGGAGTGGTTCGAGGGCCAACTCGATCTCGATCCCGACCGGCTGATCTTCATCGACGAGACCGGCACCTCGACCAAGATGGCCCGCACGCACGGACGCGCCCCGCGTGGCGAGCGGCTGAGGATGGGCGTGCCGCACGGCCATTGGAAGACGACGACGCTGGTGGCCGGCCTGAGCCTGCGCGGCATCGTGGCGCCGTTCGTGCTCGACGGCGCCGTCGACCGGCCCTGCTTCGAGGCCTACATCGAGCACGTGCTCGTTCCCGAACTGCGACCCGGCGACATCGTCATCATGGACAACCTGCCGGCGCACAAAGGGAAGCAGGTCGAGGCCCTGATCGAAGCCGCCGGTGCCAGCTTGCGCCTGCTGCCGCCCTACAGCCCCGACTTCAACCCCATCGAGAACGCCTTCGCCAAGCTCAAGGCTCTGCTACGCAAGGCGGCGGAACGGACGAAGGACGCGCTCTGGGCTGCCATTGGCCGCCTCGTCGACCAGATCACGCCAGCCGAATGCGCCAACATGTTCGCCGCAGCAGGCTACAATGCTACCTGAGAGGAATCTGCTCTATCTCTTAGCTCTCGCGCGGATAGGCGCGCACGAACATCATGCGGCTGTGGCAAAGCCGGAGATGAGCCACCGTCGTGCCGCCGATCAGCACGATGTCGTGGCTCCAGTCGAATCGGTAGGCCTCGCCAGGTGCGAAGGCGAGCGAGCTTCGACGGCGTGAGTCGGACGGATCGCTGATCAACGACTACGCGATGAGCTTGTCCATCGTTGGGCCCGAAGCGGCTATGTCGAAACGTGTCTCGGATCCGCTATCCTCCATCGACGTCATCACGCCGCCTCGGACGGTCGAGGTGCTCCGCGCCGGCTACAATCCCAATGTGCATTCCAGCGTGTCTGACCATAAGCCTACATCGAAGCGCCTCATCGTGCCTTGGATCGGAAGCTTTCATGCCTAAAAAAAAATCCGACGATGCGCTGCTGGCGGTGACATGATGCGCATCCTTGTTTTTCAGCATCTCGATGTCGAGCACCCAGGCGTCTTCCGAGAGTTCTGGGCGACGAATGGTTATTCATCGACAGTCGTGGAACTTGATGCCGGCGAGCCCATCCCGCCTCTCGACAGGTTTGATTTCCTAGCCGTCATGGGCGGTCCGATGGATGTGTGGCAGGAGGAGATGCATCCATGGCTGGTGGAAGAAAAGAAAGCGATCCGGCGGTGGGTCAAGGATCTCAAACGCCCTTACCTCGGTATCTGCCTGGGCCATCAGCTCCTAGCCGAAGCCCTCGGCGGCCGCGTCGGCGTGATGGCGCGGCCGGAAGTTGGTCTGGCCCGTGTCGAACTAACGGTTCTGGGACGCTCCGATCCGCTGCTCAGCGGATGCGGGACGGACCTCGAAACCCTGCAATGGCACGGCGCTGAGGTCCAGCGCCTGCCCGAAGGTGCGGATATCTTGGCGGCCAACTGGGCCTGCCCGGTCCAGATCTTCCGCTGGGGGCGGCATGCCTATGGCATCCAATGTCATGTCGAGATCACGTCCGAAACCGTCGCGGACTGGAACCGCATCCCCGAGTACAGGGCGAGCCTCGAACAAGCCTTGGGTTCGCAGGGCGCGACCGAACTGACCAGGACGGTCACGCAACACTTGCCCCGTTTCCGAGCTACCGCCGAGCGTATTGATCACAACCTCACCAGTCTTCTCGCGGCTGCAACCCGGTTGCGCACGCCCTGAGAAGCGGACCGTTGTTCGCGGCGGCAGCTGATGCGCTTCAGCCGTTTGCGCTTGCCAGCTAACTTAAAATCGACGGCCGCTGCCGAACCGCGGCGGTCTGTTCGACGGTGTCACACGACGTACCGCCACGCATCCGGGGCTTCTCTGAAGCACCTCGCAGATACAGCCGGTCGGTTCTACGCCTCCTGTCGTCATTCCGTTTGATTAGGTCGGCGTGCGCTGGAGGTCGCGATCGTAGGCGTGCTGGACAGGCGCTGGCCTGAAGCTGACGCCTCTTCGTGACGAATTCGCAATTTGCCGGCATACTCGATCTGACCAGCAGGCGATTGGACGTATAATCCAGCTCGTGATCACACCGGCATCGACGAACGGATCTTCTTTGACGATCTCCTCAAGCAGCCTAGCTTTCTAATCCCCGTCTGCCGGCACTACTCCGCGAAGAGCCACGATCCATTCCTCAAAATCGTATACGCCGTATTTGTTCTTCGCCAGATTGCAGGCCAAATAGGTGACTTGGACGTTCGACCTATCGTACGAGCCGTTGGTGCTGTCGATCCTGTCTGCCGAAGGCTGCAACATCGCGTTTTTCGTGGCTGCTACGAGTGTGCCACCACACAGCGCGCACAATCCGCGCTGATCGTCCTGCCACTTTCGAGTGAGAAGAGAGCTGAGCTCCGAGAGGTTTGGTGCATATCGGGTTGGATTGTTCATCACCCGCTCGGCGCCACCCTTCTTCACGCGATCAATCATTAAGTTCGCCATGCGATAGACCTCCTGCTGGAGGCTTTTCGGTACTTCGGCGCTGTAGCTCGCACACAAGCCGATATAGGCTGCGACATCTGGCGCGAGGTGAAGCTCGAGAGCGTCGGCAGCCAGAATCATCACGGCCTCGCGCTCGCGCTCTACGGCCTCGACGATCCCGCCACGATTTTCGACATTGCCGAATGAACGATATGCTTCGGGCGCGACGTCGTGGGCGCGAGGGAAAGGTGGACCGTTCAATGTAGCCGCACGGGTGACCGCCATAGCAAGTGGCCATCTCTCGCCGCGCGCGGTCCAAAACTCCGGGGCTATGATCTTACGCGTCTCGAGCAACTGCTTCGGCTCAACGACGACAGCCGCGATCATCCGTGCACGATGGTCTGGGTCTTCCGTTAACTCTCGATTTTGCGTGCCGACATAGATCATGACGTCACGACCCGGCAGGAATTTGAGATGTTAGGCGATTGGTGAACGCATTTGCGTCTGCTATTGTAAGTTGGGCAGCCGAGTGCAGACGGTTTCCTGACGTGCCAGCGTAAAGTCGTTGGAGCGCCAGCCCGAAGGCGCCAGCGAACAAGCCTGGGTGTCACTGGCAAACGAGCGTCCGCGAGTGTCTGGCACCGGCTACGCGCAGGTTGATTTGACACCACAAAAGGGGTTTCCCCTTCTGTGAGGGAGACCACATCATCCTCAAATCAACCTTCAGCGCTCTGTTTCGATGCTGCAGCAAGCGAAATTCTGCGAATTGCCTCGAATTGCATTTGGCAGCGATGATTGGCCGGAGCGGCAATCGATTTCGGATGCGATTTGGCCTCGAGAACTGAGGCAAGTGGCGTGCTGATATTCAATTCGTCGCCTTGCGCGGGCCAATCGCCAATTGGCGTCGAATTCGAGATAATTCGTTGTAGCCCACGCTTTCACGTCACGCCGCGCAAGCGCTCCGGCAATGCCGGCTCCGCTCCGATTGCAACTGCGTAAACCCGCGCCAAGCATTCAATTGACCGTCTTGCTCAATCTGCGATGCGATAAACGCGTCCGCGCCCTTCGATCGCTTCGGACGCGACCTGCAGGCCGAGCTTCTTTTTTAGCGCTCCGGCGATGGCTCCGCGCACGGTGTGAGGCTGCCAACCGAAGGTGGCGACGATCTCCTCGACGCTGGCACCCTCGGGCGCCTTGAGCATCGCAATCAGCTGCGCCTGCTTGGTCCCGGTGCGCGGCTTGCGCGCTACGCCTTCGATCCCGGCGGGTTCCGATTTGGCAATTGCCGGTGATTGGATCGGCAGCCCCAGCGCTTGGCGGCCGGCATCGCTGATCACGAGCCTGTCCTCGCCGTCTGCATCACTCACAGCCAGGCCTTTCGCCTTCAGGGCATCGCAGACCTTGGCAATGGCGCCTCCGCGCAGGTGCGAGGGCAGCGGCAGAAACGCGCCGTCGGTGCGCGCCGCGGCGGCGGTGAGGACGGCGGCCTGCGTGTCGGTAAGCTTCATCGGATATCTCCAGATCAGGCGGCAAAAAGCGGCGGCCCACTGGACAAGGGTTCGCAGACGCTCCTAGCGGCTGGAACCTGGTTGTCGACCGGAAGCCTATCGCCGATCCGCTGGATGGACACACGCTCTTCGCGCGCTGCGATGCAAGTCACTGTGCCTGCCCGCCGAGTACTACGAATGCTATCCGCAGTCACTTGCATCGCTCGTTTGAAAGAGCGTGTGTGATGCAGCGGCAAGCGAATGTCTGCGAATTACCTCGAATTGGATTGGGAGCGATCAATTGGCCGGAGCGGCCATTGCCTACATCCGCGTGTCGACGGTGCGGCAGGGGCGCTCCGGCCTGGGCTTGGAAGCGCAGCGTAGGACGATCAACGACTTCTGCGAGCGCGAGGAACTCACTATTGCCGGCGAGTTCGTCGAGGTCGAGACGGGCAAGGGCACCGATGCGCTTGACCGACGACCTCAGCTTGCTGCGGCACTTGCAGCGGCGAAGAAAGCGCGGTGCTCGATCGTCGTCGCCAAACTGGATCGTCTATCCCGCGACGTTGCCTTCATCGCTGGGTTGATGGCGCAGAAGGTGCCGTTCATCGCTGCGGAGCTGGGAGCGGATGCCGACCCGTTCATGCTCCACCTCTACGCAGCCTTGGCAGAGAAGGAGCGCCGAATGATCTCGACGAGGACCAAGGATGCGCTTCGGGCGGCAAAGGCGCGGGGCGTGAAGCTGGGGCGGCACGGCGCCGAGCACCTGTCGGTCTTAAACAAGGCCGCAGCGCTGGAGCGAGCGAAGTGCCTGGCGCCGGTGCTTGCCGACATGAAGCTGCGACGGCTGTCCTCGCGGGCCATCGCGCTCGAGCTGACGGAGAGGGGTATTGCTACACCGTCTGGCGGAAGGTGGCATCCGCAAACAGTCATGCGCGCTCTTGACCGTGCTGACCTTCTTGCAGAATAGGGTGTGGTGGCGCGTCGTGATGCCCGACGCCGACAGCATCTGAAATCTTGTGCTCGCCTTCCGCGTCTGTAGTGATCGCGATGGCATTCGGGTCAGTCTATGTCGTCGAAAAAGCCTGCATCTGTCTTTCGACCATCCACTCGTGTATATCCCTCATAGGACCCTAGCCAGCCGCCGTACCTACAAAAAAGGCGATCAGCGTGTTTCGCAAGATCGTGCATTCCTGAGCTTCGCCACGCCTCCCATAGCTCTGGGTAGCTCAATGAGACGAACCGAAGCTCGTTGCTGCGGGTCCGCTCCGTAAACCGAGCAATTTCCTCCCGATGACGGCGGAAGAGATCGTGTCCGTCGGCGTCAACGGGCTCCCAGAATAGATAAACGAGCGTAGCGCCTTGGCCAGCCGAGTTCATCAGCCCGAACGCGTGCTTTACCAGCTGCGCTGCATCAAGAGCTTCATAGCTGCGAGGATCGTCGCGCAACCGCTCCATCTCCTTGAACCAACCTGTAAACGAGAGATGTTTAAGCTTCTGGTAAGCGGGTGAAAATACTGCAGCCTTGGAGGTTAGATACTCTAAGCACTTCGACTCTATTGCCACGACGCCGCTCTCGCCGCGGGCTGCGACATCGAGATGGGGCGGCATACGGCCTGCTACGCCGGCAGAAAACGTGCGCTCGAATTGTTCGATCCTGACGTCGCCTACGCTCGGCACCGGGACGGCGAATTTCCCGTCGCGAAAAGGCCCGAAGGCGTTGACTGCGAGAGCCGCCGATGAGTGGGCGGCACAAAACTTCCGGCTGAGTTCGCCGCCCCTACCGGCGCCAAGGTCAGCCTCGATCGCTTTTGGATCGATGCCCGACAGGAGATTTAATCGCCAGTCTTCGACGTACCCGGACTTATTGATCTCGACGTCGGGCTGGGTTCTAATCAGACCGTCGCGCATGATGAGCTTAGCATCGAGGATCATCTCCGATCTCAGGCTCATTTCCATAACCCTTCGTTGCCGCCGCCTACCCCCGTTTCAGCGCAAAAGGGCCGACTGATGACTGTGTGGCGCAAGGAGCTTCGTACCCACTGGTAAAAGGTAAGGCACCTGTCGAAATGTAACCGCACCGAGCAACCACTTCCAAATCAAAGCGAACAAGCGCTAATCGCCTGCCTCTTTGAAACCTGCCAGCCGGAACGAAGGCAAATCCTCTGGCTCCACATCAATGCGGCCTCCTAAGCCAGCATCGTAACGCCGCCCCGAAATCCCATAGGCTGACCCACCGCCCGGTATGATCATGGCGACGAGCGCGCCGGCGATCATCGGTCGGCCCAAGGAGTCGGTCTCGAGCGTGAGCTGCACCTCGACCGCCATCTTGGCGTAATAGCTGAGCATACCGGTGTTGTGCTGGTTGCCGGCCAGCTCGCGCAGCGCGTCGGCGGCGGCATCCACCTGGTCGTCGTGCGCGCCGGCGGGGAACGTCTCGATCTCATCGAGAAACGCCTCGTTCCACGGACCGCGCACCAGCCTGACGTTGCCGATCTCGGATTGCGCCGCCAGCGGCTTGGCGCGGGTTTCCTTGTCGCCGGTGACGGGTAGGGCGGTCACCATGTAGCCGGCCAGCGCGCGGACGTAATCCTCCGCCTGAGCCTTGCCGGCCTGCCCGGGATCCTGCGGGATGCGGATGTAGCAGCCGGATCCATCCTGGCTCGCGGTGGCCATGACGTTGTTGCGGACGATGCCCGGCGTCTCGCGGAGACGTCACGCTCATTTAAACGCTGCATGATGACCACGATTGCCGATCGCGTGGGCTCGATGAGGCGGGTCGGTACGGACTCGCGAAAGATGCGCGTCGTGCGGGCCCGCTCGGCCTCGCTCTCGGCCGTCTCGGTCGAATGCGGGCGGTCGATGATCACGCGGTCGCCGCGGCCGCCTGTGAGGCTGGCGAAGGGCATTCCCTCGCGACCACCGCGCTTGGTATTCTCGAAGCTCAGCTCGGCGGCGCGGTGCAGCTCGATCTCCGGCCATAGGCTTCGGTACCACTCGCTCGAGACGAGATCGCGCATGCGACGAGAGTCGCGCTTGGCGTATGTCTCGGAATACGAGGTGGTGAGATAGCGAAGCGAGGGCTGCCCCATCGGGCCCCACTCCCACGCCGGCCAGAACACCGACACGATCAGCGACTTTCATGGTGCCGGGCGGCACGTTGATGAGGAGCCGGGTTATTCGACCGTCGCTGACCGCTTCCAGGTGGGCGCAAATAGCCTCGATGTGCCAGCCGTGCACGTAGACGTTACCCGGCTCGAGGACGTGCCAGGCTTCGCGGACGAAGCCGGCGAGAGACTCGCATCGCTCGCGGATGATTTCGGCGTCGTCGGCAAGCTGGCGTCTCGCCGCTTCGGCTGCGCGCCTTGCTTGCTCCGCCAGCAATTGCTCCAGCATGTGCGCGGGCGGCGGGAGACGCGCCGACGATAGCAGCGCTTTGCGAGAGCTTCCCGCTCCTCCTTTAATCGTCGATGCAGCCACTCTGCAGCTCCATCAAGGCTGCGTAGAAGCCATGGACGGGACCGAGGTCGCCGACGACGACCCAGCCTTGCGCTTCGAAGGCGGTGCGGTCTTCGTGTCGAACAAAGCGGAACCAGCGGACCTCGCCGACGCCGTCGCCTCGAAGGTCTCGCCCGTCGCCTCCAGGATCGCCGTCTTGCCCGTGAAGCTCTGCCATCTGATCACTGCCACATCGACGTAGGCCGGATTCAATTCGAGGGCGTGCACGCAGCGCCCCGTCATCTCGCCGGCGATGATCGTGGTGCCGGAGCCGACGAAGGGATCGTAGACGGCCTGCCCAGGCGAGGAATTATTCGCGATCGGCCGCTTCATGCACTCGACGGGTTTTTGCGTGCCGTGACCGACGCCGCGATCTTCACGAGCCGGTATTGTCCAGAGGGTCGACTGCGAGCGATCGCCCGACCAGCATCCGCGGGATTTCTGGCGCACCGCGTACCAGCACGGCTCATGTTGCCAGTGATAATCACCACGGCTCAGCGCGAACCGGTCTTTGGCCCAGATTATCTGCGAGCGGATCTCGAACTCGCATTTTTCTAGGCTGGCCTGGACGACCGAAGCAAATTTCCCAGCGTGCCAGACGTAGGCGATGTCGCCAGGGAATAACGCCCAAGCCGCGCTCCAGTCCGCCTGATCGTCGTTGACGACCTTGCCGAGCTTGCCGGGATTTAGATTTACGCCGGCGCGCGCACGCCAAGCAGGATCGTAGGCGACGCCATAAGGCGGATCGCTGACCATTAAACCGGGGCGAACACCATTGAGCACGCGGTCGACGTCGCCGGCGACGGTGGCGTCCCCGATGCAGGCGCAAGGCCGTGCCGCAGCACGACGCTGCATTCCTTGGCTCGTTGCGCGAACGCTTCTTCCGTTTCTACGGACGCCTTTCACGTACGACGAACATAGATACCAGTTTGCTGAGTGTCGAAGATGTGGTTGAGCGTATCCTGGAACAACCCTACTAGAGCAGTTTCCTCGCCGGTTGACTCGTGAGGGGTAGCGCACGGCGCCGCGCTGTGATTCAGGGCTGGTCTGGCGAGGAGGCCAGGCCCGATGCCCCGATCGCTGCACTACGACCTTCGCTCCCGCGTCCTCTTGGCTGTCGAGGAGGGCTTGTCCTGCCGCGAGGCTGCGGCGCGCTTCGGCGTCAGTGCGTCGAGCGCGATCCGCTGGGCCGCTCTGAGGCGCGCTGGCGGCGACGGCCGGGCCAAGCCGCAGGGAGGAGATCGCCTGTCGCGCCGCACCGAGGCGCACGCCAGCCTCATCGCGGCGGCACTGGCCGACGTGCCCGACATCACGTTGCTGGAGCTGAAGGCGCGCCTGGCTGGCGAGGGCGCCTTCGTCAGCGTCACGGCGCTTTGGCGCTACTTCCGTCGCCACGGCATCACGCGTAAAAAAAGACCGCGCACGCCACCGAGCAGGACCGTCCCGACGTCCGCCAGGCGCGGCAGGACTGGTTCGAGGGCCAACTCGATCTCGATCCCGACCGGCTGATCTTCATCGACGAGACCGGCACCTCGACCAAGATGGCCCGCACGCACGGACGCGCCCCGCGTGGCGAGCGGCTGAGGATGGGCGTGCCGCACGGCCATTGGAAGACGACGACGCTGGTGGCCGGCCTGAGCCTGCGCGGCATCGTGGCGCCCTTCGTGCTCGACGGCGCCGTCGACCGGCCCTGCTTCGAGGCCTACATCGAGCACGTGCTCGTTCCCGAACTGCGACCCGGCGACATCGTCATCATGGACAACCTGCCGGCGCACAAAGGGAAGCAGGTCGAGGCCCTGATCGAAGCCGCCGGTGCCAGCTTGCGCCTGCTGCCGCCCTACAGCCCCGACTTCAACCCCATCGAGAACGCCTTCGCCAAGCTCAAGGCTCTGCTACGCAAGGCGGCGGAACGGACGAAGGACGCGCTCTGGGCTGCCATTGGCCGCCTCGTCGACCAGATCACGCCAGCCGAATGCGCCAACATGTTCGCCGCAGCAGGCTACAATGCTACCTGAGAGGAATCTGCTCTAGCGCTATAGGCGAGCCCTCCCGATTTTGCATGTAATTCTAGTCCGAAAGCATTACGGGCTTCGGGACCTACCCTCTTCTGGTGAAGGTTTGTGACGGCTGTCGTCAGGCGCTGTCGCCGCCGGTGACGGCATAGGTCGTACCGCTCGCCATCCGCGCCGCGTCCGAGGCGAGGAAGACGAGCGCGAGGGCGACATCCTCGGGCTGAAGCCATGGCACGCCGAGCGGCAGCTTCATCGCCAGCGAATGCGCCGCCGTCTTCTCATCCTTGCCCTCGTCGCCCGACGGCTTGCCGCCGCCGGCCTCGATCGCGGCGGCGTACCGGCTTTCGCGACGCGTCAGGGGCGTGTCGATGAGGCCGGGAACCAGCACGTTGACGGTAATCTTGTGCGGGCCGAGCTCGAGCGCGGCAGATTTCGCCAGCCCGATCAGGGCCCATTTGGACGTCGAGTAGGCGGACGCATTCAGCGTGCCGTGCTGCCCCTGCGTCGACGACGTGACGATGATGCGTCCTGCCCCGCGCTCGACCAGGAGCGGCGCGAAGACCCGCAACACGTTGGCGGTGCCGTTGATGTTCACATCGATCGTCGTATGCCAATCCTCATCCTGCATTTCGAGGAGCGGCTTGAAGGCTTGGACGCCCGCGTTCGCGAACACGATGTCGACGCCGCCGAACGTGTCGACGGCACGCTTGGCGGCCGTGCGTAGCGCGCCGATGTCACGCTGATCCGCCGTGGGCGTGGGCGAAGGTCCGTGAAATATCTCGAAACGCTGTTGGGAGCTTCAATTGGCTGGAGCGGCAATCGCCTACATCCGCGTGTCGACGGCCCGGCAGGGGCGATCGGGGCTAGGCTTGGAAGCGCAGCGTCGTGCCATCACCGAGTTCTGCGAGCGCGAGGGTCTCGCCATCACGGGCGAGTTCGTCTAGGTCGAGACTGGCAAGGGCGCCGATGCGCTGGAACGCCGGCCGCAGCTCGCGGCGGCGCTGGCAGCTGCGAAGAAGGCTCGCTGCTCCATCATCGTCGCCAAGCTCGATCGGCTCTCTCGCGATGTCGCCTTCATCGCCGGGCTGATGGCCTCAAGAGTGCCGTTCATCGCCGCGGAGCTCGGCACCGATGCCGATCCCTTCATGCTGCACCTCTACGCCGCCCTGGCCGAGAAGGAGAGGAGGATGATCTCGGCGCGCACCAAGGATGCGCTGCAGGCGGCAAAGGCGCGAGGCGTGAAGCTTGGGCGGTATGGCGCCGAGCACCTGTCGGTCCAGAACAAGGCCGCAGCGCTGGAGCGCTGCCAGAGGCCTGGCACCGATGCTCGCCGACATGAAGCTGCGAGGACTGTCCTCCCGAGCGATCGCGGCCGAGCTGACGACGCTGGGCATAGCGACGCCAACGGGCGGGAGGTGGCATCCGCAGACTGTCATGCGGGCTCTGAGCCGTGCCGAAGGCATAACGGCTTGAAAGGCGATCTGCTTCGTGAAGGCTGTTGCCGAAAATATAACGTCGTCAGCAATTTAGCTCTGCTGCCGACCGCTTCGACATGGCTGCTCGCCTAGATGAAGCTGCGAGGCTGTCTTCCCGGGCGATCGCGGCCGAGCTGACGACGCTGGGCGTCGCAACACTATCGGGCGGGAGGTGGCATCCGCAGCGTTGCTACTTTAACTTCTTGGTCGACGAACCTTCCACGCGCGGTCTTGCGTCCTAGAAAAGGCCGATATTGCCAGTGTGCTTTCAGGCATCGCCAAGTTGATGTTCATCACTCCACCTTAGCGTGGCCATGTGACCTAGCATTAGGCCTTATCATCTACGCTGGAGCATATCCCCGGCAACCAACACCACCTGAACATGCCCTCCGACACGCTCGAGTCGGTCGGCATCCTCACGAATGGCCGAAAGCTTTTCCTCAGGCCCGACGACCACTACGATGACCTGAAACGGCATCTCCAGTGCACGCTCGATCGCGCTGAAGAAACGCGGCATGGTGCCCAGCGTTATCAGCTCGATGCCGACGATTCCCCGTTGTTCAGGATTGTTCCAGTAGATTGCGATGTCAGGCCTAACCAATCTACCCTGGAGAGCGATGGCGGGGCTGGATACAACCTGCGCATCGGGGAGCGATTGCTCATCCAACGCAGCCTTGATGAAAGCTGCTAGCTCACGCTCACCATCTGCCTCCAGACTTGAGGATGGTTTCCAGCGACTAATTAGATCATGGAGCAGCTGATTACGGTCTACAGATACGGTTAATTCGTCGACCGCGGGGTCGCCAGAATCTTCAATCAGACGTAGCTCTATTTTGTCGTCCCCAAGCAAAACTTGAAGCAAGCCCTTTTCGAAAAGCATCCGTAGCAATTCGAACCTCGCCTTCGCACTTTGAAAACGCAATGCGACGCTGCCGAACCTTCGCGAAATGAAAATTGCGTCGGGTGCGATGGCACGAACGGCATTCATGAATCGATCGGCGTCGCCGTCATTGAACGGGCCGCCTGAGATTTGCACCTCCCACTGGACAACGTCATCAATCTGTACCTGAGCCGCAATGTCATGGAGAAGTTCGGCGAGCAGCAGTTGATCCTTGGGGGATAAAGGCTGCTTAATTCCCCTGCCGCCACGCCGTGTTGAAACCCGATCGAACAAGGCTCCGAAGGCGGGCTGCGTCCGTCGATCGCGGAGGCGGTCGAACATTAGCTCGAGACCTAAGCGAGTGTCGTACCATTCTCCTTCGGCTGCAGAGGGTTCGAGCTGGGCTGCCGCGCGCAATAGCGCCTTCGGCATCGGGTCCGATCCCGAGTATGGGTGTAGCCCGCCAGCGAGGTTTGCTGCCTTCCCAACAAAAGCATTTCGCACCTTCTGCACGTACTCCAACGCGGTGCGGTGCTCCTCCGGAAGCGTACCGAGACCAGCCCCGGGGAGGCCAAGCCGCTCGACGCCGGAACCCAGATCGAGAAAGAAGTTCTTTTCGAAGAAACGCCGTGACCCGCTCTTATGCACGTTTGTGCGCAGCTCCATTGGCGTGATCGGCACCAAGCTTACGCCTGGCTCGCCCGCGAAGGAACGGCCTAGGCCGGGTATGATGTCGAGTTCCAGTCTCACCTTCCGGTCCTGGAGCTTCTGGATGACCGAAGCTCGGTCAATCGCGTCGAGACCGGGCGCTAGGACCGCAATGATGTCGAGATCGCTAGTAAGGCGGTCGAATTGCTCACCACCCTTGTAGATTGCGCTTCCGAAGAGGAAGAGCTGCGCTTGTACAACCGTCTGCGTGGCGGCGGCCCATTCCTGACAAAGGCTTAGGGCCTTGCCGGCGTCAGCCGTCAAATCACCCATGACTCTTTTCTCCTTGCAATCACATCGCTTCTGCCGCTCGACATATAATAAAGGTCGACGCCTTAGTTCTGCGGCGCGGTCGCTTCGATTGACCAGTGCAACCGCGGAATGGGTCACATAGGCCGCCTTCGTCAGTGATGTTAACCGAACGACGGCTCTTCCTTCATCATTCGTTGCAACTTGGGTGAGAGCGGCCCAGCTGTCGTCAATGTTGAGATCGGCCTATTCAAAGAGAATCCAGGCGTCTTCCACCTCGATCCGAGGCACCGGACGGTGCTCTCCAGCTCAACGTGGCCAAACACGACTCCGCACGCCCGCAGAGTACCGCATGGCGACCGTCTCCTGGTTTAGCTACTCACCGCTCAATCTGTTCTCATTATGTTCCGAGTTGCGCGCAGGAGTCGAATCCTTTCGCACCTTGCACCATTTGGCTTTCGCCCAGCGCAGGCTGTCTAGCTGGAGCTACTGGAAAGGCTTGAATTCACGCCAAGCAGTTGTTCCTGGGTAAGCCAATCTTGTTCTAGGGAAGACGGCGTGGATGAACAGGAAGGAGCTTTACGACCTCGTTTGGTCGACGCCAATGGTTCACGCGGCCAAACGCTTCGGGATCTCGGACGTCGCGCTGCGGAAGACCTGCGTGCGCCACGATGTTCCGACTCCACCGCTCGGTTACTGGGCAAAGCTCGCGCATGGGAAGAAGGTGCGCCAGCCGCCACTGCCGGCTCTGATCGGCGAACGCATCCGGGACAAGTTCGCCGCCAGCCGACGCCGGGGCATGTGGATGGGCGGCACTGTGCCCTTCGGCTACGTCGTGTGCGACCGGAAGCTGGTGATCCAGGAGAAGCAGGCGGCGACGGTGCGCATGATCTTCGAGCGCTTCGCCAGGGTCGGGTCGGCGACGAAGCTGGCTGCAGCGCTGGCGAGGGAAGGCGTGCTCACCCCGCGCGGCAAGCCGATCGACAAGGGCTTTCTCTACAAGCTGCTCACCAACCGGCTCTACATCGGCGACCCTCAGGCTGCAGCCCTAGCCAAGCATGGCTCCCTCTAATTCCAGTTGGCCGGCTTGAACTCGAGGCGGTCGCGTTCCACGAGACTGAGTGCTTCGTGGTCTCCTGAGCACCACCTTCGAATCCTCGATCCACGTGAGTTTCGGGCGCCGGCAGGCGCACGAAAGTGGCCGAAGAACGAACCCGCGGGCCGCAGGTGAACGTTTATGGGGTTTGAGGGACGGCTCGTGCCGGCGTGCGCGAGGAGAGCCTCGACGTGCGCCGGTGTCGACGGCATGGAAGCGGTTCGAAGGAGCCGCTGGGCGTCGCTTCGAGACAGACGAAGCTTCGATCTCTGACGATCGGCATCGATCCGCAGATACAATCGCGCGATCAGGCGTACGAAGACACAAGGGAGCGATCGTCGAGACCGCCGGGCCAAGCTGTGAGGAAGATTTGGGCCGTGCTGGGTCACGACGACACCGTCTGGGTCGCGACGGTGCCCGGCGACGCGCGCGGTTGCCTCCCGCGCTCGAAGGTCTTGATGATCGTCATGCGGCCGCCGCAGCATGGATATGGTGGTCAATGGTCCGGCGACGCGGCGGGCTCCTTCGCCGCGCTCGGCGCGGGTACGGCTAGCAGGTCCCTGGCCTTGGCGAGGTTGGCCTTGCGGCCGGCGCTCGCGAACAGGCCGTAATGCCGGATGCGGTGGAAGCCCCTGGGCAGGACGTGCAGCAGGAAGCGGCGGATGAACTCGCCGGTGGCGAGCGTCATGGTACGGGAGCGCTCGACACCCTCGCGACGGTAATCCTTGTAGCGGAAGGTGACGCCGGTCTCGTCGTGCGAGATCAGCCGGCGGCTCGCGATGGCGACGCGGTGCGTGTAGCGCGACAGGTAGCCCTCGCAGCTTCATATCGGCGAGCAGCGGAGCCAGGTCCCTCGCCCGCTCCAGCGCTGCGGCCTTGTTCAAGACCGACAGGTGCTCGGCGCCGTGCCGCCCGAGCCTGACTCCTCGGGCCTTCGCCGCCTGTAGAGCATCCTTCGTGCGAGCCGAGATCATCCGGCGCTCCTTTTCCGCCAGCGCTGCGTAGAGGTGCAGCATGAACGGGTCGGCATCGGCGCCAAGCTCCGCGGCGATGAATGGCACCCTCGAGGCCATCAACCCGGCGATGAAGGCGACGTCGCGGGACAGCCGATCGAGCTTGGCGACAACGATGGAGCAGCACGAATACTTTGCGGCCGCCAGGGCTGCCGCGAGCTGCGGCCGGCGTTCCAGCGCATCCGCGCCCTTGCCCGTCTCGACCTCGACGAACTCCCCGGCAATCCAGAGACCCTCGCGCTCGCAGAACTCGGCGATGGCACGTCGCTGCGCCTCCAAGCCTAGCCCGGAGCGGCCCTGCCGAGCTGTCGACACGCGGATGTAGGCAATTGCCGCTCCGGCCAATTGAAAGCTCCCTTATTTGCAATTCGAGGCATTTCGCGGATATGCGATTGCCGCTAGATCACACACGCTCGTCTTGAGGAGCGATGCAAGCGGCTGGGCATAATCCAGCCCTCGAGTTTAATTTGCCCGACTAGGGGATCGCCTTCGCAGAAGGGGACAGCCTCCTGGATTAATCAAATCAACCGAGCGCAGCCGGCTGAAGCCGATTGATGGATGAGGTGGTCGCCCGCTTTGGCGCGAAACTCCCTCTCAGCCAGAGGCAATTGCCGCTCCGGCCAATCGATCGCTTCCCATTGCAATTCGATGCATTTCACGGACCTTCGCTCATGGCCGCATGGGCACGCTTTAGCTTCAATCGGGCCCAGCTCCCGGTCCAATTGGGCAATTGGAACTGGTTTCGAGGCATTTCATCGTATTTCGCGCGATCACGCTACGATGCGCTCGGCGCATCCGTGGCCTTCTCGATCGAGCGACGTGTCGGGTTTGGAGCGTCTGTCCCCTTTTCCAAGAGGTCAAATCAACCCGCGCGCAGCCGGATGAAGGTTGATTTGAGTTGATGTGACTTTCCGCGCAGAGGGGAAAACCCCCTTTGGGGTGTCAAATCAACCTGCGCGGAGGGGGGCAGACACTCGCGGACGCTCGTTTGCCTGTGACACTCGGGTAGTTAGACTTGAATAGCGACGCTCGGGACGGTGTTGAAACGACGGTTATACTGGCTGGCGTTCGTGTCAGCTACAACCTGCCAAGGCGCCGCGATGGAGGCGACCTGCACGCGAACCCGGCCGTCGCGCGTCCAGGGCGCGGTCACATAATAGTCCCAGATCACGAGACCGGCGAGAAGCGCGGCGGCGAAAAATACCAGCGTCGCGATGCCCTTGCCGAGAGCCACCACGCGGTCGAGGAAGCGGTGCGGCGGCATGCCTGCTGCCGCCGCGGCGAAGTTGTCGGAGCCGCCTTTGCGGTCGGCGCCGCCGGGCTGCGAAGCGCGTTCAGACGCGCCGCGGCTGTCAAGAATTGCGGTGCGGATATCGGTTGTGACGGTCATGGGTAACGCTCACCCTCAAAAGAAGACGATCAGCGAGGCAAGGATCACGACGTACAGGCTGAGCTGCGCGACCGGCGGATTGGCGAACAGCCGATCGAAGGCGACCAGCTGCAGGACCGGGCGCAGCATGAGGTAGATCAGCAGCGCTGCGATGGCATAGGTCACGAAGGGCGCGATGAGCACGTCGCCGATCGTCAGTTCGGGAAAGGTTTGCATCATCGCGACGAGTTCCCGCGAACGTCGGCCACGACTTCGGGGCTGCATTCGACCAGCGTGGCGGCCAGGAGCAGGTCGACCGCCGCCCGGCGCCGGTCTTCGTGCCGTCGTCCGAACCCGTCGCGGCTGGCGAGCAGCATGTCTCGCCCGAGCTGCCGCAGGCGGCTCGGATCCAGGGTCGCCAGCGCCGCGCTTGCCTGGCGGAAGCCGGCCCGCAGCGCGCGGTCCGAGCCGAGCGCCGTCCGGATGCGTCGCGCGCAGGCTGCCAAGTCCGACATGCGCATGAGCCGGAGAAGATCGCGCTCGTGCCCGCCCCGCTGCCAGTAGGGCGCCGAACTGACCGATGCGGTCCGCGTCGCGATAAGCGAGGGCGGCCGAGTCGAAGCGGCGTCGCCTGCCGAACAGGGCCTCGCGCAAGTCGTCGCGCGCGGACGCGAGCATCCAGGCGCTTTTCTGCGCGACGCTCGTCGGCAGAAGGGTCGACAGCAGCAGGAAGAGCGCGACCACCGCCAGAAGCGACATGAAGCTGGTGAGCAGGAAGCTTTGCGGATTGTAGCTCTGGGGGTTCGCCGGCGACAGGATCAGGGGAAGAACACGATCAGCAGGAAGCCGATACCATAGATCATCGGCTTGCCAGCCGAGAGCAGCAGGGAGGCGACGACGATCGTCGGCCCCATGCCAAGGACGAGCAGCGGGAACTGGTCGACGCCGTCGAGCACCAGGAACTCGGTTACGCCCGTAGCCGCGACGGCCAGCGGCAGCCCGACGAGCGCGCCCCTGGCGAAGGTCTGCGGGTTGGGGTTGGTGGTGGTCAAACCGACCAGTATGCCGACCTCCACAAGGGCCATGGCCGCGGTCGGCCAGCTCAACAGCGAAAGGACCAGCATCGAGATCGCCAGCGCGAGCGCACCGCGCAGGCCGTTGCGCAGGACCACCGGGCGCGACCTGTACAACGCGAGATGTGGCCGCTGCGCCGACCGATGATCGTAGCGCAACACGGCGAGCGCGTCGAACGCCTGACCGTATTGTTCAGCAGAACCAGGCACGCGGAGGCGGCGATGAGGCTGTCGGCGGGCTCATCGTCCGTCGTTAGCGCGTCGAGCGCGCGCTGCCGAATCGGCCCATTCTGTGCATGCTCAAGGGCGCGGACGAGATCGGCGCGCGTGGCCTCGCCGTCTGTCCCAAGAGCGGCGAGTGCCGCTGCAATAGTATGGGCGGCCGATATGGCCCGAACGATGCCTACGCTGGCGAGGCAGGCCGCCCTTTAGCGACCCTGACCCCGCAGCGACTCGGCCGGCAATGCCGATATGTCGGGATGCAGGGCGGTGACCTCCCGGAACAGCGCGGCGGCCTTGCCGGGGTCCGCACCGCCGGTCCGCAGCGCGTTGGTCGCGAACAGTCGCATTCGGCCTTGCGCATTCCCGAGCTTCGCGAGAATCGTCGGATAAAGGCTCGGCGCCCAGAAAAGGTCGCTGATCACCGCGACGGACAGGATGCCGATGGCGATCGCCGCGCCCTGATTTACGCCCGAATTGAACGTCGAGAGCGGCGTGTCGACGTTGGACAGGGCGACGAGCGCCACGGTGTAGCCGCTGAGCACGGCGCCATAGGCGCGATTGCCCTCCAGAAGGCCGGCCAGGGTCGCGCACAGACCGAGCCATGTGCAGCAGGCCAGGAAGAACAGCTCGCGGGTTTGGCTGAAAACGCCCGCGATAGCGACGGACGCGACGACGCCCACGACGACCGTGCCGAGCATGCGGTAGGCGGCCTTCTGCAGCGTTTGACCGCGCGTCTGGAGAGACAGGATGGCGACGCAAGTGCCGGCCGACGCGGCGCCGTCGAGTTGCAGCCAGAACGCAACGTAGAGCGCCAGCATCGTGGCGACCCAATTGCGCAGGGCGAAGCCCCAGGCACCGAGCGAAAAGCAGTTGGCGCAAACCGGTTTGCGCATCGGGCTGCCAGGCGTCATGGTTTGCTCGCGACCGCTTTGTCAATCCATTGGTAGAGGAGTTCCTCCGCGCCCGGATTGCCCATGTGCCCACGGTTGCCGCGCGCGATGAGGTCCTTCCTTTTACCCGTTGACGCAACGATGAGGCTGTCCTCGATCGGAAAGATCGAGTCCTCCATGCCGTTGATGACGAGGAGCCGGCACGTCGGTTTACCGATGATGTCGGAGTCCACCAGGCTAAACTTGCGGCCCTCGGCAGCATAGCGGGCGACAGCGGCCGGAAAGTTCTTTTCGCGATACCCGAATTTATACGCCAGTGCTTCGGCCAGCGCGAACGGAGTACTCCATCTGATCCTGTGCGCCGATCCAGGCCGCGTCGAACATGTGATGACAGCCGCCACCTTGCGCGACGACGGCGAACAGCTGGTCCGCGTGCGTATGGGCGACACGGAATGCATAGTAGCCGCCGGTGCTGATCCCGCGGGCGATGATTCTCTTGGAGTCAAAACCGTATCGCGGCGCCGACGCGGCGACCCACTCGAGCACGCTGCTCATCAGCCGGTCGGGCGACGTCGGATCTTCTGGCGCGGCCGGACAATCGCCCGTGCCTGGGATTTCGAAGCTCAACGTCGCATAGCCGGCATCGACATGCTGTTGAGTACGCGGCGTGTGATCAGTCCGATAGGCGTCCAGTCCGCAGATGAAGAGCACGACCGGCCAACCGGCTTCCGGCTTTTCCTTCTTTGGCATGCGAAGGTATGCCTGGATGGCGATTTGGCGGTCGCCGGCCGATGGGTCGGCATGGGCGAACGGGACGGCAATCGGTACGCTCGGAGGGTCGAGTAGCACGCCGCCCTTCTCGTAGGCCGACTTGCCGCTCTCCCACGCCTTGTTGCCCAACGAGGATCGATTGATCGGGAACCGGGCGATCCGATACACGGCGGCGGCGCGCAGGAAGAAATCCTTCGCGGCATCGACTCTGCCGTTCGACGCCGCGTCTTCTGCTTGAGCATGGAGACGCGCTCCGACCGGGAGGAACGATTGCGCGTACTCGTCGGGTCGCTGGAGCAGGCCGGTGTCGTCGCTCGAAATCGATGCCAGTCGGGCGAAGATCGGGTCGAAGTCCACGACGTTTGCGTCGGTGAAAGGATAGATGCCAGCAGCGCATGGTGCCCGCCATTTCGCTCCCCACAAGGCTGATATCGAGTCATGATGCCGAAAATACGGGAACCCGTTGCGCACCGTTTCGGCGGTGGACTGAACGTGGTAATGCGACTTCCAGAGTGTAGATGAGGACTTGACCATCAACGCTCTCCTTTTGTTGCAAGCATCTCGAGTACGCTTTCGCGTGTGCGGCGCGCGATCCACATCGCGCAGGATCATAAAATTCCGAGCAGCGGATCGCGATCGTACCAGGCAACCATCCGCCGCATGCCGTTGGCGTTCTTATCGTCTCGCACCCGCGTCTCGCTCTCTGAGCGCTGAGACAACCAGGCCGGCGTTGGGTCCGGCTAAGCGATCGATAGGATCGAACCGTTGCTCGTGCCCATGGTCCAACCGCTCCTGCCGAACCAGAGCTAAGTCGCACCCATTTTGCTTTAAAGCGGGTTGGAGTATGTTGTTCCGTTAGCGGGATTTACGAATGGATCAACTCGCGGCTATGCGGACCTTCGTGGCCGTCGCCGAGCGCGGAGGTTTCGTGGCGGCAGGCCGCCGGCTGGGTTTGTCGGGGCCGATGGTCGGCAATCATGTCCGCTTCCTTGAAGCCCAGCTCGGCGGCCTCATTCTGAACCGTACGACGCGCGCCCAAAGTCTGACTGAGCTCGGCCGGACGTACCTCGACGGATGCCGGAGAGTATTCGCCGAACTCGATGCCGCCGAAGCTGATGCGGCCGCGTTGCTCGGCGCGGCGAGAGGGAGCCTCAGGGTGACGGCACCGCATTCGATCGGTTCGACCATCCTGCCGCCCGTGATCGCCGCGTTCTTGTCCGAGAACCCGCTCGTGGACGTGCACCTCCACCTCGACGACCGTCGTGTTGACCTTATGAGCGACGGCTTTGATGTCGCGATACGCAGCGGCCACGTGGACGACGCGGGGCTGATCACCCGCGCTCTTGCGCCTCTTGAACTCGTCGTGTGCGCAGCACCAAGCTATATCGAGCGCGCGAGCGAGCCGGTCTCGCCAAGCGATCTTGCATCTCATAATTGCCTCGACTTCGCCGCTTCGGCCACACCGGGCTTCTGGCGCTTCGAGGGCGCAGACGGGTTGCTCGACGTCAGGATTGCCGGCCGGTTTCGGACGAACGGCGGCGTCGCCCTTAAGAATGCCGCCCTCGATGGGCTTGGCATCATCCTGCAGCCGGAGATGATGGTTCGCGACGAGATCGCCCGTGGGCGCCTCGTACTGCTCCTCAGCGGCCACCATCCGGAGAGCCGTCCCATCCGGCTGCTCACGCTACCAGACCGAAAACCTCCTCCAAAACTCCGGCGGTTCATCGACATGGTTGTGCGACATCTCGGGTCGCGAAGCAGTCCGAAAACGCGCTCGGTCCGGGACCGGCGGAGACCATCGTAACCCTATCTTGGCGACCAGCATTGGCGCGCCCTTTCCGGACATGTTTGCCTCTGATGTCTGACGGCGAGCCCACGATAGTCGTCCTGTGGCAGCTTCATCGAGCGTGACCCTGCGCAACCCGGAAGGGCGGCTCAGCTAAGATTTGGTCTGGCGGCGCTCCATAGCGCGCTGGACTCGTCATAGGTCGCGCACGAACGGCGGCCCGCGAGCTGATCGGAACGCTAGATGTTTAGTCCCGGCATCTTGTGGAGCGTGTGCCGGCGGAACGCGACCACGATCGCCTCGTCCTCAACAGAGAGGCTCGTCGATCGCGGCTCGCGCGGGCCGGCCGGGCGATCGCCGACCGTATCGCGAGCCTTCCATTTGGCGACCGTCTTCGGGTTGATGCCGTAGCGCTTGGCGAGCGCTCTCAGGCTCTCTTGACTATGCTGTATCGCTCGACGGACCGCCTCTGTCGTCGTGGCGCACCCGTGAAGAACCTGGCCCATAGCGCCTCTTCAAAGCTAACGAGCACGACATTTGTCGATGGCGCCAAGTGAGGCGTGAGAGGCACCCGCATCTATGGTAATGAAACCTGATCAGGAATGTGCGACAATGCCGGTAGAGGTGAGAAGTTGATGAGAATACGCGCGCCAGCGAGAAAAATAGCCGGTGCCCTTGCAGCAATAGCGCTGGCTGAAGCTGCCGCTTTCGGTCTGCCGTCTTCGGCCTTTGCTCAGCCACAGGCTTCGCTCGCTGGAACCGGCGAGCTCGTTTGCCGTATCGACGGTGGTTTCACTATTCTGATCGGCGCCGAACGCCATGTTCTATGCACCTTCGATCGTTTTGGAGCGATCTCAGAACGCTACGAAGGCACGACGGGTCTCGTGACGGTGACAAGCTCAGGCTCACAGACCGTGATCTACAGCGTAGTGATAGCGCATCCCGAAGCTTTCGCAACATTGGCTGGCGACTACGAGGGACAAGGCGCGGTTCTCGTGGGCGGATTAAACCACGACATCATTCTCAGCCCAATTTCAGGTCGGGCGACAACCGACCTTGCCCGCCTCAACTTTGTACTAGGTGAGCGGCAGCTGCACCTTGATTACGCAGGGCGACTACCGAAGCCATCTCGCTCCCGAAATCGCTGAAACGCTTCTGCGGCCTGGCGACAACATCGGTCCTTTAGAAAAGAAAGCGCGACGGCTTCGGGCCGACGCCGCCACGTCAACTTGATCATCCCACGATGCGATGTACCCGGCCGCGGCCTTCGATCGCCTCTGACCCAACATGCAGGCCGAGCTTCTTCTTCAGCGCTCCAGCGATCGCGCCGCGGACGGTGTGAGGCTTCCAGCCGAACGCAACGACGATCTCGTCGATGCTGGCACCTTCCGGCGCTCCGAGCATCGCGATGAGCTGCGCCTGCTTGGTGCCGGTGCGCGGCTTGCGACCTCCGCCTTCGATCGCAGCGGGCTCCGAGTTGGCGATTGCCGGTAATTGGATCGGTAGCCCCAGCGCTTGTTGGCCGGCGTCGCTGATCACGAGCCTCTCCTAGCCACCTTCACCGACCGCAACAGCCAGGCCCTTCGCCCACCAGGGCATCGCAGACCTTGGCGATGGCGCCTCCACGCAGATGCGAGGGCAGCGGCAGGATCGCGCCGTCGGTACGGGCCGCGGCGGCGGTGAGGACGGCGGCCTGCGTGTCGGTGAGCTTCATCGGAGATCTCCAGCGGGCGGCCGAAGCGGCAGTCCCACTGGACGAAGGTTCGCAGACGCTATCCAGGCGGCTGGAACCGGTTTGCCGATCGCAAGCCTTCGGCCGATCCGCTGATTGGACACACGCTCTTTAAGCGCTGCGATGCAAGCCCGCTTAGGCGCTATAGGTCCATCGCCTTGCCGATCTTCAGGCCGGGCTGGACGAAGGAGATCCGGTGTCGACGTTACCCACTCTGCTGACCCACAGCGGGAAATTCCATTGTGACGATGCGCTCGCCTACGCGACCCTCAGGCTCGCGCTTGGTCTCGAGGCTGTCGGAGACGATCACTGGCTGGTTCGGACCCGCGACAAGGAGAAGATCGCAGTCGCCGACATCGTCTTCGACGTAGGTGGCGTTCACGACGACGCGACGAGCCGATTCGACCATCATCAGCGCGGCGCCCCCGTCCGTGTCGACGACGCCGTCCCGTTCAGCGCCGCGGGTCTCGTCTGGCAGATCCATGGCACTGCCGCCGTCCGGGCAATTCTTACGCCCGAACAGGCGGACGCTGCCGCGGCCTTCGCCAAGGTCATCGACGATACGCTGATCCGACGCATCGACATGCTCGACAACGGCGTCGGCGACCCCGGCAACACGCTCGAGCTGTCGTCGCTCATCGAGGATTTCAACGGCACGTGGCACTCCGATTGGGACAGCGCTGCGGAGGATGCCGCGTTCATCGAGGCCGCCGACATGGTGCAGGATGTCCTGAAGCGCCGCGTCGCGCGCCTCCAGGCCCGGTTTTCAGCAAACGCGATCGTGCTCGAGGCGCATGCCCGATCCGCCGACCCCCAGATCCTGGAACTTGATCGAGGCATGCCTTGGCAGGAGCCGGTGTTTTCGCACGGTCTCGACGTCCTCTATGCGGTCTATCCCGTGCCAGGTGGCAACTGGATGATCAGCGCAATGCCGCCAGAACGTCAGTCCTTCGCGCAAAGGCTGCCTTTGCCGGCGGCGTGGGCCGGCCTGCAAGACGAGGCTCTCAGGGCAGCGTCAGGCATCGAGGATGCCGTCTTTGTACACGCCAAGCGGTTCGTCGCCTCTGCAAGGTCGCGGGCCGGTGCGATGGCTATGGCAAAGGCGGCGATCCAGTGTTCAGTCCGCGAGTCTAAACCTACGGACGACATCCCCGCTTTCGGAGCTGCGGCGCGGACATTGGCGTGACAGCGCGCCAGCCGGGCCTTGATCATCACTCAAGCTCTCGTCGTTCAGCGCCACTAGCGGTAGCCCGACGCCTGCAGTTCAAATAGCGCCGCATAGCGTCCGCCGATCGACAGAAGCTCGGCATGCGAACCGGCTTCCTCGACGCGCCCGTCTTCCAGAACCACGATGCGATCGGCCATGCGGACCGTCGAGAAGCGGTGCGAGATGATCAGACAGGTCCGCCCCTGGGACAGCTCGCGGAACCTGAGGAAGACCTCGTACTCAGCTCGGGCATCGAGCGCCGCCGTGGGTTCGTCGAGGACCAGCACGTCGCCGTCGCGCATGTAGGCGCGGGCGATCGCCATCTTCTGCCACTCGCCGCCCGACAGTTCGACGCCGTCCTTGAACCGCCGTCCCAGCGGCTGGGCGTAGCCTAACGGGAGGCGATCGATGACCCGATCGGCCAGGGCGCGCTCGGCGGCATCGACGACTTTCTCGCGTTCGTCGACGCGGGCGATTGAGCCGACGCCGATGTTCTCGGATGCCGAGAAGCTGTAGTGCACAAAATCCTGGAGGATGAGCGCGATACGCGAGCGCAATGTCTCGAGATTGAAGTGGCGAAGATCGGTCCCGTCGATCGTGATGCGCCCCTCGGTGGGATCGTAGAGGCGCGACAGCAGCTTCACGATCGTCGTCTTGCCGGCGCCGTTCTCGCCGACCAGCGCCACCACCTCTCCGGCGCGGATCTCGAGGTCGAGATGGCGCACGGCCCATCGTTCGGCGTCGTGGTAGCGAAAGCCCACGTTTTCAAAACGGATGCCAGAGCGGATCGGGGCGGGAAAAGCTGTTGCTCTGTCGGGCGAGCGGATGGCCGGCACGATGTCGAAGAAAGAGAACAGGTCGTCGAGGTAGACGGCCTGGGATGCGAGCTGCGAGAAGCCGAGCAGCAGGCCCTCCAGCAGCGGACGCAGCCGCAGGAGCGATCCCGCGAGGAAGCCGAGGTCGCCGATGGTGATCGCACCGTCGAGAGTGCGCCAGAGGATCATGGCGTAGCCCGCGTAGTAGCTGAGCGCGCTGACGGTCGCAAACAATCCGCCCCACAAGGCGCGGCGCGCGGCCAAGCGCCGGGTCTCGCCGTACATGAGATCGGAAAGGCTCGCGAAGCGATCGGCCAGGAAGTTCTCGAGAGCAAAGAGCTTGATCTCCTTGGCCGTCTCGACGCTCGCCCCGAGGTAGCGAACGTAGTCGACCTGGCGGCGCTCCGGCGTGCGCCCGAAGGCGAGACGATAGCCTTCACGATTGAAGTGGAGCTCGCCCAGAGCCGCCGGGACGAGCGCCAGTGCGAGAAGGACGAGCAGCCAGGGCGCATAAGCTGCGAAGCCGATGGCCAGCGCCACCACCGTCACAGCGTCCTGGGCTTGTCCGAAGACGAGCTGCAGGATGGAGGATCGGCCCGTGACCTGGCGGCGGGCGCGGTCGAGCCGATCCTGCTGGTCGGATGATTCGAACTGCTCGAGGTCGAGCGTGGCAGCGTGGCGCATCAGGGCGAGGCTGGCGGAGTCCGAGTAGCGTTGACCGAGCAGGTCCCCCACGAAGGTGCTGGCTCGACCCAGGAGATCGGACAGGATGCCGAGAGCGGCTTCCGCCATGACGAGCAGGGCGACGTGGGTGAGGCGGCCTGCCACCACCCAGTCGCTGAAGCCTAGGCCGGGATGGGGTAGGCGTCCTTCGGCCACGACGGCGTCGATGATGAGCTTGCCGACGTAAAGCGCCGCCGTTGGCAGGATGGCACGCAGGAGGCGCAGGCCGACGGTCGCCAGGGTCAGGCCCGGGCTGGTGCTCCAGACCAGCCGAAACAGCCTTGGAAGGTTGCGCAGGGCACCGAAACGGTCGCGCAAAGCGGCCACAGGGTTCACGCAGTGCTCGCGACGATCATGATGGCTCTATAGGGGATCCTCGTCATCGTTGTCGCGCATGCTCGGCGCATGGTCGGTAGGAAGCAGATCGTGACGTCAGCCACCATGAAGAAGCTGCGGAAGCTGGCGAACGGGCTGACGGCCGAGGATCTCCGCGCGCTTGCCATCGATTGCAAGATGCCGGAAGCGATCCATCGCCAGCTTCCCGGCTTGGTCAACGCGCTCGTCGCCGACCATCACGACGCGTTGCTCGACCGGCTCGAGCTGCGGATCAATGAGGTGGCGAAGGAAGCCGCGACCTAAACGCGCTCTGACGGAACGCACCCGGCGCCGTAGCGATGAGCCGTCAGTCGCTATAGCGAGCGGCAGCAGGACAAGAACATGAAGACGACCATTTTCGCCGCCACGTCGGCCGCTATCCTTCTCGCCGCGACAACCGCTGCCTTTGCGCAGCAGGGCACGACGCTCGCCGGACCTGCGCAGGGCAGCAAAGCAAATGGCGAGTCGTCGACGATGCCTTCTGCTGAGAACGGTGCGTTGACCCGCGGCGGCGGGATGACCGGCAGAAGCGACAGCGCCGCGCCTGGCGCTCCGTCGGGAACCGCTGGCACCGGTTTTGGCGCTACAACGACACGCTAACTAAACCAAAGCTTCGGTCATTCGTCAGCAAGCCGCCCCGAGGGCTCCGATCTTCCAGGATCGGAGTCCTGCTGCTGAATATTAAGATCAAATGTTCCTCGGCTAGCTAGCTTCGGGGTTTGCTGCCCCATGCCGCCTGAAATCTAGCGCGGCACGACGATCGGCGCCTTGATCGGAGAAAACCGCGGAAACGTTGAGGGCTCGGCAGGGCGCGGCGGTAAAGCAAGCTTCTTCGCGCCGCTTGCTTCCAATATGAGCGGGATGCCCACTTCAATCAGCAGAGCAACCACGAGCCCGAACGCGAATGCGATCAGTGTTCCGATCACGGCCCTCTTCAAGGGGTCCGCCGTTCGACATTTGTCATCGCGCCTCCTCCCGCCCGAACACCTGCCCGTCCAGCACGTGCCCGTCCGGTACGAAAATCCAGTGCCGCACGCACGGAACGTGCGAGCAGCGGCAGGGGGCACGGACGGGCTAAAGCTGAAGGCGGCAATGTGCACGCGCCTCTCCAATCTGTCCTGATGCCGAAGGTCTGGAGCTTAAGGCTGTTGCCGCATCAGGCCGCGAGGGCCTCGACCATCTCGGCAGGCACGTTGCCGATGGATCGCAGCAGGCGTGGCTCGGCGTAGATATCCTGCTCGGGATCGGAACTCTCCTCCAGCACGACAAGGCCGGCGTACTGCCCGGCCATGCGCTCGGCAGCGGCGATGGCACGCGTCGCGTCCTTCGCCTTCTGAGGCGGACATGGCACCAGCTTGCCGCCGCGCTTGGCGACGACAAAGGGCAGGATGATGTAGGTCGTCACCATGGTCTGCTTCCAATCCGTTTGTTCTTTGTAGAACATAGGCGGAACATGTCGTAGGTCGCAAGCGTCATGCAGCAGCCTGAAGCGAGGTGATCGCGATCGTGCAGGAGGACGCGTCGACGCTGGAGCGGGAGAATGTTGTGCTCATCATTGCGGTCGAGCAGGAGCGCGTCCGCAAGATCATTCACGTCGACATGGACGCCTTCTTCGCCTCGGTGGAGCAGCGCGACGATCCTGCCCTGCGCGGTAAGCCCGTGGCGGTCGGCGGCTCCCGCGAGCGGGGCGTCGTGGCGGCGGCGAGCTACGAGGCCCGGGTCTTCGGCGTGCGCTCGGCGATGCCGTCGGTCACGGCACGTCGGAAGTGCCCCGACCTCGTCTTCGTCAAGCCGCGCTTCGAGGTCTACAAGGCGGTATCGCTGCAGATCCGCGCCATCTTCGCCGAGCATACCCCGATCATCGAGCCGCTCTCGCTCGACGAGGCCTACCTCGACGTCACCGAAAACCTGCAGGGCATCGCGCTCGCCACCGACATCGCGAGGACCATCAGGGCCAGGATCAAGGAGGAAACAGGCCTTACCGCCTCGGCGGGCGTGTCCTACAACAAGTTCTTGGCCAAGCTCGCCTCCGACCAGCGCAAGCCCAACGGGCTTTTCGTCATACCGCCGGACAGGGGTGCAGTCTTCGTGGAGGGCCTGCCGATCGGCCGTTTCCACGGTGTCGGGCCGGCGACGGAGGCCAAGATGCTGCGCCTGGGCATCGCCACAGGTGCCGACCTACGGGAGAAGTCGCTGACCTTTCTGCAGCAGCACCTCGGCAAGGCGGGCGCGTACTACTTCGGCATCGCCAGGGGCATCGACCATCGTCCCGTCCGGGCCAACCGCATCCGCAAGTCGGTCGGCGCCGAGAACACCTTTGGCGAGGACCTCGTCGGCTACGAGCCGATGCGCGAGGCGCTGCAGCCGATCCTCGACAAGGTCTGGCGGCATTGCGAGGTGCACGGCACGCGCGGGCGCACCGTGACGCTGAAGGTCAAGTTTTCGGATTTCACCAGCATCACCCGCAGCAGGTCCATGACAGCAAACATCGACGGCCGCGACGCGCTTGAGGCGGTGAGCCTGGCGCTGCTGCAGGCGGAGATGCCGGTGCGGCGCAGCGTCAGGCTGCTCGGAGTCAGCCTATCCTCGCTGACGGCGTCGACGGACGGACGACCGCAGATGACGTTCGACGTCTGAGGACAAAGGAGAAGACCATGAAGGTGGCGGCGGATCTGTGCATCGTGCCGATGGGCGTCGGGCCGTCGGTGTCGCGCTACGTGCGCGAAATCAAGCATCCCGACGCGATCCGGCTGTCCGCCCAGGCTCTGGAGATGTGACGGCCGCGCGTCGGGCCTCCTCCTGCAGAAAAGACACCTCGCTGAACTTGCGGGAACTCAAGGATCGGTCCGACATCAGGCTACTGCGACGCCTTGTGCGGAGGAGTGGCCGGTCGAGGCCGGGTCGCGCTCGAGCCCGGGTGAGACGATCAAGGGGCCGGCGAAGCGCGCCGGCCCGCCGGCGTCCATTGAGCGCGCTCGGATGTTCTTGGACCGGTGGACCAGGAAATCGACGAGGTGGTTGCGCATACGGTAGAACTGAGGATCGTGGTGCATCGTCTCGCGCTCGCGACCCCTTGGCATGGTGTTGACCACGATCTCCGCGATGCTCGCGTGCGGGCCGTTGCTCATCAGCAGAATGCGGTCGGAAAGGAGGATCGCCTCGTCGACGTCGTGCGTGATCATGAAGACGGTCTGACGGATCTGCGAGCAGATGCGCAGCAGTTCGTCCTGGACGACGCCGCGCGTCAACGCGTCGAGCGCACCGAACGGCTCGTCCATGAGGAGCATCTTGGGCTGGATCGAGAAGGCTCGGGCGATGCCGACGCGCTGCTTCATGCCTCCCGACAGTTCGAAGGGCTTCCTGTCGGCCGCGGCTTTCAGGCCGACCATCGCGACGTAACGGTCGCAATGGACCTTCAGCTCGGTGCCCCTCATGTCCGGGAAGCGCGAGCGGACCGCGAAGGCGATGTTCTGGCGGACGGTGAGCCACGGAAAGAGCGCGTGGCTCTGGAACACGACGCCCCTGTCCAACGAAGGCCCGGATATCTGGCGCCCGTCCATGATGACATGGCCGCTGGTCGGCTCTTCGAGGCCGGCGAGGATCTTGAGGATGGTGCTCTTGCCGCAGCCCGAGTGGCCGAGCACGCAGACGAACTCGCCTTCTGCGATGGCGAACCCGACACCCTCGAAGACGGCCGGTGCGTTGGGTGCGTAGACCTTCGCGAGATCCTCCACGATGAGGAAGGGTTTGCCGGTAGCGGCCCCGCGCGCGACGGGCTCAGTCCGCATAGGTCACCTTCCTTTGAAGCTGCTGAAAACAAAGGTCGAGCAGCATGCCGACAACGCCGATCAAGAGCACCGCGAAGGTTACGTTCGCGAGCGAGAGGTTGTTCCACTGGTTCCAGACGAAGTAGCCGATTCCCGTGCCGCCCACGAGCATCTCGGCCGCCACGATCACCAGCCACGCGATGCCCATCGAGATGCGCATGCCGGTGACGATCGTCGGCGCCGCAGCCGGGAGCATGACGAGGAAGGCCCGTCGCAGGGGTTTGACCTCCAACGTCCGAGCGACGTCCAGCAGTTCGATGCGGACCCGGGAGACGCCGAACGCGGTGTTGATCAGCATCGGCCAGATCGAGCAGACGAAGATCACGAAGATGCTGGAGAGATTCGAATCCTTGATCGTGTAGAGGGCAAGCGGCATCCAGGCCAAGGGCGAGATGGGCTTCAACACCTGTATGATCGGATCGAGCGCCCTGTAGAGGAGAGGCGACATCCCGATGAGGAAGCCGGCGGGGATCGCGAACATCACCGCGAGCCGGTAGCCGAGCGCGACGCGTCCGAGCGAATAGGCGATCTGGATGCCGATGCCCTTGTCGTTGGGGCCGCCGTCGTGGAACGGGTGGGCGAGGAGAGCGGCCGCGTTCGTCGCGAACTCGGCCGGCGTCGGGAAGCCGACGACCTTCGTCTCGGCTTCGCTGCCGGACGGCGCATGACCCATCAGCGCCTCATACTCCGCGTCGGCGGGGTTCGCCGCCGCCGCCGACTTCGTCGGCGACATGGTCGCGACCTGCCAAACCAGGATGGTCGCGAGCACCACGAGCAGCGTGAGCGCGGCCGCCTTCAGTCGGTCCCTCATGTCCGCGACCTCACGTGCGCTTGATCGCGAAGCTGGCGGCGTAGGCGGCCGGTTGCGTCGGATCGTAGGTCCGCCCCATGACGGTGATCTTATCCAGGCCGCTCGTCTTGGCCGTCGCCGGCACCGGCATCCCCAGCTCCGCCATCAGGCGGGTCGCGTCCGTCAGTTCGAAGACCTGGCGGGCGATGGCCGCACAGTCGACCTCCTGCTTGATGTATCCCCAGCGCCGCATCTGCGTGAGCATCCAGGTCGCCATCGAGTACCAGGGCACGGGGCTGAAGCCGATCCTGTCGGGGACGTCCCGGACGTTGCCCAGGCCGTCGGCAAAATGGCCGGTGAGTGCCTGGCGCACCACGGCCTCGGGCTGATTGAGGTATTGGCTGGGCGAGATAGCCTTGGCGATGGCGGCACGGTTGGCGTGGTCGTTGGCGGCGGCCGCCGCCTTCAGCATGGCGCGATAGAGCGCCGCGAAGCTGTTGGGAGCCTGGTCAATGAACCTCTGCGACACGCCGAAGGCGCAGCACGGATGCCCGTCCCAGATCTCCTTGGTAAGCAAGTGGATGAAGCCAACCTCGTCGTAGACCGCACGCTGGTTGAAGGGCTCCGGTCCCAGGAACCCGTCGATGTTCCCGGCGCGCAGGTTGGCCACCATGTCCGCCGGAGATGTGATCCGCAGCTGGACGTCCTTGTCGGGATCGATGCCGTACTCCGCCAGGTAGTAGCGGAGCAGGAAGTTGTGCATCGAATAGTCGAAGGGGACCGCGAACCTGAAGCCCTTCCAGTTCCTCGGATCGCGGTTGTCCGTGTGCTTCAGGGCGAGCGTGATCGCCTGCCCGTTGACGTTCTGGATCGTGGCGACCCGCATCGGCTGGGCTTCGGAAGCCAGACCCAGCGAGATCGACAGGGGCATGGGCGAAAGGAAATGCGAAGCGTCGAGCTCGGCGTTCAGCATCTGGTCGCGCACGAGCGCCCAACCGGCCGTCTTCCTCAGCGAGACGTCCAATCCCTCGTTGCGGTAGAAGCCGAGCGGATCGGCCATGATCAGGGGCGTCGCGCAGCAGATCGGGATGAAGCCGATCTTCAACTCTTTCTTCTCGAGCGCACCCTTCGACTCCGCAGCCATGGCCTGGAGGGACTGCAGCGGCAAGAGCGAATGGATCGCCGCCATCGCCGTCGACGTCCCTACGGCCTTCAGGAAGCGCCTCCGCGTGCGGTCGTCGGGGATCAGCGCCCTTACGGCCGCCATCTCCATGAAGTCGCGCGACAAGACCTCGGCATCGCTGCCGCGCTCCGGGTTCCGGGCTGCCGCGCCGTCGCGGCAGCCGCAGGCGCAACCGGCGAGGTGGCTCTCGGGATCGAACGGCCTGTAGTTGTTCTCGTCGGTCATAGGCTCGCCTTTCGAGGTGAAAGAAACGGCGGGGTCCGAACTTCAGGCCGCGAGGCGCGCCACCAGGGAGTCGCCGCGCCACTGCTCCATGGCGAGACCCGCGTCGTCGTCGACGAGCACGCGCCACTCCGCGTCGGCGGTCGGAACCCCGTGCATCACGACGGGCGCGGACCTGACCTTGAGGCGCACGACGGGGTGCGCGTGGTCGTATCCCAGGTGCTCGAGGCCTAGGATGTCCCGGGCGATGACGCTCGCCTGCTTGGCGATCGGTTCGATGTACCGACACGGCTGGCCGGCGATGCTGATGCAGTCGCCGAGGCCGTAGATGTTGGGCACGCTCGTGCGCAGGGTCCGCGGATCGACTGCAATGCCTCGCTCGAAGGCCAGCCCCGCGGTTTCCGCCAGACGGCTGGGCGTCGACAGGCCGATTGCGGAGATGACGACGTCGGCTTTGAAGCGACGTCCGTCGGACGTCTCGACTCGCTTCGACGACCCCGAGGCGCACACCTCGGCAACCTCCACGGCGCCGAGGAAAGCGACACCGAGCCCTTCCAGGCCCTTGCGCACGCGCGCGGCGGCCTTCGCGGGGAAGAACGCGTCGACGGGCGCGGCTCCGCGGTGCAGGAGGGTGACCGCGTGGCCCGTTCGGGCGAGATCCTCGGACAATTCGCAACCCACCATCCCGGCGCCGATCACGACGACGCGCTTGCGTTCCCCCTGCAGGGCCGCGAACAGCGCCGACCAGGACCGATAGTCGTTGATGCGCCAGCACAGCGAAGCGGGAAGCGCCGCCGACGCCGTGGGCCGGGCTCCGTGCGCGAGGACGAGATGGGAGTACGCCAGCGGTCCGCGCGTCGTACGAAGCCGATTGAGGGCCGCCTGAATGCGAACTGCGAAAGTCCCGTCAAGCAGCCGAACGCGCAACCGTCGGCCGTAGTCTCCGCCGACGGCCTTGCGGATCTTTTCCGGCGACGCGCCTCGGGAGAGGGCGATCGAAAGTTCGGGCTTGTGGTAGATGTCGCCGTCGCAGCCCGTCACGATCGTGACGGAGATCATCGCGTCGCGCTCGCGCAAGGCCTCGGCGACGCTCCAGCCGGCCGCGCCGGCTCCCACGATCACGACGCCCGGCCTGAGGGACGGCGCCGTTGCGACGGCAGCCAGCGTCGCCATGGCTCGACGCATGTAGGGTTCGAAGTCCGACTTGGTGACCCCGCAGATCGGGCACACCCAACCGTCGGGAATGTCCTCGTACCTGGTCCCGGGTGGAAGACCGCCGTCGGGATCGCCGAGCTCCTCGTCGTAGATGAGCCCGCAGGCGCGACAGATGTACTGGCGCCAGTCTGCGACCGCAGCGGCCTCGGTGGATGGCTCGCTCATCGCGGCATTTCCTCCTGCGAGAGACGGGCGATCTCCCATCATAGGTGCTTGATCGCCGGCGTGACGATGGCAACGAAGTGCGCCTCGCGGATCCGTCGCTGGGGAGCGGCCGACATGAGGTAGCCGCGTGCGCCCTGGTGCAGCAACGCGGATTGCGAGGCCCGCAAGGCGAGCTCGGAACCGTGCGCGCGGGCGTCGAGCACGTCGATGAGGTAGTCGCGGCCGCCTTCGTAGGGGGTCTCAGCGAGCTTCGCGATGCGGGCGCCGAGCTCGTCCAATTCGCCCTGGATCTCGTCGGGACGGTCTTGGAGGAAGCGGTTCACGTGGCCGAGGGTCTGCTCGACCTCCCACATGGAGTCGATGCTGCCCTGGACCGTGCCCATGGCCATGCCCGTCTGCAACAGGATGAAGACGGCCTTGATCCTTTCGATGAAGGGTCGGGCCGGATCCGCGACGAGGTCGTCCTCGCCGACGAAACGGTCCTGAAGCCGCATTCCCCAGGTGCTCGATCCTTCCATCCCCGAGAAGGAGGGACAAGGCTTGAGTTCGACCGCGTCGTCGAAGCGGAGGATGAAGAGGATCTCGTGCGAGAGCGAGCCGTCGGCGGCGTAGACGCCGGCCATCGCGCCGCAGTACTGGCCCGGACCTATGTGGCTTACCGAGGGTAGCGACCCGGAAACGGAGTAGCCGCCTTGCACCCTCGTAGCGCGGAAGAGGATGGGCTCGATGCCGGCGAGCGACTTCATCGGATTGGAAAGGGCCGTCCCGCCGAACGTCTCGCCGCGCTGGTGCCGGTCGAGGACGTGATCCATCAAGGCGGGGTTGCCCGACTGTTCAAGGTAGATGCCGCAGACGTCATGGCACCACATCAGGAAGCCGGTCGTCCCGCAGACCCGGCTCGCGGCCTGCATCGCCGCGATCGAGACGCCGACCCGACAGCCGTTGCGATCGAGATGGGCGCCGAGCGCCCCCGCTTCGCCGAAGGCCCGCAGGATCTCGACGGGGTAATGGCCCCTGTCGATCCGCGGCGCCGCGGCCTTGAGGTGTCCCTCGGCGATGTCCGTGGCGGCACGGAGGATGGCGTCGTCGTCTCCGACAGCGGCTTCTCGGGAGAAGTTGCCGTGGACGGCGTCGTCGGACATGCGTTCCAGGACCTTGGCGTCTTGCATGGCGTTCTCGGGATGGGAGGACAATGACCGGCCTGGGCGACGCCGGCGTCAGTCGGCGAGACCGATCTCGAAGGGGATCGGGTTGCGCATCGTGTTGGCGACCGGCGAGTAGCGGTTGGCGTGGCGCACGATCTCGTCGAGCTCCTCGCGCGAGGCGTCGCCTTCGACGAGCACCTCCACGCGGATCGCCTGGAAGCCCATCTCCGCGGGGGTTTTCTCCGCGCCTCCCGCTCCCCAGGCGGCGGGGTTGCCGATGTCGCCCTCCAGCTTGACCTCCAGCCTGGTCAGCTTGACCTGCTTCCAGGTCGCCACCGCCGTGATGCCGACGGCGATGCAGCCGCCGAGGCCGGAGAGCACGATCTCGCCGGGAGCGGGCGCGGTGTCGTCGCCGAAGAGGTGAAGCGGCTCGTCGACCACAACCGGACCGTGCTCGCCGACGTAGCTCAGCGAGCGGTACTTGCCCTGCATGACCGTGTGGACCTTGTTCGTCCCGCGGGTCGAAGGATTGTTGCGGCCCTTCTCGGCGAAGCCGACGAGGCCATCGCGATCAATGGGGGCGAGGAAGGTTGCGGCGGTCTTCGTGGCGGCGTCGGTCATGTGCGCATCCCTGGATGACGACCGGTTAACCCGGCCGCGACCATCCGTATCAAGGGACGTACCAACGCGCGCTGCACGCGGTAGAATCTGTAAAGACGAGTTCGTGCAACAGATTATCGGGGAGTGTACTCCTGTACGATCAGAGACGATGGTCGGCAATTGTCGACAATTGTCGACATTGGCTACGCGAGCGTAGCCCCGTCAGGCGGGTCCGGACTGCTTCTTCAGTCGGTAGGTAAACTGCCTGACCGTCATGCCCAGGCGCTGGGCCGCGCGGGATCTGTTGCCGCCGCTGGCCCTCAGCGCCTCCTCTAGCTGCAAGCCCGTGTGCGATGTCGCTCGACCGTAGGACAGTGTCGCGGCCGCGCCCGGACCTGTGTCGTACGGCGGCCGGCTGGCTTGCTCCGAAGCTTCGGGAAGGAAGCGGACAAGGTCCTCGCGCTCAACGAGGACCTTGTCCGCGAGCAGCACGATACGCTCGACGACATTGGACAGCTGGCGGATGTTGCCTGGCCACGGACACGCCTTCAGGACCTCCATGGCCGCCATCGTCAGGTTCACGTTGCGGTCGTTGCGCTGGTTGGACCGCGCGACGAGGTGCGCCACCAGTTGCGGGACGTCGGCGGCACGCTCGGCCAGCGTGGGCAGCCCGATCGGGATGACGTTGAGCCGGTAGTAGAGATCCTCGCGGAAGCGACCTGCCCCGACGTCCGCCGCCAATCGTCGGTTGGTCGCCGCCACGAGCCTGACGTCGAGCTTGATCTCGCGCTTGCCTCCCAATCGGCTCACGGTGCCCTCCTGAAGAGTCCGCAGGAGCTTCGTCTGCATGGCGAGGGGCAGTTCACCAACCTCGTCGAGGAAGATGGTGCCGGTGTTGGCCTGCTCGAACCACCCGGCACGCGCGTCGACCGCGCCCGTGAACGCGCCACGTTCGTGTCCGAAGAGCTCGGACTCGAACAGGGCGTCGGGAATGGCTCCGCAGTTCACCTTGATGAAGGGGCGGTCGCGTCGCGGGCTGGCGAGATGGAGGGCGCGAGCGAACAGCTCCTTGCCCGTTCCCGACTCGCCCGAGAGCAGCACCGTCGCCATGGATCCGGAGACGCGCTGCAGTTCGTCCATGGCCTTGAGGAGGAGCGGCGACGTGCCGACGATCCCGCAGCTCGCCATGGCACTCTTGAGGGCGCCAGCCAGAAGCGTGTTGTGGTTCTCCAAGGCCAAGGGTCTTGTGCTCCACCGCCTCGCTCAGCTGCAACAGCTGGCCCGCGAGCGTGGCCAGGATGCGCAGGATGGCAATGTCGTCGGAGAGCGACCGGGCGCGATGGCGGATGCGGTGGCAGGCCAGCGCGCCGACGGCGTCGCGGCCCACGCGTACCGGTATGACCATGAACGACACCGGACTTTCCGGAAGCTTCTCGCGGGATACGCTGCGGGCGAGGAAGTCGGGCTCTGCGTCGATATCCTGCACGATCACCAGCTGTTCGGCGACTACCGCTCGCCCGGTAATGCCTTCGCCACGCGCGTAGACGCCGCGCTCGATCTCCGGCCTCGTGAGGCCGTAGGCGTAGGCGATCCGTGTCCCGCCGGTCGTCGGATCCGGCAGCACGACGCGCCCCCTGTTGAGGCCCAGGCACTCTGACATCAGCTGGAGCATGGTCTGGAAGAGGGGAGCCGGCTCCAGCCCCTTGCCGATCCTGGAGGCGACCTGCTGGATAAGGAGCATCTCCTGGCTCCTCCAGAACGCCGGGGTCTCCACGCTGTGTGGAGCCTGCTCGTGATCTTGGGTCATCGCTCGATGGCCGCTCCTCTCTCAGCATCGAGAACGGTAGCGCCTTTTCAAGGCGTGTGCAGGACGGCGCTGCGGTTCTCCTTCACGCACACGCTCGATCGGCCGGATCTCGCGCGCAAGCTGGTCGGGCTGGCCTATCCGCGCAAGCTGCCTCATTTCGCCATCCTCGAAGTCTGGTCCGGCGAGATTGTCTTCGATCGGCATGTCGCAAGCGACCACGCGAGATCGGCGCGAGCCAAGCCTCAGAGCTACTCGCATCACCGTTCGACGAGCGGACGTTCAAGCTCGTCGATTGATCGCAGATCAGCGATGCGTCCGACGTACGCCGTCGAAGCTCGTGATGAAGTCGGCGCCAAAGATCGCCGAGGGCGTCTGAAAGCCGACGGTCACTTCACCGTCGGCGATGCGCCGCACGATCTTGACAGCGGTCTTAGCGGTCAAAGCGTAAGGCTCGGGCGTGACAAGCGTGTTCTCGACCATCGTGCCGACGGCGTTCCATGCTTGAGCGACAACGACGGCACGTCCTCGCGCTCGATACTCAGCCGTCGGCCCTGGTGGCAGTCGCTTGTCGATCTGCGCCTTCAGGAAACGCTGCGCCATGCTGGTGCCGAGCGCGCTCTTGAAGAAGGCCGGCATAGCCGCGGCGCTTCGCATGTTGCGGTCCGCCTCGAAGAACACCTCGATATTCGGGATGCCCGTGGAGTGCCAGGCCGTGGTTACGTCGCCCCAGCTCACGCCCACGGTCGGACGAAGGCCGGCATCGAAGTCTACCTTGCCCGTGGGCGTGCCTTTCGTCAGCACGATGCGGCCGTTCGAACGCACGCGCGTGCCCTTTGCGATTGCTTCGACCATCGTCTTCGCCGTGCCTCGGCTGGCTTGTGTGAGCCCGCCTATGGAGAGCCGGAGCCGGGCAGCGTTCGGCAGCCTCGCGACGACGTGCGCGGCGAGGCAATCGCTGGGCACGACATCGAAGCCGACGCCGGGCATCAGCATGACGCCAACGGCCTTGGCGCGCGCGTCACGAGCGGCGAGGTCTTCGAAGACATCGATTTCGCCAGTTACGTCGCAGTAGTGTACGCCCGCCGCGATGCATGCCTCCGCCATCGGCGCCGCGGTGGCTGAGAACGGCCCGGCTGCGTGCAGAACGGCAGTCATCCCGCCCAGGCCTTCCAGCAAAGCCTGGCGGCTCTCGAGACCGAAAACGCGGTGGCGAACGCCCAAGCGCTCGGCCAACGGTCGGACCGCGTCCACACGGCGGCCGGCCAGCACTGGGGATAGACCGAGTTCGACGGCGTGCTCGGCAATGAGACGGCCCGTGTAGCCGGTGGCGCCGTAGATCAGGAAGTCGCCCATCGTTGATGCTCCAGGCCGGCGTGCTAACGCGAGCGGTCGACGATGGCGAGGTCGCCGTGGAAAAACAGTGTTTGATCCGGGAGTCTGATGGTGCAATTTCTGCGGAGCGGAAGGATGCGCTATGGGCCAGGTTCTTCACGGGTGCGCCACAACGAACGGAGGTGGTCCGTCGCGCGATACAGCATAGTCAAGAGAGCCTGAGAGGGCTTGCCAAGCGCTACGGGATCAATCCCAAGACGGTGGCAAAGTGGAAGGCGCGTGAGACGGTCGGCGACCGCCCGGCCGGCCCTCGCGAAGCGCGTTCGACGAGCCTCACGGTGGAAGACGAGGCGGTCGTGGTCGCGTTCCGACGCCACACGTTGCTGCCACTCGACGACTGCCTCTATGCGCTGCAGGCGACCATCCCGCATCTCACCCGATCGTCGCTGCATCGTTGCCTGCTGCACCACGGCATCTCGCGGCTGCCGGAGATCGACGGCGACAAGCCCGGCAAGCGCAAGTTCAAGACCTACGCGCTCGGCTTCTTCCACATCGACATCGCCGAGGTACGCACGGCGGAAGGCAAGCTGCACCTCTTCGTCGCGATCGACCGTGTGACCAAGTTCGCCTTCGTCCAGCTCCACGACAAGGCAACGACCCGCATCGCCGGTGACTTCCTGCGCGCCCTGGTGGAAGCCGTGCCCTACCGCATCCATACCGTCCTCACGGACAACGGTCTCCACTTCACCGATCCACGCAGCCCCGGCTCCGCCGTCGACGAGATCAAGCGCGCCATGGCAGCCGGCGAACTCTTCCGGCGCACGCCTTCGACTACGCCTGCGCCCAGCTCGACATCGAACACCGACTGACCAAGCCCAAGCATCCCTGGACCAACGGGCAGGTCGAGCGGATGAACCGGACCATCAAGGACGCAACGGTGAAACGCTTTCACTACGAGGAACATGATCACTTGCGTCGGCACCTCGCCGACTTCGTCGACGCCTACAATTTCGCGCGACGGCTCAAGACGCTCAAAGGTTTGACGCCTTACGAAGCCATCTGCAAGGCATGGACAAATGACGCAAAACGCTTCACTCTCGACCCGCTCCACCAGATGCCGGGACTAAACACAATGCGTTTGAGCATGATGCGGATCGTGGCGAGCTTCACGAAGATGGCGGCGACTCGAGTTTATCGCTCGTAATCGCGCGCGAGACGCCGGTTGCGGCTGATCCAGGCGAGTGTGCGTTCCACGATCCAGCGCTTGGGCAGTACGACGACAAAACCGCGAACATCGCTGCGCTTCACGATCTCGAGCTTCCAGCTGCCGGTGCGGGCGACGAGCGCTCGCATCTTGGGTCCGGCATAGCCGCCATCGGCGACGATGCGCTCGACGAACGGGAAACGCCGCCGCGCCTACCGAAGCAGCGTTTCGGCGCCGTCGCGGTCCTGGATATTGGCGGCATGGACATCGACGTTCAGCAGCAGCCCTCCGCTTGCCACCCTAACCTGCTTCGCAGGCCAGGGGCCCTGGCGCGCTCCGCCCTGCGTGTCGACGACGACGTGGCGCTTGCGGCCGAGGACCTTCTTTCCGGCATCGAAGCCGGAGGGACCAAGCGCGCGCCCCCTTTTAAGGCGCCCCTGGCGCTCTGGGCATCGAGGATCGCCGTGGTCGGACTGGCATCGCGACCGGCGCGTTCGCGGTTCGCCACGTAAAGCGCGTCGTGAAGACGGGCGATGGTGCCATCCCACTCCCAAAGATCGAGGTAGTCTCAAACGGTGCTGCGGGGCGGGAGATCGGACGGGATGGCGTTCCATTCGCACCCGGTCGAGAGCACATAGAAGATCGCGTTCATGACCTCGCGGATATCGACCGAACGTGGTCGGCCGCCTCGCTTGGCCGGGCGGATGAACGGCCTGACCAACTCCCATTCTGCATCGGTCAGATCGCTCGGGTAGCGAAGTCCTCGACGATCGGCGGCACGACGATGATCCCCTGTCCACATGCGCGGTGTCCTCCCACCACGCCTTGATTCACAACCGATTCCTCGGACTCAACATCTTTTCGGATGGGCTCTAGCAGGCTGCTGAAAAAGGCCACTCGCCGTCGCTGGCGGATCGTGATTCAGTCTCCTCGTCGCGGAGGCTGCTTTGCGCGGATCGGACGAACGGACGGGATCGCTGTTCAGCTACGTGGGCATCGAGGGGCGGCTTCGACCGGACCATCCGCTTCGCGCCATCCGAGCGCTGACGGACGAGACGCTGGCGGCGATGGAGCGCGAGCTGGCATCGCTCTACTCCGGCATCGGGCGCCCCTCGGTCGCGCCGCAGATGCTGCTGCGGGCCATGCTGCTGCAGGCGTTCTACTCGGTGCGTTCCGAGCGCCAACTGGTGGAGCGGATGGAGTTCGACCTGCTGTTTCGCTGGTGCGTCGGTCTTGGCGCCGACGAGGCGGTGTGGGATGCTTCCACCTTCTCGAAGAACCGCGACCGCTTGCTCGAGGGAAACGTGGCGGCGCGGTTCCTGGCGACGCTGATGGCGCGTCCCCGGATAAAGCGGTTGCTGTCGTCCGACCACTTCAGCGTCGACGGCACGATGATCCAGGCTTGGTCGTCGATGAAGAGCGTCAAGCCGATCGAACCCGGCGGAGGGCCTGGAGACGAGCCGCCGCCGTCCTCGGGCGGGCGCAACGCCGAAGCGGACTTCCACGACGAGACGCGCTCCAACGCGACGCACGCCTCCACCACCGATCCCCAGGCCAAGCTGTACAAGAAGAGCGCGGGCACGGAGGCGCGGCTCGCCTTCCTTGTTCACGCACTGATGGAGAACCGCTGTGGCCTCGTCGTCGACGCCTGCCTTGACGCAGGCGAACGGCCACGCCGAGCGCCTCGCCGCCCTGGCGATGATCGAGAAGCATGCGGATCGGCCGCGTGCCATCACGCTGGGGACCGACAAGGGGTGAGCCTGCCCTCGGGCTTGACCCGGGGGATACGTCCGACTTCGTGAACGAGCTGCGCTCGATGAACGTACGCCCGCACGTGGCGCGACGCCTCCGCGGATCGGCCCTCGATCGCCGCACCACGCGCCATCCCGGATACGGCGCGAGCCAGCGCATCCGCAAGCGGATCGAGGAAGCCTTTGGTTGGATGAAGACGATCGGCGGCATGCGGCGGCCGATGCGGCGCGGCGCGGATCGCGTCGGATGGTCCTTCACCTTCGCCGCCGCCGCCTACAATCTGGTGAGGCTGCCCAAGCTGCTGACGGCGGCCACCTGATCCAACCCGGCGAGAGAGCCGAGCACCAGACGATCGCGCTCTCGACCGCGATCACTCAACCAGCGATCCTCACCATCCACTCCGCCTCGACTACAACGGCGTTCTTCAGCAGCCTGCTAGAGCCGGACAACACCGTGCGAGGCATCTTCGATCGCAGCCACATCATTCAGGCGGGCTGAAAAGACAAACCGGCTTCACGCTGTCGCCGCGCTCTCGATAGCGTTCCGGGAGGCGGCCGCCTTGCTGGCGAACCAAGCGTCAACGTCTGAGCGCCGCGAGCAGACCGTTTTGCCGAGCTTGAACGTTGGCAGCCCGTGCTTAGCGGCGAGGCGTTTGGCCTGCCGGTCGGTCAGGCCAAGATGCTCCGCGATGGCCTTGATGCCGTGCAGGATGCCCGAAGAAGGTTTGTCCATCAGTGTATTATCCCGTCTTTCAAGTCGCATCAATGTTGCGTGGCCGTGCGCGCCGATCGTGTCCAACCGTGCGAGATCAGGCACTTAGGCGGACCTAGCTGGACGCAACATAAAACCGCCCGAAGGCGGTTTTATGCAACGGTAGCAGCAACTTAGACGCCGGCCAGTCGAGGTACTGAACCTGTAGACTTCTGTCGCCGAGAGGAGCTACGTCCAGCGGCTAAGCCAGGACCAATCCAATACCCATCCTCCTGCTCGACTTGATGGGGCTGAGACATGACAGACGCTATCGACACGCGGCATCCCTCCCGTCCTTGGAGCGGGAGACGAGCGTGACGTTTGCGTCGATGTGAGCCGCGATCCCGTCCTGGTAGGACCAGATCGTCGAGTAGGTCACCGTCGAGCCGGTGACGCCTCACATGTAGAACTTGGCGGCGTCGCCTCGGCGAGCTGCTCGAGGACAATCGCCTTGCGCTCGGTCACGTGATCCCGCCACGCTCGGCGATCCGGATGAGCGAGAGATATTTCGTTGATGGCGCCGACCTTTTGCGCGGCAGCCCATGCCACCAACGCCGATCCTGTTTTGCGAGACGCTTGGTGCGCAGCGGACCTTGGCGCTTTCGCCTCTGCGGAGATGCGTGAGCACCGGTAGGATCGCGCTGTCTATGGATGCAGCCGCAGGTGGAGGAGGCCGATCAGGCATGTGTGACCGCTAGGCGGATACCTTCTTCTTAGATGACGACTGTTCTTGTCAGGCATGCGACGACAAATTTCATCTAAGCGGGGGCTTATTCATGACTACTTCCCTAGGGGGTGTCCGAAAAAATGGGCACACGACACGACGCGGTGCAGCTTTATCACCGTTTATGGTCGCCTTATCGCTTTCGGCTAGCGTAGTATTTACAAACTCAGCCGCACGCGCGGTTGAGGGGGGCGTCTATGGCGCGCCGCTCGGCGGAACTGACCTTCGCCAAGCGTATCTTCCACCTGAGCCGGGTCTTTACGGCGGCATCGCAGGCGTATCATCCCGATCTCCGAATTTCCGCGATCAATATGGGAATATTTCGACGACATCAAATCCAGCCTTTCTCTATGCGACGATCGCTGGAGCTGGACTGCTGTACGAGTATCCATTCAAGCCACTCGGCTTCAGCCTCGCCTCCTCGTTTCAGTTGAATTATATTGGCGAGCGTCAAGCCCTTACCGTCGGGGGCAAGTTTTTAAACGGCTTCGCCACTGGATTACAGGACAGCTTCGCGGATTATATTTTTGCTAGTAAGTATATTGGTCTCTTCGGCGCGAAGCCGGGAGATAATGCGAAACTGAAGTATGGACTAACAGTCGCGGTTGCCCTCTCCGGAGAGATCCCGATTGGACGCTATAATGTTAATAATTTTGTTAATCCAGGGAAAAATACCTTGATTACTATACCGAACGTCGCTTTAACCTACTTGACGGGGCCAAACTTATCGTTTGGCGACGGTACGGAGATCAGTACACGTTTCTTCTTCGACACGAACGCCCGTGACCCGGCCTCTGGTTATCAAGGCGGTAACTTGATCGATTTGGACTACGCGATCTCGCAGCGGTTCGGTCAATTTCAAGCCGGCGTCGCCGGTGATTACGCCCAGCAACTTAACGGCGATCACAACTCGACTTTCGGGCTCGTCACGCCTGGCGGAAACATCTATGAAAAAATCGATTTGGGCCCGGTTATCGCGTGGGACAATCCGGATCTAAAGACCACGTTCAAGCTAAAAGCACTTTTTCCAGTCTATCATCAGAACAACTACAACTCGACCTCGATTGTCATATCTGCCGCACGTAAGCTCTTCTAATCAAGTAAGATACGCTTGCGGTGCGGCTTGCACCATTGTCACATGGAGATTAGGAAGTCATGACAAGAGCGATACTGGCGATTTCGGTCCTCCTTGCGCTTCTAAGCGCGCCTTGTCTCGCACAATCGGTAAACGGTGCCGCCGTTTCGGCTGCGCAAGGTGTGGACGCCGGCGAGCGAACTAACCGGAGACAGGTGAAGCCGCCCGTTACGACCGGTAAAAAGGAGGCAAATCCCGAGCACGCGCCGCGCGCTCCGGTGCTACCAAAGTAACGCGAGATGGCGGCTAGACACCAGATTGATGATGCACTCACCTACCCAATGAGGGCTCATGAGACATAACGCGTGCCTCGCAGCCCAGCTACGCCAGCCGGGCTTCATGACGCTTCCCGGCGTTCACGATCTCGTATCAGCGCGTCTGGCGGAAGCTACGGGGTTCCGCGCCCTCTACATGACCGGCTACGGAACGGTCGCCTCCAGCTTGGGCCTGCCCGACGCTGGACTCGCGACATACTCGGACATGGTCGAGCGGGTGCGGCGCCTCAGCGAAACGGTGAAGGTCCCCTTCATCGCCGACGGAGACACGGGATACGGCGGGCTCCTCAACGTGGCGCACACGGTGCGCGGCTACGAGAGGGCCGGGGCCTCCGCGATCCAGCTCGAAGATCAGGAGATGCCGAAGAAGTGCGGGCACACGCCGGGTCGGCAGGTGATCGCTACGGTCGACATGGTGCGAAAGATCCGGGTCGCCGTCGAGTCGCGAGCATCGCCGGACTTCTTGGTCGTCGCACGCACGGATGCGCGCACCGCGCTCGGTCTCGACGAGGCGTTGCGGCGTGCCGAGGCCTACGGCAAGGCCGGTGCCGACATCCTCTTCGTCGAGGCACCGCAAGACGAGGAGGAGGTCCGCATCATAGGCGCCCGGCTTGGCGGGCCTTTGCTCATCAACCAGGTGGAGGGCGGGCGAACGCCGATCCTCCCGCCGGCGGACCTCATGGCGCTCGGCTATCGGATCGCCATCCACCCCGTGACGGCCCTGCTTAGCGCCGCCGCCGCGATGGAGCGGACCTATGCCTTGCTGAAGGCGCGCGGGACGGCCGGCGAGGCGGACGGGCAGCTCTACGATTTTGATCGCTTCAGCCGCCTCATGGGATTCGAGGGCATCTGGCGCTTCGAGGCGCAATGGTCCGACGCGGGTTCCGAGTACGATGCGGCGACGCGCGATGCGTCGTGATCGTCCCTTCGACCGGCCGACACCGGTCCAAGATGCCACCCGGCTCTAGCCGCCCATGCCGCTTCGGACCCATCTAAATGGGCGCGGGCTGTTGCTCGGCCTCCTCTCCACGGCGCCGCTGCTCGGGATTGCCCTGGCGACCGGCAACCCCGTCTGGCTTCGCGCCGGGCTCGTCGGCGTTTCGCTCGTCCTCGGCTGGCTGGAGAGCAGGCTGACGCCGCTCGGCGTGAGCGTCCAGGCGATGGCGATCACCGCGTTGTTCCTGCTGCTTGCCGCCACCCGCGATCATCCGGTCCTTTTCAGCCTGATCACAGCGGTGGCGGCCTGCGCCGTGGTGCGCCTCGGCTGCTTTTCGGCGCGCCTGCGCACGATGGCTGCCTTCAGTTTCATTCCCGCCGTCTACCTCGCGTTCGACATCGGCGCGAGGCACCCCGGACTCCAGGCGGCGATTTCGAGCCTGCCGGCGATCGCCGCGAGTCTGGCGAGCGTGCTCGCCGTCATGTTCGTCGAGCAACGGCGGCTCGACCCTGACCGGCTGCGATCCGTCGCGATCGCGGATTGGGGAGCGGCGCGGGCGCACGCCCTGCCGATGTCGGCCGCGGCCGTGAGCGTCGGGCTCGTCACCGCGCTGGTGCTCTACCTACCCCTGACGTCCGGCCAGTGGGCGGTCTGGTCGGCCTTGAGCATCGTGACGGCCGAGTCCGGCGGCGAGGGGCGCAAGCTGCGCGACCGCTGCATCGGCGCCGGTCTCGGCGTGCCCGTCGGGGTGCTGCTCTCGCTCGCCTTGCCCCACGGGCGTCTCGTCGAAGCCGGCGCCATGCTGGCCGCGATGATGACCCTGGTGGCGATCCGCCATTACCTCGCCTGCATCGCCTCGCGTTGGGCGCTCGTCGCGGTCGCGGCGGCTGCGTCGGGCGCCTCGCCCCTAGTGTCTTTCGAGCGGATCCTCGATGTCGTCGGCGGAGGCGCCATCGGCCTCTTCGCTGTGATGCTGGTGCGGGTCCTGCTGCCTCTCTCCGCAGGCCGAGTGCCCGCCCGAAGTAAGCTGGGGTGAAACGGTGCTGAACGATCTCGTGACCATCGTGACCGGCGGGAGCCGCGGCTTGGGCCGGGCGATGGCGCGTGCCCTCGTCGCGGCGGGCGGCCGCGTCGTGATCACCGGCGCGAGCGCCACCGACGAACTCGCAAGGACCGATGCCGAGATCACCGCCGCGCACGGCCCCGGACGCGTGCTGAAAGTCGTCGCCGACGTCACCGATCCCGCCCATTGCGCCGCCGCCTTCGCCGCGGCCCTCGACACGTTCGGCCGGCTCGACGGCCTGATCAACAATGCCGGGCGCGGCATGCGGGTGATCAGCGAGACGTTCAACACGCAACCGGTGCGCTTCTGGGACATCGAACCCAGGGACTGGGCGCTGATCCTCGACATCAATGTCGACGGCGCCTTCCACATGGCGCGGGCGGTGATGCCGCATTTCCTCGCGCAAGGCTGCGGCCGCATCATCAACATCTCGACGAGCGATCAGACCATGGTGCGGCGCGGCTACGCGCCCTACGGACCGAGCAAGGCCGCCCTCGAGGCCTTGTCGCGCTGCTGGGCCCAGGACGTCGAGGGCACCGGGGTCACCGTCAACGTCCTGCTTCCGGGCGGGGCGTCGGCGACGGACCTGCTCCCGGCCGGACCGAACCAGCGCGGCGCCGATGGCAATCTGCTCGATCCCGCCTTGATGGGGCCGCCGGCGGTGTGGCTGATGTCGGCGGCGTCGGCGGCGCACAACGGCGAACGCTTCACCGCCCGGCTCTGGGACCCGTCGCTGGCGCCGGAGCAGGCCGCCGCCGCCGCCCGGAGCGCCCCTGTCGCCCGGCCCTCGATCATGTGAGGTCAGCCGTCCTCGAAGCGTGCGCCGAAGCCATCTCCCTTACGCAGGATCGAGACGTGTCCGCTGCCGCGAAAATGCGCCGGCACGAGGCTGCGGCGCTCCTCCGACAACTCCTCCAGGAGCCTTCGGCGCAGCGCCGCCGCCTGCGATGGGTCGGAGCAGAACGCGCTCGATAGGGCGGGCTCGACGATCTGCGCCGGCGAATGGAAGGCGTCGCCGCAGAACAGGGCCGTGCCGCCGGGACGATCGATGCGCAGGCCCATCTGCCCCGGCGAATGACCCGCGAGCGGCACCAGCGTCAATCCGGCCGCGAGGCTGTAGCCGTCGTCAACGAGCCGCATCCGCCCGCGCTCGACGATCGGCAGGACGCTGTCGTTGAAGGCGCCATGGTTCTTGTCACGTCGCTCGGACCAGTGCGCATATTCCTGCCGTCCGATCAGGTAGTGCGCCTTGGGAAAGGTCGGCTCCCACCGACCGTCGCGCCACATCGTGTTCCAGCCGACGTGGTCGGCGTGGAGATGCGTGCAGAAGACGATGTCGATCGCCTCGGGCGGCACCCCGGCACGGCGAAGGCGTGCGAGGAAGCCGCTGCCCTCGCGCTGATGCCAGACGGCGAGGTTCGGCCGCGGCTTGTGCTCGCCGACGCAGGTGTCGACGAGGATGTTCAGGCGGTCGACCTGGAGCAGGAAGGTCCGCAACGCCAGGCGCACGGTCGTGAAGGCGCGGTCGAAATGATCCGGGACCAGCAGCGCGCGATGAGGTTCGAGGCGCGACGGCTCGGCGCTCGGGAACAGCCGGCCGATGGGGAGGTCGAACGGGTCGATATCGGCGATCGCGGTGGCGGTGACGTCGCCGATCTGCCATCGCATCATGTGCACCACCTTTCGTGTCCGCGAGGCCGGCGGGTATGGCCGGCGCGGAAAACTACCGGGCGCGACGCGCCGCGTCGTCGACGAAGGCGTGAGATCGCAGGCGTGCGGCCAGTCTAGCCGCCAGGCGATAAATGCTGAGTTTGGTCCAGCTTTCCCGACCGAAGCCCCTTAACTTGCCCTCGCGTCATCGTGGATGTTTACGAAGCTTTGAGACGGGACCTGATGAGAGCCATAGCGCCTCGACTGACAATGGATCCGCCGGACGAGGTCTACGTCAGACAAGGATTCGGCCAGAGTTCGGGGTTCGGTCAACGACCGGCGATCATGGTCGTCGACTTCACCTGGAGCTTCGTCGATCCGGCGCAACTCGGCGGCGGCGACATCGCGAAAGCCGTGACCGCGACGGCTCGGCTGCTGACCGCCGCCCGACAGGCGGGATGGCCGATCGCTTATTCGCGTGTCGTCTACGCGGACGATGGCTCGGACGCGGGACCCTTCGCCAGAAAAGTCCCGGGCCTGCTGAGCCAGACCGAACGTAGCGCGGCGACGCGCATCGTCGACGAGCTCACGCCGGCCTCGGGCGACCTCGTGCTCCGCAAGACCGCCGCCTCGGCCTTCTTCGGCACGGGTCTGTTGCCGTGGCTCGTCGCAAGGGGCGTCGATACGCTGATCGTGACGGGCGCGACGACATCGGGATGCGTTCGCGCCACGGTGGTCGATTCCGTCAGTCACGGCTTTATGACGGTCGTGCCGGCGGACTGCGTCGGCGACCGGGCCGAGGGTCCGCACGCCGCAAGCCTTTTCGACATGGGGCAGAAATACGCCGACGTCACCTCCAGCGCGGCGCTGATCCAAAGGGCGGACATTTGGCGGGAGCCCAGCCGATGAGCCCGTCGAAGCCGCTCGACGTCCTCGTCTGTGGCGGTGGTCCCGCGGGGATCGTAGCAGGTGTCGCCCTCGCCGCCGCCGGACTCGACGTCGTCGTCCTCGAAGCCGCTGCCGCGCAGGCGAGCGACCTGCGCGCCTCGACCCTTCATCCCCCGACGCTTGACTATCTGGCGGAACTGGGCCTCGCCCAGGACCTCTTTCCGATCGGTCTGAAATCCCCTGAAAACCGCTACTTCAACCGTCGGACGGGCTCTTGCATCTCCTTCGATCTTGGCGAACTCGCCGATTTCAGCAAGCATCCGTTCCGGCTGCAGTGCGAACAATGGAAGCTGACCACCCTCGGGAGCCGAAGGATTGCGGATCGGCTGCGCTTGTCCTGCCGCGTCACCGGTGCCCAGCAGACGCAGGACGGTGTCGTTGTCCAGGCGGAGACGCCAGACGGCGCGTGCGAATACAAGGCGCGTTACGTCGTCGCCTGCGATGGCGCCGGTTCCGTGCTGCGGAAGACGCTCGGCATCGGCTTCGACGGCTTCACCTATGAAGAGAAGTTCCTCTGCCTGTCGACCTTGGCGCCGATGCATGACCGCCTGCCGGACATCTGCAACGTCAACTACATGGCCGACCCGACCGAATGGCTCGTGCTGCTGCGCGCGCCCAGCGCCTGGCGCGTGCTGGTCCCGGCAGCCGAGCACATACCCGACGCCGAGCTGCTCTCGGACCGCAAGAAGGACGAGGTGTTCGCCCGCCTCCTCAAGACCGACGAGGTCATCGAGACGCTGCACCGCACGATCTACCGCGTGCATCAACGCGTCGCCAAGACCTACCGTGCGGGTCGCATCATCCTCGCCGGCGACGCGGCCCACCTCAACAATCCGATCGGCGGGTTCGGCATGAACTCCGCGCTGCACGACATTCGCAACCTCTGCGACAAGCTGGTGCGCATCGTGAAGGGCGGCGAACCGGCGGATCCGCTGCTCGACCTCTACGAGCGGCAGCGCAAGACGGTCATGGAAGAGTTCATCCAGGCGCAGAGCATGCGCAACAAGCGCGCGATGGAGATGTCCGCCGAGGCCAATGCGGAGGACGCCGAGGAAGAACTGCGGCGTGCCTCCGAAGACCCGGTCCTGCGCCGCAAGTTCCTGATGCGGCAATCGATGTACAACGCCGTCCAGCGGGAGGCCGAGATCGCATGAGCGCGACGCCCGCCCCGACCTCGAAGGACGTCCTCGGCTGGCGCCGCAAGTTCGGCGTCCTCGGGCCCTCGACCAACACGGTCGTCCAGCCCGACTTCGACGATCTGCGGCCGGCCGGCGTCACCAACCACTACAGCCGGATCTTCACGCCGGACGCGCAGGCGATCAGCGACGAGACGTTCATGGCCGGCGCGCGGCTCATAGGGCAGAATACGCTCGATGCGGTGCGCAGCGTCGCGACCTCGCGGCCCCACTACATGGTCATGGGCATGTCGGCCGTGACGTTCTTCGGCGGCATGGAGGGTGCCGACGCCTTCCTGCGCTCGATCGAGGCGGAGAGCGGCGTCGGCGTCAGCATCGGATCGCATGCCTGCGCCGCCGCCTTGAAGACGTACGGTGGCATTAGCCGGATCGCCGTCCTCTCCCCGTACTTCCCATCGGCGAACGCCGAAGTGATCCGCTACTTCGCCGACGCCGGCTTCGACGTCGTCCGCGATCACTGCCTGCGTTGCCCGAGCTGGACGGCCATCGCCGAAGTCACGCCGGCCGTCCTGCGTATGGTCCTGCGCGGCCTCGATGGCGACGACGTCGACGCCATCGTCCAGGTCGGCACCAACCTCAGCATGATCCGTCTCGCCGCCGCGGCCGAGCTCTGGCTCGGCAAGCCGGTCATCGCGATCAACACCGCCACCTACTGGCACGCGCTTCGCGCCAACGGCATCGCCGAAAGGCGCGAAGGCTATGGACGACTTCTCCAGGAGTTCTAGCGCATGCCCCTGACATCGGCCGCAACGGATGCGACGCTCGCGGCGTCGGCGACGGCGGGAGATGCCCGCTCCGGGGAGTTCCGGCGAGGCTGGACGGTCCTCCTCGCGGGCACCATCGGGACCGGCCTCGGCACCACCGGGCTGCCGTTCTACTCCTTCGGCCAGTTCGTCCGTCCCGTCGCGCAGGAGTTCGGCTGGAGCCGGGGGGCGATGTCCGGCGGCGTCATGTGCCTGATGATCGGCACGGTACTCACCTCGCCCTTCGTCGGCCGCGCGGTCGACCGCTTCGGCGTCCGCTGGGTGGCGGCGCTCTCGCAGCTCGGCCTCGCGATTGGCTTCCTCTGCGTCTCCTTCGTCGGGCCGTCGCTCCTCGGCTTCTACGCCGCTTGGCTCACCCTGTCGGCGCTCGGGTCAGGCACCTCGCCGATCGTGTGGACGCGCGCGGCAGCGGGCTGGTTCGAGCGCAGCCGTGGTCTCGCCTTCGGCATCATGCTCTGCGGAACCGGGATCGTCGCGATCTTCGCGCCACCTCTGATCAATCACCTCATCGCCGGCTTCGGCTGGCGCTTTGCCTACAGGATGCTCGCCCTGACCCTGGTCGTGGTCGGCCTGCCGATGACCCTTTCCCTCCTGCGGAGCGGACGCGATCGAAGTGATGCCGCGCCGGCCGCGTCGGCCGGGTACACGCTCCGCGAGGCCCTCAGGAGCAGCGCCTTCTGGCGTCTCGAGGCGGCGTTCTTCCTGATCTCGGTGGTGGTCGGCGGCCTCATCGTCCATCTCCCGGCCATGTTGGTGGATCGCGGCTACAGCCCGGCCGTCGCGGCGGTGACGGTCGGATATCTCGGCTACGCCATCATCGTCGGGCGGCTCTCCCTCGGGACGCTCGTGGATCGCTTTCCCCCGGCCTTGGTCGGCGCTTCGCTCATCTCGCTCTCGGCTTTCGCCTCGCTCCTCTTGGCGCAGGGCGCGGCACCGCTCGCCGCCACGCTCCTCCTCGGCCTTTGCGCCGGTGCGGAAGTCGATCTGCTGGCCTTCCTGGTCAGCCGGCTGTTCGGGTTGAGGAATTACGCGCAGATCTACGGCTGCGGCATCTCCGCCTTCACGGCCGGCGCGGGTGTCGGCCCCTACCTCGCCGGGCACGTGCACGATCTTTCGGGGAGCTACGCCCCGGCGCTCTACGGTTTCGCCGCCGCGATCATCGTGGCGGCCGTGCTCATCGCATCGCTGGGCACGCGTGTCCTGGCCTCGCGCGCGGCGCCGTCCGCATCGTGAAGGCGGAACACTTTCTCGCCCTCAGCCGGCGACTGGGCTGGTATCGGGCACGTCTGGTCCCTGCTTCAAGCGCGAATCTTCGCGTGGCGCTCCAGCATCGGACCGAAACGTGCTCAGCGGTCGGATCAGCCGATGTGAACACGCGGACTTAGACCGTCGTCGGATCTGGAGAGCATGCGCATCGCTCGACGAGCGTCATGTCCGATGACGCCAGCTTGTCGGCGATGGTCGCCGTCGTACCCAGCAACGTCCCCGAGAACCGCTCGATCGCCTCCGCCATGCTCATGACCGAGGCGAACACGGTCAGCGTCAAGGTGCCCCTGCATTCCCCATCCACCATGATGGGCGCCGCCATCGCGGACGTCTTCCCAGGGTTCGCATTGTTCTGACATCGTTCCATCGACGCGAAGCCCTGGCGGCGAACCTCGTCGAACTTCGGCGTCAGAACGCGCCGGGCGTAGGCGCTACTGTACTCGCCGGGTTGCTCCATACCGGTGAGGATGGCCTCGCGTTCATCGGCGGGACAGAATGCAAGGTAGGTCAGACCAGCACAGCAGCCCAAGACTGGGAACGTATAGCCGGGATGGTAGATCGTAAGGGTCTTGGGCGACAGCCGATGGCTCGAAGCGCGAATGATCATTGTCGAACCGACCCGGCTGCAGACGGCGAGCGGCCACAGGATAGAGCGGGTCACATCTTCGATCGTTGTTCGGGACGCGGCTCCCAGATCATCGCCCGCGCTAAAGCCATGGCTGAGCGTGCGAACCAGACAGGTGGGTCGGTAAGACTTCCGGCCCGGCTCGCGCTCGACCATGCCTTCGTCGATGAGGGTCTCGACAATCCGACAAGCCGTTGGATAAGGCAGCGAGGTGGCCTTCGCGATCGATGCCATGTCCAGCGACGAATGCTGGTTGATGACGCGCAGAACCGCGAGGCCTCGACCGATCGCACGAACCGCACCGTCTCGCTGCATGTAGCCCTCGGCCGACGTCTTTTGCCAGCATCTCAATGACATTTATTGGCAACCTCTATGCCAGGATGTAAGCACCCTGGAGCCTTGCGGATGATATTAGTTATCTCTGTTCATGCAGGTCTGGGACACAGCTAATCAATCGTGCGACGGCGAAGCGCCCAAGCAGGGCTATGGTTTTGCGTTAAACCTCGCGTTTTGCTGACGGAACTATTCGAGTTGCCCGGGGAAGTGGCTCTCGTGATTCTCGAGGTACCATGAGGCTATCTCTTCGCGCGTGGCCCACCAGACGTGCGGCAGTGATTTGGCGTGCTCGATGAACTCCCGAAGGGCGCGGATCCGATGGGCTCGCCCGGTGACGTGCGGGTGCAGGCCAACATTCATGATCCGGCCCGTCGCCGCCCCTTCTTCGTAGAGGACGTCGAGCTCCTCGATTAGAGCGTCCCGCACCTGGTCGGTCGTGTAGTTGCGCCGCGTGATCAAGGTAAAATCGTTGATTTCGTTCGAGTAGGGAACGCTGACGATCGGTCCGCTCGGCGTGCGCAGCATAAAGGGTTGGTCATCATTCATGATGTCGCAGTAGAACAGGGCTCCATAATCGGCGAGGATGTCCGCCGTCTGCAGCGTGCCGCGCAGCGACGACGACAGCCAACCCTTGGACTTGCGGCCGGTCGCCTTCTCGAAGGCGTTGAGCGTGCGTAGGACGATCTCGCGTTCCCTGGCGGGTTCGGCGTGGAAGGTGGTCAGCAATTCGCCCTGTTCCCAGTTGTGGGCGAGCAGCTCCCAACCGCGCTCCAGCACGGCATCCGTCATGGCCTTGCGGCGCTCGAAGGTCACGGCGTTGGTGGTGCACGATGCCTTCACCCCAAGCTTGTCGAGACAGTCGATGAGTCGCCAGATACCGACCCTCTGGCCGTACTCGCGCCAAGTATAGTTTGGAAAGTCGGGTGTGTTCCCGGGTAGGATATCCGGGAGCAAGGACGGGCCGCCCGCGTAATAAGGCTTGTCGGTGTCCTTGGTCAGATCCCACGTCTCGAGATTGAAGGTGAGGATCAGCGCGACCTGCGCGCCGTCCGGCCATCGCAACGGCTTGCGCGCGGGAAGCGGGACGTAAGGGTAGTCCATGCGAGTCTCCGTTCATGTAAGTTTTTCGACAGGATTCTCTGATCAGTGATCTTTATGGTTCGTGGCTGAGCCGGACTACTCGATCTCGGCCGCCCGGTTCACCATGGCGATCAGCGAGCTGCGCATCAGGAACGCGTGATGCGACGCGGGATCATCGGCCGTGCGCCGCATGGCGTCGAGCTTTGCCCGCCGAACGTCGCGATCCCGTTCCTCGAGCATCTGCTTATTTGCGATGGATTGCGCCTGCACGAACTCGACGGCGGTGAGGCGGCGCTGCCGGTCGTAGCGATCAAGCAGCGGGTCGGGCGCCGCGCCGTTCCAAATCGCCTCGAGCTTGTCGGCGAGGTTCAGCGCATCCTGAAAGCCGCTGTTCATGCCCATGCCACCAATGGGATTATTGATGTGGGCGGCGTCGCCCGCGAGCACGAAGCGGCCCTCGCGGAACGACCCGGCGACTCGCTGGTGCACGTTGTACATGTTGCGGTGCACGATCGCGCAGGGCGGCCCCTCGGGCACGAGCTCGGCGAAGCGCGCGTTGATCCAGCCGTCGCTCTGGACCTCCTCGTTTGTTTCCTCCGGCTTCGCGGGAAAGACCACCCGCCAAATCCCGTTGGCGTCGCTGCCCGGTACCTTTAGCACGGCGGCCCAGCGATCGGAATGCGCGAGGTAGTTGCGGTACCGGTAGCCTTTGACGGCGGCGAAATCGGTGGTCGTCGTGACGATGTTGAAGCGCTCCTCCCAGGTGAATCCGTCGAAGGTGACGTTCATGGCGTGGCGGACCAGGCTGCGGCCGCCATCGCAGCCGATGAGGTAACGGCCGGCGTGCGTCGCCGTACCGACCGATCCGTCGTCGATGTCGACTTCGACGCGATCCGCCGTCTGACGCACCGCCTGGACTTGAACCGGCCTCAGCAGGGTGAAGGCCGGCAGTCGCAGAGCGGCCTCAAGGATGATATTGACCGTCTTGTGCTGTTCGAGCTGGATCACGTAGGGAAAAGCGCTGACATCGGCGAGGCGCCCGCAGTCAAACTCGGCGACCACCTCGTCCGTCTCGCGGTCGCGCCACTGGAAATGCGGCGAGCGCAAGCCCTGCTCGATGACTCTGTCCGTTAAGCCGAGCGGCGCGAAAAGATCGAGGGTGGAGGGTTGCAGGGTCGCGGCGCGATGGTCGGCCGGCGGGGAGGGCGCGCGCTCGAAGATGGTAACCGGGATCCCGCGACGGGCGAGACTGTAGCCGGCGAGCGCGCCTGCCGGTCCGCCGCCGATGATCAGCACGCGATTGGTGTCGGACATCCTGAAGCGATCCTGCTGTTGCCAAGCCCGGCACGATAGGAGGGCCGCACCAGGGTGACTATCGCCGGCCCGAGCATAGCTGTTTTCGCTGCTCGCCGGAGCATCGGTCCGAGGAGTAGGCTCCGGTGCTCGGAGCGGCGCGTCATCTAAGTCCGATTCGATCTAGGCGCGCGCCCGCGTCGGCCGCTCGGAACGCACGGTCATCGAAGCCGCCGGACTCTCGCGCGGCACAATGACCGCCGGCAGGAAAGCCCGGCCCCGGATCGCGTCCGCCGCCTTCTCCGCGATCATGATGACCGCCGCATTGATGTTGCCGCCAACCAGGTCGGGCATCACCGACGCGTCGACTACGCGCAGACCCTCGGCGCCGATCACCCGCAGGTCGCTGTCGACCACGGCCATCGGATCGCGGCGCGTGCCCATCTTGCACGTCCCGACCGGATGATGGGCGGTGACCGCGGTCGCGCGGATGAAAGCGTCGAGCGCCGCGTCGCTCTCGACCGTCGGCCCGGGCGCCACCTCGCCGGCGAGGAACGGACGCAGCGCGGGCTGGCGGGCAATGCCGCGGGCGATCCGCACGGCGACGCGCAAGGTCCGCACGTCCGTCTCCGAGGCGAAGAAGTTCTGCCTGATGCGCGGCGCCACCGTCGGTTCCACGGACGCCAAGGTGATAACCCCGCGACTCTCCGGATGAAGTCCGACAAGGCGCGCGGCGAAGCCGTCCTGGTAGGGGCGCACGAAGGGCGACAGGTAGGGATGGGCGCCCAACGGCGCGGCGTTGAACAGCAGCTGCATGTCCGGGATCGCCTCGGCGTCACTCGTTTTGAGGAACGCCATCGTGCCGCCGGGCATGTCGCTGGCGATCCCCGTCCCGAACAGGTAGGTCTTTGCCAGTTCGACGACGATCCGGTCGAGGCGCATCCTGCTGTGCAGCGGCCCCGGCGCGCGGCGGCCGTAGAACACGGCCACGCACATGTGGTCCTGCAAATTCCGGCCGACGCCCGGCAGATCGATCGCCGGCGCGATCCCGGCCTCGCGCAGCGCGTCCGCCGGGCCGATCCCGGAGAGCATCAGGAGTTGCGGCGAGTTGATCGTGCCGCCGGACAGGATCACCTCCCGCCGCGCTCGCGCCACCCGGATTTTGCCGCGCCGCGCGTATTCGATGCCCCGGGCGCGCGGGCCTTCCATGAGCACGCGATGGGCGAGCGCCCCGACCTCGACCCTCAGGTTGCCGCGGCCCATGACGGGACGGAGGTAGGCGTCGGCCGCGCTGCAGCGCCGGCCATGGCGGATCGTCGACTGCGACCAGGTGAATCCCTCCGCTTGCGCGCCATTGTGGTCCTCGGTCACCGGATGGCCTGCCTCGATGGCCGCCGTGCGATAGGCCTCGACCAGCGGGTCGTCGAAGAGGCAATGCTGGGTCGAGACCGGTCCCGAGCCGCCGCGATAGAGGTTGGCGCCGCCCGACCAAGTCTCCTGCTTGCGGAAGTAGGGGAGGACGTTGGCGTAGGACCAGTCCGGCAGTCCGTTCGACGCCCACCGCTCGTAATCTCGGGGATGGCCACGCACATAGGCCATCGCGTTGGTCGACGAAGACCCGCCGACGACGCGCCCGCGGTTGCAGGCCACGGCGCGGCCGCTCAGGCTCGGCTCCGGCTCGGCGGTGTACATCCAGTCGTGGAGCCGCCGCGTCAGGATGCGACCGAAGCCGAGCGGAATGCTGATCCAGGGATCGCGATCCCAACCGCCGGCTTCGAGCAGCAGGACGGTCGCCGTGCCATCCTCGCTAAGTCGCGCGGCGAGGGCACAACCCGCCGAGCCAGCGCCGACAATCACGTAATCGTACTCCGCATCGCGTTGGTTCACGCTTCCGGCCTCCTGACAGGAACCTACGGCAAATCAGTACCGCCGCACCATGGGAACGAGCGCAAGTGCGCCCAGCACACTAGCGACGACGATGACAAGAAGGCCGGTCTGGTATGTGCCGCTCCAGGCGACGATCGCACCGATCAGAGCCGGCGCACAGGCGCCGACCAAGTTGCCAATGCCATTAATGACGCCGATACCGGTCGCGGTCGCCGCCGCCGGCAGTACTTTCAGAGCAAGCGCGTATTGCGTGGGGATGCCGAAGCCCAGCGAGCCCGCGCTAAACGCAATTAGGACGGCCGCCGTATGAGGATCCCCGACCCGGGTGCCGGCGAGCAGGAGCAGCCCGGCGCCGAGCAGCCCGACGACGCTGAATAACGCGCGCCGCCCAAGCCGGTCCGAGAGGTAGGACGAGGCGAGTTCGGCGATCAGCATCAGGATGAAGGGCAGCGACGAGTAGAAGCCCATGCGGTGAAGGTCGAAGTGGCGCTCCCGCTGAAGGTAGGTCGGCAGCCACCCGTTCAGGCCCCACAGGTAGGTCAGCAGCCCCGCGCCGTAGGCCGAGAGCATCCAGACCCGCGCGTCGCTAAGCACCAGGCGCACGTCGGTGAGCCGGAGCGGCGCGCGGTGGGCGACCGTCTCCGCCGCTTGGTCCACGGCTTGGGGCGGCTGGTCCCGCACGACGATCAGGATCAGCGGCATGACGATGGCGAGGCTGAGCAGTCCAAGCACGTAGAAGGAGGCGCGCCAGCCGAAGCTCGCGACGAGCCAGATCGTCAGCGGGAAGCCGATGGCCGAGCCAATCGGGCTGCCGACCATCCACATGGCGTTGGCGCGAGCTCGCTCCCGCTGCGGGAACCAGCGCCGCACCATCTTGGCGATGAGCGAGAATTGCGGCCCCTCGCTCAGGCCGAGCACGGCACGACATATGATCATGGCGGCGTAGGACCCGCACGAGCCCATTAGCATCATCAGGATGCCCCAGACCCCAGCGGCGAAGCCCAGCGCGCGCCGCGGCCCAATCACGTCGCCGATGAAGCTGAGGAACAGGGCGGAAAAGGCGTAGGCCAGCAGGAAGGCCGTCATCAGCATCCCGAGCACCGCCGGGCGAAAGCCGGTGCCCATCGCATTATTGAATCCGGGATCGGTGAACAGCACCGCGATGCTGATCCGATCGAAAAATCCGGTGATGACGGAAGCCAGCATTACCGTCCCGACGATCCAGCGCAGCGGCGATCGCGGCATGCCGTCGACCCGGTGGGTAACGGAGGGGCGGACGCCCAAAAGGGTGCCATCCGCCACGCTTGCGGTTTCGGTCATCTTGCGGTTTTCATCATAGGGCAATCCTTTGATCAGGTTTGCGGCGTCAAGTCGCCATGGTCAGGTGTTCGATGGCTGCTTCGTGCCTGGACTTGGAAGGCTCGGGCCGACAACGGGCGCTCGCTTCGTCGACAACGGTGGCGACCCGCTCTCTTAGGGCAATGCTCCAAAGCGCATCGGATCACAGCGCGAGGCAGCCTGATCGACGGCCGAGGCGCTGTCTACGCCCCGTTCCCGGCATAGCTGATAGAGCCTGTGCGATCGTGCCCCTTGCCAGGCTGGGCCCGTAGTCTGATGCCTCACGGCCTCGCAACCGACGGCTTGGAGCTGATTGTGGATCTCGAACTCGACGGCCAAGTGGCATTGGTGACGGGAGGCGGTTCGGGCATCGGCCGCGCCGTCGCGCGCGGTCTGGTGGCCGAGGGATGCCGGGTCGTCGTCGTCGGGCGCAACGAGGCGAGCATGGCGCGGCTGCGCGCAGAGCCTGAGATGGGGGCTGTGGTGACGATACAGGCGGACCTCGCGACGGCGGAAGGCGTGGATGGCGCGGTCGCAGAGACCGTGGCGCGCGTCGGCGTGCCCGACATCCTCGTCAATAGCGCGGGGAGCGCGCGGAGCGGCATATTCTGGGATCTCGGCGACGATGTCTGGGCCGACAGCCTCGCCCTCAAGCTGATGGGCACTATCCGCGTGATGCGGGCGTTCGTTCCGATGATGATGGCGCGAGGCACCGGGCACGTCGTCACTATCGTCGGCAACAACGGCCGGCAGCCCGGCGCCCGCTTCCTTCCTGGGTCGGCAGTCAACGCTGCGCTGCTCGCCATCACCAAGGGCCTGGCTGACGAGGCAGCATCGGCCGGCGTCACCATCAACGCCGTCAACCCCGGTCCCACCCGCACCGATCGGTGGACCGGCCTCTTGCAACAGGCCGCCCTTGACACCGGGCGGACCGTTGCGGAGGTGGAGGCGGCCCACCTATCCGGCATACCGCTCGGCCGCTTGAGCGAGCCGGAGGAGATTGCTCGCTACGTAGTTTTCTTGTGTTCGCCGCTGACTCGGGCGGCGACCGGCACCTCATTCACCATCGACGGCGGCGCGACGCGGGCGAGCGCCTGACGCCGCCGCGATCCAGGTCGACGCCGTAATCGATGTCGACACCATCCAACGAGGCCGAGAGGCCTCCAAGGCCCATGGAATCAGCAGTGTCGAACCCTCGGATCCCCTACCGCCTTGCCTCGGCGGCGCCGAAGCTGACCGCGCCGCCGCACGGCCGGAGGTTCATCGTCCAATGGATCGTGAATATCGAGGCATGGCGCTTCGACGAGAAGATGCCGCGCACCATCGTCACGCCGCCGCACGGCGCCGACCAGCTTCCCGATGTGCCGAACTTCTGCTGGGCGGAGTACGGCATGCGCCTGGGCATGGACCGGCTCATTCGCGAGTTCGGCGATCGCGGCATTCCGGTGGGGGCTAGCATCAACGCCGGGGTCATCGACACCTATCCCGCCTGCGCGGAGGCGGTACGCGCCGCCGAGTGGGAGTTCATCGGGCACGGCATGTACCAGAAGGCGATCCAGGGCGAGCGCGACGAGCGCGGTCTGATCGAGGCGGTGCTCGCCAAGATCGCGGCCTTCACCGGAAGTCGCCCGCGCGGCTGGCTCGGGCCGGGCCTCCGCCAGAGCAACGCGACGCCCGATCATCTCGCCTCCTGCGGGATCGACTATACGCTTGACTGGAACGTCGACGACGTGCCGGTTGAGATGCGGACCGCCTCGCGCGCGTTGGTCGCTCTGCCGTACGCGCAGGATCTCAACGACAGCGTCATCTACGCCATCGAGCGCCATGGCACGGGCGAGTTCCTGAACCGCCTCGCCCGCTCACTCGAGACATTCGATACGGAGGCGGGGCCACGCGTGATCTCGATGGGCCTGCATCCACACCTGATGGGCGTGCCGCACCGCCTCCAGGAGCTGCGCCAGATGCTCGATTTGCTGCAAGGCCGGGGGGACGTGATCTTCAAGACACCGGCCGAGACAGTCGCCTGGTACCGGGCGGCGAACGCACCGGCGACGCTCGCCAAAGCATCCTGACCCGAAAGAAGGGGACGCGCACCATGGCGGACATCTACGGCCACCGTGGGAAGATCGGCATCGTCATGCCTTCCGTCAACACGGTGGTGGAGACGGAGTGCTCCCAGCTGTGCCCACCTGGTGTCACCAACCACTTCGCACGGATCAGCGTCGTCGAACGTCCGCTCACCAGCGACCAGGCGTTCATGGACCACGTTGAGGCTATGCGGGCGGGCATCACCGGCGCTATCGAGCAGGTGATGACGTGCCGGCCGACCCACGTGATCATGGCGGTGGCGCTGGAAGCTTTTTGGGGCGGTGTCGAAACGGCGAGCAAGCTTCAGCATGACCTGGAGGCGCGGACCGGCGTCGGCGTGTCGATGGGCGGCAGCGCGATGGCGGCCGCCCTAGCGAACTTCGGCGCCCGCCGGATCGGCATCCTCACCCCGCACATGCCACGCGGCGACGCTATGGTCCGGGTCTACTTCGAGGAAGCCGGTTGCGACATTGTCAAGCTCATCGGCCTCAAGCGGGGCTCGGCCTTGTCGATCGCCACCACAAAGGTGGAGGAGCTCCGCGCCGCGCTGCACGAACTCGCCGAGAGCGATGTCGAGGCCATAGTGCAGGTCGGCACGAATTTGCCGATGACCGACATGGGGGTCGCCGCCGAGCGCTGGCTTGGCAAGCCGGTTCTTTGCATCAATGTCGTCACGTACTGGGACGCGCTCCGGCGGATGGGAGTATCTGACAAGCTCTATGGCCAAGGGCTGATCCTTGAGCGGTTCTGATCCCGCGAGAACGCCGCCCGATGCCGTCTGGGCCGAGGCGCAGGCGCGCGTGCTAGGCTTTCATCGCGCCGTCGACCTTTTTCCGGACGACGTGCACGCGGCCGCCCGTCGCGCCGTCGTCTTGCGGAAACAGCTCGGCGCGCCGGCCGATCCCGCCTGTGAGCCATGGCCGCCGATGCGATGTTCACACCTTAATGACCGCTGCGGCATGACGGTTGCCCGGTGATTGAACTGCACGAACTCACGATTGAGGCGGTGCGCCGGCGCTTTATCGCGCGCGAACTTGCGCCGAGCGACTACCTCGCGAACCTGCTGGGCCGGATCGCCAGCTACGACGGCGACCTCCATTGCATGACGAGGCTCGACGAGGCTGGCGCCGTGCGCGCCGCGACCGTCTCAGACGAAGCCTACGCATCGGGTCGCCCGCGCGGCCCGCTGGAAGGCATCCCGGTAGCGGTCAAGGACGTCATCGACGTTGCCGGCTTGCCGACTACATGCCATTCGCGCCGCCTGCTCGGCAACATCGCGCGCCGCGACGCCGTCGCGGTCGAGCACCTCAGGGAGGGCGGCGCCGTCATAATCGGCAAGGCCGCGACGCACGAGTTCGCAATCGGCGGCCCGGCTTTCGATCTGCCGTTCCCACCGGCGCGAAATCCGTGGAATTCGTATCATCATCCCGGCGGCTCGTCGTCCGGCTCGGGCGCTGGCGTTGCCGCGGGTTTCTTTCCCGTGGCGGTCGGCACCGACACCGGCGGCTCGGTGCGCCATCCCGCGAGCGCCTGCGGCATCGTCGGGCTGAAGCCGACATACGACGCGATCTCGCGCGCCGGCGTCTTCCCCCTGTCTTTCACCCTCGATCACGTCGGGGGCCTTGGCCGCAGCGTCGCCGACGCGGCGCTGCTTTGCGACGTGATGGCCGGCGGTCGGATGACCGCCACCGGCGCGATAGGCGAGACGGTTGAGGGGCTCAGGATCGGCCTCGTCCGACATTTCCATGCCGGGGATCTCGAGGCCGACGCCGAGGTTGCAGCCGGTCTCGACACCGCTGCCGAACGCCTCGAGGCCTCGGGAGCTGACGTCCGCGAGGTGACCCTTCCCAGTCTTCTCACCTTCGCTGCCGTTAACCGGGTCATTCTCCACGCGGAGGCGATTGCCATTCACGGCGGTTGGCTCAGGTCGCGGCCGGAGGATTATTGCGCTCTGAGCCGTCAAGCGCTCCTCACGGGGGCATTCCTGACGGCCGAGGATCTGGTTCAGGCGCAGCGGCGGCGCCGGGAGCTGATCGAGCAAGTCGAGGTAGTCTTGCGCGAAGTCGACGTCCTCCTGACTGCGAGCTCGATGGAACCGGCCTGTCGCATCGACGATGACATCGAGATCGCCCGTACCTACGGGCGCCAGGCCCGCACGCCGTTCAATGTGTCGGGGCATCCTGCGATCGCAATTCGCAGCGGCATGTCGCGCGCGGGCCTGCCGCTCTCTCTCCAGATCGCCGGACGCTACAACGACGAAGGCATGATCTGCCGCGTCGCTGCGGCTATCGAGCTCCCGGTCGTGGTACCGTCGCTCGCTCCCTCCCTTTCGACGAAGCGGTGAGCGGCGCCTTGCCGCGTTTTAGGCCGCTGTGGTGGCCGCTTTTGACGAGCTTCGTCGGCGCAGCCGGTGGCGGTCTCGCCGACGCGGTCGGCGTGCCGCTCGGCTGGCTAATCGGCTCGATGGTGGCGACAGCCGGGCTCTGCTGCCTGCACGCTCGGGCCCGCGTGCCGCTCGGCCCACGCTACATCGGCCAGATGGTGATCGGCGCCTCGGCCGGCCTGTCCTTCACGCCCGCCCTAGTCGCCCACGTCCTCGCCTTTACGCCCACCATCCTCCTCGCCGTTGTGGCGTCGATCGCGATGGGGCTCGCGCTCTCCGGCCTCCTCGCGCGATTCGGCGGCGTGGACCGCACCACCGCCTTCTTCGCCAGCATGCCCGGCGGTGTCGCCGAGATGTCGAACCTCGCCGAGCGCAATGGCGGTCAGGTGGCGCCAGTCGCGGTCTGCCAAACCCTACGGATCTTCCTGGCCGTTCTGACGATCCCGCTGCTCGCCCGCGCCCTGGGGCCGCATGGACGCGTTGGCGACCTCGCCCCGGCGGTCCAGCTCACGCCCGAGGCGATGCTGGTCCTAGCCGTCGCCGCCGTCGCAGCGTCCTACCTCTTGGCGCGCCGGCGCGTCCCCAACGCCTGGCTGCTCGGCGCGATGGGTGTCGGCGCGCTCTGTGCGCTAGCGACCGGCCTCCGCTGGCACGTGCCGCAACCACTGCTCGGCATTGCGCAAATCCTGATCGGAACCTCGCTCGGCGCGCGCCTGCGCCGGGACACGATCCGCGACCAGGCCCGGCTAGTGCCCGTTACCATCGCAACGACGGGGTTGCTGCTCGCCGGCAATCTCGTGCTCGGCCTGGTCATGGCCGCCGCGACGGGCGCGGGCCTGACCACTATGACGCTGAGTACCTCACCGGGCGGATTGGCGGAGATGAGCCTGACAGCCGTCGCCCTCAAGGCCGACGTGAGTCTTGTGACCGCGTTTCACTTAGTCCGAACCCTCGTCGTCGCGTTGGCGAGCGTGCCCTTGTACACCGCCGTGACCGGACGATTGCGCAAAAGGCCGGCCGCGCGTCCCAAACTTTGAAAACGTAGCGCTGCAATCGCCCTCGGCACCTACGTTGGCGCGCGCTAGACCGCACGATCGCTCCAGCCCGTCTGGCGAATTGCGACGGTGGCGATCTGCTCACGCAAGGTACTTCGTACCTTTCGCATCGCGGCAGTGTAGGGTCGGTTCTGCGCCGCCGCGAGCACCATTGTATTGACGACGGTCGGACCGACAATGCGCCACGCCAAGACGGTACCCGCGAGGACCTCTTTGTAAACGCAACCGATCGGTAAAACTGAGTAGACCTCTCCCCCGTCGATCAGCTCCTTAATGGCCGAGAGAGAATCAACCTCGCTCTCGATGCTGAGGTTAACTCCCGCCTCGGCGCTGATGCGGTCGAGTTGGCGTCTCAGGCCATGATCATGACCAGGCACGACCAGGGGCAAGGCCCGAAGTTCCGGCAGCTCGATTGTCGGATTACTCCCGGCGACGACTGCTCTTCTCGGAACGCCACGACCGACAAGAAAGAGATCCTCCGACAGGAGGTGCTCGACTATCAGGGTCGACCCGTGACGTGCTTGATGGAGGATTGCAAGGTCGATCCGGCCGGAGACAAGCCACTCGTGGACGTGTCCCGAAAATCCATCAATGAGATGAAGTTTGATGCCCGGACACTCGGACTTCAGACTTTGCAGGACCGGTACGCCGACTAGACCGCTCATCGACGTCGGCAGACCGAGCGTTACATCGCCGAAAGGTGCGACACCATCGTCGGCAGCCTCGTCGTAGGCGTCCTTCAAATGCGCGAGAAGCCGCGAGACCTTTTCGTGAAACCGAATGCCGTTTTCCGTAAGCGCAACGCCGCGGCCGTTGCGGTAAAGGAGCTGTGACCCAAGCTGCTCTTCAAGTCGCTTGATACGCCGACTCAAGCCCGGCTGCCCAACTGATAGGACGGCCGCCGCCTTGGAGAAGCTGCCGCTTCGCACGACCGCGCAGAAGCACTCGAGTTGTTGGACGTCGATCATACAACGTTCCGGACCACGGGCTTCGTAGGCAAGGAAGGTGCCGTTCAGTTAAGCCGACACCTTGCCCGCCTTTCGATCATCACCAGCCGGCGAGCCGCTCGGCGTAGCGTTGGCCTCCACCGGGCAGACGTTGCCAATGAGCCCGCAACAATTCCCTCAGCTTATGTCGAGAATAACAGCGATCGAAGGCGAAGGACGCAAGTCGCGCACCGATATCAAGCAAGCGCGGCTCTTAACGATGCTGGAGGCGCCGGAAGGTGCCAGCGTTAAAGAGATCATCGCCGCCTTCGGCTGGCAGCCTCACACTGTGTGCGTCGCCATCGTCGGAGCACTCAAGAACAAGCTCGGCTTTAAGGTCGCGTCAGAAGCTGACGAAGGCCGCGGACGCGTTTATCGCATCGCAGATTGAGCGAGAGCTCAACTAGGCAGTTTGCTTCGATTAGGCTCGGATGCAAACAAGGAAAGATGAAGGCATGATCGTCGGTAGCGAAATAGGTGGCACCTAACATCAGGAGGAGGCTCTCCGAGGAGCTGCCTACCGATCTGCTGCAGTTTCCATCCAGCCCGTCTAAGAGCGCGTTTGAAAAGGTCATTTTCTCTCATGGCCATCGCCTGACGAGTGTTGCGCAAGCGGCAATGATGATGAGGGTCTCGGCGACCGCCGTGAGCTGTTCGTAATCGCGGGCGAAGCGTCGGTTCTTCATCATCCAAGCGAAGGCCGCTCCACGATCCAGCGTCGTGGCAGCACCTCGAAGCGTTTCGCCGTCGCGTTGCGGCGGACGATCTCCAGGACGATGTGCGTCTTCTTTTTCGCCCATGCGACGAGGCGACCCGCGTAGCCCCCGTCGGCATAGACGCGCTGGACGAAGGGGTATCTCGCCCGAGAGCGCTTCAGGACTCCCTTGCCCCCGTCGCGGTCCCCGGGTCAAGCCCGAGGGCAGGCTCTGGATATCGGCGCCGTGGACATGCACAGCGAGCAATCTGCCGTCGGTGTCGGTCAGGATGTGGCGCTTGCCCCTCCAATCGCCACTCCATTAAGCTTCGCTTGACGGAGCCTCTGGCTCATTCCGCCCGCTGATCTTCTTGCCGGCATCGAAGCCTTTCGAGCCCCCCTTTGATCGGCGGTGCGTACCGACTGACTATCGAGGATCGCCGCGCTCGGCGAGGGCTCGCGGCCGACACGCTCGCGATCCGCCATGACCAGCGCATGATGAACCCGGTTCCAGATCCCTTCGCGCTGCCAGCGGCGCAGATAGTAGTAGACCGTCTGCCATGGCGGCAGGTCGTGCGGCAGCAGCCGCCAGCTACCACCCGCTCGAAGGAAGTAGAGGATCGCGTCCACAAGCTCCCGCGTCCCCGCCTTGCGCGGTCGGCCTCCAGGCTCGGCTTGCGGGATGAGCGGCTCGATCAGCGCCCACTGACCGTCGCTCAGATCGGTCGGATAGGCCCGCCGTGTCGAAGGCTTCTTCCTTGGCATCGGCAGCGACTCACGAGGCTCAACCCGACACCCGATGAATCATGCCAAAACCGCCAAGGGGATCCCTTCTCAAACACGCTCTAAGAGATCACGAGGCCGCCGGAGACGTTGGGGACCCAATAGGCGAATTTGACGGGTTCGGTCATCGACGTGCTCCTCAGGCTACGGTGCGAGCGCGATGATGGAAGGCGACCGACGAGGCTGCCGACCCGACATGGATAGCGGCCTCCTCGGCAACGCGCGCGATGCGGTCGCCGAGCTTGGCTGGGAGACGCGATAATCGTCGAAATCGGATTCGACGGCGTAGACGGTGGTCGGCAGGGTCGGCGCGTTTAGAAAACCGAACAAGGGACGCAGTTGATGCTCTGTCACCAGACCGTGCATGAGGCTGCCGCCCGTCGCGGCCAGAGCGACCGGCTTGCCTGCGAAGGTACGGTGGTCGACGAGGTCGAAAAGGTGCTTCAGCGCGCCCGTCATCGAGGCCCGGTAGACGGAGCAACGTCAGCGCCACGGCGCCCTCGACGCGATCAAGGATCGCGCGCGCCTCGCCTTCCATTTGGTAGGGGGCAGCGCGCCAAATAGGTGCGGGCGGCATCGACCAGCTCGATGACGTCGGCGCGGGCATCGCAGCGCGTGGCAATCGCCTCGACGATGGCGCGGACGAGCGCCGTAGTGCGCGACGGCCGCGTCACGCTGCCCGAGATACCGAGAATAGTCGGCTGATGTACCACTAGCGCCTCGCTGTGCTTTGGCTTCGATCGTCAAATGATCGTTGGTCTTTCACCGGTCGGTCAATCGAAAAGCAAAGTAAAAGCCGACAAAGCTGGACTCCTTCTCTGCTTGATGAGCAGGAAATCATATTCTTCTATGATCGTCGCTCAGAACGCGAGCAAGGTTCTCTCGACCCCCGTCGACCCTTCGGCGACAGTCTGCCCGCCGCGGCAACCCGCTCGCGCATCGATAGGGAAGGCTTCGTGACATCACGAGATAGCGCCTCCAGCCCCTCGAACGGGCGAGAGGAACCCCGGCCGGTGGCCGTGCCGCCGAACGTACCGGCACACGTCCTACGCGACGACGCCGAGGCCATCGCCGTGGCAACGGAGCTGGCCGAGATATTGGCTCGAGGGGCGTCCGACCGCGACCGCGATCGCCGCCTCCCGTGGGCCGAGCTCGACCTTTTCTCACAGAGCGGGCTGTGGTCGATGAACGTGCCGCGAGAGGACGGTGGCCCCGGCGTCTCCTACGCCACCGTCTCGCGAGTCTTCGCCATCGTGGCATCGGGCGACGCCTCGATCGCGCAGATCGCGCAGAACCACATCAGCCTCATCGACGTCCATCCGCTTCGATCCCGACACGGCGCGCCGACGCTTCCTTCTCCGCGAGGCGCTGCGCGGCATCCGCTTCGGCAACGCTCTCGCCGAGCGCGGCGGCAAGACGATCCTCGACATGCAAACGCGCATCACCCGTGACGGCGACGGCTTCTCGATCACCGGCAAGAAGTTCTACGCCACCGGCGCGCTCTACGCCCATCTCGTCCCGGTTCACGCGATCGACGACGAGGGGCAGCACGTGCTCGCCTTCGTCGCGCGCGACGCCGAGGGCCTCGAGATCATCGACGACTGGTCCGGTATCGGCCAGCGCACGACCGGGAGCGGCACGGTCATACTTGATCGCGTGAGGGTCGCGGCCGACCACGTCGTGCCCTCCCACCTCGCCTTCGACAAGCCCAGCGTGCACGGCGCCGTGGCGCAGATCATCCACGCCGCGATCGATGCCGGTATCGCCCATCGCGCCATCGATCAGACCATCGCCTTCGTGCGGGAGCACGCCCGGCCCTGGGCCGACAGCGGTAGGGACAAGGCCTCGGATGATCCCTTCACCATCCGCGAGGTGGCCGACCTCAAGGTCAAGCTGCACACCGCCGAGGCCGTGCTGGCGCGCGCCGGCCGCGTGATCGACGCCGGCCTCGTCGAAGAGACCGCTGATACGAGCGCCGCCGTCTCGATCGCCGTTGCCGAGGCCAAGGTGCTGACGACCGAGATCGCGATCTTGGCCGGCAACAAACTCTTCGAGCTGTCGGGGACGCGCGCGGCCCTGGCGTCGCTCAACTTGGATCGGCACTGGCGCGACGCCCGCGTGCACACGCTGCACGACCCCGTTCGCTGGAAACACTTCGCGATCGGCGACTACGTCGTCAACGGCACCAAGCCCGCGCGCCATCCCTGGATCTGAGAGCCACCGTGAACCAGGCCGTCGCCGTCCCGCCCGCCACCCGACCCGTGCCGAAGCTGCCGTCGCGCGGCCCGGCGCACCGCATTCGCAGCGACGCCGAAGCGATCGAAGCGGCGCACCGCCTCGCCGCGGAGTTCGCGAAGGGCGCATCCGAGCGCGACCGCGAGCGGCGCCTGCCCTGGGCGGAGATGGAGGCCTATTCTGACTCCGGCCTGCTCGCGATGACAGTGCCCAAGGCCTACGGCGGCGCCGAGGTCTCGGCCGTGACGCTCGCCGAGGTGATTGCCATCATCTCGGCCGCCGACGGCAGCCTGGGGCAAATTCCGCAGAGCCATTTCTACATGGTCGAGGCGCTGCGCCTGGACGCGCCGGAGCCGATGAAGCGCTTCTTCTTCGAGCGTGTGCTCGATGGCGAGCGGCTCGGCAACGCGCTCTCTGAGATCGGCGGCAAGCACGCCGGCGACTACAAGACTATCGTGCGCCGCGAGGGAGAGCACTGGCGGCTCGACGGGCGCAAGTTCTACTGCACCGGCGCGCTCTTCGCCCACTGGGTTGCCTGCGTCGCGGTCACGCCGGAGGAGCGGCGCCGCCACATCTGCTTCCTGCCGCGTGACGCCACGCCGGGGCTGACGCTGGTCGACGACTGGACCGGCTTCGGCCAGAAGACCACCGGCAGCGGCACGACGGTCTTCGAGAACGTTGTCGTGCCCTCGACGCACGTCTTCGACCACGAGAAAGCCTTCGATCGGCGCACGCGGATGGGCGCGGTAGCCCAGATCATCCACGCCGCGATCGACGTCGGCATCGCGCGCGGCGCCTTCACCGTCGGCCTCGATCACCTGCGCCGCCACGCCCGTCCCTACGGCGTCAGCGGCCTCGACAAGGTGACGGACGACCCGCACATGCTCGCGACCGTCGGCGACCTCAAGGTCCGCATGACCGCCGCCGACGTCATGCTCGAGCGCGCCGGTGAATACGTCGACCGCGCCGGCGCCGAACCCACCGAGAGCAACCTGATCGGGGCCTCGATCGCCGTGGCCGAGGCCAAGACCGCCGGCAACGACGCCGCGCTGCTGCTCGGCAGCAAGCTCTTCGAGATGACCGGCACCCGTGCCGTGCTGGAGCACCTTAACCTCGACATCCATTGGCGCAACGGCCGCACCCACACGCTGCACGATCCGGTGCGCTGGAAGTACCATTACGTCGGCGATTTCTGGCTCAACGGCAAAGCGCCGCCGAGCACGGGCACGCTGTGAGCGTCGTCGTGGGCGTGGGGTCCGAAGCTCTCCTCCACGCGCAGCGCTGCGGCATGCACGCGCCTTTCGAGAATGGGCGCAAGTTCCCCTCACCCTTGCGGGGAGGGGTTGGAGGTGGGAATCGCACCGTGCGTCGGCGTGCCGGCCACGCAAATCCCGCAGCGCATCTCCGCGTCCCGACGAAACCTCGACGGATAGGAACCAGCCGCTTATTAGGTTATTTTACCACAAACCGGCGTGCTGCGGCCGTGACGCGCGACGCATCGCGACGCAAAATGAGGATGTGTGATTTGCAGCGGGTGTCGATGAACCCACCATGTCGCCGTTCGGCGACCTCGCACCGCCCGGCACCCTCGATCCGTCTCGCGCCGGCGGCGCGGATGCGGCGGCTGCGTGCATGCCGTAGCGTTGCACGGGGGAGGATCTGATGCGCGAGATCCTGTTCAACGCCTTCGTGATGAACTGCGTCGCCCACCAGTCTCCAAGCCTGTGGCGGCACCCCGACGACCGATCCGTCGACTACACCTCGCTCCAGCACTGGCCGAATCTCGCCCGTTTGCTGGAGCGCGGCAAGTTCGATGCGATGTTCCTTGCCGACGTGCTCGGCGCCTACGACGTCTACGGCGGCACGCCCGACGCGGCGCTGCGCGGCGGCGTGCAGGTGCCGGTCAACGACCCGATGATGCTGGTCTCGGCCATGGCTCTGGGCACCGAGCATCTCGGCTTCGGCGTCACCGCCAACCTCTCCCACGAGCCGCCCTACGTCTTCGCCCGGCGCCTCTCGACGCTGGATCACCTGACGGAGGGGCGCATTGGCTGGAACATCGTCACCGGCTATCTCGCCAGTGCCGCGCGAGGCATGGGCGAAACGTTGCGCGCTCATGACGACCGCTACGACGTCGCCGCCGAGTTCCTGGAAGTCGTCTACAGGCTCTGGGAAGGCAGCTGGGCGGACGACGCCGCGCGCCGCGACCGCGCCGCCGGTGTCTTCGCCGACCCTGCGAAGGTGCGCCGCATCCAGCATCGCGGCCGCCACTGCGAGGTGGATGCCATCAACCTCGGCGAGCCCTCGCCGCAGCGCACGCCGGTGCTCTACCAGGCCGGCACCTCGTCGAAGGGCACTGACTTCGCCGCCGCGCACGCCGAATGCGTGTTCGTGTCGGGGCCATCCGCCGCCTTGATCAACCCTCGCGTGACCAAGCTCCGACAAGCCGCGGCGCGCCAGGGCCGCGCGCCTAACGCGCTCAAGATCTTCTCGATGATGACGGTCGTGCTCGGCTCGACCGAGGCAGAGGCGCAAGGCAAGCTCGCCGAGTTGCGCGCCTTCGCCAGCCCGGAAGGCGGGCTGGTGCTGATGTCGGGCTGGACCGGCGTCGACTTCTCGACCTACGCGCTCGACGAGGAGGTCCGCCACGTCGAGAACGACGCCGGCCGCACCGCCATGGACAACATCACCCGCGCCGATCCCTCCCGCACCTGGACCGTGCGCGAGGTCGGCGCCCACGTCGCGCTCGGCGGCATCGGCCCCGTCGTCGCCGGCACGCCGAGCCAAGTCGCCGACGCCATGGAAGCCTGGATCGCCGACATCGACGTCGACGGCTTCAATCTCGCCTACGCGCTCATGCCCGGCACCTTTGCCGATATCGTCGAACACCTCGCTCCCGAGCTTCAGCGACGCGGCCGCTACAAGCGCGAGTATCGCGACGGCGTCCTGCGCCACAAGCTGTTCGGGCAGGGACCTCGCCTTCAACCTCCGCATCCCGCCGCCGACCACACCTGGAAGTCGACTGTCCCGATAGGTCTTCGGCGAGCGGAGAGGCCGCTTGATGCCCGCTTACGAAGTTTTCTCGCCGACCGACGCCCGAACGCGCGGGACTGCGGTCGCCCGCAAAGCGAGGCGTGCCGTTCTCGCCGCGACGGTAGGGACGACCATTGAGTGGTACGACTTCTACCTCTACGGGCTGGCCGCCGCGCTCGTCTTTGGCAAGCAGTTCTTCCCGGCCTACGACGCCTTCGCGGCGACGCTGCTGTCGTTCTCGACCTTCTTTCTCGGTTTTGTCGCGCGACCGCTGGGGGCCCTGGTCTTCGGACACTTCGGGGATCGGATCGGCCGCAAGCGGACGCTTGTCGTCACCCTGATCCTGATGGGCGCCAGCACCATCCTGATCGGTCTCGTGCCGCCCTACACCATGATCGGCATCTGGGGCGCCGTGGCGCTGACGTTGCTCCGGCTGCTCCAAGGCTTCGGTGTCGGTGGCGAATGGGGCGGTGCCGTCGCCACCGCTACGGAATGGTCCCCAGCGCCGGAACGCCGCGGGCTGGCGGGAAGCTGGCCGCAGTTCGGCTCGCCGCTGGGCATGCTGCTGGCGGTTGGCACCCTCGCGATCGTCACCCATCTGGGATCGCCTGAGTGGTTCGAGCGCGTGGGATGGCGCATTCCGTTCCTCCTCAGTGCCGCGCTGATCGGCGTCGGCCTCGTCATCCGAGTCGGTGTGGCGGAGACGCTGGTCTTCGCCGATCTGCAGGCGCGGCAGCGCCTCGCGCGGCGACGCCTGCGCTCGACGCCCTCCGCCATCACGGACGTGAGATCCTCCTCACGTGCCTGATCCGCTCGGGGCAGACGGCGCCTTTCTTCCTCTTCAGCACGTTCCTGCTGACCTACGGCACCGAGCGTTTGAGCCTCAGCCGCGGCTTCCTCTTCGAGGCTGTCTTGGCGGCATCAGCCGTCTCGCTCGTCTCGACGCCACTGTTCGGCGCCTTGTCCGACCGGCTCGGCCGCAGGCGTTTCTATCTCGCCGGCGCCGCGGCGATGCTTCTGTTCGCCTTCCCATACTACTGGCTGCTGAACAGCGCCGCTCCCGGCGTCATCGTCGTCGCCGTGAGCCTGTCCTTCGTCGTGCACGACATGCAGTACGGTCCGCAGGCGGCATTCATCGCCGAGGCCTTCCCGCCCGCCGTGCGCTACACCGGCTCGTCGCTGGGCTACCAGCTCGCGTCCGTCACCTCCGCCGGACCCGCGCCGCTTATCGCGACCTGGCTGCTGCACCGCTTCGGCACATCCGCGGCCATCAGCAGCTACATCGCTGCCAGTGCCGCCGTCAGCTTCGGCGCGGCGTTCCTGCTTCGGGATCGCGCCGCTGAGGCCTACGGGCTCGCCGCCGAGCCGACTCGGCGGCGCGGCATCGGCGCGCCCGGCGTATTCACCTCCGAGGCGAAGGCTTTTGCCGATAACGCGGCGGATCGAGGTTGAAAGGCGACATCGCCATCGTGGGTGCGGGCTTCAGCGGATCGCTGCTCGCCCTGCAGATCCTTCGCGCAGACCCCGAAGTCCGCGTGCACCTGATCGAGAAGGCGGAGCAGTTCGGCCGCGGACTCGCCTATGGCGCGGCCGACCCCGAGCACCTCCTCAATGTCCGCGCCGCCAACATGAGCGCGCTTCCTGAAGAGCCGAGCCATTTTCTCGATTGGCTGCGCCTCACCAATCCGGGGCAGGACGAGATCCCTACCTTCGTCTCGCGCCACCTCTACGGCACCTACCTGCAGGCGCTGCTCGGCACGATCTTGCAGACCAGTCATGGAGCCGGGCGTCTCGTCACGGTAGCGGATGAAGCGATCGAAGTTCACCTCGACGGCTCGCGACCCCAACTCCGTCTCGCCCTGGGGCACGATCTGGCGGCGGATCACGTCGTGCTCGCCACCGGTAACCTGCCGCCCCACGACTTACCCTGCTTCTCCGGCGCCGACCCTTCGATCTACGCGAGCGATCCCTGGGCGGCGGACGCCTTCGCCGACCTTGATCCGGCCAGCGACGTCCTCCTCGTCGGCACCGGCCTGACGGCCGTCGACATGATCCTACGCTTGAGGAGCCGAGGCCACGTTGGATCGATCCGCGCCTTGTCGCGGCGAGGGCTTCGACCCCATCGGCATGAGAGCGACACACCGGCTATGGCGCCATGGCCGGTCCCGCCGCGTCCGTCTTGGAGCGTACTGCTGCGATCGCTGCGCGAGGCGACGAAGGCGACGGCTTGGCGGGAGGTCATCGACGGCGTTCGCCCTGACGTGCAACGCTTGTGGTGCGAGGCGTCGCCCGAAGAGCGCCGACGCTTCCTGCGCCATCTGCGCCCTTGGTGGGACATTCACCGACATCGCATCGCTCCCGACGTAGCCCAGGTCGTGGAAGAGCTCGAGGCCAGCGGACAGCTGACCTTCCTTGCTGGGCGCATCGGGCAAGCGCGTTTCGAGAAAAGCCTGGCAATCGTTGCCTGGAGCCCTCGCGGCGCTGACCAGACGCGAGAGATGCAAGTCCATCGTATCGTCAATTGCACCGGACCCGCGGGCGATATCGCCAAGTCTCGATCGCCGCTGCTGCGCGATCTGCTCGCTCGCGGACACGCGCGGCCCGACGCATGCGGGCTCGGCCTGGACGTCGACCAAGATTGTAGGCTGATCGACAACGCCGGCGTGCCGCAAGACTGTCTGCTGGCGATCGGTCCGTTGAGCCGCGGCGCCTTCTGGGAAATCACGGCCGTGCCCGACATAAGGGTACAAGCGGCACAGACGGCCTGTCGTGTTACCAGATACCGTTAAGCGACGACTGGCTCCTTTACAAAAAAACCATGTCTGCGCAGTTAGCGCCGCGCTTTAAAGGAGACGTTCTACTTACGGCCAGATTAAACCGACAGGCGGTTGCTCGGCGATTTGCTATTGCCGATCATCTCTCCGAAGGGACCACGATGGGAGCTACCCGAGCGCAGTGCGATTGTTTCCGCCGCCAGCGGCAGACGCGGTAGGACGAGCTCGGCGAAGCGATAGGCCTCCTCAAGGTGCGGGTAACCCGACATGATGAACGTGTCGATGCCGCAGGTCATGTACTCACGCATACGCTCAGCCACGGTGTCGGGGTCGCCGACCAGCGCCGTGCCGGCACCGCCGCGCACCAGGCCGACGCCGGCCCAGAGGTTGGGGCTGACCTCAAGCTTGTCTCTGTCGCCACCGTGTAGCGCGACCATCCGGTTTTGCCCGATGGAATCCATGCGCGCGAAGGCCTTCTGTGCCTCGGCGATGGTGGTGTCGTCGACATGCTCGATTAGCTTGGCCGCTTCGCGCCAGGCCTCCTCGTTGGTTTCGCGCACGATGACGTGAAGGCGGATGCCGAAGCTCATATCTCGGCCCTGCGCGGCGGCGAGGGCGCGCATGTGGGCGACCTTCTCGGCCACCGCCGCCGGCGGCTCGCCCCAGGTCAGATACTTCTGTACGAGCTTGGCCGCTACATCCTGCCCTGCAGGCGAGGAGCCGCCGAAGTAGAGCGGCGGATGCGGGTGCTGCACCGGCGGGAACAGGATCTTGGAGCCTTCCACACGCAGGTGCTTGCCGTGAAGATCGAAGGTCTCGCCCGTCAGCAGGCGCGTATAGATCTGCAGGAACTCGTCGGTGACGGCGTAGCGCTCGTCGTGGGCGAGGAAGATGCCGTCGCCCTTGTTCTCAAGAGGGTCGCCGCCGGTGACGACGTTGACAAGCAGTCGCCCCTTCGAGATGCGGTCGAGCGTTGCCGTCATGCGGGCCGCTACCGCAGGCGACTGCAGGCCGGGACGCACCGCCACGAGGTAGCGCAGGCGCTCGGTCATCGGCGCCAGCGCCGAGGCGACGATCCAGGAATCCTCGCAGGAGCGGCCGGTCGGCAGCAGTACGCCGAAATAGCCGCAGGCGTCAGCCGCGCGGGCGACCTGCGCCAGATAGTCGAGCGTAACCTCCCGCGCGCCAAAGGTTGTGCCGAGATAGCGGCCGTCGCCATGCGTCGGCAGGAACCACATGACGTTGGCAGTGTCGCACGCCTGCGTAATCGGTTCGGACTGGGTCATCGAGCTTCTCCACTCTCTAAATTGAGTTCCGCGTGGCGCTATCAATCGGTTCGGTCTTCGTTGCGGAACATCAGACGGAAGACAGGGCGTCGCTAACCCTGATCGGCTTGGGAATGAGGCCGAGCGTGTGGAAGGTGTCGGCGATCACCTGCTGGTCGTGCACGATTGCGGGGTCGATCGCCTGGTAGGCCCAGGCCTGGCGGTTCACCGCATCGGCAAGAACCGATTCCGGCAGGCCGACGCTCGGCGCCAGCGTGGCGGCGACCTTGCCGCGATCGTCGGCGGCGCGCGTGTCGGTTTCGATGATCGCCTGTTTGATCGCTGCGTAGACTGGCGCGTCGGTGAAGCCACGGCGACCGAAGTAGAACTGACGGTTGGCGACGAGTCCGGTGCCGTCGGCCAGCACGCGCGTCTTGATGCCGGCTTGTCCTGCGGCGAAGTAGGGGTCCCAGATCACCCACGCGTCGACGCTGCCGCGCTCGAACGCCGCGCGGCCGTCGGCGGGGGCCAGGTAGACGGGCGTGACGTCCTTCGGTGAAAGCCCGGCTTTCTCCAGCCCTTGGACATAGAGATAGTGGACGTTCGATCCCTTGTTGAAGGCAACCTTCCGGCCCTTGAGTTCGGACAGTGTCGTGACTGAACTCTTGTCGAGGACGAGGATGGCCTCGCCCGTCGGCGAGGGGGCCTCGGCCCCGAGATAGACGAGCGGAGCGCCGGCCGCTTGCGCGAAGATCGGTGGGGTCTCGCCGGCGGAGCCGAAGTCGATCGCACCGGCGCCCAGAGCCTCCATAAGCGGCGGCCCGGAGACGAACTTCTTCCATTCCACCGACCAGCCCAGAGGCTTAAGCTTTGCCTCCAGCAAACCGCTAGTCTTCAGCAGCAGAAGGTTGCCATACACCTGATAGCCGACCCGTACGGATTTCGCGGCACGCGCCTGCGTAGCTGCCAAGGTCAAGGTCGCTGCGGCGGCGCCGACGAACGTGCGGCGTGAAAACTCTGTCATGGCTTTATTCCGACTGGAAGGTTCAGCTCTCGCTGCCGAGCAGCTGGGCAAGGATGCGTTCTTCCAGAGCCGCCGCCTCGGATGAGCCGCGGCGGCGCGGACGATCCAGCGGAACATCGACGTCGAGTGAGATTCCGCCCTTTTCGAGCACGATTATGCGGTCGGCCAGCGCCAGCGCCTCGGCGACGTCGTGGGTGACGAGCAAGGCGGTAAAGGCCTGCTCGATGAACACGCGCTCGATTAATCGCTGCATCTCTATGCGCGTCAGCGCATCGAGTGCTCCCAGCGGCTCGTCGAAGGAGAGGATGCGTGGTTTCGAGACAAGGGCGCGAGCGAGCGCCACACGTTGCTTCTGGCCACCCGAGAGCGGCGACGGCCAAAGATCGGCACGGTCTTCCAGACCGACCTGCGCCAGGGTGTCGAGCGCACATCGTTTGCCCTGCGCCGTACCGCCGGCCAAACCGAGGCCGATCTCTACGTTACCCGCGACTTTCGCCCAGGGCAGTAGCCGCGGCTCTTGGAACATCAGGCGCACGTCGGCCTGCGGCATGGCGCCAGCTTTCGCGTCGCCAAACCGCAATGTGCCACCGTCGGGCTGCTCCAGCCCGCTCAACAGGCGCAACAAAGTGCTCTTGCCGCAGCCACTGCGGCCGACCACGGCGAGAAACTGCCCGGCTGGTACGTGAAGGTCGAGGTTGGCAATGACGGGCCGATCGCCGAACGATTTCGACAGCCCCCTCGCGGTGATGGACAGCGCGCGGGAGCTCGTCGCGACGGCGGGCGTGCCCGGCCGGTCGAGGATCGCGACGCTCACGCCCGTGCTCCCTTGTTAGCAAAGGCCGGGTTCCACGACAGGAAGACGCGCTCCAGCACGCGCACGATGCTGTCGGCGCCCTTGCCGAGCACGGCGTAGATCAGAATGGCTAGCACGATGACATCGGTCTGCATGAACTCGCGCGCCTGCATGGCCATGTAGCCGATGCCCGATTGCGCCGCGATCGTCTCGGCGACGATGAGGGTGAGCCACGTAATGCCAAGAGCGTAGCGCAGCCCGACGAAGATGGAGGGCAGTGCGCCCGGCCAGATGATGCGGCGGAACAGCGTTGCCGGCCCCATGCCATAACTTTGGCCCATCTCGACAAGCTGCGGATCGACGGCGCGGATGCCGTGCAGCGTGTTCAGATAGATCGGGAAGAAGACGCCGAGCGCGACCAGGAACAGCTTGGCGCCCTCATCGATGCCGAACCAGACGATGACGAGCGGAATTAGCGCGAGGTGGGGCACGTTGCGCACCATCTGCAGTGTAGTGTCGGTGAAAGTGTCGGCCCAGCGCGAGAGACCGTTGGCCACGCCGAACGCCAACCCGATGCCTCCGCCGACGACGAGGCCGGCGAGGGCGCGCAACGTGCTCGTCTCCATATTCGTCAGGAGCTCACCATTGGCAGTGAGGCGGTAGGTTGCGCGACCGATGTCGAGGGGGTTCGGCAGGATCTTCGAAGACAGGACGCCAGTCGACGACCCGAGTTGCCATAAAACAAGGATCGCAATCGGCAGAAGCCAACCCATCCATGCCTGCGGTAGGATATTGCGCGAGGCGCGCCTACCCACTCGCCGCTTGTCGACGTCGTTCAGGGCGAGAACGTCGCTCATTTGAATATTACCACCTTCTACTAGGCACACCACAAAGGGCACGCCGTTCAAGGTGGCAAACGGGGCCGGAAGCGTCGAGAGAATGCATTGGTGTTGATCTGTCGTTAGGGAGAACGTCATGCCACGCGGGTCGTCTGCCATGGAATGCGCATTCTTTGGCAGCAAAGCGTACTGACGAATAGGCGCGAGACGCTGTGGCACGGCCTCGTGCGACTGGCCTGCGTTCGCTGTCCTTCTGCGAATACGAAAAACGTGGGTACGGAGTTCGGTCGAACTCTGCTCGCCTTGTGAATCCTGCGAGCTGACTGAGAGCGACAGCTTTCTCGTTTTAAAGCGTGGAAGCAGAACAGCTGCTTCCGGGCCAGCTTCAGTTATTCGAACGATTATCGGCCTTAGAACGAGACTTTCACAACCTTCCTCGAAGTGCGCGTTAGCACCCTCCACCTTCCTGCCTGCCGCCCATCCTGCGCGGGCAGAGACGACCGCGAGGCTGGATGCCAGCACATACGGCTGGCACTCGCTGTCGGCTCGCAGGAGACAAATTAAAGGGGTCGGCCGCGCGGTTCCGGTCTAGGGTGGTTTGATGGATACCGCCTCGCTGCTCCGTGCAACCGCCGACACCTTGCCTGGCATGGTCGGCTATGTGGACGCACTGCATCGCGTCGGCTTCCTGAATGACGAGTTCTCATCCTGGTTCGATCTCCGGACGCAGGATGTCGCCGATTTATTCGGTCGCCCGCTCTCCGAGGTCTTCTCCCGAGATCCTTTTCCTGGGCTGGAACAGCTCGAGACTGCTCTGCAGGGAACGGAGACGCGATCGGAGCACCGCCTCGCCCGGCGCGATTCCAAGCGCCGCGACGTCGAGGCATTCTATCGACCACACAAGGGTGCAGACGGCAGCGTGCTCGGCGTCGTGGTCCTGCTGACCGACATCACCGAACGCAAGCAGATGGCCCGCCAGCTCGCCGATCAGGCAAGGACTATGAGGCGCGCGAACGAAGAGCTGGAGCAGTTCGCCTACGTCGCCTCGCATGACCTGAAGGCGCCTTTGCGCGCCATCGAAAACCTGGTGGGCTGGATCGAAGAAGATCTAGACTCCGTGCTGACCGCCGATACGCGCAAGAACATGGATTTGCTGAAAAGCAGGGTGCAGCGGCTCGAGAGCCTTCTCGACGATCTCCTTGGCTACTCTCGCGCGGGAAGGGACGACGCCCAGGTCGAAGATATCGACATCGGCCGCCTCATCGCCGACGTGTCGTCGATGGTCGATCCGCCCGCCGGCTTCAAGATCGCCACCGGAGATGCGATGCCGTCGATGAGGTCGGCGAAGGCACCTTTGATGCAGGCGTTCCAGAACCTCATAGGCAACGCGCTCAAGCATCACGATCATACCGGCGACGGTCACATCTGGATCGAAGCGCGGGAAGACGGGCCGATGCTTGAGTTCGCGGTGGCGGACGACGGCCCTGGCATACCCTTGAACTATCGCGATCGCGTGTTCGGCATGTTTCAGACGCTGAAGCCCCGCGACGAGGTCGAGGGCAGCGGGATGGGCCTTGCCATCGTGAGGAAGTTGGTCGACCGTCAGGGCGGCAGGGTCTGGCTCGACGACGGCCGAGACGAGCGCGGCTTGACCGTTCGGTTCACCTGGCCGCGCAATCCGAAGGACATGAACGATGGCGCCGACAGTGAACCTGCTTCTGGTTGATGACGACGAGGTCGACGTGCAGGGCCTCAGACGGGCCTTCGCCAAGAGCAAGATCGCTAACCCGATCACCGTCGCGCGCGACGGCATAGAGGCCCTTGAGATACTGCGCGGCGAGAACGGGCGTACCAAGCTCGACAAGCCCCACCTGATCCTCCTCGATCTCAACATGCCTCGGATGAACGGCATTGAGTTCCTTGAGGCGATACGTGCCGACAAGGACCTCAGGTCTGCGCTCGTCTTCATGGTGACGACGTCGAAGACGGAAGAGGACAAGGCCCGCGCCTACGGGCACCACGTCGCCGGCTATATCGTGAAGCAGGATCCGGCCAACACCTTCTTGCAGGCGGTCTCCCTGCTCGAGCACTACTGGAGGATCGTCGAATTCCCGGCTTGATCCTTTGAGCGCGTCAACGATCCTCCTGATCGACGACGACCAGGTCGACCGAGCCCTGGTGCGCCGTGCGCTCGTCAAGTCGGGCCTTGAGCATACGCTGATCGAGGCGACGGACGGCACGTCCGGCCTCGACATCGCCCGATCACAGGACTTCGACTGCGTCCTGCTCGATTACCGGCTACCCGACGTGGACACGTTCGACCTCCTCGCCGCGCTCATCGCGCCAGAAGGCGGCGCCCAGGCGGTTCTCATGCTGACCGGCGATGCCGACCCGAACGTTGCCATGAGACTGATTGGAGCCGGCGCGCTCGATCATCTAACGAAGGCCGACGTGACGCCGCCGAGCCTCGCAAGAGCGATCCGCTACGCGAAGGCTCGAAGGGAGTTCATAGCCGAACTACGCGGCGCCCGGCTGGAGGCCGAGGAGAAGAGCTTGGCGCTCGACATGCTCAATCGCCAAAAATCGCTGTTCTTCTCGATCATCGCCCATGATCTCCGAAATCCGTTTCAGGCCATCCTCAGCCTATCCAGGACGCTCAGCCAAGCCGTGGAGGCTCGTGATCAGGCGTCAGTCGAGAAGCGGGCGCGCGCCGTGCTCGGATCGGCAAGCCAGGCGGCCGATCTCATGGAGGGGCTATTTGCCTGGGCAAGCCTCCAGATGGATACGGTAACCACGACCCTGGCCGAGTTCGACGTCGAAGAAATCGCGATGCTTACCAGGGCCGGAGTCGAGGTGGCGGCTTCCGACAAGGGGCTGACGATCATCCTCGACTGCGATTGCACCCACGCGATTGGACATGCGGGAATGGTGGCGGCGGTGCTTCGCAACCTCGTCAGCAACGCAATCAAGTTCACGCAGCCGGGTGGACGGATCACGATCTTCGCGCGTCCGCAGGGTGGCAAGACCGAGATCGCCGTCTCGGACACCGGAATCGGCATGCCGCCGGACAAGGTCGTCGACCTCTTCAAGCTCGATCGGAGGTCGACCACGAACGGAACGGCGGGAGAACGTGGTAGCGGGCTGGGTCTCCTCCTGTGTCGAGACCTTGTCGAGCGCATGGGCGGCGCGTTGACCGTCTCGAGTTCGGTCGTAAGCGGCACCCGCTTCTCGTTCCTCCTCGAAGGAGCGCCTGGAAACTATTTATGCGCCGAGCCATCGCCGCAGGCGTCGCACGCCAAAGCGATCTAGCGGGCGGCACCGTGACGAGCCGTGCACTGGTCGAGCGATACATCGACATGGTCGGCCTCGGGCGCTTCGCTGATGCCTTTCCGCACCAGCTCTTCGGCGGCATGACGCAGCACGTTGCAGTCGCCCGCGTCTTCGCCAACGACGCCGAGGTCGTGCTGATCGACGAGCCTTTCGGCGCCCTCGACGCGATGAGCTGCGACAAATTTTAAGGCGAACTGTTGGTCCTGCGGCTGCGTACCGGCTTCACAGTCCTCTTCGTCAACCATTCGATCGAGGAGACCTTGCTGCTCGCCGACCGCATCGTGATTGTCACCAGGCTCGGGGCGCATCGATGCGATGCACGAGGTTGCGCTAGCGCGGCCCGCAATGTCGCCGATCCGGCATTCAACGATATCAGGCAGCAGGTGGCTGTGCCCGCTTAAGGTCATACGGTGACCTACCCCATGCGGTCGGAACCTAGCCGCCGACGAATGATTGATCGCGCATAAAGGAGATTTCATGAACATTAAGATCACCGCCGCTACCGCGGCCGCCGCCATCTTGCTTGCCGCCGCACCGGCCTTTGCCCAGCAAGGTACCACGCTCGCCGGCCCGGCACAGGGGCAGAAGGCAGATGGTTCTAACTCGACACGGCCTTCTGCCCAGAGCGGTGCAAATGGCGGCGCCATGATGCAAGGCGGCGCGATGTCTGGAGCCAGCGGCGACGCTTCCACCGGTACGATGAGCGGCGGTTCGACCGCAACCGGCGGCAATGTCGGCGGACCTGCCGGCCGGAACTGACACCCGCCAGCATGATATGCAGGAGCCGCACGGCGAGAGCCGTGGCGGCTTTGTCATTATGCGGTCCTGTTCTCCTTCAAAGCCTTGAGGCGCTCAACAGTAATCGTTCATGCGCAAGTCGCGCTTGTTCGGAATCTGCGTAGCGCCACGCAGTTCGCGACGGTCCTCGGCCGTGAGATCGAGGGGGGGTCAGCACCACGACCGGTATGGTGCTGCAGCCAGCCGTCCATGTAGCTCCCTTAGGAACGTGAAGCCGTCCATCACCGGCATGGTCAGGTCGAGCAGTAACTCGCGCCCGCCGCCTTGCCGAAATCCTGCTGTAGGAAGGACAATGACTTCTCCCGCAGGTTGGCGCCGGCGTCCCTCGGTCCAATTTCGCGGGTCAAGGTCGATACGGTGGGACGCGCCGCCCTTGCGCGTAGCGTCAGAAAAGCCACAGCCGCTTGCCAGGACGCGTGGTGCTAACCGGTTCCGCGTGAGCCCTCCGCTGGATGTTTTGCTACGAAATGCGTCGGAACAGGCGAGTTCGCGGAGTCGTCGTGCTGCGTAGCTTTGGCGAAATGCTGAGCATGGATGAGCTGCTGAGCGCAAGCTGACTTGCCGCAGGCTTTCCCAGCTTGGCTAGGATAGCTTCTCGCGCCATCCGCTCTCCTTAAGGTCCAACATGCCTCTGCAGACCGGCTTGTATAAAGTCGCCTTCAAGACGCAACTCGGCGAGGGAGTGGGCATCGTTTGTCCTTGAGGCCGGCAGCCTTCAAGGTGGCGACGCGGTCTACGCTTGGGTCGGCACGTCTAAGGAGCCGGATGGGAGCTTCGACGCCCAAGTCTCCATCTATCAGCATACGCCGGGCGAAGCCGCCGCTTCCGTCTTCGGTGTCAACAGAGCCGTCGTTCGGCTGAAGGGACATCCGGAAGGTCCCGACTTTACGGTCGAGGGTTCATCGAAGGCCGGGCCCGACATGCACTTCGAGGCTCGCATGACCAAGCTCGACGATTCGCGTTAGGCTTAGTCGACGGCGCAACACGAAGTTCGGGAGAACGATCAATGCTATGGCGTAAGGCGTCTTTCACAGCAGTCGGCTTCGCTGCCACGCTTCTATCGGCGCTCGTCGTCGCGCCAGCTTACGCCGCACCGGCTGCGGCAGAGGCTCCGAGATCCGATGCGGCAAAGTCTACTTCGCCGCTCGCCGATGAGGACACCACCGGCAGTGCCCAAAAGTCTGACGCCGACGATCGGGGCAAGGCGCTCGGATGTTCGCAGCCTGACGCCAAGAAGCCGGGCTTTGGCTGCGAGAAAGGCAAGTAGACGATGCTCAAGCGGTGGCTATAGCAAGCTAAGTTGGCGAGGCTCCGGCTCGGCCGCTACCTCAGCATCGTGCAGATCCTTGCGCGTTCCGCTGGCGACGATCTGCATGGCTTCTTCGGGAACGGCCGCTGCAGCGCTGCTGCTTTGCTCCACGGCGCTCTAAGCCAAACGTCGTACTCCTCTGACGTTGTGAGCAGCACCGGCATGGCCTTAGGATGGATCGGCCCGACGATGCCGTTCGCATCCGTCGTCAGGAAGCCGAAGAGCCGGTGCTCGCCGTCGATCGGGTCGCCTTTGGCCCGCGCACGCCTCGCCAAGTCGTCCGGATCCCGGCGAAGGCGAACAGTGGCCGGTCGACGTCCAGCGCGAACCAGGTCGTAAACCGCCGCAATGGACGCGGAAGGCAACAAGCGTGCGGTTGAGGACAAGGCCGCTGCCGACATTCGCGCACAGCCCGCGAGAAGGCGGGAGATGCAGCCCGAAGGCTGAAGCTTACGGCTGACTTACCTTAGGGGTTTGATGGTTCAGGCCGTGCTAGCCATCGCAGCGTAACCTCCCCTGTGAGCGGCGACGCTTGGAAGAAGCGTTGCCATTCGTCGGCGCTCACGGCTTGTCCTGGGCCGGGATGATAGGCCAACTCCGGGTTTTGATCCCAAGCTCCTGCCGAGCGGCGTCGCGATCCACTAGAGCTACGTAGCACGTCCGTGGCACGAAGTGCCCCTCTGCGTTCTTGATGTCGGCGCCGAATTTCCAGCCTACGCATGCGTCTGTCATACGTGTACTATGAGCCGGGCCGCCCGTGCGTCTACCAGCCCAGATTTCGGGCATGGGGTAGCAAACTCCTAAGGTAGCATAACCTCTCGTCAGCGCTGCCAAAGCGTCGTGATGAGGCCGCCAGCGACGATGAAGGATCCACCGACCGCGATCGGGAGCATCGGCGCCGTCTTGAAGGCGACCAAGTTGATGACTTGGCCGACGATAAAGAACGTTGCGACGTAGCCGCGGATGAATCGGCCTCAGTCCAGAGGTGCTAGATTAAGGGTCAGGCCGTAGAAGTAGAGGATTATGCCGCCCGTGAGCATAAGGCCGGCTTGGACTGGAACGGCGCGGGGCTTCAAGCCAACGCGCATGATGGCGTCCCCGCTCGCTTCAAGCGTTGCGGCGAGGATCAAGAGGGCGAGCGGGGTTAGGAACTTCATTCCGTGCCTAGAGCATGCGCACCAACGCTAGACCACCGAAGATGCCCCAAATCCAAGCAAGAGCGTGCAAGGGCGCGGATGCGCTGCAGCGCGACTGCCAACCTTCAAGCCATGGCGCGGCGCAGCACGTTGCGGTCCCGGTTCACCGCACGGTCGTCGCCGCGTCGTCGATAACGGTGGCGATCTCGTTGAGCCGCGCCGGACGAACGATCTCAAGGGTAACCAGCGGCATACCGTCGTAAGCTCGATAGTGGGCTGGACCCCATCCTACCTTCCTGGCAACGCTGCCAGATGACTGACACAGCAGCACCTAAGACGGCGAAGATCGAACAGGCAATCGATGCGCTGCTTCGCGCCCTGATCGAGCGACCTGCGCCAGAAAGCCGTGCCGAGCACGTCGTGACCGCCTCTGACACCGATGAAGCCGAAGTCGATGAGGAGATCCTCGACGCCATCATCGCCGACCCGATCGGCTCGGCGTGCCGCAGCGAGATCGCGTCTTTGGGTGACTTCCTCTTCGACATGCTGAGCCCCGACGACGAGCTCGCGACCGTCGTCGACCGAATCGCCGCAATGGACGAGGCGAACAAGGCGCGTCGTTCAGCGATCCTCGACGAATGCTGGGATGAGCTCGGCGTCGAGGACGAGGAGTAGCATCATGGCTCGATCAGCACCGCGATCCTGAAGGTGCCATTGGTCAGAAGCACGTAGACAAGGTCATCTCGACGCTACGGGCCATCTATGGCCCTTCGTTTGCGCCGGATTGCCAGCCGACCGACATGTTGTCCGATGTCCTTGCCGAGCTCGAGCGCCCTCTTTGAAGCACCTTGCGGATGATGATAAAACCGGGCAGCTGAACGGGAAGCTGGTCGATCAAGCCTAATGCACGCTGGCGCGTTTGCCGCCCTTGGGTTTGAACGGATCACCTACTTCCACAACGGGCTCGACGACGGCTGGGCCTACATCGTGGAGCGACCGACGATTGTCGTTGTCGTCGGCTCCGTCGCTCAACGCGTTGAAGGCGCGCATCGAGGGTGCGACGCTGCCGTCCGTCCCCATCTACTTCATCGGTCATTCCCTCGGCGGGGCGCTGGCGCAGATCGCCACCGCGAAGTTCGGCAGCGACAGGGTGGCGGCCTGCTACACCTTCGGTTCGCCGCGCGTAGGAAGCGCCTTTTTTTGACCTCTGGGTCAAACCCCCGAGCTACCGTGTCGTGAACTACGCCGACCTCGTTCCGCAGATCCACGGTCCGGAAGACATCTTCCGGCCCCGCGCACATGATCGCAAGCTCGCCCCTGGCGGCCGCCTCGGGCCGGCCGAACACGGGCGCCGCGAGGAAACGCTGACCACGCGCCCGATGCGCCTCGTCCAGCTCGCGCACGAGACCAAGCGAGATCGTCTGCATCGCGACGTGGATCGCACCGGGCGCCATGGCCTCGACCAGGCCGCCGGGCTCGAGCGCCACCTCCCGCACGACCGCGTCGTCGAACACGACCGAGATCACCACCTCGGCGGGCGCTAGTTCGGCGAGCGAGGCCGCGGCCCGGCCACCTTGCCCGGCGAACGACTTCAGGCTCTCGGGCCGGCGCGCCCAGCCGATCATCGGCCGCCTCGAGGCGAGCACGTGCTCCGCCACCGCGCCGCCGATGCTTCCCAGCCCGACGATGCCCACCAGCGTGTCCCGCGTCGTCATGCGAAGAAGCTTCCTACCGTCGGACAGGCGATCACGACCTTGCCGAAATGCGACCCGCGGCGCAGGTATTCGAGCGCGCGCGGTGCCTCCTCGAACCTGAACGTCCTGTCGATCACGGGACGGAGCGCGTTTTCCGCCATGAAGGCGCCCAAAGCGGCAAGCCGCGCGGCGGAGCCCACCGTCAACCCCACGATGGCTGCGTTCTGCCACATCAGTCGGCGCAGGTTCGGCGCCGGATCTAGCCCGGTCAGGACACCGACCTGGACGATCGTGCCGCCCGCGGCCACCGCGCGCACCGAACGATCGAAGGTGTCCTGGCCGCCAAGTTCCAGGACGTGGCTCACGCCGCGACCCGCCGTCGCCTCCATCACCGCCACGTCCCAGTCCGGCCGCTCGCGATAGTTGATCAGCACCGACGCGCCCATCGCCTTCGTCCGCGCCAGCTTCGCGTCGGAAGAGGAGAGCATGATCACCTCCGCCCCGCGCGCGACCGCAATCTGGAGCGCGAACAGCGCCACGCCGCCCGTGCCCTGGACCAGCAGCGTGTCGCCCGCCTTGAGCCCGGCACGCTCGACCAGGCCGTTCCACGCCGTCACCCCCGCGCAGGGCAGGCACGCCGCCTCGGCGAGGGAGAGATGCTCCGGGACGGCGACCACGGCCGCCTCCGGCAACACGACATATCCCGCCAACACGCCGTCGGTCGCAGCGCCGCCCAGGGCGGACGGCGCGTAGGTGGCGCGGAAGGAACCGTCGATCCAGTCGCGGAAGAAGGAGGTCGCCACCCGCGCTCCGACCGACCAGCGCCGCGCGCCCGGCCCGACCGCGTCGATCACGCCCGCCCCGTCCGACAGCGGGACGCGATCCTTCACCTCGCCGCGGCCCGCCGCCGCGAGCGTCAGCAGGTCGCGTGCGTTGAGGCTGGCCGCTGCCATGCGGAGGCGGACTTCGCCCGGCCCCGGCTCAGGCGTCGCCGTCTCGGCGAGCGCGATGGCGCCCGCGCCCGAAGCGCTCGTGTAGCGATAGGCTTTCATGAGCGGTCGGCTCCTTCCGGCACCGGCCGGAGATGGGCAGCGAAGCCGGTCACACCGGGCGCGGCGGCATCAGTGCGCAGTGACGTAGCGATTCCACCAGCCATGCTCTAGATGGCAGGAGTGGATAGGATAATTCCGCTTGGTGGATAGGTTGGCCGTGACCCTGGAACGGATGCGGAGCTTCGTCAGGGTCGCGGAGCGCGGCAGCCTGTCGGCGGTCGCGCGCGAGCACGGCGTCGGGCAGTCGACGGTCACGCGCCACCTCGCGGAGTTGGAGCGCGCCCTCGGGGTGTCACTGCTCAACCGGACGACGCGGCGGGTCACGTTGACCGAGGAGGGCGTCCGCTACCACGCCGAGGCCGGCCACATCCTCCGGCTGGTGGACGAGGCGACGGACGAGGCTCGCCGTGCGGGCGGCGAGCCGGCTGGCACGGTGCGCGTGTCGTGCACAGCCGCGCTCGGCGTGCGCCACGTCGCCCGGGCGTTGTTCGACCTCCAGGACCGCCATCCGGGGATCAGCGTCGACCTTCGCCTGTCGGACGTCCGCATCGACCTGGTGCGCGAGGCCGTGGACGTCGCGATCCGGCTGGGGCCGCTGGCGGACAGCTCCATGCAGGTCAGGCGGGTCGGCCGGTCGCGCCGGATCCTCGTCGCCTCGCCCGACTATCTCGCCCGCCAAGGGACGCCGGCTACTCCCGACGACCTGGCCCGACACGAAGCCGTCCGCATGGGCAACATCACCGGGAGCGATGTGCTGTCGCTCCGTCAGGCGGACGAGAAGCCGTGGTCGGTGCCGTTCACCGGGCGGCTGACGCTCGATCACGGCCTTGCCGCGCGCGAGGCGCTGGTCGCGGGACGCGGGATCGTCGCCGCCCATCTCTGGCTCGTCGACGACCTGCTGGCATCGGGAGCGGTGCGGCAGGTGCTGCCCGATATCGGCCTGGAACCCGTCCCCCTTTCCATCCTGTTCGTGCCCGCCCGCGCCCGGATCGCTCGCGTGCGGCTCGTGATCGATGCGCTCGCCACGTTCCTGCGCACGCTGCCGGGCGTTCATGACCAGCCGCGAGACGGCACTGGTCTGGCGGTTTCGCAAAACGCGGGTTTCTGAGCAGCCCCGGCGTCGATGATTGGCGTGACGGGTTTGTAGAACGGTCGAGGGTCGATGCGGTCGGATATGCCAAGGTGAGCACGATCGACCAGCCGCCCGAGCTCCAGCTCGAGGCGCTGCACCGTGCCGGATAGCGCGGCTGCTGTGTTATAGCCGTGGCGTCGGCCTGCCGGGCAAGCAGACCCTCGTAATCGGCGACGATGGTCGCCTGGCGCTCGGCCTCGAACTCAGGCCCACGGCCTCAGTCGAAACCAAGCCGACGCAGGGCCGCGCCGGGACAAAGCTGCGAACGACCGTCTGGCGAAGGCTGTTGGTGAGAACCCCACGCGTTTCGCCGCCTTCGCGAAGCTGCCCTGGCATTGCCCCGAAGCCGCGGCGCGCGAACTCGAACGGGCCGTAACCGACCTTGGCATGAAGGGCGTCCTGATCACCGGCCGACCCGGCTCCACCTTCCTCGACGAACTCGGCTACCTTCCATTCGCCCAAAGCGGCGGCCAGCTGCTCTTCCACCTCGTCAGCAAGCTCTACGAACGCACTTCGGTCCTCGTCACCACCAACCTCGCCTCTGGTGAGTGGCCCACCGTCTTCGGCGACGCCAAGATGACCGCTGCGCTGCTCGATCGCCTCATTCACCACTGCGACATCGTCGAGACCGGCAACGAGAGCTGGCGCTTCAAGAACCGAGGCTGAAGCAGGCTCGGGACCGCGCTCGCCCCGGCTCCGCAACCCTGGCCAGCTCACGCCGGGGCAAGCGCTCCTGCATCAGCGAGGCGCGACAGGGGTCAACATTGGACGCCGATCAGGGGTCAATTTTGGGAGCCGATTGACAACCACGATCTCCGGCGCGCGCAGCAGTCCGCGGACCTGGTCGATGACCGCCGCCTCGATCTCCGCCGCCGGGAGTCGTCCGACCGGACAGGTGTCGCGCCCCTGTTTCAGCACGGCCTGGCTGACGTAGTAGCGGTAGAGGCGTCCGCCCTTGCGCGTGTGGGTCGGCGACATGGCGCAGCCGGTCGGGCCGAAGATCAGTCCCTTTCAGCAAGGCCGGCGTCGAGGTTCGCGTGTCGGCGGCACGCTTGCGCGGGCTCTTGCCCAGGATAGCGTGCACCTTGTCTCATAGCGACGGAGGCGGTCCATCGCGCGATACAGCATAGTCAAGAGAGCGTGAGAGGGCTCGCCCAAGCGCTGTGGGATCAGGTCGCCAAGTGGGAGGCTCTCGCGAGGCGCGTTCGGCGAGCCACGCTGAAGGACGAGGCGGTCGTGGTCGCGTCCGACGCCACATGTCGCTGCCGCTCGACGGCTGCTTCTACGCCTTGCAGGCGGTCCCGAACTCGATCCGATAGACCTGCCTAAGCCTAACAACAGACGAGCATCCTCAAAGCATGAGAGAAAAGGCACGACTCGACGGCATGTGCTCAAAGTGTCAATTCGATTTTTCCGGAAGCTCGGCGTAAGCGGATCGCCTGACGCTTGGCGGTGGTGCAGGACGGAGCAACTCTCGTGGGTAATATCGTACAAATCCCGGACACACGGATCGTGTGGCCGGCGCAGCATGACCCCGCTTCGGCGCCGGTTTTCGCTCATAATGCCGTCGATATTGCTGCGCAACCAGAGACGGTCTGGTCACTGCTCATCGACTGCGTGATGTGGCCGTCCTGGTACAAGCACTGCACCGATGTCTCGATCCTGCGCGGCGGCCCGCTTCTGACGGCCGCATCGAAGTTCAGGTTCAAGACTCTGGGATTTTTCTTCGAGCCCGAGATCGAGACGTTCGAGCCCTACCGGGAACTGAGCTGGTCCGCGAAGGGACCCGCAGGCACCAGCGGTGCCCACACTTGGTACATCGAGGAGAGTTCAGGCGGCTGCCGGGTCATCACCGAAGAGGCGCAGAGGGGCCTCCTGCTCGCGGTCATCGGCCGACGAACGCGCCGCATCCTGCTGGCATCGCATGAAGAGTGGCTGCGTGCGCTGAAGGAGCTGGCTGAACAGAAGGGGTAGGCGGCCGGCTGCGGAACCGCGCGTTGGCCTTTGCGAAGTAAAGCTGTTTGGCGCCGGGTGGAAATGCTGGTTTAACGACGGCTGAAACGATGCGCAACGATCGCAACGCAGCACAGGATCGTCGAAGGCAGATCCTGGAGGGCCCGCATCGCCTTCTGAGGTTTGCCCTCGAACGTTCGGCTTCGGCCGACATCGCTTAAGGTACAGGTGTTTCGCGAACGGCACTCTACCGCTATTTCATCAGCAAGGACGACGTTCTCCTCGCCTTCATCGAGGCGTTCCACGCAAGGACGTACGAACTTGCGCTACAGGCTCTGGAGGAAGCGCGAGCGTCGCTCGACCCTTCGTGACGGAGCCGAGCGCGTCAGCCCGTCAGCGACAGCCTAACAATCCCAAGTAAGCGTGTCTGAGAGCGCCCTATGGAAAGAGGCCCGATTGACGGCCCAAGGCTTGCTGAGCCAGCATCGGACCTCAATCGTGAGTACCTGGAAGTTTCCTGCTGCTGCGTTTTTACGCAAGGTGCGGCTTAAGTCAGCTTGACGCATCGGTGAAAACAACGGATGTTTCTCTGTAGGCAAGTACGTTTACCTCGGGTAAAGCGAGCGAGTAGCGAAGAGAGGCTGCATGAAATCGTCACGGCGTGAGTTTCTGATCAAATCGAGCCTTGCGGCTGGAGCCGTTGCTGCTCCTCATCTCTGGATACCCAGCACTGCGCAGGCTGCAGTGGCGCTCAAGAAGGGAGAGCCGATCAAGGTTGGGCTTCTTTTTTCGCTGACCGGTGGTCTCGCGGTCCCTGAAGAGGACTCCACCCTCGTCATGCAATATGCGATTGATGAGATAAACAAGAGCGGTGGCATTGCCGGGCATCAGGTCGAGCCCATCGTCGTCGACGCCAAGTCCGACTTCAACGTCTACTCAGAGAAGACCAAGGAGCTGATCCTTCGCGATAAAGTCATCGCGATCTTCGGTTGCTACACATCGGCGAGCCGCAAGGCAATCCTCCCGACCATCATGTCGCAGAACAGCCTCCTGTATTACCCGACTTGCTATGAGGGAGCGGAGTGCACCCAGAACGATATCGGCACCGGCCCGCTCGCCAACCAGCATTCCAAGCGATTGATCCCGTTTATGGTGAAGAACTTCGGCAAGAAGGTCTTCTTCGTCGGTTCGAACTACGTCTGGCCCAAGGAATCGAACAAGAACGCCAAAGTGTGGCTGCAGAACGCTGGCGGCGAACTCCTCGGTGAGGAATACGTGCCGCTCGGCAGTTCGGAGTTCGGCCCTGTTCTGGGGAAGATACGTGACGCCAAGCCGAACTTCATCTTCTCGACGGTCGTCGGCGCATCCGACATCGCCTTCCACAAACAGTTCAAGCAGGAGGGCTTCGACGTCCATACGATGCCGATCGCCTCGCTGACGACCGGAGAGATCGAAACTCGTGCCATGGGCAACGAGTTCGGCGCGGGGCACTTCCTTTCGGCTCCGTATTTCCAGTCGCTCGACAATCCCACCAACCACAAGTTCGTCGAAAACTTCCTCAAAAGCAAGTACGGCAAGAACGGCGTCACGCACTACAATATGGAAGAGACCTACCTGTCTGCCTACGTGTTTAAGTACGGACTGGAGAAGCTCGCCAAGAAGAACGGCAATATCGACGGCATCACCTCGCGCATGATCCGTGACAACAGCGGCGGCATCGCGGTCGAGGCCGATGTCTCGCCGGAGGGCAAGATCTGGATCGATGATCAGAACTTCAACACGTGGCTGAAGCCTAAGATCGGCCAATGCCAGGCTGATGGTAGCTTCAAGCTCGTCGATGAGGCTCCCGAAAATATCGCGCCGGATCCATACTCGATCTATCCGAACCTTGGGAAGTGCACGGCTAGCGGCCTCAAGGCGCCGGACGGGAAGATCCGCAAGAACGTGATCTAGCCTTGCTGGCGTCGCGCCATCGTGGCGCGACGCCGTCCCTGTCAGTTCCGCGCCGAGGAGCCAAATCCTGTTTCATTCCGACTTCGTGCCTCTCGCCAATGCGCTGATCCTGGGGCTCAGCATTGCCAGTATCTGGCTCGTCGCGGCGCTGGGGCTGACGATTATCTACGGGACGATCGGCGTCATCAACATGGCGCACGGCGAGTTCATCATGCTCGGCGCCTACACCTCCTACGCGTTGCAGTCGTCGCTCGGGCTACCGTTTTTATTATGCATCCCCGCCTCGTTTGTCGTCGTCGCGCTGATCGGCCTGGTGATCGAACGTGGTCTGATCCGATACTTGTATAAGCGACCGCTCGACACGTTGCTCGCGACATGGGGCGTTTCGCTCGTCCTCACACAGGGTGTTCGGTTGATCTTTGGCAGCGATCCGAAATACCTCGCCGTCCCGCACATGTTCCAGAGCAATGTGCAACTCGGTTTCGCCAGCATGTCGGTGCTTCGCATCCTCGTCTTCGTCACCGCCGTGGCGCTGATCGCCATCTCTTTTCTTCTTTTCTACCGCACTCGCTTCGGGATGCAGGTCCGCGCCGTCATGCAGAACAAGGAAATGGCGGCCGCCTTCGGCATTGATGCCGATCGCGTCTACATGGTCACTTTCGCGATCGGAGCGGGGCTCGCTGGACTGGCAGGTTCGCTTTTCGGCGTCCTGGCGATCGTCCTGCCGAACATGGGCGCAAACTACGTTGTCCAGGCGTTCCTCGTCGTGGTGGTCGGTGGTGGCACGATCCTCGGGAGCGTCGTCGCCTCTGGCCTGACCGGTGAGCTCCAGTCGGTGTTCGCCTTCATGACGAGCGACACCTTTGCGCGGTTCATCCTCTACGTGCTCATCGTCATCTTCCTGCGCTTCAAGCCGAATGGCCTGTTCGCACCAGCGAAGGCGAGGCGATGAACGCGCCGGCAGATCGACCCGCGAACCCGAGGTTCATGGCAAACTGGTACTACAACCGTTCCGCGCAATGGGCTGTCTACGTGGTTCTCTTCGCGGCCCTCGCCATGGTGCCGCTGGTCACCTCGGACACCTTCCTCCTGAACCAGCTCGGGACCTACGGCGTCTACGCGATGCTGGCCGTCTCGATCAGCCTTTGCTGGGGGTTCGGCGGCATCCTCAATCTCGGGCAAGGCATCGCGTTCGGTTTGGCGGCCTACGGCATGGCCATGACGATGCAGATGCAGTCGCAGGATGCTTCGAACCCGATGCCGCCTTTCATGGCGAACAACAGCCTCGATCACCTGCCGCTGCTCTGGGTGCCGTTCCAGAGCACCGCCGTCGGGCTCGCCTTGTCGCTGATCGTCCCCACGCTCTTCTACGCGGTGTTCGGCAGCCTGGTGTTCCGCGCACGCGTCTCGGGCGCCTTCATCGCCATCATGACGCTCGCGATGCTCAGCGCCTTTTACACGCTTTTCGTCGACATGCAGCCCTACACCAACGGCGCCAACGGCATCACGCCACCGGCTCATCTGCAGGTGTTCGGCTACGAGGTCGATCCTTATGCGCCGGCCGGATACTGGATCGTCTTCCTGCTGCTGCTTGTCACCACCTTCGGCGCCAAATATCTCACGCAGAGCAAGTTCGGGCTCGTCACGCAGGCGCTCCGCGGCGATCCCGAACGCGTGCGCTTCCTCGGCTACAACGTCGCCCTCTACGAGACGGTGATCTACACGGCCTCCGGCCTCATCGCCGCGATCGCTGGATGCTGCTTCGTCATGCTGACGCAGTACGTCTCGCCGGCGCAGCTCGACACGAACTTCTCGATCGGCATGGTGATCTGGGCCGGGATCGGCGGACGCTACTCGCTGATCGGCTCGATGATCGGGGCCATCTTGATCCAGGGCGGGCAAAGCTATCTCGGCGACCAATTCCTGAACACCTGGCTTCTCCTGCTCGGCGGCTTTTTCATCCTGATCGTACGCTTCTTGCCGAAAGGGCTCGCCGGACTTCTCGAGACGGTGCTGGCGATACCTGGCGCGCGGGCGCGGCCCGCGAAGCTCTCCACGCCAACCGGCATCGCCGTCCCAGACGTCGGGCGGAAGTAGGAGGCCGAACGATGGGCGTCCTCGACATTCACAGTCTCAGCAAGGACTTCGGCGGGACGCAGGTCATCAATGACTTCAGCCTTGAGGTGACGGAGCTGACGCTGTGCTGTCTCGTCGGACCAAATGGCGCTGGCAAGACGACCACCATGGATCTCATCACCGGCCGGCAGAAGCCAAGCTCGGGCCGGATCTTGTTTCGCAACGACGATATTACCGGGCTCGACGAGCACGAGATCGCCCGTCGCGGGATCGGCCGCAAGTTCCAGGTGCCGGCGGTCTTCCGCGATCTCACCGTGCGCCATAATCTGGAGGTTGCCTTCAGCCGGGAGACCAACCCGTTCCGCAACATGCTCCGCCGCGTGCCGATCGGTTTCAACAACAAGCTGGACGAGGTTCTGAGCCTGACCGGGCTTGGGATGCGCCTCGAAACTGAGGCCGGCATCCTCTCTCACGGCGAAACCCAGTGGCTGGAGATCGGCATGGTTCTCATGCAGAACCCAGCCGTTCTTCTGCTTGACGAGCCGGTCGCCGGCATGACGGAACGCGAGATCGAGAACACGGTCGAGATCCTCAACCGTCTGAAGAAGCAGCACACGCTCATCGTCGTCGAGCATGACATGGCCTTCGTGCGCAAGATCGCCGACGTCGTCACGGTCATGCACATGGGAAGCCTGTTGGCCCAGGGAACGATCGGCCAAGTCGAGGCCGATCCGCGAGTGCGCGACGTCTACCTCGGCGATCCGGAGGACTGACATGCTTCTGGCAATGAACGAGGTCACGTCCTTCTACGGCAAAACCCCGATCCTGAAGGACATCAGCGTCGATCTCGGGGAGGGTGAATGCCTCTGCGTGCTCGGTCGCAACGGCGTCGGCAAAACCACGCTGCTGCGCACGATCATGGGCCTCACCGACAGGATGAGCGGCGAGATCCGGATCGGCGAAGACGACATCAGCAAAGCGCCCACCCACAAACGCGCGCGCTACGGGCTCGGGCTCATCCCGCAAGGACGACAGATCCTCGCGAACTTCACCGTGCGCGAGAACATCCTGCTCGGAACGTTCGCGCGGCGGGATGGCCTGCGCAACGTTCCCGAGCTGTGCCTAACCCTGTTCCCTTATCTTGCTGGAAATCTCGACAAGCGGGCAGGCCTGCTCTCCGGCGGAGAGCAGCAGCAGCTCGCTATTGCGCGGGCGCTTGCCACCAACCCGCGCATCCTTCTGCTCGATGAGCCGACCGAGGGAATTCAACCCAACATCGTCCACGAGATCGGGCAGACGCTGCGCCGTCTCAACAAGGAGTTCGGCATCACGCTGATCCTGACAGAGCAACATATCAAGGTCGCGCGAAAGCTCGGCGATGCCTTTCTGATGATGGAGAACGGCCGCATCGTCGCGCGCGGTCCGATCGCCGAAATGACGGACGAGCTCGTCACCCGTCACATGACCATTTGACGATCAGAAACGAGGGAGATCCAGTATGCAGCCGATACCAAAGAAGGGTACGCCAGAGCGCCAGAAGCTCATCGACGAGCACAAGGCGTGCATGGACTCGATGAAAGGCATCGCGGGCAACTCGGTGTTGAAGTGCGGCACGCCGGGAGACACGACCGTCATCACCGGCGGCGTTCACGAGGACGTCGTGCTCAAACGCGTGTTACTGCGCATGCGCGGCGAAAGCCCTGCGGGCAAGCTCATCGTCATCTGCACGAAGGTCGATGCGGAATGGCGCATCGCACGACTGTCGGGCATCCGCGGCGTGCCGCCGGAATTTATCGACGACAAGATATACACGGACGAGCAGGAAATCCAACACGCCATTTTCCTGATGCGTCTCGACGAACTACCGGAAAGCTACGGGTTCCCTGAGGACTTCGATGAAGGGTGGAAGCGCAAAAACGACAATTGGCCGGTCACCTGATCGCCAGCCCCCATTCACAAAATACATAAGCCTTGGAGTAAAGTCATGACATCCATGCGGTTGACCGGCTACGCCGACAAATTCGGCGTTCATCCTGGCGATCCGATCAAGTTCTTCGTCAATTGCGACGGGCCGACGGAATACAAGGTCGAAATTGTTCAGATGATCAACGGGGATACCAATCCGCGTGGTCCGGGCTATATCGACAAGCCAATCGACGCCTCTGTGAACAAGACCTTCAAAGGGCGGAAGCAAATCATCCACGGTGGATCCTACGGCTACGTGCCCGATGCGAAACCGTTCAACGTGGAGAGCTTCACGCTCCAGTGCTGGATCTGGCCGACTGCGCCGAAGACGCATCCGCGCTACTGGAAGCACGGTGCTCAGGGGCTTGTCACCAAATGGTCGAAGGACTGCGGCTACGGCCTCTTCATCAACGAGGCGGGCTGCCTCGAGCTGCGCATCAACGAGCACAAGATCACCACGGGCGTGCCGCTGCGCGATCACGCTTGGCATTTCTGTGCCGCCACTTTCGATGCCGCGACGGGAGACGTCGTGCTCTATCATGAGCCGCAAGTGGTCTATGCGCTCGATCCGGTGATTGAGCCGGTGACGGCCAACCTCAAGGTCGCCGTCAGCCACGCGCCCGTCCCCGTCGCCATCGGCGCCTATGTGGAGGCGCTGGCGCCGGACGATCCGCTCGCCGCGTCCTCCCTGCCGTCGGGCGTCGTTTTCGCCGGCAAGTACAACGGCAAGATCGACAGCCCGCGCATCTGCAAGGTCGCGCTGTCGCGCCAAGACATCGAGACGATGAAGCTTGGCGTGCAGCCGGGCTTGACCGAGCGCCGCAATTCCGGTCCGTCCGGACGCCTGTCGGAGACGATCGTCGCCGCCTGGAATTTCAGCGTCGGCATCGACACCATCGTTGCCAAGGACGAGGGCCCCTACCACTTCGATGCGGTGCTCGTGAACTGCCCGAACCGCGGAATGACCGGGTTCAACTGGTCCGGCACCGCTTTCGACTGGAAGCACGCGCCCGACGAGTACGGCGCGATCAGCTTCCACGACGACGACGTCGACGACGCGCGCTGGGCGAGCGATTTCGAGTGGAGCGTTCCCGTAAACGGGGTGAAGAGCCGCTTCTACGCCGCCAAGCTGACCACCATCGAGGGTGACGAAGAGTTCATCCCGTTCTGGATCGTGCCGCGCATCGGCGAGGAGACGTCCAAGATCGCCGTCATGGTGCCGACCATCAGCTACATGGCCTATGCCAACGAGCACGTCGCCTGCAACGCCGGCGGGGCCGAACTCTTCATCTATCGCGTCCCGATCATGCAGCACCAGAACATGTTCCTCGCGGAGCATCGCGAATACGGCGGCTCGATCTACGACACGCATACCGACGGCACGGGCATCTCGATCTCGTCGCGCCTGCGCCCGATCCTGTCGATTCGTCCTAAGTACGACCACTTCTTGGCGCAGGCGCCGTGGCAATACCCCGCCGACCTGCACCTCATCTACTGGCTGGAGATGATGGGCTACGAGTACGACGTCTTCACCGACGAGGACATCACCTACGACGGCCTCGCCCGCATCGAGAATTACAACGTCGTCATTACCGGCTCGCATCCCGAGCACAACACCGGCACGCAGCTCGACGCCTTGCACAACTACACGCAGCGCGGCGGCCGCTTGATGTATATGGGCGCCGATGCCTGGTATTGGGTGCATTCCTACCATCCGGGCTACGAGAATAAGGGCCGTGGCGTCGTCACCGAGATGCGCCGCTGCGAGTCCGGCATTCGGACCTGGCGCGCCGATCCCGGTGAGTACTATCACCAGGGTACCGGCGAGCTCGGCGGCATGTGGCGCTACCGTGGCCGCTACCTGCATTCCGTCGCCGGTGTCGGCATGTCGTCGGAAGGCTTCGACGTGTCGAGCTACTTCTCGCGAACGCCGGATAGCCTCGATCCCCGCGTGGCATGGGCTTTCGAGGGCATCGGGTACGACGAGAAGCTTGGCAACTTCGGCCTCGTCGGCGGCGGCGCGGCCGGCTTGGAGCTTGACATTGTTGACACCATGCTTGGCTCGCCGCCCCACACGCTCGCGGTCGCGACCTCGGCTGGGCGGCACACCGAAGCCTATCTGCTCGTCATGGAGGATTTCGGTTTCAACCAGCAAGGCCTCGATGGCACCACCCACCCGCGGGTGCGCGGCGACATCGCCTTCCACGAGACGCCGAACGGCGGCGGCTGCTTCGCCTTCTCGTCGATTGCCTTCTGCGGCTCGCTGCCGTGGAACAAGTGCGACAACAACATCTCGAAGCTCGTGAAGAACGTGCTCGACCGCTTCAGCGCCGACGGGCCGCTGCCGGCGCCGCCGGCAGAGGCGATCAAGCATCGTGGCCGCGCCGACTACGACCCGAACCTGCCGGAGAACCGCAGCCGCAAGGCACGCGGGGAACCCTTGCCGGCATGGTCGTAGCCTTGCTGACGCGTGGATCGGTCGCAGCGCCTTCGGAGACGCAACTCGTTTTTTCGCGAGCGGTCTCCGGAGCCGAGGCCAACCCCTCGGGGCCTGCCTTTACCTGGGACGACTATTCCTCGTTGCGCTTCCAGGCTGTGGAGGATGCCGCGATCTGGTCTCGGCTTTGGATCGGCGTTGGCTTCGTCGAGGAGATCCCGTCTAGGGGCGACATCCTGCCGTTCACCGCGGGACACCATGGGATCCACGTCGAACGCGCCGCCGACGGAGGCTTCACCGGCCGCTTCAACAAGGCGCAGCACGGAGGCTGCCGCGTCGTCCCGCTGCAGTGCCGCACGGGTGCCAAAACCCGCTGCTCGTTCACGGCGTGCGGCTACAGCCGCGATAGACGTCCGATCCTCTCGACCGATCAAGACCGAGACCTTCACCTCGACCAGTACCTCGGACTGCGACCCGAACGGCTCCTGCCGGTGGCGGTCGAAACCTTCGGTCCGATGCTCGTCGCGCGCCTTGACCCACAAAGCGGGGCGGAACGGCGCTGGCCTCTCGTCGAGGAGGTCTTTGGTCAGCGCGCGCTGGTCAGTGATGTGTCGACCGTCTGGTCGGAGTTCGCGGCCGACTGGAAGGCCCTCGCGATCGCCTTCGCGGAAAGGAAAGGCGCGGCGATGCTGTTTCCGAACGTGGCCGTCTGGCGAGAAGAGGACACGACGATCATCGCAGTGCTTCAGCCGGTTGATCTTGACCGTACGCTCTGCCGCATCCGTGTCTTCGGGAACGGGCGCACGGTCGACGAAGCGGCGACCCGGCGTTTCATGAAGGAGCTTCGCGAGCGGGCGGCGGACGCGGAGGCGGGCCAAGGCGCGCTTGGGCGCGACGGCCTGCACGCCGTACAAATTCGCGCTCGGTTCGAAGCCGAAGTCTGTGCCGCCATCGAGGGCCTTGCCGGCGAAGTGCCGATCGACGCGGTCTGCAGGACGGACGGAAAGGATCTTTGGTGATGAGCGACGTCGGACGTTGGGTGCAGACGCCCGCGCACCTGACGGAGGCGGTGGCGGCCTTCTCACGCGGGGACTTCGCGCAGGCAGTGCCGACGTTCCTTAAACACGCCGAAGCCGGCGATCCCGAGGCGCAGGCCTGGGTCGGAGCCACTTACGCGCAGGGCAGCGGCGTGGTCCCCTCCATCGCCACGGCCTTCGATTGGTACCTCAAAGCGGCGCAACAGGGGCACACCACGGCGGCGACCAACGTCGGAGCTATGCTGGCGATGGGTCAGGGTACGAGTCGCGACGTGGCCGCAGGCGCGGAATGGCTCCGAAAGGCGGCCGATGCCGGCGATCCGATGGCATGCTACAACCTCGCGACGCTCTACGCCAAAGGCGACAGCGTGCCGGAGGACAAGTCGGCAGCGGCGGCACTCTACCGCCAAGCGGCGGAGGGTGGCCACTACCCTTCGCAGGCGCGTCTTGGCTACTTCTACGCCTCGGGAATCGGTGTCGACAAGGATCGGCCGGAGGCCTTCAAGTGGCTCTCCCTCGCTGCCCGGCACGGCGTCGGGACAGCGCTCAACGCGCTCGAGGAAATCGTATCGGGAATGTCGGCGGAGGAAAAGGCGCGCGGCGCGGCGCTGTTGCAGGCTTGGCGACCGCAGGCCAGCGCGGGCGGCGGCAAGATCACGCAGGCCGGGTAATGACCTACAGCGTACAGCAGATCAAGTTTGAGCTTATCAGCTACGTGAAGGAGTTTGGCGGCGACTTCTCGCAATGGTCGGTCGGCACCGCCGAGGACGCCCCGAAGGCGCTCTTCGAACACCACATGGTCGATCCGGTGGAGGACATCTGGCTCTGGAAGCCGGCGTTGACGAGCGCCGCGGCGGCTTTGATCGTAACTTGGATGATCGAACGGCAGAAGGCCGTGGCGGTCGGCCAAGGCGGTGGCGCCTGCGTCTACATGTTCAGAAGGCACAGGGGAGATGTCGAGCCGGCTTCCAAGGACGCTTCGGCTAGTAGGTAGAGGAGCGCCGCACTCGCTCCTGCTACGGGACTTACAACCGACTTAGATCTTGCGAGTGTAGATGATGATCGAGAGGTAGGTCATCGGCAAAGAGAGGAGCGTTTCCGGTCCATGCACGCCTCCTGAGTCAAAGAGGAGCGAATCTCCTGGCCGCAGGTGATACGTGCGGTCGGCGTGGCGGTAAACCACTTCGCCGCTGAGCATATAGATGAACTCGGCCCCGGCATGCCTGAAGTTCGTGTAGGACGAGGCGTCTTTCTCCAAAGTGATAAGGTAAGGCTCGATCACTATATCGCCGCCGAGAGCATGACCGAGCAGTTCGTAGACATGTCCGACCTTCGAGCCGCGGCGCTCGATGATGACGCCTTGTCCCTTTTGCACAAAGGAGCAGTCTCGCTTGTCCTCAAACGCCGTGAACAATGAACTCAGCGGCACGTTAAGGGCCGATGCGAGCGAATTGATCGTGGTCAAGGAGGGGGAGATCTGGCCGTTCTCGATCTTTGAAAGCATTCCAATCGAGATGATCGCGGCGCTCGCAAGATCGCTGACAGAGAGATCGCGTTCGCGGCGCAGGAGCCGTATCTGAGATCCGAGCGCACTTTCGAGCGTGCGCGGCCTTTCGACTGGAGCGCTGGACAGGGTTGTCAGGCCCGCTTGGGGGTCTTCTGACAAGGGGCGCTGATTCGTCTTCAATCGTGACCTGCTTAACGTCATTGTCGAGTGTGTGCACACGAGCCCAAATGTTGAAAGAGCTTCCTCCGCAATCGCGCCGTTAAATTGGTCTCAGATCCTGGTTCGACAGCCGTCATGCGCTGATCGGCTTACCTTTTCCGTCGACCGGCGCATCAAAATGCCGCTGCGTCATGGCGTAATGCATCAAGGCCGAGCGGTCCCGCAAATCGAGCTTTTTCATGACCCTCGCGATGTGCACCCGTACTGTGTGCGGGCTGAGCTTCAGCTCCTCGGCGATCAGAGTAACCGCCTTTCCTAAGCCTATAAGGTTCACCACCTCCGTCTCGCGGACGGTCAGACGCCGGCGTGAGCCGTTGACGCCGACCTCCGCCGTCAATTGACTTGAGGCGTCTGAGAAGTCGATCTGATCCCTCGCAAGTCCGGCCGCCCTCGGCACCGCCACCTCGCCGATCAGAAGGAGTTTGAGGCAGGCAAGGACGTCCTCTCTGGTTCCGTTCAGGCCAATGATGCCGAGGGCACCGTAGAAGATCGCCTTCATAGCCCGTTCGCGCTCAGCTGTGGCGACAATGACGGCAATGACTGCGCGAGGCGCAAGTTTGCGGATATGAGCGAAAAGGGCCTCTTCTTCATCCGCGACGAGGTTGTCTTCGACGTAGACGGAAGTGAGGTCCGGATGCGTGCGAAGAGCTTGGTGGAATGCTACGCCGGTGGAAGCCATGATGACATGGCAATCCTCGGCGATTTCGGTGAGCAGCCTAGCCAAGCTGTCTCGGACGATCCAAGCTCTGTCCGCGATAAGGATCTTTCGCGCCTGAGGCCACGAGACTTCACTAATCAAGGGCGCTCCCGACGAACGTTCTACGCTACTGCCACAACCGACAATTTATCCTATACATAGGTTTGCCGCACGGCTTTGTACATCACAGCGCACCGCGTCACAGCGCGTGATCAAGGCGATTTTATGTGATGAAAATATCGCGAAAAAGGCGGGCTCGCGTCCAGCGCCACAAATTGTTTGACCGAGCGCTACATCGCGTAGTTACTTTGATTACCATGCACACTGGTTCGCACACCGCTCGGGGGAGCGCGCGAACTCTTTCAGGGATGGTCGGCATTCGGGGGGGATCTGAAACAATGAAAGTGCAAGACGTGAGCCGCAGGCGTGGCCTAGCAGCCACTACGATCGTCGTTGCTCTAGCTGGCTGGTCGACCGCGCCGGCCTTCGCGCAGGACCGCGGCACTGATCCGCCGATCAACGGCAATCCCGGCAACATCAGCCCGAAGATCGTCGCCGGCAACGCGCCCAAGCCCGATGTTTCGCCCGGCTTCACCGGCCCGCTCGCGACCTTCGCCGCGCCGCTCGCCGCCAAAGGCATCACCTTCCACGCGATCGCCCTCAACTTCTCGGAGGTAAACCCGAGCCTCGGCCTGCAGCGCGGCCGCGGCGCCAACTCGCTTTACGTCATCGAGGGCGTCGACGCCGATCTCGGCAAGCTTCTGGGCCTGTCAGGCCTGTCGCTGCACTACGAGAACGTATTCTTCCCGGCGACGGAGAACCTCAACATCGCCCCGCAGATCGGCGACAGCCAGGTCGGCTACCAGCCGCCCTTCACGCCGCGGATCGCGCGTCTCTCGCGCGCCACGGTCGAACAGAAGGCCTTTGGCGATCACCTCGACGTCGAGGTCGGCGCGACGCATCCCGCCTATTACTACGCCCTGTTCAACTGCGACTCGATCAACAGCTGCTTCCAGGACATCCTGTACCTCAACGCTGGCTATACGTCCTACAAGTTCTCCGTGCCCGGCGCCAACGTTGCCTACCAGATCACGCCGACGGTCTACGCCCAGGCCGGCGTCTTCGCTGAGCAGCAGAACGCCAACGTCCAGGTCGGCTACGACTTCTCGAGGGACAAGTACAACGGCGTTCTCGGCATGGGAGAGATCGGTTCGAAAACGACCTTCGCGACAAACCCCTATCCCTACAGCATATCGCTGACGGGTTTCTTTACGACCCAGAACCATGTCGACTTCAACGCGGCTTCCGCCTACGGCGGCCCGACGCGCATCTCCGATGGCACCTCCGGCATCGTCGTGCAGGCCGATAAGGTGGTCTGGCGGCGCGACGGCGGCGCCGATCCCACGAACGTCTCGCCCACCGCGCTGAAGTTCTACACCAGCATCGGCACCGCGATCGACTCGACGACGCCGATCCAGTCGGATATCTACGCCGGCGTGACGCTGCTGTCGCCCTTCGCCGGACGTCCCGCCGACCGCTACGGCCTCAAGTTCAATTGGGAGCGGCTGAACCCGAGTTACACGCAATACCTCACCGCGGCCAACGCCGTGTCCGGCGGACCAGGCAACTCCTCGCCCTACCAGCGCGACAAGTTCATCTTCGAGGCCAACGCCCACCTGCAGCTGCCGCTTGGCATGGCGTTTGAGCCCGTCGTGCAATACGCGATCAACCCGAACTCCTTCTTCAATCCGCTGACTCCGACCAAGGCGCACACTGGCGTCTACCTCGGCGGCACCTACGTCATACCGATCGGCGTCATCCTCGGCTTCGCCGCGGCGAGTTGAGAACTTCGGGGACCAGAGGCTATGATCCGCTAAGCGTCGGGTCCCCGAATATATGGGTGGGTATTCAGTCGAAGGTCGCAGGACCGGGAGCAATCGACGGTGCGTCTGATCGAACACGTGATCGGTACCAGGCATGATGCGGTGTTGTCCGACGTGCTCCATCGTCTCGCGCACCGCGATCTGGTGGACGTGCTCGTGATCGAAAGCGCAGAGCTTCAGCGCCGCCGCTTTCGGGCAGTCACGTCGCGCGGTGAAAACATCGCCATCGCTCTGCCGCGCGACCAGACCCTGCACGACGGCGCCGTGCTGGTACTCGAGCCCGACCACGCCCTGCTCGTGCGCGTGTCTGCACCTCGTTGGATGCGGATCGTCCCGCGCGATGCCGCCGCGGCCTTGGAGATCGGTTATCACGCCGGTAATCTGCACTGGCGCGTCAAGTTCGATGGATCGAGCCTGATGGTCGCCGTGGAAGGAGCAGAGGACGGCTATCGCGCCCGGATACGGCGGATGATCGATGCCGCCGCGGTCACGATCGAGATCGCCGAACCGTGCTGACCATGCTCCTCGCCATGCAGCAGGCCGACGCCGCCTTTCCGAGCGGCGCCTTCGCCTTCTCGAACGGCATCGAGGGCTTGGCCGCTCTTCCCTTCCCCTTCGATCGCGACGCGCTGCGGCGGCACGCCGAGGCGGCGATCCGCCATCGCTGGGCCGGCACGGATCGCATCGCCATGATCATGGCGCATCGTGTCGCCGACGACCTCGACCGGCTCGGGATTGTGGACGATGCGATCGAGGCCGCGACGCTGGCCGAGCCGATGCGGACGGGCTCGCGCCGCGCCGGCCGCGCCCTGCTGACGACGCACGCTCGGCTCGGGACCTCGCAGGCGGACGCTCTCAAGACGGCGATCGTTGAGGGCCGCCTGATCGGTCACTTGGCAACGATCCAGGGATGCCTCTGGCGGGCGATCGGGCTGTCCGAGCGTGAGGCTATGGCGATCTCCGGCTACCAGACGGTGTCCGGCCTCGCCACCGCCGCCGTGCGCCTCGGCCGAGTCGGGGCGATCGAGGCCCAAGGAGTCGTGCGCGATATGCTCCCCGTGATCGCTTCCTTCGATACGCCATTTCCGGAAGGAGCCGACATGCTCTTCGACAGCCTGATCCCGTTTATCGAAATCGCCGCCATGCGCTCGGCCCAGGCTGAGCTTCGCCTCTTCGCCAATTGAGGATCCTGCTTTGCTGCTCACGCCCACCGAGATGGAGCGCCTGACGATCTTCACGGCGGCCGAACTCGCCCGGAAACGTCGCGCCAAAGGGCTTAGATTGAATTTCCCGGAGGCCGTCGCCCTCATCTCCGACGAGATCCTCGAAGGTGCTCGCGAGGGGCGCAGCGTGGCGTATCTCATCGGCTACGGGTCCACCATCCTCTCCACCGAGGATGTCATGCCGGGGATCGCCGCCATGATGCCGATCCTGCAAGTCGAGGGATTGTTCCCCGACGGCACCAAGCTCGTCACCGTACACGAGCCGGTCCGGCCGAGAGAGGGCAGCCCCGTCGATTCGCTCGAGCCGGGTGCGATCCTCGCCGGCGACGGCGAAATCGAGCTGTCCGCCGGCCGCCCGCGCGTGACGCTCGACGTCACCAACACCGGCGACCGGCCGATCCAAGTCGGCTCGCACTACCATTTCTTCGAGACCAATCGCGCCCTCGCGTTCGACCGCAAGGCGACGATGGGCTTGCGTCTCGACATCGCAGCCGGCACCGCCGTGCGCTTCGAACCGGGGCAGCGCAAGAGCGTGACGCTGACGACCTTCGGCGGCCAGCGCGACCTGTCGGGATTGAACGATCTGAGCCGCGGCGCCAAGGACGAGCAGCATTGGGAGGACGCTCTCGGCCGTGCTCGGGCCGGTGGCTTCAAGGGCGCGTGAGGAGGCGGCCACGATGGTGAGCATTACCCGCGCGAACTATGCCGCCCTGTACGGCCCGACGGTCGGCGACGGCGTGCGCCTTGGCGACACGTCGCTGGTGGCCGTGGTCGAGAAGGACCACGCCGTCTACGGCGACGAGTGCCTGCACGGTGGCGGCAAGACGCTGCGCGACGGACTCGGGCTGGCCGCTGGGGTCACCAACGCCGACGGCGCGCTCGACTTTCTGCTGTGCAACGCCACGATCATCGACCCTGTGCTCGGCATCATCAAAGGCGATCTCGGCATTCGGGACGGTCGCATCGTCGGCGTCGGCAAGGCCGGCAATCCCGCGATCATGGATGGCGTCGATCCCCGCCTCATCGTCGGCGCCGGCACAACCGTTCGCGACTGTGAGGGCCTCATCGTCACGCCGGGGGCGATCGACGTGCACGTGCACTTCGACTCCGCCGGGCTCGTCGACCACGCCATCGCGTCCGGCATCACCACCATGCTCGGCGGCTCGCTCGGGCCTATCACAGTTGGCATCGACTCGGGCGGCCCGTTCAACACGGGCAAGATGCTGCAGGCCTCCGAGGCCTGGCCCATGAACTTCGGGTTTCTGGGCCGTGGCAATTCGCACAAGCCGGCACCGCTCATCGAACAGCTGAAGACCGGCTGCCTCGGTCTCAAGATCCACGAGGACTGGGGCGCGATGCCCGCCACCATCGATGCCTGCCTCGGCATCGCTGACGATTACGACTTCCAGGTCCAGCTGCACACCGACACGCTAAACGAATCCGGCTTCGTCGAGGACACGCTGCGCGCCATCGGCGGCCGCGTCATCCACATGTACCATACCGAGGGGGCAGGCGGCGGCCATGCGCCTGACATCATCCAGGTCGCAGGCCATCCGAATTGCCTGCCCTCGTCGACGAACCCGACCAATCCCTACACGGTGAACACCTTCGACGAGCACCTCGACATGACGATGGTGTGCCATCACCTCAACCCTGCGAACCCCGAAGATGTCGCCTTCGCGGAAAGTCGCATCCGCGCGCAGACGATCGCAGCGGAGGACGTGCTGCACGATATCGGCGCTATTTCGATGCTGGGATCGGACAGCCAGGGCATGGGTCGCATTCACGAGGTGATCTGCCGGACCTGGCAGCTCGCCTCCAAGATGAAGGACCAGCGCGGGCAGCTCCCCGATGACAGGCCCGGCTTCGGCGACAATGCCCGCATCAAGCGCTATATCGCCAAATACACGATCAACGCGGCGCGCACGTTCGGCATCGCCGATCACGTCGGTTCGTTGGAGGACGGCAAGATGGCGGACGTTGTCGTCTGGCGTCCTGCCTTCTTCGGCATCAAGCCTGAACTCGTCATCAAGGGCGGCTTCATCGCCTGGGGTGCGATGGGCGACAGCGCCGCCTCCCTGATGACCTGCGAGCCGATGCGCCTGCGCGCGCAGTGGGGCGCATACGGGTTGGCCAAGCAGGGGCTCTCGGCGAACTTCGTGCATCCGCTGGCGATCGAGGGCGGCCTCGGTGGCGCGCTTGGCCTGCGCAAGACGCTGCTGCCGGCACGCGGAACCCGCATATTGTCCAAAGCCGACATGCTATGGAACGACGCCTGTCCCGCCATCAGGGTCGACGCGCAGACCTTCGACGTGTTCGTCGATGGCGAGCTCGCCACCTGCGAGCCGGCGGCGGTGTTGCCTCTCGCGCAACGTTACGTCCTGCGATGACGCGCGCGCCCGACGACGCGCGGGTCAAGCCGGCTTCGGCTGCACGCATCGGCATCGGCGGCCCCGTCGGATCGGGCAAGACCGCGCTGATCGAGGCGCTGATCCCGGTTTTGGCCGCGCGTGGCGTTAGTCTCGCCGTGATCACCAATGACTTGGTGACGAAGGAGGATGCGGAGCGGCTGCGGCGCTCGGGCCTCATCGATCCGGCGCGTGTCGCGGCGGTGGAGGCGGGCGCCTGCCCGCACACCGTCATACGCGAGGATCCCACGCTCAATATCGTCGCCGGCGACGAGTTGGAGGCCAGGTTCGAGGGCCTCGAGCTGCTGATCTACGAATCCGGTGGCGACAATCTCGCCTCGACCTTTTCGCTCGATCTCGTCGACTGGTGGATCTTCGTCATCGACGTCGCCGGAGGCGGCGACATCCCGCGCAAGAAGGGACCCGGCGTCATCCGCTGCGACCTCCTGGTGGTCAACAAGATCGACCTGGCGCCCCATGTCGGGGTCGACCTCGACGTTATGATCGCGGAGGCACGCGAGGTGAGAGGCGGACGCAACACGATCGCGACCGACGCGCGGCGCGGCCTCGGGGTTGCGGCTGTCGCCGACGCGATCAGCCGCGCCGTTCTCTTCGAGGTGTAGCGTGTCTGGGCGCGACCTCGCGCTTTCCGGACTCGTGACCGGACGCGTCGCCTGTGCGGACCTCGTGTTCGCCGCCGGTGGCGGTCGGACCGTGCTCACCAGGCAAAGCGTCCCTTATCCCTTCCATGTCACGCGTGCTTTCCAGCTCGATGCCGTCCGGCCGGATATCGCGACCCTCTACCTCCAATCTTCGTCGGGAGGCCTCTATCGTGGCGATGACCTGAGGCTGCGCGTCGGCGTGCGCTCCGGTGCCTTCGCCCATGTCACCACCCAGTCGGCGACGACGGTGCACGATACCGGCGCGGCACCCGCCCGGCAGCGCACGACGCTCCACGTGTCGTCCGAGGGCTTCCTCGCCTATACGCCGGATCCGTTCGTGCTTTTTCCTGGCGCCAGCCTTCTGACCGAAACCAGCGTGACCCTGGCGGCTGGAGCTAGTGCGATCGTCGTCGACAGCTTCGCCTGGTATGATCCCTTCGAGCGCGGGCGCCCCTTCGAGGTGCTTGTTCAAGAGTTCGACGTCAGGAACGAGCGAGGCGACGTGCTGGTGCACGAGCGCGGCACGCTTCGCGGCGAAGCCTTTCTCGACGCGCGATCCCCGCTCGGACCCTTCCGTGCCGCCGGCACCATGCATCTGCTGAGCGCGTCCAAACGGCTTCCCGAGATTGGAGACTTTCAGCAGGCGTGCGACGCTGTCGGATGCCTTTCGGGCGCGACCAGCCTCCCTAACGGGGCGGGACGGATGATCCGCTGTCTCGCGCGGGACGGCGGCGACTTGCGTCGCGCGCTCGACACGCTTTTCACAGTCGCGTTTTCCGCCCTCGTCGGGATCAAGCCCGCGCCGCGGCGAAAATAGCTCTCCCGATCGCAGCCAACGTCTGGTGTATACCTAAATACTTGATCCCGAGGTCATGCGATCGGGTCGCCGCCAAACTCGCCCCTCGTTGCCTTACACCGGCCGCGAACCTCGCCTTTCGGGCGAGGCCGAAGCCGACTTGTACTCGAGCAGATCAGCAGGCGGTCCTCAACAGGAACGCGCTCGAGCACGCCCAAAGTCGAGACATGTCGACGATCGCGCTCAGATCGCTCGACGGCCGACGACGGCGTGGTAGATGACCAGCACCAGGACGGCGCCAACCACAGCGACGAGCAGGCTGTAGAGGTTGAGCCCGGTGACGGGCGCAGCGCCGAGCAACGTAAACACGTAGCCGCCGACAAACGCGCCGACGACGCCGAGAACGATATCGATGATGATCCCCTGGCCGGTGCTGTTGACGATTTTGCTGCCGATGAAGCCGGCGATCAGGCCCAGTACGAGCCAAGCGATGATGGACATGACATTCCTCATAGAGGTTGGTGAAGAGCGACGCGGGCGCGCGTGGCGCCCACGACCTAGTGCTAGACGGCGTAAAACCCAGCCGCGTGTCGACTCGGTGCCAGCAGGTACCCTTCTGAGTGTCCTTAGATCTTGCGATCGACCGGCGTGGTGCGGCCCGCCTCGAGGCGCTCGCTTTCGAGGCGCTCCGTCACCGGCACCTGCTCGACCTCGACGTCGTCCTTCCGCAGAGTGTCGCGCACCGTCTCGACGCGGTCGCTGGCTTCCTTGTGGAGGCCGATCTCCTCGACAACCCGAGCCGTCTTCGACACGACGGCCTCCTCGTTCATCTCGGTCATCGAGATCGTCTTGTCGTTGAAGTCGGCGTTGGCGAGCACCCGTCCCTCGGTGACGGGACGACGGTCGAGCACGACGCGCTCGTTGTGGAGGGAGATGTTTTCCTCGACCGGCTTCTCAACCGTGTAGCGCCGGATGCGGGTGGTGCCTCCGCGCACCGCGCGCTTGCCGACGTTGAGGAACTCCTCCGCGAGCTGAAGCGTGTTGCCCTCGGCGCCTTCTACAAGACCTTCGGCCTTCGCGCCGACGCTCGTCGTGGCGTGACCCACCGTGGCGTCCATCGCCGGCTGGGGCGCGAGCCCGCTGGCGCCGATAGCACCCGCCTCGGTCGCGCCGCGCGCCGGCTCGACCTTGCCGTCGTGCAAGCCGGACGCCGTGTCGGTCATGCCGGCGTGCCCGACGTAGCCGGTCGACGTTGCCGCCGAGGCATTGGCGAGACCGTATTGCGACGAGCGCTCGTCGATGTCGATGGGGTCGTGCTTGTCGAGGATGCCGGCGGCCTCGTCATATCGGTCGGACGCGACCTTGACCGTCACGACGGTGGCGCCGCTGTTGATGCTGTGGCCGTAGACCCCAGTGTCGTGGTCCGGCTCGCCGCCGAACAGGGTGGCCCAGAAACCCTTCTCGTGCACCGGCTCGGTCGAGCGCGACGTGCCCGTCATCGAGCCTTCCTTGGCGTGCTGGCTGATGTCGCTCGCCGGTATGTTGACGGCTTCAAGGTCGCGGACGGCGGCCTGAGCGTGAGCGGCGGTGTCGTAGATGGCGACGATGGTCTCGTGTTCCATGACGTGCGTTCCTCGTGTTGATTGTTGGTGCTCGAACGATCTCTGATCCGTGGACGACTCGCCTGGAGCCGACCGGGTCACGACCGCTTCCTGCCGGCGAAGCACGATGGCCTCGACATGACGCGCCTCGACGCGCCTGCGTGTAATCCTGACCTCTTCCTTGAGGATCAGCCGCCTCTCGACGACGATGACCTCTTCGACGACGGGAACAATTGTCACCCCGTCCTCTTCGCGCACCTCGGGCATTCTCTCAACGATCCGGCCGATCGTAACCCGCTCGACGTCGACCTGCTCATGAGCGAGTCCTTCGTCGACTTGGTGCTCGACATTCCGTGTCACGGTGCTCACACGCACCGTGGCACCCTTCACCTGTTTCCTGGTGACAACGAGTTCTTCAGCCTTAACCTCGAGGCGAGTTTCGTCTGTGAACTCTGAGACGGGAGCGGACGACATGTTCTTTCCCGTGACGTCTATACGACAGCAAAACACCGCCGCGCCTTTGACATCAAAGGCCTAGGCGGCACGCCATCCTGAAGTCGAGGGGCGAAAACGAAAAGCGGGTTTGCGATATTGCAAAGAGCGACAAGGGGAACCGGGCTGCGAAATCACCGATTACATGATCTTGTGATCGCGTCGGCGATCATGCTTTCGTCAGAGATCGCGCGTGCTCGGCGATGTGGTCGGCGACCGCCCGCATACGTGCGGTCATGCGGTTGTCCCTGTGCATGACAAGCCAGAGGTCGGCTTCAGGCGGTGCAGGCGTCTCCGCCATCCTGACGAGCCGGTAGTCCTGATCGGCGCGATAGCGGGCGAGACAGGCCAAGCCCCCGTTGGCCGCCACAGCCGCGAGCGCCACCTCGTGGCTGCAGGTTCGCACTGAAGTCTTCGCCTCAGACGTCAGATCGGCAAACCAGTTCGCCTGCCGCGCATCCTGCACATCTCCGAGTTGATGGATGGCGCAATGGCCACGGCAGCGATCGGCGAAGTCGGGCCTGCCGTGATCGGCGAGGTATTCGGCGCTGGCGTAGACGGCAAAGATCATGCTCCCGATACGTCGCTGCACGACGTCCTGCTGCTCGGGCGGACTGAGGCGAACGGCGATGTCGGCTTCGCGCATCGCGAGGCTGACGTGGCGCGGATCGGGAGAGAGATCGATGGTGATGTGGGGGAACTGCTTGTGCAGCATCGGCAGGCAGGGCGCCAGGACATGGCTGGCGATGCTCTCGGCACAGGTGATCCGCACCGAGCCGCTTAGCTGCGCGTCCCGATTGCCGATGCTGCGGCGCAGGAACGCCGTTTCGCCCTCGATCAACTCGGCCTTCTCACGCACCTCTTCGCCGGCCAGGGTCAGCACGTAGCCCTCAGGCGTCCTGTTGAGCAGCCGGACGCCGAGGTCGGCTTCAAGCGCCGCCAGCCGCCGACTGACGGTAGAGGGAGCGACCCTCAGTCGTTCAGCTGCGTTCGAGAGGCTGGCATGACGCGCGACGGCCAGGAAGAATCGCAGGTCATCCCAATCGAGCATCGACCCCAACCGTTTTCATTTTTGCAAAGCCGCTCGCGAAAAATGCAACGTGGCTTGGGACGGCCAGCGGTAGATGGTGGACGTAAGATTTGCCGGCGTTATCCATAACAATCGTTCTAGATCATTCTTACCATTGAAAGGCACGTCTCGTCGAGTTGACGATGTCGCGGAATGATGTTCGTCGAGCTTCTGTTCGAGGGTGAAAGATGACCGGAACTGCCGAAGGGCCTGAAGGCCCGCGGATTGTACGCTGCCGGACCGTGGCGGTCGGCCGACTGCAGCAGGTCCATCATATTCGCGATCTGCCGGTGCAGGAGAGCGCCGTCGATGGTCGCGCGATGTCGAGCGCGGACGCGGAGCCCAACGCGTTGGAGCTGCTCCTGTCGGCTTTCGGCTCGTGCCTCGCCGCCGGGATCCACGCCAACGCTATCGCGCGCCACGTCGCGATCACCAGCCTCGCGCTCGAGTTATCGGGCGAGGTCGACGACTCCGTGCATTGGGGTACGGCCGCGGGCGCCAAGCCGCTCGGCTTCGAGGCTATCGCCGTATGCGTTCACATCGAGTCGAGCGCTTCGGTCGAAGCTCTCAACGCGCTGGTCAAGCATGCCACGCTGTGGTCGCCCGTGGCCAACACGCTCTACAATCCGGTGCATCTCAAGGTGTCCTTGGCGTAGCGCGCTCGCGACGAAGCTTTCACGAGTGTGCAGCTTGCTCATCGACCCGATCATTTCGGCCCGTCAAGGTCCAAGCGCTCCGTCCCTCTCGGCTCAGGCTCGTGCTCGCCGATCTGCTGACCTCGTTAGTCGCCAAGGCACGTTGACCAGCACGATCTGCTGACTGCCGCGCAGCAGCAAGGCCGCCTTCAGGGCCGTCGAGCGTTGATTGTGCAGGAAATAGTCGTACCAGCGGCCGCCCGCGAGTTCGGGAACCACCACCGCGATCGTGCGGTCTGGGTTTTCAGCCCTGATCGTATCGAGCATGCGGAACAGGGGATCCAAAAAGAGCCGATAGGGCGAGTCGACGAAGACCAGGCGGGGCAATGGTTTATCGCTCGCGCCCAGCGGCTTCTCGACAAAACGCCGCCACTTGCAGGCGAGATGGTGCCCTTCTTCTGCATCGGACGTCACGTGAACGGCGACGACCTCCGGTGACATCGACATCGCGAACCGGATCGCGTTGCGGGTCACGGTGCTCCAGCGCCGCGTCACCACCACGACAACGGGCGGATGCAGGTCGGACGTGCCCAGAGGCAGGTCGCAGTCGGTCTGCCTGCGTACGAAGGCGTAATGGCGGTGCACACCGGTGAAGAGCCAGTAGAGCGCCGGGATCAAGACGAGGACGATCCAGGCGCCCTCCACGAACTTCGTCGCCAGCACGACGAGGAGCACCAGGCCGGTGGAGACCGCCCCGACGGCGTTGATCACCAGGGAGGCCTTGTGCCCGGGAGCGTCGTCCTCGGCATCGACCCTTCTCCAGTGCACGACCATGCCGGCCTGAGACAGGGTGAAGGCACCGAATGCGCCGATCGCGAAGAGCGGGATCAGACGATCCGTGACTCCGTCGAAGGCGACGAGAAGCGCGCCCGACATGCCGGCGAGGACTAGGATGCCGGCGGCATTGACGAGACGACGACTACGGCTCGCGAAGGCGTAGGGCAGGAAGTTGTCGACGGCAAGCAGACGGCACAGGCGCGGGAAGTCGGCGAAGCTGGTGTTCGCCGACAGGCAGACCACCGCGATGACGCTGCCCATGGTCGCATAGTAGAACAACCCGCGTCCCGTCACGGCCGCGGTCAGCTCGGAGAGTACGCTCTGATAGCCGGGGCCGTCGGGATTGGTGGCGACGATGCCATAGAAGTGGCAGAGTAGCGCGATCCCGCCCAGAAGCAGGGCGAGGGTGCCGACGACGGCTGCGAGCGTGTGTTGCGCGTTGCGGACGGCGGGCTTGCGGAAGGCGGTGATACCGTTCGAGATCGCCTCTACTCCGGTCATGGCCGTACAGCCGTTGGCAAAGGCGCGAAGCAGCAGCCAGAGGCCAACGCCGGCGGTGGCCATCGGGACAGAGGGCGGCGCCTCGACGGGGATCGGGTAACCGCCGGCCAAGGCCGTCTTGACGGATCCCACGATGATCATGATCGCGAGCGTCGCGACGAAGAGGTAGGTCGGAGCCACGAAAGCGAGGCCGGATTCACGGACGCCGTGCAGGTTGACCATCGTGATGATCAGCAGGATCGCGAGACACAGCGGCAGGACGTAAGGTTGCAGCGCGGGCGCGACGGAGATCAGCGCACCGACGCCCGCGGCGATGCCGACTGCGACGTTGAGGATGTAGTCAACCATCAGGGAGGCGGCTGCGAGCAGCCCGCATCGCATCCCGAGGTTTGCGGTGGCAACAGTGTAGGAGCCGCCACCGTTGGGATAGGCGAACATCGTTTGACGGTAGGAGAAGTAGACGACGAGAAGCAGGGCCACCACGATGGCGGTGATGGGCACAATGTAGGTCGCGCCCATCATGCCGATCGAGAGCATGATCGTCAGGGCCGCTTCCGGGCCATAGGCCGCAGACGACAGCGCATCGAGACCGAGCATCGGAATGCCGGCGAGCGGCCCCACCTTCTGGGCGGCTTCCTCGCCGGTGGCGAGTCGTGGGCCCATGATCCTGTCGTAGAAGGTCATGCCGAGGGCTTTCGTTCGGTGCGCACCGCATGCGCGGTCAAGGCGGAGGTTCGATGAAAGCCGGCGGTCGCGTCGCGCTCGCAGCCGGCATGATCAGAGGAGTGCGACCGAGAGCGGCGCCAGCCCGGGTGCGACGATCGACACCGTCTGTCCGGCGAGAACCTGCAGGGCCGGAAGGCGCGCCCCGACCGCCGCCTGATCGTCGATCTCGAGCCGGCTGCCGCGGGCAGCGAGGGTCCTCGCAAGCCCGGCCAGGCCCTCGAAGGCACGATCGAACAGCGCCTTGAAGGCGATGCAATCGAGGACATGGCCGTCGATGGCGAGCGTGACCATCGTGCTCGCTCGAGAGGCAAACGACCAATTCACGATCGCCGGTCCGCGCACATCGGCGACGTGAAGGGCGAAATCCGCGATCGCGTTTTCTGCATTGAAAGGCGTCGAGCCCGGCAAGCGGCGACCTAGCAGCACGAGGGTGAGTTCGCATCCGACCACCGCCGTCATGAGTGTTCTACGAGAGATCTCCTCATTTCGAGGGTAAGAACGTCCCATTCTGAACAGGAGGCCGAATTGCGCTCCGACTGTTCCTCGAGGCAGTCGAAAGGGCGTGACGTCGTCGACCAGACTGCCCGCCAGCAACGGACCATGGATCAGGCGATCGCCGGTCGGAGCGCCGCGGCCATCGCAGAACCGCAGCGACGTATACCCGATCGGCATATCGTCCATGGATTCGACAGCCGCGACCTGGATCTCGTTGGCGGCGGCGGCGGAATGGATCTCAGGCCACCGCAGGACCACCCGCGACCTTCGCGAACGCGCGTCCGCGAGCGCCCCGCCAAGGGTCACGACGTCGAGCCCGACAAGGCCACCGAGAAGGTGCGGAGCGTCACGCATGAGGATAAGCGCGGTCCGATCGAACCCGTCGCGGCTGGTCTTGCAGCGGTTGTTCGTTCCACGAAGTCATCGGCGTCCGCTCGCTCAATCCGGCCCGCTCCGGTCAGAGTCGTGAGGCTGATGCCCCACGAGAGCTTGAGAAAGCGCCTTCGAGACGGAGGAAATCGAGGTGTCCGGCGAACGGTCCGCATAGGATTCTCGTGGGTCCCGAGAGCCGTTCCGGTCGCGTGGGGCATCGCTGAGTTGGTACAGTGGTCGGCTAAGTTGGGTCAGACGGCTCATGGCATACTCGAGACGCGCGACGTCCTCGTCGGGAAGGCGGCCTCTGCATCCTGCTATGACGCGCTCACCTCTCGCGGCGAGGCTAGCTTTGAGCCTGTCGTTCTCGACCGTCGAGGCGACGTCCTCGAGCAGTCGCAGGAGGCGTCGGCTCACGGCGAAGTCGGATGCTCCGTAGGCGCGGATCTGTTCCAAGGCCGTGTTCAGGAGGTCCTCGGCGTCGATCCAGGGCACGATGACGCGGAGAACCTGCGGTGGTTTGTAGATCAAGGAATCAGGCGGGAAGCGCGACAACCACCTGATCAATATACGGCTCAGCTGATCGATGCAGCTGATCGCCGTGCTGGGATCGTTGACGGCCGGCGATATCGCGCGCAGTGCAATGTCGACGATCTGAATGACACCGAATTCCACGTCCTGCTGCAAGGTTCGCATAGGTCCGATGTCGAAGGCGGCTGTCAGTTCGACGGCCCGGTCGTGATCCACTCGACTTCGTCGCGACACCATGAGCAAAGGCAAGCCTTGGGGAACGAACTGGCCCACCTTGCGCGTCACTCTGACTTGGAACTGGTGAGATTTGGCGAATTCGGCGAGGCGCGGGATGTCGATGAAGCGGATGTAGCCTGAGACCTCGCTCAGGATTGGAATCTCCTTTCCCCCTTCGGCGATGCTCTCAGCTGCCACGCCTTGATGCTTTTTCAGATGATGGGGCATGAGATCGTCGATCACGAGTTCGGTCTCGCGGGCGATCCGGTCCACGATGTGGTTTACGCTAATCGCCTGGTGTATGTGCTGGATGAAGAACAGGAGGCAACCCACGCAGAGTGCCGCCAGCATCATCGCGATCGCGACAGTGGCAATGGGCGAGACGGGATGGGGCACGCTGCGCGCCGCCGGCATCGCCGCGAGGCAGAAGGCGAAGGTCCCAAGAAAGATTCCTAGCGTCCATTGGGTCGTCTGGTCTCGCGAGAAGCTGATCAGGATGCGCGGCGAGAACTGCATCGAGGCGAGCGTCAGGGTCATCAGGAGGATCGCGAAGACGATCGAGACGACGGTCATCGTCGAGGTCGCGATGACGCTGAGGATGCTTTGAGCGACCTGAGGATCGTTGGGCGAGGGGAACAGGGTCGTCGGCACCCAAGTCGAGAGCCAGGGTTGCGCCTCCTCTAGCGACGACGCGACCGCTCCGCAGGTGCCTAGGATGATCGCGATGGCGAGGGGTCGCACGAGGAAGCCGCCACGCAACGCATATGCAGCGGATCGGAGTCGCAACGGTAGGAACTTGAACATCCTGGTCTCTCTCAAGGCTACGACGAGACCTCTTCGACCCCGCACATGGGCGCGCTCGGGACGATCAGGAGGTTCTGATCAGGTTGTCTGGTAAGTGAATCGCCGTCTTTTTTCGCGGGTCAAACGTGGGCGTACAACGATGCAGCGCGCATAGACGATGGCCACCATGCCCAGGCCGCCTACACTGTGATGGAACACGAAAGACGAGCTGAAGAAAAAAAGATAGAAGATCCTCAGTGTCGTCCATCTGGATTTGAACTTCAGTGAACGCGCATTGATCGGTCTCAATCTGCCACGCACCTGAAGCTTGTCGTCCAAAGTCATCATCCTGTACGTGTAGAATGAGACTACGCCCAAGCCGAAGATGCCGTCAGCGAAAGCATGAATCGGGAAGTCGCCTCGGACGGCATGCGCAGTCGCCTCGGCTGCGATCGGTGTCAGGGCCAGGCCCATCCGGAAGGTTCCGATCCTCGAGTCGAAGCGATCCAGCAGATTGTCATAGAGCTGTTGGAACAATGCGATCACAAACTCGTCGAGTCCGTTCATTCGCCTTCTCCTGTGAAGAGCGGGCCCATGCCCCGGCGGTGCAGCGTTTTGGCTTCGGAGCCATCCATCGTCGCACCCGGAAGGCGCGGGATTGAAACAGGTCCGCACCGAAGGCTATTCGAATCTGGTGGGTGCGGCGATCGCGCCTGACACCCACGATTTTTCCGTTTCGACCGGCGTTCAACAGACATCCAGCACGCACGTTTCCGAGGACGTCCCGTTTCCATCGATGGTGCCGCGGCATCTCTCGTCGACCAGGATCGAGAAGGTCGCTGGCTGGCGGTTCGGACTGGCGGTCAACGGGGCGGCATCTTCACGAACAGGGATGCCGCCGTTCATTACGTGCGCAATGGGACCGAGCGGCGTGCGGGCGCCTTCCACTTCCTCAAAGCGCCGCTGCGGCTCGTCGAGACCGATGTTGAGGAGTCTTGTTCCAAGCGACGAGCTGCGATCGCTACAACGACATCGTGGCCTCGGCCCCGATCCGAGGTCCCGCATCTGAGCCGCTTGCCCTGCTTCGTCGCCGTCTTAAACGTCACGGGTTCTCGCGGTGATCGCCACGATCCGACGACGAAGACCCGGCCAATAGCTCGACGCCATGTTCCCCGCTGGAAACGCACCACACTCCGCAAGTCCGAAGCGGCTTACGAGTTCGATGCTCTCGCTGGATGAGGAGGCCCGGTCAGCGGATGCTGTCGACGACGCTGTAGGGCTTCGCCGGGGGTATGTCGTTGCGGTTCCACCATCCGCCGCCGAGCGCTTGGAAGAGCGCGACGGTGTCGGACAGGCGCGCGGCCTTCGCCTGGACAAGCGAAAGGGCACCTTGTTGGAAGGTTTGCTGCGCGGCGAGGACGACGATGGTGCTGACGGCGCCAAGCTGGAGTTGATTGCGCACGACCGCCAAGCTCTTCTCGCTCGCGTTCTTCGATGTCATGGCCGCCTTCTCCGCGCGTTCATCGGCTTCGATGGCACGAAGAGCATCGGCGACGTTCTGGAACGCGACAATGACCGTGCTGCGGTACTGCGCGTAGGTTTGCGCGAGGTCGGCCTCAGCCTGTTTTTGCTTGTGCAGCAGGGTACCGCCGTCGAAGACCGTCTGCACGACATTTCCCCCTAACGTGTAGAACAACGTGGGCGGCGAGAAAAGGCGCGCTAGGTTAGCGGGACTGGTGCCGAGCTCGGCAGTGAGGCTCAGCACCGGAAGCCTGTTCGCGATCGCCACGCCGACAAGCGCGCTCGCCGACTGCAGGTTGGCGTCGGCCGCACGGATATCGGGACGATGTTCGACCACGGTCGAGGGCAGGCTGACGGGTAGCGCGCGAGGAAGGCGAAGCGAAGCCAGCTCGAAACGCTCGGTGACCTGATCGTCCGAATATTGCCCAGCAAGGGCCGTCAACGCGTCGCGCTGTACACCGAGTTGCTTCGTCAGCGGTGGCAAGGTCTGCTGCGCCTGTGCGAGAGCAACCTGCTGCAACAACACGTCGGCATCCGCCACCTGTCCCAGGGACTTTTGCTTGCGGAGCACGTCGAGCAGCTTTGTTTCCGCCTCGATGACCTTGTTCGTGGCATCGATCTGTGCGCGCAGCGACGCTTCTTGGATCGCGGCCAGCACGACGTTCGATGTCAGGGTGAGATAGGTCGCCTCGGTCTGGAACCGCTGCGCCCGCGTCATCGCGTCGGCCGACTCGATCTGGCGGCGATAGAGGCCGAAGACGTCGGGCGTATAGGAGATCGACAGCTGCGCCGTGTTCAATGTATAGTAGGGACTATTGTCGGCGAGCGGCGACGCCACATCGTTGGCGACCTTGCCCCCTGTCGGGTTGAAATTGCCCTGGACCTGCGGATAGAGCAGCCCGCGCTGTGCGGTTCCGTTCTCGCGCGCAGCGCGCAGTGCCGCCTGCGCCGCCTCGAGATCGGCGTTGTGGGCGATGGCTCGCTCGACAAGCGCGCTCAGCGGCTTCGAATGGAATGTGTCCCACCAACGCGCGGGGATGTCGGCGCCGTTCGCGAAATGCTGGTCTCCGGGCGACTTGACCATCCCGATCGGCAGGAACCTCGACGAGGTCGGCGTCTCAGGGGTCTTGAAGTTTGGCCCAACCGCGCAGCCCGAAAGCGAGCCGCACGCCAGCAACAACCCGCCGACGCCGTAGGCGCGCAAAGGCTCGGCGCAAATCGCGCGTGTCGCTCTCAGTGCGCGCTTGCCCTTCCTTCGTGTCGTCACGCAAACCATGGATACGCCAAGTGATCGAGCGCGGATGCGCCCGCTTCTGGAAGAAGACAGGCATATCAGGCGGCCGCGCCGCTGGCGACCATCGAACCTCCGATTTCGCCTTCACGCCAAGCTTGCCGGCGAGACGTTCCTCGACGAAGTCGAACGTCGGATAATGAAAGCGTCGGCAGGGTCGCAACCGCCGGGCCACCCACCGACGGTCGCGCGAGACCGCGCTGCACGTCGGTGCCCGCGCCGATGGCCAGCGCTGCCGGGAGCTTGCCCGAGCTGGCGACCATCGCCGCCATCAGCTCAGCCACACGCTGAAAGGCCTCGAGGCGCGGTTCGGCACGCGGCGGCTCGACCGCACCAACGGCCCTTCCGGTCAGGCCTCGACGACACCGTCGTGCGCCTTGTCCTGTGTCGGGTCGGGAGCGACGCCGGGTGGCGGGGGGGCTGTTTCGTCGCTTTTGAGGAAGATCATGCGCAGCGCCGGCGCGACGACGAGGAGCAGGATCGGCCCGATGGTCATGCCGCCGACGACGACGGCGGCGAGCGGCCTTTGGACCTGGCTGCCGATGCCGTGCGAGATCGCGGCCGGGAACAAACCGACGCCTGCCGAGAGCACGGTCATCAACATCGGCCGCATGCGCTGCTCCGCGCCGTGGAACACGGCCTCGGCCACGGGCATGCCGGCACTTCTCAGTTCCCTGTAGTAGGTCAGGTTCAAGATGCCGTCCATGACCGCCACGCCGAGCAGCGAGATGAAGCCGATCGCGGCGGAGACGCTGAAGTCCAGCCCGAAGACGTTCAACGCCAGGATGCCGCCGCCGACCGAGAACGGAATGCCGGCCATCGCCAGGAGGCTGTCGCGGAACGAGCTGAAGAGCGCGTAAAGCAGCAGGAGGATGAGGAGGAACGTGACGGGCACGATGATCGCGAGGCGCGCCTTGGCGTTCTGCAGGTCCTCGAACTCGCCGGCCCAGACGATGCGGTAGCCCGTGGGCAGCTTGATCGTCCTGGCGATCAGGGCTTGCGCCTCGGCCACCGTGCTGCCGAGGTCACGGCCGCGCACGCTGAACTTGATGGGGATGTAGCGCGCGCTGCGTTCGCGGTAGATGTAGGAGGCGCCGGTGTCCATCGTGATCGTCGCGAGTTCGCTCAGGGGCACGTAGGCGTTCGTGCCGTTGGGGTTCATGTAGGCGACCTGGATCCTGCGGATCGCCTCGATGTCGTCGCGTTCCCCCGATCGCAGGCGCACGGCGAGGGCGAACTGGCGGTCGCCTTCCAGCACCGTCGTCGCGGTGGTCCCGCCGAGCGCGGCCTGGACGACCGTGTTCACGTCGCCCGCGTTGAGCCCGTAACGAGCGGTCCTCGCGCGGTCCACCTTGATGTTGAGGTTGGGCTGGCCCTCGACGCGGAAGATCCCGAGGTCGGCCACGCCGGCGACCTTGCCCATCTGGGCCATCACCTGGACGGCCAGGCCTTCCAGCGTCTTGAGGTTGGGCCCGACGATCTTGACCGAGTTCGCCCCCTTCACGCCCGAGAGCGATTCCTCGACGTTGTCCTGGATGTACTGCGAGAAGTTGAAGCCGATGCCGGGAAGCTCCTCTGCGAACTCCTTCTGCAGCCGCTCCGTCAGCACTTCCTTCGTCAGGCCCGGCGTCCACGCGTCGAGCGGCTTCAAGGGCGCGAACAGCTCGACGTTGGAGAAGGGCGAGGCGTCGCTGCCGTTGTCGGGCCGACCATGCTGGGACACGACCGTGATGATCTCGGGGTGGCGCCGAAGGATGGCGCGCATCTTCGCCGTCGCGGCCGTGCCGGCGTCGAGCGAGATGGTCGGCGGCATCGCCGCGCGGATCCAGTAGTTGCCCTCCTCCAGCGCCGGCAGGAACTCGCTGCCGAGGCGGGTCGCCATGACGCCGCAGAAGCCGAGAAACACGCCGCCAAGGAGCAGGGTCAACGTCAGGTTGGCCAGCGATAGGCGAAGCGTCGGCGTGTACACCGCACGGATCGCGCGCACGACGATCGTCTCGACCTCTTCCAGATGCGCGGGCAGGATCAGGGAGGCCAGCACCGGCGTGATGGTGAAGGTGGCAAACAGCGCGCCGGCGAGCGCGTAGGCGTAGGTGCGCGCCATCGGGCCGAAGATCTGGCCTTCCACGCCCTGCATCGTGAACAGGGGCAGGAAGGCGGTCACGGTGATCGTCGCGGTGAAGAAGATCGCCTTGTCGACCTGAAGCGCGCTGATCAGCACCAGGCGCAGCCGCGTGGTCCAGGCCGAAGCCACGCTCCGGCCCGGGATGGCCGCGGTCGGGTCCGGGCCCCACAGGCCCTCCCTCATCTGGCGCAGGAGCTGCTGCTTGGCCGGGTCGGGCGACTGGAAGATGCGGAAGATGTTCTCGACGAGGATCACCGCCGAATCGACGATGATCCCGAAGTCGACCGCGCCGAGCGACAGAAGGTTGGCGTCCTCGCCCCGCAGCACCAGGACGATGATGGCGAAGAACAGCGCGAAAGGGATGTTGGCGCTGACGATGAGGGCGCTGCGCAGGTCGCCGAGGAAGACCCACTGGATGAAGAACACCAGAAGGCATCCGAACACCAGGTTGTGCAGGACGGTGTGGGTGGTGACGGCGACGAGCGAGCCGCGATCGTAATAGGTCACCACCTTCACCCCGGCCGGCAGCGTGCCGTCGCTGTTGATCGTCTTCACCTCCGCCTCGACCAGCGGCAGCACGTCGTTGGTGTGCTGGGTTCGCCCCATCACCACGATGGCGGCGGCGATGTCGTCCTCGCTGTCACGGCCGGCGATGCCCAGGCGCGGAACGAAGCCGACGGAAACCTCGGCGACATCCTTGATCCGCACGGGGACGCCGCTCGTCTGGTTGAGGACGACGTTCTCGATGTCCTCGACGTGGTAGCCCCGGGTCAGGTCGTCGTCGCCGCCGTCGTCGATCAGGCCGATGCCGCGGATGTTCACCGACTGCTGACCGATGGTGATCTCGCGACCGCCGACGTTGATGTTGGCGTTGCCGAGCGCGGTGATCATCTGGGGGATGGTGACGTTGTAGGCCTCCAGCTTGCGCAGGTCGACGTCGACGTCGAACTGCTTGGTCGTGCCGCCCCAGCTGTTGATCTGGACGACGCCCGGCACCGTCAGCAGCCTGCGGCTGACCACCCAATCCTGGACCGTGCGCAGGTTCGTCAGCCCGAAGTGCTTGGGCCCGACGATCTGGTAGCGGTAGATCTCGCCGACCAGGCTGGACTGCTGGATCTGCGGGACCTGGTTTCCCGGAAGGTTGACGTTCTGCTGCAGGTTCAGCGCCGCCTGCGTGTAGGCGGGAAAGTAGTCGATGCCGTACTTGAAGGTGACGCGCACGAACGACAGGCCATAAAACGACGTCGAGCGGATGGTGTCGACGCCCGGCGTCGAGTACAGGCCCACCTCCATGGGGATCGTGTAGTACTTCTCCATCTCTTCGGCGGATTGGCCCGCCGCCTGCGCCGTGATCTCCAGGATCACGGGGGCGGGGTTGGGATAGGCCTCGATGTTGAGCTTGAAGAACGCCGCCGCACCCGCCGCGCAGAACACAAGCAAACCCAGCACCACGACGGCGCGCCGAGACAATCCAAAGGTGACCAGGGCCTTTATCACGATCTCTGGCTAGGCCTCAGACCTCGAAGTGCTGTCCGCGTCGCTCTGATGGCGGTGTTTCTCAGACACCGCGCCCTTGTTCAAGTCCGTAGCCTCATTTGGAGGATTCTGCATCGAGAACGTTGCTTACGAAAACGGCACCATCGGTGACCACCTGCTCGCCCGCGCGAAGACCGGCGAGAACCTCGTCGTAGCCGTTCTGTTGAAGGCCGATCCGCAACTCGCGTCGCGTGAAATGCCGCCGATCCTGCGTCACCCAGGCTGTCATCGTGCCGTCTCCCTCGCGCACGACGCCGCTGAGGGGGATGGCGATCGAATCGTGGGGCATGCCAGTCTGGATGGTCGCTGTCGCAAACATGCCGGGCAAGATCATGCTGTCAGGATCATCGATGACGGCACGCGCCAAGAGGCGCCGGGTTACCGCGTCAAGGCTCGCACCGAGAGCCGAAATGCGCCCATGGAAGACCCCCGGCAGGCCGTTGATATGGGCCTCTACCGCTTGTCCTACGTGGACAGCATGAACGTCGGTCTCGCTGACGCTCGCGTTCAGCCATTGGACCTTGGTATCGGCGACGGTGTAGGGGGCTGGTGCGTTGCCGGGCTGGATGAAGAGGCCGGGGCTGGCGTTGCGCGCGGTGATGACGCCGTCGATGGGGCTTTTGACGGCGAGGGTCGCGTCGGCCTTGCGGTCGTGGACGATGCGATCGATGTCGGCGTCTTCTTTCCCATAGATGTGCAAAGCCTGGTACGCGGCCTGGAAGTTTCCATCCGCCGTCTGCTGGTCGGAAATGGCCTGATCGAGGTCCTTCTGCGCGCCGCCTCCCGCGGGCACCAATCGTTTGGCACGTGCCAAGGCGCTCTTCGTCAATTCGCTGACGCCAGCGGCTTGGATGAGCGTCGCCTCGGCCTGCAGCAGGTCGGCGCTATCGACGGTGAAAAGGACCTTGCCTTTCTTCACCGGATCCCCGAGCTGCCCGAACAGGGCGATGATCCGGCCCTGAAAGGGCGTGAAGACCTGAAGCTGAAGGTCCTGATCGAAGTCGAGGATGCCGACGGTAGAACTCTCCACCTTGAACCTGTGGGTACCCGCCACCTCGATCCGTATCAGGCGGAGCTGAGACTTCGATAGTTCGACGGTTGTTCCCGCCGAGACCTCGCTCGACGAGACCAAGCTCGACTTGTTGGAATCGCTGCCCGGCTCCGGGCCGATCCCCTGGTCGCCGAGGGTCGGGGCGACATTCGAGACGACCGACGTGAAGACTAGCACGGCCAGCACGGACGGCTTCCTCCTCCGCGCCGTCGAACGATCAGCTGCGCGCCTTCTTCGGCAACCCTGGGAATCCGGAGGACACCGGGCAGCAAGGGGCGAATCGCTTGCGGAGCGGGTCAGACGACGTCCTTTAGAGCCTAACAATTTCGGACCTGTAAAATCCGCGGTTTCGAAATCCGACACAAAGACTTGGACGAAGTGAAATCAGCATTGCTCTACGTCTCATTACCAGGCAGCGCGGACGACTATTTCCCACCCTTGGCTGAGGGTGTATTTCCCTCGAACTGGGAATCATCTTGTCGTGCTCCCGAGCCGGCGCCTTTTGGTTGCCCCTCGATGGCTGGTGTCTTCTCAGGTCCGATCGTCCTCGCTTTTGGACCGGCGTTCCCTTCTCGCGCCGACGTGACGCCGACCGCTTTGGGCGTTCGCTCCACCGCACCCTGGGCCAAAGCAGGTACACTGCAAACGATTCCGGTTATCGCAGCGACAGATAAGAGCAGTCTTCGTCCCACTGACTTCCCTCCGGATGGCAACATGACAGTAGCATACCACCTCCCGATCAAAGGATGCGTGATGCTCAGATCGCGACGTGTAACCTCGCGGAGAAGACCGAGACAGGTCCGCGTGCTGTGTTGAAGGCGGGGTTTGCGACGAATTGATAGTCGAACGTCAGGGCGGTGGCGTCGTTGATGCCGATCGAATAATAGGTCTCGACGATGTTTTCCGGCGCGTAGCTCAAGGCGCCGTCGCCGACGTTGACGCCGAGGCCGCCGATGCTCAGGTATTTCTGGTAGCTGCCGGACAGACCATTGGCGGCGTAAGCCAGCCCGACCTTGTCCAGAGGACGCCCCCACGCCGTCCCCTTTAGCACGGCACCGATCGAGAAGCTCGAGGTGATGTCGGTGTAGAGGATCTCCGACTGGCCGTTCCACCAGGCTGCCCGGGCAAACAAACCGAGGTCCTTGGTCGCGGCCAGCTCGACGTTGCCGACGAACCCGTACTGCGATCGCGTCTGGCGCGTCGCCGCGAGGTCCGGCGTCCCGCCATCGGTCAGAGGATTGATCAGGGAGGGAGTGTTTAGGGTTTGCGAGAAGCTGCCGGCGTTGAACTGGTTCTCGAAGGCCAGGAAGCGGATGATCCCGTCCTTGCCAAACAGCGTGTAATTATGCTGCGCCTCGACGATCGTCTGCCCGCGCCGGCCGATCCTGGTATCGAAGTTCTCGCCGTTGGACACATCCGGCACCAGGAAATATCCGGCGCGTACCGCCCATTCCTTCTGGTTCAGCTCGAGCACCGTGCCGTAGGTATATCCCTGCTGATCGGCCGAATAGTCGAACGCGCCGGCGTCGACCAGGGCCCAGTTCATGAAGCTCGTGCGTCCATCGTGGGAATAGGTGTTGTTGTCGAAGAAGTCACCGACCGCGACCTTGCCGAAGGTGAAGGTCAGCCGAGAGATGTCTTCCTTCTCGGCCACTTGGTTGGGGCCATCCGGAAGGTCTTCCTGTTCGCCGCCCAGTCCGAAGACGTGACGAAGGAACAGGCGTGCCGTGTTGTAATGGGGAAAATCGTAGCCGGCCTTCTGCGCTTCGATGTTCGTGAATCCGGCGAGGCCGTGCGTGTTGGAAAGACCGAAGCCTTGGAACGGTTCGGGGTCGTAATAGAATTCGGTGCCCTCGTAAGGGTCCTTGAAGCCGAAGAAGCCTGTAACGCTGAAGGTGTCGCGCACTTCGCCGTATTGATTGAGACTGTTCGTTCCGGAATAGGCAGCGGGAAACGCCGCATCGCCCTGAGCGATGATGGTCGTCTGCGCATGGATGCTCGCTAGGTCGCGAACGTATTGCGGCAGAACACCGCCTGTCGTCCCCGACGCGACGGGATTGTTGTTGAAATGATAGTTCAGTCCGAGCCGTACTGTCTGAAATCTGAGATCGGAATTATAGGTCTCGCCGGCAGCAGGCAGGTAGGCGTTGGCGCGATTGAAATCGAAGAAGGCATATTCGAGCTTGGCGCTCAGGTTCCCTGTCAGCATGACTTCGACGCCCGCGCCCACCGTATAGCCTGGCCGCCAGAAATAGACGTTGTCGTCGACATCGCCACCAGTGTCGGTGCTGTTTAAGCGGTCTCGATCGTAGGCGAAACCCCCCGTGGCGTACACGAGCCAATTTCCGGCGGTGTAGCCGACGCGACCGCGAAGGGACCCGTAGATCTGGACGTTGTCATTGATGACCGATGGTCCGAGGGCTGCAATGTTTTGCTGCAGGTTGCTACGCAGGATCGCGGGGAAGGAGAAGTCGGCCTCGACGCCGAGCAGGAGACCGGAGGCGGTCACGTGATTGTAGCCGGCTTGGAACCCACCCTGGCCGGGTCCGAACTCATGCGCGCCGTCGATGTGTTCCTCGCCGACCACGCTCGTGCGTCCCGATGGCATGCCCGGCAGATCAGTGGAGAAGGCGGAGCTTCCGGCAAAAAGGGGGCCGATGTTCGCGCCGGCGTAGACGCCCTCGAACGGGTTCCTCGCGATCGTCGGCAGCTTTGGCGGTGCCAAATCGGCCGCGTGAGCAGTAAAGCATTGCGCTGCTAGACTTGCGAAAAGAACGGGTATTGCAGTGTTACCCGCGACGAAAGATCGTCGACGTCGCACCAGCAGAATTGCACGTGTCATTTCCTAGCCCCCGTCTTCAAGTATCTCCGCCCCCGCGAAGAAGTTTGCAGTTGTAAGACCCATTGGCCTAAAACGCTTGGCCTGTCGATCCTTTGCCGTAGCAGTTTTAAATCGATACAAGCTACGGCTTGCACGGCCGAGCGCAGCCGCCCGCGACAGTGACGAGCGTCACTTCGATCTATGTTTGATGATCATGGAGTTATGGCGCGTCGCGGGCCAACTCTGTTGTTTACCGCGCGATGTGCCACCGAAGGTGCCCGGCACCTACAACAATGATCGAGAGATAACCCCCGTTGACCCCCGATCGTATGCTGCTTGCATCAAAACGCACCGACCGTTCTTGGTCAATGAGCGCAGCCGGGCGAAACGAAACGATCTCAGAAGCCCACATCATTTCGACACGTTATGTTGTACGGGCGCATAAGGTAGGTGGACACGGTATGCGGCGCGCAAGTCGTGGAAGTTCAGGGTGACGCGATCCTTCGACCAGGTCGGCATGCGAACTGCCGCAGCACGTCGAAGTCGAAGTCGGCGGCGTCCTCCAGGCCGTCGAGCACGCGCCGAACCTCCCAACCGACGTCCGAGCAAGTCGAGTGGCGGTTGCTCGATCAGCATCGCGCGCACGGTCCCGTGCGTGTCGGGGCGCAGGGTTACGCTTCGCCCGCCTGTGGCGTTGTGGCAGCGCCTCGGCCGGTCGTCGGTGGTGAAGTAGGCGATCGCCATGTGCAACCGGCCGGGCATCGGTGGGCCGTGGGGTCATCGATGGTCCGTGGCCCGAAGGCTCGGCCACGCCTATCGCGCGGAGAGAAGCGCCGCTCCGTAGGTGAAACCGCCTCCGAAAGCTGTGAGACCGATGCGCTGACCCGATCGCAGCACAGGCCAGAGGCCATCGAGGCAGATCGGGATCGTGCTCGACGAGGTGTTGCCGTGCTCGCGGATGTTGGAGGCGATGCGTTGCGGCGGCAGCCCGAGCCGCGCCGCGACGGCATCAAGGATGCGCTGGTTGGCCTGGTGCGGCACCACGAGGTCGAGGTCGCCTATTGCGCAGCCCTGCGCCGCGCAAGCGCGCAGCAGCATCTCCGCCATCGTCTTCACCGCCGAGGCGAAGACCTTGCCGCCATCCATCGCGATCACGCCATCGGCACGCGAAGTCGGCACGCTCAGGGTCGCGCCGGCTTCTCCGGCCGCCGACAGGATCGGCCGCGACAGCAGCAACGGAGCCTCGTAGCCCGGAGCGGAGGCGGCGAGCACGGTGGCGGTGGCGCCGTCGGAGAAGATCAGGCCGGTTTCGAAATCGTCGTCGTTCACCAGCGGCGTCAGCACCTCGGAGGTGATCAAGAGGACGCGAGCGTAAGGCTTGGCTTGCAGAAGGTCATAGGCGTTCTGCAGCGCGTAGAGGTAGCCGGAGCAGGCCGCCGAGATATCGTGCGCCTGGCAATCGTGGCGCCGGCCGGCCAGCGCGTGGAGGATGCGGCAGGCTAGAGAGGGCGTCGCGAGACCCGGTGTCCCTGTCGCGCAGATCAGGGCGTCGATGTCGGCGATCGAAAGGGAGGCCTTGGCGAGCGCCAAGTGGGCGGCATGCGTGCCGAGCGTGACGGCGGTCTCGCCGGGGGCGACGCGCCAGCGCTTGGCGATGCCGGTCAGGCGCTCGATGTCGCGGGCCGTTCGCCCGGGATGACGCGCGACCAAGTCGGCGTTGAACAGGGGCTGCGAGCCGAGTTTCGTCGCCACCGAGAAGAGGCCGACCGTCACCGTCGGCTGCGCGATCCGGAGCGCCTCGCCCGTCAGGCCCACGGCCGGGAGCGCGTGACGGAAGCGGAGCGACGGCGTCGGCTCCTCGATCCGATCGTCGGCGTTCTCGCCCCGCCGCGTCGCGAGCGAAAGAAACGGGTCGCCAACCTTGACAACGTCGCCCACCGACGCGAACAGCGCCTCGACCGTGCCGTCGGCTGGCGCTTCGTACTCGACCGCGGCCTTCACCGTCTCGAAGGTGGCGAGGAGGTCGCCCTCTCGCACGTGATCGCCGGCCGCGACATGGCACTCGAGCAGCGTCACGGTTTCGTCCGAGGGACTGCCGGCCGCGCGTACCAGGAGCACGCCATCGGGAGGGGCTGTCGTCGCCGACCAGGCGATTTCAAGGTCCAGCAAGCGGGCGGCGGCCTCGAGGACGTCGCGTGCCGAGGGCAGCACGGCGAGCTGGTTGGCATAGTTACAGGGGACGAAGGTGTCGGCGCGGGTTACGCGCGCGACGGCGACGCCAGGCGCCTTCTCGGCGACAAGCGCGACGATCTCGGCGGCGATGCCGCAGGTGCCGACGTCTTCGTGCACGACCACGAGGCGCCCCGTCTTGCGCGCGGATCGGAGCACGGCGACCTCGTCGAGCGGCGACAGGCTGCGCAGGTCGAGAACCTCGGCCGCGAGGCCGACCTGCGTGAGCCAAACCGCCGCCTTGGTGCAAAGCCTGATGCCGTTGCCGTAGGACATGAGGGTGATGTCGGTGCCGGCGCGCAGAAGCGCCGCCTCGCCGATCCGGACATCGGGGAGCCCGGCTCCCGCGGCAAGCGCCACGGTGAGGTCGTTCAACAAGGCCTTGGGATAGAAGAACAGGGTCGGGCGCCCGGACTCGAAAGCGGCATCGAGCAGCCCCCAGGCATCTGCCGCTGTCGAGGGATAGAGCACGTCGAGCCCGGGGATGTGGCAGGCGATCGCCTCGAAGGATTGCGCATGAAAGGGACCGAGGCCCTGCCGATAGCCGCCGCTCGGCGCCATCACGATGGCTGGGCAGTCCCACTCGCCGTCGGTGCGCCAGTACAGGCTCGCCATCTCGCATACGATCTGGTTGAAGGCCAGGGGTAGGAAGTCGGCGAATTGGAGGAAGGCGACAGGGCGACCGCCCGCCAGCGCGCGGCCGACGGCCTTGCCGACGATCGTCGCCTCCGAGAGTGGCGCGTTCTCGACGCGAGCGCCGAATTCGGTCGAAAGCCCGCGCGTCACGCCGAAGACGTCGCCTTTGGGATCCTCTATATCCTGGCCGAACAGCGTGACGCGGCCGTCGGCGCGCAGCCGCCGGCGCAGCACGTCGGCGATGGCGGCGCCCATCGCCATCACGTCGCGTTGTCCCGTTTCCTCATCGCGCCGGGGCATGCTTGGCGGCAGGTCGCGCTTGGCCGTGAGCATCGGCTTCGGCACGCGCCGGGCGTCCTGCGCGGCGGCGGCGGCGGCCTTGACCTGTGCCGACGCCACGCGCTCGATCTGCGAGACGCGATCGGGCGGGACGGAGCCGGCAACGAGCCGCGAGCGCAGCTGAGCGATCGGATCGCGCAGGGCGAGGTTCGCCAGCTCGGCGGCCGAGCGATACTGCCGCTGATCGTCGGCATGCGTGTGATTGGTGAGGCGCTCGACGTCCATGACGACGATTTCGGGCCCGCGCGCGATACGAGCGGATCGCACCACCTCGGCGAAAACTTGCGAGCACAAGAGCACGTCGCTGCCGTCGACGGCATGGATCGGGACTCCCATGAAATCGGACGCCTCGAAGGTCGGCAGCGAGAAGAAGGTCTTGCCGCGCGTCGCGGTTGAGATCGCCAGCGCGTTGTTCTCTATGAGGAAGATCACCGGCAGCGCCGCGCGCACCGCCTCGGCGATGGCTTCCATCACCTCGCCCTGCTGCGTGGTACCGTCCCCGAGGCAGCACAGGACCACCGGCTGGCCATCGCGAGGCTTGACCTCTGCCGCGACGCCCACCGCCTGCAGAGCGTTGTTGCCGACCGGGCCGCACAAGCTCAGCACGTGACCCTCGCGCCAGCTCGCATGAGCGCTCATCTGCCGCCCGCGCGACGTCGAGGCGTCGCCGCCGAAAAGGTTGTCGAAGAACATGCGCACGGGCATGCCGCGGGCAAGCATCAGCGCCTTGTCGCGGTAATGGCAGTGCAGCCAGTCGGTAGGACGGAGGTGCGGCGCTATCGCCGCAACCGCCTCGTGGCCGGCGCCCGATACGTGGAACGAGGCGAGGCCGCGGTTCACCAGCCGCTCCTCGAGCGCATCGATCTCACGCGCCGTGACCATGTATCGGTAGAGTTCCAGTCCGCTGGCCGCGTCGATCGCCGCGCGTTCTGCCTGGGACGCCTGCAACATCACGTCATCGGTCTCCGGCTCCGCAAGTCGTCCGCGACGCTACCTTCCGCGCTGGTCGTCGGCGCAGACGAGACGCCCCTCGCCGCGCTCGCAATCCGGACGCGAGGTGGCCTCCACGAACTCAGGACGGCGCCACTTGCAAGCGCCGCCATTGCGTACGTGTCTAGCCGGCTTTCGCGGCCGCAACTGCTGCCCAGTTTGCAAAAGATCGTGACGCGCAGGAGGCGCTGGCGGGGTCCGACAAGGAATTCTCACCCTGTGGTGAAGCCGACAACCGATGCGGCATGACGTGCGCCGCAAGCCTTTCGCCGGCTGCGAAGCTATAGGGACAAAATGCTTCTCACCTGCCACGTCGGCTGAGGACACGGCGAGGATCGCACTTTATCCTGCGGTTCATTGTCAGTATGAGACGACTGCGTCCCGCCGTCTTCGCCTGGTGGAGCTGAGGGGAATCGAACCCCTGACCTCTGCAGTGCGATTGCAGCGCTCTACCATCTGAGCTACAGCCCCGGCCAGGCCGCTGCATACGGCCCCTGCCGGCGGACGTCAATCGCGTCCGAGAGCCGGTGCACGACCGCCGAGCGACGCGCGCCGCGAGGCGGGCGAGCGCGCCGGAGCCCGAACCCCTCGCATGCTCGTCGCCACCGCCGGCCATATCGATCACGGCAAGACCGCGCTCATCAAGGCGCTGACCGGCGTCGACGCCGACAGGCTGCCCGAAGAGAAGAAGCGCGGCATCACCGTCGACCTCGGCTTTGCCTACGTGCGCGACGCCGCTGGGCGCTCGCTCGGCTTCGTCGACGTGCCGGGCCACGAAAAGCTGGTGCGCACCATGCTCGCCGGCGCCACCGGCGTCGACTTCGTGATCCTGGTGGTGGCGGCCGACGACGGGATCATGCCGCAGACGCGCGAGCACCTCGCCATCCTCGACCTGCTCGGCATCCGCCGCGGCGTCGTCGCCCTGACCAAGATCGACAAGGTCGAGCCCGGCCGCATTGGCGCCGTCGTGGCGCAGGTGCACGCGCTGCTGGCGGATTCGGTGCTGGCCGGGGCCGCGATCCTGCCGCTCTCGGCGCACAGCGGCGACGGCATGGCGGCGCTGACGCAGGCCTTGGCCCAAGCCGCCGAAGACATGGCCGACACCGCGGCGCGGCAGGCCGGCGGCCGCTTCCGCCTCGCCGTCGATCGCGCCTTCACGCTGTCGGGCACCGGCCTGGTGGTCACCGGCTCGGTGCACGCCGGCCGGGTCGTGCCCGGCGACCGGCTGCTGCTGGCGCCGCGCGGCCGCGAGGTCCGCGTGCGCGGGCTGCGCGCCCAGAACGAGGCGGCCGAGGCCGGCGCCGCCGGCCAGCGCTGCGCGCTCAACATCGTCGGCCCGCGCGTCGAGAAGGCCGACATCGGGCGCGGCGACTGGATCGTCGATCCCGCGATCGCCGCGCCGACGTCGCGCGCCGACGTGCGCCTGCGCGTGCTGCCGGGCGAGGTGCGGGCGCTGCGGCACTGGACCCCCGTCCACGTGCACATCGGCTCGGCCGACATCTCCGGCCGCGTGGTGCTGCTCGAGGGCGGCGCGCTGGCGCCGGGCGAGACCGCGCTGGGCCAGCTCGTGCTCGACCAGCCCACGTCGGCGCTGCAGGGCGACCGCTTCGTGCTGCGCGACCAGTCCGCCCAGCGCACGATCGGCGGCGGCCGCATCGTCGACCCGCGGCCGCCGCGGCGCAACGCCCGACGGCCGGAGCGTCTCGCCTTCCTGCGCGCCTTCGACGAAGCCGACCATGGCGACGCGCTCGACGCGCTCACGATGGTGGTCCCTGACGGGCTGGACCTCGACCATTTCGCCAGCACCCGCAACGTCGAGCCGAAGCGGCTAGACGCCCTGCTCGTCGAACGCGCGATCCTGCGCGTCGCAGTCGGCGATCAAGCGCTCGGCTTCACCGCCGCGCGCTGGGGCGAGCTGCGGGACAGCGTGCTGGCGGCGCTCGCCGCCCACGCCGCGGCCCATCCCGACAGTTTCGGCGCCACGATCGCCGAGCTGCAGCGCAGCGTGCCGCCGCCGCGGCGCTCCGCCCTCGCTGCCGCGCTCGACGCGCTGATCGCCGACGCGGCGGTGGTGCGCTTCGGCCAGCTCCTGCACCTTGCCGGCCACGCCGTCACGCTGAGCCTCGATGAGGCGAACCTGTGGCACGAGATCGCGCAGGTGCTGCGCCCCGCCGCGCTCGACCCGCCGCGGCTGTCCGCCCTCGCCGAGCGTCTCCGCTTGGCCGAGGAGGAGATCAAGCCGCTGCTCGAAAAGCTGGCGCGCATGGGCGAGCTGCGCCGCGTGTCCAAGGTCTACTTCGTCCTGCCCGATGTCGTCGCCGCGCTGGCGGTGAACGCGCAGGCCTGCGCGCAGGCGCACCCCGACGCGATCCTCACCGTCGGCCAGTTCCGCGAGGCCACCGGCATCAGCCGCCACGCGACGATGCCGGTGCTGGAGTTCTTCGATCGCGTCGGCTTCACCCGCCGCCACCAGGACGGTCGCCGCATTCGCGTAGAGCCGGACACGATTTTCGCGCCGGCGGGGAAGTCCGAGGCCGCTTAGCCGCTCGGTCCGTCTTTCCGGGGCGAGCCGAAGGCAAGAGCGCGGAACCCATGACAAACGTGGCCTAAGGACGAAGCGGCATCTCCACCGCCTCTCCGGCACCGGCGTTGTCATGGGTTCCGGAGGTCGCCGCGGTGGTCACGTTCCTGTGCTCGAAGAACGCCTCCTCGTGAACAGCGCTAACTACCGGGTCGACGGCGGCTCCGTCGCGACGGTCTGACACGGCGGCTCGCCTTACGGCCGGCTCGGCCTTGGCTTAGCCGCAAGGCGATCGAACCACTCGAAGGCGCAACCCCACGTGAGATTGAGACGTCCGCCGGCCCCCGACAGGGCCGCCGCCATCAGCGAGCATGGCGCCATCGGCAACCTGCGCGCCATCGCGCTGGTCTCGACCGTCGGCACCATCGACTATCTCTGCCACCCCTATCTCGACTCGCCGAGCGTGTTCTGCGCTCTCCTCGATCCGCAGAAAGGCGGCCTGTTCTCGATCCGCCCGGCGGGGGACGAGGCGAGCTGGACCACGCGGCAGATCTACATTCCCGACACCAACGTCCTCGTCACCCGGTTCATGAATCACGAGGCGGTCATGGAAGTGACGGACTACATGCCCATCCTCACGAAGGAAGGGCCGCGCAGCGCCGTCGTGCGCCGCGTCGCCTGCATCCGTGGTACGGTCGAAGTGTGCATGCGCTGCGAGCCGCGCTTCGACTACGGGCGCGACGGGTTGCCCAAGGTGGTGCTCTCGGGCGATGCCGCCGTGTTCACGCCGAACAAGGCGACGGTGTCGGGACCGTTGCGGCTGCGCGGCGACGTCGCGCTCGTCAAGGAGAAGGGTGCCGTCACCGCCGGCTTCACCGTCGAGGAGGGGAGCCTCGTCAGCTTCGTGCTGGAATGCGGCCACGAACTGCCGAGCGAGGCGCACGAGCCGGAAGCCTTCATCAAGCATTCCTTCGAGCAGACCATCGCCTACTGGCAAAGCTGGTCGGCGCATTCCTCCTACAAGGGGCGCTGGCGCGAATACGTGATGCGCTCCGCCCTGGTGCTGAAGCTGCTCTGCTCGGCCGAACACGGCTCGATCGCCGCGGCCGCCACCTTCGGTCTGCCCGAAGAGGCCGGCGGCGGCCGCAACTGGGACTATCGCTTCTGCTGGATCCGAGACGCCGCCTTCGCGACCTTCGCGCTGATCCGGCTCGGCTATACCAGCGAGGCCCGGCGCTTCAACGAATGGGTCGCCGACCGTGCCGACGCCAGCGAAGCCGGCGACCTGCAGATCCTCTACCGGCTCGACGGCACCAGCGAGGCCGACGAGACCTCGCTCGACCATCTCGCCGGCTATCGCGGCTCGACGCCGGTGCGCATCGGCAACGCCGCCGCCTCGCAGCTGCAGCTCGACATCTACGGCGCGCTCATGGATTCGAGCTACCTCTCCGACAAGTACGGCGAATCCGTCACCTACGGCGCCTGGGAGCGCACCACCCGGACGCTGAACTGGATCTGCAGGAACTGGGATCAGCCCGACGAGGGCATCTGGGAGATCCGCGGCGAACGCCGGCACTTCCTCTCGTCGCGGCTGATGTGCTGGGTCGCGTTGGACCGCGGCCTGCGCATGGCGCAGAAGCGCTCGCTGCCTAGCGAGAACGCGGGCGTCTGGGAGAAGAACCGCTCGCTGATCTACCGCGACATCCACGAGAACTTCTGGTGCGAGGCGCGCGGCGCCTTCACCCAGTACAAGGGCGGCTCGACGCTCGATGCCTCGACGCTGCTGATGCCGCTGATGCGGTTCATCACGCCGCACGACCCGCGCTGGCTCTCCACGCAGCGGGTCATCGAGCGCGAGTTGAGCTCCGACGTGCTGGTGCGACGCTACGAGACCGGCGGCGGCGGCAGCGTGGACGGGCTCGACGGCGAAGAAGGCGCGTTCACGCCGTGCAGCTTCTGGCTGGTCGAGTGCCTGGCGCGCTCGGGCAACATCCGCCGAGCCCGCCTGCATTTCGAGAAGCTCGTCTCCTACGCCAACGATCTCGGCCTGTTCTCGGAGGAGATCGGGCCCGGCGGCGAGCAGCTCGGCAACACGCCGCAGGCGCTCACCCACCTCGCCCTGATCAGCGCCGCCCACACGCTCGACGCCGTGCTCGACAAGCAGGACGCGCCGACGGACAGCTGGCGGCAGTACGGTTGAGCCAGGACATGGGATACCGCGGCGCCGCAGGGAGACGCTAGAGTCGATCCCGGCGAAGAGGAGCCGACGACGTCGTGTCGTCTGCCCCGGGGCGAGCGAAGCGAGAGCCCGAGACCCATGTCACCGCGCTTGCGGGATCGAGCGACATCATTCCGCCCCTCTGTCGACCACGTTGTCTTGGAGTCCGGGCTCGCCTTCGGCGCCACGGAAAAGACGGACGCGGCGTGGCCATGGGGGTCTTTTCTGCCGGCATGAGCCCTAATGCGGTAGACGCAGCCGGTGTTCGGGAAGCCGCAGCCGCGCCAGCGTGTCGACCGGCACCCTGCGAAGATCGTCGACCTCGACGCGGGTCATCGCGATCTTCTGCCGTACCTCCTCGAGCCGGTGGGAAAGGTCGTCCAGCAGGTGGCTTACGCGTTGATGTTCCATGCGCCCTCGGAGAGTTCGCCGACACGCTGGGGCCTGCCACCGCTGGATCGTGGCGTGGCGCCGCGCATCGCTTGGTAGTGCGGCAATCGGTCTCCCTCACTTCGGGATCGTTGTCGCTAACAAAGGTTGCGGGTGTCAAAAGAACTTGTCGATCTTCTGTCGGAGGGTTCGGGTCGGTCTTCGGGATCCGCGAACTCAATGCGATGAACCACGGGGGATGCGCAGCATTCGGTGAGGGTCCGTGCCCATTCACATCGAGAGCCCCGATGACCCGTTGCAAGCTCCGCTGTCTCGTTCTCGCCAGCGTCGCGGCGGGAGTCCTCGTTCCGATCGCCGCCTCGGCCCAACCCACGCTCACCGAGGTCGCCCGCTTCGATCACCAGCTCACCGGCGTCAACGTCTCCCCCGACGGGCGCATCTTCCTCAATTTTCCGCGCTGGACCGAGGACAACGCCATCTCGGTCGCCGAGCTGAAGAACGGCAAGGCCGTGGCCTATCCCGACGAGGAGTGGAATTCCTGGCGCAATGCCAGGAGGGACAAGCTCTCGGCCGCCGACCATTTCGTCTGCGTGCAGTCCGTCGTCATGGACCACGCCGGCAACCTCTGGGTGCTCGACCCCGCCGCGCCGGCGCTGTCGTTCCGCGTGCCGCAGGGCCCCAAGCTCGTGAAGATCAACATCTCGACGAACAGGGTCGAGCGTACCATCCCCTTCGGCGACGATCTCGCGCCGCAGGGCTCCTACCTCAATGACGTGCGCTTCTCGCCCGACGACAAATGGGCCTACCTCACCGATTCCGGCGCGATCGGCTCGCTGATCGTGGTGGAGCTCGCCAGCGGCAAGGGCCGGCGCGTGCTCGCCGGCGATCCCTCGACTCAGGACGACAAGAGCGTCGAGGTGACTTACGGCGGCAAGGTGCTGCGCAAGCCCGACGGCGAGGGTGTCGCCTTCACCGCCGACGGCCTCGCGCTCTCGCCCGACGGCAAGACGGTGTACTGGCAGGCGATCAAGGGCAAGACGCTCTACAGCCTGCCCGCCGCCGACCTGCAGAAGGCGGTCACCGAGCCGGCGTCCGAGAAGAGCCTGGCCGGCAAGGTCACGATCGTCGGCGAGAACGGCCCGGCCGACGGGCTGCTGATCAGCCACCACGACGGTAAGATGTACGTGACGGGGCCGGAGAACGACAGCATCCGCGTGCGCGACCTGACCAAGACCGGCACCAAGCCGACCATGCTGATGCAGGACAAGCGCCTGGTGTGGCCCGACACCTTCGCCGAGGGTCCGGACGGCACGATCTACGTCTCCACCTCGCACATCCCGGATTCGGCGATGTTCAAGGCCGGCGCGCCGGCGGCGCTGCCGACGGAGCTGTGGAGCTTCAAGCCGGAGTGATCATGCCGATGGCCGAGCGGCGATGACCGCCGTCTCGGCCCGCTAGCGTGATCGGACCTCGCGGATACGTTCATCGTTGTTCCTATTTCAACCGATCTAATCTCAGTCTCTGCCGCTCGTCGGTGAAGCCCCGTGCGGTCAGCAGGGCCACGGTCACGGCGGCGAGGCCGCTGGCGCCGGCGAGCAGGAACATCAGCAGGATCTGGTACTTGACGGCATCGAGCGGGTCCATGCCGGCGAGGATCTGGCCGGTCATGATGCCGGGCAGCGTGACGAGGCCGGCCGCCGACATCTGGTTGAGGATCGGCACCATGCCGCGGCGCACCGCGCCCTTCACCAGCGGCCGCGTCGCCGCGGCGAAGGTCTCGCCCAGCGCCAGTCGCGCCTCGATGGCGGCACAGCCGCCGGCGAAGCCCTCCAGGGCGGCGTCGAGGGTCAGGCTGGCGGCATTCAGCACCGTGCCCAGGATGATGCCGGTGAGCGGCAGTGCGTAGCGCGGATCGTACCAGGGCTGCGGCCGGATCGCGGTGGTCAGCGCCAGCACGGCGGTGACGGCGGTCGCCAGCGCGACGCCGGTGCCGCCGATGACGTAGGCCGACCAGCCCTTCAGGTGCCGCTCCGGCCGTGCCGCCACCTCGCGCGCGGCGATCAGCACCATGAGGCAGAGGATGGCGAGCGTCGCCGCCGGGTTGCGCAGGGCAAACACCAGCCGCAGCACATAGCCGACCGCGACGAGTTGCAGCGTCATGCGCGCGGCGGCGACGAGGATGCGCCGGTGCAGGCCGAGGCGGAGCCAGAGCGACAGCGCCACGTCGACCAGCACGAGCACGGCGGCGACCGCGAGGTCGCGCGGGGTGAGCAGCACGGTCTGCATCAGGCGGCGTGCCCCGGGGCGAGCCGTCCGGCGACCAACGTGTGGCGACGCGCGCCGAGCCGCTCGGCGAAGGCGGCATCGTGGGTCACGACCACCAGCACCAGGCCGCGAAGCAAGGTGTCGTGCAGCAGCGCCGCGACGGCGGCGATGCTGACCGGATCGAGCGCGGAGGTCGGCTCGTCGAGGAGAAGCGCGTCGGGGCCGCGGGCGAGGGCGCGGAGCAGCGCGAGCCGCTGCCGTTCGCCGGTGGACAGCGTCGCGACGGCGCGGTCCATCACGTCGGCGGGCAACCCGAGCCGCGCCACATTGATCGTTTTCGGGTCCGGCGAAAAATGCGCGGCGACATCGGGTGCCCACCAGCCCGGTTCGGCCGGCACCAGGCCGACCCGCCTGCGCCATTCAGGCGCCGGCATCGTGGCGCGGCGGAGCGGACCGAGGCAAACCTCGCCCTCGCCCGGATCGAGATCGGCAACGAGACGCAACAGCAGGCTCTTGCCGGCACCGGACGGTCCGAGGATCGCCGCGGCGCTGCCCGGTTCGACGCGAAGGTCAATCGGGCCTAGACCTCGCCCCCGCAATCCCCCGAGAACCAGTGGACCGACCGGGGCCACCAAAGAAAAAGGCCCCGCCGAAGCGGGGCCCCTGTCGAAGATGGATGGCTCAGTAGCCGTAGCCGTAGTACCCACCATAACCGCCGTACCCGCAGCGGCCATAGCCGTAACCGTAGCCACCATAGTACCCGCCGTAGCCGCAGCCACCGTAGCCATAGCCGGCAAGGCTGCCGAGCAGGAGGCCGGTGCCGAGGCCGTAGCCATAGCCGCCGTAGCCGCGACCATAGCCATAGCCGTAGCCGCGCCCGTAGCCGTAACCACGGCCGTAGCCGCCGTAGCCACGGCCATAGCCGCCGCCGAAACCACGTCCGCCGAAGCCACGACCACCACCACCGAAGCCGCCGCCATGGCCGCCACCAAACCCGCCGCCGCCGTGGCCGCCACCACCGCCGCCACGCGCGTCAGCCACGCCCGGTACGGCGGCAACGCCGGCCACGATCGTCAGCGCCGAAGCGCCGGCGATCATTGTCTTTTTGAGAAAGCCGTTCATGAACATCCTCCTGAAACGAGAGCTCTTGTGCAACAACGCTACCGGGACCCCGATGGTCCCGCGCCGCTGAACGAGCGCTGGACTCCATGTGGGGCTTGCTAGCGAAACGTCGCCCTGCGAGGTCATCACTTGAATGCGAGCGGAGATGGAAGCGTTTCCCTCGTTCATGATTAAATTTGGGCCCAAACCTCATTCAGTCGATGTTCATCTCCGGCCCCGCCTCTTGCGACGGCACCGCTCGGCACACTCCACCTGCGGCACAAGGATGCGCCATGCTGGCAAGCGGGCCGCCTGCGGCCCTATACTGCGGCGTGACTTCGCACCCTCGCCCGCCAGACATCGCGACGACCACGACCCTGCCCGCGCGCTTCGCCGGCTGGTTCGCCGCGCGGGGCTGGCAGCCCAGGCCGCACCAGCTCGCCCTGCTGACTGCGGCGCAGGCGGGTGACGACGCGCTGCTGATCGCCCCCACCGGCGCCGGCAAGACGCTGGCCGGCTTCCTGCCGAGCCTCGTCGAGCTGGCCGACCCGTCGCGCCGCGGCAACCGGCCCGGCAAGCGGCTGCATACGCTCTACATCTCGCCGCTGAAGGCGCTGGCGGTCGACGTCGAGCGCAACCTGCGCATCCCGGCCGCCGACATGGCGCTCGGCCTCTCGATCGAGACGCGCACCGGCGACACCTCGGTGGCCAAGCGCAAGCGCCAGCGCGCCGCGCCGCCCGACATCCTGCTGACCACGCCCGAGCAGCTGGCGCTGCTGCTGGCATCGCCGGACTCGCACACCCTGTTCGCCGACCTGCGCCGCGTGATCTTCGACGAGCTCCACGCCATCACGACGAGCAAGCGCGGCGACCTGCTGAGCCTGGATCTCGCCAGGCTCAGGGCCATCGCGCCGGCGATGCGCGCCACCGGTCTGTCGGCCACCGTGCGCGAGCCGGCCGAGCTGCAGCGATGGCTGGTGGGGCAGGGCGCATCCTCCCCCTCGCGCGGCACGGCGGAGGATGTCCCCCGCCTCCGCCTCGCCCGCCTCATCGTGGCGCCGGCGGGCGCCACGGCCGACCTCTCGATCCTCGACACCGAGCAGCGCATGCCGTGGTCCGGGCATTCCGCCCGCCACGCGCTCGCCGAGGTGTACGCCATGGTCAAGCGCGCCGGCATGACGCTGATCTTCGTCAACACCCGCAGCCAGGCGGAATTCATCTTCCAGGCGTTGTGGCGCATCAACGAGGACACGCTGCCCATCGCGCTGCACCACGGCTCGCTCGACGCGGGCCAGCGCCGTCGCGTCGAGGAGGCGATGGCGGCCGGTCGCCTCAAGGCGGTGGTGTGCACCTCGACGCTCGATCTCGGCATCGACTGGGGCGACGTCGACCTCGTGGTCAACATCGGCGCGCCCAAGGGCGCGTCGCGCCTGATGCAGCGCATCGGCCGCGCCAACCATCGGCTCGACGAGCCCTCCGTCGCGGTGCTGGTGCCCTCCAACCGCTTCGAGGTGCTGGAATGCCGCGCCGCGGTCGAGGCGGCCGCGATCGGCGCGCAGGACACGGCGGTGGCGCGGGCCGGCGCGCTCGACGTGCTGTGCCAGCACATCCTCGGCATGGCCTGCGCCGGGCCCTTCGCCGCCGACGACCTCTACGCCGAGATCACCTCCGCCGAGCCCTACGCCGGCGTCACCCGCGACACGTTCGAGCGCGCCTTGCGCTTCGTCGCCCACGGCGGCTACGCGCTGGCCGGCTACGAGCGCTTCGCCAAGATCAAGGAGACGATCGACGAACACGGCGAGGTGCGATGGCGCATCGCAAACGGCCGCGTCGCCCAGACCTACCGCATGAACGTCGGCACCATCGTCGAGGCATCCTCTTTGAAGGTGCGACTGGTACACGGCAAAGGCGCCGCCAAGGGTGGCGCCAAGGGCACTGCCGGCACGGAGGGCGGCAGCGAGGTCTACACCGGGCCGCTGCGGCGCGGCGGCCGCGTCCTCGGCGAGCTCGAGGAGGGTTTCTTGGAAAGCCTGGTGCCGGGCGACACCTTCCTCTTCGGCGGCGAGATCCTCGCCCTGCAGGGCATCGTCGAGAACGAGGCGCTGGTCACCCGCTCGCGCAGCGACACGCCCCGGGTGCCCTCCTATGCCGGCGGCAAGTTCCCGCTCTCGACCTATCTCGCCGCCGGCGTGCGCCGGCTGCTGGCCGAACCCGACCATTGGGGCGCCATGCCGATGCAGGTCACGGAATGGTTGGAGCTGCAACGGGAGCGCTCGGCCCTGCCCGCCCCCGACACGCTCCTGGTGGAGACCTTCCCCAGGGGCGGTCGCTTCTTCCTGGTGTGCTACCCTTTCGAGGGGAGGCTCGCCCACCAGACGCTCGGCATGCTGCTCACCCGCCGCATGGAGCGCGCCTACCTCAAGCCGCTCGGTTTCGTCGCCAACGACTACGCCATGGCGGTCTGGCTCAAGACCGATATCGGCCTGCGCGCGGAGCAGGGCCTGGTATCGATCGACGAGCTGTTTTCCCAGGACATGCTGGGCGACGACCTCGAAGAGTGGCTGCAGGAGAGCGCCCTGATGAAGCGCACCTTCCGGCAGAACGCGATCATCTCGGGGCTGATCGAGCGCAACCAGTTCGGGCAGGAGAAGACCGGGCGGCAGATGACGATCTCCACCGACCTGATCTACGACGTCCTGCGCCGGCACGAACCCGAACATATTCTCCTCCAGGCCGCCCGCCTCGATGCCTCCACCGGCCTGCTCGACATCGTGCGCCTGGCCGCGATGCTGGAACGCATCCGCGGCCGCGTGCTGCACAAGGCGCTCGACAAGATCTCCCCGCTCGCCGTCCCCATCATGCTGGAGGCCGGCAAGGAGAAGGTCATGGGCGACGCCCGCGAGGACATCCTCGCCGAGGCCGAAGCCGAGCTGATCAGGGAAGCGATGGGGGACGCCGCGCGAGGGGACGGAAAGCGGGGCGCGCGAGGAAAATAGCCGTTTCCGGGGGTGGCGCAAGGGGGTCGGCGCGCCGGGTCGTTAGGGGTCGGACAAGGATGCGACGGGAGCTTGTCTCTTGAGGCACGCGGTAAAAAGACGGCGGGGGTTGATCGGGTTTGATCCGTCGCGACGTCAAGCTCCCGCCCCCGTCTTTCGGGGCGAGCGGAGCGAGAGCCCGGAACCCATGGCAACGCGCGCCCAAGAAAGGGCGGCACTTTTGCCACCCACCGGCATCCGCGCGATGGGTTCCGGGCTCGCCTGCGGCGCCTCGGAAAGACGGAGGTGGCTGCGTCTTGACCGTCCTCGATCATTTATGGGTAGGCGCGCTCTACGCTCGCAAGCGACAGAGCGGAACCTGAGCCATGGCTCGCCCCTTGCCGGATGCAAGGAGACTGACCCCATGACCATCTCGAAGATCAGCACCACGGGCGCCAAGACCGGGCCGGACGGCGACCTGCTGCTCGCCGGCGGAGCGCACATGTCGCTGCGGCTGTGGAAGACCGAAGGCGTGCAGGAGAAGCCGTCGCACCGCTCCAGCTACGAGACGCTGGGCTACGTCATCGGCGGCCGCGCCGAGCTGACGATCGAGGGCGAGAGCGTGGCGCTCGAGCCGGGCGATTCCTACCTCGTGCCGGCCAACGCCGAGCATGCCTACAAGATCATCGAGCCGTTCACCGCGCTGGAGGCGGTGTCGCCGGCGATGAAGGCGCAGGGATAGTCTCCCCTTGTACCTTGCGGGAGAGTCGGCCGAAGGCTGGATGCGGTCGCGTCACTTCTCTTCGTAGGGGCTCTCTCCGCGTCGAGGGATCCTTGAGGAAAGGCTGCCCGACCCCTTATCCGCCTTTCGGGCCCCTTCTCCCGCAAGAGGGAGAAGCGGTCTCGGCGAGACCGCGACTCTTCCTATTAGCCGCTTCCATCGCGAGGTCAGAGCACGGCTGCGGCGAGCACGGGCGTACCCAGGACGACATCGCGCGCTGATCGGCCGACACAGGGTGGCATCGGCCCCTTGCACTACGCTTCGCATGATCCCTCCTCCCGCCTTGCCGAGGAGGGTCCGCTCCAATTTCACTGCGCCGAACTCAAAAAGATTTCCCCTTTCGTCGGAGAGCCTTGGCCTTGCACGGGCTCGGCTTCTGCTTCACGGTTCGGTCCGAGTGAAGAGCGGCCGGGATGAACCCCGAGCCGCCGGGCTGGGCGGAACGTGCCGAGGCGACCAGGAGGATGACGTGCCTGGCGCGTCGGGGTCCGGGCCTGCCGTGACGCGCCGCCGGCTTCACGCGTTCGAAGCCAAGGTCTGGTGGTCATGCAGCATAAAGTCGTCTTCCTGGATCGCGAGAGCGTGGGGGCGGACGTCCGCGGGTTCGGCTTCGACCACCGATACGAGGAGCACGAGGCGACCGAGGTCCACGAGATCGTGGATCGGCTGAGAGGCGCCACGGTGGCCGTGATCAACAAGGTGCCGATGCGCGCCGACACGCTGGCGCAGCTGCCCGACCTCAAGCTCATCGCGGTGGCCGCGACCGGCACCGACTGCATCGACAAGGCCGCCGCCAAGGAGCGCGGCATCGCGGTCGTCAACATCCGCAACTACGCCTTCAACACCGTGCCCGAGCACGTGATCGCGCTGATGTTCGCGCTCAAGCGCAAGCTCGTGAACTACCACAACGACGTGCGGAACGGCGTCTGGAATAACTCACGGCAGTTCTGCTTCTTCGACCACGACATCCACGACGTGGCCGGTTCGACCATCGGCATCGTCGGCTACGGCGCGATCGGCAAGTCGATCGGCAAGCGCTGCGAGGCGCTCGGCATGAAGGTCCTGGCCTACGACGTGGTGCCCCAGGAAGGTACCGTCGATTTCGAGACGATCCTGCGCGAGAGCGACGTCATCACGCTTCACGCGCCGCTGACGGCCGACACGCGCAACATGATCGGCGCGGACGAACTCGGGAAGATGAAGAAGAGCGCGGTGCTGATCAACACCGCCCGCGGCGGCCTCGTCGACGAGAAGGCTTTGGCCGAGGCGCTCAAGGCCGGCACGATCGCCGGCGCCGGCTTCGACGTGCTGACCGAGGAGCCGCCGCGCAACGGCAACGTCTTGCTCGACCCGTCCATTCCCAACCTCATCGTGACGCCGCACGTCGCCTGGGCGAGCCGCGAGGCGATGCAGATCCTCGCCGACCAGCTCGTCGACAATGTCGAGGCCTTCGTCGGCGGCAAGCCCAAGAACGTCGTCTGAGACCATCGTCTAGAACACGCACCAAGCCGACCGGCCGCAGAGCCGGCGCAAGGGAGAAGCCCTGATGGACATCCACGAGTACCAGGCCAAGGAGATCCTAGCGAAGGCCGGCGTCGGCCTGGCGCGCGGCGCCGTGGCCTTTTCCGCCGAGCAGGCGGTCTACGCCGCCACCGAGCTCGGTGGCTGGAAGTGGGTGGTCAAGGCCCAGATCCACGCCGGCGCTCGCGGCAAGGCCGGCGGCGTCAAGCTCTGCCAGACCTACCACGAGGTGCGCGACGCGGCCCAGAGCATGCTCGGCAAGGCCATGGTGACGCACCAGACCGGGCCCGAGGGCAAACCGGTGCAGCGCGTCTACGTCGAGGTCGCCGACCAGTTCGACAAGGAGTTCTACCTCGGCTTCGTGCTCGACCGTAAGCAGGAGCGCGTCCGCGTGATCGCCTCCAAGGAGGGCGGCATGGAGATCGAGCAGATCGCCAAGGACAAGCCCGAGAGCCTGATCACCGTGATCGTCGAGCCCGCCGTCGGCATGCAGCAGTTCGAGGCGCGCGAGATCGCCTTCAAGCTCGGCCTCGGCATCAAGCAGGTGCAGAGCGCGGTGCAGACGATCCTGGGCTGCTACCGCGCCTTCCGCGACCACGACGCCACCATGCTCGAGATCAACCCGCTTGTGCTGACCAAGGACGGCCGCATCATCGCGCTCGACGCCAAGATGAGCTTCGACGACAATGCCATGTTCCGCCAGCGCCGGGTCGCCGACATGCACGACCCCGCGCAGGAGGACCCGCGCGAGGCGCAGGCGGCCGAGCACAACCTCAACTACGTCGGGCTCGACGGCACCATCGGCTGCATCGTCAACGGCGCCGGTCTCGCCATGGCGACGATGGACATCATCAAGCACGCCGGCGGCGAGCCGGCGAATTTCCTCGATGTCGGCGGCGGCGCCTCGGCCGAGCGGGTCGCCACCGCCTTCCGCCTCGTGCTCTCGGACAAGAACGTCAAGGCGGTGCTGGTCAACATCTTCGCAGGCATCAACCGTTGCGACTGGGTCGCCGACGGCATCGTCAAGGCGGTCGAGGAGACCAAGCTCTCGCTGCCGCTGGTGGTGCGGCTCGCCGGGACGAACGTGGAGGCCGGCCGCAAGATCCTGGCCGAGAGCGGCATCGCCATGCACACCGCCCACAGCCTGACCGAAGCGGCCGAGATCGCGGTCAAGGTCGCCAACGGCCACCACTCGGCGGCAGCCTGAGGCCAAGGAGAACCCATGAGCATTCTGATCGACGAGACGACGAAGATCCTCATCCAGGGCTTCACCGGCGACAAGGGCACCTTCCACACCAAGGAGTCGATCGCCTACGGCACCAACGTCGTCGGCGGCGTCACGCCGGGCAAGGGCGGCCAGACTCATCTCGGCAAGCCGGTCTTCAACACCGTCAAGGAGGCGGTCGAGCAGACCGGCGCCGAGGCCTCGATCACCTTCGTGGCGCCGCCCTATTGCATGGACGCGATCATGGAGGGTGCCGACGCCGGCCTCCGCCTGATCTGCTGCATCACCGACGGCATTCCCGCCCAGGACATGATGCGCGTGAAGCGCTACCTGCGCCGCTACCCCAAGGAGCGCCGCACCATGCTGGTGGGTCCCAATTGCGCAGGCATCATCTCGCCCGGCAAGGCCATGCTCGGCATCATGCCGGGCAACATCTACGCGCGGGGCAACATCGGCGTGGTGTCGCGCTCCGGCACGCTGGGCTACGAGGCCGCCGAGCAGCTCAAGGCGCTGGGGCTCGGCATCTCGACTTCGGTGGGAATCGGCGGCGACCCGATCAACGGCTCGTCCTTCCTCGACCACCTCGAATTGTTCGAGGCCGACCCCGAGACGCATGCCGTGCTGATGATCGGCGAGATCGGCGGCCCGCAGGAGGCGGAAGCCGCCGCCTGGATCCAGAAGAACATGAAGAAGCCGGTGGTCGGCTACGTCGCCGGGCTTACGGCCCCCAAGGGACGAAGGATGGGCCACGCCGGCGCGATCATCTCCGGCGAGGGCGACAGCGCGGCGGAGAAGTCCGAGATCATGCGCGGCCACGGCCTGATGGTGGCGCCGAGCCCCGGCGAGCTCGGCTCGACGATGGCGCAGGCGCTGGAGCAGCACAGGAAAGCGGCCTGACCGGGCGCGTCTTTCCGGGGCTCGCAACAGCGAGAATCCGGAAACGGTGAGCCTCGCGTTTGTCTGAAGGTAGGATGCACACCGGTGTCCCGGTTCGCCTTCGGCGCCCCCGGGATGACAAAGAAAGTTGCAGAGGAGACCCCATGAGCTTCACCCTCGTCGAGCAGGCCCGGCCCCGCCTCCACCGCTCCGAACTCGCCGTGCCCGGCACGCAGGACGGCATCTTCGAGAAGGCCGCCAAGGGCGATGCCGACATCATCTTCCTCGACTGCGAGGACGCGGTGGCCCCCGACGACAAGGAGCGCGCGCGGAAAAACATCGTGGCCGGCCTCAACGACATCGATTGGGGCGCCAAGACCATGATGGTGCGCATCAACGGGCTCGACACGCACTTCTGGTACCGCGACGTCGTCGACATCGTCGAGAACTGCCCGCGCCTCGACATGATCCTCATCCCCAAGGTCGGCGTGGCGGCGGACGTCTATGCCGTCGACGCGCTCGTCAGCAGCATCGAGATGGGCCGCAAGCGCGACAAGCGGCTCGGCTTCGAGATCCTGATCGAGACGGCGCTCGGCATGGTCAATTGCGACGAGATCGCCAAGGCCTCGAAGCGCAACGAGGCGATGAGCTTCGGCATCGCCGACTACGTCGCCTCGACGCGGGCGCGCAGCACCTCGATCGGCGGCGTGCACCCGGACTACGGCGTGCTCACCGATATCGAGGAGGGCCGCGAGCGCTCCTACACCTGGGGCGACCCCTGGCACTACGCGCTCTCGAAGATGATGCTGGCCTGCCGCGCCAACGGCCTGCGCCCGATCGACGGGCCGTTCGGCGATATCCAGGATCCGAAGGGCTACGAGGCGGCCGCGCGCCGCGCCGCCGTGCTCGGCTACGAGGGCAAGTGGGCGATCCATCCGACCCAGGTGCCGCTGGCCAACGAGGTCTACTCGCCCTCCGACGCCGAGGTCACCAAGGCCAAGCGCATCCTCGAGGCGATGGCCGACGCCGCCAGGCAGGGCAAGGGCGCCGTGACGCTCGACGGCCGACTCATCGACATCGCCTCGATCAAGATGGCGGATTCGGTGGTGAAGAAGGCCGCCGCGATCGGCGCTCCGGCGACCGCGAAGGCGGCGTAATCGCGCGGGGACCAGTGCAGAACGGCGGCCCGTAGGCCGCCGTTCATCGAGCCGGAGTGGCTCAGTAGCGATAGGCGTCGGGCTTGTACGGACCCTGGGACGGCAGGCCGAGGTAGGTGGCCTGCTTGTCGCTCATCACCGTCAGCTTGGCGCCGACCTTGTCGAGGTGCAGCGCCGCGACCTTCTCGTCGAGGTGCTTGGGCAGAACGTAGACCTTCTTCTCGTACTGGCCCTGCTTGGTCCACAGCTCGATCTGCGCCAGCGTCTGGTTGGTGAACGAGGCCGACATCACGAACGACGGGTGGCCGGTGGCGTTGCCGAGGTTCACCAGGCGGCCTTCCGACAGCAGGATGATGCGCTTGCCGCTGGAGAACTCGATCTCGTCGACCTGCGGCTTGATGTTGTTCCACTTCTGGTTCTTCAGCGCGCCGACCTGGATCTCCGAGTCGAAGTGGCCGATGTTGCAGACGATGGCGCGGTCCTTCATGGCGCGCATGTGGTCGACGGTGATGACGTCGACGTTGCCGGTCGCGGTCACGAAGATGTCGGCGCGCGGCGCGGCGTCTTCCATGGTGACGACCTCGTAGCCCTCCATCGCCGCCTGCAGCGCGCAGATCGGGTCGATCTCCGAGATCATGACGCGGCAGCCGGCGTTGCGCAGCGAGGCGGCCGAGCCCTTGCCGACGTCGCCGAAGCCGGCGATCATCGCGACCTTGCCGGCCATCATGACGTCGGTGCCGCGGCGGATGCCGTCGACGAGCGACTCGCGGCATCCGTAGAGGTTGTCGAACTTCGACTTGGTGACGCTGTCGTTCACGTTGATGGCGGGGAAGAGCAGCTTGCCTTCCTTGGCCATGTTGTAGAGGCGGTGCACGCCGGTGGTGGTCTCCTCTGTGACGCCCTTGATGGCGGTGCCGTTGCGCGTGTACCAGCCCGGGTTCGACGCCAGCTTGGCCTTGATCGCGGCGAAGAGGACCTCCTCCTCCTCGTTCTCGGCCTTGTCGAGGAAGGCGGTGTCGCCGTTCTCGGCGCGGATGCCGAGGTGGATCATCAGCGTGGCGTCGCCGCCGTCGTCGAGGATCATGTTGGGGGTGCCGCCGTCCTCCCAGTCGAAGATGCGGTGGGTGTAGTCCCAGTAGTCCTTGAGGCTCTCGCCCTTGATGGCGAACACCGGGGTGCCGGCGGCGGCGATCGCGGCGGCGGCATGGTCCTGCGTCGAGTAGATGTTGCACGAGGCCCAGCGCACGTCGGCGCCGAGCGCCTTCAGCGTCTCGATCAGCACGCCGGTCTGGATCGTCATGTGCAGCGAGCCGGCGATGCGGGCGCCCTTCAGCGGCTGCGACGCGCCATATTCCTCGCGCGTGGCCATCAGGCCGGGCATCTCGGTCTCGGCGATCGAGAGCTCCTTGCGGCCCCAGTCGGCGAGCTTGATGTCGGCGACGACGTAATCCTTGGGCGTGTGCGTCATGTGTGGGCGGCTCCGTGGGTTCGCGGCGTTCTAGCAGGGGCCGGATGTCAGGGCAATGCACATATAAGCAAGTCCTTATGTGGTTGGCGGGTGGGGACACACCCCCCGGCGATCGCACATGCGCATTTTGCGTCGCGATGCGGCGCGGCCGGGTCGTTGGAACCCCCGGTCCCGCAGCCCCAACCCCCTCATGGTGAGGAGCCTGCGCAGCAGGCGTCTCGAACCACGAGGGCTCCCGGAGGCGAGATCTCCGGACCGCCTCGTCCTTCGAGACGGCCACCCCTATCGAGCCTGCTCGACATGGGCATCTAAGATCGTCGAAGTCGGGCGAGCCCGACTTCGATGGCCTCCTCAGGATGAGGCACCTGATGCATGGGTGACGCACGACAATCACGGCGAAGTTTCGATCCAGAAGCGTCTCTACAGGCAGAAATACCTTATTCCAGTTTGTGGTTCCAGTCCGAAGTGCTTTGCTCCGCTCGCAAAGACGGACCTGCGGGACCGATGAGGCGCAAGGCGCCCGGCGCGGACCGCGCGGGGAGAGCCTTGGATGGCACGGCGGCAGGGCAAACCCTCCGGAAACGTTCGTCCATGACGCGGGCGAAGCCCGCGCCGGCTCCGCCGGTCGCAGATCATTGACAAACGTTTCCGGAGGGTTTCGGGTTGGCCGTTCCATCGAAGGCCGGCTCCGTCGTGCCGACCGGCGCGGTTACGCGAGGTAGAGAACAGTTACAGCGATACAGCGCCATTGCGGAGCACTGTACGAAATCGGCGGTTTCCCGAGGCAGGCCGATCAAACCCGAGCCTAGCATGCCGATTATCGAGCGTTCGGCAGCACCACAAGGCGCCGTTGACAACTCCTCTCAGAAATGATCTCATGTCTATCACGTGAGATAGGTGAGAGAATGCGATTTAATATGGTGCGGCCTGGGTTCGAGCCGATCTTGTCTGGCGCGATTAACGGCAAAGCGGCTTTTGCAGCGATGATCAATGACGTCGGAGAAGAGCCGGCTGCTCCCACAGCACTATATCTCGACTTCAAGGATATACAGGTTGCAACAGCCAGTTACCTTAGAGAATCGGCCTTCTCATTTAAGACGTATCTGAGAACTGCTCAATCCAGGTATTACCCAGTTGCTGCAAATGCTAACGATTCAGTCAATGACGAACTTCTTACAATTGCGAATGCGAGAAACGACGCAATGATACGCTGTGATCTGGATGAGCAAAGTAACATATCTTCTATTTCGCTGATTGGCACGTTAGACCCCAAACAGCAATTGACGTTCGATTTGGTCAATCGGCTGAAAGATGCTGATGCTAGTAGACTAATGAAGCAGTACGGAAAGGCAGAGCAAGTCACTGCGACTGCTTGGAACAACCGGTTAGCTGGGCTTGCGGCGCGCGGCTTAATTCGTGAATTTACAAAAGGTCGCGCGAAGTATTACCGACCAGTTCTGGAGACCATCAATCATGGGCACTGATTTTCTCAGCCGAACGAAAAAGACAATCGAAAAGTGCATTGACACCCAAAAAGCAACCCTTGCTACCCATGAGCTGTTCACCGTCAAGCCGCACGATCAGCCACGTTCCTACGTTGCCTCGATGGTTGTGGGTGTGAGTCTGGCGAAAGAAGAAACTCTAATTGCAGAGGTTAGCGCCGGAGGTGTAAAATTATCTCGCGGGTTAGATGTTGTTGCATCGCTCGATAATCCACCGACTGAAATACTCGTCGCCATCGCGAAATCCGGCGGTGCGGCGCGCGGGGTCGTGCAGCGCATTCACGAACTCTCCCGAAAAGCGGGCGTGATATTGTGCTGAACACAAAGCGAGAAGACCCACGTGGCGATCCCGTAGTTCGGCGCGCATTAACTGACGATCCAAAAACGAATACGCTATCGCTCGGTTGTCCTTCTTGTCCACATTTTATGGATTGTGGCGGCCTGCATGTCGCGGCATCTCTAATGGACTGCCTATCTTTATGCTGCGGAAAGCCTGCACAGTGTTCTCGTGTTTGCAGAAACAAGCCAGATATGTTTGTAACGCAGTTACGCGAAGTGTGCGGTTTCAATCTGAGTAGCGTCTCTCGGGCGCCGGCACAATGGTCGAACCTCGGCAGTGATATCGTCCCGCTTATCTATCATGGCAGCCGCCGCCGCGAGCAATTGCGCTGTCCAACGATCGCGCTGAGACTGGCGGACTTGATTGACTTTCGCCGGCGGCGAATTCGTTTCAGCAATCGAGTGGAAATGTGTGCGGCCTTTCGGATCGATCCCTCCTGCAAGATCATTTTGACAGGTGTAGATCACGACGCTCGGATTGAGCCGTGGTGGGGTCTCGGTGAAGCTCGCAACACAATTATTAGCTCGCTTGGTCGCCTAGGAATAGCCCTAGTAACCACACCGAATTTTAGCCTCCTTGTAGACAATCCGCGGACAGACGATCTTCACGCGATGAGTCGTATCGCCATCATTTTTGCTGAAACCCAAAATGGGGGTTTGGCTTGCGCGCTTCATCCGAACAGCCGAACAACTCGAGATTTCGAAAGGTGGGCAGCATTCGTCAAAATGAGGCCAGAGGTTTCAACGCTTGCTTATGAATTCATTACCGGATCGGGCTGTCTCACTCGTAGTCAATTTCACGTAGATGGCTTAATACGTATTGCTAAATCCGCAGACCGGCCTATGGATTTGGTTTTGCGCGGCGACCCAAAAGTAATTCCGCTCTTACAGCCTCACTATCGCGAAATACTCTACATTGACACGACTGCATTCATTAAAGCACAGAAACGTCGCGTAGCCGAGCAAGGGTTGAATGATGGTCTCCGTTGGAGGTACACTCCTACCGCGCCTGACGAAGGCATCGATTCTCTTGTCCAAGAAAACGTCGAGAGGCACACCGCATTTCTTCGGGCAAAGTATTTGAATCGGACTTCTCATCATGTCCGCGAAGCTTGAGGCTGACGATTACCGACACGCTCACCTTTGATCGCGTTGACGACATCTGTTTGGGCTTGCGGAGTGGCGCGCTCACCTGGAAAGAAGTCCCGTGCTTTCCCGCGAGGTCTATCGGACCACTTCTTGAAATGATTCAGATAATTGGAGATCAGTTCTCCGATAAGTCAGGAATCTATCAAGGTCTCTTGGCGGCAAGGTCTCAAAATCTTCCGAATTGGTTTGGGGCACATGACAAAGAAGGCTTAATCCGGATTAGGCAGCTTTTGGAGGATCCTCTACAGCAGCAAGACTTTTTCATCCGAACATCGCGTGCAGCTCAATCAGCTGGCTTTTCAAGAGAGGACTCGTGGAAGCTGACTGCTGCGATTGGCGAAATATATAGCAATGTGGTTGATCATAGCGAGAGTATCGACTCTGGGTTTGTGGCATACGCGGCCAATGGTAACGAATTCGAATTTGTGATTAGCGACAGCGGGGTCGGCGTTCTGAATAGTTTAAGACTAAATCCTATTCACGCTCACATTGCAGACGCGGGGACCGCGCTCGAATTGGCTTTATGCGAAGGTGTGTCCCGTTGGCAGGAACCTGGGCATGGATTTGGCTTTAAGCCTATTCTTGTCGGCCTGGCTAACATCAGTACACGCTTGCGATTTCGGTCGGACGACTTTGGGCGTGAGCTTCTACGCACAACTGACGGCAAGATATCGGCGAATACCTCACAGCTTGCGAAGATCAAAGGACTTTTTTGTTCGGTCTTATGCGTAGCTAGAGACGTAAAATCAAAGACGTAGCCGCAACAGGCCGTCGGCCGCTTTGGTATCAAACCTTAGCTTTGATTATTCGACGCCACGCAATTGCCGCCCGGCCTTGGACTTCTTCCCCGCACCTCCCAAGCCGCCCACCCCTTCTCAACCACGCCCGCGCACGGTTGCAGGAGCTTACGTACCAACCGGTGCAGCCGTGCTGCTAAGCGGCGTGGAGCGAGGCGAAGGGTTTGTGGTGGGCGGTGTTGCGGTCAAAGCGTCCGCGAGCATTGCGCCACGAGATCATGGCCTCGGCGAGGATCGGGCACAAGCGCGACATCACCGTCAAACCACCCCTGCGCGCCGCCCCACCCCTCATCCCCCCTTCCGCGCCTCCCACATCGCCGCGGCCCGCTCGCCTTCGCGCAGCAGGCGCACGCCGCGGTACACCCTCGCGTGGTGCAGGTGCTCCCGCACCAGCCCGTGGCGGGCGAGGCGGGCGGCGAGGCGGCGTTGGGTGCCGGGCGGCTCGCCGAGGGTGCGGGCGAAGGCGCACCAGGCGGCGAAGAGGTCGCCGGCGCTTTCCAGGCAGGCCGGGACACGGTCGCACCACTCGGCGAGGAATTGGGCGACGAGGTCCTGGCCGGCGAGGTAGGTGTCGGTGGCGCGCGCCACCGCGGCGGGGTGGGTCAGCCCGCCGTCGGGACCTTCGGACGCCCAGGCGAGGCACCCCTCGATCATCCAGCGCAGGATGGCCGGCCATTCCGCCCGCAGTCTGCTCTCCAGCCGGCGGTCGGGCCGGGACGGGCGGTGGGCGAAGGGCACGATGCGCAGGCGCCGGCGCAGCGCCGCGTCGACCGTGCGCAGCACCGGCATGTGGTTGCCGACGACGAGGAGCTTGAAGCGCGGCGTGAAGGTGAAGGGGTCCTGGGCCAGGTGTCGCGCGGTGACGGGGTCGCCGCCGGTCAGCAGCTTGAGGCGCCCGTCGGCCCAGGTGCGGCCCTCCTCGGTCTCGCTCGCGGTGACGAGGCGGGCGCCGGCCAGCATCGCGACCTCGGTGGAATGCGCCTGTCGCGCCGGGCGCCCGGCCTGGGCGAGGAGGTCGGGCGCGGCGACGGCGGCGTAGGTGCCGAGGATGCCGCGCACGGTGTTGACGAAGACGCTCTTGCCGTTGCCGCCCTCGCCGAGGCCGAAGACAATCACGTGCTCGCAGGTCTCGCCGGTGAGCGCGTAGCCGCAGAAGCGCTGCAGGAAGGTCGTCAGCGCGGCGTCGCCGCCGGTGGTCTACCCATGGCCTCTTGAAGGAAGCGCCGCCACAGCGGGCAGTCCGCCGTCGCGGCCGGCGTGACCGAGGTGGCGCGGGTGATGCGGTCGGCGGGGTCGGCGCGGCGGAGGATGCCGGTGGCGAGGTCGACCGTGCCGGCGGGCGTGCCGAGGCGCCAGGGATCGCGATCCCAGAGCGTGTCGGAGTCCCAGGCAGGATCGGCGGCGAGCTCGGGTGCGGAACGGGCCAGCTGCTCGACGGTGGCGACGAGGGCCGGCCAGGGATCGTCGACCCCGGCCTCGCGCAGGGCGGCGCGCACCCGCCGCGTCAGGTCGGGCTCGCGCCGCCAGAGGATGCCGTCGAAGGCGAACCACGCGCCCGCCGCGGGATCGTGGAGCAGCGTGCCGGCGGCGGCCTCGACGAAGCGGCGCGCCGCCGCGTCCGCCCCGGTCGCCCCGGGGGCGGGGTCCGGCGGGTCCTCGCACCCGAAGAACTCGCACTGGGCCGAGCCGTCGGGGAACATGACCACGCGCTCGAACAGGCCGCCGCCGCGGTCCTCGATCGTGACGACCCGCGGGATGGTGGGATCGTCCGAGTTGGCATCGAGGGGGCGCCGTCTCGTCGCGTCGCCGGGGGAGGAGGGTGCGTGCGTCATGATCACGGTAATAATGCCGTGTCCGCGAGAAATCAAGGCACGATTACCGATCGGGCGGCGAGCCTTACGCGGGAAGCTGCCGCTTGAGGGCCCGCGGCGCGCGCAGCGTGAGGCCCCTCAGGATCAACAGCAGCCGCGCCGGCACCGGGCCGACGGCGGCGGAGAAGCTCTCCCAGTCGCGCGCGATGGCCTGGGCCGCGCGCGAGCGCCGCGCCCAGCCCGGCAGCGCGGGATCGACGTCGGCGCGGTCGACGCAGGCGATCAGGGCGCAGAGGTTGAGCCGCAACGCGAGGTTGGGCGTGAAGCGCGCGGCCCGAGCCACGAGGTGGTCGACGAGGTAGAGCTGCGCCTTGGCGTTGCTGTCGCCGTGGCCGCCGGGCGTGAAGTTGAGCGTGCGGTCGAGCTGGGCGCGGGCGGTGAAGATGTTGCCGCCATGGATCCGGTAGGCGAACACCGGCTCGTCGATCAGCACGCTGCCCGACAGGCCGGAGCAGCCGTAGGCGAAGTAGAGGTCCGTGCCGGTGCGCAGCGTGGTGAGCCGCTCGTTGTCGGCGAACAAGGCCAGCGCGTCGCGACGATAGCAGAGGCCCGAGGTCGGCGACCACAGCCAGGCGATCTTGAGAGGCGGCACGAAGTGGATCTTGTCCGTGCAGGCGCGGGTCTGCGCCGAGGGCCACCCCTCCGTGGCGCCGTAAGCCCGCACGAGGTGCGGACGCACGCCGCGCCCGCGCTTGATGTAGCGGCTCGCCTCCTCGCCGGTCGCGACGACGACTTGGCCGTCCTTGACCTGCAGCATGTCGCCCGAGGTCAGGCCGACGTGCGGGCGCATCGAGAGATGCACGTAGATGTGGGTCTCGATGCAGCGCGGCAGGAGGTAGTCGTCGGCGTCGAGGAAGATGACGTATTGGCCGAGGCAGGCGGCGAGCCCGTCGAGCGAGGCCGGCGTCTGACCGTCGTTGCTGGCGCGGCGGATGACGATCATCTGCGGGTGCGCCGTCGCGAGCTCGGCCAGGACATCGTGCGTCTCGTCGGTGGAGGCATTGTCGACCACCACGCATTCGACGCGGCCGCCGCCCTGAACGTAGGTCTGGCCAAACACCGAGCGCACGGCATCGCCGAGGAAGCGACCGTAATTGTGATTGACGACGATCACGCTCACGAGCGGCAACGCGGTCACCGGCCCGTTCGCGGCCGGCCGTGCCAAGCTGCCGTCCTCGCTGCGGGTCATGTGCGGTTCCCCTTGCGGAGGGCGAGAGACAGCAGGGTCGGCAGCGCGAGGCCCCGCATGGCCAGGAACAGCAAGGTGCGGGGACGGCCCGTGGCCTCGACGATGGCCTCGTAGCGCGCGACGACGCAGCGCGCCGCAAAGGACCCGCCATCCTCCGCCGGCACGTCGAGGCGCTTCAAGTGCTGGAAGAACGCCTTGCCACGCCAGCGTTCCTGCACGAAACGCTCGACGTGCCGGGTGAAGGCCTCGAGGATCAGGCGCTTGGCCGTGTCGGCAGGGCCGCCCGAGAGACGTGTGTCGAAGGACAGCACGCCGCGCAGCTGCGGCCGGCTCGTGAAGACGTTGGCGCCATGCAAGCGATAGGCGAAGACCGGCTCGTCGACGAGGATGCTGCCGCTCACGGCGTTGACGGCCAAGGCGAGAAGCAGGTCGGTCTGGGACGTCAATCGGCCGAGACCTTCGCCATCGAAGAAGAGGTCCAGCGCGTCGCGGCGGAAGCAATTGCCGCTGGTCGGCGCCCACACCCAGCGTGCCTGCGACGAGCCGATGAGGCGGACCTTGGCCTCGAGGCCGGCCGGCGCGAGGCGGCGGATCGGTGCCAGCGCCATGGCGTCGGGACGCAGCAGGTCGAGATCGGCGGGCGCGGCCCTGTAGGCATGGTTGAGCGCGTCGCTGGTGCTCACCACGATCGCCCCGTCGACGATCTGCAGCATGTCGCCGGAGGTGAAGCCGACATGCTCGCGCGACGAGAGGTGGACGGCGACGTGGCTCGCGACGCCATGCGGCAGCAGGTAGTCGTCGGCATCGAGGAAGATGACGTAAGGGCCGCGGGTGCGCGCGAGACCCTCGCAGCAGGCGATCGTCTGGCCGCCGTTGGTGTCCCGCCGCAGGACCTGCAGAGAGGGATGACGGCCGGCGCAGGCCTCGATGACCGCGTGCGACCCGTCGGTGGAGCCGTTGTCGACGACCAGGCATTCGATGCGAGGGTACGTCTGCCGAAACACGGATTCGATCGCTTCCGAGAGGAAGCATCCGTAGTTGTAGTTGACGACGATGACGCTGACGAGCGGCAGCTTCGGGACGCATCGATCGTCGCCCGTTCCATCGCCGGAAGCCGTCTCAGGGACACCCTCGGCTGCATCGGACCCTTCCGATGACGCGGCGGTCGCCCCGATAGCGGGAGTGATATCCACTTGGTGTGTCATGTCCGCAGGACGTGTGCATCAAGGCCAGTCGCATGTCACGATGTCGATGGCTGGATCAGCGGCGGTGGCGATCGCTTAGTCCCTGCGCGTCGGGCCGGAGCAGGTGCGCCGCCAAGTCGCGGACTTGCTCCGACAAAGAGAACGTGGTGAGCACAGGCACATAGCTGTCGCGGAGCGCTCACATCATCGTCCGATGCTCTGGAGCGGAACAGATTGCCCCTCATCCGAACAGAGCCGCATGCAGCGCCCTCATCGAATCTTGCCAGGATTGCACGGCAACAGGAACACTGGCTGGTTTCGTCGCGAGGGATGCCACAATCTGGTCTGCCAGCGCATCGCTGTCGCACGACTCGAAGTAATCGACGGTGTCCCCGACGATCTCGCGAAAGATCGGAAGGTCGCTCGCGAGGATGGGTAGATCGAAAGACGCGGCCTCGATCATCGGGATGCCGAACCCTTCGGCGACCGATGGCTGCACAAGCCTGTGGCTGTTGCGATAGGCGAATTGAAGTCCGGAATCGTCGACGCTCGTAAACCATTGCAGCCGACGCCCGAATTCGGGATGCTCCAAGATCTTGCGCTTGGCGGCGAGGGAGTTCGGGTCCTCCTTGCCGATGATGAGGTAGACGACGTTATGCCCATGGCGCCAGACCTTCTCGAAGGCATCGATCGCGATCGGGACCCCCTTATGAGCGAGGACTGTCCCGACCGTCAGGAAGACTTTGTTGCTCCGGAACAAATCATCGAACTCTGCGCACACGGCCCCCGGCGCGTCGCTTCGAGCGAAGTCGACCCCCATGTGGAACCAGCGCACAGGCGGAGCCGGACTGTCGAGGCAGGTCTTGCGCAGATAGTCGGTGATCTCCGCCGCCGAGGACGCCGAAAGCGTGACGATCAAGTCGCTTCTGAGGACCAGCTTCGATAGCGCCGCCTCGAACGACTTGAAGCTCAGCGGCAGGAGCGCCGGGTACAGCGCCGGGATGACGTCGTGCACGCACGTCACGGTTCTCGCGCCCACCCGTCTCGCGTGATCGAACAAAGCGCAATATTCGTCCAGCGGATCCCAGAAATGCGAGACGATCACGAAGGTATCGTCTCTGCGCAGCTTGATTTCGTCCTGTTCATCCGCAGGCTCGCGAAAATAGGGCCTTATCGTCCCGCGATCGAGGATGACAGGCAGCGCCAAGCCGGTCTCGACCGCTGCGCGGGCGAGTTCGAGCGACAGGCGGGCGATGCCGCCCTTGGCGCTTCCTCGATGTGCCGCGGTGATATCCAGCAGCACGCCGCAGCGCGAGTTTTCGTCTTGGCGGCCGTCACCGAGCCCTGCAAGAAGCGGCCGAGGCTGAAGCGGACGACCGACAGATCGCCATCGACGAACCGTCCAGATCGCATTCTGCAGGTGAGAGGCGAGCCACATGGTGGGTCTGCTACGTAGCAGCCTCTCCACGTCAGGAAATTCACTGAACAGGCCTGCTTCGCTCGCAAACTCTAACTCGTTGAGACAGTTGTCGAGTTGATAATGCAGTTCTTTGTTTGTGCGATGCACGATGAGGCTCAAGGCTGTCAGATGCCAGGGACGAACACGTCAGGAGCGACGATTACGCTGTTTGCAGCAGCAGCAATCGCCGATCCGCAGACTCCATGCATCCGACGAGCGTCGATTGCGAGCCTAAACAACGGGGGGGGGGGGGCACGCTTCCGCCAGCCTGGCGCCTCAGGGGCCGGCAGCCGCATCGGTTCCTTGGTTAGAGAAGTTACCCGTCGGCCTCGCGCGCGCCATCCATGAAGTGCACCGCGTCGGGCCTGGCGGACGTGCGGTGGCGGGTGGCGATGAGCGCGATCTCGTGCGCCGGCTCGAGGCCGTAGCGGCGGAGATAGCGGTAGAAGGCGCCGCCCTCGACGTCCACGTCGCGCGCGTGAACCGCGACCACGTCGGCGATGAGCGCGATCGTCTCGCCGAAGCGCTCGCGCACGAGCTTGGCCAGCAGCGCATCGACGCCCCATCCGCTGATCGAGCCGGAGAAAGCCGCGCCGCACTCGCGAAGGGCGCGGCGCGACACCAGCGGCATCATGATCTCCACCATGGACACCGGCCGGACGCCCGCGCCGGCCGCCGGCTGCTTCAGCGCGGCGTAGGCGCAGGCCGAAGCTTTCGTGAGCGCAGGCTGGGCGAGGTCGAGCCCTTGGCTGTCGAAGGCGGCGAACAGGCGCTCGATCTCGGCGCCGCCGAGCTCGATATCGTCGTCGAGGAACAGCACGGCCTCGTAGCGCGTCAGCAGCTCGGGGTCTTGCGCCAGCAGCTTCCGAATCGCCGTCGTCTTGGTGCCGTTCTGCGCCACCACGATCTCGGACCGCTCGAGGTCGAGCGGCGCCGCGCCATCGTAGATGTTCAGCAGGACATCGAAGCCGCGGTCCGGCGCGTCGAACGGATGGTGGTAGTCGTGGGCGGCCTGGACGTAGACGAGAAAGCGGCGCCCGCTCGGATGGCGGCGCAGGACGCTCATGGCCACGTCGGAGACGAAAGCGTCCTGCCGGGCGATCAGCTCCGCCTCGCTGCGTGGGAAGTCGGCGCCGCCGTTCGCCATGCGCTCGAAGGCGAACTCCCGCTTGTCGGGGCGGTAGAACGCCACGACCGACTTGAAGAAGCCGAGGTCGAAGCCGGGCGCCGGGTCGAGATCCTCGTCGAAGCCTTTCGACCAGAAATGCAGGAAGGGATGATCTGGGGCGTGCTTCGGAAGGTGCCGCGCGCCGTACCAGGCCGGATCGAAAAGAGCGCTGGCCGGGGCCGACCGCGCGTCACGGCAGAACGCCGCGAGCCCGATGCGCCGGCCGGCCGGGTCGCGCAGCTCCGGATCGATGAAGGGGTTGGCGAGATGGCCCGCCGCTTCGCCACGCCACAGGAAATGCAGCAGGGCGACCAGCAGCCACAGCCGCGAGCCGAGATAGCGCGCGGCGTAGGCGGAATGCATGAACACGCCAGATCGCAGGATGCGGACATAATCTCGGACGAACCCCAAGCCGGCCTGCTCCCTCGCCCGACGTCCAGGCGCGCTTCGGCTTGGCCACGCATCGCCGATCGGTCAAGGTCGCAGCGCTCGCTCGACCTGCACGGGTGCGCCGGGATCGTCTAAGACGCGGCTCCGGAGCATCCGCAACACCATCACGGTACCCGACTCATGAACAATCCGCTCGATGCCACCAAGCGCATCGGCATCGCCGTCATCGCCAACGACAAGGTCATGCACTGGCTCTTGCCGCTGCTCGAGAGCCATCGCGCGACCAACGCGGACATTCCGCTGTTCATCATTCCCTACAACGACAATTGCAGCCAGACGAAGCGCGTCGCCGACGTCTACGGCGTGACCTTTGTCGATATCGACAGCACCGCCCTCGACGCACTGTCGAAGACGCTCTTCCCGTTCAGCCTGGGCAAGCGCTTCCGCCTGCGCAAATTCCTGAGCCTGGCGCTGCCCTTGGACGAGGTGATCTACCTCGACGCCGACATCGTCCTCTACCGCGATCTGCGCCCGCTGCTCGGCCGGCTCAGCCCGGGAGAGATCGAGTTCATCGTGGCCTCGAGGACGACGGAATACGTCTACAACCGGCACCGGGCGGAGGTGCCCTACCTGCGCGACGCGTTCCTGTTCAGCGACGGCTTCTTCATCACCTCGAACACGATCCTGTCGATTGAGGACTTCTACGAGGCGATGGAGGCCGACGAAGCGACCTTCGACCATGTCCGCCAGCGCGGCGGGCTCTACGCCCAGCCGCTCTGCAACTTCGTCGTCCACCGCAAGGGGTTGAAGATCGTCGCCGCGCCCGATCTCGAGCCGTCGCTCTCCTACGAGAGCTACCACAAGGCGACCGGGGTGACCTTCGATGACGAAGGCAAGCCGCGCGACCAGTATGGTGCCGCCATCTACTTCGCGCATTGGGCCGGCGTCACCGACGTGCCGAGCGGAGGCGTCTTCGATGCGAGTTGGAAGGCCTTGTCCGAGAAGGCCGGTGCGCGGCTGCATGCCGCCGGTCTCTGAGCCGGTCGGCGCCGGTGTCGTCGAGTCAGAGCACCGCACGCACCGGATCGCGCCGCGTGAGCGGAGCTGTCGCGCTCGCGGCGATTTCGACCGATCGTCGCCGGATGCGCTGGCCCGAAGACCGCTTCCGCGCTACCTCCCGGCGCGTTGAGGGAGCACCACGTGCAGGAGGCGGCGTGAGCCACGAGCATCCCACCGGCCCGCACGACGTCGGCGGCCGCCCTTCGCCGCTGCCGGACAAGGACGAGCACCCGCACGCGCTTTGGGAGTACCGCGTCGACGCGATGATGATGCTGCTGTCGCATCCCTCGCGCAAGCTGATGGTGGTCGACGAGCTGCGCCGCGCCGTCGAGGGTCTCGGCCCCGGCGCCTACGAGAGCATGGCCTATTACGAGCGCTGGGTCGCGGCCATCGCCCGGCTGATGATCGAGCGCGGGCTGGTCACCAGCGACGAGCTCGGCCGCCGCATGGCCGAGGTTTCGGCACGCGAACCGGCGGCGGAGGGCACCGCGTGACTTTCGTAATGGGCCACCCGGTGAAGGTGCGCGAGGCCTGGCCGCCGGGCCACATCCGCACGCCGGCCTACATCCGCGGGCGCTTCGGCGCGATCGTGGCCGTGCTCGGCCGCTACCCCAACCCGGAGGAGCTGGCGTTCCATCGCCCCGGCCTGCCGGCGCCGATGCTCTACCGCGTGCGCTTCCGGCAGCACGAGCTGTGGCCGGACTACGCCGGCCCGGCGGGCGATACGGTGGATGTCGAGGTCTACGAGCATTGGCTCGAGGGCGGGGAGCGGCAGCCTTGAGCGACCATCACGATCACGCCCACGACACCATCGCCCACGCGGAAGGGCCGCCGACGCACTATCAGGCGATGGAGATCGCGCTGCGCGAGCTGCTCGTCGAGAAGGGCGTCTTCACCGCCGCCGACGTCGCGCGCGAGGTCGAGGCGATGGAGGGCCGCGGCGCCGGCACCGGAGCCCGCATGGTCGCGCGCGCCTGGCTCGATCCCGCCTACAAGGCGCTGCTTCTCGCGGACGCCAAGGCGGCGGCCGCCGCGTTCGGCTTCGAGAGCGGACCCTACCGGATCCTCGTGATGGAGAACACGGCCGAGGTCCACAACATGATCGTGTGCACGCTGTGCTCGTGCTACCCGCGGGTCCTGCTCGGGTTGCCGCCGGCCTGGTACAAGGGCGTGGCCTACCGCTCGCGCGCGGTGCGCGATCCGCGCGGCGTTTTGGCGGAGTTCGGCATGGTGCTGGGCGAGGACGTGACGCTGCGGGTGCACGATAGCTCCGCCGACATGCGCTACATGGTCATGCCGCTGCGGCCGGCGGGAACGGACGGCTGGGACGAGGCGCGGCTGGCGTCGCTCGTCACGCGGGACAGCCTCATCGGGGTGGCGCGGGCTCTCGATCCATCATGCGAGATGTAAGTCAACCTGCTGCCTCATCGCGCAGGACGGAATCGGCTTTGCCCGCTTGGTGGCAGGCTTCGAAGGCATCGTCGGCGATGCGGGTGCCGCGATCGTGGCGGCAGGTCTTCCTTTCTGCCGAGCCGCGGTAGGGCGTCGCGGTGAAGGTGCGGTGCCATCGCGCGACCATGATCCCGGCGCAGGCGTCCTTCGACCCACACGAGGATTGAACTTGCGCGCTTTGCTTGCCGCCTGCGTCCTGATCGCCGCCGCAGCGGCTCCTCTCCACGCCCAGGACGCCGGCAGGCCGCCGGCCAGGCCGGCGCTGGCCGCACCCGCCTCCGCCGGCCGCCCCGACCTTGCCGAGACGGTGCCGCCGCACCCGCTGCCGGCGGAGGTCACCACCGACCACGTTCTCAACCTTCCCGGCCGCACGCTTCACTTCAAGGCGACCGCCGGCGCCGTGCGGCTCAGCGATGCGGGGAGCGGCGCACCGATTGCCGACATCGCCTTCGTCGCCTACCGGCTCGACGGCGCCGATCCGGCCAAGCGGCCGCTCACCGTCGTCGTCAACGGTGGTCCCGGCGCCGCCTCGGCCTGGCTCGACCTCGGCGCGGTGGGCCCGTGGCGGCTGCCGGTGAACAGCGGCGACATCTCGCCGGCGATGTCGACGGCCGTCGTCGACAACGCCGACACCTGGCTCGACTTCACCGATCTGCTCTTCATCGACCCGCTCGGCACCGGCTACAGTCGCGCGCTCGGCAAGGGCGACGATGCCGGCAAGGCGTTCTACTCGATCGACGGCGACATCGGCTCGCTCGCGACCGTGGTGCGCAAGTGGTTGATCGCCAACGATCGCCTCGCCAGCCCGCACTTCATCCTGGGCGAGAGCTACGGCGGCTTCCGCGCCCCCAAGCTGGCGCGCAAGCTCGAGGAGAGCGAGGGCGTCGGCGTCGCCGGCATCGCCATGCTGTCGCCGGTGCTCGACTTCGCCTGGTTCGAGGCCAAGGACAATCCTGCCGTCGTCGCCGCGCACTTCCCTTCGCTCGTTGCCGCCGCCAAAGGGATCAAAGGCCCCAGCCCGCGCGACAGGCTGACGTCGGCGGAGAGCTACGCCGCCGGCCCCTACCTCGTCGACCTCTTCAAGGGCAAGCGCGATGCCGCCGCGCTGCATCGCATGAGCACCACGCTCGCCGGCTTCCTCGGCGTCGACGAAGGCTTCGTGGCCCGGCTCGGCGGCCGCGTCTCGGCTGGCGCGCTGACGCGGGAGAAACTGCGCAGTGCCGGTCGCATCGCCAGCAACTACGACGCGACGGTGACCGGATGGGATCCCGAGCCTTTCGAGGCGAGCAGCCACCACGACGACCCGATCCTCGACGGATTGAAGACGCCCTTCTCCGCCGCGATGGCCGACGTCACGGCCAACAGGCTGAAATGGCCGGTGCAGGCGCGCTACGAGATCCTCAACTTGGCGGTCAACAGCCACTGGGACTGGGACAGCGGCCGCCGTCCGGCCGAGGCGATGGGCGACCTCTCGATCCTGCTGTCGCTCGACCCGCATTTCCAAGCCATCGTCATGCACGGCGTGACCGACGAGGTGACGCCGTACTTCACCTCCAAGATGCTGATCGACCAGCTACCAGCCTACGGCGACCCGTCGAGGGTGCGCCTCGCCGTCTACGGCGGTGGCCACATGCCCTACCTCGACGACGCGCCTCGCGCCGCGATGCGGGAGGACGGGCGCAGATTGATCGAGGGGGATGCGACGCATTGAGCGGGCTGCGACAAAGAAGGTTTTAAATGCAACTTTAGGTTCCCGCCGGGAACGCGGCCTTGCCGCGCTTCGTTGCAAAGGAAAGGAACCTTCCATGACCTTCCGGATGAAGACTCTCGCCATGGCCGCCGCGGGCGCCGCCTTGATGGCGACATCGGCGCTGGCGCAGAGCGACTACCCCCACCATCATCACCGCGTCCACCGCTACGCCGCGGCGCAGCCCGACGGCAGCGGTGAGCCCTACGGCTACAGGAACGCGCCCTATCCGCAGGCCTACGGCGGCTACTACGGCTCCGGCACCTCGGGCCGTGGCACCGGTTACGGCTATGGCTACGCTTCCGGCTTCGGTTACGCCGGCGGCTGGGAGGCGGCGGCCAACGCGCGCCTGACCGCGCAAGCCTATCGCGACCCGGGCGTGACGCTGGAGATCGCGCCCGATGCCAAGCAGACCGCCACAGGTGGCCCTTCCGGTGGCCTGCCCGATCGCAAGTAGGCGATCAGGCTTCGACGAGGAAGGTGCGACGAGCCTTTCGACAGAGGCTCGTCGCCCGTCAGCGAAGGAAAAAGCCGTTTCATGATTGACGCGACGATGATCGCTTCGGTCGTGGGCGCCGTCGTATCGGCCACGAGCCCGGCGTTGGGCCGCGACCGTCTTCACCATCATCATCGTCGTGCGGCTGTGGCGCATGGCTATGCCCAGCCCTATGCCGGCTACGGCGGCTCCTATGCGGACACGCAGGACAACGCCGTGGCGCGTGCGACGGGCCGCGCCTACACCGAACCAGGTATCACGCAGGAACTGGCGCCCGATGCCAAGCAGTCGGCCACCGGCGGACCGTCCGGCGGCGTGCCGGGCTTCAGCGGCGGGATGTGAGGCTACACCGGGCCGGCGACGCCGGCCTGCTCGAAGGTGGCCATGTCGCGCGTGCAAGCGACGGCGGCCTTGATCAGCCCCAGCGCCAGGGCAGCGCCGGAGCCTTCGCCGAGCCGCATGCCGAGGTCGAGGATCGGCACCTTGCCGATCCGCTCCAGCGCCCGGCGGTGTGCCTGCTCCGCGGAGACGTGGCCGGCGAGGCAATGCTCGATGGTCGAAGGGTCGAGCGCGTGCAGCACCGCCGCCGCCGCGGTGACGACGAAGCCGTCGAGCACCACCGGCACGCGCTGCATTCGCGCGGCGAGGATGGCGCCGCAGAGCGCCGCGACCTCGCGGCCGCCGAGCCGTCGCAGCACTTCGAGCGGGTCCTTGAGGTGCCCGGCGTGGGTGGCGAGCGCGGCATCCACCGCCGCTCCTTTCCGGGCGAGGCCGGGATCGTCGACGCCGGTGCCGCGGCCGACCCAGTCGGCGCCGGTGCCGCCGTAGAGCGCGGCGAAGATCGCCGCCGCGACCGTGGTGTTGCCGATGCCCATCTCGCCCAGGGCCAGCACGTCGACCTCGCCGGCCACCGCCTCCATCCCGAACGCGATGGTGCCGGCGCAGGCGGCCTCGTCCATGGCGGGGGCGAGCGTGATGTCGGCGGTCGGCAGGTCGAGCGCCAACTCGAAGATCTTGAGCCCGATGCCGTAGGTCGCGCAGATCTGGTTCACCGCCGCGCCGCCGGCGGCGAAGTTCTCCAGCATCGCGCGGGTGACGGAGGCGGGATAGGCCGAGACGCCTTGCGCGACCACGCCGTGGTTGCCGGCGAAGACGGCGACCTGCGGCCGGTCGATCGCGGGCATCGCCTTGTCCTGCCAGGCGGCGAGGAAGGCGACGATCTCGTCGAGCCGGCCGAGCGATCCCGCCGGCTTGGTCAGCTGCGCCTGGCGCGCGCGCACGGCGTCGGCGGCGCGCTCCGAGGCTTCCGGCATGAGCGGCAGCAGCGCGCGGATGTCGTCGAACGGCAGGCCGCTGGCCGGCATGGTGCATCTCCGAGGAAGGCTGCGCTATATCAGAGCGGGTGCAGGGGGCGCATCTTCCCCGCTCCGCTGCGAAGGGGAGGATGCACGAGCGGCTACCGGCGCCCGCCCAGCGCCGCCATGCGGGGCTCGCCCGGCGCGGTCTCGACCCCCAGGTCCGGCACGGCGATGATCGGCGCACCGCGCAGGTCGCGGCGCTGCACGATGGCGCCGCGCTCCTCGAGATAGGCCAGCATGCGTCGCGCGCGGCCGGCCGAGCTGGTGCCGTAGGCTTCGGCGAGCTCGGCATCGGACGGGCAGGGTGCGCCCTCGATGGCGGCGTGCGCGATCAGCAGGAACGGCCCGGCGAGGTCGTCGGGCAGGGCCGCTGCCACGGCCTGCGCCCGCTGCCATTCCGGGCCGTCCGGCGCGGCGCCGCCCGCCCGCCGGGCGGCGAGGCGTCGCTTGAACTCGGGCAGGCCGATCGACTCGTTCTCGAGCCGGCGGACGCGGCAGCGCAGGATGAAATCCTGGTACAACGCGGCCGGGGCGGCGGTGGCGGCATCGGCGTCGGCGAGCACCTCGTCGAGAACGCCCGACAGAGCGGCCTCGCGCTCGACCGGGTCGCTCGGCGGCGCATCGGACATGTCGTCGCGCAGCGGCGGCCTGTAGTTGGCGAGCTGCACCAGCACGTCCTGCGTCGCCACCGGCCGCGGCTTCGGCCGCGGCGCCGGGGCGCGGGCGGCCTCGTCGGCCGGAGCGAGGATGAGGCTGTGACGGTCGTCGCCGGCCTCGGGCAGCGGCAGCAGGCCGAGCGGCACGCTGCGGCTCACCGTCTGCGTGGGACCGACCGTGATCGTCACCGGGCGGCGCGACAGCGCCGGCCCGAGCGCGACGAAGCGCCCGCGCGGCAGGTCGCGGAACGTCTCGGCCTGGCGGCGCTCCAGGCCCAGCAGGTCGGCGGCGCGCGCCATGTCGATGTCGAGGAAGGTCCGGCCCATCAGGAAGTTGGAGGCCTCCGCCGCGACGTTCTTGGCGAGCTTGGCGAGGCGCTGCGTGGCGATGATGCCGGCGAGCCCGCGCTTGCGACCGCGGCACATCAGGTTGGTCATGGCGCCGAGCGACAGCCGCCGCGTTTCTTCCGTGACCTCGCCCGCCGCGGCGGGCGCGAACAGCTGCGCCTCGTCGACCACGACGAGCATCGGGAACCATTGCGCGCGGTCAGCCTCGAAGAGGCCGTTGAGGAAGGCGGCGGCGGCGCGCATCTGCCCCTCGGCATCGAGGGCTTCCAGCGACAGCACCACCGAGACCCGGTGCTCGCGCACCCTGGCGGCGATGCGGGCCAGCGCGAGATCGTCGCCGTCGGCCTCGACGACGACGTGGCCGTAGCGCTCGGCCAGCGAGACGAAGTCGCCCTCGGGGTCGATCACCGCCTGCTGTACGAGGCCGGCGCTCTGCTCCAGCAGGCGCCGCAGCAGGTGCGACTTGCCCGAGCCGGAATTGCCCTGAACGAGGAGGCGCGTGGCGAGCAGCTCGACAAGGTCGAGGCTCGCCGGCTCCGTGCCGGCGAGGCCGAGATCGATCGCAAAGCTCATGCAAGCCACTCCAGGCGCCTTCCTACCATGGCGGATCGCCTCGGAGGGTGTCGTGCCGGGCACCGTCCACAGGCCCGGCGCCACGGCAGGCTCAGGCCGCCTGCGCCGCCGGCTCGCCCTCGCTCATGGCGCGCATGTAGACGTCGAGCAGGGTCTCCTGCTCCTCGCGCTCCTCGTCGTCCTGCTTGCGCAGCTTGATGATCTCCTTGAGGATCTTGACGTCGAAGCCCTCGTTCTTGGCCTCCGCGAAGACCTCCTTCTTGCCCTCGTTCAATTCCTTGAGTTCGGTCTCGAGCTGCTCGATGCGCTCGACGAAGGAACGGATGCGGTCGCCGGCGAGGCCAACGGTGTCGGACATGAGTCTTCCTTCTGCATGATAAGGATGGTGAGAAGGCACGCGACATTCTTAGTATTGCGTAAAAGCCCACCGCCGACCCGGTCGCAGCTCGATTAAGTCGACGCTACCTTGCGGCAACATGGCCGACACTTCGTCTGAGCGACGATTGTTAGCGCAGCGGCAAGTCGCTATAAGCTCGGCCAAATTGAGTTTGGCGGGAGCTCAAGACATGATTTCGAAGCTCATCGACAGCGACTATCGGCCGTCGGATGACGAGCCGTTCATGAACGAGCGCCAGCGCGAGTATTTCCGGCGCAAGCTGATCGGTTGGCGCGAGGATCTTCTGCGCGAGAGCCGAGACACGCTGGCGGCGCTGCAGAGCGAGAACGAGAACCATCCCGACATCGCCGATCGCGCGTCTTCGGAGACCGACCGCGCGATCGAGCTGCGCGCGCGCGACCGTCAGCGCAAGCTCATTTCCAAGATCGAGGCGGCGCTGGGACGGCTCGACGACAACACCTACGGCTATTGCGAGGAGACCGGCGAGCCGATTTCGCTGAAACGGCTCGACGCGCGGCCGATCGCGACGCTCTCGGTCGAGGCGCAGGAGCGTCACGAACGCCGCGAGCGCGTCTACCGCGATGCGTGAGACCGAATTGTGCAGATCCACCGCCCGCAAGACGCAGCCATGGACATGTACGGCTTCTGGCGCTCGCAGGCGACGTTCCGCCTGCGCGTGGCGCTGAACCTCAAGGGCCTCGCCTACCGCGAGATCCCGGTCGACCTCGACGCCGGCGCGCAGGACGCGGCCGACTTCCGCGCGCTGAACCCGATGGGCTCGGTGCCGGCCTTGATGGTCGAGGGTGAGCCGCTGACGCAATCGCTGGCGGTGCTGGAGTACCTCGAGGAGACGCATCCCGAACCGGCTCTGCTACCGCGCGAGCCGCTCGGACGCGCGCGCGTGAGGTCGCTCGCGGCGATCGCCGTCAGCGACGCGCATCCCCTCATCGTGCCGCGGGTCAGGCGCTACCTTGCCGAGCACGCCGGCTTCGACGCGGCGCAATGGAAAGCCTGGCAAACGTGTTGGTTCGCGGCCGGTCTGAAGGGCTACGAGGCACGCCTCGCGAAGGACGCGGCGACCGGCACCCATTGCCACGGCGACGCGCCGACCTTCGCCGACATCTGCCTCGCCGGGCTTTTGGCCGGGGCCGAGGCCTTCTCGATCGAGGTCGAGGGTATCCCGACCGTGCGCAGGATCGTCGGGCTCTGCATGACGACCGCCCCTTTCGAGCGGGCGCGGGCGGTGCACCAGGTGGATTATTCCGCCTGAAGCCGCACGACGCGGCGGCTAGCCTCGGCCGAGCAGCTTGGCCATCTCCTCCTCGAGCGATTCCAGCGCGTTAGGCTCCTCGGCTTTGGTCGGCGGCGCCGGCGACACGACCGGCTCGGCCACGACTGTCTCCCGCGGCGCGGTCGCCGGGGTCTCGACGGCCGTGGGCGGGGCGGCAGCTGGTGGCGGGATCGGCGCGGGGGTTGCGATCGGCGGCGCGACTGTTTCCGGAGCCGTCGCGGCGACCGGCGCCACAGGCGCCTCGAGGATTGGACTTCCCGCGGTGGCCGGGCTTGCGGGAGCGCCTGGGAATGCCGGGGCGCCTGGCGCCACCGGCGTCGCGCGGCGCAGCGGCCGGATCGGTGGACGCGGCGGCAGCGGCTTCAGGAACGACGGCGTGGGCGGGCGTAAGGGGCGCGGCGGCACGTCCGCGACCTGTGGGGGCACGATCGGTGGGAGGGGCTGCGGCGACAGGGGCTGGGGCGGGTCCGGCGGCGCGTAGGTCTCGACGGGAGGGGGCGCGGCGGCCTCGATGGGATCGGTCGGCGCGGCAAGGAACGGCTCGGGAAAGGCCGGCGCAGGAGCGATCGGCGCGCTCGCAGGTGTCGGGACGGTCGGCGCCTGCGTCGGTTCGTCCGTCCGCGATGCACTCTCGGGCAGCGGCGGCGGGCGGCGTAGGGGGTCCGGTGCCGGCCGGCGCGGCAGCGGGAAGGTCGGGGTGCGCGGCGGCGGCGGCTCGATCGTAGGTTCTGCCGGAGCAGCCGGCGCGGCCGCCTCGATGGGCCGGCGCGGACTTTCCGCAACAGGCAATAGCGGCAAAGGGGAGTCTTCGACGGCGGGAGCGGCGCCGTCGGACACCATCGTCGGGGCCGGGATGCGATTGTCGGCGAAGCCCTCCGGCTTGTCGCTCGCCCGCCGATTGTCGCGGGCCTCGACGCGGACGATCTCGGACTCGATCACGAGATCGTTCGGCCCCCCGATCATGATCAGGTGCTCGGTGTTGTCGCGACGCACGATGATGAGTTGGCGTTGCCTGTCGAGATCGAAGGCGTCGACGATGCCGAGACGCGCCTGGCGGGTGCGGCCGCCGTTGAAGCGCAGCCGGCCGCCCGTCATCATGCGCACGATCACGATGACGAGCCACAACGCGATCAGGAACGCGAATCCGGCGAGCCCGACCAGCACGTAGGGAGAATTTGCTATCTTGTCCAACCAGGTCGGCATGGTCGCCTGCTTTCGGGGGCCCTGGTGCAACCTAGCACAAGGCGGCGACGTGGCGTGCGCGTCGTTAACGAATGGTTAACGCCGTCCAGGCATCACGGCAATTTTCCTGTGCTATCCGGCCTTTAGGATGCCGGGGCATGGCTGCTGCAGTTGCAAAACACAAGCGCACCCCACATGGTTTGGAGCTGAAGGTGAATTGCGCCGCATCCAGCCGGTTCGCCGCGCAGGCGACAGGCTGACACAGGCATGAGCGACCACACGACCTCAGCCGCCTTCCACCGGACGGAACGCGCCGGTTCGCCGCTGCTGGTGCTGCTCTTCGCCGCCTTCCTCGCCGCCGCGGCCGTCGCCTTCGCCTGGCTCGGCCAGGAGGCCGGCACGCTCGTCATCGGCCTGCTCGCGCTGCTCTCCGTGGTCGGCATCTTTGCGCTGTTTGGTTACGCCGTCGGCCTGTTCCAGTTCGCCGGCCGCGCGGTGCGCAACGATCTCACCCGCATCCTCTGCGACACCGGGCCGGACGGCCTGCTGGTCACCGACCACGCCGGCAAGTTCCTTTACGCCAACGAGACCTACCTCAAGCTCTCCGGCGCGCGCGGCGCGGCCGACCTGCGCGGTGTCGAGCGGCTGTTTTCCGGCTCGCCGGAAGTGTCCGAGTCGGTGTACCGCCTGGCGCAGGCCTCGCGCGATGGCAGGAAGCTCACCGAGGAGCTTCGGCTCTCACCGCCGCTGGACCCCACTCTCGGCAACGCGGGCTGGTATCGCGTGCGCGTGCGACCGATCGGCCTGCCGGAGGCGCGACGCGCCAGCTTGTGGACCATCGCCGACGTGACGCGCGAGCGCGAGCGGCACGAGAACGTGTTCCAGGAGCTGCAGCACGCGATCGACTTTCTCGACCACGCTCCGGCCGGTTTCTTCTCCTGCAGCGACCGCGGCGACGTCGGCTACATGAACGCGACGCTGGCCTCCTGGCTGGACTACGACCTCGCTCAGGTCGGCTCCGGCGGGCTGAAGCTCGGCGACTTCGTCGCCGGCGGCGGCGGCGCGCTGCTCGCCAGCGTCGTCGGCGCGCCGGGCGAGGTGCGCACCGAGCAGTTCGACATCGATCTCAAGCGCAGGGGCGGCCAAGGCCTGCCGGTGCGCCTGCTGCACCGCGTCGCCTTCGGCGCCGACGGCGCGGCGGGTCCGTCACGCACCCTGGTGATCAGCCGTTTGCCGGGCGAGGAGCCGGGCGAGGACCTGCGTGCCGCCGAGGTGCGTTTCGCCCGCGTGTTCAACGCCACGCCCGTCGCCATCGCGATCACCGACGGCCAGGGCGGCATCGCCCAGTCCAACGCCGCCTTCGCCCGCATGATGCCGGCGGCGCTGCGCAACCGCGACGGCCACGATCGCTCGATCTTCGGGGCGGTGGCCGAGCGCGACCGTCCGGGGCTGGAGCGCGCGATACGCGATGCGGCGGCGATGAAGAGCGACATCTCGCCCGTCGACGTCACCGTGATCGGCGACGTCGAGCGCTCGGCCCGCTTCTTCGTGTCGCCTTCGGGCGAACGCGAGGGCGGCGGTGCCACGATCTACGCGCTCGACACCACCGAGCAGAAGACGCTCAAGGAGAACTTCGCCCAGTCGCAGAAGATGCAGGCGATCGGACAGCTCGCCGGCGGCATCGCGCACGACTTCAACAACGTGCTGACCGCCATCATCGGCTATTCCGACCTGCTGCTGGCCAATCACCGGCCGACCGATCCGTCCTTCCAGGACATCATGCAGATCAAGCAGAACGCCAACCGGGCCGCAGGGCTGGTGCGCCAGCTCCTGGCCTTCTCGCGCCGGCAGACGCTGCGACCGCAGGTGCTGCAGCTCGGCGACGTGCTCGGCGAGCTCCTGAACCTCATGCGACGGCTCGTCGGCGAGAAGATCGAGCTGGAGCTGCGCCACGGCCGCGACCTATGGCTGGTCAAGGCCGACATCAACCAGTTCGAGCAGGTGATCATCAACCTCGTCGTCAACGCCCGCGACGCCATGCCCTCGGGCGGCAAGATCAGCCTGCGCACCCGCAACGTGCCGGCGGCCGAGTGCGCCGCCTTCAAGGAGGACGTTCTGCTGCCGGGCGACTACGTCGCCATCGCCGTCGAGGACAACGGCACCGGCATCCCCGACGAGGTCAAGGAAAAGATCTTCGAGCCGTTCTTCACCACCAAGGAGGTCGGCAAGGGCACCGGGCTCGGCCTCTCGATGGTCTACGGCATCGTCAAGCAGACCGAGGGCTACGTGTTCTGCGAGTCCGAGGTCGGGCGCGGCACCACCTTTACCATCCTGCTGCCACGCCACATCGTCACCGAAGCCGACGAGCCGGTCAAGGCGGTGACGGCGGCTCCTGTGGCCGACTCGACGGGCCATGCCACGATCCTGCTCGTCGAGGACGAGGAGGCGGTGCGCGCCTTTGGTGCGCGGGCGCTGCGCACCCGCGGCTACACCGTGCTCGAGGCGGCCTCCGGCGTCGAGGCGCTCGAGGTCGCCGAGGAGAACGCTGGCGCCATCGACCTCATCGTCTCCGACGTGGTGATGCCCGAGATGGACGGGCCGACCATGTTCGGCGAGCTGCGCAAGCGCGGCATCCAGGCCAAGGTCATCTTCGTCTCCGGCTACGCCGAGGACGCCTTCGCCAAGAACCTGCCGGACGGCGAGGACTTCGGCTTCCTGCCCAAGCCCTTCTCGCTGAAACAGCTGATCGAGGCGGTGAAGGGCGCGACGAGTTAGGCTCTCCTACGCTCGTCATACTGCCGCTGCGCCGACGCGACGGCGACGATGTTCTGCTCGACCCATCCATCGAGCGCCTTGATCGGCACGCTGAGCGACGCACCCAGTGGCGTGAGGGTGTACTCCACGCGCGGCGGCACTTCCGGGTGGGCGCATCGTGACACGAAGCCGCTTCGCTCGAGCTGGCGGAGCGTTTGGATCAGCATCTTCTCCGAGATGTCGCCGATGCGTCGACGGAGCTCTCCCGTACGGGCTGGGCCGCTGGCAAGGGTATGGATCAGCAGCAGGGGCCACTTGTCAGCAAGGATATCGAGCACGCTGCGCGCCGGGCAGGCCGGTTCGAAGACGTCGCCGGCGCGCTCGTCGGGGTGGTAGCGGTGATTCTGCATGATCCGGGTTCACGTATTCGATCCAAAACTTACCGCAAGGTACGTACTTGTTGCGCAGTAAGCAACATGCGATTTGGCGGCTCGCGAGCCATCCGAACTGTCCGGCATCCCGCGCGGCTTCGGTTGGCCATGCTGAAGGAAAGATCGATGAAGCTGTACTACGCCCCCGGCGCATGCTCGCTATCCCCCCACATCGCGCTCGTCGAGGCAGGCCTGCCCTTCGCCTTGGAGAAGGTGGACCTACGATCCAAGATCGCCGCCTCGGGAGAGGACTTCGGGAAGGTCAACAGCAAGGGCTACGTGCCCGCGCTCGAGCTGGACGACGGCCAGGTGCTCACGGAGGGCACCGCAATCATCCAGTACGTCGCCGACCAAGCGCCCGAGGCCGGCCTCGCTCCCGCCGCCGGCACGATGGGGCGCTACCGCCTGCAGGAGTGGCTGACCTTTATTTCCACCGAGCTGCACAAAGCCCTGGGGTCGATGTTCGACCCGGCACAATCCCCGGACTGGCGGAAGGCCGTCGAAGCCACCTTGGCCAAGCGGCTGGACTGGCTATCGGGCCAGCTTATCGACAAGGAATACCTGATGGGCGCGTTCAGCGTCGCCGACGGCTACCTCTTCACGGTCCTCAACTGGGAAGGTTTCGTCGGCTTCGATCTTTCGCCTTGGCCGGTGCTCAAAAGCTACGTCGCAAGGGTCCGCACCCGCCCGAAGGTGATGGAAGCCCTCCAGGCCGAGGGGCTGGCTTAATCCCGAAGCGGCTCGCTGATCGCGGTCCTCTCACCGGTGCGGGCGTCGACCGTCTTGACGATCACCGCGCAAGAGAGGGAAGGCTTCGGCGTGCCGTCCGGCAGCGGGCGGCCGGGCAGCGCGCCAAGCGCCACCACGGAATACGGCGGTGACATAAGCGACGTGGACCTGCCCGGTGACGCGGTCGACGATCTTCGTCGACGCCGAGAGGAACGTGGTTGGTCATCGCCTCCGTTCGAAACCCCTGCCCGGAGGTTCGACGACTAGCGCTGCACCACCACCGATCGCGGTGGGGCCGGCGCCTTTCCGTATTCGGCCGCGTGCAGCCCATAGTACATCGCGAGAAACACACTCAGCGTCGCGGCGTAGACGCCGGCGATCGCGGCCGCGTTCTTCAGCCGGCCGAGGCCGTGCACGCGGATCGCCTGCTGCAGTGGCGAGCAGCCGTGGAGGCACACGGCGAGGAGGATGCCGACGATGGGGATGTGCCCGACGGCATCGAGGTGCCCGAAGCTCGGGATGGCGCCGAGGAAGATCAGCGCGTAGCCGGCGGCGCCGAAGCGCACCAGGCCGCGCCCGGTCATGATGAAATAGGCCAGCGTGAACTCGACGAAGGCGGCCATGACTACGGCGAAGCGCGGGTCGAAACCGAAGGCGAACTCGGGGTGGAACGCCACGATCTGCAGTGTCCACTGCGGGTAGAGGAACTTCTCGATCGCCGTCCACATCAGGCCGAAGGCGAGGCCGCCCGACAGGATCGGCATGCGCAGGCGCACCGCCTTCGGCGTGGCGTAGGCGCTCAGGGCGAGGTAGCCGGCGATGCCGGGAAAGAACACGTAATCCACCATGTGGAAGAGGCCGAACTGCCAGACGCCGTCGGCGTAGAGCACGAGGATGCCGACCGCGGCGAAGACGCAGGTGAAGCGCGTCGTCACGCTCAGCGCGATGATCAGCTGCACCGTGCCGATCCAGGCGCGCGCGACGTCGAGCTCCGGCGTGAGCAAGGCCCGGCTGCCCTGCTCCCAGGGCACCACCGCGCCCTTGTCCCACAGCAGCAGGAAAAAGGCGCCGATGGCGATGCGCACGACGCGCTCCTCCAGCGCGTCGAAGCGCGTGCCGCAGGAGACGAGCCGCGGCCAGCGCCGTCCCGCCACCCCGTCGATCAGGAAACCGAGGAAGACCAGCGTCGTGAACAGGGCGAACGCGCCCCAGAACGTCGGCGAGGCGACCGTCGCGAGCGCCTTGGGCATCTCGCGGACGTCGACCGTGGTGCAGAACCATTTGACGTGCGCCGCGGCGGTTCCGCTGGTGAGGGCGACGGTGGCGAGGGCGAGCGGCGCGAGCAGCCCTTGTTTCGCGTGAAACACTGGCATCGTCGCTCCTCGCGTCGGTCGTCCCTCCGTCTTACGGGAGAGATGACGATAGCGTTTCAGATCGATGCGACAAAAGCGCGAAGGCCAGGTGAACGTCGCTCAGGTGATCACGCTCGGCGCGTCGCGGCCGGTGCGCGCGCGGATGCCGGCGATGGCGTCGGCGGCGGTGATGAGCCGGGCCAGCACCTGCTGCGTGTCGCCGGCCTGCTCGGCTGGCTCGGGCTCGTAGCGCTCGATGTAGACGCGCAGCGTCGCGCCTGACGTGCCGGTGCCGCTGAGGCGGTAGACAATGCGCGAGCCGTCCTCGAACATCACGCGTATGCCCTGGTGCGTCGTGGCCGAATGATCGACCGGGTCGGTGTAGGCGAAGTCGTCGGCTTCGCGCACGATGGAGTCTTCGAAGCGGCGGCCGGGAAGCTCGCCGAGCAGCCCGCGCAAATGAGCCATCAGCCCGTTGGCGGCCTCGCTCTCGACCTCCTCGTAGTCATGGCGCGTGTACCAGTTGCGGCCGTGGGTGCGCCAATGTTCCTCGACGATGGTCTTCACCGCCTGCCTGCGAACGGCGAGCACGTTGAGCCACAGCAGCACCGCCCACAGCCCGTCCTTCTCGCGCACGTGGTTCGAGCCGGTGCCGGCGCTCTCCTCGCCGCAGAGCGTGGCGAGGCCCGCATCGAGCAGCGTTCCGAAGAACTTCCAGCCCGTCGGCGTCTCGTAGAGGCCGATGCCGAGTCGCTCCGCCACGCGGTCGGCGGCGCCGCTGGTGGGCATGGAGCGGGCGATGCCGGCGATCCCGGCCCGGTAGCCCGGCGCGAGATGGGCGTTGGCGGCGAGCAGGGCGAGCGAGTCCGAAGGCGTCACGAAGAGCCCGCGGCCGATGATGAGGTTGCGGTCGCCGTCGCCGTCCGAGGCCGCGCCGAGGTCGGGCGCGTCCGGCCCCATCATGAGGTCGTACAGGTCTTTGGAATGCACCAGGTTGGGGTCGGGATGGCCGCCGCCGAAGTCGGGGCGGGGCTCGGCGTTCACGACGCTCGTCGCCGGCGCGCCGAGCGCATCGACGAGGATGGCGCGGGCGTAAGGGCCGGTCACGGCGTGCATGGCATCGAAGCGCAGGGTTAGCCCGCCGGCGATCGCCGCACGGATCGCGGCAAAGTCGAACAGCGTCTCCATCAAGGCCTGGTAGTCGGCCACGGGGTCGATGATCTCGACCACCATCGCGCCGAGCCGTTGCTCGCCGATCTCGTCCAGCACGACGTCCTGAGCCGCCAGGATCCTGTAGGACGAGATCGCCTGCGTGCGGGCGTGGATCGCCTCGGTGATGGCCTCGGGCGCCGGGCCGCCGTTTCCGACGTTGTACTTGATGCCGAAGTCGCCGTGCGGCCCGCCGGGATTGTGCGAGGCCGACAGGATCAGCCCGCCGAAGGCGTGGCGCGCCCGGATCACGCAGGAGGCGGCGGGCGTCGACAGCAGGCCGCCGCGGCCGACCAGCACGCGGCCGAAGCCGTTGGCCGCCGCCATGCGCAGGATGACCTGGATCGCCTCGCGGTTGAAGTAGCGCCCGTCGCCGCCGAGCACGAGCGTCTGGCCTTCGCGGCCCTCGAGCGAGTCGAAGACGGACTGCACGAAGTTTTCGACGTAATGCTCGGACTGGAACTGCGAGACCTTCTTGCGCAGGCCAGACGTGCCGGGTTTCTGGCCTGCGATCGGGCGGGTCTCGACGACGATAACCATGGCTAGCTCCCAGCCGTCGCCCTTGCCGTCATGCGTGGGTGGCGTCAACTCGGATGAAGACGGAGAGCACGAAAGTCCCCTTCTCCCTCGTGGGTAAGGGTGGCGCGAAGCGCCGGGTGGGGTTGCCCGATCTTGGTCGTGAGGCGATGGAGGGAAAACGGCTTGGTTGCCCGACCCCTCATCCGCCCTCGGGCACCTTCTCCCGCAGGAGGAAGAAGAGAAAACGGAACAGGTTGCGGCCTGTCCAAGGACGCTCAGGCCGCCTTGCGCTCGAGCTCCTGCAGCACCTCGGGGCCGACCTCGTCGGTCCACACCTTGAACTTGTTCAGCGTGTGCGGGCCGAAGGAGGTGGCGAGCGGAATGTCGGTGGCGTCGCGGCCGCGCGAGACGGTGATGCGGCCGATGCGCGGCATGTTGTGGCGGGCGTCGAAGATGTACCACTTGTGGTCGAGGTAGACCTCGATCCAGGCGTTGTAATCCATCGGCGCCGGGTCGGGCGGGATGCCGATGTCGCCGAGGAAGCCGTTGGCATAGCGCGTCGGCATGTTCATGCACCGGCACAGCGCCACGGCGAGGTGGGCGAAGTCGCGGCAGACGCCGAGCCGCTCCTCGTAGGCCTCGTAGGCGGTACGGTCGGCCCGCGCGTACTGGTAGCCGAAGGTCAGGTGGTTGTGCACGAAGTCGCAGATCGCCTGCACGCGCTGCCAACCCTCGGGCACGGCGCCGAACAGGTTCCAGGCGATGTTGGAAAGCTTGTCGGTCTCGCAATAGCGGCTGCCGAGAAGGTAGATCAGGTGTTCGGCCGGCACCTCCTGCAGCGGCACCTGTCTGGCGTCGGCGACCACGGGATCGGCCAGCCCGTCGCACTCGTAGACCTGGTCGCGCGAGATCTGGAGCGCGCCGACGGGCGCCATGAAACGCCGCACGCTGTTGCCGTGACGATCGCCGTAAAGCTCCGTGTCGATGCCGGGATTGGACTCGAATGGTCCCTGCCAACGCACGTGCTGGCGCAGGTCTTCATGCGTGTCGAGCAGACACACCATCATGACCGGCGATGGGCAGAAGAATTCGAGTTCGTATCCGTACCGGATCAGCATGGGTGCGGCGCTCCAGGCGGCGACGACGAAAGCGGTTAGCCGATCATGCAATGCCAAGGCCAGCATAAGGGTCGCACCCCTTGTGGTCTAACATGACGCTCTTCTAAATCTTGCGGCCCATCGCCAGGAATTTCTCTGTGCGCGCCGCCCGGATCGCCTCGCGATCCAGGCCGGCGAGGTCGCGCAATGCCGCCTCGATGGCATTGCCCGCGGCCAGCATGGTGGCGTCGTGATCGCGATGCGCGCCGCCCGGCGGCTCCGGCACCACCTGATCGATGATGCCGAAGCGCGCCAGATCCTGCGCCGTGATCTTCATGTTGGTGGCGGCATCCTCGGCTCGCGCCGCCTCGCGCCATAGGATCGACGAGGCGCCTTCGGGCGAGATCACCGAGTAGATCGCGTGCTCGAGCATCAGCACGCGGTTGCAGGCGGCGATGGCGATGGCGCCGCCCGAGCCGCCCTCGCCGACGATGGTGGCGACGTTGGGGACGCCGAGCCCCAGGCAGACATCGATCGAGCGGGCGATGGCCTCGGCCTGGCCGCGCTCCTCGGCCTCGATGCCGGGAAAGGCGCCGGCGGTGTCGACCAGCGACAGCACCGGCACGTCGAAGCGATCGGCGAGCTCCATCAGCCGCACCGCCTTGCGGTAGCCCTCCGGCCGCGCCATGCCGAAATTATGCTTGAGCCGGCTCTCGGTGTCCCAGCCCTTCTCCTGGCCGATGACGCAGACCGAGCGGCCGCGAAACCGGCCGAATCCGCCGACGATGGCCTGGTCCTCGCCGAAGACGCGGTCGCCGGCAAGCGGGGTGAAGTCGGCGACGAGGTGGCGGACGTAGTCGGAGAAGTGCGGGCGCTGCGGATGGCGTGCCACCTGGGTCTTCTGCCACGGCGTCAGCGCGGCGTAGATCTCGGCCAGCGTCTTCACCACCTTGGCCTCGAGCCGCAGCGTCTCCTCGCCGATGGCGGTGGCCTCGCCGTCGGTGTCGAGCGCCTTCAACTCGTCGACCTTGGCCTCGAGGTCGGCCACGGGCTTTTCGAAATCGAGGTAGTTGCGCATGCGTCCCGAACGGATCGCGGGCAAGGCCGCGGGCGGCGACCCTTCTGAAGTTTGGCCGGGAGTGTCAATGGGCCGGCACCGGCGGCAGGCTTGCCGGGTCGGACGCCAGTCGGTGTGATGACCGTCGTAGACGCCTCGTTTCGGCTCGAGAACCAAAGGCCCGCTTTTCGAAAAGCCAAGAGGCTCGCGGCCGAATTGCTCGATAGAGCGGCTCGCCGCGCGGCTTTCGAGTGTCCTCACGGCCGCTCGGGTCGGCCATGATGTCGGGTGCCACCATAGCGCGGTGGCGCGCTACGGCTTCGGCTCTGCCGCCGCCGGTGCAGCTGCAGCCGCCGTTGGCGCAGCCGGCGCCGGGGCGGGGGCCGGCTTGTCGGCCGGCGCCAGCTGCCCGTTCTGGGCCGCGGTGGCGGCGGCGTTGAGGTGCATCGGCTTCTTGGGCGTCGCCGCGGCGTTCTTGTCCATGCCCGGCTTGATGATGCGGTAGAGCTGGAAGGTCTCGCCCTCGTAGGCGGTCTTCAGCTTGTCCGGCATCGGATTGTCGGAATCCTCATCGGTGAAGAGAAGGTAGACGTAGTCGTACTTCTTCAGCCAGTCGTGCCAGTAGGCGTCCGTATCCGTGCCGCGACCGACGGCGTCGATGACGAGCTGGTCGATGGTCGGCGGCGTGCCGTCCTCGGTGTCGACGAGCTTCCGGTACTCCGGCCGCACGTGCATGATCTGCTTGCCGGCGGTGGTGAAGGCCGTGGTGATCAGCGCCTGGCGCTCGATGATCGCCAGCGAGACGGCGTGCACCAGTCCGAGGTGCTCGACCTCGTTGGGCATGTTGTTGTCCATGTAGGCGACCAGGATCTTCGAGCCGGGCACGATCTTGCGCACCGATTCCTTCATCTCCATCATCGCCGGCGCGGCGTTGGCCCAGGCGATGTCGACCTCGGCCACGCGGGCCCCGAGCAGCCCCAGGCAGGCGACGAGGAACAGCCGGCGCAGGTTCTCCTGCTGGAACTCGATGCGCAAGCAGGCCAGCACGAAGAAGGCGATGGCGATAGGCAGGCGCTGATCGGCGAGGTAGCTGGCAAACAGCATCCGCGGCAGCGCCACGTAGACGAGGCCGCCGACGATCAGCAGGATCGCCAGCATCGCGTGGATGCGGAGCATGCGCCGGCGCGCCACCCAGATCCCGCAGGCCGCCACGAGGAAGGTCAGTGCGAAGGCGACGATGTCGGAGTAGGTCTCGATGACGTAGAGCAGGCCGTCGAGCTTGCCGGTCGATTGCCAGTCCCACTCCTTGGCGTGGCCCCAGGTCGAGCTCGTGACGAGGAAGCCGAGGAGCGGCAGGAACGGCAGCCCGGCGCAGCACAACTCGACGGCGCGGCGCGGCCACGGGGCCCTGGCGACACTCGTCGCCCAGTAGATCTCGAAGGCCAGCAGGCCGATGCCGTACACGCCGACGGCGAAGAGGTGGCAGAGGTACAGCGCCACGGCAAACAGCGCCGAAGCGAGGTAGCGCCAAGGCCAGGGCCTGTCGCGCAGGGCCACCCAGGCGGCCAGCCCCCAAAGCGCGAGGCCGACGCCGAAGAAGTAGTTCATGATCCCGATCAGGAACATGTAGTTGTAGAGCAGCGGGAAGCCCAGCAGCGGCAGCATCGACCAGCGCCCGAACAGCGCGCGATTGAGCGCGAAGGTGCCCGACATGATGAGCGCGAAGATCGACATCGTGAAGAGCTGGCTCGCCAGGTAGACGTTGACGACCTTGGCCACCGACGGAACGATGAGATCCATCATCAGGTTGGGAAGGATCTCCCAGTCGATCTCGTAATATTTGGCGAGGTTGGGCGTGCGGCCGCCGTCGGCCATCACCTGCATGCGCGAGACGTGGTTGGCGTAATCCTCGAGCGGCGGCAGCGGATGCGTCAGCAGCGGGATGATCGAGATCAGCAGGAAGACGAGGAAGATCATCACGGCTTGGACGGCCGAGCGTTCGCGACGCGCGGCGACCGACAGCAGGCTCTTCTCGGAGATGGTGCCGTCGATCGTCATACCCTGTCCCAAGTAGCGACCGTGGAACGGTCGGCGCCGACGCCAAGAAGCATAAGAGGTGATCTGGCACGCGAGGAGTTTAAGCTTGCTCCGGCAGGCGCTTCCTCACGCCATGTCTTGCGCAATCATCCTGAACGAAGGCTGAGCGCATCGGACGACAGTTGCTTGGGTTCACGCTTTCGACGAAGCGGGCAAGCCGTCTCGGCTGCGTTGGGGCGATTTCCTGTCCGACTGTGACCGGCGAGGCGCAGATCGCCCGGCGACCGGAACCGGTCTCTCCCGCTTCTGTTGCCGGCTGGCCCCTCCGAACGGTTTCCCATGCGTCTCTTCTCCTGCCAAAACTGTGCCCAGATCCTATTCTTCGAGAACACCCGCTGCGAGCGCTGCCGTCATGCGCTCGGCTTCTGGGCGTCGACTGCGACCTTGCAGGCGTTGGAGCCCGCCCCCGGCTCGACCGGCGACACCTGGAGCGCCCTCGGCCTTCCCGGCCACACCTTCCGCCTCTGCGCCAACGCCGCTCACGACGTCTGCAACTGGCTGGTCGACGTCGCCGAGGGCGAAACCTTCTGCGTCGCCTGCCGCCACAACCGCGTCATCCCCGAACTGGCGGTGGCCGACAACCGCATCGCCTGGCGCAAGATCGAGGTGGCCAAGCACCGGTTGTTCTACACGCTGGAGCGCCTCGGCCTTTGCGAGGCCATCGACACCCTGCACGGGGCCGAGCCGCTCACCTTCAAGTTCATGGCCGACGATCCCTCCGCGCCGCGCGGCCAGAAGGTGATGACCGGCCACCGCAACGGCGCGATCACCATCGCGCTCAGCGAAGCCAACGACGCCGAGCGCGAGCTGCGCCGCAAGCTGATGGGCGAGCCCTACCGGACGCTGCTCGGCCACTTCCGCCACGAGGTCGGGCACTATTTCTGGGACAAGCTGGTGCGCGATGGCGGCAAGCTGGCGGAATGCCGTGCCGTCTTCGGCGACGACAGTGTCGACTACAAGCAGGCCTTGAAGCGCCACTATGCCGGTGGCCCGCCGCTCGACTGGCAGCAGAACTACGTGAGCGCCTACGCCACCGCCCACCCTTGGGAGGATTTCGCCGAGACCTGGGCGCACCTGCTCCACATCGTCGACACGATGGAGATGGCGAAAGCCTATGACGTGAAGCTCGCGCCCGTCGTCGACCGCGACGGCGAATTCGCGGTGGACTACGGGATCGACCCCTACAACGGGGTGGACGTGAAGGCCCTGGTCGACGTGTGGCTGCCAGTCAGTACGGCGCTGAACTCGCTCAACATGACGATGGGCCACGACGAGCTCTACCCTTTCATCCTGTCGCCCCGCGTCATCACCAAGCTCGGCTTCGTCCACGAGCTCGTTCGCGCGGTCCGGAAATCGGAACAGGGAGCGCGCTGAAGGCGGCAGGCGTTCAGGATCCGGCGAGCCCGATCATCGACAGCAGCCGTTTGACCGGAGCCATGGCCGGCGGCGCGGTCAGCCCGAAGTCCGACGCGATCTGTTGGGTCGAGGACAGGCCGACCGGCAGGAAGAACGGAGCCGGCGGATCGACATCATCGACGGGCGCACCGTGGGCCATCCCGGCCAGCGTATATTCCGTCACGCAGGCGCGCCCGGAGGCATTGCTCCAGACCCGGCGCTTCGCCGGACCAACCTTGTCCTCGACCGGAGTTGCCGCCGCCACGCCGTGCACGTCGGTCCATTGCTTGACGAGTTCCCCGGTGTTGATCGGCTTCACGACGCGGTCGGCGGTGCCCTGCCAGACCGCGACGCTCGGCCAGCTGCCGGCGTAGCCGGCGGCGGCGGCGCGCACCAGCCCGCCCCAGACCCGCGGCTCCTTGACCTTGCCGCCGTACATCGCCTCGAACGCCTCGCCGGCGCTGGCGGCGGCGCCGTAGGGGAGTCCGGCGATCACCGCGCCGCCGGCGAACACCTCCGGATAGGTCGCGAGCATGGCGGCCGCCATCGCGCCGCCCGCGGAGAGGCCGCAGACGAACACACGGCGGACGTCGATGCCGAACTCCGTGATCGCCTTGGCCACCATCTCACGGATCGATTCGGCCTCGCCGCCGGTGCGGGCGATATCCTGTGGCCGGAACCAGGAGAAGCAGGTCTGATCGTTGTTGGCGCGGCGCTGCTCGGCGTAGAGCACGGCGAACCCGTGGCGGGCGGCGAGGCGGGACCAACCCGAGGCGGCATCGTAGCCCGCTGCCGTTTGCCCGCAGCCATGCAGCACCACGACCAGCGGCCTGCGCCGGTGCGAACCGCCTTCGGGCGCGGCGATGAGCATGCGCAGGTTACCGGGATTGGCGCCGAAGCGCTCGACCTCTCGCAGAACGAGCGCCCCGTAAGCGCCGCCGATGCTCCCGTCCGTCGTCGCGTGATCGCCAGCGACCTGATCCAATCTCGTCCCTTTCGTCGGCCCATTGTGCAGTGCAGCAAAATATAGGTTTGGGCAACCCGATCGTTTCCTACGGGTGCGTTCCGAGGCATGATCGACCATCCTAGACCTGGACGAGGACCAACCCGCATGCCGATCCTGCAACACTGGGACGATCTGCCTACCGAGCCGGCGGGACCGCCCGTGAGCAGGCGCCGGATGGAGGGCGCCGGCGCATCGCTTGTGCGCGTCGAGATCGCGGCCGGCACCAAGGCCGATCGGCACTCGCATGGTCACGAGCAGTTCGTGCAGGTGATCTCCGGCGCGGGCACGCTGGAGACGCAGGAAGGCCACCAGCGTTTCGCAGCCGGCAGCCTGTTTCACTTCCCGCCCGAAACATGGCACGCCGCGGCGTTCGACGAGGACACCGTCCTCGTCGAGACCAACCTGGCCTGAGTTAGTGCGTGAGATCCGACGGCAGCTTGCCGCCGTTCGCCGCGAACTTCTGCATGACCTCCTTGTGAAGCCAGATGTTCATGGCCGCCGAGTCCTCGGTGTCGCCGGTGTAGTGCAGCTCGCCGGCGAGTTCCTTGCGCGCGTGGAGGCTCGAATCCAGGCCGAGCAGCTTCATCAGGTCGACGATGGAGTGGCGCCAATCGAGCGTCTGCCCGGCATTGCTCTCCATGCCGTCGAGCACTTCGGCCACGTCGACGGTCTTGCCCCCGGTTGCGGGCGTCGCCGTCGAGGTGGAGGCGCCGGAGCCGGTTTCCGGCGACGGTGCGGACGGGACGGCGGGCGCTGCCTGGCCTGCGGCGGCCGAACCGGTGTTGGTCGCCGCGGCGCTCGCGGGCTGGGCGGGTGCCGTGGGCGGGGCGTCGCCGTCGTGATGCCCGAAGACTTTGGACATGATTGTCCCGAAAATGCTCATGGAGTGTGCTCCTGCGCGGCGCCTTCGCCGCAGGCGGCAACGCATAACCTGCGGCAAAGCTGCCTTGGCGCGGCCGGGCGTCACCGCCGATAAGCCGAGGGCGGCAGTCAACGAGGCAGGCGCCCGCCCTCCTGCGCTTGGGCTGACGCCTCACACCTTCGCAAATCCGGCCCAGGTCGCGTAGAGTCGCGGCCAGGCGTGGTCCTCGGTGCCGGGCTGGCCGAGATTGAAGCCGTGGCCGCCGGAACGGAACACGTGCATCTCGACCGGCACGTGCGCCTTGCGCAGCGCGCCGAACATAAGCAGGCTATTCTCCACCGGCGCGATCGGGTCGTCGGTGGCCTGTGCCAGGAAAGTCGTCGGCGTGTCGTCGGTGACGTGCTGGTCGACCGACCAGCTGGCGCTGAGTTCGAGGCTCGGATCGGCGCCGAGCAGGGTGAGCGTCGACATGCGCGTGCGGTTGGGCGGCATCATCGTCAGAACGGGGTAGATCAGCCCGGCGTAATCGGGCCGGGCGGACTGGTCGTCCGAGGCGTCCACCGGCGCGTACCAGTCGGCGTCGGACTGGACGGAGACCATGCCGGCGCAATGGCCGCCAGCGGAATAGCCGATAATGCCGATCTGCGAAGGGTCGAGGCCGAGATCGGGCGCGCGGGCGCGGATCAGCCGCACCGCGCGCTGCGCGTCCTGGAACGGTGCCAGCATCGGCCAACCGGAATTGGGCAGCCGGTAGTAGAGGACGAAAGTGGTGACGCCGTAGTCGTGCAGCCAGTCGGCGGTGGGCTGGCTTTCCTTGGCGATGCCGATGCGGCGGTAGCCGCCGCCACCCAGGATCAGCACCGCGGCGCCGTTGGGCTTCATCGGCCGCTGCATGATCATGCGCGGCCGCACGATGTTGGTGACGGAGCCACCGGCCGCGACCTGCTCGACGCCGCCGGGACCGGCGCCGCCCGGTGGACGGTTCGGCCACAACGGGATGGTGACGGACTCGAGCTCCGGCCGCTTGACGTCCAACGATCTGCCGTCCGCGGGCTTGGTGTCCAGGGGCTCGGGAGCCGGTTCGGCCCTGGCCTGCTCGATGCAGGTCTTGGCCGCCGTGAGGGCCGCGGCTCCGAGCAGCAGGTCGCGGCGATCGACGGGCGGCAAACAGGTCTCCGGACGCTCGAGAGTCGCGCGTCTCATGCCCCAGTTTCGCGTCCGAACCAAGGGCGCCTAGAGCAACGTCCGCTGTTGCGGACTTGCTCCATTGGAGAAACCGGTTGCGAGGACAGGCACGTGAGCGTCGCCTAGCGCCTCCCGAACCATCGTCCGATGCCTCAGGCCAGCGGTGCCGCAGACGCGGCCGAGGTCAGGCGATGGCTTCGGCTGCGGCGCTCTTCATCCGGCGCGGCGCGGTCGTCTCGACTGCGGCCACCTTGGTCGCGTCGACCTTGGCTTTGCCGACCTTGCCGGCGGCGGGTTTCGGTGCGGCCGACCTCGTGCTGGCGGCCTTGGTCTTGGTGTTGGCGACCCCGGCCTTGGCTGACTGAGCCTTGGTCGGCTTGGTCGATCCCGCCGAGGACGCCGTCTTGGCGGGCGCGGCGGCAGCCCTGAACTCCGTGGTCTCGCTCCCGGCGCTCGGCATCTCGGCCTCGTTGCGGACGATGCGCTCTGCGTGCAGCCAATGGCGTTCGGCCTCGCCCTCGCTCATGCCCGACGCCATCCAGATCGCGTAGGCGCGTTCGCGAACCTTGTGTTCGAATGTGGTGTCCATGACGTCGGGTCCCTCGCGTTTGACCCGCGCGTCAGGCGAGCCGGCAGCGCCCACCAAACCGTCCTTTGGTTAAGCAACGGTTAACCGACCGCCGCTTGGCTTTTCAGCCAAGTGTCTTCGGCAACAAACGACACGGAAGAGAAAACTTTCAGCTACGTTCGTCCGTAAGATCAATGCGCGTCGCGCAACAGCGAAGATGCCGTCAATTCCTTCATTCTGATTGATCCATCGAGCCATGGCCGACATCTACGCCTCCTCGCTGCAAGCGAAGTACGAAAGCGTGCTGCGGGTCGTCTCTTCGGAACTCGGGTTCGGCGTTGATTTGACTGCATTGACTAAATCGTGCGCAGAGCTTGTGCACAATGCTGCTGAACAGGCCATTTTGGATTGGGCTACGCGGCGCGCGGCAGCGGGTCGCAAGCTCCACCCGATCTCAAATTTACAGCATCTTCTGGATGAATATTGTGCGATTGCCGATCATCTTTAAGGCAAACTCATCTCCAACCCCTGTTTTTTCGTGGCGAAACGCCTCCAGTCGCCGAGCTGAGCAGTGTGTGGGCGGCCAGCCTCGCTTTTGCACTCTAATTCGACTCTCGATGGTCGCGGGCCTGTGCGAATTTTTATCGCCTGCCGAGCGCTGAAGCGCCAAACCTATCCGGCACGCGTCGCTCGGGAGTCGATCATGAGCTTTGTCAATGCGCTGTCACTAGTCCTCTGCGTGATCGGAGGCCTCCTCACCTATCTTTCGCTTGGTCCGCTGGCGGGATACATCCTGATCTGGGCGATCTTTCTTGCCACCGCAACCGGCGTTGCCCTCGGAGGCACCATGGAGGCCTTCAAGAACATGGTGATTTGCGCCATCGCCGGCGTCGTCATCGCTTGGGTCTGCTCGATGATCATCCTCAACGTGCCGCTCGCCGCGACGTTGACGCTTCCTGTCTGGGCCGGAATCATGGTCGGTATCACCACGGGTTGCCTCGCGTTTATCGCCAACATTCCGATCTTTCCGGCGATCCCCGCGACCGTCGTCGGCTATGCCGCGACCTTCGCCTTCCTGCTCGGCGACGCGAAGGACCTGCTCACGGTCAAGAACCTGACGAGCCTGGCGCCGACCAATCCGCTGGTCTGCATGACGCTGTCGATCCTCGTCGCCGCCGCCTTCGGCATCGTCGCGCTGAAGCTCGCAACCATGCTCTCGACCAGCAGGACGGCTTCGGCACCTGCAGCAGCCGAGTAACGCGCTGGCTCAGGCCGGGCGGCGCGCCACGCGCCCTCCGGTCTGCGGCCGCGGGACGCCCGTGGTCTTGGGAAAGCCCAGCGGCAACCCCCTCAGGCTGCGGACCGCGAGGAAGGCGAAGCACTCCGCCTCGATCGCGTCGCCCCGCCAGCCGACGGCGTCGGCCGTCTCGACCTCGCAACGGGTCCGGCGGACGAGTTCGGCCATCAGCGTCGGGTTGTGGCGACCGCCCCCGCACACGATCATGCGCGAAGGCCGTTGCGGCAGCAGGTCGAGCCCTCGCCCGATCGCGCCCGCCGTGAAGGCTGTCAGAGTCGCGGCGCCGTCCTCCGGCGACAGGCCATCCGCCATGGCCGTGGTGAAGCTGTTGCGGTCGAGGGACTTCGGGTAGGGCGAGATGAAGTAGGGGTGCTCGAGGAGCCGCGCGAGCCGCACCTCGTCGACGCGGCCGCGGCCCGCCAAGGCGCCGTCCCGGTCGAAGGCGCCGAGGTCGTGGCGGCTCACCCAGTCGTTGAGCGGCGCGTTGGCCGGTCCGGTGTCGAAGGCATGGAAATCGTCGCCGCCGCGCCACCAGGTGATGTTGGCGACACCGCCGAGATTGAGCACCACGGTCTCCGCGCCCGCGTCGATCCCGCGTAGCAAGGCGACGTGGTAGGAGGCGACGAGAGGCGCGCCCTGGCCGCCGGCGGCCATATCGGCGCTGCGGAAATCGTAGACGACGTCGATGCCGAGCCGCCGCGCCATGGCCTCACCGTCGCCGAGCTGCCGGGTCTGCCCGAACCGCCCGGCCTCGGGTGCGCGGTGCAGCATCGTCTGGCCGTGGAAGCCGACGGCGACAACGTCGCGGGGGTCGATGCCGTGCTCCGCGAGGAAAGCCGCGACGGCCTCGGCCTGCGCCGCGGTGAGGGCCGCCTCCGCTTCGGCGAAGACCGCCGGCTCGGGCCCATCGAAGCGCCACTCCCGCGCCGCCGCGACCGCGCGTGGCAGCAGCGCCTGTACCGCATCGGGGTAGCGCGCCAGCTGCCACGGCCCGAAGGCCTCGACGATGTCGCCATCGGTGCGGATCGCGGCAATGTCGATGTTGCCGTCGAGCACGGTGCCGGTCATCAGGCCGATAGCCCAGCGCGATGCGTGGAGTTCTGATCGAAGCATGGCCGCGGCCTATATCAGCGGCGAAGCCCGTGTCCCGAAGAAAAAGCCGGCAGGACGACGCCGCGGCGCCCCATCAGCCGCGCTCGACGATGCTCAATAGCGGCAGTAGCGGCGGCCGTGACGGTAGATACACCGGCGCCCGTAATAGCCGCGGCGATAGCGCGGGCCGATGCCGAGCGCGCCGTTCACCGTGCCGACGCCGGCGCCGACCGCGCCACCGACGACCCCGCCGATCGGACCGAGCGCGCGATCGCCTTCGTTGTAGCCGCGCTCGGCGCCGCCGACGAGGCCCTGCGCTTCGACGACGATCGGTGCGGCGACAAGCGCAGCGGCGGCGAAAGCGAGAGCGTACCGTATCATTTGATCCTCCAAGGTGCCCGCCAACCGCCGAGGCGGACTGCGGTTCCTTGCCGCGCTATTCCGCGACCGGCTCGCCGGCGGCGTTCCAATCGAGCATGCCGCCACCGTAATGGGCGACGAGGTCGGTACGGCCAGCCGCGCGGGCGTGCTCCAGCGCCACGAGCGAGCGCTTGCCCGAACGGCACGACAGCACCACGCGCTTGCCCTCCTCCGGCGGCGGCAGGGCGTCGACGTCGAAGCTCTGCAGCGGGTTCAGGATCGCGCCGGGGATGTGGCCGTCGGCGAATTCGTTGGGCTCGCGCACGTCGACGAGCCGAATGCTGCCGTCGGCGAGGCCGCGCTTCAGTTCCGCGCGGCCGACGTTCTCCAGGTTGTAGCTATCGGCCATGGTCGCTCTTCCTTGTGGGATCGCGCGAACCATAATCGGCCCCTTGATGGCGTCCAATCCTTTCGGGCGCAGAGGATCCCGATGGCCGAGTTCTCCCGTTCGACGATCGACGACGACGATCTCGCGAAATACGATCGCCTCGGCGAGGAGTGGTGGGACCCGAACGGCCCGATGGGCACCCTGCACACATTCAATCCCGTTCGCGTTGGCTGGATTCGCGACCTGCTCACCCGCGAAACGGTGGTGGGGCGCGCCGGCACGGCGGCAAGCGACACGCCGTTGCGCGGCTTCCGGCTGCTCGATGTCGGCAGCGGCGGCGGCATCCTCTGCGAGAGCCTGGCCCGGCTCGGCGCCGAGATGGTCGGCATCGACCCGGCGCCCAACAACGTCGCCGTTTCGGCGCGGCACGCGAGCCAAGGCGGCCTCGACATCGCCTATCATTGCACCACGGTGGAGACGCTGGCGCCGCTCGGCGAGCGTTACGACGCCGTGCTGGTCATGGAGGTGGTGGAGCACGTCAAGGACGTCGCCGGCTTCCTGCGCGACGCCGCCCGCATGGTGAAGCCCGGCGGCCTGCTCGTGGGCGCCACGCTTGAACCGAACGATAAAGAGCTACGCGCTCGGCATTGTCGGCGCTGAATACGTTCTGCGCTGGCTCCCGGTCGGTACCCACGATTGGCACAAATTCGTAACGCCGGACGAGTTCGAGGCGCAGCTCGTGCGCAACGGCCTGACGCCGCTGGCGCGCGCCGGCGTCAGCTTCAATCCGCTGCGCAACAAGTGGCACCTCTCCAAGGACCTCGGCGTCAACTACATGATCGCGGCGCAGCGCCCGGCGGGGTGATGTCGGGCGTCCTCGTGCGGCGTTGACTTGCGGCCGCGCCGCGGCCTACATCGCCGCTCTCGACGGCCCTTCTCTTCGAAGGTTCGCAAGGGAACGTGGGGTCTGGCGCGCCTTTCGACGGCGCTTCGGGCCGCAAGCCACGGCTGCCCCCGCAACTGTAAGTGGGAAGCGGCGGACGCACCGATGCCACTGGGTCACATGACCTGGGAAGGCGGCGCCCGCAGCGATCGACCCGCGAGCCAGGACACCTGCCGTCACCCTTTTCGCGCGCGGCCGGCGGGGTGCCCGGACGCCGGCCCGACACCCTTCGCGGTGGCGCGGCGCGTTTGTGCGCACCCGGTGAAACGCGGCCCATGCCAGACGCCTTGCCTCCCGCAGCGCAGCCGATGCGGCTCCAACCGATGCGGCTCTACGTCTGCACGACCTGCCGCGATGCCGCGCATTCCGCGGACGCGCCGTCCGCCGGGACCCGGCTGCACGACGCCCTGCTCGCCGCCGCGCCGGCTCCCGAAATCGAGCTGGTCGGCGTGGAATGCCTCAGCGCCTGCAAGCGCCCGTGCGCGGTGAGCTTCACCGCGCCGGGCAAATGGACCTACGTCTTCGGCGACCTGCCGGCCGACACGGCGGCGGAACTGGTGCTGCACGGCGCCAGGCTCTACGCCGAGTCGCGCGACGGCATCATCCCCTGGAAGCTGCGGCCCGACGCCCTCAAGAAGGGCGCCGTGGCCCGCGTGCCGGCGCTGCCTTGGCTTGATGCGCCCGCCATCGCGGCCGAATGAGCGCCGACTACATCCGCGACGGCGCCGAGATCTACCGGCGAAGCTTCGCCATCATCCGCGCCGAGGCGGAGCTGGCCCGCTTCACGCCGGCGGAGGAGCGCGTCGCCGTGCGCATCATCCACGCCTGCGGCATGGTGGGGGTGTCCTCCGACATCGTGTTCTCGCCCGGCGCCGCCGAGGCCGGGATCGCCGCGCTCGCGGCAGGCGCGCCGGTGCTCTGCGACGCCACCATGGTGGCCGACGGGGTCACGCGCGCGCGCCTTCCCGCCGGCAACGAGGTCGTCTGCACGCTGCGCGACTCCCGCGTGCACGGCCTCGCCGCTGGACTGGGCACCACCCGCACCGCCGCCGCGATGGAGCTATGGGCGGAAAAGCTCGGCGGCGCCGTGGTGGCGATCGGCAACGCGCCGACCGCGCTGTTCCGCCTGTTCGAGCTGATCGACGCCGGCGCGCCGCGGCCGGCCTGCATCGTCGGGATCCCGGTCGGCTTCGTCGGCGCGGCGGAATCCAAGGACGCGCTGATGCAGCGGCACGATCTCGCCTCCATCGTCGTGCGCGGCCGCCGCGGCGGCAGCGCGATGGCGGCGGCGGCGGTCAACGCCCTGGCGAGCGCCGCCGAATGAGCGCTCCGTGACCCAGGGCCGGTTGATCGGCGTCGGCCTCGGCCCGGGCGACCCGGAGCTGGTGACGCTCAAGGCGGCGCGCGCGCTCGCCGTCGTCCCGGTCGTGGCCTGGTTCCACAAGCGCGGCCGCACCGGCCACGCCCGCACCATCGCCGACGCGCTGATGCCGGCCGCCTGCGTGGCGCTGCCTCTGGCCTACCCCGTCACCACCGAGATCCCGGTGCACGAGCAGGGCTACGCTGAAGCCCTCGCGCCGTTCTACGAGGAGGCGACCGCCACGCTCGCCGCGCATCTCGAGGCCGGCCGCGACGTCGCCCTGCTGTGCGAAGGCGACCCGCTGTTCTTCGGCTCGTTCATGCACCTCTACGTGCGACTGCGCTCGCGCTTCGCCACCCAGGTGATCCCCGGCGTCTCCGGCATGTCGGGCTGCTGGAGCGCCGCCGGACTGCCGATGAGCTGGGGCGACGACGTGCTGACGGTGCTGCCCGGCACCATGCCCTTCGAGGCGCTGCGCGACCGCCTCGCCGGCACCGACGCCGCCGTGATCATGAAGATCGGCACCCATTTCGCCAAGGTGCGCGCGGCGGTGGAAGCGGCCGGGCTGATGGGCGAGGCCATCTACGTCGAGCGCGGCACCATGGCCGGCGAGACCGTGACGCCGCTACGCGACAAGGCGGACGACGCCGCGCCCTATTTCTCGATCGTGCTCCTGCCCGGCCACGGCCGCCGGCCGGGTTAGGGGCAGCCTTCTCCGCTACGCTGCGCTCGCAGGGGAGGATGCGTCTCATCGCGGCGGTGGCGTGATGCCGAGCACGGCGGCGGCACCCAGGACGAGCACGGCCGCGAGCAGGTCGAATGCCAGGCTCAGCTGCAGCCGGCGGAGCGGCATTTCGCAGCCGGACGTATCGTGCAGACGCGGCATCAGCACGAAACGGTTGATGGCGGCGAGCACCAGCATGATCGCGACGAGCGAGACCTTCGTCAGCAACACCGCGCCGTAGGCGGTGGACCGCAGGTTCGCGAGGCTGCCGCCGTCGTGGAAGGCCGTGTTGGCCGCGCCGCTGGCGAGGATCAGCACCACCGCGACGGTCGCGATGGTGGAGTAGCGCCGGAGCAGGTCGTGGATCGACCCGCGCCCGGCCCGTGCGTCGGCGAGCGCGAAGGCCAGCGGCGGCAGGCCGCCGAGCCAGAAGGCCGTCGCCAGCACGTGCACGGCGTAGGTGGCGATCATCGCGACGCCCGAGGCGGTGTCGCCGCCCTCGGCGGCATGGCCGAGCCAGGCCTGGCTCACCAGCAGCGCGGCGCCGAGGACGACGCATGCCGCGGCGCGGGCCGCCGGCCTTACGGGGAAGACGGCGAGCGCCAGCAGGCCGCCCATCAGCGCCAGTCGCAGCATCTCGGGCCTGCCGAACGGCGTCTCGAAGACAAAGACGTGCAGCATGTCGGGATCGCCCAGCGAGGCGAGCCCGCCCGTGGCGTAGGCGATCGTGCCGGCGAGCCAGGCGACGCCGGAGAGCGCGGCGATCGGCGCCGCGACGCGGACCAGCCGCAGGGTCGCGGCGCGCGCGTGCGCGAAGCCGGCCTCGCCCGATCTCGCGCCGGGCTTCGCCGCGATCCAGAACGACGCGCTGCCGAACACGATCGCGAGCGCCGCGAAATGCACCCAGCGCGAGGCGACGAGAAGGGCGAAGACGGTGTCGATCCGCGTTCTCCTCGAACTTACGCGGCGCTCACGGCGCCACGGTAAACTTGTAGCTGCCGGAGGTGGGGTGGGTGTCGACCGACACGACATGCCAGGTCACGGTGTAGGTGCCGGGCGGCAGCGCGCGGCCGAGGCGCAGGCGGAGCGTGTTGCCGCCGCTCGTCGGCTTGGCGGCGGCGATGGCGCCGCCGCCGGAGGATGCCACCTTCACGCCCGACAACGCCGGAACGATGTCCTGCGTGAAGCTGAGCTCAAGCTCGGCCGGCGCACCGCTCACGGTCGAGCCCACGCTCGGCACGGCATGTTCGAGGAAGGCGTGCGCCGAGGCGGCGCCGGAGGCGAACGCGCCGAGGGCGGCAAGCGCGACGATGCTGAGATGACGGGTCATGGCGGGCCTCAATGGGTGATGATGGAGCGGGACTGCGGCGGCCCGAACAGCGGCTTGCCCAAGGTGTCGGGCGCGATGTCGTCGAGGAAGAAGTCGACGATGGCCATGACGCCGGGGTGCAGGCCGCTGGCACGATTGATCGGCACCTGCGCCATGACGCCGACCTCGAACTTGCTGCCGACGTAGTACACCGATGGGCCGACCACGCCCGTGGTGTCGTGGACCGAGAAGTTGCCGTCGGCCGAGTTCCCGGTGTTGGCCACCGGCGTGCTGAACACGGCCTCGAACGCCGGGATCAGATTGCGGAAGGCCTTCGGCACCTCGGCGACGAAGGAGTTGCGGTAGAGCAGGCTGTACTGGAGCGTGCCGCCGTAGTTGACGAAGTTCGGCACCTGGCTGCCGTCGGCCGGATCGTGGATCACGGTCGGGATCGAGTAGCTCACCGATCCGGTGACAGCGAAAGGGCGCACCCAGTCCGTCGCGAGATCGCCGAAGCCTTTGCCGACATAGAGCGTCGGCGTCACGGTCGTGAATGGGTCCGATGGCAGCGCCGAATTGGGTCCGCTGCCGGTGCCGCCGATGTTCACGTCGATGCCACCGGATACGATGAACTCGTGCACCGGGTTTTGATAGAAGACGTATTTCGCACCGACGTCGATGTTGGCGAAGCCGGTGGCTCTCGGATTGCGCTGGAACGTCACGCCCTCCGAGGCGATCGAGACCTGAAGGTCGGCGGTGATCGTCTTGTCGTACTCGCCGCCGAGCGTGAAGTTCTTCGGTCCCGCCGTGCCGTCGGGATTGGCACCCTGCAGGTACGAGAACACCGGCAGTGTCAGCTCGTCGTTGACGCCGGGGTCGTCGATGGCGAGTGTCGCGGGGAACACGCGGTCGCCGACGATGGTGTGGGCGAGGGTTGGCGAGGCGCATAGGAGCAGGCAGCCGGCCGCCAAGGCGGCACGGCCCGCGTGAAGAGCAAGCGTTGTCATGGGATTGGGTCTCGATCGAAGGCGATGGCGAAGATGAGCCGGCCCGAAGGCCGGCGCGCGATCAGCCGAGACGAGGAGGGCCGCGTGGGCCGGCGAAGCCGGCGAGCACCGCGCTCGCGCGCGGCGGCGGCTGCGGGAAGCTCACGACGCCGCCGACGGTGGCGGGCCGGATTAGGGCGAGCGTGTAGGACGCTGGTGCGGCCGGGCAGGCCGTCGCCATCGCGTGGCAGAGCGCGCAGGGGCAGCACGGGCCGGCATCGCCCACCGGCAGCTGCCCGTCGTCGTCGTGATGGCAGGTCTCTACAGCGTGGCCGACGATCCTCGCCAGTGCGGAGAGCCTAGCCTCGGGCGCCGCCGCGACGCGGTGCGCGCAGCCGAGCAGCGGCACCGCGAGCTGCAGCACCAGCAAGGCGCCGAGCAGCCAGGCCACGAGGGCGTGGCGCGGGCTACTCGCTGGGAAGGGACGGCTTGCGAGGGAGGACGTTGGGGCCGGCAACGGCGCGGATCTCGTGACGAACGCGCCAACCTGCGTCGGCGCCGCGCCCGCGTCCAGTCACGCCGGGCGTGATCGCGCGCGCGCCGGATCGCTGTGGCTTTCCTGCACGCTCAGGGCGCGCCGTGCGGCGCCGCTGTGCCGAGCCGGCCCGGCGTCAAGGTCGAAGGCGACACTCACTTTCGGTGAAGCACCTGCAGCGCCGCCAGATGCGCCACTCAGCTCTTCACCGCGACGCATCCCCAGCCGTCGTAGGTGGCGCCGAGCTTCTCGCAGAGCGCGAACAGCGGGCCGCTCACGGCGTCGATCTCGTCGGCGCGGTCGACGCGCGAGACGTCGACGCTGAAGCCGTCCCCGTCCGCCTCGATCGAGAGGATGGTGAAGCCGTCGTCCTCGACGATTCCGACGAAGACCTCTTTGGCGTCCGCGCTGAGAGCCTTCACCTGGTGGTCGATCGCGCGCGGCGCGGTGCCGTCGTCGCCCTGCTGGGCGAGATCGTCGCGCAGGCGGCGGTTCATGATGAAGTTCATCTGCTCTGCCGAGGGACGCAGGACGTCGAAATAGCTCGACCAGCCGGCGTCCTCCGCGATCTCGAGCTCGTAGGTGTAGCCCTTGTGCCGGGCCATGGCCCCCCGCACGTCGGCGTCGAGCGATGCCGGCTGGCCCGTGTAGAAGGTGAAGTCGCGCCGGCCGCTCGCGGTGGTCCGCCCGACGAAGAGGCTTCGCCCGTCGGCGCAGACCAGGGGCACGACCTCGTCCTCGATGGCGGAGAGGGTCTTCGCCTCCTCCGGGGTGGAGAGGCCGTCGGACCTCGGACGCCGAAGGTCGACGCGCAGCACCGCGCGATGGCGGAAATCGCGCGGGCGCACGCCCCGCGCCGCATCCTGGTCCATCAGCACCGAGCCGGGATCGCCGCTCGCCGTCGTGTAGGGATAGAAGATCCAGTCCGCCACTGCACCTCATGCCGGCTGCTTCGAGAGATCAGCCGATCGCCAAGAGCTTATCCGGGAAAGGATGCGCTTGCGATGTAGGCGTCTCTAATTATCTCATATATTTTGTTGGACTTAGACTCTAGGAACAAACTTTATAATTGGAAGAGGCGCAGATCCGATGCCCGCTGACCAGTCGAGATTGGCATACAAGGCTCTAAAATAGGTATAAGTTGAAGCAAATGCAACATTTTCAGCATATAAACGAGCTATGTCCTCCTCAACGTCAGTCAGTCCGTCATAATAAACTCGATAAGAAGCAACGCACTTGACAACACTTTTCCGCTTATGCTTTACTTCAGTAACCCACTCTATCTCGCACGCAATAGCGTTTTCATCTTTGATAAAGAAAAACTCTTTCATTCTCCGGTCGTATGACGATTTCCTCTCAACCCTTGGTGGCAATACGCTATCAACGCGAAATTGAACATTCTTCAAATCGATTGATATTAATCTAGCTTGTCTCACCAAGCGATTGTAGGAAGCGCGTTTCTTTTGCGCTTCCTCGTCTTTGTTGATAGTGGCCTCTTCGGTCATGCTGCCAAGACGTCTGGAAATTCGTGTTGGTTGTTCTCATTGGATGCTTCGAAAAAATTCGATTTTAATCGATAGATATACTCATCGAGAACGCTTTTCGGAACAGCGGCGGACCGGAGGCGGCCTTTGGCGGCAAGCTCCGAATCCTCCCACTTGCCAGCTTGTGCATTGACTTTACTGCTTCTTCCAAGAAGAAGGTGCTCGTCCAGCGCAGTGAATATTTTCGCCAGCGTGCGAAGCGTGGGATTTGCTTCCGATCCCATAAGTTGAGTGAGCCGCGACTTAGATACGCCAGTGAGCTTAGCCAAATCCGAGCGCGTCAAATCTCTCTCGTTGAGCAGCTCTTGGATAAGAAGCTGCGCATCAATGACGAGATTTTCCGCGTCGATAATCTCCCGGTTCGAAAGACTATCCAGACTTTCGGCGGCCCTTTTTGCCATTTTTGGCGTCATCCTTTTTATCAACATCGCCATAGTCCTCGAAGTCGCCCATTCTTACAGCAGCGAGCTTCAGTAATTCTTGGTCGGCCTTATCCTGCTTTTTTTTCAGGATCGACCTTGGTGCCTATGAAGCATTTCTTTCCATCGACGGTGCACACGACTCCGTAAAGCCTCCACTGGAAGGGCTTGAACGCGAAGACCGCGACCTTCCCGGTTTTTCCATCTGGGTAGCTCCCTTCTTTTTTGAAATGGGTGTCTGGTGCTCGATGGTCGACAGTGTCACAGAACGATCGAATGTAGCGGTCAAGCTGAGTGATGCGCTTGGTTGATCGATTATCGGTTCCTAGCCGCAGCTTGTCCCATTCGTCCTTCGCTTCGCCTGTCAACCTCACGCATGCCGCTTGGCCATCAGCGACTATGACCAACTCAGCAAGCTTCACGCCACGCGCTCCAACGAGACGGTGACTGAACGGTTCATATATGGGTTAACTCTGAGCGACAATCGATACCGTTCGGGGGACTAAAAGATCGTTAACGGGTGCGACAAAGATCGCGATCCGCCAAGATTCGTGCCGCTACCTTATTGGGAGGAAGGTGTCCGGCGCAATCTTGGGATCCGTCCTGATAGCTCGAACGATCGGGCGTTTTAAGCCAGCATGTTCGCGGGAAACTCATCACCGCTCCGCCACCAGCCGCATCTCCTCGCGCAGGGACGCGGCCAGGTCCACCATCGCATCCCTGAGCCCCTGGCGCTCCTCCTCGCGGCGGTCGCGCTCCTCGCCGGTCTCGCCCAGCGCCACGAGGCGGGCGACCTTGCCGTCGATGGCGTCGAGCCGGCGGCCCATCGCCTCGATGCCTTCGACCACGGCGCGGTAGGCCTCGCGGTCGATCATGCCGGAGCCGACGGCATCGCGCACCGAGCCGGCGGCGGCGTCGCGGGCGGCGGCGCCGGCGATCTGGCGGCCCTCCTTATCGCCGCTGGCCCAGGCCAGCAGGGCCAGCGTGCCGGTGACGATGGCGCCGCCGACGGCGATGACGTGCTCAGCGCCCGAGGTGTCGATCAACGGCGTTCACTCCGATCGTGTAGAGCTCGGCCACGCCCATCACGATGTGGTGGCTCGCCGCCACCGGCACCGGCGCGCCGGTGGCGACCACCGGCGCCAGGAACAGCCCGGCGGTGACGAACCAGGTGAAGGCGCCGAGCGCCGAGCAGGCGAAGCGCACCTCCGGGCCGCGGCGGAACGAGCCGTTGGCGATCAGCAGCACCACGCGCCCCATGCCGAGGATGCCGTAGGCGATGGCGAGGTCGGTCTCGGTCAGCCCCATCGCGGTGAAGTCGCGATAGGAGGAGATGGCGAAGGTCGAGCCCGGCATGGAGAGCGTGAAGGCCCAGCCCAGCATGAACAGCGCCATCAGCCATTCCACCGATTTGGTGGAGGAGGCCGAGAACAGCAGGCGCGCGCGGGGCGGCTCCGCCGGGCTCATCGGCGCACCGCGCGAGCGCGGCGTGGCGCGGCGGCGTGGGGCACCGGCGCCATGGCGATGGCGCGCACGGCGTCGCCGTTGCGCCGCGCCGCCGAGGACGAGCCCAGCCAATAGGCGAGCACCGTGGAATAGCCCGTCAGCATGCCGCCCATGATGAGGTTGCCCATCGGCGTGTCGAAGGCGTGCGAGGTCACGCCGAGCCAGGCCGTCACGAAGAAGCCCAGCGTGGCGATCACGCTGACCACCGGCGCGCCCCAGGCCACCTCGGAACCGGCCTTGGCGAGGTCGACCGTCTGCTGCCGGGCCGACTGGCGGTCCTCGATCTCGCATCTGTAATCGTCCTCCAGCGCCTGCAGCTTGGTCGCCGCGGCGCCGGGATCGGCCTCGATGGTCTGATGGATCGTCGCCGGCGGGGCGTCGGGCGGGGCGCCCAGCGCGCCGGCGATGTCGGCGAGCACGTTGCCGGCGAGGCCGCCGGCGATGGTGCCGAACGGCCCGCCCACGAGCGTGCCGACGACCGAGCCCAGCGTCGGCGCGCCGGCCTTGATCAGCGAGCCGGCGAGCGGCCCCAGGGTGGAGAGATCGAAGCTCATGATGCGGGTTCTCCTGGATCGAAGTTGGCGTTGACGGCGTCGGCGACGGCCTGCGCGGCGGCGTGCTGGTCGGGCCGGACGAAGACGACGATCTCGTCGCGGCCGATGGTGATCTCGAGCGTGGTGACGCCGGCGAACGCCACCGCCTTGGCCGACCACACCGCCGCCTCGCGGGCGGCGTGCACGATCATGCGGAGGCCCATTGCGATGCGCCCTCCGCTACGCGGCGGCTTGGGCGGGAATGGCGTCGGCGTGCGCGCCGGCGTTGGCGGCGAGCGTCGCGGCTCGAGCGTGGCGCGAGCGTGCGAGCCAGGCGTCGACGCCGGCGGCGAGCAGGGCGAGCAGCCCGACGGCGGCGCCGGCGGCGGGATGGCCGGCGCCGGCGACCGCGACTGTCGCGAGCGTGCCGGCGCCGGCGACGCTGCCGCCGCGCAGCTGCGCCGTCCGCGCCTTGGCCACCGCCGTCGTGGCGGCGACCTGCAGCGCGCCGGCGCGGGCGACGGCGGTGGCGCCGTCGGGCTGGAGGAACTGCAGGCGTTCGGCGCGGCGCCGGCCGACGAGCTCCGGCGGCTTGGACCACATCAGGAAGGCGTCGGCCGCGCCGGCGACGTCGCCGAGGTTGAGCCGCTTGATCACGGTCGACTTGGCCAGGCCGCCGCTGCCGATGTTGAAGCCGAGGCTCGCCAGCGCGTCGCATTCGTTCGCCGAGATCGGCAGCCGCACGCCGCGTGCGATCACGGCTTCGACGGGCGCGAGGTCGGCGGCGAGGAAGGCGTCGCATTGCGCTGGCGTGATGCGCATGCCGGCCGTGACCGCCGGCGGCGCCATGCGCCCGGTGTGACCGACGCCGATGGTGAGGACACCCACGGCGTCGCGGTAGGCGGTCAATCGTTTGCCTTCGCGCTGCTCGATAAGCGCGCGGCCGGCGGGCGAGGTCTTCATGGCGTGCTCCCATGCGGAAAGACCCGGCGCGCGGGATGCGGCCGGGGTGGCGGGTGGATCGTGGGACGAGGCTAGGCGGCGGAGGACGCGGCGGGTGGCGGCGCGGGCTCGGCCGGCGTGTTCCCGGCCTTCAGCCAGGCTTGGTAGGCCTGCCAGTCGATGTTGCGCGGGTCGGCGGGGATGAAGGCGCCGTCGGCATCTCTGACGATGCCGTCCGCCATCAGGTTGGGATCGTGCTTGCGGTACAAGGTCAGATCTCCGCGTTCAGCGACCACAGGTCGAGCAGGGCGTAACTGTCACCGCCGCTGCTGGAGAAGGCATAGCGGGCAGCGTTGAAAACCGACGCGGACGGCAGCAAGCTGATGCTGCTTAGATTGCCGCTGCGAGTTCCGGCCGTGACGAGGACCGCGGTCGGGGCGGCGCGCATCGGCGTGAAGTAGACCGGGCTTTCATAATAGGCGGTCTGCGGGGCGTAGGTGCGCAGATTGGTGAAGACGAGTTGATAGTAGCGCTGGCAGAGCGCCATCTCGCCGTGCCGCCGTCCCAGACGGGTCGGCCCCGCATTCGGGAGCGCCGCCTCCAGCTGCCAAGGCCGCGTCGTGTTGAGCGTGCCGGTGCCGAACTCGACGAGCGTGATCGTGCCGAGCGCGAGCCCCGTCGCCAGGATCGCGTTCACGGTCGTGCCGTCGATCGGCACCGCCGAACCCGCGCCCAAGGCCGGCGCGCTCGACGCCGCGCCCTGGTAGACGCGCGCCAGCGCCGTGCCGGTCCAGGTCAGCCACAGCGCGCTGGTAAAGACGTTGCCGACGTCGACGGCCTGGATCAGCGACCCGGCCGTGATGGTGAAGGTCGTGTCGCCGTCGGCGGCGCTCGCGAAGGTGTAGGTGCAGCCCGATGCGCCGGCTTTCATGCGGTCGTGGCCGTACTGCCCGGCCGACAACGTGACGGTGCCCGATACGCCGCGCTGATTGACGGCGCCGTTCGTGTTGATGCCGAGGTTGAAGCCGGCCATGTCGCGGATCGCCGCCGCCGGCCAGCCGCCCGGCGTGACGCCGTCGTGCACCTGGACGCGGTCGTTGGTGGTGTCGACGAGCAGCTCGCCCTGCGCGCCGACGAAGCTCTGAAGGAAAGCCGCGGCTTCGCGGCGGCGGCGGACCTGGACGCTCATTGAAACCTCATGAAGCGACGACGGTGTCGTCGGAGAGGCGCCGCCAGGCGCCGTTGGAATAGGCCACCACGATGCCGGTGCCCGAGCCCGCCATCTCCATGAGCTTGCGGCCGTTGCTGGCGTAGGCGAGCGCGCCGTTGAAGGCGGCGGTGGGCAGGCTGGCGACGGCGTAGCTCGCCGGCCCGAGCAGCGCCTTGAAGGCGGCGTTGCCCGTCGTCTGGTCCGCGACGAAGACCTGGTAGTAGGTCGAGCCGTCGGGCGAGACCTTCAGTTGGAACTGGTCCGAGCCGGTGGTGCCGAGCAAGGCCCGGGCGGAGAAGCCGGTCTGGAACGACAGGGTCGCGTCGTTGGCCGCCGCCACCTTGTTGAAGGTGAAGCGCATCGAGTCTGTGGCGGCGGTGAAGAGGCAGGCGGTGCCGGTGACGCCGAGCGCGTTGTTGGCGTCGGCGCTGTAGCCGGCGAGGCCGACGTGGCCGGTCGCGGGGTCGATGTCGAGCGCCTGGGTGAAGCTGGTGCCCGCCGCCGAGACGGAGATGCGGTAGCGGTCGGAGCCGAGCAGCCCGGCCTGGGCGCGGCCGCTGTAGCCGGTCTGGTAGAGGTGCGAGGCCGAGGCGCCGACGGTCGCCTTGTTGACCGCGACCTGCACGCCGCCACCGGCATTGTCGAACAGCGCCGCGGCCGACTTCATCGCGAACAGGTTCGTCGACGTATCCACCGCCGTGCCGATGCCGATTCCGGCGAGGTTGGTGAGGCTGGTGATGTCGCCGTTCGCGCCAGCGGCCGCCGCGCCGAGGTTCGCGCGCGCGGTCGCCGGCGTCACCGCTCCTGTGCCGCCGGACCCCAGCGCCACGGCCTGCGTGCCGTCCGATGCCAGCCCCATGTCGACGAGCTCGGTGTAGGGGTCGGACGCCAGCCCGAAGCTGTCGGCCTCGTTCACCCCGCCGCTGGCGAGCCCGTCGTCGGAGGACGTCCCCACCGCGATCGCCTGCGCCACCGGGCCGAACAGCCCGGAACCGATCGGCGTGAAGGGATAGGCGGTGCAAGTGGAGAGGTCCTGTGCCGCGCCGCCGAACAGGTTGAAGGAGGCGAACTTCAGCCACAGCGGCTGGCCGATCGAGGCGGTAGGCACGGCGTAGCGAAACACGGCGCTGTCGAGCGCCAGAACCGGCGCACCGGCGGCATGGGCCCCATTGCGCTGGCCGTAGAGGCTGCGGACGAGGCCGCCCAGCGCATAGGTGGCGGCGCCGGTCAGCGTGGCGGTGGCGGCCCCCACGATCTCGCCGTCGATCCAGACCGCCAGCTGCGGGCCGCCGCCGGCCAGTGCCAGCGCACCGCCGCTCATCGCCAGGCCGACGCCGGCGCTCGTCGCCGTCGCCGGCAGCGCCGCCGTCAGCACGCCCTGGTGGGCCGCCGCACTCACCGTGCCCACGGCGGTGTAGGTGGCGTTGTCGGCCGAGACGTAGATCGTGGCGCCGCCCCAGTTCGGGTCGGCGACGCCTTTGCTGCCGCCGGACACGCCGATCCAGACCTGCGCGGCGTCGCCGGTCAGCTCCGGCGGCGGCTCGAAGATCACCGGCGGATTGACCGCGGCCGGCGCCACGTTGCGGTCGAGCGGCGCGCCGGCCGCGCCGGCCACGGGATAGGCGGTGGCCACCGTCGCCACCGTGCCGGGATATTCCTCCGCCGTGACGTCGAGCAGCCCGTCCGACCCCTCGCTGATGGCGGTCAGGCGCACCGGCGTGCGGGCGAGGCCGAGATTGGCGTCGGTCAGCGTCACCAGGTCCATCGGCTCGAGCAGGCCGCAGTCCCAGCTCAGGCGGAAGGCGTAGGTGTTGCGCACGTAGAGGGCGCGGGCGAGGATCAGCTGCGCGCTGGTCGCCGCCACGTCGAGGTCGCAGATCTCGTGCGCCGTGACGGACGAGCCCGGGCGCGGGCCGTAGGCGTCGATGGCGTTCTGGTCGCGCGCCTCGACGGGCGTCGGGCTGTAGGCATTGCCGCGGTCGAGCATCTCGAGGCGCTGCACGTTGGGCGCGGCGTAGGGGTCGGAGCGCGTCACCAGGACGGGGTCGGCGTCCGCGTCGTGGACGAAGTCGTCGTCGGTGAGGTCCATCACCGGCGTCGTGGCGGGCACGAAGCTCGCGCTGGTGCCGTCGGCGAGCGTGCCGGTCACCGGCGCGTCGGCGAAGGGCAGGATCTTGAGCCGGCCGCCTGACCACAGCGCCGTGGCGCCGGTGAGCGTCAGCCAGCGCGCCAGGATCGTGGCGGCGCTCTCGCTATCGGCGAGACAGGGCGAGAAAGCCAGGCCGGCGGCGCGGCACCAGCTCTGATAGGAGGCATCGCCCGAGGTGCCGGTGGTCGCCTGGAGGCTCGCGGCGGGAAAGCCGACGCCGTATTGCGGGCTGGTGAGGAGGTCGGCGACGATCAGCGCCGGGTCGGCGTCGTGGCCGTTGACGACGGCGCTGGCGGCGAGCCGGCCGACCACCTCGAAGGCCAGCGTGCCGATCGAGGCGTCGCTGCCGAGATCGAACGCGCTCGTCGCGGCGTAGGCCGTGCCCTGGTAGCCCAGCGCCGCCTGCGGGAAGCTCGCCTGGAGGTAGCCCCAGGGGGCCTGCGGCGTGGTGCCGGCGAACAGGCCGAGGAAGAAGTCGCTCGCCGCATAGGTGCCGCCGCCGCGCCACACCGCGCCGAGGCCCGAGATCGGACCCTCGCCGATCGCGAACATCGCCGAGGTGGCGTAGGTGTAGCCCGACACGCTGGAATGGCCGCCGCCCTTGCCGCCGCTCGACTTGGAATATTGCGGGATGGCGCGGAAGGCGCCGTTCCAGATCAGGTTGGGCGCGAGACGATTGGTGCCGTAGCAGACCGGGATCGGCAGCGCGGAGGAGGCCGTCTGCACCTGCAGGCCGGTGTAGCTCGGCACCTGCACCGGGGCCGAGGCCGTGCGGAAGAGGCTCATCGGCCGTCGTCCTTCGTTTCGGACCAAAGCGTGAAGAAGCGCGGCGCGCGGCCCTTGGCGGCGAGCGCGCTGTTGCGCTCCACCACCTCCTCCAGCACGCAGCCGGCGGGCGAGAAGGCGTGGATGATCGTCAGCGGCTCCTCGCGGGTGACGATCGCGCCGTGCGCCCAGCAGCGGCCGTAGCGGAAGGTGGCGACGTCGCCGCGCTTGGGCGCCCAGCGCTCGCGGCAATGGTCGCGGAGGTGGTCGAGGTAGCGCTCCTCGCCGCGGTGGAGGTGCCAGTCGGCCGGGTAGGGCCGCGGGTCGAACGGCGGCAGCAGGCCGAGGTCGACGTAGATGCGCACGATCAGCATGCCGCAATCGACCCCGATGCCGCGGAGGTCCGCGCACGGGTGATACGGCGTGCCGATCCAGCGCCGCGCCTCCGCGACGACGCGGGCGCGATCGACGGTGTCGAGCGACATGGGGAGGCCTCGAGATTGGTGGGAGAGTCCTTCTCCCCTTGCGGGAGAAGGAATTACCGGGACGGGCTCGGTGCCGTCTTTCCGGGGCGAGCGCAGCGAGAGCCCGGAACCCATGACAACGTGCTGTCAGAACGAAGCGGCAGCGTCGCCGCCCCTTCCGGCATCCGCGTTGCGGGTTCCGGGCTCGCCTGCGGCGCCCCGGAAAGACGGAGGTGGTGCGTTTCGGTAGGTGGCGGCGGGTCCGGGGCGACGGGCTCGGTGCCGGCTTTCCGGGGCGAGCGCAGCGAGGGCCCGGAACCCATGACAACGTGCCGTCAGAACGAAGCGGCAGCGTCGCCGTCCCCTCTCCGGCATCCGCGTTGTCATGGGTTCCGGGCTCGCCTGCGGCGCCCCGGAAAGACGGAGGTGGTGCGTTTCAGTAGGCGGCGGCGGGCGGCGGCACGAAGGGGAAGCCGCGGAAGTTGGCGAGGTTGGCGAACTTGGCGGCGCAGGTTGCCTGCGTGCGGTCGCAGCCGGGATAGGCGGTGAAGCCGTCGCCGACCGCCGGCACGGCGGCGAGCGGATAGGCCAGCGCCAGCGCGCCGGCCGAAGCCGCCTTGACGCCGACGCTCTGCCCCGCCAGCACGCCGCTCGTGAACGTCAGCGTGCCCTGCGCGAACTTGGAATCGGCGCCGGCCCAAACGATCTGCGTGGCGCCCGTGCCGGCCGCGACGGTGCCGGCGCTGCCCCAGGCGCTCTTCTGCAAGCCGCAGCCGCTATCGTAGAGCGCGTGGACGCAGGTCGGCTGGTAGAGGTTGCGCGGCATGTCGATGTCGAGCAGCACCAGGTCGGAGGCCACCGTGACGGTGGCGCTGGTGCGCCCGACGGCGTCGACGCTCGTGACCCGGCCCTGGAACAGCACGATCGAGCCGAGCGGTGGCGCGCCCCAGCTCGTCAGGAACGCGCGCTCTCGGCGCAGGGTGCAGCCGTCGAGCGCGCCGCGATGGATCGCCGTCAGCGCCGGCACCCCGCCGATCGTGTCGGTGGGCCGCGCGGCCAGGGTGACCTGCTGCTCGTCGACGTCGAGTCCGATCGCGCACTTGAAGGCGAGACCGTCGATCAGCAGCGAGTTGGCGAGGAAGGTGGTGCCGCCCAGCGTGACGGGCACGTCGGCGTTGGTGAGCGTCAGCACCGTGCCGCTGCGCAGGGTGAGCGTGTAGCAATCGGCCATCAGGAGGGGCGCGTCGTGGGCGGCGCGTGCGGCGGCGAGCGCCGCGACGAGGGCTGGCGGGGCAGGGCGCATGGGCGGGTTCCGTGGTGGGGCAGATCCTCCCCGTGAAACGGGGGGAGGGGGACCATGCGCAGCATGGTGGAGGACGGCCGAGCCTCGCGGCCTCGGAGACGTGCCGGGTCCCCCCTTCTCCCCTTGCGGGAGAAGGTGCCCGAAGGGCGGATGAGGGGTCGGGAAACGTCGCCGCTCCTCTGTGCCGAAGCCCAACCTCCCAGGATCGAGCGACCCCTCATCCGGCGCTTCGCGCCACCTTCTCCCGCAAGGGGAGAAGGGAGCTACGGCCGGACGCTGCGGAACTTCAGCGAGCCGACCTGCCACAGGCCGGCCATGACGTTCTCGAAATCCTGTTGGTCTTCGAGGAGGCGGCAGAGGAAGGCGTAGGCGGCGTCGGCGACGATCGTCGCGCCGGCGGGCGGCGCGGCGGCGAAGCTCAGCGTGTTCGGCTGCGCCAGGCTCCAGCCCGATGTCGGCGCGCCGGCGACGGCGACGTTGGCGAGGTTCGTCGCCCAGCCGACCGGCTCGGTGACGCCGCCGAGCGAGCGCACCACCGGGAAGCTGGTGGTGACGCCGTCACCGGTGCCGATCGGCTGCGCCGCGACGAAGCAATCCGTCGGGTCGACGTAGAGGAAGGTGTCAAGCTGGCCCTGGCAGGCGAGCACGAAGCCGAGCAGCCGCTGCAGCGAGCCGGCGCCGAGGCCGCCGCCGAGCGCCCCGCTCGAGGCGAGCGCGTCGAAGGTCAGCTCGAACTCGTAGAGGGTGGCGGCGTAGAGCGGGCTGCGCACCTCGCGCCCCGACACGTGGCTCGCCACGCGCGTCGAGAAACTCGGGCGCTTGTGCACCGACCAGCCCTGGCCGGGCAGCGCGGGAAAGGTTTGCGGCACCACGTCGGTTGCTCCTCGATCACTTCGATCTCGTCGTCACTGGCCCTTCACCGCGACCAGCCGCAGGCTGCGCATCGCCGCCAGCATCGCGGCGAACGCCTCGGCATCCAGCTGGTCCTCCGCGAAGCGGCACGGCAGGGTCGCGCCGAGCCCGAGCTCGGCCGGCACCGGCACCGTGAAGGGCAGGGCGTCGCCGCGCCGCGCCGCGTAGAAGCCGGCGAGCGTGGCGAGGTCGGCGGGCGACAGCACGTCGAAGCTCAGCTCGGCCGCCCACAGCGCCGCCGCCGCGCGACCGGCGCGGGTTTCGCGGCCGCTGACATGGGGCGCGACGCCGGTCGCGAAGGTGGGGCGCCACACCGCCGTCCAGCCCTGCCCGGCGAGCGTGGGAAAGGCCGGCAGTGGGCTCGCGCCGGGCGGCAGGTCGGCGCCGGCGGGCGCGACGGCGGGGCCCTTGCCCTCGATCCAGGTGCCGCTGGCCCAGTTCGGGCCGTCGCCCCAGCCCGGCAAGGTCGGGAAGGCGGGGAACGGCCGCGCGTCCCAGTTCCAGGCGCACAGGAACGCCGTCTGGATCATCGGCACGCCGCCGGCGCTCGTCGTGTTGTTCCCGTCGAGCGTCCAGTATTCGACGACGCATTCGCGGGCCAGTGCCGCCAGCGCGTCGTCGCGGCGCGGTCGCCAGGCATCGCCCGGCACCGCGTCCCACGCCGACCAGTACGGCGTGAAGCTCTCGCTGGAGCGCGGATCGTAGAACACGTTGGGCTGGTTGGTGCAGCGGTCCACCGAGGGGAAGCCGTACTCCGCTGATGTGATCGACTTCATCTGCGCCACCCAGCGCGAGGGCGCGCCGCGCGGCACGGTGCCGGCGCCATCGCCGGCGTCGTAGCAGGCGCGATGGGGATTGCCCCACCACCAGCGCAGCTGCTTGGGCGCCAGGATCTGCTGGCCGGCGGCGTAGGGCGTGCGCGCCTGCGCCAGCCGGTCGCCCTCGGGCAGCGAGACCTGCTGCGCCGAGCCGGCCGGGTCTGGCCCAAGGCCGCGGTTGGTGCCGTCGGCGTAGAACCATGAGAAGTATTGGCCGGTCTCGATGTTGGCCTTCAGGTAGCTCTTGGAATAGCGGCTCGGCGGCCCCCGGAAACTCCAGCTGGCGGCGTCGAGGCCGCCGTCGCCGCTGGTCCAGTCGGACAGCGGCAGGTAGTTGTCGAAGGCGACGAGGTCGATCGAGGGACGAGCCCAGAGCTGGTCGAGGTTGGGCCAGAGGCCGCCGGCATCCGCGTGCGTGACGCCCATCCAGCTCGACCAATCGGCGGAATAACCGACGAGATTGCGCATTCCCGCCGTGTCGCACGCGATCCCGGCGGCGTCGAACACGCCGCGCACGTCGTCGGCGAGCTGGCCGAGACCGTCGACGAAGGGATAGTCCCAGCTCGCCGTGCCGTCGGATGCTACCGTTCCGCCGGGCGCCCAGCCCGGCCCGCGGATCGCCTCGAGCCCGCGCAGCTCGGAGCCGATCAGGAAAAGGTCGACGCCGCCGGCGACGACGCAGAGCTCGGCGTAGTGCAGGATCATGCGGCGCCAAGTCCAGTCGTTCGCCGCGCCGGCGTAGGCGACGGTGAGGTTGGTCGTGTCGCGCGTGAACTGCGAGGTCGCCGCCGTGCCGAGGAAGCTGGCCACCGCGCTGGTCGCGGCGGCGGTGCGGTCCGCGCCGGTCAGGCCGATGCGGCCGCGCCAGGGGTAGCCCGGCGCGTCCATCAGCAGGAACGGGTAGAACACGGTGCGCAAGCCGCGGGCCTTGAGGTCGCGCAGGCAGCGCACCACGCTGGGGTCGGACGGCGTGCCGCCGTAGACGGCGTTGCCGGAGGCATCGCTCGAGAGCGGGATCAGCCCCGGCGAGGCCTGGGTGAGGCCGGAGCAGCGCCACGGTTCGCTCGTCCACGTGCCGTTCACCAGCGCGTCGGCGCTGCCGCCGGGATAGTTGGTCGCGGGATGAACCTGGCAGCGCGTCACGTCCGTCGACGAGCCGAACCAGGCCACCACCAGCGACACCGTGGTGCAGCCCGGCAGCTGCTGCTGCAGCTGGTCGAGCGCGACCTGATAGTCGGTGCGGGCGGTCGGAGCGTTGAGGTTGAGCACCGCCGGCGTAGCGTCGCCGGCATGGGCGGCACGGCGCGGCAGCGTGTCGTAGACCCACTCGCCGGAGGCCGGCAGCAGGCACACGCCGATGGGGTCGGTCATGGATCAAACCTTTGTCATTCCGGGCGGAGCGTCAGCGAAGATCCGGAACCGGTACGCCTCGCATCTTCCGGTAAGAGCGAGGCTCACCGGTTCCGGGTTCGCGCATCGCGCGCCCCGGAATGACGGGGAGGCTACCCCCCAACCTTGCTCAGCCCGAGGTGCGCGCCCTTGCGCACGCTGTCGTTGATCGCGCCCAGGATCGCCTTGCCGTTGCCGCGCAGGAAGCGCGACACGTCGCGGGCGTCCATCGCGGCGACGTGGAAATGGGTCTGGTGCTGCACGTTCACGCCGCCGCCGCCGCGACCGGCGGCGTCGCGCATGGCCTGGGCCGGGGCGGCGGGCACGATCATTTCGCCGCGGTGCACCTGCGCCACCATGTCGGCCGGCAGGCTCCAGGCGCCGGCGTCGAACGAGGGCAGCGCGGCGGCGGCGGCCATCACCGTGGCCTGGCCGGCGACGGCAGGGCCGGCGGCGGCGGGGCCCAGCACCGGCGAGAGAAAGCCGAAGATGCCGGCGAAGGTCTCGGCCGCCGAGGCGAGGATGCTCTTGCCCACCGCCTCCAGCGTGCTCGCCGCCGAGGTGGCCGCCGCGGTCTCGGTCGCGCCGGTGCGCGCCGCGGTGCCGGCCACCACCGCGGCGGTCTTGGAGGCCTCGCCGGCCTGGGTCAGCGTCGTTTCCGCGACCACGCCGGCGGCCCAGTCGGCGACGGCGCGGAGGCGCGCCTGGATGAAGCTCTGTACGATCGAGAGCGCCACGTTGGCGACCGCCTGGCGCAGCGTCTCCTGGCCGCGGATCAGCCCGGTGACCTGGCTCGCGACGCTGGAGCCGACCTGCTCGAAGGATCGTTTGTAGTCGGCGTAGACCTCGCGCAGGTAGCTGCGCTCGATCTCCTGGCGCTTCAGCGCGGATTGAGCGGCGAGCTCGTCGATCTGGCGCTGCGCGTTGGCGTAGGCGGTGGCGTTGTCGGCGTAGGTCCCCTGCAGGAACACGAGATGGCGGCGCTCGATGTCCTCGCGCTCGGCCTCCAGCGCGAGCAGCTGCGCGCGCTCCTCGTCGTGCGAGATCTCCGAGATCTGCGCCTCTTCGCGCACGACGACCTGCTTCTGCTTGACGCCGTCGAGCGCGATGTCGGTCTCGGCGCGGTCGCCGGCGCGGGCGGCGGCGAGCTCGTCGTCCGAGGCGCCCTTCACCAGCGCGAGGCGCTGGGCGACACCGGCGGCATAGGCCTGGTTCAGGCCGGCGAAGGAGGTGCCGACCTGCTCGGCACCGCTCTTCATGGCCGAGGCGGCGGCGGCGACGCCGGCCTGGGCTTCGGCGAGGCCGCTCTGCAGGGCGGAGATATCGGCGGAGAAGACGATGCGGACGTCGTCGGTCATGGGACTCTTCGCTGTTCGAGTATTTACGCTAGCAGCTGCGTCGGCACGCCGAGCACCGGGCCGGCCTCGGCAAGCCGCCGGTCGAGTGTATAGACCGTGGCACCATGGTCCGATGCCACCGCGAGATGAAGGGCATCGCCGGCGCGAAGCCCTAGCCGATGCTGGTCGGCGAACCGCGCCGCCGTCCGGAAATGACCTGACATGATCGGCAGCAGCGTAAAACTCTCGACCATCCAACGGCTTGCGATGGCAAGCGCCGCCGCACGTTGCTCAAGGTCGAATTGTCCTGTTCGCACCTTGAGCGCCATGGCGGAGGACAGCTCCGTCAGATTCCAGTCGCTGATGTAAAGCCTGGTCGCGCGCTGTTCCGCCAGCCAATCCTGGATGCGCGGGGTCGCAACCTCAGCGGACAGGGCCGCTACAATCACCGACGTGCCGAGGTAGAGCATCAGTAACGATCATCGTCCCGCATCGACCGCACCAGGTCAGCGGCGCTTTGGCTCGTTGGCGGCAAGCCGGCCGTGAAGGTCCGAAGGAGAGCGAGATCGATCGGTTTGCGGGGCTCGGTCACCGCCACGAGGCGGGCGACCGGTTTGCCTCGGCGCGTGATCTCGATCGAACCGCCCGCCTCCACGCGGTCGACGAGTTCGCTCAGACGAGCCTTGGCGTCCGCCAAGCTGATCGCATCCATTTCCATGCTCCTGACCATGTAGATAGTCATGTAGACGATCTTCCGCTGTTGGCGAAGAGCCTGTCGCGTCTCAGCCGCCGACTTTCCCGCCCGGCCACCGGCTCATCAGCCCGCCGATGCCGCTGGGGTCGCCCTCGTCGCGGGCCGGCGCCGGCTTGATCCCGTGCACGGCGGCGAGGATGGCAGCGGCGCTCGGGTGCTCCCGCCACCAGCGCAGCAACGCCAGCACGTCGCCCATCGGCATGGCGTCGATCGCCTCGGGCGTCCAGCCGCCCTCGGCCATCAGGCGGGCGTAGAGCGCGGACCAGTCGAGGCGAGCGGCTGGTCCGCCGATGCTTCCCCCGAGGAAGGACCCGCCGGCAGGAAGCCGCCGAGCCGCAGCACGGCGGCGAGCGCGGTGGCGATCTCGCCGGCGCCGGCCTCGAGGTCGGCCAGCGGCGCCACCGCCTCGGGGTGGTCGCGCCGCAGCGCCACCCGCAGGATGGCGACGGCCGCCGCGATCGTGCCGGCGCCGGCTTCTGCGAACAGCATGGGCTCGATCTCCTGCACCTGCGCCACCGTCAAGGGCCGCAGCCGCCAGCTGGCGCCGCCGAGCGCGATGGTCTCGGGCTGCAGCCGCATCACGAGGCCTCCGCGAAGGACCAGGTCATCACCGTGCCGGTCGGGTCGGCGAAGCAGGAGAAGTCGAACTCGGGGATGACGAAATCCTCGAGCTTGGTCTGCAGCGAAAGCTTCGAGGCGGTGCAGGCGTTGAGCTTCAGCGACACCGCCTGGCCCTGGAACGTGGTGAAGAACTGCGCCTGGAAGGTCGGCGTGGTGCCGGTGAGCTGGTTCGTCACCGCGAACTTCTGGCCCGATGTCGCGACGGTGTAGGTGTAGTTCAGCAGCAGCGCTCGGCCGGCATCCGCGGCGGCGAAGCCGTAGACGCCGGCGGCCAGCGCGTACTGCCCCGCCGAGGGCGAGGCCGCGACCTTGACGAGCGGCAGGCCGGTGGCGGCGTAGATCACGCCGGCGTCGTCGACGAAGCCGGCGCCGTTGGCCGGCGTTACCGCGTAGGGCGCAGCGGCCGGCACGCCGGCGACCTCGGCGAAGGCGGTGGCGAGCTGCCCGGCCTGCGGCTGCGCGCCGTAGAACAGGCTGGCGAAGGCGAGCCCGGAGATGCGCGCCACCTTGGCCTTGCCGGTGGTCTTCACCGTGCCGCGGGCGATCGCGATCGGGTGCTGGAACTGCCCGTAGAGTTCCTTGACGCTGGCCGCCTCCTCGATCGTCACCTCCTGCACCAGGCCGAAGTTGATGGGAGTCGCGTTGGCGACGTCGGTGCGCGTGCCGATCAGCACGCCGGAGCCGAAGCTGTACATGGTTTGATGCTCCTCTTAAGCGGCGTCGGCGAGGAAGGCGGCGAGGCGCCGCTTCAGCTCGTCCTTCGCGGCGTGGACGTGGTTCCAGACGTCGGTGGCGCGGGCCACCACGGAGCCGTGGAAGGCCTCGAAGAACCAGCGCTCGACGAGGGCGTCGAGGTCGTGGGCGGCGGTGTGGGTGTCTTGGGGTTCGGGCATGTTCTTTCCTCCATCAAAACTTCAGGACGTCATTTCGGACGCCGCGCAGCGGAGATCCGGAACCAGTGAGCTTCCATCTGCGGGGTCGAGGCGCACCGGTGCCGGGTCCGGCTGCGCCGCCCCCGGAATGACGAAGGTTCGTGCGGCTGCGACTACGGCAGCACGATCGTGAGAGGCACGACGAGCAGCGCGTCGCCGTCAAGGTCGCCGGGGTCTTTCAGCACGCGGCCCTCGATGCCGCAGCGCCAAGCGGTGCCGCCCAGCGTGCAGCGGCCGAGCGCGGCGTCGGCTCCGTCGGGTGCCAAAGCACTATCGAGGGCGTCCATGATCGCGTTGAGCGTGGCGGCGCCGGGTGCGCCGGCATCGTGGGCGTCGGCGTAGACGAAGAGGCGTAGCGCCAGCGTGCGTTTCGGCGTGCCGGCGGCGTCGGCGTAGGCCTCGGTGCCGCCCTCGTGGAGGAAGCAGGCCGGGCGCATCGCCGCCGGCACGTCGCTCCACAGCTTCAGCCGGCGCGACGGCGGCGCCGCCCAGGAATAGGCGGCGGCGAGGCGGGCGAGCAGCGCGGCGACGGCGGGTTCTCTCATGGCCATAACGTGTCTTTCTCAGGCGCCGAGCGCGGCGCGCACGGCGTCCTTGAGGCCGCCGGCGATGTCGTCGCGCAGCGCCTCGAGCGCGCCGCCGAGCGGGGCGCGGGCGGGGATCGCCGAGCCCGGATGGTGGACCCGCGCCGCGAAGCCGCCGGCGAAGGCCAGCGCGCGCGCCTTCACCGGCACGATGTCGTGCGGCGCCGTGGTGCCGCCGTATTCCTGGATCGCGGCATAGGCCAAGCCGGCGCTGGCGACCGAGACGGTGACGCCGTCGGCATCGGCCGCAAGGTCGGCGACGATGGAGGCCTTCAGCGCACCGGAGCGCGCCTGCAGGACGTCGCCGGAGAGGTTGGCCTCGACCTTGTCGAGCAGGCGCTGCTGCAAGGCCGCGGCGCGCTCTTGCAGGGCGGCGGCAACTTGATCGGTGGTCGGCATGCTGTAGTCTCCCTCCCATGAGCGAGCTTTTGGACCGTGCCTTCGCCAAGTTGCGCGAACTGCCCTTGGAGCAGCAGGACGCGATCGCGACGTGGCTGATGCATGTGGCAGACGATGACTTGCCCGCTGTCATCCTGACCTCGGAAGAAGAGCGGTCCCTCTCGCTTGAGCAGGCGGCGCGTGGAGAGTTCGTGTCGGACGAAGCCATGCAGCAACTGTGGGCGAAACACGGCCTTTGAGGCTGCGCTTCACGCCAGCGGCATCCGCCGACATCGTCGCGAACCTCTCGTTTGTCGAGGAATACTCCCCGCAAGGCGCACGCTGAACTGCCGAGCGGCTTGATGCTGCGATCAACATGCTCTTGCTCAACCCTCGGCTGGGCCGGCGAACGAGCAAGTCAGGTTCCGTCGCCTCGTTCTCGCGAGACAACGCTATCTCGTCTTCTACACGCTGCAAGGTGACGAACTCGTTGTCGTCGGCATTCGACATAGCGCCCGTCGGCCCGAGACTATGCCCGGCGATTAAAGATGCCGCCCTCACCTCGCCACGCGCCGGTACGGCTGCAGCAGCCGGCTCACCACGTCGGGCATGGCCTTCACCACGAAGCTCGCCGTCTCCTGCCCGCCGAGCGCCTTCGAGGCGACGCCGATGCGGGAGCGGGCTGCGTAGCGATCGGCCACCCACTCCAGGCAGGCGCGGGCGAGGTCGGCCGGCACGTAGCCGTAGGAGAGCGCGACCGCCGCCCCGGCCGAGGCCGTGGTGAAGCTGTAGGTGCCGGCCGTAACGGTGTACGGCCCCGGAGCGCCGACGACGCCGGTGTCGAGGCACCAGGCGCCGAAAGGCGCCTGCGCGGTCACGACGTAGGGCGCGGCCGGCGGCACCACGGCCGGTTCGCCGAGCACCTCGTAGCCGGCACGGTAGGTCACGGCGACGGCGCCGGGGCCGGGTGCGAAGCGTCCGGCCACGGTGGCGAGCCGCTGCATCGCGCCGGGCGGCGCGGCGTCGGCGGGTTCGAGCCGCCAGCCGCCGGCGCCGGGCGCGGCCGAGGCGGCCAGTGTGACTCCATTGATGGCGACGGCGACGACCGACGTCACCGGCCATTGCCGCAGCGGCAGGCTCGCGCCGCCGCCGTCGAGCATCTCGGTGACGGTCGTCGGCAGCACGCTGCGGCCGAGATCGGCGAGGATCGCGGCGCTGATCGCGGTGATCAGCGTCGCCAGCACGGCATCGTCGCCGGTGCTGGTCAGGCCGAGCCAGGCCTTGCAGTCGGCGAGGCTCGTCAGGTCGGTGGGCGCGGGCATCAGCCGTTGCCGATGTTGGTGATGACCGCCATCGCTGGCGGGAAATAGTGCTGCAGCACCTCGTCGGCGTACACGCCGTATTCGTAGCGCCGCGTGCGCAGCGGCCACTCGATCTGGTAGTAGTCCTGCCGGGTGCGGATCTGCATCAGGTTGCCGACGCCGGCGAGCGGGTAGGGCAGCACCGATGTCGTCATCAGCATCGTGCCGGCGGGCATGTTGGGGTGCACCTTGAGGTCGATGGCGCTGCCGCCCTGCATCGAGAACCGGTTGAGGTAGGTGCGCACCATGGTGCCGCCGCCGACGAGGTCGTCGGTGGTGAAGCGCATCGCCGTGGCGGCGGCGCCGCTGACGATCTTGCGCGAGACGTTGAGCGCCTCCTGCGAGGAGACCCAGATCGTGTCGGGCGCGAGCCGGTGGTTGTCCCACATCCCCTTCAGCGCGGCGTCGATCTCGACAATGCCGCCGCTGCCATCCGAGGTCAGGGCCGCGCCGCCGCCGGCCGTGCTGCCGGTCGTCCCCTGCGGCTGCACCGTGACGGTGGCGCCGGAGCCGGCCTTGAGCGCCTGGGTGATCAGGCCGTCGAAGGCGAGCGCGTTAAGCGAATTGTCGGACGTGCCGAGCGAGGCGGCGGTCTGCGTGCCCGTCGCCGTGCCGTTGATGGTCACGCCGGCGACCGGCGTCAGCGCGCCGAGCACCTCGGCGCCGGAGGGCGCCCCAGAACCAGGCGTAGCCGAGCGCGCCGGCCACCGGCGCCACGGCGGCGCGCACCAGGTGGGTGGCGTTGCCGTCGTTGGCGGTGGTGATCGTGGCGTTGGCCGAGCGCCGCGCGGCGCCGCCGCCGAACGTGTCCGACGTCCCGTCGGCGTTGGTGCGGGTCACCGCGCCCTGCACGCCGCCGCTGAGCGAGGCGTTGACGAAGCCGTCGTGGGTCAGGGCCACGCAGATCACCGAGAGCGAGGTGTTGGCGGCGAGGCCGCCGCCGGTGCCGACGTCGGTCAAGGCCGGCGTCGGCGTGGTGCCGAGCGACAGCGTGGCGTTGCCGCCCAGGATCATCGCCTCCTCGCCCAGCATGAGCGACTCGAGGCCGGTCTTGGCGGCGACGGCGCGGATGTCGTCGAACCCCTGGCCGGCGTATTGCGCCTCGAAGTCGACCGAGGTCTCGACGCCCAGCCCCTTGTAGGCGGCGGAATAGTCGGTGGTGGCGACGGCCAGCACGCCGCCGCGGTTGGCGTTGGAGACGCCGAAGCGCAGCCCTTGCGTGTTGATGGCGGTGACCGCGCGCCAGTTGGCCTGGATGCCGCCGCGGCCGGAGACGCGGGGGATGGCGTTCCTCAGCGGCGTGAGGACGGGATAGAGGAACTTCGCGCCGAGCTCGAGATCGTAGAAGGTGAGGCCGGAGGTGGCGGAGGCGGCCTCGGTGAAGGTGGACTTGGAAAGAGTGCCGAGGGTGCCGAGGGGCTGCTGCTGCGCGGCGCGCAGCGAGGCGAGGACGTCGTCGGTGGTGGGCATGAGGGGCTCCTTGGGTCGTGGGAGTGCGTTCCTTCTCCCGCGCGCGGGAGAAGGTGACGGCGGGCTTGATCCCCTTCTCCTCTTGCGGGAGAAGGTGCCCGAAGGGCGGATGAGGGGTCGGGAAACCTTGCCGAGTGGCGTCCGAGGCGCGGCTGAATGCGGAGAGGTGACCCGACCCCTCATCCGGCGCTTCGCGCCACCTTCTCCCGCAGGGGGAGAAGGGGCCTGCCTGCGCGGCTACCTGGCCCGGGTCTGGGCCAGTTTGATCGCCAACAGGCTCAGCGTGGCGGGATCGGCGAGCAGCGTGTCGAGGGCGGCCTCGGTGCCGTCCTCGTGCTTGGCGACCGCGCGGGTGCCGGCGGCGTAGGGCAGCGGCATCGGCTGGGCCTCGATGCGCGCGAGGCGCGCCTCGACGCCGGCGAAGGATTCGGCGAGGCTCTTCGCCAGGCCTTCGCCCAGCGCCTCGACGCGGCAGGCGAGCGTGCCGTTGAGCTTAGCGACCGCCGCGCCGAGCCGGGCGAGGTCGTCGCCGAGCGCCTTGGCCAACCCGAAATCGTCGCCGCCCGCCGAGACCTTGATGGCGTGGCAGGTCGCGCCCAGTGCCACGGAGGTGTCGTGCATCTCCTGGATGCGCGCCTGGTCCGCCGCGCTGTTGCGCGCGCCGACCTTGCCGACGTCGATGGGACCGTGCGGCTCGACCTTGAACGGCAGCCATTCCCGCGCGCCGTCGGCCTTGATCATCTCGAAACGCGCCTCGGCGAGGCAGGGCAGGTCGACGAGCGAGATCTCGTGCGGCTCGGCGGTGTAGCGGGTGGCGCCGGCCTCGTCGGTCCAGCGCCGGGCGTAGCGACCGCCCTGGCTGAAGCCGGTGTAGACGCCCTCCGTCACCTTGGCCCATTCCGCGTCGTCGACGACCTTGGCACAGATCTCGATCTGGCGGGCCTCGTCGTTGAAGCCGATCTCCGTGACCTTGCCGGCGGCGACTTGCCCGTGCATGGCGCGCAGGTTGCCGTAGGATTTTCCGCCCGAGGTCGCCGCGATGTTTGACGACCATTTCTCGTATAAAGGTTTGGTGGAGGCGTAATCGCACACCTCGCCGGCGCGGTCGGGCACCTCGGCGGTGGCGAGGCCGTAGACGAGGCGGTTGGCGGCATCGACCTTGGTGATGGGGATGGCGAGGCGCAGCATGGGGGCTCCTTGGATGGTGCGTATCATTCCGGATGGAGTGGAGAGAGTCGGAACCCATCGGCGATGCTGGTAAAGGCACATCCGCCGATTGCAGGGTTCCATGCCAGCTGCACGATCCCAAAAGTACAAAGCTGAATTTTTTCTTGTGCATGGTCGGCAGAGTGCCGACCCGATCAGTTGTGAGGATACATTTGCGCTCGACTGCTTGTGAAGCGCCTTGGGATGATCGTCTCCGCCCCCAACGCCGGCGATCGAGTTTGCTTTCGGCGGCGAGGTCCTCGAAGACGATACTGAGCTTTATCAAAGCGATGAGTAAGATCTTGTTTTAAGATTTCTTGTGTTCAACAATTTCTCTGATGAACAACGATCTGCTGTACTCTCGGGTAAATTGTACACTTTCGGACTCACGATACATGCTCAGAAATCTATTTTGATTTGATAGTTCGTTTACGAGTATTTCAATATGCACTTCTAAGTTTGCTTCGGGAAGATCGACACCAAGATATCTCGCAACGCTTGCTACGTCATCTTTTGTCACAGGCGCCGAACGAAGGCCCTTAGTGAACTTCATGAGAAGCGGAAATGGCGGGCTGAACTCCATGGCGTCATCCTCATCTTGGATATGGGCATAGCTGATAGGGCCATTGTTCGCCTTGTGCCAAGCAGAAGGACAAGCAGGTGCCGCATGTAAATCCGGATGAAAATGCGCCCATGCCAACCGCATCTTGGCATTTTACGTAGTTGTCGACGCAAGACTCGGGTTCGAAGGCAAAACGCTGCCCCGGTGCTGGCAACCCTCCCGGTGCCGACGAAAATTGCCCTCCTTGGTGATCGCCTTCGCCCGCCGGTTGCCGCGGATGCCGACTCTCGTTCCAGTCGCCGGCTTTCCCGATCGGACCGGGAGAAGATGTCGCGGCGTGACCCAGCGTGACGTACCCGCTCGCCGTCAGTACGAGCGGCACGTCGGCGGCCGTGTCGGACAGCGGTGCGCGGCCCAGAACGGCGCGAGCCTCGTTCAGAGTGAGAATGCCCCGGCTGGTATAGCTCGACAGCATGCGCTCCTGCGCCTCGGGATCGATCGAATCCGTGGGCGACCACACGAACTCCAGCCCCGGCGCGCCGAACTCCGACGCCAGCAGCTCGTCCACCAGGCCCTTGATCCAGGCCAGCACCGGCGCCAGGCCCTCCTCCTCCGACAGCGTCTTCTGCACCTCGGCGGTGGCGCGGTTCATCTGGGAGACGAGGGCCTGCGGCGACACCGAGAAGGCGAAGCAGACGAGCCGCGCCAGCCAGTCGTCGAAGACGGTCTTGAGCTCCGGCTCCTTGGTCTGCACGAAGCTGTGCGCCACCGCGCCGGGCACGAACTTGGCACGGCGGCGCCGGCCGGCCTCGCCGGAGAAGTAGCTGTCCCAATACTTCTGGTAGGAGGCGATCTGGTCCGCGCTCCAACCGTCGGGCACGCCGATGAGCGAGTCCGGGATGTTGCCTTCGCTGAAATATTCCGTGAGGAACAGCTGCCGGCGCAGCGCGATGTTGACGGTCGAGACGATCTGCTCGACGGGCGAGAAGCCGTAGGCCCGCGACACTCGCGGGTTGCGCGGGCGGTAGAGCAGGTCGCGCGTCGTGTAGTCGACGGCGGGCAGGCCGTGCAGCACCTGCTGGTAGGCCACCGGCCACACCGTGCGGCCGGCCTCGACGAAGGGCTGCGGAATACGGCCCCAGGCGTCGATCACCGGCTTGATCGTGGTGCCGTCGAGCGGCATCAGCGCGGCGAGGCGGCCGGCGCGGTCGCGGCGGCAGTACAGCGCCGGCGCGTCGACGACGAAGAGCTCCTCCAGAACCATGCGCAGCCAGTCGGCCCAGCCGTGAATGCCGTCGGGCCGGCGGAACAGGGCGGTCGCCGTTGCGGCCGCGGCAGGATCGGGCGCGGTGCCCGGACGCGGGCCGATGCTCCAGGTCATGCGGCCGATCTGGTCCTTGCGCGTCTCGATGACGAGCCGCAGCAGGTCCCAGCCGTCGGCGAGGCGGCGCAGCGCCGGAAAGCCGATGGGATCGTTCGCGCGGGGTCCGAGCGCGAGGTTGAAGCCGGCGGGATAGTCCCATTGCCGGCCGGTGACCTCCGGCGGGGCGGCCGGCGCGACGGGGGCGAGCGGGCCGAACCAGCCGGGGCCGCCGGCGCTCGCGGCGTAGGAGACGCTCACCTGATAGGGGTCGAGCGTCCACAACGCCCGGCCCGCGCTGCGGTCGACCATGGTTGTGCTCCTGACGATGCGGGGTGATCCTCCTCCGCGCAGCGGGGAAGGGGAACCGTGCGAACGGGGCTGCCGAGCCTCGCGGCTCGGCTTTCGGCTGCGCCTCGAGAGGGTCACATCGAGGAGGCGGCTGCCCCCTCCACCACGCTGCGCGTGGTCTCCCTCTCGCGGGTCACGGAGGAGGATCGCCGTCGGCCATGCGCCGCATGAACTCGTGCGCGCCCTCGCCCGGCACCTCCTTGAAGAGGTGGGTCAGCGCCCAGATGGCGGCGTCGGCGTGGTCGGGGCTGCCGGGACCGGAATAGCCGCCGCCGGAGAAGGCGCAGAGCTGCTCCTCCAGCTTGGGGAAGCGGCCGACGTGGTGGACCTGGCCGGCGGCGTAGCGCAGCGAGATCGGCTCGGCGCGCACCGCCTTGCCGCGGCTGGCGGTGACGTTGCGCACCGGCACCGAGGCATCGGCCCCTTTGATCACGGCTTCCACCATGGCGCCGCCGAAGTTCTCCTCGGCCACGACGCAGTCGGCGGCAAACTCGTGGTAGGCGGCGGCGACGCGCCGAGCCCAGGCCAACGGCGCGTCCTTGCAGGAGCGGTCGGCGAGCACGTAGGCGTCGCCGTCCTGGCCGCGTGCGGCGACGACGATGCCGATCTCGTCGGAGCCGGCGTCGTCGCGGCCCTGGGCGCCGGAGGGATCGACCGCCACCACGACGTTGCGGCGCGCCTCGACCGGAATGGCGCTCTCGTCGCGCCGCCCGGCATCGAAGATCTCGTAGGTCCACAAAGCGTCGTCGACCTCGTCCACGTAGACGCCCTCGTAGAAGCGCTTGCGCCGGCGCTCGGGCAGCGCCTCGAGGCTCGCGACGTACTCGGGCGAGAGGTGCTCGGCATTGTCGACGGGGTTGAGGAAGGCCCGCTCGTACTGATCGGGATGCGCCAGCGGCTTCCGGCTCAGCGGATCGCGCTTCTCGCCGAACAGCACGTTGGTCCAGTGGCTCCTGGCGGTGGGGTTCAGGTCGACGAAGGCGCGCTGCGCGATGCCGGGCACCACCTGCGCCAGCCGCGTGAAGGCGATGAGCGCGAGGTCGTAGGAGATCTGCGACGCCTCGTTGAGGAAGACGGTCGAATATTCGAGGCCGAGGATCTTCTCGACGCGGCTGGCGTCGTCGAGCCCGCCGACGGTGATGCGGGAGTGGTTGGTGAGCGAGTAGAAGCTGTCGGTCTTGTGCTCCGTGAGCTTGTAGCCGGGGAAGCACAGGCGGCCGACCGCCGGCAGCGTCTCCTGCATGATCGAGGCCTTGGCGGCGTTGGAGTGCAAGCGAAGGATGGCGTGGGTCGAGCCCGGCGCGTTGATGGCGCGGCCGATGATGGCGCGCACGATGAGGAAGGTCTTGCCCGAGCGCGTGCCGCCGGCGAGGCAGGTGTAGCGCTGCGTGCCCGTCTCGAGCAGGAGCCGCGCAGCATGCTGCGCGGGGCTGAAGGACACCGCCATGTCTTGGGTGGATCCGGATTTTGGGGGTGCCGTGCGCCTCGACGCAGGTCGGGCTCGGCATGCGCGCATTGGCGGTCAAAAACGATCAAGCGTCAACGGGGGTGGTTTGGAGGCTTGTGCAGGGTCCAGGAGACGCGGGTTGTCCGATTGGGGAAAAACATTCTCCGAGACGATCGCTCGGAGGCCATCGGCCGCCTTCCGGTCAGCCGGTCCCGCGCGGCCTGTCCGTCTTCCGGGGCGCCGAAGGCGAGCCCGGAACCTATGACAACGTCGCCGGTAGAAAGAGGCGGGATCGTGCCGCGTCCTCCTGAGCGCGCGTTGTCTTGGGTTCCGGGCTCGCGCTGCGCTCGCCCCGGAAAGACGGCATGCTAGCCCGCCTGGGAGATGCGCTCCACCACGGCGCCGCAGCGGCCGAGCTTGGCTTCGAGGTGCTCGAAGCCGCGGTCGAGGTGGTAGACGCGGTTGACCTCGGTCTCGCCTTCGGCGGCGAGCGCGGCGATGACGAGCGACACCGAGGCGCGCAGGTCGGTCGCCATCACGGGGGCGCCCTGCAAGGTCTTGACGCCCTGCACGGTGGCCACGTCGCCCGCGAGCGTAATGCGCGCGCCGAGGCGCGCCAGCTCCTGGACGTGCATGAAGCGGTTCTCGAAGATCGTCTCGTGGATGCGCGAGGAGCCCTTGGCGCGGGTCATCAGCGCCATGAACTGCGCCTGCAGGTCGGTCGGGAAGCCGGGGAACGGCGCCGTCGAGATGTCGACGCCCTGGAGCCCATGGCCGTTGCGCTTGATGCGCACGCCCTGGTTGGTGGTGGTCACGGTCGCTCCGGCCTGGACGATCGCCTCCAGCGCCGTCTCCAGCATCAGCGGCTGCGCGCCCTCCAGCAGCACGTCGCCGCCGGCCATCGCGGTGGCCATGGCGTAGGTGCCGGCCTCGATGCGGTCGGGCAGCACCTGATGGTAGCCGCCGTGCAGCGCGGGGACGCCCTCGATCTCGATCGTGTCGGTCCCGGCGCCCTTGATGCGCGCGCCCATCGTCGTCAGGCAGGCGGCGAGGTCGACGACCTCGGGCTCGCGCGCGGCGCCGGTGATCAGGGTGTGGCCGTGCGCGAGCACCGCCGCCATCATCGCGGTGTGGGTGCCGCCGACCGTCACCTTGGCGAAATCGATTTCGGCGCCGCGCAGGCCCTTGGGCGCCTTGACGTGGGCGTAGCCGGCCTCGATCTCGATCTCGGCGCCGAGCTTTTCCAGCGCCATCAGCAAGAGGTCGACCGGCCGCGTGCCGATGGCGCAGCCGCCGGGCAGCGACACCACCGCCTCGCCCATCCGCGCGAGCAGCGGCGCGATGACCCAGAACGAGGCACGCATGCGCGAGACCAGTTCGTAGGGGGCGCGGATGTCGACGATCTCGCGGGCGCTGAGGTGGATCGGCCTGGCGGCGTGCGGATCCTCGCCGGCGCGGCGGCCGTCCTGCGAGTAGTCGACGCCGTGGTGGCCGAGGATGCGCACGAGCATGCGCACGTCGGCGAGGTTGGGCACGTTCTGCAGCGTCAGCGTCTCGCGCGTCAGCAGCGCGGCGATCATCAGGGGCAGCGCGGCGTTCTTGGCCCCGGAGATCGGGATGGTGCCATGAAGCTCGTTGCCGCCGACGATGCGAATGCGATCCATCCCGCCCTCATTCCTTGCCGGCTGACGACCCGGACGCCGATGCCTCGCACGCAGACGCACCAGACGCCGGCGTCTCCGCCGCGCCGCCGGTGCGGACCTTGCGCCGCTTCAGGTTGGCGCGCAGCGCCTCGGCGAGCCGCTTGCGCTCCTCGGCCTTGGCCTTGTCACGCTCGCTCGACCGATCGATGCGCCTTGTCCTTGTGTCACCGCCCTGTTTAGGGGCTCGGAGTCGCAGTCACAAGCGAAGGCAGGGAACCTTGGCCGTGTGGCGTGGATTTTGTTTTCGAGGGTGCCACAACGGCAACGGGGTGCCGGATCGATGCAGGACGACGTGGTGAGCGATGCCGGCCACGCGCCGACCTATCTGGTCGGGCAGGACCGCGCCGGGCGGTGGCTCGCGATGGAAGCGAAAGGGCGTGGCGGCGGCATGTTCTCCTCGCGCGAGGCGGCGATGCGCTTTGCCGGGATCGAAACCGCTTGGCGCGACGGCGCCGTCAGCGAGCCGGGGCGGCCGATGGCCTTCGCCTGAGGCCCACGTCGCCTGAAGCTCTTGGAGGAGGCGGCCATGGAAGATCCGGTCGCACGCGGCGCCAGCGACCTCTACGAGAGCGACTTCTACGCCTGGACGCAGCGGCAGGCCGCCCTGATCCGGGATGGCGATGTCGCCGCCGTCGACCTGCCGAACATTCTCGAGGAGATCGAGACCCTTGGGCGCAAGGAAGTCTCCGAGCTTCGATCCCGCTACACGGTCCTGGCGACCCACCTCTTGACGGAAAGATACCAGCCCACCAGGGCGAGCCGGAGCTGGCGCTCGACGATCCTCCATCAGCGCATCGAGATCGCGCGGCACATGAAGGACAACCCGAGCCTGAAGTCGAAGGTGGACGAGATCTTTGCCGAAGCCTATGCAGACGCCCGCCTGATCGCCGCGACCGAGACCGGCCTGGCCGTGACGACCTTCCTCCTCGCGCCGCCCTTTTGATCGCCACGAGGCCCTGGCGAGGCCGGACGAGGCGTCCTTCTAACCCCCAGCCGCGCCCAGCCGCGCCAGCGCCTCCTCGTGCAGCCGCTTGTCGCCGCACGCGATGACGTCACCGCCCTTCGAGGCGTCGCCGCCGTTCCAGCTCGTCATGATGCCGCCGGCGCCTTCGACGACCGGGATCAGCGCCACGATATCGTAGGGCTGCACGCCGGACTCCACCACGCAATCGACGTGGCCGGCGGCGAGCATGGCGAAGGCGTAGCAATCGACCCCGTAGCGGGTCAGCCTGGCCTCGGCTTCGAGGCGGCGCAACGCTTCGAGCTTGTCCTCCGCGTAGAGCAGGGGCGATGTCGTCATGAGGGTCGCCTCCTTCAGCGTCGGACACTTGCGCGTCGCCAGCCGGCGGATGCCGCGCGATATCCCGAGACCGGTGCCGCGCCATTGCGCCTTGGTGCCGTCTCCCACGAAACGCTCCTGGGTGAATGGTTGCACCATCATGCCGTAGCAAGGCCGCCCCTTGTGCAGGAGGCCGATCAGCACACCCCAGGTCGGCAGACCGGAGATGAAGGCCTTGGTGCCGTCGATGGGATCGAGCACCCAGACGTATTCGGCATCGGCGTTCTTGGCGCCGAACTCCTCGCCGATGATGCCGTGGTCGGGAAATTGCCGCTCGATCATGCGGCGCATCGCGACCTCGGCGGCGCGGTCGGCCTCGGTGACGGGATCGTAGCGGCCGCCCTTGTTCTTGTCCTCGGTACCGATGGCGGTCCGGAAGAACGGCAGGATCGTCTCTGTCGCGGCATCGCCCAAACGGTCGACGAACGCGGCGAAATCAACGGCGGACATGAGAGGCCTCCTGCCGTGAGCAACGGCGGTTCGCGCGAGGCGCCAAGTGCCACGCCGCCGAGGCGGTCGCAACACGCTGGCGGTCGACAATCCTGGCGCTATGCGCTTGCCATGCCGAAAAACAACGATTGCCTTGCATGCGTGCCACGACAGCCAGCACCGCGATCCCTGCTCTTGATCTTTGTGCGGTGCACATGCATCCTGCTGCGGTGCGGCAGGGGTTTGCTGTCGCCGATGCCCTTCTCGGGCGTTTCCTCCCTAGACTTGGGCCGCCTGTGCGATGCATGGGCGGCTCTTTTTTTGTAACAGCTTCTTTTCGGCGCCTGCTGGCTTCGAGGCGCTATTCCGCAGCCGCCTTGCGCAGCACCGAGGCATCGCCGGCTGCCACCAAGGCCGCGAGCACCATGGTGATGTCGGCCTTGACCGTCGTGAAGCGGGCGGTGCGCTCGATGGTCCGCTCGTCCATGTAGAGCGCGCGGTTGACCTCGATCTGGATGGCATGGACGCCGGATTGCGGCGCACCGTAATGCTCGGTGATGAAGCCGCCGGCGTAGGGCTTGTTGCGATGCACGGCGTAGCCGCCGCGGCGCATGGCCTCCTCGAGCAGTTCGACGAAGCTCCCCTCGGCGCTGACGCCGTAGCGGTCGCCGACCACGAAATCGGTCTTGATCCGGCGATCGGCCGAAGCGGCGACGGTCGGCGTCGAGGGCATGGAATGGCAATCGATCAGCAGGGCGTAGCCGAACTGCCGCTGCGCCCGCTCCACGAGCCCGCGCAGGGCGGCGTGATAGGGCTTGTAGAGCCGCTCGATGCGCTCCAACCCCTCGGCCACCGTGAGTCGCCCGGCGTAGATCTCCTGCGAATCACCGACCACCCGCGCGATGGTGCCCAGGCCGCCGGCGACGCGCACCGAGCGCGTGTTGGCGAAGGCCGGCAGCTTCCCCTCGAACATGCGCGGATCGAGTTCGTAGGGCTCGCGATTGAGATCGAGGTAGGCGCGCGGAAAGCGGGCACGGATGAGAGGAGCGCCGAGGCTCGTGGCACCGGCGAACAGGTCGTCGACGAAAGCGTCCTCGGATCGGCGCAGGGCGACGGCGTCGAGCCGCGCGCTGTCGAGGAAGCGCTGGGGATAGATCGAGCCCGAATGCGGCGAGGAAAGCACGAGAGGGCAGAGTGGCCGCGCCGGCTCGATGATGTCGAAAGGCGGATCGAGCTCGGGCTCTCCCGTACCGCCGCCGTCCTGCCCCGGCGAGGATCCGCCGTCCATGTCGCGCACTCCCCGCATTCGCCCAAGCAAGCATATATGACGAGGGCGTCGCAACACCCCTCTGTCAAAGGCGGCGCGAACGTGGCATCAAGCGGCACCGCGCGAATGCTCGCCGTGCATCCTTGCGTCTGCCCGCGATCCTACACCTGACCTTAATCTTCCCGCACCACCTCTCCACGCATCGATCGTAGAGCGCACATGACAGACCTCGAGAGCACGGTGAACGGCAAGATCCTCCTGGCCGAGGACGACAACGACATGCGCCGCTTCCTCGCCAAAGCGCTGCAGAACGCCGGCTACGACGTGTCGTCCTTCGACAACGGGCTCAGCGCCTACAACCGCCTGCGCGAGGAGCCCTTCGAGCTACTTCTGACCGATATCGTCATGCCGGAGATGGACGGCATCGAGCTGGCGCGCCGCGCCACCGAACTCGACCCCGACATCAAGGTCATGTTCATCACCGGTTTCGCCGCGGTGGCGCTGAACCCGGACAACAACGCCCCGCGCCAGGCCAAGATCCTGTCGAAACCGTTCCACCTGAAGGACCTCGTCAACGAGGTGCAGCGTCTGCTGGCGGCGTGACGAAAGCCGCTCTTAACGGTTGCCACGATCCCGGCTTTTGCCTATACCCCCGTTCCTCGCATCAGCATTCGAGCAGATGCCAGTGGTGCGCGAGCGCTTAGCTCAGCGGGAGAGCACTTCCTTGACATGGAAGGGGTCACAGGTTCAATCCCTGTAGCGCTCACCATTGCTTGTACTGTTTTGGCGGCATTTTGCATCTGCCGATCTATAGCATCCCTCATCACGAGGTAGGGACCGACAGGCTCGGCTCGCCGTGCTCCTCACCTCGGTAAGGTGTCGAGCATGGAACAGCTGCTCATCGGTCGATGATCGGCGCCGGATCGATTGTCGCTCGCTCACTCTCTCGTGATCTGCGAACGCGCTTCATCTCGCGCAAACGTGACGGTTGGCTGCGCGACAACCGCGCGATGGACCCTTTTTCTATGTTGCCGCTTCGCCTGCTGCTGCAATCCGCAGCGTTCACGCAGGATATATGATGACCGACGCCAAACCCGTTCTTGAGATCTACCTGACCGGCCTGCGCAACCAGCACGCGGTGGAAACGCAGGCCATTGGCACGATCCAGAACGAGCTGCCGCGCATGAAGGCGTATCCGGACCTCCACGCCAAGATGCAGGACGACAAGGAGCGCTCGATTCAGCAGGCGGCCCGCCTCGACAACCTCCTTGAAAAGCACGGGTCGAAGAAGTCCTTGGCGAAAGAGGCTGTGACCGGCGCCGTCGCGACGATCGCCGGGTTTGCCCATGCCACCTCCGGCGACGATGTGGTCAAGAACGTCCTCGCTGCCGTCGGCTACAAGGCCTACGAGATCGCCTCCTACAAAGTCCTGCTGACCCTCGCCGACGCGGCCGGTGCCTCCGACGATAAGGTCGTGCTCGAGCAATCGATGAAGGAAGAGCAGGAGATGGGCGATTGGCTTGGCAGCCACATCCCCGAACTTGTTCATGCCTACGTGCAGCAGAAGACTGCGTAGCCTCACAAGCCGAGCTGGTGCGATGCCGGCTCGGCTAATGCCACGCTGTCATGCCGATCCTTGCGCGTGCCGGTGGCGATGGCCTCTTCTTTCTCGGAAGCCTTCTCACACCACGAAGGCCGCCACCACCGCGGCGAGGCCGACCGCGATCCAGGTGACGTAATCGTTGACGAGGCCGCTGTGCAGCGCCTCCAGACCGCGAAACACCGGGCCGAAGGTGCGCCGTGTCGTGCCGCCGAAGAGGCCGGGCAGATCATCGCGGAACAGGCTGTAGCCGGCGATGACGAGCGAGCCGGCGACGCCCGCCCAGATCATCCATTCCAGCGCGAAGCTCGTGGGTAGCGCCACGCCCTCGACGGCGCGCGTCGGCTGCAGGCCGAGATAGGCTTGGGCGTCCGGGTGGAAAAACGGCTGGATCGCGGTCTCGGCGTAGCGCCGCACGAGATCGCCGGGCAGGAAAGCAAGCAGCGTCAGCAGCGCGGCCGGCGCGACCATCAGCCAGAACGGGCGGTCGGCCTTCTCGCGCTCTTCCTCGGTAGGTGCGCCCTCTTCTTCGCCGGGCTTGGGACCGAGCCCGAGGAAGATGCGGCCGGTGGCGCGCAGGATCGCGCCGCCGGTCAGCGCCGCGCCGACCGCGAGGAAGGCGAAGACCCAGCCGGTGCCGCTCTTCTCGAGTCCCGAGCCGATCAGCTTGAAGCCTTCGTCGGCGATGCCGAAGGGCAGGCCCGCGAGCACCAGGCCGCCGGCCGCCATCAGGATACCGGCCGGCCAGATGCCCTCGCGGCCGAGCCCGCGCAATTCGATCTCGTCGATCGAGGCCTCCGTCGCGAGCAGGATGCCGGCGACCATGAACAGGCCGCCCTTGATGAGGCCGTGGCCCACCATGTAGCTCAGGAAGCCGGCGGTGCCGTCGTTCGACAACGTCGCGATGCCCGCTAACATGATCCCGGCATGCGAGACCGTCGAGAAGGCGAGCATGCGCTTCACGTGGCGCTGCTTCAGCGCCATGAGACCGCCGACGACCGCGCCGAGGCAGGCGAGGCCGAGGATGACGCTGTGCATCGCCGTGACGATCTGCGGATAGCCGGAGAAGATCGAGTTCGCCAGTTTGGCGACGCCGAACAGGCCGATCGCGACCATCGCGCCGGAGAAGATCACGCAAACCGGCGAGGGTGCAACGGCGTGGGCGTCGTTGAGCCAGAAGTGGAACGGCACCATGGCCGCCTTGATCAACAAGCCTGCGACGACCAGGCAGAAGGCCGCGTCGATGACGGGATCGTGCGGGCTCGCGGCGACGTGGACGGCTAGCGCGGAGAAATCCAGCGCTCCCGCGCGGGAATAGATCAGCCCGATGCCGCTCAGCATCATGAAGCCGCCGAGCGAGTTGGTGACGGTGAAGTTGAGCGCGCCGACGATCGCCGAGCCCTCGAGCTTGTAGCCGGTGAGCGCGAAGGCGGTGACGCTCATGACCTCGAACCAGACGAACAGGTTGAAAAGGTCGTGCGTCAGGGTGAAACCGACCATGGCGGCGAGGAACAGCAGCATCAGCACCTGGAAATGCGCGCTGATCTTCTCGAAGTAGCCCCACGAGAAGACGAAGCTGCTGGCAAACAGCAGGCACACCAGCGTGGCGATGCTGGCGGAGGCGCGGTCGGCGGCGAAGGCGATGCCGAGCGTCACGCCGTGACGCGGCACCCAGCCGCCGAACCACTCGACGATGGGCTCGTGGCCGGCGCGCGCCGCCAGCGTGGCGCAAGCGGCGCCCGCCGCCAGGGCCACCAGCGTGGCGACGACGTCGGGCACGTGCTTGGGCAGGAAATGCCCGAGGATCAGCAGGATCGCGGCGACGGCCATCGGCCCGGCGACGGGGAGGGGCAAGAGGATGGTGTCGGGGATCATCTCTCGGCCTCGCCGCGGGGTATCCTCTCCCGCGAAGCGGGGGAGGGGGACCGCCAAAGGCGGTGAAGAGGACTGCCGCTCGCGACAGCCGTGACTATAAGGGTCGATCCCAAGCCGAGCGCGAGCGAGGGGCGGCGGCCGCCTCCGCCGTGCTTCGCCTGGTCCCCTTCCCCCGCTCCGCTGCGCTGCGCGGGGGAAGATGTGCCGACCATCCTCATTTGCGCAGCGGCTTCAGCTCATAGGGGTCGACCGTCCCCTTGCGCTTGTGCATCTGCAGCGTGAGCGCCAGCAGCAGCGCCGAGATGGTGGCGCCCACGACGATGTCGGTCAGCACGAGTGCCTGCACCACGGGGTCGACGGCGGGCGTGCCGGGCGGGTGGTCGAAGAAGATCGGCGCGATGGCGTCCCACTTGTAGCCGATGCACAGCAGCAGGACGTAGGTCGCGGATTGGCAGACCGAGAGGCAGCCGATGAGGTGCACGTAGTTGCGGCTGGTGACGATCCCGTAGAGGCCGACCCCGAAAAGCCAGGCCGAGACGAGCCAAGGCAAATAGCTCATGGAGGATAGCTCATTCACGGTCTCCTTCGCCGGGCTCGTCTTCGCCGGCCTCGTAGGCCCGCGTCTCTTCCATGAACTCGAGGAAGACCAGGCTGAAGCTGCCGAAGACGGCGAGCGTTACGCCGATGTTGTCGACGAACATGGTGCCGCCGGACCACGCGCTCTTCAGCGAACCGAGCGGCAGGATGTTCGTGGCGAACGGCAGGCCGGCGAAGAGCGCGGCGAAGCCGACGCAGGCGAACAGCAGCGCGCCGCCGCCCTCGCACCAGTCGAGCACCTGCGATTTGATCAGGCGGCGCCAGCCGGCGTAGCCGCCGCCGAGGAACACCAGCAGCAGTGACGACGCGACGATGACGCCGCCCTGGAAGCCGCCGCCCGGCGTCGTCGAGGCGTGAATCGAGACGTAGATCCCGAAGACGAAGACAAGCGGCGCCAGCACGCGGCTGACGAGGATGGCGGCATCGGTGCGCGGCGGCAACGTGCGGCCTGGCACGCGTCCGGGCTTGCTCGACGTCTCCTCGCCGCGAGAGCCGCGCAGCAGCACCACCGTGCCGGTCACGGCGGCGAGCAGCATGAACTCCTCGCCCAGCGTGTCGAAGCCGCGATAGTCGAAGTTCACCGCCGTGACCGCGTTGGTGACGCGGCGCTCCTTGGGCGCGAGATCGTTGATGGCGTCGCCATAGGGCAGCGGATGGGCGCCGAAGGTGGGCATGGCGCCGGCGAGCCGAAACGCGGCCGGGCCCAGCACGACGAAGGCGAGGATCAGCAGGATCAGGCGAGCGCGCGGGCTCACACCTCTTCCTTCCCCGGCTTGACGTCCTGCTTGATGCGCATCGAGGCCAGGGCCACCAGGAACAGCAGCGGCGTGGCGGCCGAGCCGACCGCGATCTCGGCGAAGGCGACGTCGGGCGCCTGCAGCGCCATGAAGAGGATCGCGAGCGCGAAGCCGTTGGCGGCGATGGCGAGCACCTGGCGGCGCGGCTCGCGCGACAGCACCACGCCGGTGCCGGCCAGCGCGACCAGGATGAGGAGGATCGGGAGAAGGATCCTCACATCCGCTCTCCGACCTCGTCGCGGATGAAGATGGCGCGGGCGATGGCCTGGTTGACCGAGGCACCGGCGACGAGCGCGACGGCGAACAGCAGCAGGATCTTGAAGGAGCGCTGTGCCATCCCGTCCTCGACGAAGGCGGCGATGACGATCGGCAGTCCGGCGCCCAGGGTGGTGAAGGTGGCGCAGTGCAGCCGGTCCATCGAGGACTTCAGCCGCGCGAAGCCGATCGCGCCGAGCCAGGCCGAGGCCACGGCGAGCGCGAGCAGGATATCGACCACGATCTCCTTCACCGCGAGATCTCCTTCACAGCCAGCGCTCCATGAAGACGGTATAGAGGTAGGTGCCGGGCACGGAGAGCAGCGTCAGGCAGAGGGCGACGTCGATGAACGAGCTCTGGTCGGTGGCGAAGGTCATCAGCGCCAGGATCAGCGCCGCCAGCGTCGAGGCGACCTGCACCGCAACGAGGCGGTTGTTGGCGTTCTCCCGCGCCGCGACGTAGAGCGGCACCAGAAGCGGCGGCATCAGCAGGATGATGGCGACGAGCCAGGCGTTCATGCCGGCCAGCGCTCGTCGGGCGAGACCGGCTTGGCCGGGAAGCCGTGGAGCAGCAGCGTGCCGTCGGGTCGGTTGCCGCGGACCAGGAAGGTGCGCGGCGCCAGCGAGACGCCGATCGTCGTCACGGCGCGGCGGCCGGCCTCGCGCGGCGTGTCGGTGCCGAAGTCGAAGGGCTGATGGACGTAGTCGCCATGGTGGCGCTCGGCGCCGCGGATCGCGACGGCGACCAGCCCGCGGCCGACGGCGTAGAAGTCGGGCAGCAGCGCGCCCAGCGGCTTGAGGATAGCGCGTGGTGCCGGACGCAGCGTGAAGTGCTCCTGCGCCACCAGCGACAGGCCCACCGCCAGCGCGACGCCGAGCGTGCAGCACACCAGCATGGCGATCAATTCGACCGTGTCGGCGCTGCCGGCGAGAAACAGGTAGACGCCGGCCAGCACGATCCACGTCAGGGGCGCCCACACGAATCTGCTCACACCACCTCACACGACTTCCGGGCCGATGGTGGCACAACCGCCGTGCCAGTCCAACGCGGTATAGGGCTTAGCTGGGGAAAAGCAGGGCCAGGGCGATCGAGAGCGTCACGGCGCTCAACGCCGTGCTGGCCAGCACGATCGAGCCGATCTCGGCGGTGGAGCGGCCGTAGTTCACCGCGAACAGGATGCCGAAGAAGCCCGACGGCAGGGCGCAGCACAGGACCGTGAGGCGGGCGACGTCCCACGGCATGTGCGCCAGCCACACGATCAGCAGGCAGAGCAGAGGCTGCAGCACGTTGGCGACGATGACGGCGGCGACCAGGCTGACGGTCAGGCGGAAGCGCTGCAGCGACAGCACGAGCCCGGTGAGGAACAGCGCCGCACCGGCCGTGGCCTGGCCGATGAGCTTGAACGAGTCCAGGATGAAGAGCGGCAGCTCGAGGCCGGCGATCGAGAGCACGACGCCGAGCGCCGGCGCCCAGACGATCGGCTTGGCGCAGGCGCGCAGCAGCGCCGTGCCGATGCGGCGGGCGAGACCCCCAGCTGCCCCGCCTTTCGAGAGCTCGAGCAGGGTGAGGGACAGCGGCGAGGGGATCATGGCGCCCGCAGCGATGGTCAAGGCGATGAACGAGCCGCCGGCTTTGCCCGAGACCGCCGCGACGATCGGCAGGCCGGCGGCCGCGAAATTCGGCAGCGAGACCGTCAGCGCTTGCACCGAGGCCTCGCCCATGTCGTCGCCGCAGCGTCGGCGATAGGCGTACCAGCCGGCGAAGGGCACCAGCATGGCGAGCGCCAGGACGGGGAAGGCCGGACCCTGCTTGAAGAGCAGCGCGCGCGGCGCGATGGCCATGCCGACGAACAGCGCCGCCGGCAAGGCGTATTCCATGACCAAAGTGTTGAGCGGGCCGACGGCGCTCTGGCCGATGCGCCCGATGCGGCCGGCGGCGTAGCCGAGGACCAGCACGAAGAAGGTCGGCGCCAAAGCCAGGGCGATCGTGTTCAGCATGCGATGCCTTAGGATCAGTCCGCGTGAAGCCAGCGGCGGACGCCGTCGAGGCTGCGAAAATCGTCGAGCGCGCGGCTCTCGCGCTCGCCGAGCCCGGCGGCCATGAGATGGGCGAGCGCGCTGCCCGGCCCGAGCTCGAGCGCCCGCGTGACGCCGGCGGCGCGGCATTCTTCCATGCAGCCCTGCCAGTCCACCGTCTCGGCGACCTGGCGCGCTAGCTTGTCGAGCCCGTCGGCGACGTCGAACACCGAGGCGCCGTCGATCCCGCTGAGCAGGCGGCGGCCGGCGGGAAGCGCGTGCGCCTCGGCCCCGTGCAGCGCCTCGCGTAGCGGGTCGACCGCAGCGGCGAGCAGTGGCGTGTGCGAGGGCACGCCGACGGCGAGTTCGGTGACCTTGCCCGCGCCGGCCGCGCGCGCCGCCTCGAGCGTAACAGCCAGAGCTTCGTGAGAGCCGCCGATCACGATCTGGTCGGCGCCGTTGACGATGGCGACGTGGCTGCCGTTCGCCCGGCACAGCGCTTCGATCTTGTCTTTGGGCAGGCCGCGGATCGCCGCAAGGCCGCCGGGCGCGTGGGCCGCGGCCTCGTCCATGACGGCGGCGCGGCGGCGAGCGAGCCGCGTGATCGTGGTGGCGTCGAACACGCCGGCGACGCCCCAGGCGGCGAGCTCGCCGACGCTGTAGCCGGCGACGACGAGGTCGTCGTCGAAGGCGTCGCTCAGCGCGGCGGCGGCGGCGAGCGCCTGGGTGCAGCACAGCACCTGCGCCACGGCGTTGACGTGGATGTCGACGGCATCGTCCTCGACGAGCCGTCTCGGGTCACGCCCGTCGAGCGCGTCAGTGGCGGCGGCGAACACCGGGGCGGCGGCCCGGGCGTCGCGCGTCAGGGCGAACATGCCGGCGTGCTGAAAGCCCTGGCCGGAGCAGAGCAGCGCGAGGCGCGTCATCGCGCGCGCTCGGCCGCGTCGAGGAACAGCGTCACGGCGAGCAGGTCCGCCGAGCCGCCGGGGCTGAGGCGCCGCGCAACGAAGGCTCGGTGGATCGCGACGGCGCGCTCGCGCCAGCCCGCCGCGCCGACCCCGCCGGCGTCGAGGAAGCCGCGCGCGCAGGCATGGGCGAAGGCGAGGCCCTCGACGCCGCCGCGGTGCAGCAGGTTGGTGTCGTCGACGTGGGCCAGCAGGGCGAAGAAGGCCTGCACTCTCGCAGCCTCGTCTCTTCCATCTTCGTCGGGCCATTTTCTCCCGCGAGCGGGAGAGAAACCCTCGACGGCCAGCCGCCGTCCCTCGCGCAGCGCCGGCAGCCCCACCTTCACCGCTGCCGGAAAGCCGGCCGCAGCCTCGCCACGAGCGCCGCCGACGCCGAAGCGATGCATGGCGCCGGCCCCGTGGCTGCCAGAAGCGGGCCGCTCGCCGGCCAGCTCGTCGCCCCAGGCGTCGCGCACGTATCCAGCAGGGTCGCCCGCGCCGGCCGCGGCGCAGAGCAGGCCGAGCGCGAAGATCGCGCCGCGATGGGTGTTGACCCCGCCGGTCGCGGCCAGCATCGCGGCCTCGGCCTCGAGCCCGATCGCGCGCAAGGTCGCGAGGGGCGCTCCCGCCCCGCCGACCTGCGCCAGGCGCGCGAAGAACGGCGTGAGTGCCGCCACGCTGCGGCGGAACGTGCCGGCATCCATGTCGTCGTGGCTGCCGCTGTCGACGAGGCTGACGAGGCCGGGCTTGGGATAGGTCTCGAGCTCGGCGAGGAGCGCGGCGGCGGCTCGGGCGGCGATGCCGGCCGCAACCGCCTCCGCGATGTGGGGTGGGGGGACCGCCGAAGGCGCTGGAGGGGGCAGCCGCACCTCGCTGCTGGTCGCGTAGCCGCCATCACGCGGAAGCCACGGAGGCAGCGGCAGCCCCCTCGAGCACGCTTCCCATGGTCGCCCTGCCGCGTTCCGCTGCTTGGCACAGGGGAGGATCAGCACGGCACGCACTCGTGCAGGATCGAGGCGACGTCGCGCAGGGCCACGCTTTCCATCGTCTTGACCGCGACGCGCGCCACCCGGCTATCCGCCGCCGCGCGCAACTCGCGCCACGACACGCCGCCGCCGTCCTCCAGCACGATCTCTCCGTCGACGCGCACCGAACCATCGTCAAGGCCGGCGAGCGCATCGAGCAAGGCGAGGCGCCGATGCGGCGCCGGGTGCCAGAGCAGGTCAAGATCGGAGTTTTGGCGCAGTACCGGCTCGCCGGTGACGTGCTGCCAGAGCAGGCTTCCGTAGACAATTGGCGCAGAATAATCGGCCGCCAGCTCCCGCACAGACGAGACGGTCGCGTTCCATTCAGGTGGCGCCGAGCGGGCTGCCTCGATGAGGCCGAGCGGCGGCCGCCGCGTGACGGCGGAGCGGGGAACCGACACCCCCAGGCGCATCCTGCCGACGCCGTTCGGCAATTGCACCGCCACCGGCACATCGTGGCCCGCCTCGCCGGCCGAACGCCGCCTGACGATCACCGGCCACCCCCGCCAGCACCAGTCGGCCACCAGCCGGGACGCATCCTCCGGGAGGGCGAGACCCCTTACGGCGTCGGCCCAGGCGTGGGGCGCGACGTCGAGCAGGTCGTGGCGCTCGAACGTCAAGCCATGGCCGCGGCGATCACGCGTTTGGCGACGTCGGCCGCCACCGGCCGGCCTCCCCGCTCCTTGCCGAGCCCGTCGCGGCGGTCCTCCGGCGAAGCGTCCTTCAGCGTCGCCGCGAGCTGCGCGGCGAGCGGCTTCTCCGGGTCCCAGACGGCTTTCACGGCGCCGGCCTTCGAGAGATGGTCGAGCCCGGGCGCGAACACCGGCGTGGTCTTCGCCATCTCCTGAAGCTTCTTCAAGTCGAGCTTGGTGACGCGGGCGATGGAGGGCAGGTCCATGACCGCCGGCTCGGCGCCGGGCAACGCAACGAGCACGTCCGTGGCGAGTGCGGTGGCGAGGAAGGCGCCGGCGGCGGCCTTGCCGTATTCGAGGCCGATGGTCCGGTGGCCCTCGCGGCTCGCCAGCAGCAGGCATTTGGCGAGGTGGCTCAGGTACTCGTTGAGGCCGAGCATCTCGGCGCGGCGCGCCATCAGCTGTCCTTCGGTATCGACGAGCACCAGGATCGGCGTGTCGCCGCCCGCCTCGATGACCTTCAGCACGTGCTTGGCGAGCTGCAGCGCGCCCTCGGGCGAGAGCGGCGCACCGTTGACGGCGCCGATCACCGCGATGGAGCGGTTGCCCCCGAGCTGGCCGTAGCCGGTGACGACGTCGCCGTCGTGCTCGAAATCGGGGGCCTTGTCGAACAGGCCCTTCAAGACCTCATCGAGCGTCATGATCGTCTCCAGCGTATGTGTCGGCGAGCTTCAGGAAGTCCTCGTCGCCCATGTCGCGGACCGCCTTCGTGTCCTTGATGCCGAGTTCCTTCCACATGTCGATGGCCTGGTCGCAATCGCCGAAAAGCTTCAGGCGCTTCTTGAGCCGCTTCTGCTCGGCCTGCATCGCAGCCAGGTCGAAGGCCGGCGCACCCTTCAAGGCGATGAGCGCGGCCTCGCGGAAGCCGGCCATCGTATCCCTCGTGTAGAAATCGGCCCCGCCGATCAGCCGGCGGGACTTCCCGCCCATCGTCGCCCAGACCAGGGACTTGTCGGCGGAGTCGAACTCCTCCACGCCCTTGTTGGTCTCGATCACCTCGGGCCCGGTCACGCCGGTGCGTCCCTCCTCCGAGATGACGATGCGCGAGCACGTCGCCGCGGTCAGGCCGGCACCGCCGAAGGCGCCGGCGCGACCGCCCACCAGCGCCACCACCGTGACGCCGGCGCTGCGCGCCTCGCAGATCGCGCGCATGACCTCGGCCACGGCGAGTTCGCCGGCATTGGCCTCCTGCAGCCGCACGCCACCGGAATCCATCAGCAGGACGATCGTGCGCGGCAGGTCCTTGTGGTCGCGCGCGGCGCGCAGCAAGCCGACCAGCTTGGCGCCCGACACTTCGGCGAAGGTTCCGCCCATGAACTGCCCCTCCTGCGCCGCCAGCAGGATGTCATGCCCGTCGAGCTTGCCGCGGCCGACGATGACGCCGTCGTCGAAGGCGGCGGGCAGGTCGAACTGCGCGAGGTGCGGGCTCTGCACGCGCTCGGTCGGCGGCAAAAATTCCGTGAAGGAGCCCGCGTCGAGGAAACCGGCGATGCGCTGGCGTGCCGTCGCTTGGAACCAGCTGGCGTCGCCTTCGGTGGACGCGCCACCCGTCGCTGCTTGCGCCATCATGCGCTCTCCATCATGGCGTGGCCCTGCATCAGGCGCAGCGACACCGTGTCGGGCCGCGCGCCGCCATCGTTAATGGCGATGGCGAGCCCGCCGGGCGAGGCGCGGTCGACGAAGTCGGCGACCACCGCCTTCCAGATGTCGTCGAAGCCGGTGACGCTGGTCGCGATCTCGATCCGGCACTTGCCGTCGGGCAGCTTGCGCTCGAACAGCGCCTCGAGGTTGCCGGAGGCGACGACGCCGACGATCGCGGTGGCGCGCTCGCCCTTGGCGCGGCCTTTGGCATCGAACTCGAAGGTCATGGTTTGCATGGTGACGCCCTCCTGACGCTTCTCTTCTTCGTCACCCCAACGCGACGTCGGCATACGGCGTCATGCTGCTTTCGGGGGGACACACCCCCTTGCGATCGCACATGCGCATTTTGCGTCGCGATGCGTCGCGCCCGGCTCAAGCACGAGTTTGGTAAAATGACCGAGATAGGGGCAGGTTCCACCCGTTGCGCCACGCTTGCGGGATCCATCGTCACCAGTTCCGGTACTTGGCCGGCGGGTCGTAGAGATCGCCCGACCAATGCATCAGGTCTTTCACCGAGCGCGCGGCGAGCAGGCTGCGGTGGGCGTCGAGCGGGTTGATGCCGAGGTCTTCCGGCCGCTGCACGATCTTGCGCCGGCGCAGCTCCTCCACCTTGACGTGATCGCGGGCGCGGCCGACGTCGGTGTAGCCGGCAACGCCGCGGATCGCCTGCTCGCGCTCCTCGGCGCTCCGGCACAGCAGCAGGTTGGCGACGCCTTCCTCGGTGACGATGTGGGTGACGTCGTCGCCGTAGATCATGACCGGCGCCAGCTCGAGCTTCAGCTTCTCCGCGAGGTTCAGGCTGTCGAGCTTCTCGACGAAGGTCGGCTGCATCTTCTCGGCGAAGGTCTCGACGATCTGCACCACCAGCTTGCGCCCGCGCACCAGCGGCGCATGCGCGTCGCCGGCCGCCTCGCGCCCGGCCTTGAGCCACGGATCGCTGGCATGGCGTCGGCCGTGGGCGTCCGAGCCCATGTTGGGCGCGCCGCCGAAGCCGGCGATGCGGTCCGTCGTGACGGTGGAGGAATTGCCGGCGAGGTCGATCTGCAGCGTCGAGCCGATGAACATGTCGGTCGCGTAGAGCCCGGCCACCTGGCAGAACATGCGATTGGAGGCCATCGAGCCGTCGCGGCCGACAAAGTAGATGTCCGGCCGCGCGGCCATGTAGGCGTCCATGCCCACTTCCGAGCCGAACGAGTGGACCTGCTTGACCCAGCCCGCCTCGATGGCGGGGATGAGCGTCGGGTGCGGGTTCAGCGCGAAATGAGTGCAGATCCGGCCCTTGAGCCCGAGCTTGTCGGCATATGTCGGCAGCAGCAGCTCGATGGCCGCGGTGTTGAAGCCGATGCCGTGGTTGAGGCGCAGCACGCCGTAGGGTTCGTAGATGCCGCGGATCGCCAGCATGGCGGTGAGGATCTGCGTCTCGGTGATCTGCGCCGGATCGCGGGTGAACAGGGGCTCGACGTAGAAGGCCTTGGGCGTCTCAACGATGTAATCGACGCGGTCGCCCGGCACGTCCACGCGCGGCAGCTTGTCGACGATCTGGTTGACCTGGGCGACGACGATGCCCTGCTTGAAGGCGGTCGCCTCGATCACCACGGGCGAGTCCTCGGTGTTGGGACCCATGTAGAGGTTGCCGGCCTTGTCGGCCTGGCGGGCCACCGTCAGCGCCACTTTCGGCGTCAGGTCGACGAAGTAGCGCCCGAAAAGCTCGATGTAGGTGTGGATCGCGCCGAGCTCGATCTGGCCCTTGTCCAGCGCCCGCGCGAGGGCGCCGCCCTGCGGCCCGGAATAGGAGAAGTCGAGCTTCTTCGCGATGCCTTTGGCGAAGAGGTCGAGGTGCTCGGCGAGCACGATGCCGGATTGCACGACGTGGATGTCGTGCAGAACCTTGGGGTCAGCCTTGGCCAGCGCGCGGGCGAGGAAGTCGGCCTGCTTCTGGTTGTCGCCCTCGAGGCAGAGCCTGTCGCCGGGCTTGAGGATCGCCTCGAGAAGCTTCGTGACGTCGCCCGGCTGCACGATCTTGCCCTTGGCGAAGCGCGCGCCCGCCTCGAGCCGCTTGTTGCGGTCGGCTTTCTCCTCGCCCCAATCCGTCATGCGCACTCCTGTACCCACCAGTAGTCTCGCGCGCGGGCGTCCGTCTTCAAGGCGGCCCATGCGAACGCCCGGCTGCAATGCGTCATGCGCCGATCCAATTCGCCCGGTCGCCGGCACCGTCGTAGCGCCGGAAAGCGCGGGTCTGCGCGCCGTGTGCCCCGAGGCGGAGCACGTCGACGCTCGCGACCGCGAGGCGCAGCACGACGAACTGCCGGGCCTGTTCGTCGGGCGGCAGGTGCGGCTGGTCCGAGGGATCGTCGATGGCGCTGCCCGGGTCGGCGCGCAGGCCGTAGGGCTTGCGGCCGCCGTCGGAGAGACCGTCCCATCGCTCGCGCGCCAGGGCATCATCGTGATGGGCGGTCGCGACACCCTCGAAGCGCAGCTGCAGCTGCTCCGCGCTCGACCAGGCGAGGAGGCACGCGCGACCGCGGCCCTCCGCGATGTCGCGGACCTTCGCGGCGCGGGCGTCGCTATGCAACTCGAGGCGGGGCGGATGTTGTCGCTCCAAGCCACGCAGGACCATCGTGCGAAGCTGCGGACGCCCGTCCGCGGACACGGTCGCGAGCTGCACGTTGCGAAGATCGTCCCCGCGCTCGCTCAGCGCGCGTTCGAGACGGCCGAGGGCTTCGTCGATGAACGCGGCCGGACCTTGTATCATAAGCTGCAAAGCGCGCAGCGGGCGGCGGGTTGCAGGTTCGGCCGCGTCCATCCGGCGGTGCGCGCCGACGCCAGCTTGCGGAGCGTGAAGCGGCTTGACGCGCAATCGCCACTTGGCGAGGATGTGCACTCAAGGAGTGTACATGATGACCGAGATGCGGGTCGGCGTACGTGACCTTCGCAGCAATCTCACGCGGTATCTGAAAGCAGCGGAACGCGGCGACCGCGTGCTCGTGACGTCTCGGGACATCGTCATTGCCGAGATCCACGCACCTTCGCCGTCCTACCTCCAGCCTCGCCAGCCTGGTGCCATGCGGGGCCAGATCAAGATCGCGGATGATTTCGACACTTGGCCCGAGGATTGTCTCGATGCCTTTGAATCGTGAAGCTACTTCTCGACACCCACGTCCTGCTCTGGTGGCTGAACGACGACGCGCGGCTCCATGGGACCGCGCGATTGGCCATCGCTGATCGCAACAACAAGGTCTTGGTCAGCGTCGTCAGCTTGTGGGAGATCGTCATCAAAATCCGCATCGGGAAACTCGAAGCGGATCTAAAAGAGACCCTGCGGTCGATGGAAAATGGCAGACTGGAGCTTCTGCCTATCGCGCCGAAACACTTCATGGAGCTTGCGGTGCTGCCAAGCTTCCACCGCGATCCATTCGATCATTTGCTCATCGCACAAACGGTCTCCGAGCAAGCCATTCTCGTGTCGGCCGATGCGGCGCTGTCGCCTTATCCCGTACAAGTTATGCGAGCTTAGGATCCAGCGTCCTGGCCAGCGTCGTGCTCGGTTTCCTGCCGGATCGCCTCGGCGTGGTACCAGGCGGTGGTGGGGACGCGGACGGGGTCGGGCCGCACGCCGAAGCGCAGACTGAGGACGTTGCCTTTGCGCTCGACGGGCGCGCACTGCGTCGCCGGACGGGACGTGACCGTGCGGGGTCGGAAACGGTCATCCATGAGGAAGCCTCCTGAGGTGGGCGGCACCCAGTGCCGTCATCGCTTGATGTCGGCGACGGCAGCGGCGTTTCTAGCCGGCGGCCCACTGGCGCCATCATCGGTGCTTCTAAGGGAACGGCCTCCCGGAGCCTGCACGATGACGTCCATCCCCCTGCGCGCGGCGATCACCGCCCTCCTCGCGTGGGGGCTCGCCGGCTCCGCCCGCGCGCAGGCTACAATGCCCGGCGCGATCCCCGCCTCCAGCAACCGCCTCGTCCATTCGGCCGATCCCTATCTCCTGCTCCACGCCCACAACCCGGTGGACTGGTACCCGTGGGGCCCGGAGGCCTTCGCCAAGGCCAAGGCGGAGGGCAAGCCGATCTTCCTCTCGGTGGGTTATTCCACCTGCTACTGGTGCCACGTCGCCGAGAAGACGATCTATTCCGATCCCGCGATCGCCAAGCTGATGAACGACTGGTTCGTCAACGTGAAGGTCGACCGCGAGGAGCGGCCCGACGTCGACCGGCTCTACATGGATGCGACGACCATGCTCGACGGCCACGGCGCGTGGCCCAACAACCTGTTCCTGACGCCCGAGGGCGCGCCCTTCTACGCCGGCAGCTACTTCCCGCCCAAGGACGACGGCGACCAGCCGGGCTTCCCCAAGGTGCTGGCCGCGATCCACGACCTTTGGGTCAACCACCGCGCCGAGCAGGTGACGCCGGCGGCGACCGAGATGATGAAGGCGCTGCACACGCTGGCCGCCCGGCAGGACGAGGCCGGCACGCTGCCGGTGGTGCCGCGCGCTTGGCTGAGCACGGCGGCGCAGATGCTGCTGCCCGGCATCGATCCGGCGAACGGCGGCCTCGGCTCGCCGAAGTCCGGCCCCAAGTTCCCGCAGGCCCCGGCGCTGGCGCTGCTCGCCGCCGACGCCCGTCTCGACGAGGACCAGCCCGCCGCCGCGGCGCTGAAGACAACGCTGGACGCCATGGCTTTCGGCGGCATCGACGACCAGCTCGGCGGCGGCTTCTTCCGCTACGCGACCGAGCCGACCTGGTCCGTCCCGCATTTCGAGAAGATGCTGAGCGACAACGCGCAGCTGCTGGCACTCTACACGGCGCGGGCGAAGACCACCGGCGGCGCGCTCGACGGCGAGACGGCGCTGGCCGTCGCCGGCTTCCTGCTGCGCGACGTGCAGCTCCCGGGCGGCGGCTTCGCCACCGCGCTCGACGCCGAGACCGCCGGCGTCGAGGGCGGGACCTACCTGTGGACGCGCCAGGGGATCGAGGACGTGCTCGGCGCCGCCGACACCGAGCGCTTCCTCGGCGTCTACGAGATGACGCCGCTGCCGGAGCAGCGCGGCGGCGAGGCGGCTTCCCTCGCCGGCCCGCCGGCGGGTGTGCTGCGGATCCGCCTGCCGATCGCCGACACGCTGAAGCGTGCCGGCGCGTCGGATGCAGCGGCGCTCATCGCGTCCATGGCGCCACCGCGGGCCAAACTGCTCGCCGCCCGCGCCGGCCGGCCGCAGCCGGCGCGCGACGACAAGGTGGTGGTCGGCTGGAACGGGCTCGCGATCGGCGCGCTGGCGGGGGCGGGCAAGGCGTTGGCGTCGCCCGCGCTCACCGCGGCGGCGATCAAGGCGGCGGCGCTGATCTGGGACCATGCCTGGGACCTGCAGGCCGGCGACCTCAAGCACCAGATCTTCGACGGCACGGCGGCGGTCGACGGCACGCCCGAGGATTACGCGACGCTCGGCGTCGGCTACCTCGACCTTGCCGACGCCACCGGCGACGCGACCTGGCGGCAGCGGGCCGGGCAGCTCGCCGACGCCATGCTGAAGCGTTTTCTCCAGCCCGACGGCCGCTTCCAGGCCGGCGCCGGCCTTCTGCCGGTGGCGCTCGGCGACAACGAGGACGCCGACCTGCCCTCGGGCACCTCGTCGGCCCTCGAACTCCTCGGCAGGCTGGCCGCGGAGCCGGACGGCGCCCGCTTCGCCGCCGCCCAGGCCAGGATGGCGACGCGGCTCGCCGGCACGATCGGCGCCCATCCCGCGACATGGCCGAGCGCGGTCGTGGCGCTGGCCGAGCACCCGCCGAGCCAGGCGGCGCTGGCCGCGGCGGCACCGCCGAAACCGGTGCGCGTGGCCTCCACCGAGCAGGCGGTTCCCGCGGCGCCGCACGTGCCGGCAACGTCGGACCACGTGCATGCCAGCGCCTCGACGGCGATGCTGCCCGACGGGCAGGTCGTCACCGTGACCCTCGACGTGGACCCAGGCTTTCACATCAACGCGCACCTGCCTTCGCTCGACTACCTCGTGCCGACCGATCTCGCCTTCGCCGGCGTCACGGCCGGCTCGGTGGCCTATCCTTCGCCGCTGACGTTCCAGACCGAGTTCAGCAAGATTGCGCTGGCCGTCTACGAGGGTGCGGTGAAGCTCACCGCCACCTTGCCGAAGGATGCGGCGGCCTGGAACGCCACCGTCACGGCGCAGGCCTGCGACGCCCACACCTGCCTGCCGCCCTCGACCCTGCCGGTCGTCGCGCCGAAACCGGGCGGCTGAGCGCTCGGCCTCCTTGCCCGCCGCCCTACTTGCCCGCCCTACTTGCCCGCCGCCAGCGCTGCGGCGTCCTCCGGCAGCGGCGGATCGAGCAGGCGCTCCTTCAGCAGGAACTTCACGGCATGGGCCCACTCGTCGGGGCTGTCGCCGTGCACGTCGACGAGGCCCTGGCGCAGCACGCGGCCGGTGCGCACGTCCTTCACCGAGCCGGTGAAATCGTAGGTCGCGGACGAGGCCTGGCGTACCGCCGTGGCGACCTCGATGTCGGCGCCGAGCGCCTTGGCGATGTCCTCGTCGCAGCCGTTGCAGTCGCGCAGCGGCAGGTTCTCCTTGATCTTGGCGGCCTGCGGCGCGGTGTCGACCAGGCTGAGGCCCTTGGCCGCCACCTGCCGGCGCATCAGCTCGGTCGCCGCCCGCAGCCGCTGCTCGGTCTGCGGTGTCGCTGGCAGGTCCACGCCTTCCACGGCGAAGACGACCGCCTTGAGCGGGGCGGCCTGCGCAACACTTCCGGCGAGGGGCGCGACGAGGGCGAGGGCGAGGTGCGGTCTCATGCTGTCTCCGGGCGGCGGGGCGGGTGTCGGCCACGAAGGCCGGGGAACGCGGCGGCGGGCGGAGCGATCCAGCCTTGACCGACTCGGCTCCGCGCGCGACCACTCTCACCCATGCGCGCGCCCAACGTGTACACGATCTCGCCGGCACAACCGTTCCTCGCCACGGTGGCGGAGCGCTTCCTCGCCGGCGACCTTGGTGTCGGTGCCGCTCCGGCGGACGACCCGCTGGCGCTGGCGGCGACGCGCATCTACGTGCCGACGCAGCGCGCCGCGCGCGCGCTGGCCGCCGAGTTCCACGCCCGCGCCCTGGGTCCGAGCGTGGTGCTGCCGCGCATCCTCCCGCTCGGCACCCTCGAGGCGACCGAAACCGAGCTGATCTTCGCCGAGCCCGACGCGGCCGCGTCGGGGTTTCCGCTGCCGTCCGCCGCGTCCTCGATCTGGCGCCGGCTGCGCCTCGCCGAACTGATCCAGCGCTGGGCCGAGGCGATCGACGGTGCGCTGCGGCGCGTCGACGGCGCCGGCACGCGCGTGACCGATCCCGACGAGGCGTTCCGCGTCGCCACCTCGCCGGCGGATGCCTTCGCGCTCGCCGGCGATCTCGCCCGGCTCATCGACGAGATGACCATCGAGGACGTGCCCTGGCGCAGCCTCGACGCGCTGCACATGGCCGGCTTCGACGATTATTGGCGCATCACCACGACCTTCCTCGAGATCGCCGTCAACGCCTGGCCCGAGGTCCTCTCCAAGCACGGCCGCGTCGATCGCGCCGCGCGTCAGAAGATCCTGGTGCAGGCCCAGGCCGCCGCGCTCGCGAACGACGATAAGGCAGCGCAGGAGGCCGGCGCCGTGCTGGCGATCGGCTCGACCGGCACCAACCGGGCGACGGCGCGGCTGCTCGCCGCCATCGCCCGCTCGCCGCGCGGCGCCGTGGTGCTGCCGGGGCTCGATCGCGACCTCGACGCGACGGCGTGGCGGCTGGTGTCCGGCGCGCTGGAGGCCGGCGACGAGCCGGGCTTCGGCCATCCGCAGGCGGCGATGGCGCGGCTGCTGCCGGTGCTCGGCCTCGATCGCGCCGGCGTGCTGTCGCTCGGTGCGCCGCCGGCTCCGGCCGCGTCGATCCGCGAGCGTTTCGTCGCCGAGGCGCTGCGTCCCGCCGACACCACCGAGGCCTGGCGCGGCTGGAAGAAGAGCGTGCCGGCGGCCGATCTTGCCGCGGCGCTGGCCGGTGTCGCGCTGGTCGAGGCGGCCGACGAGCGCGAGGAGGCGTTGGCGCTGGCCGTGGCGCTGCGCGAGGTGCTGGAGACGCCGGGCCGCACCGCGGCGCTGGTGACGCCCGACCGCGACCTGGCGCGCCGCGTGCGCGGCGAGCTGCTGCGCTGGAACGTCGAGGTGATCGACTCCGCCGGCGAGCCTTTCGCCGGGCGCGCGCTCGGCGTCTTCGCCCGCCTCGTCGCCGCCGCCGCGGCGACCGGCTCGGCCGGAGAACTCGGCGCGCTGCTGGCGCATCCGCTGACCGCGCCCCGGTCCCCTGGCTTCGGACGCGAGCGTTCCGACGTCGTCCGCCTCGCCGCCAAGCTCGAGGTGGCGGTGCTGCGCACGGTGCCGCTGGTCGGCCGCGCGCCGGCCGAGCTGTTCGCCGCCGCGCGCGCCGCCGCCGCGGACCGGCACGCTCATCCCGCGCAGAAGAGCCTGCGCGACGAGGACTGGATCGCCATGGCCGCGCTTTGGGAGGCGCTGGAGGCGGCGCTGGCGCCGCTCGTTGCGCTACGTCGCGGCGTCCACACGCTCGCCGAATGGGCCGAGGCCCACCGCGCCGCCGTGATCGCGACCGCCGGCGAGGCGGCGGTCGCCGGCGACGAGGCCGATGCGCTCGACGCCATTCTCGACGAGCTGACGCCCGAGGGCGGCACGCTGCGCTTCGATGCCGAAGGCTACGGCCTGCTGTTCGGCCGGCTGGCCGGCGAGCTGGCCCTGCGCAACACCGATCACCCGCACCCGCGCCTGCAGATCCTCGGCCTGCTCGAGGCGCGCCTCGTCGCCGCCGACGTCATGCTGCTCGGCGGCCTCGACGAGACGGTGTGGCCGCCGGCGGCGCCCACCGACGCGTTCCTCAACCGGCCCATGCGACAGGAGCTGGGCCTGACGCCGCCGGAGCGGCGCATTGGCCAGACGGCTCACGACTTCACCATGGCGATGGGCACCGGCACGGTGGTGCTGTCGCGCGCGGCCAAGCGCGGCGGCGCGCCGACGGTGGCCTCGCGCTTCCTGCTGCGGCTCGAGGCGCTCGGCGGCAAAGCGTGGCGGCCGGTGCGCGAGCGCGGGCTCAGGCTGCTCCGGCTCGCCCGCAACCTCGACCGGCCGCTGACGGATCCCGTGCCGGCGCGGCGGCCCATTCCCAAGCCGCCGCTGGCCCTGCGGCCGGCGCAGCTGTCGGTCACCACGATCGAGACGCTGCGGCGCGATCCCTACGCCGTCCACGCCCAGCGCATCCTGCGGCTGCAGCCGCTGCCGCAGGTCGAGGACGAACTCGGCGCCGGCGACTACGGCAGCCTGATGCATGCCGCGCTGCACGCCTTCGTCGATTGCGCGGAGGCGCTTGGAACGGCAGCGTCTCGCCGTGCTGCCCTGGAAGGCCTCGTACGCGAAAAATTCCGCGAGGCACTCGCAGATCCGGTGTTCCGCACCTTCCGCTGGCCGGTCATGGAGAAGACTATCGATCTCTTCCTCGCCTTCGATGCGGCGCAGCGCGATCGCGGCGGCTCGATCGACGTCGAGACCGACGGCGCCCTGGCCTTTGCCCTGGCCGATGGCACCGAATTCACCGTGACCGCGCGGGCCGACCGGCTGGAGCGCCACAGCGATGGCACGGCGACGCTGACCGACTACAAGACGGGGCAGCCGCCCGGCGCCAGGGAGGTGCAGGTCGGCTTCGCGCCGCAGCTGACGCTAGAGGCGGCGATCCTGCGCGAGGGCGGCTTCGGGCCGGTGCCGCGCGGCGAGATCGGCGCCACCTACGTCAAGCTCGGCGGCAAGGACGGCGGCTTCGTGCGCCCGATCCGCTTCGAGGACGGCGAGAGCTTCGCCGCCTGCGTCGATCGCCACTTCGCCGGGCTGAAGCAGCTGCTGTCGAGCTTCCGCGTCGAGTCGACCGGCTATCCTTCGCGGCCCTTCCCGAAATACGCCCGTCCCAACGGCCCTTACGACCATCTCGCCCGCGTCCGCGAATGGTCGCTTGCCGGCGACGAGGAGGTCGCCCCGTGAACAAGCCCGTCGCCCCGGCGCTGCTCGTGCCCGATCACCTGCGCGAACGGCAGGTGCGGGCCTCCGACCCGGCCTTCTCGATCTGGGTGTCGGCCAACGCCGGATCGGGCAAGACCCACGTGCTGACCCAGCGGGTGATCCGGCTGCTGCTCGCCGGTACGGCCCCCTCGAGGATCTTGTGCCTCACCTTCACCAAGGCGGCGGCGGCGCAGATGGCGACGCGGGTGTTCCGCACGCTGTCCGACTGGACGATGATGGAGGACCGCGACCTGCGGGACGCCATCGTCCTGACGGGCGCGCCGACGCCGAAACCTGGCGATTTGATCGCCGCGCGTCGCCTGTTTACCCGCACGGTGGAGACGCCCGGCGGCCTCAAGATCCAGACGATCCACGCCTTCTGCGAGCGGCTGCTGCACCTGTTCCCGTTCGAGGCCAACGTGCCGGCGCGCTTCGCCGTCGCCGACGAGCTGCGCACCGGCGAGCTGATGGCGGCGGCCAAGCGCGGCGTCATCGAGGACGCACAGCGCGCCGGCCCGCTCGGCGCCGCCCTGGCGCTGGTGGCCGACCTCGCCGGCGCCTTCGGCGTCGACCGTCTCATCGCCGAGGCGATGGCGCTGCGCGGCGCCGCGCAGCAGGGCAAGGGTCGGGAAAAGGCGAGGTTGGCCGTTCTGCTGGCACGGCTCGGCGGCGGCCGCTACCCCGATGCGGAATCGGTGCGGGTTGCCATGGTGCGCGAGGGGCTCGGCCCCGCCCGCTGGGCCGACCTGTCCAAGCGGCTTGCCGTCGGCTCCAAGACCGACAGGGACCAGGCGGCGCGCCTTGGCCGCGCCGCGGAGGCGCTGGCCGCCGGTGCCGGCACGGCGGCGGTGCTCGAACTCTACGCCCCGGTGTTCTTCAAGGCCGATGGTGGCGAGCGCGGAAGCCTGGTGACGGCGGGCACGGCCAAGGCCAACGCCGGCCTCAAGGAGGAGCTGACGGCGGAACAGCAGCGTCTCGTTGCCCTGCGCAACGAGCTCAAGATCGCCGAGACCGCCGAGCGCACCTTGGCCCTGCTGCAGCTCGTCGATGCTGTCGCGGCGCGCTACGCCCGCGCCAAGGCGGCCGGCGGCCTGCTCGATTTCGACGATCTCGTCGAGCGCACGCTGCAGCTGCTGCGCCGTTCCGATGCCGGCTGGGTTTTGCACAAGCTCGACAGCGGCATCGACCACGTGCTGGTCGACGAGGCGCAGGACACCAGCCGCGCGCAATGGCAGATCCTGGAGCGGCTCACCGCCGATTTCGCCGCCGGGGCCGGCGCGCGCCGCGACGACCGCTCCTTCTTCGTGGTCGGCGACGACAAGCAGTCGATCTTCTCGTTCCAGGGCGCGGCGCCGCTGATGTTCGAGCGCATGCGCGCGGCCTTCGAGACGCGTTTTCGCGCCGGCGGCAAGCCCTTCGAGCGGGTCCGGCTGCAGACCTCGTTCCGCTCCACGGCCGGCATCCTCGCCGCCGTCGACGGCGTGTTCGCGCCGGTTCCGCACCAGGACGGGCTGGTGCAGCCGGGCGACGTCTGGCCCGGCCACGAGAGCATCAAGGCCGGCCTGCCGGCGCTGGTCGAGGTGTGGCCGCGGGTCAAGGCCGAGCCTCGCGAGGTCGATCCCGAGTGGCGCATCCCCGTCGACGCGCTGGCCGAGGACGACCCCGCGAGCGAGCTGGCCGACCGCGTCGCCCGCAAGGTCGGCGCGCTCTGCGCGCCGCTCTCGTCCGACCGGGTGCACGAGGGCCGCAGCCGCCGGCAGCGGCTGGTCCGGCCCGGCGACATCCTCATTCTCGTGCGCACCCGCAACGCCTTCTTCGAGGCGGTCATCCGGGCGCTGAAGAAGCACCGCGTCGCCGTGGCCGGCGCCGACCGCCTCGACGTCGCCAACCACATCGCGGTCATGGACCTCGTCGCCGCCGGACGCGCCGCGCTGTTGCCGGACGACGACCTCAGCCTCGCCTGCGTGCTGAAGTCGCCGCTGTTCGGCCTCGACGACGACGACCTGCTGGTTCTGGCGCCGGCGCGCAAAGGCCCGCTGCTGGCCGCGCTCGGCGCCTCGGCCGTGCCGCGCCACCTCAAGGCCCACGCGACCCTAGCCCGCTGGCGCGCGCGCGCCTCGGCCACGCCTTTCGCCTTCTACGTCGAGCTGCTCGGGCGCGACGGCGGCCGGCGCCTCATGGAGGCCCGGCTGGGGCCGGAGGCGCACGACGCCATCGACGAGTTCCTGCGCCTCGCTTTGGTGCACGAGAGGGAGGGCGCGCCCTCGCTGTCGACGTTCCTGGCGCAGGTCGAGGCGCTGGAGACCTCGATCAAGCGCGACATGGAGAACGCCGCCGATGCCGTGCGCGTCATGACCGTGCACGCGGCCAAGGGGCTCGAGGCCAAGATCGTGTTCCTGCCCGACACCTGCTCGGTGCCGGCGCCCAGCCTCGACCCTGTGGTGTTCGACCTCGCCGCCGACGAGGACGGCGCCGCCCCGGTGCTGGCCTGGTCGCCGCGCAAGGGCGACGACCCGCCGGCGGTGGCCCGCGCCCGCGACGCGCGGCGGCTCGCCACCATGCGCGAGTACCGCCGCCTGCTCTACGTCGCCATGACGCGCGCCGAGGAGCGGCTCTATCTCTGCGGCTTCTTCCGCGCCAAGGCGCCGCCGGACGAATGCTGGGATGCGATGATCCGCGCCGCCTTCGAGGCCGGCGCGCCGGCGGACGCCTTCGTCGAACATGTGCCGGCCTTCTGGGACGACGTCGACACGGTGCTGCGCGTCACCACGTCCGGCGCCAGCGAGCCGGGGCCGCCGTCCCGCACCGACGCCGATCAGGCTTTGTTCGATCTCGCGCCGCCCTGGCTCGCCGCGCCGGCGCCCGAGGAGGCGGTCCCGGCGCGGCGGATGCGGCCGTCGCGACTCGGCGTGGGGGGCGACGCGGCGGCGGAACGTCGTGAGGGCGCCCTGTTCGGCACGCTCGTGCACGACTTGCTGCAGCACCTCCCGGGCGTGGAGGCGAGCAGGCGCGAAGCGGCCGGGCGCGCTTTTCTGGTCTCGCGAGCTGTCCCGGAGGGGCGGCGCGAGCGGGCGCTCGGCGCGGCGCTCGGCGTGTTGGCCCATCCCGATCTCGTTGCGCTCTTCGCGCCGGGCTCACGCGCCGAGGTGGCAGTCTCGGGGAGGCTCACGCTGGCCGATGGAGGCGAGCGCGTCGTCGAGGGCAAGGTCGACCGGATCGCCGTCGCCGCCAACGTCGTGGTGGTGGCCGACTTCAAGACCGGCGCCGTCCCGTCCGAGGCCCCGGCGCGCTACGTCGAGCAGCTGGCGCTCTATCGCCGCCTGCTTCAGCCGCTGTGGCCGGACCGGCCGATCCGCGCGGTTCTGGTGTGGACGAACGGACCCACGCCGATGTGGCTTGATCCGGTGGCGCTCGACGCCGCCGCCGCCGCTGCGCTGGGGGCGGCGGTCGCGCCGGCTTGACCCCACTCTCCCGCGTTCTTACTTTGGACACAAAGAGGCGTCGGTTCCCGGCGTCCTTTCGAGAGGTTGACGCATGAGCACGCTGAAAGTCACCGACGACAGCTTCCAGGTCGACGTCCTCGGGGCGGAGATGCCGGTGGTGGTCGATTTCTGGGCGGAATGGTGCGGTCCCTGCAAGATGATTGGCCCCTCGCTCGAGGAGATCGCCAAGGAGCTCGACGGCAAGGTGCGCATCGCCAAGGTCAACGTCGACGAGAATCCCGGGATCGCCGGCAAGTTGGGGATCCGTTCCATCCCTACGCTGATGCTTTACAAGAATGGCGAGATCGCCTCGCAGAAGGTCGGCGCCGCGCCAAAGGGCGAACTCAAGAAGTGGATCGACGCCGCAATCGTCTGACCACACTCTTAAGACGGCACGAAAGGCGCCCATGAGGGCGCCTTTTTGCATTTGTGGGTGAAAAGCTTTGTGTTGTGGTGGCCAGATCAGCGCCAATCAGCCGCATTGCGTGGCGGTATGCTCAGCGATGCGTCAGAACATGGATCGTTTTGCAGCAAGACGACTTTGGTGTGCATCGAACAGTCTCTGTCGAACGACAGAGGCTTGAGCTGGAGAGATCATCATGAAGACCATCCTCGCCACCATTCTTGCTGGCTCGTTCACCGTCGCGCTTGCCGCCGCGGCCCACGCCCAATCCGCGCAGATCCCGACCCCGGTGAACCCCTACCCGATCAACCCCGTCGCCACGGACGGCACGCCGCTCCCGAGCCAGTCGAATGCTGTCCGAAGCGGCGGATACTCCGCCAACGGTGCCAGCCCCTTCAACTTCGTCGGCAACGTAGCCGGTGCCGGCCTTGACGCGGCTGGCTCGGTTGTCGGCGGCGTCGCCTACAGCGCCGGCGGCTACGCTGCCCGTTAGACTTCTTCATTGCAGTGAGGAAAGGGCGCTCTTCGGGGCGCCCTTTGCGTTTCGGCCTCATCGTTTTTTGAGATTGTCCGTAAAGATTTGCAACGCAGATCTGCGTCTTTCGTGAGGCCTCGCGCATTAGAGCGTCATCTGAGGTGCTTGGAGTTGTTCATGCCGCCGCGTTTTCGCTCATCCTTCGCCGCTCCCACCGGCTTTGTTGCCGCTGTCACCCGCATGCGGCCGCGTACCGCTACGATCGTGCGCGTGCCGGCTCCGCGTGCCCCGACGTCCGCTGCCGCGGCGAGCGAGGCTGAGACACAGCCGCAGCGAAAGCAGGCCGCCTGACATCGCGGCCGCGCCTCCGCTAAGAGGAGGCACGGCCCAATCGGCTGTCGCGCAGGAGAAGTCTGATATGAACTGGCTCAAGGGATGTTTCGTGGCGGTGTCGCTTGTCGCCCCATTGCCGGGGATGATGGCCATGCCGGCAACGGCCGAGACCGCTGCTCCTGCAGCCAAGACGGACACGCCGAAGGCCGACTCCAGCAAGGCTGCTTCGCCGGCCCCGAAGGCCGAAGAGGACAAGGACGACGAGTCCAAGATGAGCGAGACCGACAAGCGCGCCAAGGCGATCGAGTGTTCCAAGCAGGCCGACGCCAAGAAGCTCCACGGCGAGGCGCGCAAGAAGTTTCGCTCCGCCTGCAAGCGCGGCAAGTAGCAAGCCCCCATCGAGCCGAAGCATCCTCAGCCGCGGCCTAGCCGCGGCTTCTTGCTGTGTCGTGCTCCACGCGCCGGTGTCGGAACCGGGATGGACGCCGCCGATTGCCCCGCGACCTTCCAAGTCAGGAGCGGACATGAACAGCCCCGTCAAGCACCCCGAGCCGCCGTTCGAGCCGCAGACCCAGAGCTTTCCCGGTCACGGCAAGCGGATGAGCCCGAAGCCTGACCACGGCGAGCAGAGCTACAAGGGGTCCGGGCGCCTGGCCGGCAAGCGGGCCATCATCACCGGGGGTGACAGCGGCATCGGCGCCGCGGTGGCGATCGCCTTCGCCCGCGAGGGTGCCGACCTCGTCGTCAGCTATCTCGACGAGGACGACGACGCCGCGGAGATCAAGGGCTGGGTCGAGCGGGCCGGACGCAAATGCGTGCTCGTGCCGGGCGACATGAGCACGCCTGAGCATTGCGAGCACATCGTTGCCACCGCCGCCAAGGAACTCGGCGGTCTCGATATCCTCGTCAACAATGCCGCCTACCAGAAGGTGACGCAGACGTTCGAGGACATCACGATCGCCGACTGGGACAAGACGTTCCAGGTCAACATCAACGCGATGTTCTACATCACCAAGTTCGCGGTGCCGCACATGACCAAGGGTGGTGCCATCGTCAACACCTCGTCGGTGAACTCGAAGCATCCGATGCCCTCGCTGCTGGCCTACAGCGCGACCAAGGCGGCGATCGCCAACTTCACCGTGGGCCTGGCGCAATCCCTGGCCGAGAAGAACATCCGCGTGAATGCGGTGCTGCCTGGCCCGATCTGGACGCCTTTCATCCCGTCGGGAATGGAGGAGGAGCAGGTCAAGATGTTCGGCACCAACACGCCGATGGGCCGACCGGGGCAGCCGGCGGAGTTGGCGCCGTCGTACGTCATGCTTGCCTCCGACGAGTCGAGCTATACAACCGGCGCCATGGTCGTGGTGGCCGGCGGCATGCCGATCTTCTGAGCCGCCGCCCGCGATAGCCAAAGGTCCCGATGCCCGACCCCGTGATCGAACCCGAGCCTATCCGCCAGCCGCCACCCGATCCGGTGCCGCAGGAGCGGCCGGGCGAGCCGCCGATCTCCGTGCCGATCCCGAGAGAGCCGATACGCGAGGCACCCGCCCCGAAGCCTGGCGTGCCGCCGCTTCCGGTGCCAGTGCCGCCCCAGGTCCCGCCGCAGCCGGGTGAACCGCGCCCCGACGAGCCGCCTCTGAGCGTCCCGGTGCCGCCGGACGGGCAGCCGGGCCAGCCCTCGCCCGACGACCCCAACCCGGCCCCTGTCCGTACGCCGATCCCGAGCGAGACGCCGCCGGACGAGCCGGTCAACGTTCCGTCTCCCTCGCCCAACGAGATCGAGAGCCCCGGTGAACGGGCGCCGATGGGCGTCCCGCCCTCCGGTCCGATCGAGATGCCGACCCCGGGACCGTCCGCGCCGGGGACAACCATGAGGCAACGCGCATGAGCAAGCTGAAACTTTTCACCAGCCCCTCGGTGTTCCCGAACCCGCAACGCGTCCGGCTCTTGATGCACGAAAAGGGCATCGTCGATCGGGTCGAGGAGCAGGGGCTCGACATGATGAAGATCGGCGAGCAGCGCCAATGGCGCCACCTCAAGCGCAATCCCTGGGGCGAGACGCCGGCGCTGGAACTGCCCGACGGCACGTTCGTGTCGGAAGCCGCCGCCATCGGGCGCTACCTCGATCTGAGTTTCCCCGGCCGCAAGATCATGGGCGAGAGCCCGGCCAATCAGGCGCTGGACACGATGTGGGACGACCGCATCTGGGTGCAGATCCTCTATCGTCTCACCACCATGTTCCACGTCCTCACCGAGGGGCTCGGCTTCAAGCTCGAGCCGGTGCACAATCCCGAATGGGGCCAATACTGCCGGTTGCAGGCGCAGATCCACGCCGGCAAGGTCGACGCGCATCTCGCCGACGGGCGCGACTGGCTGCTCGGCGGCCCTGAGCCGACCTTTGCCGACATCACCCTTTGCACCACGATCGCCTTTTCGAAGTTCCCGAAGATCGCGACGCCGCTGGATGAGCGCTTCGAGCATCTCGCTGCGTTCTGGCAGCGTTGGAAGGGTCGCGACAGCTTCCGCCGCGCCTATGGTGATGGCAACAGCGGTCTGGACGAGCTCAAGCCGGCCAGGAGCGTCGCGTGATAGAGCGCGCGGCATGAGCAAGGAGCGTGGCATGAGGGAGCGCGTGGCGTGAGCGGGAGCGGCGGATCGCGCCTTTTCTCGCCCTATCAGCTCGGCGGGCTGACGCTCGAGAACCGCATCGTCATCGCGCCGATGTGCCAGTATTCCGCGATCGACGGCACGCCGGGCGCGTGGCACTTGATGCATCTCGGCCAGCTGGCGATCTCGGGTGCGGCGCTGCTGATCTTGGAGGCGACGGCTGTCAATCCCGATGGCCGCATCACGCCGGGTGACCTCGGCCTCTACGACGACGCCAACGAGGCCGGGCTGGAGCATATCCTGACCGCGATCCGCGGTTTCGCGCCGTCGATCCGCATCGGCATGCAGGTCGCCCACGCCGGCCGCAAGGCCTCGTGCCGGGCGCCCTGGGACGGTGGCGCGCAGATCCCGGCCTCGCAACCGCAAGGCTGGCGCTGCGTCGCCCCCTCCGCGATCGGCTTTGCGCCGACCGATGAGGCGCCCGAGAGGCTCGACGAGGCCGACATCGCCATGATCGTCGAGGCCTTCGCCGCGACGGCCCGGCGCGCCGCACGCCTCGGCCTCGAGCTGCTCGAGATCCACGCCGCCCACGGCTACCTGCTGCACGAGTTCCTGTCGCCGCTCGCCAACAAGCGGACGGATCGTTACGGGGGATCGCTCGAGAACCGGATGCGCCTGCCGCTCGCCGTCTACGACGCGGTGCGAGGAGCGTTCCCGGCCGAGCATCCGGTCGGCGTGCGCGTCTCGGCCACCGATTGGGTGCCCGGCGGCTTGGATATCGAGGAGACGGTGGCGTTCGCCAAGGCGCTGCAGACGCGCGGCTGCGCCTTCATCCACGTTTCGACCGGCGGCCTCTCGCCCGAGCAGAAGATCCCTGTCGGCCCGAAGTACCAGGTGCCCTTCGCCGCGCGCATCCGGGCGGAGACGGCGATGCCGACGATGACGGTGGGCCTCATCACCGATCCGCACGAGGCCGAGGCCATCGTCGCCGGCGGCGAGGCGGACCTCGTGTCGCTCGCCCGCGGCATGCTCTACGATCCGCGCTGGCCTTGGCACGCCGCCGCGGCACTGGGAGCGAGGGTACGCGCGCCGAGTCAGTACCTGCGCTCGCAGCCCCGCGGGCTGGCCGACCTGTTCGCGGCCGGTTAGAGACCGGCCGCTTCCCTGGCATCGAGAGTCCCGCGTGCTGCCTGGATCGTCATGGCGAGCATGTAGGCCAGGAACTTCTCGCCCTGGACGTCGGCGATGGTCTGGGCGGCGGTGCAATGCTCGATCAGCGCCCTCAGCTGATCGTTCCGCTCCTCCGAATGCTCCTGGATGCGGGTCGACGACAAAGGCCTGTCCGGCATCACCCATCCCCATCAAACGTGGCGTCGCCTTCGGACGATCGACCTTCCGGAACTGTCATAGTCATGCGCGACAACGGAAGAGACAAGTCGGCCTTGCGGTTTTGCCAGGCCGATTCCGCCGGAGACGATGTTTTCGTCGGCTTCGTCGACCTGGCGGAAACGGTGTTCGGCGCCAAGCCGTCACCGCCTTGGCCGGTGTGGACGATGGTCGAGGCCTCGTCGCGCTGCGTGGCGGGCCTGCAGTGCAGGATCCTCCGCCTGACGGGCGAGGGCGAGAGCTTCGAGGTCGCGGCGCTCCGCAACGTGGCGGTCGCCGCCGATTGGCGCGGCCTCGGCCTGATGCGCGACCTCGTGGAGCGCGCGCTGGCTTGGTGCGACTCCCAAGCCGCCACGACGCTGCTCTATGCCGAGACGCAGGATCTCTACGCGCGCTTCGGCTTCGCGCCGCTGCCGCAGCACGCTTTCGAGGGCGAGGCTCCCGAACCGGTGGGCGAGGCCTCGGCCCGTCTACTTGATCCCGAGCGCAACGACGAACTGCTGGGCCGCTTGCTGGCCACGCGCGGCCCGGTCTCGTCGCACTGCAGCGTGATCGACGACGGCGGCCTCGCCGCCGAACTCCTGGGCGGCGGCACCTGGCCGATGGCCTACGATGCGGGGCTGGACGCCGTGATCGTGCACGAGATCGAGGACGACACGCTGGTGCTCGTCGACGTCGTGGCGTCGCGCATGCCTTCGGCGGCCCGTGTCCTCGGCGCACTGGGCGTGCGGCCGGTGCGGCTCCGCACGCTGTTTCCACCCGATCGCCTGGACTGGGCCGGCGTCCCAATCGCCGACGACACCGGTCTCATGGCCCGTGGCGACCTGCCGCTTGCGATGCGGCGCCCCTTCAGGCTTCCGCCCACCGCGGAATTCTGACCGAAGAGTCTCTCCCCGATCCGCGGAGGAGAAGGCGCCCGGCGCATCCAGCTTTCGTCAGCCGATCTGGATCAGGCGGTGTCGAGCAGGTCCTCCGGCCGGCCGGCGGGCGACGGATGCGCCTGACTGCGGTGGTGAAGACCGCGATGGCGATGGCGGCGTTAGGGCGGCGTGCGCCATCCCGGCGAAGTGCACGTCGGTGGCGGGGCGACGCCACCTGCGCCGTCGGGCCGCCGCGACATGCCCCGTCAAGTCCGCGTCAGCTGACCCGCGTCAGGACAGATGGCCGTCGATCGACCCACCGGAGGCCGCGCCGCCGACGGCGAGGCTGTCGTGCACCACGCTCATCAGGCTGTTCAGGTGCGATCGCAGGGAGGCGCAGTAATCCTCCAGCCGCCGGAGCTGCGCCTCGCTGCTCAGCAACCGGCTCTCCGCACGGTCGGCCCGCTCGCGATCGGCCTTGCCGGCGCGTTCGGCTTCCGCCAACTCGCCATAGGCGGCCTGCTTCTGATGCTGCAGGTCGGCGATCGACTGACGCTGATCGTAGAGCATCTCCTCCTGCTGGCGGGAGGTCTCCTGCAGGTCGATCAGCGCCGAAGCCACCTGCCGAACGATCGAGATCGTCGAGGCGACCGCGGCGTCGACATCGATCTCGTCGCGGCCCGCACCGTTCGCTCTGTCGCTTCCTCGCGTCATCGTTCGACTGTCCAGTTGCACCACCACGGCTTCGTGCAGGCGCTCGATCTCCCGTCGCCGGCGGTCCGACTCCACAGCCATGTTCGATCCCGGTCTCTTCCGCGTCGATCACGGTCACAGCCGTGCGGCGCGCTTCTCTTGTTACGACGTTCGGCGCAAGCTTCCTAGAGCGTCGGACGGTCATTCGGCATCGCTTCGCGACGCTTATGCACCGTCCTCGCTAGGCTCTTCTTCGCCGAGCGAGTCCGCGACAGCGGACGTCGCTCTAACCGGCCAGCGTGTCCGGCCGCACCTTGCCGCGCTTGACCAAGAGCTTGTTCAGCGCGGCGCAATAGGCGTGGGCGGAAGCGACCAGGGTATCGGGGTCGGCGCCGCGGGCCGAAACCTGCTTCTCGCCCTCCGAGAGCCGCACCGTCACCTCCGCCTGGGCATCGGTGCCCTGGGTCACGGCGTGGACCTGATAGAGCTCCAGCACGGCATCGTGCGGCACCAGCGTGACGATGGCGTTGAAGATGGCGTCGACCGGGCCGTTGCCGGCGGCCTTGAACGAGCGCTCCACGCCGTCGATCGAGAGCGTGAGCTCGGCCGTCTGCGGACCTTTCGAGCCGGCGTGGACCTCGAGGTCCAAGACCTTGATCCGCTCGTGAGCGCGGCCGATCTCGTCGTCGACCAGCGCCTCGATATCCTCGTCGTAGATGATCTTCTTGCGGTCCGCCAAGGCCTTGAAGCGGGTGAAGGCATCCTGGAAGGCGTTGTCGCCCAGCGCATAGCCCATCTCGCGAAGCTTGTCCTTGAAGGCGGCGCGACCGGAATGCTTGCCCATCACCAGCGACGACTTGCTCAGCCCGACGCTCTCCGGCGTCATGATCTCGTAGGTCAGCGCGTTCTTCAGCACTCCGTCCTGGTGGATGCCGCTCTCGTGGGCAAAGGCGTTCCGGCCGACGATGGCCTTGTTGTACTGCACCGGGAACGAGGTCACCGCCGACACCAGCTTGGAGGCGCGAGTGAGCATCGTGCTGTCGAGGCCGGTGGCGTAGGGCAGCGCGTCGCGCCGGGTGCGCACCGCCATCACGATCTCCTCCAGCGCGGCATTGCCGGCGCGCTCGCCGAGCCCGTTGATCGTGCACTCGATCTGCCGCGCGCCGCCGGCGACGCCGGCCAGCGAATTGGCCACCGCCAGGCCGAGGTCGTCGTGGCAATGGGTCGAGAACACCGCCTTGTCGGCGTCCGGCACGCGCCCGCGCACATGCCGGAACATCGCCTCGTATTCAGCCGGCGTGGCGAAGCCGACGGTGTCGGGCAGGTTGATGGTGGTGGCGCCGGCACGGATCGCCGCCTCGATGCAACGGCAGAGATAGTCGATCGGCGTGCGGGTGGCGTCCATCGCCGACCATTCGACGTCGGGCACGAGGTTGCGCGCCTGGGTCACCGTCCTGGCGATGATCTCCAGCACCTGGCTTTCGGACTTGTTCATCTGGTGCGCCAGATGGATCGGCGAGGTCGAGACAAAGGTGTGGATGCGTGGCTTGCGGGCATGGCGCACCGCCTCGCCGCAGCGGGCGATGTCGCCCTCGATGGCGCGGGCGAGGCCGGCGATGGTGGCGTTCTGCGCCTGCCGGGCAATCGCCGACACCGCCTCGAAATCGCCGATCGAGGCGATCGGAAATCCGGCCTCGATGATGTCGACGCCCATTTCGTCGAGCAGGGCGGCGACCGCGAGCTTGTCCTCGAAGGCCATGGTGGCGCCGGGGCATTGCTCGCCGTCGCGCAGCGTCGTGTCGAAGATGACGATCTTGTCCGAAGCGGTGTCGATGGAAGCGGTCATGGCGGGCGGGTCCTTGGATCTCGGGGCTGAAGCGCGAACCCCTGAGAGCCCAGGCGTCATCGCCCGGCCGGCCCTCAGGGGCGGCTAAGAAGCCCGCGCGCGCGAAGTCCCGCCGTCGGCGCGGCAGCCGATGCTTGAGGCGAGATGATGTCGCGGCGATCCATGGGGCACACTTAGGGCAGGAGGACCGGCTTCGGCAAGGGTGCCGTCAGGCAATCGCGGCGGCACGGCGGGTCTTCAGCGTGGCGGCGAGCGGCACGGCGACGAGGCAGAGTGCCGACATCGTCCAGAAGGCGTGCGCGCCCCACGCGCCCCACAGCCAGCCCGAGGCCGAGGTGACGAGCGCCGAGGCGATGCCCAGGCACAAGGTGCCGTAGAGCGCCTGCGCCGTGGCGGCACGCTCGTTCGGCACCGCGGCGGCGATGACGGCCATGCACGAGAGGTGTGTGAGCGCGAAGGTGAACCCGTGCAGCGGCTGGCTCAGCACCAGCAAGGTCGGATCGCTGGTCAGGGCGAGCGAGCCCCACTGCACGATCCCGGCGAGGGCGCCGAGTGTGGCGCAGCGACTCGGGCCGAACCAGCGCAGCAGCGCCGGGCCGACCAGCATGAAGACGATGAGCTCCGACGTCACCGCCTCCGACCACAGCGCGCCGATGACCCGCGGCGAGACGCCGGCGCTGCGCCAGTGGATGGCGGCGAAGGTGTCGCTCATCGACTGGCTGCCGATGACCAGCCCGGCGACCAGCAGGATGCGGCGGAAGGCCGGGATGGCGAGCAGCGCGACGAAGCCGACCAGCGCCGGCTCGGCGGCGGTGCTTCGCCTTGGGGCGGCGAGCCAGGGCAGAGGCGCCGCCATCAGCAGGATCATCACGGAGGCCACGACGATGATGCTGGAAAGACCGAGCGCGGCGACGACGAAGCCGGAGCCCAGCGTCGCCAGGACGAAGCTGGCCGAGCCGATGCCGCGCACCCAGCCATAGGCGAAGGTCTTTTCGCGCGCACTCGCGGGAACGGCGAGCGCGTCGCAGAGCGGGTTGAGCGAGGTCAGCGCCGAGGAGTGCAGCATGCTGACGAGGAACAGCGCGGCGAAGCTCGCCGCGGCGAGGTAGCCGAAGCCGATGATTCCGGAGGTCGCGGCGGCGCAGCCCAGGGCGAGGCGGATGCCGACGCGGTCGGCCACGACACCGACGACCGGGCCGACGACGAGGCGCACGACCGTTCCCGCGGTCAGGATGAGGGCGATCTCCTGCGCCGTGCGCCCTTTCCCTTCCAGGAAAAGCGGGAAGAACGGCGCCTCGGCTCCGAAGGCGCCGAACAGCAGGGCGTAGAGCGCGGCGAGGAGCGGGAACGAGCCACCGGCGACGACCGCGATACGCTTGCGTATCGACCCCGCCGTCATGGCGTCGGTCGACCCGCCCGGGCGAAGCGCAAGCCGAGCGCCTTAATGCCGAGCAGCCAGACGGCGAGGCCGGAGGCCGCGACGCCGCCGAGCACGAGGAAGGCGCCGGAGAAGCCGAGGTGTTGGGCCACGACGCCGGCCACGAGCGGACTCAGCGTGGCGCCGGCGCCGAAAGCGGTCAGCACGACGCCGAGCGCCGCGTTGGCGCGGCCGGTGCCGGCCATGATCTCGGCCGACAGCGTCGGGATGGCGACGCTGGCCAGGCCCATCGCGAGGCCCTCGAGGAGCTGCACCGGGACCACCACCCACCAGGATGTGCCCAGGGCGGCCAGTCCGCCGCGGACCACGGCCGTCGCGAGCACGGCCGTCATGACGGTGGCGTAGCTGCGGCGCTCGGCGATGCGGGGCGCCAGCAGCGCCGCCGCCACCATCGCGACGCGGCCGATCACCACCATCACGCCCGTGGTGATGCTGGGGTTGCTGCCGGCGGCGGTGCGCGCCTGGGCGAGGAAGGGCAGCAGGGCGCCGTGTGCCGTCTCGAACAGCAGCACGGCGGCGGCGAGCAGCAGCAGCCCGGGAGATTCCAGCAGGGCGCGGACGGTCGAGCGTTCGTCCGCCTCGCCGCTGCGGGCGCCGGCATGATCGATCGCGCGCGGATCGAGCAGCAGCACCACCGCGCTCGACGCCAAGGCCATCGCCACGATCGCCACGGCGACGTATTGCAGGCCGAAGGCGTAGCCGAGCGCGGCGGCGAGCGCGGCGTTGCCGGCGTTGCCGGCGTGGTTGAAGGCCTCGTTTCGTGCCATGCGCGCGCCGAAGGCGGAGCCACCGACGAGACCGAGCGTGAGGGCGGAGACGAGCGGCGCCACCGCGGCTCCGCCGATGCCGATCAAGCCCTGCCCCAGCCCGATGACCCAGAGCTTGCGAGTGAGGACGATCACGACCGAGCCGACCGCGATCATCACCACGGCGGCCACGACGGCCAAGCGCTTGCGTTCGGTCCGATCGACCAGGGCGCCGATCGGCGCCGTCGCAACCAGGCCGCTGAGCCCGGCGAGTGACATGGCCACGCCGGTCGCCGCCGGATCGAAGCCGCTGGCCTGGAGGTAGACGCCGAGGAAAGACCCGAAGCCCTCGCGGGCGCCGGCCAGGGCGAAGTTCAGCGCATCGAGAACGCGGCCGCGGCGCACGCCTCAGGCGAGGCTCGAACGAAGGGACGGGATCGACGCGGTCTGGTCCAAGCGGGATGTCCTCTGCAAACGAGAAACGCTACCGATCGACAGTGGGCGCAGCAAGGTGGCGTTGACGCCGTAGAGTCGCACCGGGATCTGCGACGTCAGGCAAGCTTGGCTAAACCGGCCGTCCCGCTCTATGCACGTGCGGCGCACGGTGGCGGAGCCAGCATGACCCAGGCGGAAGCGGTGGACCAGCTCGCGGATACCGGGGGTGAGGACAGCCAGGACAACGGCGACCGCCGCAAGCCGCCGCCGGCCAAGAAGGCGCTCGCCGGCGCCGGCCTCGCGGCGCTCGGCATCGTCTTCGGCGATATCGGCACCAGCCCGCTCTACACGTTGAAGACGATCCTCGGCGACGCCGGCGGCCCGCCCGATCGCGGTCTGCTGCTCGGCATCCTCTCGCTCTTGTTTTGGACGCTGGTGATCATCGCCAGCGCGAAATACGTCGTGCTGGCGATGCGCGTCGACAACGACGGCGAGGGCGGCATCCTCGCCCTGATGTCGCTGATCGGCATCAAGCACGGCCACAAGCCCTGGGTCGTCGCCGCCGGGCTCTTCGGCGCCGCGCTGATCTACGGCGACGGCGCGATCACGCCGGCGATCTCGGTGCTGTCGGCGCTGGAGGGGCTGCACCTCGCGATCCCGGCCACCTCGGCCTACGTGCTGCCGCTCGCGGTCGCCGTGCTGCTCGCGCTGTTCCTGCTGCAGCCGTTCGGCACGCAAAAGATCGGCCGGGTGTTCGGGCCGATCATGCTGACCTGGTTCGTGGTCATCGCGGTGCTCGGCGTCGGCGGCATCGCGCGACACCCCGGCGTGCTCGCGGGGCTGAGCCCGACCTACGCCATGAGCTTCCTGGCGCATCACGGCTTCAGGGGCTTCGCATTGCTCGGCGGCGTCTTCCTCTGCACCACGGGCGCCGAGGCGCTCTACGCGGACATGGGCCACTTCGGCAAGGCGCCGATCCGCGTGTCGTGGATCATGGTGGTGTTCCCGGCGCTGATCATCAACTACGCCGGACAGGCGGCGCTGGTCCTGAACGACGGCGTCTCTGGCGACGACAACGCCTTCTACAAGCTGTGTCCCTCGTTCCTGCTGGTGCCGCTGGTGCTGCTCGCCACCGCAGCGACGATCATCGCCTCCCAGGCGATCATCACCGGCGCCTTCTCGATGACGCGGCAGGCGATCCAGCTGGGATGGCTGCCGCGGCTCATCGTGCGCCAGACCTCGGACGAGGGCTACGGGCAGATCTACATTGGCGGCGTCAACTGGCTGCTGATGGTCGTGACCGTCGCGCTCGCCTTGGCCTTCAAGAAGTCCGACAACCTCTCCGCCGCCTACGGCATGGCGGTCTCGACCACGATGCTGCTCACCACCGTGCTGCTGTTCATCGCCATGCGCGAGATCTGGGGCTGGTCGGTCGCGCTCGCCGGCCTCGTGGCGGGCTTCTTCCTGATCGTCGACACTGCGTTCTTCGGCGCCAACCTGCTCAAGGTGCCGGACGGCGGCTGGATCCCTCTCGCGTTGGCGGTGGCCATCTACGCCTTGATGCGCGTCTGGCACGGCGGCGTTGCCGAGATCGGCAAGGTGCTGACGCAGTCGACCGAAACGGTGAAGGAGTTCTTCGCCCGCATCGAGGCCGAGAAGGTCGCGCGCATCGACGGCACCGCCGTGTTCCTGACGCGAGCGCGCAAGACCGCACCGCCGCTGCTGATCTGGCACGTGCGCCAGAACCGCTGCCTCTACCGCGACGTGCTCGTCGTCACCGTGATCACCGACCTGGTGCCTCGCGTCGCCGATGCCGACCGCTTCGACATCGTCGAGGAGCTGCCGCGCGTCTGGCGCATCAGCTATCATTGCGGCTTCATGGAGCGCGCCTCTCTCGACGAGATGCTGCCGGCGCTGAAGGCGAAGGGCTGCGACATCGATGTCGAGCAGCGTGTCTATTACGTCGGCCACGAGACCATCGTGCGCGGCAAGGGCGACCGGCGTCGGATGAACGTCTGGGCCGAGCGCGTCTTCGCCATGATGGAGCGCAACCAGGCGCACCTCACCGACGTGCTGGGCCTGCCCACCGAGCGCGTCGTCGAGATCGGCCGGCACATCGAGCTTTAGGCGTGTCCTTCTCCCGCCTGCTCGCGGCAGAAGGAAGATCCTCCTCTACGCCGCCCGCCCCACCCGGCTCGCCAGCGTTTCGCCCGGCGCCAGGGTAGCGACCAGTCCCCGCTTGATCTCGCCCACCAGTCCCGGCCCGCCGAACACCAGCGCCGAGTAGATCTGCACTAGGCTGGCGCCGGCCTCGATCTTGGCCATCGCCGTCGGCGCGTCCTCGACCCCACCGACGCCGATCAACGGGAACTGCCGCTCGACCCGGCGGAAGCACTCGGCCAGCATCTTCGTGGAGAGCGCGAACAGCGGCCGGCCGGAGAGGCCGCCGGTCTCGCCGCCGTGGCGGTGCGCGGCGACGGCGTCGCGCGCGAGCGTGGTGTTGGAGACGATCATGCCGTCGAGGCGGCGGCGGCGCGCCACGGCGACGATGCCGTCGAGCTCCGCCGGCGTGAGGTCCGGCGCGATCTTGAGCAGCACCGCCTTGCCCGGTGCGGCCGCGTCCCGCGCCTCGAGCACGCGCGCGAGAAGATCGTCGAGCGCGTCGGGCTTCTGCAGGTCGCGCAGCCCCGGCGTGTTGGGCGAGGACACGTTGATCGTGAAATAGGCGGCGAGGCCGGCGAAGGCGCGGATGCCGGCGACGTAGTCGGCGACGCGGTCGACGGCCTCCTTGTTGGCGCCGACGTTGATGCCGACCGGCGCGGCGCCCCGGGTCGATCGGCGCGCGCCGAAGGTCGCGAGCGCCGTCGCATGCCCGAGATTGTTGAAGCCGTAACGATTGATCACCGCGCCGTGCTCTGGCAGCCGGAACAGCCGCGGCTTGGGATTCCCAAGCTGCGGCAGCGGTGTCAGCGTGCCGACTTCGGCGAAGCCGAAGCCGAGCGCCGCCGCCTTGTGCGAGACGGTGCCGTTCTTGTCGAAGCCGGCGGCGAGGCCGATCGGGTTGGCGAAGCCGAGCCCGAAGGCCGTCACCGCCAGTCGTGGGTCGTCCGCGCCGGGCGCCGCCATCGGCAGGGCGGCGAACGCCCGCAACGTGAGGTCGTGCGCGCGCTCGGGATCCAGCCGGTGCAGCAGCGGTCGCGCCAGCGGCCACAGCGCCTTCAACGACGCCATCTCGGGCCTACTTCGGGGCGGTCCAGGGGAACATCCAGGTTTCGGTCAGCGTGTTGGGGCCGTTCTTCAGGTAGGCGCGCAGGTCGGCGCTCTCGCCGGGCTTGAGGTCGACGTCGACCGTGCCGCGGAAGCCTGAGGTGTAGGGATTGGCCTGCGTGTAGGAGCGCAAGATGCGCCCGGCGCTCGTCTCGGCGACGATTTGCACGGCGCCGGGATCGGATAGGAAGTAGGCGAGGTCGCCGCCGGCGAAGTCGATCAGGAAGCGCCGCTGCGTCGGCACGTTCGGCTCGCCCGAGCCGAGCGCGCGAGCCTCCGTCTGAAAGCTGGCCTTGACCTTGCCGTTGCCGGACAAGGGGGCGAGATCGAGCGCCGCCGTGATCGCGTAGGCGTAACGCACCGGCCGGCCGGGCTCGACGTCGTCCTTGGACACCCAGGAGGCCACGATGTTGTCGTTGGTCTCGTCGGTCGTCGGCATCTCGAAAAGTTCGACGTGGCCCTCGCCGAGCTTGCTCTTCGGAGTCACCCAATAGCTCGGCCGCGCCTGGTAGGCGAGGTCGATGTCCTCGTAGTGCGAGAAGTCGCGGTCGCGCTGCAGCAGGCCGAAACCCTGTGGGTCGCGGTCGAAGAAAGAACTGGTCTGCGCCATGGGCCGCGGATTGCGCAGCGGTCGCCAGATCCACTCGCCGGCGCCGGTGTGCATCATCAGTCCGTCGGAATCGTGCAGCTCCCAGCGGTAGTCCTCGGCCAGCCGCGGCTCGTCGACGCCGAGGAAGAACATCGAGGTCAACGGCATGTAGCCGATCTTCACGCCGCTCCTGCGCGGGATCAGCGTCACCCCGACCTCGATGACGCTGTTGTCCCGCGGGTAGCAGTCGAACTGGTAGGCGCCGGTCACGACGGAGGAGTCGAGCAAGGCGTAGATCGTCAGCTTGTCGACGTCGGGCTTCGGCGTCTCGATCCAGAACTCGCGGTAGAACGGGAACTCTTCCTGGTTGGTGCCGCCGGCCAGCGCCAGCCCCCGCGCCGAGAGGCCGTATTGCTGGCCGCGGCCGAGAAAGCGGAAGTAGCTCGACCCGACGAAGGAGATGAACTCGTCGAACTTCTTGGGATCGTTGAGCGGCGAGCGGATCTTGAACCCGGCGAACCCGAGGTTGACCGGCAGGGGCTTGGCGAACTTCGTCGAGCCGTAATTGAACTGGCTGGCCTGATAGGGGATCGGCGTCGGGATGCCGTCGCGCACCGTGTTGATCACGACCGGGCGCTTGTAGAGATGGCCGAGGTGGAACAGCTCGAGATGGAACTGGCTGCCCGAGCCGCCGAGCAGGGCCTTGGAATCCCTGAACTCGATCTGGCGCCAATGATCCCAGTCGAGCTTGTTCAGTTCGTCGGGAAGCGGCGGCAGCTCGCCCTGGAACGGCGCCGAGGCGAGTTCGGAGGCGCGTTTCACGACCTCGTCGTAGCTGAAACGACTGCTCTGGGGCGGGCGCGCGGTCTGCGCGAAGGCCGGGACGGCGGCGGCAGTGGCACCCGCGGCCACGGCGCCATGAACGATCGTGCGGCGGGTGAAGATCACGAAACCTCGCGGCTAGTCGGCGGCCGAGCCCTAACGAGAGGCGATCATCGCGGCAACCCCCGCGCCGCATTTGAGCCAAGGTTGGCAGGCTTTGTCGCTGGGTCGTCGCCGGAGGGGTGCTTCGGACGGGGCAACGTCAGCCTCGACCAAGGTCCGCGCGACACAGCTTCGGGCGCCTGCGCCGGAGGTCATCGGGCGGCGATCATCTGGAAAGTCACGTGTGGACTCAGACGCTCAGTTTAAGCCCGCACGCCAGCCGCCACGCCCTCGTCATGGATCACGGGGTCGAGCCGGCGATCGAGATCGACGGCGAGCGTCACAGCTTCTTCGATCACCGCCGCGTCTCGGTGCGCTGGCTCGTCGGCACCTGCCTCACCGGCATGCTGGGCGCCGCGCTGATCGGCTCGACCATCTACGCCGCGCTTGACCACGAGACCAACTTCGCCGAAGCGCCGCGGGCGGCGATCCCGATCGTCAAGGACGTGTCCGACGCCGGCCTCAACCCCAAGAAGGGCGATCGGCTGGTGAAGCCGGTCGACATCGTCGCCGCCAAGCAGCTGTTCCGCGTCGCGACCCCCACCGAGATCGGCGACAAGGAGGTCATGCGGATGCATGCCTTCGCCCGCGTGGAGACCACGCTGCTGACCGCCACGGCCGGCTTCGGCGACGAGGTGCCGCCTTTCAACCCGCTGAAGGTGCTCGCCGACGCCCGCACGCAGGTCGAGGCGCCGCCCGAGCCGCAGCAGGACGATGCCGAGTTCTCCTGGAACATCCGTGATTTCTCCGCCCAGACGCTCAGCACCGGCGTGACGCTGTCGTCCGACGAGGTGCAGGCGCAGCTGGCCGAGCACATCAAGAGCTCGCTCGCCGCCGGCAACCGGCCCCTCGCGTTGCCCTCTCAGCTGCTGCTGACGCGCACCAGCCGCGCCAACACGCTCGGGGCCTTGGCCTACGCCAACACCAACGACGGCTTCGGCGACCATTCGCCGTTCTCCTCCATCGTGGTGCGCATGGTGCCGGAGAACGAGACCAGCATCCCGCGCGCGCCGACCCCGCCGGGCGGCGCCATCGCCGACGACAAGCTCGTGGTGATGCACCGCGGCGAGAGCCTGCCGAACCTGCTGCTGACGGCGGGCGTCGGCCGCTCAACCATCCTCACCATCGTCTCGCTGCTGGGCGGCCGGGACGACCAGCCCATCGCCGACGGCAGGCGGATCAAGCTGACCTTCGCCGACGCCGGCGACGGCCTGCCGCGGCGCGTGCTCGCCCGCCTTCAGGTCTACGCCGACGAGGCGCTGGAGACGACCGTCGCGCTCAAGGACGACGGCACCTATGTCAAGCTTGCCGGTCAAGCCGGAAACGCGCCCGCGCAGCCGCGGAAGGACGATGACGACGACGACGGCTCGGCGATGCGCCTCTATAACGCGCTCTACGAGACGGCGCTGAAGCAGGAGATCCCCAAGCCGGTCATCGACGACCTCGTCCGCATCTTCGCCAACGACGTCGACTTCCAGCGTGGCGTCTCCGGCGGTGACACGTTCCAGGCCTTCTACGATCAGGGCGACGAGGAGGGCGGGTCCAACCAGCTGCTCTACGCTTCGATTACCACGCGGGGCGAGACCTACCGCTACTACCGTTTTCAGACGCCCGACGACGGCGCCGTCGACTATTACGATCCCAACGGCCGCTCGACCCGCAAATTCCTGGTCCGCGCGCCGATGCTGAACTTCAAGATCACCTCTGGCTACGGCTACCGCTTCCACCCGATCCTCGGCTATGGCCGACCGCACACCGGCGTCGACTTCGCCGCGCCGATCGGCTCGCCGATCTTCGCCGCCGGCAACGGGACGGTGCAGCAGGCCGGCTGGAGCTCGGGCTACGGCCGCCGCATAGAGATCGCCCACGCCAACGGCTACGTGACGACCTACAACCATCTTTCTGGCTTCGCCCGCGGCATCACCGAAGGGGCCCACGTGCGCCAGGGGCAGACCATCGGCTACCTCGGCCAGACCGGCCTCGCCACCGGTCCCCACCTGCACTACGAGGTGCTGATCAACGGCCGCTTCGTCGACCCGATGAAGGTGAAGCTCGCCCGCACCCGCGAGTTCGACGGCCGCATGCTCGGCCTCTTCATGAAGGAGCGCGAGCGGATCGACGAGCTGCTCTCGCACGCGCCGAATGCCCAGCCGGAGCTGACCGCGCAGAAATAGCGGGTTCCCGCACGATTCGACCAAGCCCGGATGAACCTGGGCAATCGCCAGCGCATTCTTCTGGCTTCACCGGCCAAAAAGAGGAATTTCCCATGACCATCTCGAGGAATTTGACCGCCGTCGCGGCTTTGACTTTGCTTCTTTCGGCCCCCGCCGCTTTCGCGCAGAGCGCGGGCACCTCGCTCGGCGGCACGTCCAACGGCAAGCCTGGCGGTCCCGCCAGCTCGGATTCGATCGGCACCCCCGCTGCGCAAAGCCAGACCGGTACGACCGGCGCGACCTCGGCGGCAAAGCCCGGCGACACGCCGGGCAACTCCGGCGCTCTAGGCCAAGGCACGGCCGAGCAGCACGAGAAGCTCGGCAATTAAGCCGCGGACGGCTGGGCGCGCGGGCGCCGCATCGTCGGCGCCGCGATCGCAGAAGCGTCGTCTGATGCTATGTCGGCCCGCTGCAGGCTGAGAGGATGGCGGCCGCTCACGCGACGAAGAATGGGCTGGGCAAATGGAAGTGGTCGTGGCTGCGCGATGGATGATCGAGGAGCAGCTGTCTTGAGCGCGGCGCTTCCGCGCGATTAGGTCCAGCCCGCTCGAGTGAAGAAGGCGATCGACAGCGGCAGGATCGATCTCCGGCGCAATGTCGAGCTGGAGAGGCTGCCTTCTCCTGACCTCTACGATCCCTGTCGTCCGATGCTGCAAAGGCGGACCCGGAAATCACCGGGTCTGGAATTCCTGTTGCGTCCGCGATGTCCTGCTTGCTCTAAACCCAGCCCGCGAGCTCGCGACGGACGATGTCCTCGAGCACGCGCATACCGTCCTCGGAATCGTTGAGGCAGGGCAGGGCGGCGAAATGCTCGCCGCCGTTCTCCTCGAAATATTCGCGGTTCTCCTCGCCGAGTTCCTCGATCGTCTCGAGACAGTCCGCCGAGAAGCCCGGCGCCACCACGGCCATGGTCTTCACGCCGGCCTTGGCCATGCTCTTGATGGTCTCGTCGGTGTAGGGCTGCAGCCATTTGGCCGGCCCGAACCGGCTCTGGAAGCTCATGCGGAACTCGTTGGCGTTCATGCCCATGGCGTGGCGCAGCCGCTGCCAAGTCTCGATGCACTGGCGCATGTAGGGGTCGCCCTTGTCGACGTACTCGCGCGGCACGCCGTGGAACGAGGCCAGGAGCACCTCCGGCTTGAAGGCGAGCTTGGCGACGGCGGCGCGGATCGAGCGCGCCAGCGCGTCGATGTAGGCCTGGCTGTCGTGGTAGGGATGGGCGACGCGCATGGTCGGCTGGAAGCGCATCGTCGCCAGCGCCTCGAAGGCCTTGTCGCAGACTGTGGCCGAGGTCGCGGCGGCATATTGCGGGTAGAGCGGCACCAGAAGGAAACGATCGCAGCCCTGCTTCACGAGATTGTCGATGCCGGCCTTGATGGACGGATTGCCGTAGCGCATGCCCCATTCGACCACGACGTCGCGGCCGGCGTCGCCCATGCCGCCGTCCTTGAGCCAGGCCGTGAGCTTGTCGGACTGGGCTCGGGTGATGGTGCGCAAGGGGCTCTCGTCCCGCTCCTTGTTCCAGATCGAGGCGTAGTCCTTGCCTTTGGCCTGGGGGCGCACGGAAAGAATGATGAGGTTGAGGATCGGCCACCACAGCAGGCGCGAGGTCTCGATGACGCGCCTGTCGGAAAGGAATTCCTTGAGGTAGCGCCGCATCGAGAAGTAGTCGGTGGCGTCGGGCGTGCCGAGATTGACCAGCAGCACGCCGGTCTTGGCGCGCGGCAGCGCGAGCGGCGCGCGCTCCGGTCGCGCCACGGCGACGGGGCTCGCAACAGGGAGCGGCACGAGGGCCGGCGGGGCAGGTTTGTGCAGGGCGATGACGTCCGCGGACACGGGTGTTCCTTTTCGCGGCACGGGCCGCCGATCGGCTGACTGGGCAGTCTGGCGTCGGGAGTGTAGAGCCCGCCGCGGGCGGTGTCATGTGCGGCGCGCGGGCGCGGGTCGCCATCAGGGCTCGGGTGGCGTGCGAAGGACGGTTATAAGGCCTGATGCTCGTCGCCTTTCCGCCCGCCGGCCCGATCGTCGTCCGACCTGCGCTGGCCGATGACATCGAGACCATCGTGGCTCTCAATGCGGTCGTCCAGGCCTTCCACGCCACGCGCAACTCCGGCTACTTCAAGGTCGATCCCAGGCCGCGCGACGTCGCGGACCTCCTCATGGATCAATTCCGGCAGCAGGGTCATCGCGTCTTCCTCGCCTCGATCCGGGACCGCGCGGTGGGCTACGTGTGGTGCGAGGCGCAGGATATCGCCGCCACCGCCCTGACCCATCGCCTGCGCCGCCTTTTCGTGCATCACGTCGCCGTCGCCGAGGGAGCCAGGCGCCGCGGGGTCGCCGGAGCCCTGCTCGACTCGGTCGACGCCCTCGCCCGGGCCCGCGGCATCGACCGCGTGGACCTCAGCGCCTGGGACTTCAACGAGCCCGCGCGGCGCTTCTTCGTCAAGCGCGGCTACGTGCCTTTCAGCACGAACTTCTCGCGGACGCTGGTGACCTGACGGGCGCTTCGGGCTACCGGCCGACGGCGTTCCCTCGCCGGTTTGGTGTCGGCGAGCGCGCATGATCGCCGATACCGCCGCCGGTGAAATCGGCGTTCGGCCTCTTCACGATGTCCGGTCTTCGGCGTCAGGCCACATGGTTTCATCACCGTGTGGCCGGACGCCGAAGCGTGCAGGAGCAGGATTGGCCGCATGTGCCTGACGCAGAATGAAACGTCGCTCTCTATACTGTCTCGCAGGTCTCATGCTTTTGCAACGGGCCGTCGCCAGCGGAAGGCCGTCATGCCGATGAACGAAACCGCCGCGTTACCGGCGGTCTGACGACGCTCGATGCCATCGCTCATGAATCGGATGAAGAGTGTCTCGCGACGCGGTTCGGACAGCCGGCGCGCGATGGACCTACTTCAGCTTGATGCTGAAATGCTTGAAGACCTCCTTCTCGATCTTCCACGTGCCGACGAAGGTCTTCTCGACGACGAAGGCATCGCCGGGCCCGACTTGCACCGGTTCGCCTCCGTCGGGAGTGATGGTGATCGCGCCTTCGATCAAGTGCACGAGCTCGAGGGCGGAATAGGTCGCGTGGTAGGTTCCAGGAGTCGCGGCCCACCAGCCCGAGATCATCGAGCCATCGTCCGAGGTGTACTCGATCCAGGTCTTCATCGTCGGATGACCCTCGATCTTCGTCCATCCGTCAAGGTCGGTTTCGATCGGCGTGGCCGTCTTGACCCCGAACTTCGAGACGGGTGGGTTCTTCACGATGGTGCTGGACATGTCGACTTCACCTTCCACTCACGTGCTGACGATGGCATCGACGGCCGCTCGAGACCGAACGGCCGGCAACGAGCCCTACTCGGCGGGCTCGGCAAACATCCCCGTCACGGCAGCTGCCAGGGTTCCCAGGACGCCAATCGGCTCGATCTGGACGCGATTGTCCGAGTAGACGCCGGCTTGGCCAAGGTTGGCATGCCGCGGCGCCGTGGTGGAGTTCACCGCGGTGCCCGTACGATTGAGGCCCGGCCAATGGCCGACGTTGGTCACGACGAGCCCACTTCCGACGTCCTCGCTGATCATCGCCAGGGCCTCGAAGGTGCCGCGGTCGTTGAACACGCGGACGTAGTCCCCGTCGACGATCGATCGAAGCCCGGCATCGGCCGGGTTGATCATGATGCGCTGCTCGCCCTGGGTATGCTGCTGCATCGCCTCGTTGCCGTATTGCGTGTTGAGAAACGCGTGCGGCTTCGGCGACAGCATCGCCAGCGGAAACCGGTCCTCCTCGCCACCCTCGTCGACCCGCTCGTCGTGCGGCGGAATGTAGTTCGGCACGGGATCGACGAAGCCGCCGACCTGCATCTGCGAATAGCCCGATCGCCAGACGTCGAGCACCATATTGCCGCCGGCCGCCATGCTCGACGCGAACTCGCATTTTCCCGACGGCGTCTTGAAGTTGCCCTCGGCGTGCGGCGCGCGCTCGTGCGGCAGGCCGACGTTGAGCCGCTTCCAACCGTCCTTCTTGAGCAGGTCGAGCGTGATCCCCTGGAGCTGCGGAGCATCCCAGTCGTAAGCCTTGGTAAGCCACTCGTCGTCGCTCATATCCCAATAGTCGTCGGTGAAGCCCATGGTCTTGGCGAGCCGCCGGAACATGTCGATGTTGGGCATGCATTCGGCCGGCGGCTTGATCGCCGGCATGTTCAGCTGGATGTAGAGGTGACCCCAGGTGACCATGATGTCGTATTGCTCGCCCTCCATGCAGGCGGGCAGGATGATGTCGGCGTATTTCGCCGTGTCGGTGATGAAAAGTTCACTCGCAACAGTGAACAGGTCGTCGCGCTGCAAGCCCCTGACCAGCTCGCCGGCATCGGGCGCCTGCGAAACCGGATTGGAATTGTAGAAGAAGACCGACTTGATCGGCGGGTCGAGCTTCATCTTGCCGGTCAGCGCGGCGCCGAGGTCGAGCTCGTTGACGACGCGCGTGCCGGGCTTGATCCAGTCGGGCCGGCACACGTGGGCAAGGCTCATCGGGAACTCGTAGATCGGCATCTCGACCGTGCCACCACCCGGCTGGCGCCAGGCGCCGGTGAGCGCTGGCAGGCAGGTGACGGCGCGTACCGAATCGCCGCCGCCGGGCGAACGTTCGATCGCCACACCCTGTCGGATCGCCGAGGCCTTGGCCTTGGCGTATTCGCGCGACAGCGTCAGGATGTCGGAGGCTGAAAGACCGGTGATCATCGCCACGCGCTCGACGGGAAACTCGGCGGCGCGGGCCTTCAGCTCCTCGAAACCGAGCGTGTATTTCTCCACGTAGTCATGATCGTAGAGGTCTTCCTCGATGATGACGTTCATCATGCCCAGCGCCAGGGCGGCGTCGGTGCCGGGCTTGATCGCGAGGTGCCAGTCGGCCCGCTTGGCGGTGCGCGACTTGTAGGGATCGATGACGACGACTTTGGCGCCCTTGGCCTTGGCCTCGAGCACGAAAGGCCAGCCGTGCAGGTTCGTGGAGACCATGTTCATGCCCCACACGATGATGTAGTCGCTGTAGGCCAAGCTCTCGACGTCGAGACCGCCGGTCGGGCCGACGGTCATTACCCAGGCCGTCGACGAGCCGGATTCGCAGTAGGTCTTCTCGGCGACGGTGGATCCCAGACGATTGAAGAACGCGTCTCCGGCGGTGAGCCCGTTCGCCGTGCCCTGGTTGCCGAGATAGGCGTGGGGCATGATCGCCTCGCTGCCGTACTCGTCGATGATGCCCGTCCACTTCGACTTGATCGTCGCCAGCGCCTCGTCCCAGCTGATGCGCTCGTATTGGCCGGAGCCCTTCGGTCCCGTGCGTTTCATGGGATGCATGAGGCGATCGGGATGGTAGTGGTGCTCCGCGAAGTTCTTCAGCTTGACGCAGAGGCCGCCGCGGGTCATCGGATGATCGGGATCGCCCGTCACCTCGACGAGCTTCTCGTCCTTGACGTGGTAGAGAAACGCGCAAGTGTCGGGGCAATCCTGCGGACAGGCGCCGCGGACGATCGTGGTTTCGCTCGAGTCCATGGTCATGTCTCGGCTCTCCATGCGTGGTGACCGGCACGAGCCCGAGGCTACAGGGGCACATCCCCTGAGCAGTCGTGCCATGGGTTTCCAGCTTAAAGCCGATCACCATCGGCGGAAGGGCCAGTCAGTCAGGATTTCCTAGGGCCAGCGCACCGCTATGCCCGGCAGGCGGTCTTGGCGATCTTCGCAATCCCTTCTGCGATCTGGACTTCGTTCAGGTGCGTATAGCCCAGGACGACCTTGTGATCGCTGCCGGGCAGAGCGTCGGCGAAAAGCGCCGCGCCGTCGTCGAGAGGATGCAGACCGACACCCATTTGTCGAGCGTCGCGCCGGAGTCGGGCCGCCGGTCCGACGGTCTCGGGAACCGTCCAGAGAAGATGGGTGCCGCCCTCCGTGCCGGTCGCGACAACCTCGCCGAAGTGGGCTTCGAGCGACGCCAGGACCGCGTCGCGGCGGCGCATGTAGGTCTGACGCACGCGCTTGAGTTGCGTCGCCAGGCTGCCGTTCTTGATGAACTGGGCCAGGGTCGCCTGCTCGAGCCAAGGCGAGCCGTTGTCGATCAAACCTTTCAATGTCGTTGCGGCGTGAACGAGTTCGCGCGGCAGAACCATGTAGCCGAGCCGCAATCCCGGTCCGAGCGAGCGCGAGAACGAGTTGAGATAGATCACGCACTCATGGCGGTCGAGCGAATGCAAGGACGGCAGGATCGCGCCTTCGTAACGGAAATCCGAATCGTAATCGACTTCCAGGATGTAGACTCCTCGGCGCGCGGCCCAATCCAGCAAGGCCAGTCGGCGCTCCAGCGTCATCGTGATGCCGGTCGGGAACTGGTGGGAGGGCGTGACGTAGACCAGTTTGACGCGATGCGCCGGCAAAAGGTCGACATCGAGCCCCGCGTCATCGACCGGGACGGGAATGACCTTGCCGCCGTAGCTCTCGAAGAGGAACGCCGCGCCCCGATAGCACGGTGCCTCGACGACGATGGGGGTATGGACGCCAACGAAAAGATGCGCGGCGAGGTTGATGCCTTGCTGGAAGCCACCGACCACGATGATCCGATCCGACGTCGTCTTGATCCCGCGAGCCGGCCCGAGAAAATCGGCGATCAGCTCGCGCAGCTCCGGCAGTCCGGACGGATCATTGTACTGGCTCAGGCGCTCGGCGGCTCCACCGAGACAGTCCAGTAGGATCCGCCGCCAAATCTTGACGGGGAAGGAGCGCGGATCGGACCGCCCGAAACGGAAGTCGATGTGGATCGCCGCATTGGGCGGCTCGTAGAGGCCGGGAAGTCCTCGACCCGTATAGGGGAGCGGCAGGTTCGTCGCGATCGAGGGCGCACGGCCATCGATCGATGCCTTGGCGTCCGCCGGCATCCGATCCTCGGTCATGCCGGCGCGGACGAAGGTGCCTTTCGCCCGGGCGGTCACGAGGTAGCCTTGATCCACCAGCCGCTCATAGGCCTCGAAGACGGTGTTGCGCGATACGCCGAGTTGGCCGCTCAACTCGCGTGTGCTGGGAAGCGCCGCGCCGGCCTTGAGCTTGCCCCCGTGGATGAGGGCCGCGATCTGCTCGTGGATCTGCATCTGCAAGGTGACTTTGCTCGAAGCATCGAGATGGATCGCGATCTGCATGACTTGCGGCCCCGGGCAGCCGAAGACGTGCAAAGGGCTTGCCGAGACCTGCTACGGCAGAGAAGCCTGGGTGCCGGCCTAAGAGCAGGCCGATCTCTTATCGGAAACGCCGCCCCGGACCCGTAAGCGCAACCTTGCAGACGCGATCCTATCGGCGCGATCCAGGACCAACGGCACAGAGCCTGGGAGGTCTTCTCAAAACACCGTCCGGCTCCTGAGCGCCGCCGAGAGCGTGCCTTCGTCGAGGTAGTCGAGCTCGCCGCCGACGGGCACGCCGTGAGCGAGACGGGTGGTGCGCACGCCGAGGTGCGCGATGAGGTCGGTGACGTAATGCGCGGTGGTCTGCCCGTCGACAGTGGCGTTGACCGCGAGGATCACCTCGGTGACGCCGTCCTCCTGCACGCGGCCGGCGAGGGTGGCGAGGTTGAGGTCGCCGGGGCCGATGCCGTCGAGCGGGGACAAGGTGCCGCCGAGCACGTGGTAGCGCGCGCGCAACGCCGCCGCCCGCTCCAGCGCCCAAAGGTCGGCCACCGTCTCCACAACCACCAGCACTGCGGGATCGCGGCGCGGGTCCTGGCAAACGGAGCAGGGATCGATGGTGTCGACGTTGCCGCAGTGCGAGCAGGTGCGGATGGTGTCGCGCGCCCGCGCCATGGCGTCGGCGAGCGGCCCGAGCAGTTCCTCGCGCTTGCGGATGAGGTGCAGCGCGGCCCGGCGCGCCGAGCGCGGCCCGAGGCCCGGCAGGCGCGACAGCAGCTGGATCAGCCGTTCGATCTCGGGGCCGGCGACCCGCTCAGCCATGAAGGGAAAGCATCAGAACGGCAGCTTCATCCCGGGCGGCAGCGGCAGGCCGGCGGTGACGTCGCGCATCTTCTCTTCGGCGAGACCCTCGGCCTTGCGGCGCGCGTCCTCGTGGGCGGTGACGATGAGATCCTCCAGGATCTCCTTCTCCTCGGCCTTCATCAGGCTCGCGTCGATGGCGACGTGCTTCATCGCGCCCTTGGCCGAGAGCGTGATCTTGACGAGGCCGCCGCCGGCCCGGCCCTCGACCTCGAGCTGCTCCAGCGCGGCCTGCGCCTCGGCCATCTTGGTCTGCATGGCCTGCGCCTGCTTCATCAGACCCATCAGGTCTTTCATCGGTCCTGGTCTCCCGCTGTCTCGCCCGGTCTCTGCCACGCTGGGCCATTCGCGCGCCGCCGTCAAAGGCCGGGGACGACCACGCCGGCCGCGAGGATCACGAAGGCGGCGACCATGGCGCCGAAACGGTGCGTCGCCAGCAGATGATGCACGAAGGGCACGTGGGTGTAGATGTCCACGACATTCACCGCCGCCACCAGCACGGCGATCAGGAACACGGGAATGGTCGGGGGTGTCAGGCGCATCGCCGCTCTCCGGATTCGGGAACCGGCGTTTACAGGAGCGATCGCGTTACCGGAAGAACGGGTGGTGGCGCGGCCTATACGCCCTCTGACATGATGCGCGAGGCCGGCCTTGATAGCCTGCATCTTTTCGACACCGCCGCCGCCCTCGCCTAGTCTGCGGGCGGCAGACGACATGCAAAGGGGAGGCGCCTCCCATGACCCGCAACGAGCAGAGATCCGGTCCCGCGACCTATGACGGCGACTTCTACCTGTGGACCCAGGAGCAGGCGGCGGCCCTGCGCCTGACCCGCGACGTCATTGGCGCAAGCGTGGATGTGGAGCATCTCGCCGAGGAGATCGAGGATTTGGGGAAGCGCGACCTGCGGGAAGTCGGCTCGTTCCTCGCGCGCCTGATCGAGCACCTGCTGAAGATCAAGGCATGCCCCGACTCGCGTGACCGCCCGCACTGGCTTTCCGAGGCCGGACATTGCCAAAGCTCGGCCGTCGACGCCTTCACGCCGGGCATGCTGCAGCTGTTGAACTTGGAGAAGATCTGGAAGAGGGGATGCAGAGAGGCGCTGCTCTACCTTGAGGAGACGGACGTTGCGTTCTTGCCGCCGGCGATATGCCCCTTCGATCTGGACGAGCTCCTGTCGGAAGACTTCGACATCAAGGCCGCATTGTCGAAGCTTTGAGGAGAGCACTTCTCATGACCCGTAACGAAAAGCCTCTGTTCCCGCGACCTACGATGGCGACTTCTACACCTGGACCCAGCAGCAGGCCACGGCCCTGCGCCTGACCCGCGACGTCATCGGCGCAAGCGTGGATGTCGAGCATCTCGCCGAGGAGATCGAGGACTTGGGCAAACGCGACCTGCGCGAAGTCGGCTCATCCCTCGAGCGCCTGATCGAGCACCTGCTGAAGCTCGACGCCTGCCGATCGTCACGCGACGGCACCCATTGGTGGTCTGAAGCCAGCCATTTCCAGAGTTCAGCGGTGGCTGCACTCACGCCGGAAATGCGCCAGCTGTTGGAAGCCGACCGAATCTGGACGAAGGGGTGCAAGGCGGCAGGGCGCTTCCTTCGCGACGTCGAAGGGGCGCCAAGAGCCCCGACCTCCAGCCCGTTCAGCGTGGATGATCTGCTGCTGGCTGACTTCGACATCGACGCCGCCCTCGCTAGGCTCGCATCGGCACGCGACACGCCGCGCCCTTGATCGCCCCCGGCGGCGCGGCTACGAGCGCCCATGCCTCCGCTGCCTGAAAGGTCCCGCATGCGCGTCCCCGCCTCGCCCGCCGAAGCCGCCGCGCATGTCGACGCGACGCTCGGCGCCCTGCCCGAGTGGAACCTCGCCGACCTCTACCCCGGCATGGACTCGCCGGCCTACGCCGACGACCTCGCCGGCATCGCGCGGGACTGCAAGGCCTTCTCCGCCGACTACAAGGGGCGGCTCGACGGGCTCGTCCGCGAGGGCGGCCTCATGGCGGCAGTGACGCGCTACGAGGCGCTCGACGACCGGCTCGGCCGCATCATGAGCTACGCCGGCCTCATCTACTCCGGCGATACCACGAACCCGGCCAACGCCAAGTTCTACGGCGACGCGCAGGACAGGGTCACGGCGGCGGCCACCGACCTCCTGTTCTTCCAGCTCGAGCTGAACCGCATCGAGGATGCCGCGCTCGACGCCGTCGCCGCCGGCGAGCTCGCCCGCTACAAGCCCTGGCTCGACGACATCCGCAAGGACAAGCCGTTCCAGCTTGATGACAGGCTCGAGCAGCTGTTCCTCGAGAAGTCGGCCACCGGCGCCTCGGCTTGGAACCGCCTGTTCGACGAGACGCTGGCGGCGCTGCGCTTTACCGTCGACGGCCAGGAGCTGGCGCTGGAGCCGACCCTCTCGCTGCTGCAGGACGAGCACGCCAAGACCCGCGAGAAAGCGGCCAAGGCGCTTGCCGCCGGGCTCAAGACCAATCTTCGCACCTTCGCTCTGGTCACCAACGTGCTGGCCAAGGACAAGGAGATCTCCGACCGCTGGCGCGGCTTCGCCGACATCGCCGACTCGCGCCACCTGTCGAACCGCGTCGAGCGCGAGGTTGTCGACGCGCTCGTCGCGGCGGTCACGGCGGCCTATCCGCGCCTGTCGCACCGCTACTACAAGCTCAAGGCGAAATGGTTCGGCGTCGAAGCGTTGCCGCACTGGGACCGCAACGCGCCGCTGCCCAACGTGCCCACCCGCATCGTGCCTTGGCCGGAGGCGCAGCGCACCGTGCTCGACGCCTACGCCGGCTTCTCGCCGGAGATGGCCGGCATCGCCCGCCGCTTCTTCGACGAGCGCTGGATCGACGCGCCGACGCGGCCGGGCAAGGCGCCGGGCGCCTTCGCCCACCCCACCGTGCCCTCGGCCCACCCCTACGTGCTGCTGAACTACCAGGGCAAGCCGCGCGACGTGATGACCTTGGCCCACGAGCTCGGCCACGGCGTGCACCAGGTGCTGGCCGGCCCGCAGGGCGCGCTGATGGCGCCGACGCCGCTCACGCTGGCCGAGACGGCGAGCGTCTTCGGCGAGATGCTGACCTTCCGGGCCCTGCTCGACAAGACGACCTCCAAGGCCGAGCGCCGCGTCATGCTCGCCGGCAAGGTCGAGGACATGATCAACACGGTGGTGCGCCAGATCGCCTTCTACAGCTTCGAGCGCCGGCTCCATGCCGCGCGGCGCGAGGGCGAGCTGACGGCCGACCGGATCTCCGAGATCTGGATGAGCGTGCAGGCCGAGAGCCTGGGCCCGGCGATCAAGCTGATGCCGGGCTACGAGACCTACTGGGCCTACATCCCGCACTTCATCCATTCGCCGTTCTACGTCTACGCCTACGCGTTCGGAGATTGCCTGGTGAACTCGCTCTATGGCGTGTTCCAGCGCGCGCAGGACGGTTTCGCCGAGCGCTACCTCGCCATGCTCTCGGCCGGCGGCACCAAGCATCATTCCGAGTTGCTGGCGCCGTTCGGCCTCGATGCCACCGATCCCAACTTTTGGCAGATCGGGCTCGGCATGATCGAGGGCATGATCGGCGAGCTGGAGACGATGGAGGCTTGAGCGCATCCTGGTTACGCGATGACCGAAACACTTACGCGGCCATCGCTCCGGCCGCGCCAAGCTCAGAGCGAGGGCTGGGCTTGGCGGGCCTCTTCGTCGATGAGCCGCTTCAGGCCCGCGAGCCGCGAGGCGACCGAGACGTCCGATGGTTGCGCGAGCTGATCGAGACGGTCCTGCATCGCCGCGGGAATGCCGTCGAGGACGGGAAAGGTGCGCGTCATCACCGGCTGAAAATGGACGTAAAGCGAAGCGGTGCCGAAAGGCGGTTTGCGGGGCATGCGATTGCATCCGATAGATGCATCATGGTCGAACGATCGCGCGGAGGATCGATTAACGACGTTGCGGCGGCTTCATAATCTTCGCCGACAAGGTTAACACAATGAGCATCGCGTGCTCGCCTTGAGCGACCGACAGACGCCGACCTCGAGGACCCGTCCGCGGGACTGTCGAGCGCCGCCGGAAACCGGCGCGCCGAGCTCGGCTCTGAGCGCCTCCCCTCGTCGACAGGTCCGGCGCACGACCATGTTTAATGGAAGGTACGCTGGTCGACGGTGCCGCTCCCGGCGAGGCCAGTCAGATCGTCGACTGACGCACTGTCGTGATCTGCAGATGACGTCGTGCCGACGACGCGGTTGCGGCCTGCGGCTTTAGCGAGATAGAGCGCCTGGTCAGCCGCTGCAATGAGCTCCGGAGCGTTCTGATTGGTGAGACCCGAGAGGCAGGCAAAGCCGCCGCTGATGCTGACGTTGAGCGAGGCGGGGGAATGGGCATGCGCGATCAGCAGCTCCTCCACAGCGAGGCGAGCCGCCTCAGCGACATGGCCCGCACCTTCCAGCCCAGTTTCTGGTAGGATGATGGCGAATTCCTCTCCGCCGTATCGCGCGACAAGATCGGAAGGGCGTCGGCAACAGGATTTTATGGCGGCAGCGATCTGCTTCAGACAATCATCCCCTGCCTGATGGCCGTAATTATCATTGTAGGCCTTAAAGGAATCGACATCGCAGAGCACCAGTGACAGCTCACGTCCGTGGCGTTTCGCGACCGCCAATTGCGTCGACAGCTGTATATCGAAAAAACGCCGATTGGCGACGCGTGTAAGTCCGTCTTCGCATGATAGCCGCTCGAGCTCCCTGTTCGCGATCTCGAGCTGCAAGGTCCGCTCCAAGATCCGGCCTTCCAGGCCCGCGTTGAGGCTGACGATCTCCGCTTCGACCTGCTTTCGATTCACGTCCGTGCGATGCAGCGATGCCGCCGTGACGGCGACGGCGACGACGCATAGGGTTACACTTGAGGCGACGCTCAGCGATACGCCGAATGCGAAGCCGTATAGACCTTCGCGCTCACCGAGCAGGCGGAGCCAATCCAATCCGAGCAGCACGAAAGGCAGGCTTGGAAGCAAGCGCCTGCAGATCAACCCGCCGGCCGTATCGCTCGCGGCAATATTCGTGAAGCCGTTCTTCGTGTCCGCTGCGATAATGGTCAAACATAACAAGAACAGCGCCACGACAGTATGGAGCGCCATTGCATTGTAGTGTTTCATCTGGTCCGGCGCTTCGACGCCGTAGACATAGCCGACGAGCACGAGCCCGGTGATGAATAAGGCGGGTGCGACGAGCCAGTGGGTCATGGCGGCGAGACGCTGCCATCTTGTTTTCAGGCAGAGCAAGGCGAGGCCGACGAAGATGAAGTTGGCCGCGGCGAGCGGCGACATCCTGCCTGGGTGAGGTGTTGCCACCGCCTGCCAATTGTCGAGGAGCAGGATCTGATCGACACCGAAGTCGATGGCCAGAAGATCCTCTGCGAGGGATAAGGTGCCGACCGCGGCGACGGCGGCGGCCAACATTCTAGCGAAGCGAGTTGATCGTGATCCTTCCGCCGCGGTGTGCAGCAGCCAGGCGGATAAGCCCGAAGCCATGAACAACGTCGCCGTATTCGCCTTCATGGCTACGAGGCCAGGCAACAGGGTAATCAGAATACGGATGTGCAGGACCCAGCCGAGAAGGGCTACCGCGCCGATCGTGACCACGATGAGGGATCCAACCCGCGCGAACGTGTCCATAGACGCGCCGAAAGATTCTCCGGAACTCCTTCTCAAGCGGGGGAATGGGGACGTGGACATCTATAATCCCATGGCTATGACGTCGTTCACTGCCTCGAGATGTGGGCCACAGGCCCCGCCAGCGAAGAAGTCTACAAGCCGTCGGCGGCCGTTGTTCAGCGGTCCCGCAATCCGCAGGATGCGCCATCGCCACGCCGCTGGAGCGACCACAGCCGTTCCGCCGAAGCCGCAACGCGCTACGCCGGTCACGAGACTTCTGCCGCGGGTCATCGCGCCGGGAACGGATTTTCATTTTCGCTAGGAGAATGGACCCGATCGCGAAACGCGTCGCGTCCTCCCCCCGACAGCCGCAGCGGCGAGCTCGTGTTGCGAGCCGCGTCGGTGATGCCCGCCAAGCTCATGTCGATCATCGATAAAGTCGAGTGATTCAGGTTGTCGGCTCGCGTCAACTCTACGAGGAGCTGCTCTTTGCTGATCGGCCGCTTGAACAGGAAGCCTTGGACCATGTCGCAGCCGACGGATTGAAGAAACTCGAAATCCTCGTGTCGCTCGACACCTTCGGCGACCGCCGCCGCCGAGAAGGAGTGCGCGAGCTCGACGATCGATCGACAAAGCGGCCCGTTGATCGCGTCGGTTGCGCATCCGTCCACGAGCGACCTGTCGATCTTGATCTCTCGAAACGGGATCTCCTTCAAGCGCGCCAAGCTTGAATAGCCCAGCCCGAAATCGTCGATCGAGAGTTCGACTCCGTAGATGCGCAGCTGGGTCGCGATATCCCGTGCCGTCTCCAGATCCTTCAGCGCATCCTCCTCGGTGATCTCGAACACCAATCCCGGCCACGCGCTGTCCGAAGGCGCGTGCTCGCGCAGATGTCGTGCAAGAGGAAGATCGATCAGCAGGGGACCGGGTACGTTGACGGCGAGGCGCGGAGGAGCAACGAAGGACTTGAAATCGCTCCAGTCCGCGCACGCGCGGGCGACAACGAATTCGGTCAGCGCTCCCATGTCTGCGAGACTCGCACCCGGCAAGAAGGCACCCGGCAGAAGTAATCCTAAGGTCGGATGCCTGATACGGCTTAGGCACTCGACTCCCGCAAGCAAGCCTGTCGAGACGCTGTATTTGGGCTGATACCAGATGTCGACCCAACCAGCCTTCAACGCGTCGCCCAGGTCTATATCGGTCAGCGGCCGGACCACTGCAACCGATTTGATGATGGCAGCCGGCACGTCGGGGACCAAACGCTTGTCGTGGAATGAAGCGACGACCGAAGAGATGCTTTGGAGGTCGACCGGCTTTTGCATGACCGGCAGCATGCGCATCCCTTTGCGTTCTCCGAGCGCCTTCACCTCTTCAAGGATGTCGTGCCTGTGGCCGCTGACGATCTGGACGGGGCCGCCGTAACCCTTCAGCTGCAGCAATTGCAGGACATCGACGGCATCAGCTCCGTTGAGCGAGATGTCGAGGATCACGAATGTCGCCGTCGAGAGATCGGTCGTCCGGAGACTCGCAATGTGCAGGATCGAAATCGTTTCAAATCCCAAGCCCTCGAGGTCTTCCACGATGGCGCTATTCAGGTTGAGGTCGTCCTCTATGACGACGATCGGGCCGAGCTTCTCGTCAGGATCAGCCTGTCGCTCGGCCCTAAACTCGAGCGGTCTGCTCACCTCTTGGGCGTGTACGGTTCCCCCATCGGCCATCACGGAAGCTTCATGGCCTGCGCAGGTGCGGTTTCGCCCCAGGCTTTTCGCCTTTCGAAGACCGATGTAGGCGTCTTCCAAGAGGATTGTGATGTTCGACGTGTCCTTGCGAAGACTGCTGACACCGATGCTGGCGGTGGCGCTGAAGCTGCCGCCTCGTCCCTTGAAGGACATGCGCGCCAGCCCTTCGCGAAGCCGTTCGGCAAGGCCGAAAATTGCGGTCTCGCTCTCTTTGACGAGCAAGCAAAACTCGTCGCTGCCGAGCCTGCCCAAGCTGTCCGACGATCGCAGTTCCTTTCGGCAGAGCGACCCGAAGCTCTGCAACACGCGATCACCTGCAGCATAGCCATGTGTTTCGTTGATCGAACTGATGCCATCGACATCGATCACGAGACACGCAAGCTGCTCGCGATAGCGCTGCGCACGGCCGAAGCTCCGCTCCGCGGATTGCAGGAAAGTGCGGCGCGTCGCCGATCCCGTCAGAGCGTCCGTCGTCGCAACCATCCGCAAGTCGATGGCATCGAGCACCAGTCTCGCGAGATCTTCGAGACCGGAGATCTGGTCCCGGTCCAGCGTTCGTGGTCGATAGTCGAGGCAACAGAGGGCGCCTAAGTTGTAGCCGTCGCGATCTCTGAGCGGAGCACCCGCGTAGAAGCGGTAGTTTGGCTCGTGGGCCACGTATGGCAGGTGCCGAAACCTGTCGTCGGCCCGAAGGTCGTGGACGATCATGGGACCGTCCTGAAGGATGGTCCATGCACAAACGGATGAGTCTCGCGGCATCTCGATGCGAGGGCTGCCCGTTGCGCTTTTGAGCCATTGTCGGCTGCGATCGATCAGCGAGATGTGGGCGACCGGAACATTCAGCAGGAACGACGCCAATCGCGAGATGCGATCGAACGATGCGTCTGGCTCTGTATCGAGAATGCCGAGCTTCGAGAGCGCCGCAAGCCGAAGCTCCTCCCCGCTCGATCGCGGCAACATGTTCATCGCGTTAGTCCAAGTGTTCATAGTCGTCCACATCTTGGCTCATCGAATCGGAGTCATCCTAAAAAAGAGTTTTCTTAAGGAGATAAAGCAACGAGATAACATCATATTAGTCGACCCGAATCAGGCGCGGCACGGATCAGACGATGGCTACTATGACCGCTCGCCCCAGAACGAGAGCTTTCGGCGCTGCGCATCATTCTCCCGCCGAGCGATGCTCGGATTGCTCGGGATGCTGGTAGCGGCCAGCGAGCAGTCCGACGGCTTCATTCCTCGCTGCGATGCAGAGGCGAAGCGCGTCCTCGAGACCGCAACCATCGAAGCATGCCTCTTCCAACGTAGCGGCGGTCTCGCTCAGAGCTTCGAGCCCCAGCGCGCCGGCTGAGGGGACCGTCTTGTGCGCGTCGCTCTGGAGGCGCCGCAGATCGTCGTGACCCGAGAACCGATCGAGCAGCTCCTCCTTGAACTTGGCCGCGAGAGACGCCAGGCGCGAACTGCCAAGCAGCTCCAACGCTTCGGCAAACGCCGCTTCGTCGACGGGCACACTCATGAATCATGACCCAGGGTGATGCGCGCGTCCTCGTCGCGACCGATGAGGGCGTACTCCAGAACCGGCGGTCTACGATCATGGTCTCGACACGAAAATGACGCCTCTTCAGAACAGGAAAGCTGCGAGGGACGGCTCCAAGCCCGAGCCGCTTCAAGCACTTCAGCCTTGCGCAGTGGCTTGCAGAGGTGATCGCACATTCCGGCTGCCAAGAGGTTGATGCGATCGGTCCTGGAGTTCTTCGCCGTCATCGCGACGATCGGCGTTTTCCCGGCGGCGCCGGGAAGGGATCGTATGCGACGGGTCGCCGACACCCCGCCCAGCAAGGGCATATGCACGTCCATGAAGATGATGTCGTAGCATCCGGCCGCGGCGGCATCGACGGCCGCAGCTCCATCGGTCACGATGTCCACGAGATAGCCATCAGCTTCCAGCATCGCGCGCGCCATCGCACCGGTGATGGCCATGTCTTCTGCGATCAGAACGCGCCTCGGAGGGGTCTGCTCCGATGTCACTCGAGGGTCCTTGTCACTCAATGTATTCGACTCCCAAGTTCAGGCCCGTCTGCCATTTGAGCCGCACCTTTCTGGCTTCGCCGCTTCCGCCGATCTCCAGGATGAATTCCGGACTGACGACCATGACGGCGTGCAAGCGCAGGCCAGCCCCTCCGGTGCTCATGTTTTTCACGGTGCAATCGACGACCGATGCCTTGCCCATCGTCAGGATGCGTCCGAGCCTGAACACCTTGTGGCGTGGCTCGCGTCGACGATCGGAAGTCCGGAGGCCGAAGGCGTCAGGGTTCGCTGCTACGCGATGCGTTAGAGTCTGCCCCGAACCCATGGTTGGCGTCCGGACCAAATCCTCCGCGATCTGGTAGTTCGTTGGGGCCCGAGCGTTATCGAGCACGTCCAAGGCGTTGTCGACGAGCGTCTCCGCAGAGGCGGTCTCTACGGCGCACGACGCGATCCCCACGCGCGCGTTCAGCACGAGCGTCGCCGCGCTCGTTTGAAGCTGGAATGAAAGCTGCCGCACGATGCGGGTACAGAAGCCGACGAGGTCTTCATCCAAGGATCTCAGATCCACGACCACCATGAACGTGCCATCGGTATGTCGTCCGCAGATATCGTTCTGTCCGCTGCAGAGCCGAAGCCGTTCACCGAAGGCGCGCAAGGCCTGATTGGCGACATCGAAGCCGAAACGTTCGATCACGTTATGCCACTCGAGCATCTGGATCGCCGCGATAACGAAGTTCGCCGCGACCGCAGGTGCGAGCCCTGCCACCTGCGCTATGCGTTCTTCGAGACGCCATCGGCTGGGCAAGCCGGTGACGCAGTCGATGTTGAAAGCGGCGACAAGCTTCCGATGCTCCACGGCGAGCTGCCGTTTTCCCCGGTCGGCGTGCACGATGCGCGTCACGGCGGCGACCAAGGCGTCCGGCTTCAGCTTCGCCTTCGGGAGGTAGTCCTGTATCCCAAGGCGCATCGCCTTGATCACGGTACTCTGACGTTCGTCACTGGTGAGTATCAGGACTGGCGGAAGATCCGGGAACCGCATCAGCAAGCGCTCGCGGACGGCGAAGCCGCTATCGCCGTTCAAATTGTAGTCGAGAACGATGCAATCGATTTTCTCGTTCTCAAGTAGGGTGTTCAGATCGTCGCCGTCCGAACCTTCGTGCACCACGAAAAGATCGTCCTTGGACATCATCGCAACAACGTAACTGCGGTAGATCGGATCGTCGTCGATGATCACGACGCTGAGGCGATCGCGTACGCTGGATCGGACCGGGCGGTCGAGTTTCTTGGCGACATCCAGTGAGCGGGCATCGGCTGCCGCGTGGATCGAGGCTACGGACGAAGAGTCACGAGTGCCGTCGTCGACACAGGCGCTTGCAAGACTGGCCTCTGGCCCAAGGCTTCGAGGATCGGCCGGCGTTCCGCGCCCGCTTGCGTTTCTCACATGGCTCGCGAAGGATGCCAGAAGGGACGTCGCCGAGCCATGGATGGTGTGGCCCGTGCCCCGAGCCTTCAGCCAGGTGTCGACCTCGCTCGCGGGCATCGGCTTGGCGATGGCGTAACCTTGGGCGTACTCCACGCCGAGGACTCGAAGGGCTTGCCGTATGTCGTCGGTTTCGGCCCCTTCCACGATCAGGCGCTTCTTCAGCCCTCGCGCGAGCGAAAGAAGGCTTGCGATATATTGCAGATCCTCGGGCCGTTTCGTCAGACCTCGGGCGAAAGTCTGATCGAGCTTCATGATGTCGATAGGGAGATCGCGAAGCCTCATCAGTGAAGAAAAACCGCTTCCGACGTCATCGAGGGCGATGCCGATCCCGAGAGCTTTGATCTTTGGAAGCAGATCTTGAAGGACGGCGAGATCGGACGCCTGTTCGCTCTCCAGGATCTCCAACACGAGGCCCTTCCCGACATAGTGCTGATTATGCAAGGTGTCAGCGAGACTTCTGAGGAAGCCGTGCGTTTCGAGCAGGCTCGTCTCCACGTTCACCGAAACGTAGACCGGATCCCTGCGAACGCTGTTGAGGAGCGCATTCGCCTCCCTCAGCATCGTCTGGAAAAGGCCCATCCGGTCCTGCCGATCCAAGAGCGGCAGGAAGGCATCTGGGGCGAGAAGCACGCCGTCCCGCCGCAGGCGCGCGAGAGCCTCGAAACCGACGATCTCGTCCGTCGCTAGGTTCTCGATCGGTTGGAAGAGCGCCTGCAGCTCCGCTTCGTCCCAAGACGATCCAGGTCGTGGCTCGACTGTATACGCCAGCATTTGCGCGCCCATCGAAGTCGTCATCTTGGCCACCTGCGCTTTCGTAGGAGACCAGGACCCCGCCAACCATTGATGACCCTGACTCACTAAGGATTAGTGAGCAAAAACGGTCCTTGTTCTTGAAATCGTTGGATAACGTAACGGAAGCTACAGTCGAAAACGCTGACGTAACGTCATCACTGTTGGTCGTGGCGGTTCGTTTGCCATGATATTCGCTTGGCTTTAAGTCGGTCTTAGGCGCCCCGACGCAATTGTCCCTCCGCGCGTCACGCGCGTGAGATGATAGGACAAGCGATCATTCGAGCGGTAATCGACTCCGAGGATCGGGTTCGAGGCCCACTGCCGGCATCGAGTGATGGGAGGCAAACTATGCTGCAAGGCTTTTGGCGTTCCGTATCCGGTCGGAGTTTCTTGCCGCAAGGTGTCACGAGCGCGAACGCCGTGGCGGCCCCCAAGCCGGGAAGCCGCTCGATCGATTTGACGGAGAGGGAGCAGACCGAAGAGCGGCTGCAGCTGGGCGAGCACCCGCTCCGGGCTGTTCTCGACAACATGCCGGCGGCAATCGCCTATTGGGATGCTGAGCTCCGCAACGTGTTGGCTAATCGCACCTACTCAGAATGGTATGCGGTTAACCATCTCACGATGCGCGGTCGTCGGCTTGAAGACGTCATCAGCAATGAGACGTTCAAGCTGGAGCAGCCGTTCATAGAGGCCGCGTTGCGCGGCGAACCGCAGCGTTGCGAACGTCGGATCCCCAAGCAGGGCGGTGGCGAACGACTTGCGCTCGTCTCCTACATTCCCGATCAGAGGACGGGAATCGTTGCGGGATACTCCGTCTTCATCCTGGACATCACTGATCAGAGGATCGCGGAAGATCGCTCGAAGGCCAGCGAGGCCTTCCTTGATCGCATCGGCCGGGTTGCCGGGACCGGCGGGTGGGAGATCGATCTGCGCACCTACGAGGTCATGTGGTCGGAGCAGACGCGCCGGATTCATGAGGTCGACGACGACTTCGTTCCGACGATCGACGATGCCATGGGATTCTACGATCCCCAGGCGAGAGCGAAGGTGAGGGCGGCCTTCGCCAAGTCCCTTTCGGACGGCAGTCCATGGGATATGGAGTTGCCGGCCAGGACGGCCAAGGGGCGGAAGATCTGGCTGCGTTTGGCCGGCGAAGTCGAGCGCGTGTCGGGAACACCTGTCCGGGTCTTCGGCGTGCAGATGAATATAACGGATCGCAAGCTTGCGGAGGAGGAGCGCGAGAGGGCTTCCCGCATGACCGAGCAAGTCTGCCTCGCGGCAGAAAAGGCCCTTCGCGATGCCGAGCGCGCGAACATGGCCAAAGGCGAGTTTCTCGCGACGATGAGCCACGAGATCCGCACGCCGCTCAACGTCGTCATCGGCTATTCGGACATGCTTCTCGAAGATGGCGGCCTCTTCGAAGACGACAGGCGCAAGATCGAGGTGATCAATTCTTCCGGCAGCGCGCTACTCGCAATCGTCAACGACGTCCTCGATTTTTCGAGGATCGAGGCTGGAGCGCTGGAGCTGCGGTACGCGCCTTTCCGGCTCGATAACTTGGTCGCCGACACGATCGCCATGATCGAGGGGCCGGCCAAACGCAAAGGCATCAACGTCACATGTATGAACGAGGTCGGGGTCGGGCGCCTCGTGTCCGGCGATGCGGACCGCTTGCGGCAGGTCTTGTTGAACCTGTTGAATAATGCCTTGAAGTTCACCGATGCCGGGGACATCGCGATTAGCATCCGAGCCGATGACCACTCTTCCGGCACGGTGAGGTTCGAGGTCCGAGACGATGGCATCGGCATAGCGAGTGATCGACTAGATTCCCTTTTCAAGCGGTTCAGTCAGGTCGATAGCTCGATCACGCGCCGATATGGTGGGACCGGGCTGGGCCTCGCGATCTGCAAAGCCCTCGTCGAAGCGATGGGAGGCCAGATCGGCGTCGACAGCCGCGAGGGTTTCGGGTCCACGTTCTGGTTTGCGGTACCGCTGCTCGATGCCGTGGACGGCGACGCCCCGAGTTCGTTGATTGCGGCGAGTGCCGCCGCGAACCGTCGAGCGAACATCCTGCTCGTGGAAGACGCTCTGGTCAATCGGGAGCTTGCGGAAGCTGTATTGACGAAGGCCGGGTATGCAGTCGAGACGGCGGAAGACGGATTCGAGGGGATCGCGAAAGCCGCCTGCAAGGCATACGATATCATCTTCATGGACATACAGATGCCCGGCATGGACGGCATGACCGCTGCCCGCAAGATAAGAGCATCTGAGGCCCAAGGCGTGAGAGTACCAATCTACGCGATGACGGCGAACGTCCTGCCCAAGCAAATCGAGACGTTCTTGGCGTCAGGCATGGATGGTCATATCGGCAAACCTTTTCGCAAGCACGAGCTTATCACCATTGTGGAACGGGTCATGCTCTCGCCCGAAAAGTCGAGCCTGGACTGTCGTGCTCCGGCCTGACGGTTCGTGTCGCCGCCGCCTCTGGTGTGAATGAAAGCAGCCGCGTGCAGCCGACCTTGCAGGCGTCCGCCTCGGATCGGCGGCATGCCGGACGGCTGCGATGCGGCCGCCTCCCTTAAGCGAGCTTTTTCACCTTGCGAAGGCTGGCGTTGTCGGCACCGATGCCGTTGGTGCATCCGCCAACATCGCGGGGCGCCGGAGGTCACCGATGACTCGGATTCGACAGTAGCCTTCTTTGGCCATCCATACGAGGCGACGACGATAGCCAATCAGTCTTGCCTGCGCGAAGGCGACAAGAGGCAACGTGTTCGCGTGCCGGTACAGGCCTGAATGGTTTCCGGCCAGCGCATCATCACCTCAATCACTCACGTGGATCGCAAATCCATGACATCGTCGCGTCTTGCGAGAAGACACGATCGTCTGGTCTGCTTGGCGGAGAGGGAGGGATTCGAACCCCCGATGGGCTTGCACCCATGCCGCATTTCGAGTGCGGTGCATTCGACCACTCTGCCACCTCTCCGGAGGGACGCGGAGCGGCAGGCCGCTCCGACGCGTGGTCGAGGGCACGTAGCACGGGGCCACGGCTCGGACAAGCGCCAGACAGGTCTCGAAAATTGACTTCGCGGCCGCCTTCGCCCATAAGCCCGCCGATGTTCGAGCGGCGCCACCGCGCGCCGCCAGCGACCTGCGATCAAGATTTGCGTGGACCGAGGCTTCCCGCCGCGCGTGGCGGCCATCCGCGTTGGAGAGACCACTCGTGAAACGGACCTATCAGCCCTCGAAGATCGTCCGCAAGCGGCGCCACGGCTTTCGCGCCCGAATGGCGACCGTCGGCGGCCGCAAGGTCATCGCTGCCCGTCGTGCGCGCGGGCGCAAGCGGCTGTCGGCCTGACCGAGACGCTTCCGGCGCCGATCGGCGCCGGCAAAGGTGCGAGCCTGAGAGGGTGCGCGATGCGGGCTCATGACGATGGCAGCTGTCGGCCAACGGCAGCCCCGCGGCTGAAGCGTCGCGCCGAGTTCCTTCGCGTCGGCCAAGGTCGGCGCTGGCACGGCACCGCGATGACCGTCCAAAGCGAGGCGCGTGCCGACGGCGGCGCGAACGAGGACGTGCCGGACCAAGCTCCACGCTTCGGCTTCACCCTCACCAAGAAGGTCGGAAACGCCGTCGTGCGCAATCGCGCGCGCCGGCGCCTGCGCGAGGCGGTGCGGTTGGCGCCGCCGGACCTTCCAGCGAAGCCCGGTCATGATTACGTGATCGTTGGTCGCCTCGAGGCGACGAGGCTGCCGTTCGAGGCGCTCTGTCGCGAACTCGCCCGCGGTCTTGTCGCTGTCCACGAGCGCGGTCAGCGACGCGACAAGCCCCGGCCGCAACCTGGTGAGGACGTCGTGCGCGCCACGAAAGCTGGACGCGCCGCAACATCTGGGCGCCCTTCGCCCGAGAGGATCAGGCCCAAGCCATGAAGCCCGAGACCAACAACTACATCTGGGCGATCGTGCTCTCGGTCATGGTGGTGTTCGGCTGGCAGGCGTTCTTCGCCAAGCCGCAGATCGACAAGCAGCGCCAAGTCCTGGCGCAACAGCGGGCTCACGGCGAGGATGCCGGGGCGACCGGAACGCCCGGCTCGCTGCCGCCGCAGACGGTGAACGCGCCGCCGCAGGGCGGCGTTGCCCCCGAGGGGCCGGCGGCGCGTCGCGCCCGGCGCGACGTGATCGCAGAGAGCCCGCGCGTGACGATCGACACGCCGGCGCTGCAGGGCTCGATCGCACTGACCGGCGCCCGGCTCGACGACCTCTCGCTCAAGGATTATCGCGAGACCCCCGACAAGAACAGCCCGTTGATCGTGCTGCTGTCGCCGCCCGGCGCTCCCGCCGCCTATTACGTCGAGTCCGGATTCGTGCCCCGCGGCAGCGACGCCCCGACGCCCACGGCAACGACCCAGTGGACGAAGAGCGAGGGGGACGAGCTGACGCCGACGACGCCGGTGACCCTCAAGTGGGATAACGGCAAAGGTCTGGTGTTCACCCGCAAATACGCGGTCGACAAAGACTATATGTTCACCGTGACGCAAGGGGTTGCCAACAACGGCGCGGCGCCGGTTACGCTCGCCGCCTATTCGCTGATCAAGCGTGAAGGTACGCCGCCGACCTCGGGCTATTCGGTGCTGCACGAGGGCTACATCGGCTACATCGGCGACGCCGAGAAGACGCAGACCTACACCGGCATCGAGAAGGAGCCCGCCGCGAGGTCCGACTTCGGCGGCGTTGGCGGCTGGATCGGCTTTACCGACAAGTATTGGGCGACCGCGCTGATCCCCGATCAGACCCAGCGTTTTGATGCCGGCTTCTCCGAAAATACTGGCCGGAAAACCTATGAGACGACCACCGGCGACGCGGCCGTGACCGTCCCGGCCGGCGGCCACGTCGATGTCGCGTCGCGCGTTTTCGCTGGCGCGAAGGTTTCGAAGCAGCTCGACCGCTACGAGGCCGACGGCGTCAAGAAGTTCAACCTGATGATCGATTGGGGCACCTATCTCTGGTGGCTGACCCAGCCGATGGCGGCACTGCTCGGCATCCTCAAGCACCTGCTCGGCAACATGGGCGTGGCGATCATCGCGCTCACCTTTCTGATCAAGCTGGTGTTCTTCCCGCTGGCCAACCGCTCCTACTTGTCGATGGCCAAGATGAAGCAGGCTCAGCCGCAGCTCGCCGCGTTGAAGGAGCGCTTCCCTGAAGACAAGGCGCGCCAGCAGCAGGAAATGATGAAGATCTACAAGGCAGAGAAGATCAATCCGGTCGCCGGTTGTCTGCCGATGCTGATCCAGATCCCGGTCTTTTTCGCGCTGTACAAGGTGCTGTTCGTCACCATCGAAATGCGCCAGGCCCCCTTCGCGCTGTGGATCAAGGATCTCTCGCAGCCGGACCCGACCAACATCTTCAACTTCTTCGGCCTGCTGCCCTTCAACCCGACGGGCTTGATGCTGCCCTCGCCGTTCGGCGGCACCATCGCGATCGGGCACTATCTCGCGATCGGCATCCTGCCGCTCGTCATGGGCTTCTCGATGTTTCTTCAGATGAAGATGAACCCCGAGCCGACCGACCCCGTGCAGAAGACGATGTTCGCCTGGATGCCGGTGATCTTCACCTTCATGCTCGGCACCTTCCCCTGCGGCCTGGTGGTCTACTGGACCACCAACAACACTTTGACGATCCTCCAGCAGTCGTTGATCATGAAGCGCGCCGGCGTGAAAAACGAGCTGTTCGGCAACCTGCGTGGCATGTTCAAGCGCAAGGCGCCCGCCGCGGGCAAGCCTAAGAGGATCGCCGACAATCGGCCTGATAAGGAGAGCAAGGCGCCGGCGGAATGAGCGAGGTCCTGTCGGCGCAGACCGACGCCGCTGCCGAGGCTGCGGAGCTCGCGGAGGTCGGCCGCAAGCTCTTCGCCGGCGAGTGCACCTTCATTTGGGCGGGTGCCAAGTCCGACGCGCTGCCGCCGCTGGGCCCGGCGGAGATCGCCTTCGCCGGGCGCTCCAACGTCGGCAAGTCGTCGCTGCTCAACGCGCTGACCGCGCGCAAGGCGCTGGCACGCACCTCGCACACGCCGGGCCGAACCCAGGAGCTGAACTTCTTCGCCATCGGCGCCGAGCCGGTGCGGCTGCGCGTCGTCGACATGCCGGGCTACGGCTACGCCGCCGTTTCCAAGGAGAAGATCTCGAACTGGACGGGCGTGATGCACGATTACCTGCGCGGGCGCCCGACGCTGGCGAGGGTGTTCGTGCTGGTCGACGGACGCCACGGGCTCAAGACGCTCGACCGCGAGATGTTCGAGATCCTCGACAAGGCGGCGGTGTCCTACCAGGTCGTGCTGACGAAGAAGGACGAGGTGAAGCTGTCCGCGCGCGACGCCGTGGTCCAGGCGACGCTGGCCGAGCTGCGCCGGCGCGTCGCCGCCTATCCCGAGCTGCTGTTCACTTCATCCGAGACCGGCGAAGGCATCGCCGACTTGCGCGCCGCCGTGGCCCTGCTGCTGCGCCAGCGCGGGACCTGAAGGCAATCCCGCGAAGCGGGAAAAGTCTTCAGCACGCGGTCAACGATCGGCGTCGGCCCAGGCGCCGCCGGAATGTTCCCAGTCCTTGAAGTCCTCGTGCAGAGTCGAAGTCGGCGTCTTCGGGCTTGATGAGCAGCTTGCCCGGCCGGCGGCGGCACGATCGTCTCGATGTGTATCGATTGGGCAGCGGGTCTCCGTCTCGTAGGACTGGTAGCCTTCTACCGGGGCCGGCGCAGTCTCTCTCTCTCGATCTCCAAGGCGTTGGTGACGTTGGACCTCCTGCGAGGCGCGGGACGGCTCTTGCATGAGGCGCTTGCGGAGGACACGCGGATGGCGGACGATTGGAGCTTCGGGATCGAGGAGGAATACTTTCTCGCCGATGCGGAGACGGGATGCGCCCCGATCGAGCAGGCGGCGGAACGCTTCCACGAGGAGGCAGCCGAAAAGGTCGAGACGGCCTCCCACGAGCTGCTGAAGAGCCAGGTGGAGGTGCAGAGCGAGCCCGGCATCAGCCTCGACAAGGCGCACGTCGCCCTCGTCGACATGCGAAGCCGCCTCAAGGCCATCGCCGCCGATCAAGGGATGAAACTCTTCGCCGCCGGCAGCCATCCGCTTGCCGAGGAGCGCCACCAGAGCACCACGGAGGAGGACCGCTACCGCAAGCTCGCGCGAGAGTTCGGCATTATCGGCTCGCGCTCGATGGTGTGCGCCATGCACGTCCACGTGTGCGTGCCCGAGCCCGACAAGCGCATCGACCTCATGAACCGCGTCCTGCCGTTCTTGCCGCTGCTCTACGCGCTCTCGACAGGCTCGCCGTTTTGGCAGGGCCGCGACACGCGCCTCAAGGGGTTCCGGCTCGCCGCCTTCTCGGAATGGCCTCGCATGGGCCTGCCCGAAATCTTCGCCGACGACGCGCAGTACGATGCCTTTGTCGAGCGGCTGGTGAAGGCCGAAGCCATTACCGATGCCAGCTTTGTCTGGTGGCTGATCCGGCCTTCGACCAAGTACCCGACCCTGGAGATGCGCGTCTGCGACAGCTGCACGCGCGTCGATGACGCCGTTGCCATCGCCGCTCTTTATCGCTGCCTGCTCCACGCGGTGTGGCGCCGGCCCGAGCTCAACGTGGGCTTCGGGCCGGTCGAGCACGGCGTCTGTGCCGAGAACGTATGGCAGGCGCAGCAGGGCGGCATCGCCGCACGCTTCGTCGATGCCGCCACAGGCCAGCGCGTGCCGGTGCGCGATCTGCTGGAGGCCGCACTCGACCTCTGCGCGGAGGATGCGGTGGCGCTCGACTGCGTCGGCTGGGTCGCGCGCACCCGCGACATCCTGGAGCGCGGCTCCTCGGCCGATCAACAGCTCGCAACCTACAGGCAGGCCGGCGGGGATGGAGCCGGCGCACTCCGCCACGTGATCGAGATGCTGTCTTCTCAGACCGCCTCGGCGTGAAAACGCGTGAAGCCGAATGGCGCGGCAACCCGGCCGGCGGCATGGTGTTGCGGGAAGAAGGAGACGCCGATGTCAAGAATTCTGATCTCGCTCGCCGCGCTGGCGGCCCTGACCGTGAGCGTCCATGCTCAAGCCCCCGCCAGCCCGCCCGCGACGGCCGACGCGCCTTCTGCCGAGGCGAAGCCCGCGCAAGCCACGGCCGCGCCGTCCAAGACGGATGCGGCTTCTCCCGCCAGCGCTTCGCAGGGGGCCGCCGCCACCTCTGGCAGCCCGCCGTCGAATGCGGCGGCCCAAGCCAAGCCTGCCGGCGGCGACACCGCCACCGAGTGGACCTACAAGACGAAGGACGGCCAGATGTACCAGCCGCCCGAGCATCGCCCGGCCTCGCCGGCGATGGAAGCGAAGACCTACGGGCGGACCTGAGGTCTCAGGGCTGCGTCGGGCAGCTGTGGCCGTTGAACATCTCGAGCTTCGAGCAATTGGTCCAGCAGCCGTAGCCCCTGACGCGATCGCGGATCTCGGGGTCCACAGCGGCTTTGGCACGCGCGATACAGCCCTCCGCGCAGGTCTTGATGCGCTCCGAGAGCACTTTCCGGCACGCATCTTCCTGGGCTCGAGCGGCCGCCGCCGTCACAAGCACGACGAGGACCGCCGAAAGGGTGGCAGCGCGGGTCAGGAGGGCTGCTGGTTTTGCGCGCCACCGGTCTTGGCGATCTCGGCCATACGGGCTTGGTAGAGCGCAGCAAAATCGATCGGGTCGACGTAGAGCGGCGGAAAGCCACCGCCGCGCACCGCCTCGGCGATGATCTGGCGGGCGAACGGGAACAGCAGGCGCGGGCACTCGATCATCACGATCGGATGCTTCTGGTCCTCGGGAATGTTGAGCAGGCGGAAAATACCGGCGTAGTCGAGCTCGAACTTGAACAGTGTGTTGGCGCCTTCGCCGGCCGACCCTTCAAGCATGATGTTCACTTCGAACTCCGTCTCGGCCAGTTGCTTGGCGTTGACGTTGACGTTGATCGAGATGTTGGGCGCATTCTCCTGCGGTCCGAGCGAGCGCGGCGCGTTGGGGTTCTCGAAGGAGAAGTCCTTGATGTACTGGACAAGGGCGTTGAGCGAGGGCTGCCCGTTCGGCGCCGCCGTCTGTTGCGCGCCGTTGCCATTCGCTTCAGCCATCGTCCCGTTCCTTCACGCTCGTCGCAGCGGGCCCGGCTAACATGGTCGACTGCCCGCCACAAGGCGAGGTCGGTCCCGTCGCCGCACCGCTCCAGCGCTTCCATGGAGCAGATCCGCAGCAGCAGACCACGTCAGCGCAGCAGCTCACCGCCTTTCCTTGGCGAGCGCGTGCGGTTCCATTCATCCTTGTTGAGGTCGATCGTCCGCGGACCGGAGCCGCCCTCCTTGAAGCGGATGCCCAGACCCCCGCCACGCACCCAGCGGGCCGCGCGAGTGCGGACGGCCGGGATCGCAAGCGTCAGTCCGACGGCATCCGAGAGGAAGCCAGGGAGGATCAGCGCCGCCGCCGCGAGGGACGCCAGCGTGCCGTCGAGCACGTCGTCGGATCGGCCGTCGTGACGTCCTTGCAGTGCGCCGCGCAGCCGCATCATCGCCGCGGCGCCGGTGCGCTTCAGTAGCCAAGCCCCCAACAGCGTGCTGGCGATGCCGGCGAGCAGGGCCCAGCCGAGCCCGACCACCTCCGCCACGCCGACGAAGACGAGCACCTCGGCCACGATCCAGATCGTGAGCAGGAGCTTGAGGCGGGTCGAGAGCAGCCGGATGATCAGCATGGTCAAGCTCGGAGGTTGACGTGTTGTTGGCGAAGTCTGCCGACTTGAATTCTGACGCTGGAAAACTGGCACATTGCGTCGCGTCGGCCCATCTGGGAAGATGTGTCTCGCGCCTGCCTTTGCAACGCGCCTCCTCCTGCCGGCAGGTGAGAAGCCCTTGGATCCCTTGACGATCGTCTTTGCCCTCGTGGCGGTTCTCGTGGTCTGGAAGCTCAACTCGGTGCTCGGCCAGAACACCGGCTTTCAGGGGCCGCGCGTCAAAGGGCGCGATCCTGCGCGGCCCGATTCGGCGCCGCGCAACGACAACGTCGTGCGCCTGCCGGGGCCTGCGGCTGCCGGACCGGTGCCGCACGACCCCGAGCGCTGGGTGGCGAGCCTCGATCCCGCTGCCGAGCCCGGCGCGGCCGTTGGGCTCGACGCGATCGCCGCCGCCGACCCGAGCTTCTCCGCCGCGCCTTTCCTCGATGGTGCGCGCACCGCCTACGAGGCCATCGTCACCGCGTTCGCCGCCGGCGAGCGGCGCACGCTGCAGTCGCTCCTCGCCCGCGACGTCTACGACGGTTTCGATGCGGCGATCCGCGAACGCGAGAAGCGGCGTGAGACGCTCACCACTACCTTCGTCTCGATCGCCGATGCCAAGGTCAGCACCGCGGTGCTGGAAGGACGTATCGCCCGCATCGGCGTGCGCTGCCGTTCCAAGCAGATCTCCGCGACGCACGGTGCCGGTGGGCAGCTCGCCAGCGGTAGCCCGGAACGCATCGTCGACATGAACGACGTCTGGACCTTCGCCCGCGACACCGGTTCGCGCGACCCGAACTGGAAGCTGGTCGCCACGCAATCCGGCGACTGATGCGTGCATCGCGGCTCCTGCTGGTGCTGGCGATGCTTTCGGCTGGTGCGACGATGCTTGCCGTCAGCGAATCCGCACCAGGCGAGATGGTGGCGTTCTCCTCGCTGCCCGGCTTCGCGGACGACGATCTCGCCGCAGCTTTCGCCACTTTCCGCACGTCCTGCATCGCGATGATCAACGGCGCCGCTGCCGCCAAGTCGGCGCTGCCGCCGTCGGTCGGTCTGCGTTGCGCCTGCTCGCAGGCAGTGCTGTTGCCCGAGCCGGTTGACGCCGCCGCCGCCCACGCCTTCTTCACCGCGCATTTCACGCCGCGGCGCCTGGCGCCAGAAGCCTTCCTCACGGGCTACTACGAGCCGGTGGTCGAGGGCTCGCGCACCCGCAGCGCCGCTTTCACCGCCCCGCTGCTCGCCGCTCCGGCGGCGGCGCACGGACTGCCCGATCGCGCGGCGATTGAGGCCGGCGCGCTTGGCGCCGCCGCCCCGCCGCTGGTTTGGCTCCGCGCGCCGGTCGACGCTTTCTTCGTGGCGATCCAGGGCTCGGCGCGGGTGCGGCTGCCGGACGGCACCCTGAAACGCGTGGCCTACGCCGGCCGCAATGGCAAGCCCTACACCGCGATCGGCAAGGTTCTGGTGCAGCGCCTCGGCATCTCGCCGGCGGATATGAGCATGGCGCAGCTGCGCGGCTGGATCGAGGCACACGGCCAATCACCGGGCGACGCCGGCCGCGCGCTGATGGACGAGAACCGCTCCTTCATCTTCTTCCGCTTCGACGATGCGCTGCCGTCGGAATCGGGTCCGTCGGGCGCCGCCGGCGTCGGCCTGACGCCGCTGCGCTCGCTCGCCGTCGACCGCGCGCGCTGGACCTATGGGTTGCCGGTCTACGTCGACGCCATCTTGCCGTGGCGTGGCGAGGAGCCGGAGCCGTTCCACCGCCTGATGGTCGCGCAGGACACCGGCGCGGCCATCGTCGGGCCGGCACGGGCGGACATCTTCTTCGGCACCGGCCAAGAGGCCGCCAACCGCGCCGGGCCGATCCGCCAGCCCGGAACGCTGTGGGTGCTCTGGCCCAAGGACCCGGGAGAGCAGCCGGAGGGGGGCGCCGCGGCGCCCCCCGCACGCCGATGAGCGAAACGAAGCCGCGCTCGACGCGCCTGCGACGGCTCACCGACGATGAGATCGAGCTTTGGCTAACAGTGGCCTCGACGGTGGCGCGGCGGCCCGGCAGCCTGTTGCCGCCGCCCACCGCGGTCGCGCCGCGCGCACCCGCCACGGCGATACCGGCGCCTGTCCTGCCGCCGCCGCCGGCGCCGCGCCCGACCCTGCCGCCGTTGGCGCCGCTCGAGCGCAAGCTGAAGCAGAAGCTGTCGCGCGGCCGCATGACCGCCGACGCCGCCATCGATCTTCACGGGTTGCGCCAAGGCGAGGCGCACATGGCGCTTTTGCGTTTCCTCGACCGCGGGCAGCGGCAGGGCTTCAAGGTGGTGCTGGTGGTCACTGGCAAGGGCGGCCGGGCGCGCGAGGACGAATGGGGCTTCGGCGAGGGCACCACCGGCGTGCTGCGCCGGCAAGTGCCGCTTTGGCTCGGCCTGCCCGAGTTCCGCGCGATGGTGCTGGGCTGGGAAGAGGCTGGGCGACCGCACGGTGGTGCCGGCGCGCTCTACGTCAGGCTGCGGCGCGGAACACACACGTCGCAGGAATTTGATTAGCGTCGCGCGCGTGCTTCGCGCCGCGGCCGATCCGGCCTATGTTCGGCGAGTTCGCCGCCTGCGCGGCTCGAGCGGGGTGGTGCGATGAAGGCGGCAAGCGTGTTCCTGGTCACGGCGGTGCTGGCGTCGGCGGTGGCCTTGCCCTGCCGGGCCGATCCGCCGCTCGCCGGCCAGTATCTCATCGCCTCGTCGGCGCACCAGCCGTTCTGCTCGAGCCCGCGCGAGCTCGCCGCCTACACGGCGGCAACGATCGACCACGACGCGCTGCCTCTCGCCGGCTTTCCCGGCTGCGTCACAGTCAACCGCGGCACGCCGATCCAGGTAATGCAGGACCTCGGGCCGAGCGGACACGCCATGCACGTCGTGCGCGCCCGCGCGTCGCTGAGCTTCCCATTCCACGCGATCGACGCCTACACCTACAGCGCCGGGCTCTATCCGCTCTACTACAATCCGCTCACCGAGCAGTTCCGCAACTTCCCTTAGCCGATATCCAACCTCGCCAAGTCGGAGCCGGTCGGCTATCGGCCGGTCACCAGCAGGATCTTGCCGAGGTGGGTCGAGCTCTCCATCAGCTCCTGCGCCTGCCGCGCCTCGGCGAGCGGGAAGGTGGCGTGTATGACCGGCCTGACCCGGCTGGCGTCGAGCAGCGGCCACACGTGCGCGCGCAAGCCGTCGGCCACCTCGGCCTTCTTGGCGATCGTGCGCGACCTCAGCGTTGAACCCGTCAACACCAGACGCTTCAGCATGAGGGGCATGAAATCCACCTCCTTGCTGACCGGCGAGGCGACGAAGGCGATCTGCACCAGCCGGCCTTCGACCCCGAGGCAGGCGATGTTGCGCGGGAGATAGTCGCCGCCGACCATGTCGAGGATCAGGTTCACGCCCGCCCCGGCGGTCGCTGCCTTGACGAGCGCGACGAAGTCCTGCGTCCGGTAGTCAATCGCGTGGTCGGCGCCGAGCGTACGGCAGAAGGCGCATTTCTCGGGCGAGCCGGCGGTGGCGAAGACCTCGGCGCCGAACGCCTTGGCGAGCTGAATGGCGGTGGAGCCGATGCCACTCGAGCCGCCGTGCACCAGGAAGCGCTCGCCCTCGACGAGGTGCCCGCGCGTAAAGACGTTGTCGAAGACGGTGAAATAGGTCTCCGGCACGCCGCCGGCCTCGACCAGGCCGAGCGCCCGGGGGCGCGGCAGGCACAGCGGTGCGGCGGCCACGGCGTATTCGGCGTAGCCGCCGGAACCGAGCAGCGCGCAGACCTCGTCGCCCTCCTTCAGGCCCTTCACTCCGGTACCCAGCGCGGCAATGCGGCCGGAGACCTCGAGGCCGGGGATGTCGCTCTCGCCCTTGGGCGGCGGGTACTGGCCGGCGCGCTGGATCAGGTCGGGGCGGTTGACACCGGCGGCGGCGACCTCGATCAGCACCTGGCCCTCGCCGGGACGGGGTACCTCGGCCTCGACGGCGCGGATGACCTCCGCGCCTCCGACGCCGTCGTAGCGGATCTGCATCATGCGGGTGGGTAGCGGCATCAGGTCCTCCGGCCCAGGCAGATAGCGCTCTTCGCCGCCGCCGCTAGCTCGATCCTCAGGCGCGGCGGGTCTGCTCCAGGTAGACGGTCACCCGCGCGCGCATCGCCTCGGCCCGCCCGGCGACGAGCTCGGCCGCAGCCAGCACCTTGCGCGCCGCCTCGTCGGTGCGGACGGCGTCGGCTTCGACATCGGCGATGTTGAGCTTGACGTTCTCAGCACCGGCGGCGGCCAGGTTAGCGTTGGTCGTGATTCGCGCCACGCCCGCCGATTGCTCCTCGATCGCGTTGGCGATCACCACGGCGTTCTCGCCCATGTCGTGCACCGAGACGCCGATGTCCTCCAGGGTCGACGCGGCCGTCTGCATGGCGCTCTGCACGTCCTTGATGTAGGTGCCGATCTCGTTGGTGGCGCGCGACGTGGCGACGGAGAGCTGCTTGACCTCGCCGGCGACCACGGCGAAGCCGCGCCCGGCTTGGCCGGCCCGTGCCGCCTCGATGGTCGCATTGAGGGCCAGAAGGTTCGTCTCCTGGGCGATGGCGCCGATCACGCCGACGATCTCGCCGATGCGTCGTGCGCCGATCTGCAGGTCCCGCACGGTGGCGTCGGCTTCGTGCGCTCGCGTGACGGCCTCGCTCGCGGCCCGCGCCGAGATCGACACGCGCCGGCCGACCTCGTCCACCGATATCGCGACCTCCTGCGTCCCGGCGGCGACGTGGCGCACGCCGGACGATGCCTCGCCGGCGGCGGCCCCGACCAGCCCGCATTTGCGGCTGGTGCGAGCGGCGGTGTCCAGCAGAGCCTTCGCCGATGTCGTCATGGCCATGGCCGCTTCGGCGAGCGACGCGGTATAGGTTCCAACCTCGTGTTCGAAAGAGCGGTTCAGGGCTTCCATTGTCATCAGCTTGGCACGCCTCTCTGCACGTTCGGCCTCTTTCTCCGCGTCCAACACCCCGACCTTGATCAGTCCGTCCTGAAAGACTTTGACCGCCTTGGCCATCGCCCCGACTTCGTCGCGTCGCGCCGCCGAGGGGATCGCTGTCTCGAGCGCACCGGCGGCGATCCCGCGCATCGCGTCCGTTATCGCCGCCAGGGGGCGGGCGATGGTGCGTACGAGCGCGAAGGCCAGGATCGTGCCCGAAGCGAGCGCCAGCGCCGTCGAGATAAGATCGAAGATGCCGGCCTTGCCGATGACGATCAGCATGCGCCGCGCCGCGCCGATCTGGGCGTTGACACCGGCGAGACGCAACTTGATGCCGCTGTCGAGCAGATACTGCGCTTTGGCTTCCCACTCCACGGCGGCGGACGCGAACTGCTTCGTTGCCTCCTCCATGCCGGAGCATGCCGCGTCGTAGCGCGCCATCGAAGCGGCCAAAGCAGCGAAGAGCTTGCTCAGGTGGGGGTCGCTTCCGGCTCCCGACCCGACGAGTTCGTCAAGGGCCTTGTGCGCCGCCTCGGCCCACCGCCGTGCGGCCTCCGCGTCAGAGGGCTCGCGCGAGATGTGATAGCGCAGCGACGAGACGCCCGAGGCTCCGATGCTCCGCAGCAGTGCGACGGCGGACTGCCGGCGCTCCGGATCACCGTCGATGCGAGGCTCGATCGACGCAGCGATGACCTGCGATGCGGTGAGCGCGTCGCGCAGATCGACGGAGTTCTTCTGCCGGACGCCGATCAGGCCGACGGTCGTCTCTAGTGTGCGCAGGTAATCCTTCGTTTGCGCGTGCAACATCGCGTGCGAGATGCCGGCGTCGGCAGACCGGTCGAAGAGACTGGAGTCGGCGACCTTCAAGGCTTTGATCGTGGTGTCGAGCGTGTCCAGGTCGTTGGCGTCCTCCGTCGCGGCGTAGAGCTTGGCGCGCGCTACCGTCGCCCGCAGCTCGATGTTGAACTCGATCTGGGTGGCATAGCCTTGGGCGACGGTCTCGACGCGGCGGGCCTCGTCGCCCACGAGCCGAATCGCCACGAAAGCGTTGATACCGACAGCGAGCAGCAGCACCAGGACCAGCGTGAAGGCGCCGACGACCCGGAAGCCGATCGTCATGGCGAAGCCCGTTGGCCGAGGGCAGCGCTCGCGGGCGCCTGATAGGCCTTGATGCGATCGATCGTGGCCCGGCCGAACTGCTTGTCGTAGAACGGCGCGGCTGCCGCAGCTTGTCTGGCGAATGCGGCGCGATCGATCGTGTCGACAATCGCCACGCCCGCCGCCCGCATCGTGGCGAGCCCCGTTGTCTCCACCTTGGTCGCGTAGTCGCGCGATGCCGCCGCCGCCGCTCGCGCCGCCGCGGTGAATGCCGCCTTGTCCTCGGACGAAAGCTCGTTCCACGCGTCGCCGGACATCAGGACGACCGCTGGATCGTAGACGTGAGACGTCAGCGTGAGGTGGTTCTGAACCTCGTAGAAGCGCGAGCTTACGATCGTCGCTATGGGATTCTCCTGCGCGTCGACGCGGCCGCTGTGTAGGGCCGCGTACACCTGCGGGAAGGGGATCGGCCTGGGCTCGGCACCCAGCGCCTCGAACCCCGCGATCATCACCTCCGATTGCGGAAGGCGCAGCTTGAGGCCCTTGAGGTCGGCCGGACTGTGCACCGGTCGTCGCGAGTTGGTGAGTTGGCGCATGCCGTTCTCGCCCCATGCCAGCGCGTGGAGCCCTTTGGCGTCGAACTCGCGGAGGGCGGCTTCGCCGATCGGCCCGTCGAGCACGCGGCGCGCTGCGGCAGCGTCTTCGAACAGGAAGGGTATGTTGAAGACGCCGACATCGGGCACCACGGTCGGGAGCGGCGCGCCAGTGACGAAGGCGAGCTCGATGGCGTCCACCTTGAGGGCGTCGAGCACCGCAACCTCGCCTCCGAGCATGGCGTTGGGGTAAGACTCGATTTCGAAGCGGCCGCCGGTGCGCGCGGCGACCTGCGCCCCAAAGACCTCAGCTCCGGCACCGAGCTGGGATTCGACGGGTAGGATGAAGGCGAGCTTGAGGGTACGCGGCGCCCCAAGCGCCAGCCCGGAGCCGAAGGTGGCGACCATGCAGGCCGCGACGATCGCACGGACTGACCTGGGAAGGCTTCGGATGGGAAGCAGGACTTTCATCTCACGCCAAGGACAACGCGATGGCATCAATGAACATAGATTAGGTTAATGACGGATTGCCACTCTTGCGCGAGACCATCGTCATTGGCGCGAAATCGCCTTTCTTGCCTGCCAAGGAGGCGGACGTCGGCGCCTGACGAAGCGTGGCGCTGTCCGACCATTGCGCGAACCGCTTGAGGTGATTTGTGACTGACCACAAGCTTAACCCGCTGCAGCGCGCGCTCCGTCTGTCGGCCGAGATCGTGGTTGCGGTCTACGTCGTCGTTGACTCGATCGTTTTTGCCTTGTTTCGTCCGGTGGTGCGCTGGCTCTCGGGCCTGCGCGTCGTGCAGCGGATCGAGCGCTGGATCCAGTCGCTGCCGCCCTACGTGATCCTGGTCGTGATGGTGGTGCCCTTCATCATCGCCGAGCTCGCCAAGGTCTTCGCCGTCTACTGGATGGCCGAGGGCCATTTTCGCACCGGCATGACGATCTTCATCGGTGCCTACATCGTTTCGATCTTCGTGTGCGAGCGCATCCTCCACGCCGGCAAGGCGCAGCTGCTGACGATCCCGTGGTTCGCCTGGTGCTACAACTGGGTCATGGCGTTGCGCGACGCGGTGTTCGGCTGGTTCAAGCAGACCGCCATCTGGCGCGCGGCCGTCGCGGTCAAGGACAAGGCCCGTGTGGCGATGCGCCGGATGTCCGACAGGGTGCGCGCGCTGTTCGGGTACCGCCGCAAGCCTCCTGAACCGCGCCTGACGCCCACTGCCGAGCGCCGCTAGGCCCGCGATGGCCGCAGTCGATCTCAACTGCGATTGCGGCGAAGGCTTTGGTGTCTACGCCATGGGCGACGACCGCGCGATGCTCGACATCGTGACCAGCTGCAACGTCGCCTGCGGCTTTCATGCCGGCGATCCCAACATCATGGCCGAGACCTTTGCCTTGGCGCGCGAGCGCCGCGTGGCGGTCGGCGCCCATCCCGGCTTCTCCGATCGTGCCGGCTTCGGCCGCCGCCCGCTGCCGGTGAGCGAGGCCGAGGCCGAGCGATTGGTCGCCTACCAGGTCGGAGCGGCCGCCGCGCTCGCCGCCCACGCCGGCCATCGCCTCACCCACGTCAAGCCGCACGGCGCGCTGAGCAACCTCGCGATGGCCGATGCCGGCCTCGCCGCCGCGCTGGCACGGGCGACCCGCGCGGTCGACCCCGAGCTCGCCTTCCTCGCCGTCTCCGGCACGCAGCTGCAGCGTGCCGGAGAGGCGGCGGGCCTACGCACGTTGCGCGAGGTCTACGCCGACCGCGGCTACACCGATGCCGGCCACCTCGCGCCTCGCGACGCCCCCGGCGCGGTGCTGCACGATTGTACCGCGGCGGCATCGCGCGCGGCGCGCATGGTGGCCGACGGCGCCGTGACGTCGCTCTCCGGCCGCCGCGTCCCCGTCGGCGTCGACTCGATTTGCGTGCACGGCGACACGCCCGGTGCCGTTGCGATGGCGCGGGCGGTGCGCGACGCGCTCGAGGCGGCCGGCATCGCCGTCGTCGCCTTCGCGGAGCCGCGCCGGGCCGCCGCCTGATGCCGGGCGAAAACGCCAGACCGGCGCCACGCTTCCTTCCGGCGGGCGAGAGCGCGCTGGTCGTCGAGTACGGCGACGGCGCCGAGCAGGCCCACCACGACGCGGTGCTCGCCCTCGACGCCGCGCTGGCGGCGGCGCCGCTCGAAGGCATCCTCGAGACGGTGCCGACCTACCGCTCCCTGATGATCCATCTCGATGCACGCGTTCTCACCCATGCGGCACTGGTGGCACACGTCGCCGGCCTCGATCTCGGCGCGACCGAGCGTCCGCCGGCGCGGCGCTGGCGCGTCCCGGCCTGCTACGACGACCCTCACGGCGAGGATCTCGCCGAGGTCGCCGGCCTTCTTGGTTTGGCGCCGGAGCACGTCGTGGCGCTTCACGCCGGCGCCAGCTACCGTATCGTCATGTACGGGTTCGCGCCGGGTTTCGTCTTTCTCTCGGGACTACCCGAGGCGCTACGCGTGTCCCGGCGACGTACGCCACGTCCGCCGGCGCAGCCCGGTGCGCTGACGATCGCCAATGGCCAGGCGCTGATCGCCTCCGTGGCGATGCCTACGGGCTGGTACGTGCTCGGACGCACGCCGGCGCGGACCTTCGATCCTCGCGGCGACCCGATGTTTCCCCTCGCAGTCGGCGACGAGATCGCCTTTGAGCGGATCGACGCGGCGCGCTTCGAGGCCCTGGCCGGCGCGGCCGAGCGAGGCGAGCCTGTTTTGGTGCCGGAGGCGGGTTGAGCGCGCGGGCGTCGATCACGCTTCGCGCCGTCGGGCCGGGCGCGACGATCCAGGACGCCGGGCGCTTCGGCCTGCTGCGCTTCGGCGTGACGCCGGCCGGACCGATGGATCCTTTCGCGCTGGCGACGGCCAACCTCGCGCTCGGCAATCCTTCCGACGCGGCGGCGATCGAGGTCGCACCCGGTGGCGTCACTCTGACCTGCGATCTGGCACTTCCGTTGGCCTTCGCCGGCGGCGGATTTCGTTGGACGCGCAACGATCAGGCGCTTCCACCGGCCGCACGCGTGACGCTGCGGCCCGGCGAGACGCTGCGCGCGAGGGCGGGGGCATGGGGCCAATGGAGCTACCTCGCCATGCCGGGTGGAATCGACGTGCCGCCGGTCATGGGCAGTCGATCCACGCACGCGCGATCGAGGCTGGGCGGCCTCGAGGGTCGCGTGCTCACCGCCGGTGCCCGGCTCGAAGCCCTCGCGAGGGTAGCGGGCGAACTCGATGACGTCGCAATCGATGCCGATTGGCTCGAGCCGGTCGAGGAGCCGATCCGGGTCGTGCTCGGGCCGCAGGACGATCATTTCACGGCGCAAGCCGTCGCCTCCTTCCTCGACGCCACATGGAGCGTGACGGCGGCGGCGGATCGCATGGCCTACAAGCTCGAGGGGCCGGCCATCGTGCACGCGCGCGACTTCAACATTGTCTCCGACGGCGTGGCGCTGGGGGCGATCCAGGTCGCCGGCGACGGCAAGCCGCTTGTGCTGATGGCCGATCGCCAGCCGACCGGAGGCTATCCCAAGATCGCTCACGTCAGTCGCGCCGACATCGGCCGGCTGTCACAGCTGCGCCCGGGGCAGTCCTGCCGCTTCGCCGCGCGGACGAGCGAGGATGCAAGTTATGCGCTTCTCGCCCTCGATGCCGCTCTGGCCGGCATGCCGCGACACCTCTTGCCGCTGCGGCGCATCCCTTCCGCCGACAGGCTGATCGAGAGCAACCTGATCGACGGCGTCACCGACGGCGGCGACTGAGCCGAGCTTGTCTCGCACGTTGACGCTCCGGACCCATCGCTGCTCGCATCGATCTCAATTCTTCGCGACGGGAGATTGTCGGTAGACGCGCAATAGGGCCGCTCCTTCGCGACGGCTTCAGCATCTAGTGAACTCAGCTGTGCTGTTGAGAGGCTTCGCCGGCCGCTCCCGGCGCAGGGCGACATTTGCATTTCGACGCCAACGATTGACCGGCTTTGCCAGACCGCCAACAGGTCATGCACAGGCAAGCGGGTTGACAGCGATGTTTTGTGCTGGCGCAAATCACCGGGGCACTCTAAGCACAATGAAGTCCATCTGGCCGCGTGATCTTTGCGAAAAGGCGGATCGCTCTACTTGACGTTCCGGCGAGCGCCTCCTAGGTGGGCTTAATCTCCCATTATCGGTGCGTGATCCGGCTACTGAAAGTAGAGCCGCGGACCCAATCCTCAGCCGCTGCGGCGGCATCAACCTGAAGGCTATCCACGTGGACGCAGTAGAAACAACGTCGAAGCCCGCGCCGGCGAATTACATCGAGGTCGTCGCCGATCTCGTTTCCGCTTACGTCAGCAACAACTCGATGCGCGCGTCGGACCTGCCCGATTTCATCGCCTCGATCCACGCCTCGATTCAGCAGCTCGCCGCCGGACAGGTCGAGACGCCGCCGGCTCCGCCGCCGGTGCCCGCCGTTCCGATCAAGAAGTCTCTGACCCAGGACCACATCATTTGCTTAGAAGACGGCAAGAAGTTCCGCTCGCTGAAGCGTCACCTTGGCACCGTCTACAACATGACGCCGGACGAATACCGCACCAAATGGGGACTGCCCAAGGACTACCCTATGGTTGCGCCCGGCTATTCGGAAATCCGCTCCAAGCTCGCCAAAGACATCGGTCTTGGACAGCAGCGTTCCGAAACGGCGGAAGCTCCGTCGACCGCGCCGGCGCCGGCCGCGGCTGAGCCCGAGGCTCCCAAGACCCGTGGGCGCAAGCGCGCCGTCGCCGCGGAATAAGTTGGCCTGGTGCATGTTCAGGGCGGCCGCCATTGCGGCGTCGGCCCCGACCTTTGAGACTCATTTTCCGGCATGGTTGGAAGTGACAATATTCCCGGCAGTGGCAGCTCTTCTGCCGGGCTTTGACTAGACTTTATGAGGAAAGCCGAGCGTGGCGGCGATCGCGTCCGTGATACGGGCGAGGTCCCCATGAGCTGCGTTGAGTTCGCGATCCAGCGCTGCGGCCCGTCCGGCCTGCTGAGCGGCGACAGCTTCGATACGGCCGGCTCGCTCGTTCTCCGCCTTCAATCGCGCTTCCAGGTCGACGTTGTGCCGCTGGGACGACGCGAGTTTTTCGTTAAGCTTGCCATTGCTTGCTTCGAGGTTCGCGATATGGCCCTCGAGATCCTCGATCCGGGCTGCCATCGTCGAGATCGAGTGAGCGGCCTGCTCGACGGCTTCGACCACGTGGGCGACATCCGGGCGCAGGCCGGAGCGCGCGGGGCTCGAGATCGGATCCATCGCCGCCGGCGCGCTGGCGCTCGAAGCTGCCTGCGAGCCGCGCAAGTGACGATCCAGGTCAAGGATCAAGTTGCGGTCGATCGATGGGAAGAAAGCCGACACTGGCTCGTGATCTCGTCCGCTCATCGCGTTTCACTCCATTAACGCTTGACTCATTCGTATTAACGCAGATTGACGGTCTTCCGTCATGCTTGAGTCAAGTCCGGCGTGATCCTTTCTTCGCAGAAAGACGCGGTCTGTCGCTGTTCGTGTCCCTACGGCAACAGCCAAGCTAAGCTTCGATTAAGCAGACCTATTAAATGCGGGGTAACGCGACTTCGGCAGGGTAGCCTTATGGCGCGTCGCACTCTGCCATCTTCCCTCGCCGTCGTTGTCGCGTGCCTCGCGGCGGCCGGTTGCTCGACGGTCGAGCGGCCGCAGCGCCCGGTCTGGCGCGAGCAGGCGGAAAAGGCCTGCATCGCGGAGGGGCGCGTGCACCTCTCCCGCTACGTGCAGCCGCGCGGTCGCGATATCGACGGCCCCGGGATCTGCGGTCTCACCGAGCCTTTCATGGTCGGCGCCGTCGCCGGCGACACGGTCCAACTCGACAATGTGGCGACGCTCGACTGCTCGATGATCGTGGCGCTCGACGAGTGGGTCACCAAGGTGGTGCAGCCGGTCGCGCGGGCGCGCTTCGGCCAGAGCGTGACGCAGATCGACACCATGGGGTCGTACTCCTGTCGCGGCATGAATGGACAGGCCGGGGCCAACATCTCGGAACACGCCTTCGGCAACGCGCTCGACGTCGGCGGTTTTCGCCTCGCCGACGGGCGCCGAATCACCGTGGTGCATGAGTGGACGCGGGGGGACGAGCAATCGCAAGCCTTCTTGCGCGACGTCCACGCCGGCGCCTGCGAGACCTTCACCACGGTTCTCGGGCCGGGCTCCAACGCCTTCCACTACAACCACATCCACATCGATCTGGCGATGCACGGCGGCGGGCGGCACTATTGCAAGCCGACGCCGGAAGCGAGCCGCCCCGGCCCGGCTCCGGGCGCCCCTCCGGAGACTCCGCAGGTTGAGGAGGAGCAGGACGTCGCCTCGAGCGCGGTACCGTCCGATGACGGCGCTCGCCGCGGCCTCGATGCCGGTGCGCCGCCGGCCTATGCCGGAGAGGGTAGGCCATCGCGGGCGGCGGCCTACTCGCCCGTCCCAGGGGCGCGCTATCGCGCCGCCGAGGGTACCCCGAACGATTGGGACGTCACCTCTTCGATTCCGCAGCGCTGAGCATTGTGACGGTGATCCGGAGCCGCTTCGCGACACCATGTAACTGTCCGCAAGATACCTCTATTGAGCAGATCCCCAGCAGCGGACGTTGCTCTAGACTAGCTCGGTGCCAAAATAAGACAATCCTGGCGACACGCCCGCGCCGGGCTGCCCGTCACCGTCACGCTGGCGGGCACGTCGCGTATGACGATGCGGCCGGCGCCGGCGATCGCGTCGTCGCCCACCGTAACGCCGGAAGGATCATCGCTTCGAGATCGACGACATCAGCGGTTCTCGCGGAAACCGAGCTCCACCACCGTCCACACCACGATGACCACCAGCACGACGTCGAGCGCGACGACGTAGGGCAGCACGATCACGTCGGGCGTCTGGTCGCGCATGAAATGCAGCGAGGCGGCGAGGAGGATGAAGAGCGGAACCAGCCCGGCGAGGCCGGTGGGGCGGCCGATGTCGCGCAGCCGCTTGATCGACAGCATCGTGTAGCAGATCGCCATCAGGATCAGCGCGAAGGCGTAGACGATCACGTAGGTGAAGGCCGCTACCGTGCTCCAGCGGATGAAGGCCTCGGTGTTGAGGTCATGGTGCGCAAAGGGGCGAAGCAGCAGCCAACCGAGCGTCAGCGCGATCGCCAACGCCGCGAGCCAGCCGGCGTGGACGCGCCAGGTCGCGGCGTCGATCCGCCCCTCCTCTTGGCGGAAGAGGAAGCGGGCGCGAGAGGTGGTTGGGCCTTCGGCCTCCGGGCTCACGTGCGCAGCAGGTCGTTGATCGCGGTCTTCTCGCGGGTGCGGGCGTCGACCGTCTTGACGATGACCGCGCAGTACAGCGACGGCCCCGGCGTGCCGTCGGGCAGCGGCTTGCCGGGCAAATTGCCGGAGACCACTACGGAGTAGGGCGGCACGTAGCCCATGTGCATCTGGCCGGTCTCGCGATCAACGATCTTGGTCGAGGCGGAGAGGAAGGTGCCCATCGCGATGACCGCGCCGCGACCCACCACCACGCCTTCGACGACCTCGGAGCGGGCGCCGATGAAGCAATCGTCCTCGATGATGGTCGGATTGGCTTGCAGCGGCTCCAGCACGCCGCCGATGCCGACGCCGCCGGAGAGGTGCACGTTCTTGCCGATCTGGGCGCAGGAGCCGACCGTCGACCAGGTGTCGACCATGGTGCCGGAATCGACATAGGCGCCGAGGTTCACGAACGAGGGCATCAGGATCACGTTGGGCGCGATGTAGGCGGAGCGGCGCACCACGCAACTGGGCACGGCGCGAAAGCCCGCCTTGCCGAACTCCGCCGCGCCCCAGCCCTCGAACTTGGAGGGCACCTTGTCCCACCACGTCGAGCCGCCGGGTCCGCCCGAGATCGGCGCCATGTCGTTGAGGCGGAAGGAGAGCAGCACCGCTTTCTTCAGCCATTGCTCGACGTGCCAAGCGCCAGGGCCTTCGCCGTCGGGCGCGCGGGTCGCCACGCGGAGCGCGCCGGTGTCGAGCAGGCCCAGCGCCTCGTCGACGGCCGCCCGCACGTTGCCGCCGATGCCGCTGTCGATCGCGGCGCGGTCGCGGAAGGCCGCCTCGATGGTCTCGGCCAAGTGTTCGTGGGGCATGGAGCGGCTCGGGCCTACGTCGCGAAGGTCGGGCGCGACGATGTCGGCTGCGAGGTCGGCGGTGTCAACCGCTCAGGCGGGCATCAGCGCGGCCTCGGACGTCTCGGCCGGCGCCGCCTCCACGACCTCGTCGGTCCAGACCTTGAACTCGGTCAAGTCGTGCGGCCCGAAGGAAAACACCAGCGGGATGTCGGCGGCGTCGCGACCCCGCGCCACGGTGATGCGGCCGATGCGCGGCACGTTGTGGCGAGCATCGAAGATATACCAGCGATGATCGAGGTAGGCCTCGAACCAGGCGTTGTAATCCTCGTGCAGAGGGTCGGAGGGGCGGCCGATGTTGCCCATGAAGCCGTTGGCGTAGCGCGCCGGGATGTTCATCGCCCGGCACAGGGCGACGGCGAGATGGGCGAAATCACGGCAGACGCCGACGCGCTCCTCGAACGCCTCGCAGGCGGTGCGCGTGGTGCGGGCAAACTCGTAGCCGAAGCTCATGTGGCGCTCGACGAAATCGCAGATCGCCTGCACGCGGGGCCAGCCGCGCGCCGTGTGGCCGAAGAGCTGCCAAGCGACGGAGGAGAGCCGATCGACCTCGCAGTAGCGGCTGCCGGCGAGAAAGGTGAAGTATTCCGAGGGAAGCTCCTCCAGCGGAACCTCACAGGCGTCCGGCGCGACCTCCTGCGGAGAGCCGTCGCATTCGTAGATGCAATCGCGCGTCATGCGGGTGATCCCGCATGGCGCCAGGAAGCGTCGAACCTCGTTGCCGAAGGCGTCCACGAAGGAGGTCGTCTCCAGCGCCGGCGTGGTCCGCAGCGGCCCCATGGTTCCGACACGATGCGCGACCTCAGGATGAGCGTCGAGTTGAGTCAACACCACGACGGGCGCGGCACAGAAGAACGCAAGATCGTAGCCGTAGCGTATGCGCATCGCCGAAGCCGAATGTTTGAAGAGGTTTTCTCCTATGACAAAATCGTGGCCGCCGACAGAGCTGCGGCGCCACAGTACAGGCCGTATGTGCGGCGGTTTGCCCTCAGCGGCGCGAGCGCACCCGAACCGGGATCGGCTGCAGCTGCGGTGCGCGGGTCCGGACAGCCAGGACAGCGAGTGCGGCGAGGCCGAGAAGCGTGACGGACGTGATCATGACGTGATCCTCAAAGGTGAAAGCCTACTGGTCTCAAGTAATCACGATCATGCGGCGTCCAACGTGACATCGCGCCTTGAGGGCGCCGCTACTCCGCCGACGACGGCACGAGTGTCGCCGCGCTACCAGGCCGCCGGCTCGAGCCTTGCGGGCAGTCTCGTGGACCGTCGATCGCGGGGTCGACGGACATGACGGAGCAGAACAAGCGTCCTTGCGCTTACGCCAGAATGGTTTATACCAAGAAGATCGATCAGGCCGGTGCTTTGGCCCCGCGCACTCGTGTGCGCTTGCTAATGATGCTTCCTCGAATTCGACAGTGCCGACTGATCAGCAGCTTGCTGAGCAACGCGGTGCGCTTCTAGGGATGTCATTATGGCCCAGGGTACAGTCAAATGGTTCAACGCGCAGAAAGGCTTCGGTTTCATCGCGCCTGAGGACGGCGGCAACGACGTGTTCGTGCACATCAGCGCTGTAGAGCGCGCAGGCCTCAATGGTCTGCAGGATGGGCAGAAAATCGGCTACGAGATGGTCAACGACCGTCGCACTGGCCGCGCGTCCGCCGACAACCTTCAGGTGGTTTGAACCATTACCGACTTGGATGACCGCACCGGACCCACGGATGTAATGGGACGGGGCGGATCGACCAAGGCCGGCCAGGTCGAAGGAGGCCAGATCACGGGATCTGGCCTTTTGCATTTTCCCATCCTGAAAGGACGCTTCTTTTGCAGGTTCTCGTTCGCGACAACAATGTCGATCAGGCCCTCAAGGTCTTGAAGAAAAAGATGCAGCGCGAGGGCGTGTTCCGCGAGATGCGGCGGCGTAAGGCGTACGAGAAACCGTCCGAGCGCAAGGCGCGCGAGCATGCCGAGAGCATCCGCCGCGCCCGCAAGTTGGCTCGCAAGCAGATGCAGCGCGAGGGTCTCCTTCCAGCCCCCAAGCCGCGCGTGCCGCGCCCTGGCGCTGCTCCGGCCCGCCCCACGGGCGCGTAAGCTTCTCCGCCCTTTCATATGACGCCGGCGATCACGAGATCGCCCGCTTTTTCGCCTTTGCCGGGAGCAACAACTCCTGCCGCGAGTCGCGGAGGGGGAGCGAGTTTACCCCGCGGCGCGTTCGGCCGAGCGCAACGTGTTCGACATCAGCATGGCGATGGTCATCGGGCCGACGCCGCCGGGTACCGGCGTGATCGCGGCGGCGTTTCTGGCGCATCCGGCGTAGTCGACGTCGCCGACGAGCCGCGTCTTGGGCTTGCCTTGCGCGTTCAGGCCCTCCCCGGGAATGCGGTTGATGCCGACATCGATCACGATGGCGCCGGGCTTGATCCAGTCGCCCTTGACCATCTCGGGCCGGCCCACCGCCGCCACCACGAGGTCGGCGGCGCGGACCACGCCTTCGAGGTCCTTGGTGCGCGAATGCGCCACCGTCACCGTCATGTTCTTGGACAGCAGCAACTGCACCATCGGCTTGCCGACGATGTTGGAACGGCCGACGATGACGGCGTTCATGCCGTCGAGCCTGAGGCCGAGCGCCGCCGCCGCCTTTTCGACGAGCACCAGCGAGCCGGCAGGCGTGCAGGGCACCAGCGCGCGCTCCATCGAGCCGATCGCCAGCAGGCCGACGTTGACGGGGTGGAAGCCGTCGGCATCCTTTTCCGGGTCGATCGATTCCAGCACCTTGGTCGAATTGACGTGCTCGGGCAGCGGCAGCTGCACCAGGATGCCGTGGATCGCGGGATCGTTGTTCAGCTCGTCGACGAGCTTGAGGATGTCGGCTTCCGACGTCGTTGCCGGGAGGTCGTGCTGCACGGAATGGAAACCGGCCTCCTTGGCCGCCTTGCCCTTGGCCTTGACGTAGACCTGGCTGGCCGGGTTCTCGCCCACCAGCACCACGGCCAGACCGGGCTTCACGCCTTTGTCGAGGAGCGTCTTCGCGCGCGCTGTCACCTCGAGCAGCACCTGCGCCGCGGCCACCTTGCCGTCGATGATCATGCCGCCGCCTTCGCCCACGCGGATCACCTCGGCGGGGTTCTCGGAGACTGTCATCGCGGCGGGCCTTTCGAGATTGGAATCGGGAAAGCGCGCCTTGTGTCAGCTTTGCCGGGGCCTGCCAAGCCGGCCGCATGTCTAGAAAAGCTGAGGAGAAACCAAGGATTTTTTGGTTTTGTACGCGGGCTCACGCACCATCGTTTCGCCGGGTGCCCGCGAATATGCTAGCCTCTCGAGGGATGTGGCGAGGTTGATTTGGCGGACGAGCGGCGAACCGGCGCGAAGCCGGCTGCAAGGCGGCAGGGTTCGGCCGGCAATGCCGCGGCGCAGGCCGCGGCCGAGCGGGCCGAGGCGGAGAAGCACCCCGGGCTGATGACCCGTGTCGCGGCGGCGCTGATCCTGCAAGATATCGTTGCCAAGGGGCACCTGCTCGAGGAGCGGTTCTCCCACGTCGCCGTGCCGAGCCGCCTGGCGGCCCTGGATGATCGTGACCGGGCGCTGGCGCGCTCCATCGTCACCGCCGCGTTGCGTCGCCTCGGCACGATCCGCAACGCCGTCGCCGGCTTTCTCGATAAGGGGCTGCCCAAGGGATTGCCCGAGCTGGAATGGACGCTGATCGTGGGCGCCACGCAGATCCTCCTGCTCGACATCCCCGATCACGCCGCCGTCGACCTTGCTGTCCGCGCGGTGCGGCTCGATCGCAAGAGCGCCGGCTTCGCCGGCGTGGCCAACGCCGTGCTCCGCAACATCGCGCGCGGACGCGAAGCAATCCTCGCGGCCAGCGATCCGCTCGAGCACGACGTGCCATCCTGGCTCGCCACGCGCTGGCGCAAGAGCTACGGCGACACCGCGGCGAAGGCCATCGCCGCCGCGATCCGCGAGGAACCGACGCTCGACCTTACCGTCAAAGCCGATTCCGCCGGCTGGGCTGCGAGGCTCGGCGCCCGGGTTCTGCCGACGGGCTCGCTGCGGCTGGAGCCGCGCACCGCGATCGAGGAGCTCGACGGCTATGCCGAGGGTGAGTGGTGGGTGCAGGACGCCGCCGCCGCGCTGCCGGCGCGCTTCCTGCGCGTGACGCTCGGGCAGCGTGTCGCCGATCTCTGCGCGGCGCCGGGCGGCAAGGCGGCGCAGCTCGCTGCCGCCGGCGCGCAGCTCATCGCGGTGGACCGCTCCGCCGAGCGGCTGAAGCGGCTCTCCGCCAACCTATCCCGGCTCGGGCTCGAGGCGGAGCTGCTGGTCTCGGACGCCACCAGCCTCAAGCTGCCGCCGTTCGATGCCGTTCTGCTCGACGCGCCATGCCTGGGCACCGGCACGCTGCGCCGCCACCCCGACATCGCCTGGACCAAGAAGCCGGGCGACCTCGCCGCGCTGACGATGCTTCAGGGCAAGCTCCTCGACAATGCCGTGAACCTGCTGCGGCCGGGCGGCACGCTGGTCTACTGCACCTGCTCGATCGAACCGGAGGAGGGCGAGGCGCAGATCGCTTCGCTGCTGCGCCGCAACCCCGACGTGATGCGCTGGCCCATCGAGGCCGAAGAGGTCGGCGGCGTGGCCGAGATCCTCAACGCCCAGGGCGAGATGCGCTCGCTACCCTGCCACATGGCCGATCCCGAGCCCCGCTTCGCCGGGATCGACGGTTTCTTCGCCGCCAGGCTGAAGCGCCGGGAGTGAGGGAAATCCTCCTCCGCGCAGCGGGGGAGGGGCCATGCGAAGCATGGTGGAGGGGGCGCCGTGCCTCGTGGCCGGGCCTTGAGAAAATCGGTGCGTCATGGTTTGCAAAAGAGGGTGGACCTTGCGATGCAGAGCGCCGAAGCTGCCGCCTCCAATCTGGATGCCACCATCGCGACCGCCGCTCGCCTGTTCCTTGAGCGCCTGCCGCTCCGCTACGAACTGATCGAGATTTTGCTCTACGGCAGCCGGGCGCGAGGCGATCACGGTCCCGACAGCGACGTGGACATCGCTCTCGTGCTGAAGGGGGCACGCAGTGACGCTATGAAGCCGGTCGTGCGTTCTCCGACATTGCCTACGACGTGATGGCCGAAACCGGCGTGCTCATCCATGCTTTGCCGCTCTGGGAGGAAGATCGACGCGAACCGCGTCACCTCGGCAATCCGTCACTCCTCTCTGCGATTGAAGGCGAGGGTCTGAAGCTTTGAGCTCAACCGGCTCGATTTGGGGTCGGCTGGTCAGAACCCGGCAGGCGCTGCGTGGAGCGCGCTCGCTTCTCGACATCGGCGATCACGAAGGGGCGTGCAATCGGGCTTATTACGCGATGTATCATGCAGCTTCAGCCGCGTTGCTGGCCGCTCCCGCGTCCTCGTCCGAGGCCTTCAAGACCCATTCCGGATTGGTCGAGGCCTTCCATAAGACCTTTGTTCTTCCGGGTAAGATCGACCGCGAGCTCGGTCGCTCGCTTTCAAGGATGCTACAGATGCGGCTGCTCGCCGACTGTTCGAACGAACCGCCAAGCGTGGAAGACACGGCCGCTGCCATCTTTCATTACGTCAATCAGCGCAATCCCTGCCGAACTCCTCTGATGAGCCGGATCGAGCCTGGGGCTTCTACTCCGCCGGCGCCGCGACCGCGCGACGGCGCCAGCGCGGCAGCCGCACGCGGCGCAGCTTGTCGAGATAGAGGTAGATCACCGGTGTTGTGTAGAGCGTCAGCACCTGCGAGACGATCAGCCCGCCGGCGATGGTGATGCCGAGCGGGCGGCGGAACGCCGAGCCGGGGCCCGACGACACGATCAGCGGGACCGCGCCGAGCAGCGCCGCCAGCGTCGTCATCAGGATCGGGCGGAAGCGCTCGATACAGGCCTCGTAGATGGCCTCGGCCGCTGGCAGGCCACGCTCGCGCTCGGCGTGGAGCGCGAAGTCGACAAGCATGATGCCGTTCTTCTTGACGATGCCGATGAGCAGCACGATCCCGATGAAGGCGATCAGCGACAGCTCCGTGCCGGTCATGTTGAGCGCGATCAGCGCGCCGAGCCCCGCCGAAGGCAGCGTCGAGATGATCGTGAGGGGATGCGCCAGGCTCTCGTAGAGTACGCCGAGCACGATGTAGACCGAGATCAACGCCGCGTAGAGCAGCAGCCCCTGCGCGCCGGCGCTCTGCTGGAACAGCTTGGTGTCGCCCGAGAACTCGGCGTGCAGCGTGTCGGGCAGGTGCATGTCGGCCACCGCCTTGAGCACGGCGGCATTGGCCTCCTCCTTCACCGTGCCGGGCTTGAGGTTGTAGCTGATCGTCACCTCGGGGAACTGGCCCTGGTGATTGACCGTCAGCGGCGCGAAGCCGATCCCGACCTTGGCCATCGAGTCGAGCCGCACCTCACCCGTCGCCGCCGCCGACTGGGTCGAGGATTGCGCGTTGGCCGAGGACGAGATGACGGCGCCGGCGGTGAGCCCGCTCACCGTGGTGCTGCCGCTGGAGGTGGCGCCGCTGGACGCGCTGCCGGTGGTCGCCGTGCCTGTGGAGGCCGTGCCGGAGCTGCCGCTCGTCGAGGATTGCCCGCTGCTCGTGGTGGCCTGCGCCGCCGTCCCGGGGTTCAGCGCCGTTTCCACGCCGCCGCCTGACAAGCCGGTCGAGTTCTGCAGGCTGACGCCGGCCGGCACGTAGATGTTGAGGAGGTCGCTCGGCTGTCGCGTCTCGCGTTCCCTGTTCTCGAGCACCACGCGATACTGGTTGCGCGGCGAGTAGATCGTCGAGATCTGGCGCTGCGAGAAGCTGTCGTTGAGGGAATTGTCGACATTGGCCATGGTGACGCCGACCCGCGACATGACCGTGCGATCGACCAAGACGTTGGCCTGCAGGCCGCTGGCCTCATGGTCGGTGGTGACGTCGACGAGCATCGGCAGGGTCTTCAGCTTGTCGACGACCTGCGGATAAAAACGCGTCAGTTCGGGGTAGTCGTTGTCGGACAGCGTGAACTGCTCGGTCGATTTCGAGTCGCGGCCGCCAAAGCGCAGGTCCTGCTGGGCCACCATGAAGGCGTCCATGCCGATGACCTTCTTGAACTTCCGGCGCAGGCGAGCGATCACGCCTTCGGCGGGGAGGTTGCCACGCTCGTCCAGCGGTTTCAGCGAGATGAACAGCTTGCCCTCGTTGGTCGAGGTCGAGTTCGGGCCGCCGCCGGGGTTGCCGAGCGACGAGCCGACGTTGGCCACCGCCGGATCGTCCAGCGCGATCTTCGCCATCTGGTTCTGCAGCGGCACCATGGCCTGGTACGAGGTTTCGGGCGGCGCCTCCGTGGTGGCGATGATGAGGTCGGTGTCGTCGGCCGGGAAGGCGGCCTTCGGCGTGACGGCGAACATGTAGACCGTGAGGCCGATGGTGCCGAAGAAGGTCAGCAGCGTCAGGATGCGGTGACGCAGCACGATGCGCAGCGTCGCCGCGTAGAAGCGCGCGTTGCGCTCGAGCACGGCTTCGACGATGCGATCGAACAGGTTGGGGGCTCGCACCACGTGGCGTCCGCCGAAATTGGCCGAGACCATCGGCGTGATCGTGAGCGAGGCCACCGTCGAGATGACGATGGCGAAGGCCAACGTGATCGAGAACTCGCGGAACAGCCGCCCGGCCAGCCCGCCGAGCAGCAGCAGCGGAATGAAGGCGGCCAGCAGCGACACCGAGATCGAGATGACCGTGAAGCCGATCTGCTTCGAGCCGGCCAGCGCCGCCTCCATCGGGCTCATGCCGAGCTCGCGGTTCTTGTCGATGACCTCGATCATGACGATGGCGTCGTCGACCACGAAGCCGACGGAGGTGGCCAGCGCCATCAGCGAGATGTTGTCGATCGAGAAACCGGCGGCGTACATGCAGGCGCAGGTGCCGGCGAGAGCGAGAGGCACCGTCACGCCCGCCGCCGCGGTGGCGGCAACCCGGCGCAGGAAGACGAACACCACCATCATCACCAGCACGACGGTGGCGAGCAGCGTGCCCTCCATGTGGTTGACGCTGGAGCGGATGGTGGCGGTGCGGTCGTTCAGCACCGAGACCTTGAGACCCGCCGGCAGGAAGCGGGTGGTCTCCGGGATCAGCGCTTTGATCTTGTCGACCGTCTGGATGACATTGGCGCTGGCCTGCTTGCGCACGTAGATCAGCACCGCCGGAACGCCGTTGAAGGTCGCCTCGGAGCGCGAATTGCGCGTTGCCTGGCTGACGTTGGCGACGTCGCCGAGGACGACGCTGGTGTCGTTGGCGTTCTTGACCACGAGGCTGCGATAGTCCGCCAAGGTCTGCAGCTGATCGTTGGTCGAGATGGCGCGGCCGAACCTGTCGCCGTCGATGATGCCCGTCGGCGAGATCGCGTTGGCGTTGACGATCGTCGTGCGCAGATCGTCCATGGAGAGACCCATGTTCGAGAGCTTCAACGGATCGGCGGAGATGCGGATCGCCGGCTGGTCGGCGCCGGCGACGCTGACCTCGGCGACGCCGTCGATCTGCGAGATGCGCTGCACCAGCACCGAGTCGGCGGCGTCGTAGACGGCCGAGGCCGGCAACTCGTCCGAGGTGAGCGCGAGGATCAGCACCGGCGCGTTGTTGGGGTTGGCCTTGCGGAAGATCGGCACGTTGGGCAGGCCGGCCGGCAGATCGACCGCGGCGGCGTTCAACGCCGCCTGCACGTCGCGCGCGGAACCGTCGACGTTACGGTTGATGTCGAAGAGCGCGATGATGATCGAATTGCCGAGCGAGCTCACGGAGGTGAGCTCGGTCAGGCCGGGGATCTCGCCGACGTGCCGCTCGATCGGCGCCGCCACCGTCGCCGCCATCACCTCGGGCGCGGCACCGGGATACTGCGTCGAGATGAACACCGCGGGGAAGTCGACCGACGGCAGCGCCGCGACCGGCAGCTGAAGGTAGGCCACCACGCCGACCAGGAACACGCCGACCGCCAGCAGGATCGTGCCGATCGGCCGGCGAATGAAGAGGGCGGAGACGTTCATGACAGAGAACCCTCCTCCGCGGAGCGAAGCGCAGCGGGGGAGGGTGCGGATACCCCGATCATTCCGCCGCCCGCCTGTGCTCGAACTCCTCCGGCTCCTCGGCGGCTTCCAGCTCGGCGGTGACGCGGCCGAAGAAGCGAGCGCGGAGATTTTCGAGGGCGACGTAGATCACCGGTGTCGTGTAGAGCGTGATCAGCTGCGACAGGAGCAGGCCGCCGACGATCGAGATGCCGAGCGGGTTGCGCAGCTCCGAGCCGGTGCCGGTGGCGAACGCCAGCGGCAGCGCGCCGAACAAGGCGGCCAGCGTCGTCATCATGATCGGGCGAAAGCGCAGCACCGAGGCCTGCACGATGGCGTCGTGCGGGCTCATGTGCTGCTCGCGCTCGGCCTCGAGCGCGAAGTCGATGATCATGATCGCGTTCTTCTTGACGATGCCCATCAGCAGCACGATGCCGATGAGCGCGATCAGCGACAAGTCCATGCCGAAAAGCTTAAGCGCCAACAACGCGCCGACGCCGGCCGAGGGCAGCGTCGATAGGATGGTGATGGGGTGGATCGCGCTCTCGTAGAGCACGCCCAGCACGATGTAGATGGTGATGGCGGCGGCCAGGATCAGCCAGGGCTCGTTGGCAAGAGACGAGGCGAATTCCGCCGCGTCGCCGGCGAAGACGCCGGTGATCGAGTCCGGCATGCCGATGGTGCGGCTGGCCGTCTCGATCGCCTTGACCGCGTCGCCGAGCGCCTCGCCCTCCGGCACGTTGAACGAGATCGTCACCGCCGGGAACTGCTCGGTGTGCTGGACCGAGAGCGGCGCGGTGTCGTTCCTGATGCCGGTGAAGGTCGAGAGCGGCACCTGCGCCGCGGTCGTCGACGACACGTAGAGGTGCTTGAGCGAATCGGCGTCGGCAAGGTAGCGCGGCTCGGCCTCGAGGATGACGCGATACTGGTTGGTCTGACCATAGATCGTCGAGACCTGGCGCTGGCCGAAGGCGTCGTAGAGCGTGTCGTTGACGGTCTGCACCGAGATGCCGAGCCGTCCCGCCAGCTCGCGATCAATGTTGACGTAGAGCCGCAAGCCGCCGTCCTGCGCCTCCGAGGTGACGTCGCGCAGGGCAGGCGACTTGCGCATCTGCGCCACCAGCCTGTTCGACCAGTCCGACACTTCGGCGGTGTTGGTGCCGTTCAGCGTGTACTGGTACTGCGCGCGCGAGGATTGCGCGGTGATCTGGATGTCCTGAACGCTCTGGAACGCGGTGGTGATCTTGGGGATGTTTGCGAGCTTCTCCTGCAGCCGCGTGATCACCGCCTTGACGCCGGCGCGGCCGCTGTCGCGCGGCTTCAGCACGATAGAGAGGCGCCCGGCATTGGGCGTGGCGTTGACGGTGCCGACGCCGACCACCGAGGTGACGCCCTCGACGGCGGGATCGGTGCGGATGTCGTCGGCGACGCGCTGCTGCAGCTTCGACATCTCTTCGAAGGAGACGGAGGTGTCGGCGTCGGTGACGGCCGAGATCAGGCCGGTGTCCTGCGGCGGCAGGAAGCCCTTGGGGCTCTCGATGTAGAGCGCGATCGTCGCCGCCAGCGTACCGGCGGTGACGAGCAGCATCAGCGATTGGTGGCGCAACACCCATTCGAGGCTTCCGCGGTAGCGCAGGCTGAAGCCCTCGCCGATCTGCGCCAGCCGGCTCGGCGGCTTTGAAAGGTCCTCTCGGCGGTGGCGCAGCAGCTGCCCGCACATCATCGGCGTCAGCGTCAACGACACGATGGCCGAGGCGACGACGGCGAGCGTCAGGACCAACGCGAACTCGCGGAACATGCGGCCGACGATGCCGGTCATGAACAGGAGCGGGATGAAGACGGCGATGAGCGAAACGGTGAGCGAGATCACGGTGAAGCCGATCTCGCGGGCGCCCGAGAGCGCCGCCTGCAGCGGCTTCTCTCCCATTTCAAGGTGGCGTACGATGTTCTCGATCATGACGATGGCATCGTCGACCACGAAGCCGGTGCCTATCGTCAGCGCCATCAGGCTCAGGTTGTCGAGGCTGAAGCCGCAGAAGTACATCGCGCCGAAGGTGGCGATGAGCGACAGCGGCAGCGCCACGCCGGCGATGATCGTCGCGCGGATCGAGCGAAGGAACACCAGAACCACCAGCGTCACCAGCACGACCGACAGCACCAGGGTGAACTGCACGTCGGTGATGGAGGCCTTGATGGTGCCGGTGCGGTCCGACACGATCGTCATGTCGATGCCGGCCGGCAGCGACGTCTTGAGCTTGGCGAGCTCGGCGCGCACGCGCTGCACGGTGGCCACGACGTTGGCGCCGGGCTGGCGCTGCACGTCGATGATGACGCCGGGCTGGCCCTGGTACCAGCCGGCGACGTGGGTGTTCTCGAGACCATCCACCACCTTGGCGATGTCGCTCATCATAACCGGCGCGTTGTTGCGGTAGGTCACGACCACGTTCTTGTAGGCGGCTGCGGTATCGAGCTGGTCGTTGGCGCCGATCGCGTAGGCCTGCTTGGAGCCGTCGAGCGATCCCTTGGCGCCGTTGACGTTGGCGTTCGAAATGGCGTTGCGCAGGTCCTCCATGCCGATCCCGTAATCGGCGAGGCGCTGGAGATCCGCCTGCACGCGCACCGCCGGCTTGAGCCCGCCGAGAATGCCGACGTGGCCGACACCGCTGACTTCGGAGAGGCGCTGGCCAATCAGCGAATCGGCGAGGTCCGACATTTCCCGGATCGTGTGCGTCCTGGAGGTCAGCGCCAGCTCGATCACCGCCGTGTCGGCCGGGTTCACCTTGGAATAAACCGGCGGGTAAGGCAGGTTCTTGGGCAGGGTCGAGGCGGCGGCGTTGATCGCCGCTTGTACGTCCTGTGACGCACCGTCGATGTCGCGATCGAGCGAGAATTGAAGCGTGACCTCGCTCAGCCCGAAGGCCGAGGAGGAGGTCATCGAGTTCAGCGACGGGATCTGGCCGAGCTGGCGCTCCAGCGGCGCGGTGACCAGCGCCGCCATTGTGTCGGGGTTGGCGCCCGGCAGCTGCGTCGTGACCTGGATCGTGGGAAAATCGACCTGCGGCAGCGCCGACACCGGCAGGAAGGAATAGCCCAGCACGCCCCCGAGCAGCACCGCCACTGCGAGCAGGAACGTCGCGACCGGCCGCCTGATGAAGAGCGAGGATACGTTCATTCGCCAGCGCGGCTCTGGCGCTGACCGCCGTGTCGGCGCGGGCTGCGCGGCGGACCGGCTGTGGTATCGGTCGGCGGCGACACGCCGCCCTGATGGATGCCGACGGAGCCCTTGTCCTTGTCGGCCTCGGCCTGGTCGACCGACGGCTGCACCTTCGCCCCGTCCGTCAGTTTGGCGAAGCCCGAGGTGATCAGCGTCTCGCCGGCCTTGAGACCGCTCGTCACCACGGCCTCGTTATCGTCCTGCTGGCCGATCGAGACCTGCACCATCTTGGCCTTGTCATCGGCCACGGTGAACACGAACGGTCCCTTGGGGCCGCGCTGCAGCGCGGCGACGGGAATGACGATCGCGTCCTTCAGCGTCTGCACCTTGAGGCGCACGTTGGTGAAGATGCCGGGCCAGAGCTGCAGCTGCTTGTTGTCGAAATTGGCCTTGAGCTTCACCGTCCCGGTGGTCGCGTCGATGGTGTTGTTCACCACGGCGAGCACGCCGTGGTCGACGACATCGCGCCCGTTGGGATCGAGCGCCTGGACGTCGAGCTGGTTCAGCAGCGAGGCCTTGTTGATGCGCGGCAGCTCCTGCTGCGGCACGTTGAAGATGATGCTGATCGGCTGGATCTGCGACACGGTGACGATGCCCGTCGTGTCGGTGGCATGGAGCAGGTTGCCGACGTCGACGTTGCGGATGCCGGTAAGCCCGGTGATTGGAGAGGTAATGTTGGTGTAGCTCAGCGTGGTGCGGGCGCTGTCGATCATCGCCTGGTCGATGGCGATCTGCGCCTTGGTCTGCGCCACGGTGGCGACCTGGGTGTCGTATTGCTGCTGCGTCACCGCCTTGGTGGCGGAGAGCTGCTTGTAGCGCTCGAGGTCGCGCAGGTTGTTGGCGAGCGTCGCCTCGTCGAGCTGCTTCTTGGCGACATCGGAATCGAGCGTCGCCTGGTAGAGCCGCGGATCGATCGTGGCGATCGTGTCGCCGGCCTTGACCTTCTGGCCCTCGGTGAAGTTCAGGCTCATCAGCGTGCCGTCGACCTGGGTGCGGATCAGCACCGAGTTCAGCGCCTGGCCGGTGCCGACGCCCTCGACGTAGACTGGAACGTCGGCCTGTCGCGAAGGCGCAGTCAGCACCGGCGTCGGGCCGTTATCACCACCATGCTTGCCGCGGCCGTGGCCGCCGGCCGCGGTCTTGTCGTCCCTGGGCTTGTTCAGCAGGCTCGTCGTCAGGAACGGTGTCGCGATCACGACGATCATGGCCAGTCCGGCAATCCAGGCGACGAAGCGCCACAACCTCTTCACGACGGCTCATCCCCGTTCGATACAAGCGCCCGCGGCGTCGCACGTGTCCCGAGGCTGCGGCCAAGATCCGCGTAGACAGCGTCACGCGCAGCAGCATCTCTTAGGTTTAAGATACTTTATGCTCCCAATGCAGCAAAGTTGCGTCGCGACGCAGGCCGCGCGGCCGATAGCTGCGGATCTCGACGCGCGCTCGCAAGGAGGGAGCCGGTCAACTCTTGTTGTAGGGCCGACGAGTGCGCGCGGAGAACCGCCGAGCGATGCGCGTGCCCGATCCCTCCGGGTGCTCGCCTTCGTCTTTCAGGACGTCGCGCACTTCCGCTTCCATGCTCTGCCCGTGGCGGGTCGCCCGCGCCTGGAGGCGCTGCTTCACCTCCTCTTCGAGACCTCTCACGAGGAGCCTTGTCACGTCTCCGGCGACTGCCCCTGTACGCCGGGTTCGCCCTGTGTCATACGCCGGGGCGGGCTCCGGCCCACGCATCGCCGGTGGCATGGGGCTGCCGGTTCCCACCGAGGGCGACATTTCGTTTCGCCCGCACCTGCGCAACCGCAGGGGTTTCATAGAAGCCGCTTCGGCAGGATCGCCGGGCGCTGTCGCGTTTCCGGTACCTCGAGCCAAGAGCCGCCCGGCGGTCTCGGGCCCGAGGCGGGACCATCGGTCCCCAAGGCACTCGCCCCTCCGCGCCCTGCGAGATTATCTCGTCCCGGCGATGTCTGAGCGGCGAAGCTCGTTCCGACAGCTCCTCGCAATCTTGTTGTGGCGACCGACCACCCCCTCGCGGGCTGCGCGTCAGAGAAAGACACGCATGTTCGACATTCACCGTGAAGTCATCGACTGGGCCGGGCGCAAGCTCGTGCTCGAGACCGGCAAGATCGCCCGCCAGGCCGACGGCGCCGTGCTCGCCTCCTACGGCGAGACCACCGTGCTCGCCACCGTCGTGGGCCTGAAATCGCCCAAGCCCGGCCAGGACTTCTTTCCGCTCACCGTCAACTACCAGGAGAAGGCCTTCGCCGCCGGCCGCATCCCCGGCGGCTATTTTAAGCGCGAGGGGCGCCCCTCCGAGAAGGAGACGCTGGTCTCCCGCCTGATCGACCGCCCGATCCGGCCCTTGTTCCCCGAGGGCTACCGCAACGACACTCAGGTCGTGGTCACCGTGCTGGCGCATGACCTCGAGAACGATCCCGACATCCTCGCCATGGTCGCCACGTCGGCGGCGCTCACGCTCTCGGGCATCCCCTTCATGGGCCCGATCGGCGCCGCCCGCGTCGGCATGGTCGGCGGCGAGCTGAAACTCAACCCCAACATCGACGAGATCAAGGAAAGCGCGCTCGACCTCGTCGTCGCCGGCACCGGCGACGCCGTGCTGATGGTCGAGTCCGAGGCGAAGGAGCTGTCGGAAGACGTCATGCTCAAGGCCGTCATGATGGGCCACGCCGGCTTCCAGCCGGTGATCGAGGCCATCATCCGCCTCGCCGAGAAGGCCGCCAAGGAGCCGCGCGATTTCGAGCCGGCCGACAATGACGCCGTCGAGAAGGCCGTCGCCGAGGTCGCCGAGCACGACCTGCGCGACGCCTACAAGATCACCGCCAAGGCCGAGCGCTACAAGGCCGTCGACGTCGTGAAGACCAAGGTCAACACCGCGCTCCACGCCGAGGGCTACGAGCCGAAGTTCACCAAGGAGCAGATCGGCGGCGCCTTCCACGACCTGCAGGCCAAGGTGGTGCGCAACACCATCCTCGACGAAGGCGTCCGCATCGACGGCCGCGACGTCAAGACGGTGCGCCCGATCGTCAGCGAGGCCGGCTTCCTGCCCCGCGCCCACGGCTCGGCCCTGTTCACCCGCGGCGAAACGCAGGCCATGGTCGTCGCGACCTTGGGCACCGGCGAGGACGAGCAGTTCATCGACAGCCTGGAAGGCACCTACAAGGAGCGCTTCCTGCTGCACTACAACTTTCCTCCCTACAGCGTCGGCGAGACCGGCCGGATGGGTTCGCCCGGCCGCCGCGAGATCGGTCACGGCAAGCTCGCCTGGCGCGCCATCCGCCCGATGCTGCCGACTCCCGCCGAGTTCCCCTACACGATCCGCGTCGTGTCGGAGATCACCGAGTCGAACGGCTCCTCCTCCATGGCCACGGTGTGCGGCGCCTCGCTCGCGCTGATGGACGCCGGCGTGCCGCTGAAGCGGCCCACCGCCGGCATCGCCATGGGCCTCATCCTGGAAGGCGAGCGCTTCGCCGTGCTCTCCGACATCCTGGGCGACGAGGACCATCTCGGCGACATGGACTTCAAGGTGGCCGGCACGGAGGAGGGCATCACCTCGCTCCAGATGGACATCAAGATCGCCGGCATCACCGAGGAGATCATGCGCGTGGCCCTGGCCCAGGCCAAGGACGGGCGCATCCACATCCTCGGCGAGATGGCCAAGGCGCTCACCGGCGCCCGCGCCGAGCTGGGCGAGTTCGCCCCGCGCATCGAGACGCTGAAGATCCCCACCGACAAGATCCGCGAGGTGATCGGCACCGGCGGCAAGGTCATCCGCGAGATCGTCGAGAAGACCGGCGCCAAGGTCAACATCGAGGACGACGGCACCGTGAAGGTCGCCTCTTCCGACGGCAACGCGATCAAGGCGGCCATCGCCTGGATCAAGTCGATCGCCACCGACCCCGAGGTCGGCCAGATCTATGAGGGCACGGTCGTCAAGGTCGTCGACTTCGGCGCCTTTGTGAACTTCTACGGCAGCAAGGACGGCTTGGTCCACGTCTCCCAGCTCGCCAAGGGCCGCGTGAACAAGCCCTCCGACGTCGTCAAGGAAGGCCAGAAGGTGAAGGTCAAGCTGATGGGCTTCGACGACCGTGGCAAGGTGAGGTTGTCCATGCGGGTGGTGGACCAGGAGACGGGGGCCGACCTCGAAGGCAAGGAAGAGACGGCGGCGGCGGAGTAGGCGTAGCCGTCAGTAAATCGTGGGCGGCAACGTCCGCTCACGATTTATTTACACTCTGATCTTAGCAATTCTAGCTTAAAATGCTCGGTTCATGGATTGTCACAGTAGCCTTCGTGGATTTCTCCTTCTCTTTTGGTTTTAGTCGGCGCGTGCCTCGTAGCTGGTGGTACTTTCTGGTCAGCCCAGCGGCAAGGCGCTCTCAATCGACAGATTATCGAGCTTCAAGGTAGCAGCATGATCTGCTTAAAGGCCTAGGTGGTTGTAAGAAGTCATGTCGACGCTTCTATGATTACCGAGGCTCAACGTGCCGAAGCTATAAAATATATCATGCACCCAGAACATGTTGAATTAGGCAATATTCTGCTGGACTTAAGGATACGTCGCTCAAACTGTCTCCAGGCTACTATCAAATAGATATCAGGGCCCGAGATGCGCGATTGACGGAGATGCTACTTTTTAGTCCGAAGCCTGGATCGAATCCTGACTTCGAAATGAGCTATGTATTAGCTGTATTTGGTGGCAAGGTGCTTGAGAAGTACACCAGCCTGGGAGCTCCTGGTACCTACTAAGAAACCAGAAAGGTCGTCTCGAACCACGAGGCGGCCACCGCGATGTCGCCTACCGAAGCCCTCTTGGTTCGAGACGCGCCTGCGGTGATCCTCACCATAAGAGGGTGGGTGCGAGCGGGAGGACGCCGAAAGGCGGCCGTGCTAGCCTGCCGGTATGCAGCTGGCTGACGCGCAAACCGAATTTCCGCCGGGCGAGATCACGTTCGAGATGTCCAGCCTGTCGCCGCGCGAGACAGGCTTGGATTTCGCCGTCTTCGTCTCGCCGCAGGTGGCGTCCCACGCCGCGCGCATCAAGGTCACGCTGCCGCCGTGGGGATCGAAGCCGGAGGCCGTCTACACCCTCTCGCCGTTCGGCCTCGTCGCCGGCGAGCCCTGGCTCTCGAAGCACCAGGAGGACCGGCTTCGCCTCTGGGTCGACGCCAACCTGGCCGTCCTGCTCGCCTACTGGGACGGTGAGATCCTCTACGATGAGGACCTGCGAGCGCGGCTGGTTCTGATCCCGCGTTGAAGCGCGCCACAGTCGAGCGCCTGCGTTTCCGTCGTTGCGAACCGAAGGCCAGCAACCCAGGGCCGACGAGCGAGACGACACGGGTCGTTTCGCTCCGTTCGCGATGACGGAACGCGCGGCCCGACGCCCGTCGGGACCACGGCAATCGGCGCATGTCGAAGGCGATGGGCACTCCGTGCGAGGAAAAACCTGTACGATCACCGCTTTCCGGTACTCTTGCCTTATCCGATCGCTTTCTCCTAAGTTCGGTATCTCAACCGGAACATGACGATGAGCGACGGAAACTGGAGAGCGCCCGACGGGATGATGATGCCGGCCTGCCTGCATCCCGACGTGCTGGCCCTGACGGCGCCGCGCAGGCCGACGCCGGACGGCGTGGCCCGGCGCTTCGCCCAGGAGCAGGCGGGCAAGCTGCGCTACTGCCACGAGGCCGGGGCCTGGTTCGCGTGGGAGGGCACGGTCTGGCGGCGCGATCGCACCGACCTCGTGCTGCAGCGCGTGCGCGAGGTCGCCCGCGAGATGTCCACCAATCCCGCCGGCGAGGTCTTCCGGGCGGCGGGACAGAAAGGCTTCGTCGCCGACGTCGAGACCCTCGCCCGCAGCGATCCCGACCTCGCGGTCGGCGCCGAGGCCTGGCCGGACGACCCGTTCCGCCTCGGCACGCCGGAGGGACCGGTCGACCTCAGGAGCGGCGCCAGGATCGAGGCCGACCCGATCCAGGGCCTGCGCCGGAGCACGGCGGTCTCGCCCTCCCGCCACCCCGAATGCCCGACCTGGCGACGCTTCCTCGACGAGGTCTGCGGCCGGGACGGCGTCACCGCCGCGTTCCTGCGCGGCTTCCTCGGCTACGCGCTGACCGGCTCGGTCGCCGAGCAGGCCATGCTGTTCCTCTGCGGGCCGGGCGGCACCGGCAAGTCGGTGCTCGTCAACACGCTGCTCCACGTCATGGGCGATTACGCCCGCGCCGCGCCGGTCGACCTTCTCGCCGTCGGCGCCCGCGGATGCGGCGCCGACCTCGCCGCCTTTCGCGGCGACAGGCTGCTCGTGGTCGCCGAGGGCGACGACGGCCGGCGCTGGGACGAGCGTCGCCTCCGGCTGCTGACCGGTGGCGATCCCGTCGCCACCGGCAGCGGCGGCAGCTTCCGTCCCAGCGTCAAGCTGATCGTGACGGGCCGCCGGCCGCCGCGCCTCGCCATCGTCGACCCGGCGGTGCGGCGGCGCTTCTGCATCGTGCCGTTCCGCCACCTGCCGCTACAGCCCGATCGCGATCTCGAGACGAGGCTGCGGGAGGAGGCGCCGGCGATCCTGCGCTGGTTGATCGAAGCCGCACGCGACTGGACCCGATGCGACCTCGGCCTCGGTGGCTGCCCGGCGGTGGAGGCGGCGACGACGGCCTGCTTCGCCGCGCAGGACCCGCTCGGGCGTTTCCTCGCCGAATGCTGCGACGGCTCGCCCGACGACTGGACCAAGAGCGCCGCGTCCGGCGCGCTCTTCGCGGCCTGGACCGCCTGGGCCGACGAGACCGGCGAGGAGCGCGGCACGCAGCGCGCCTTCGCCGAGGCGCTCGCTGCCCGCGGCTACCCGCGCGACCGCAGCGAGGGTGTGCGCTTCTACCGCGGCCTGGCGCTCAAGGCGGACGAGGGACTGGCATGACGCCTGACGCAGGCTGACGCAGCCGATGCATGAACCATCGCAGAGGACGTCGAGGTCCGGGTGGCGCCAACACTCTGACCGGCGCTCGCGATAAGGTTTCGCGACCGATGCTCGCCGCTAGATCTTGAAGTAGCGCTTCAGGAGTCTTTCCAGGATCAAGCCCAAGGCAAGCGCCCCGGCGCCGCACGACAGGACGTATGTCTTGCTCAGGAGATGCGCCGGGAAGTCGGCGTAGTAGCCTTTCCTGATCCACTCCACGCAGTGCATCAGGGGGTTCCATGATATCAGGTAGCCGAGTTCGGCCGGCATGGCTTCGGGATTGATGACCATGCCCGAGGTGAACCAGAAGACGATGATGATCCCGACATAGCCGATGACCCACAAGGGGAAGATCATCGCGATGACGGAATTCAGCACACCGAAGCCGATCCCGAGCAGGACGGCCGACAACAGACCGCAGATGACGTCGGTCAGATTGATGGGAGTCACGTCGACCTGGAACAGGACGTTGGTGGCGACGAGACCGACTGTGATGATGAAGATGCTGACGTGCTCGAGCGCGAGGCGCGCCATCATCATGTCGAGCGGCTTGATCACGGGGTAGGCCATGAAGCTGCGGTTCTGCGTCATCCCCATCATGGTGAAGCGCGACATGTAGTTCCAGGCGATGAATGGCAGGACGCAGGTCGAGGCATAGAGCAGGGCGCTGCTGCCGTAGGGGATCGGGCGCTTGCCGATGAGAAACGCAGTGATGACGATGGCGATGTGCGCTGCAGGCCAGAGAATCGTCAGGACATAGCCGAGACCGTTCCCGAAATATCGGCTCTTGATGTCATGAAGCATCAAGGCCCAGAGGACATCTCTCTGCGTGGCGAGGCTTTTTCCCAAAGCGGTGCGCGGACCGTTGTTCCTGGGTCTCGGGAGCGAGAAGTCGGACATGATGCCTCGTGTGCCCCGAACGACGGAGCCGCCGTTTGCCGGTGACCTCCGTTACTAGCGAAGTCGTGTGGCGAAAACGAGCGGCACGTGCGCTCGCGGTCTGCGGCGAGGCCGCCTTGGCCGTAACCGCTCCTTAACCCTGATCGGCGCTTAACTCCCCGACGCGAAAGCCACGGGTCGCGCAGGTCTCGCCGCCGCCCGGCGAAAGCCTACAAAACGGCGGATTCGCCAGCAAGGACGAAGCGGCGACGCGAGGCTTGGCTGGCCTGTGCCAAGCCTGGCCTCAACCGAAGGACGAGTGCGATGGATCCCTCCCAAGTAGTCAACGCCGCTGCCGCCGCACAACCGGTGGCCGAAGTCACGGTGCTCGGCATGTTCCTGCAGGCCTCGCTGCTCGTGAAGATCGTGATGCTGGCGTTGCTCGGTGCTTCCATCTGGTCGTGGGCGATCATCGTCAACAAGTCGATCATGTACGCCCGCTTCCAGCGTGCCATGGACAAGTTCGAGACCGTGTTCTGGTCGGGCACGTCGCTGGAGGAGCTCTATTCGACGCTGTCGGCGCGGCCGGCACAGGGCATGGCCAGCCTGTTCGTCGCCGCCATGCGCGAGTGGAAGCGCTCGGTGCAGAACGTCGGCTCCTCGTTCATGGGCCTGCAGGCGCGCATCGACAAGGTGCTCGACGTGTCCATCGCCCGCGAGGTCGAGCGGCTCGAGGCCAACCTCCTGTTCCTCGCCACCGTGGCCTCCGCCGGGCCGTTCGTCGGCCTGTTCGGCACGGTGTGGGGCATCATGACCGCCTTTCGTGGGATCGCGGCCAGCAAGAACACCTCGCTCGCGGTCGTGGCGCCCGGCATCGCCGAGGCGCTGCTCGCCACCGCGCTCGGCCTCTTCGCCGCCATACCCGCGCTCGTCGCCTACAACAAGCTTCAGGGCGAAGTGGCCAAGAAGCAGGCGCGCATGGAAGGCTTCGCCGACGAGTTCTCGTCGATCCTGTCGCGCCAGATCGACCAGCATTCGTCCACCCAGCGCGACCGCGCCGCGGCCTGAGGGAACACGATCATGGCAGGCGGACTCGCGGCAGGAGGCGGAGGAGGTCGGCGCAGGGGCCGCGGGCAGCCGCGCTACCGCGCGATGGCCGACATCAACATGACGCCGTTCATCGACGTCATGCTGGTGCTGCTCATCATCTTCATGGTGGCGGCGCCGCTGCTCGCCACCGGCGTGCCGATCGACCTGCCGCAGACCAAGGCGGCGGCGCTCAATATCGACCAGAAGCCGCTTTCGGTTTCGATCGACACCAAGGGCGAGATCACGATCAACGACCAGCCGGTCCCCGAGGACCAGCTCGGTGCCAAGCTCAAGGAGCTCGCCAAGGGCGCCGACGACCGCGTCTACGTGCGCGGCTCGCACGACGTGCAGTACGGCCGCATCGCCGAGGTGATGGCGATCATCACGTCGTCGGGCTTCAAGCGCGTCGCGCTCGTCACCGATCCGTCGAAGTCGTGATCACGTGAGGACCTGAGGCTCGTGAGCGGAGGGGCAATGGATCGGCGCGAGCCTCCGACGGCGGGCTTCTACGTCTCGGGCGGCGCCCACGCGCTCGTCTTCGCGGGTCTCGTCTGGGGGTTCTGGTCGCCGCCGAAGCTCGAGCCGCCGATCGAGACCGTGCCTGTCGAGATGATCACGACGAGCGACCTCAACGAGATCATGAACGGCGAGAAGAACGCCAAGCAGATGCCGGTGTCGCAGCGCCGCGTTGACAAGGTGGCCGAGCTCGAGGACCACAAGGACGCGCCGCCGACTCCGAACGCCGCCAAGGACACGCCGCCCGAGCCGACGCCCGACAAGCTCGTCGTCGATCCCGGCCAGGCCGAGCCCAAGCCGCTCGAGCCGCCCCCGCCGGCACCTGTCGCCGCCGTGCCGCCGCCGCCCGCCGCATCGGCCCCGCCGCCACCGCCGGCCCCGGTGCCGCCCGAGCGTCCCGTCGAGAAGGTCGAGACCCCACCGCCGACGCCGCCTGTTCCCCCGGAGCGTCCGCTGGAGAAGGCCGAGGCGCCGCCGCCCGAGGACAAGCCGCCGCCGCTCGACGCCGAGCCGGTGATGCCGCCGCCTCGTCCGAAAGTCGAGCCGCCGAAGGAGCCGGTCAAGCACGCCGAGGTGAAGCCGAAGAAGGAAGCCAAGAGGCCGGTGCCCAAGCCGCCGTCGCGGCCGGTCAAGCTCGCCAAGCTGGAGCTGACCCCGCCACCGGCGCCGCTGCCGCAGCCCAAGCCCGAGCCCAAGCTGCTCGATCGCGTCTCAAGCCTGCTGGACCGGATGAAGCCGGACAAGCCGCTCGACAAGGTCGCCTCTCTGCTCGATCATCTCCGGCCCGACCCGCCCAAGCCGGAGCCGCGTCCGGTCGCCCGCATCGAGCCGCCGAAGCCCGAGCCGCCGAAAGCGGTGCCGGTGGAACGCCCGCGCTCCGGCAACGAGGTCAAGGAGGCCAAGCCGCGCGACGATTTCAGCCCGGACAAGATCGCCGCGATGCTGAGCCACGAGGCGCCGCAGCGAAAGGCCTCAACCGGCCGCTCGCTGGCGCAGGTCGCCTCGCTGGGCTCGCCGACGGCGCATGCCGAGCACATGTCGCCGTCCGTGGCCGCGCAGCTCGACGGCTGGCTGATCGATCATTACCGCGGCTGCTGGAGCTACTTCGGTCTCGGCGGCACGCAGGACTACGTGCCGACCGTGCGCATTCACATGGCGCAGGACGGTTCGCTGATCGGTGAACCCTCGATCATCAACCCGCCGCATGACCCCAACCTGAAGAGCCTCGCCGACAGCGCGCTGCGTGCCGTGAACAAGTGCAACCCGCTGCCGATCCCCGAACGCTTCCGGCCGTACTACGACCAGGGCTATCGCCAGCGCGTCGTGCGCTTCGATCCCAAGGAGATGTCGTGATGGCTGGACCATCCTCCTCCGCGAAGCGGACGAGGATATGCCAACCATCAGGATCAGACTCCATGCCCCCACGCTTCGACCGACGCATGCTCCTCGCCGGTCTCGCCGCGGCGCCGGTGCTGGCGACGCCGCTCGGGCGTACCTTCGCGCAGGACCGGGCGCTCGACGTGCGCGGCGGCGGCTCGTTCCGGCCGATCCCGGTGGCGGTCACCCGCTTCGTCGGCGAGGGCGGCGACAAGGTCTCGAGCGTGCTGGGCAACGATTTCAAGCACGCCGTCTTCCTCACGCCCGTCGGCGGCACGCCCGACATCGGCAACCCCGACGTCGCGCCGGCGATGGACCAGTTCAAGAACCTCGGCGCGCAGTTCGTCGTGACCGGTCGCGTCGAGCGCGGCGGCGACGGGCTGCAGACGCAGTTCCGGATGTGGGACATCGACAGCGGACGGCAGGTCGCCGGCGAGCAGTACTCGACCGACGGCGGCAACCTGCGCCGCGTCGCCCACCTCGTCGCCGACGCGGTGTTCACGCAGGCCACCGGCGAGAAGGGCTTCTTCGACACACGCATCGTCTTCATCGACGAGAGCGGGCCGGCGACGCGGCGGCGCAAGCGCCTCGCCATCATGGACCAGGACGGCGCCGGCGTGCGCTACCTCACCAGCGGCGGCGACCTCGTGGTGACGCCCCGCTTCTCACCCAGCGAACAGGAGATCACCTACATGGCCTTCGGCGGCGAGGAGCCGAAGGTCATGCTGATGAACATCGAGACCGGGCAGCGCGAGGCGGTCGGCAGCTTTCCCGGCATGACCTTCGCCCCGCGCTTCGGGCCGCAGGGCCGCAAGATCGTGATGTCGATGTCGGAGAACGGCGCCTCCAACCTCTACGCCATGAACATCGGCTCGAAGGAGACGACGCGGCTCACCGACGACCAGGCCATCGATACCTCGCCGTCCTATTCGCCCGACGGCGCGCAGATCTGCTTCGAGTCGGACCGCGGCGGCACCCAGCAGGTCTACGTGATGGGAGCGAGCGGCGGCTCCGCCCACCGCATCTCGTTCGGCGAGGGGCGCTACTCGACGCCGGTGTGGAGCCCCAAGGGCGACTTCATCGCCTTCACCAAGCAGACCAAGGGCGGCTTCGCCATCGGCGTGATGAAGCCCGACGGCTCGGGCGAGCGCCTGCTGACCGAGGGCTTCCACAACGAGGGCCCGACCTGGGCTCCCAACGGCCTCTTCCTCATGTTCTTCCGCGACCCCGGCGGCGGCGGCGGCTCCAAGATCTTCATGACCGACGTGTTCGGCCGCCAGGAGTTCGGCGTGCCCACTCCGGCCTACGCCAGCGATCCCGCGTGGAGCCCGCTGCTCGGGACGTAGGCGTGACGGCGTGTTGGAGCAGCGAACGACGAACTTCCGTCGCTCAGGACCGTGCTGCTCGAGATCAAGGCGTCCCGCCGGCATGGGGCAGCGAAACCTACTAAGGAAGCGTGACCGGCCTGGACGAAGCGTTTTGCTTCTTATCGGTGCGATGACAAGCGGGGTGGCAAGGCTGAAGTTTTCGGTGGTGTAGCCAAGAATTGGATCGGCGGGGTCAAGCTCCGATCCTTTTTGCTCGACAGCGTCACCGCAGAGGGCGCAGACGCCATTCTGCGGTTTCCACTTTGCAGCCTTCAGTTTGGTTCGTTCGGCGCGCATTCCGCGCTCCCAATTCATGAGCCTGATGAATAACCCGACGTCGTAGAGCAAATTGGAGCGGGCGGTCTTTAAGCGTCGCAGAGATGATGGCTCTCGAGCGTACCATCGATATCGTCTCGGACGCCAATCGGTACATACCGAAGCCAATGAAGGGTAACTATAATCTTGACAAAGCGGCACAAAATCGTGGATTCGCATGGACACATCGGCGCTAGCGAAGACAACAGCGTCATCACGGGTTTCTTGCTCGGGAACTCCTTTATGAAGTCACCTGAGGCGACTAGAAGAAGATCGTTTGGCAGCTCTGCACATCTGCCTCATATGATGAGCAAAAGGCCTTACAGATGCTACTATCTTCGCTGTTCCCGGACGACGCCACGCGCGTCTACAAGCTGCTGGAACTGCCGATCTGGACCTGTCATCGCACCCGCGGCGTCTTCACCGAGCCCGCCGCGAGGCGGAGATCGCCGACCGCGTGAACTGGCATTTCGCGTCCGACGACATCGGCGCCTTCCCGCAGTTCGAGCGGCTCGACGACGTCACCGGCGATTACGACGCCTTCGCGGCGACGCTTCTGCGGCAAGTCTCCGTCGGCGGACGAGGTTAACCCTCGCTTACGATCTTCCCGTCATATTTAGTCAAATCCGCCGGTGCGGGCCCGGAGTTCATCGCCGTGACCGACGCCACGATCAGAGATCGGTTGCACGTCGTAGCGCTCCTCATGCAACGGGGGCGTCGGGCGGCGCGTGGCCTCGCCGTCACGCCGGTGCGCGCGCTGCGCCGCGTGGGTTCGCGCGCGCCTGAACGGCTTCTCATCGCGCCGCAGGACATCCGCACCGCAGACCCGACAGTCGCCGCCGACATCGGGGCCGGCTACTTCGCGTTCGGTGGCAAGATCGTCAACGCCATGGGACGCTCGCCCTTCGCACTCGAGCCGGGCTCGGACGCCTGGGCGCGCCAGCTCGCCGGCTTCGGCTGGCTTCGTCACCTGCGTGCCACCGACAATGTCGCGATCCGCGCGCGAGCCAGGGGGCTCGTGGGCGACTTCCTCGACGTCCACGCGAAGCCCGGGCCCGCGCTGGCCTGGGAGCCGAGGGTGGCCGCCCGCCGCACGCTGGCCTGGCTGTCGCAATCGCCGGTGATCCTCGCCGGTGCCGACCGCACCTTCTACAGCCGCTTCACGGCGGCCCTGGAGACGCATCGCGCCTTCCTCGAGCGCCAGCTCGGCGGCGCCCTTGCGGGTGACGACCGGCTGCTCGTCGCGCTGACGCTGGCCGAGTACGGGCTGTGCGTCGACGGCGCCGCCACCTTGCAGCGGCGCGGCACCGATGCGCTCGCCGTCGAGATCGCGACGCAGGTCACCCTCGACGGTGCCCCGGCCAGCCGCAACCCTCAGGTGCTGGTCGACGTGTTGCTCGACCTGCTGCCGCTGCGCCAAGCCTATGCCGCGCGCAGCGTGCCGGCGCCACAGCCGCTCCTCAACGCCATCGACCGCATGATGCCGATGCTGCGGCTGTTCCGCCACGGCGACGGCTCGCTGGCGCTCTTCAACGGCATGGGCCAGACCGCGCCCGAGCTCCTCGCCACCATCCTCGCCTATGACGACGCCCGCGCCCGGCCGCTCGGCAACGCGCCCTATGCCGGCTACCAGCGCCTGGAGGCTGGAGCCACAATTCTTGTCGTCGATGCCGGCGCATCGCCGCCGCGCGCCTTCTCCAGCGCGGCCCACGCCGGTTGCCTTTCGTTCGAGTTGTCCTCGGGCGCGCGCAAGGTCGTCATCAATTGCGGCGCGCCAGAGGGCGGGCGTGCCAGCGCCCGCGAAGCGGCGCGTTCCACCGCCGCGCATTCGACCCTCGTGATCGACGACACCTCCTCCTGCCGCTTCGCGTCGGGCGGCGTGCTCGGTCGTTGGCTCGGCGATCAGATCCTCGCCGGTCCGTCCCACGTTGTCGCCGGGCGCGACGAAGGCGACGGGACCGCCACGCTCGCCTTGTCTCACGACGGCTACATCCCACGCTTCGGCACCGTCCATCACCGCGTGCTGACGCTCGCCGCCGTCGGCGACCGGCTCGACGGACACGATCGCCTTGTCGAGACGTCGCGGAGGCCGTCGGGCGCGATGCCCTACGCGCTGCGCTTCCACCTGCACCCGAGCTTCAAGGCGCGGGCGACGCCCGACGGCGCCGCGGTGCGGATCGATGCGCCCGACGGCGAGAGCTGGCTCTTCGAGAGCGATGCCGAGGCCTTCGTCGAGCCCTCGATCCTGTTCGCCGCGCCGGGAGGCCCGCGCCCGACGCTGCAGATCAAGGTGCCCGCCGAAGCCGGAGCGCGGCCCGAGATCCGCTGGAGTTTCCGCCGGCTGGCGATAGGCGACGCGCGACGCTGATGGGTCGGACGGTGGTCCGCTGGCACCTTCATCAAGACGCGGCTCGCCAGCGAGATCGAGCTCGACGCTTGGCCGCCCCGCACGGCACCTTCTGCACGAAGACTTGCAGCGGCCCCGCATCCGGATGCGGCAGCGTCGTTCGATCATACGCATGGCCGATCCGAGGCATCACCCTCGGGGGATCCGCGGCCGGTGAGGAGATGCAGCACGGGGTCAGTCGGGCTCAGGGCCTGCCAGATCCACGAGAACCCTCGCAAGAGTTTCCGACGCAACATGGCCGCCTTCGTCAATGATCAGCCGGCCGTTCTTCCAGCGCCCGGCCGTCGCTTCGGGCAGGCCTTTCGCCCGCTCCGCGTGTTTCGGCGCGAAGCTGAGCGCCGTCGCCTTCGGCCCGACGGCTACCGCGGTGACGCCGGCACGCTCCGCCAGGAGAGCGAGGTGCCGCGCGGAGAGGAGGCGGACCGTCTCCGCCGGCAAGTCGCCGAAGCGATCCTGCAGCTCGTCGCGCAGGTCGTCGATCGCCTCCTCGTCCGCCGCGGCGGCGAAACGCGCGTAGAGCTCGAGGCGGATCACCTCGTCGGGGACGTAGGCGACCGGGATGGAGGCGGATCCGGTGAGCTTCATCTCCGGCGGGCGCCGATCCTCGACGCGCTCGCCCTTGGCGGCGCGTACCGCGTCCTGCAGCAGGTGCTGGTAGAGCGAAGCGCCGATGAGACGCATGTGCCCGGCCTGCTCGTCGCCGACGAGATCGCCGCCGCCGCGCAAGTCCAGGTCGCGCGCGCTGAGCGTGAAGCCCGCCCCGAGCCGGTCGGCGGCGAGTAGCGCGGCCAGGCGCTCCGCCGTGGTCCTCGCAAGGTCCTCGTCGGCCGGGGCGAAGAGCGTCACGATGCCCTGCGCGCGGCCCCGCCCGACCCTGCCGCGCAGCTGATGCAGCTGCGCGAGGCCGAACAATTCGGCGTTCCACACCAGCATGGTGTTGGCGCGCGGAACGTCGAGCCCGCTCTCGATCAGGGTCGTCGCCAGAAGGACGTCGACGTCACCGCCGGCGAAGCGGACCATCGCCTCGTCGATTTCATTGGCCGGCAGGTCGCCATGCGCCACGGCGACCGTCAGGTCCGGAACCTGCCTGGCAAGCAGGTCCCGCACTTCGGCGACGTCCTCGATGCGCGGCACCACGACGAAGCTCTGGCCGCCGCGGCGCTTTTCCTTGATCAGTGCACTTTGCACCACGGCGGGATCGAACGGCGAAAGGGCGGTGCGCACCGCCCGCCGGCGAGCGGGCGGCGCCGCCAGAAGGCTGACGTCCTGTACGCCGACGAGCGCGCCTTGCAGGGTACGCGGGATCGGCGTGGCGGAGAGCGCCAGATGGTGCGGCGCCATCGCGCGGATGGCCTCTTTCAACTTGGCGCCGAGCCGATGCTCCTCGTCGACGATGACGAGAGCGAGATCGGTGAAGACGACGCCTTCGGAGACCGCGGCCTGTGTCCCCACCACGATGCCGGCTTCGCCGCCGGCAAGCCTGCGCTTGGCGTCTTTGACCTCGTCGGCCGAGGCGAACCGGGAGAGATGCTCGACCCCGACGCCGCTGCCGGCGAAGCGCTTGCGGAACGTCTCGGCATGCTGGCGCGCGAGCACGGTGGTCGGCGCCACGAGCGCGACCTGACGGCCGCTCAGCGCCACCGCCGCGGCGGCGCGAAGGGCGACCTCCGTCTTGCCGAAGCCGACATCGCCGCAGATCAGCCGGTTCATCGGCGTGCCGGAGGCGAGATCGGCCAGAACATCGGCGATGGCGGCGCGCTGGTCGACCGTCTCGGGATAGACGAACCCGGCGACGAACTTCGCCATCTCGCCCTTCGGCGGCACGACGGGCGGCGTCCTCGCCTCCGCACGCTCGCGCGCCATCGCAATCAGTCGAGCGGCTGCGTCCTCGACGTAACCGCTCACCTTGACGCGGCGCTTGTTCCACCCGTCGGTGTGCAGACGATCGAGCGAGACGCTGTCGGCCTCCGAACTGTAGCGCCAGAGCCTGTCGAACTCCTCGACGGGGGCGAGCAGCACGTCGCCGCCGTGATACTCCAAAGCCAGCATGTCGCCTTCGCCACCTTCGACCGCCACCGTCTGAAGCCCACGAAGGATCGCGACGCCATGGTCCTCGTGGACGACGATATCGCCGGGCTGTGGCACCTGGCGCAGGCCCGGAAGCGCGCGGGCGCAATTGTTGTCGGCGAGGCGCGCGCCGAACACGTCGGTCACGGTGACGACGGCGAGCCCGGCCTCGTGGTCGATCACGCCGCCGTCGAAATCGCCCGAAAGCAGCCAGACGTCTCCGCGCGTCGCTTCGACATCGGCAAGGTCGCCGATCTCGCGAAGCGGACTTTTGAGCTTCTTCAGCATGCGTCGGAAGCGCTCCTGCTCGTGCGGCAAGCCGACGAGAACGACGCTGTGGCCGCTCGCGGCCTGGTCGCTCAGGAAGGCGACGAGCGCTCGCGAGGAATCGGCTGCGACGGCGAAGTTCGGCACCGGCTCGCAGCCGGACATGGAGCAGGAAAGATGGCGCCTGGAGAAGGCCGCCTCGAGCTCCTTCGTCGCGCCGTAGAGGTGAGCCGGCACGGTCGGAGCAGGCTCGCCTCTCGCGGCCAGGAGTCGTCGCGCCGCGTGAGCCTCCTCGACCCTGGTCCGAAACCGTCGGCAGCCTGCGAGAGCGTCTTCCTCCGAGGCCAACAGCGCGTCGGGCAGGAGTTCGAGCAGGGAGACGAGGTCGTGCCGGAACTCTGGAAGCCGATGCTCGATGCCCGGCTCTCGCGGGGCGTCCTCCGGCAGCGTCACTTCCGACGCGGGATCCAGCGTCAAGGCCTCGATCTCGGCCTCGGTGCGCTGGCTCGACGGATCGTAGACCCTGACGTGTTCCACGCGATCGTCGTCGCCCAGCATCAATCGCACCGGGCGATCGGCGCCGGCAGGAAACACGTCCACGGTTTGGCCCTGAAGTGCAATCTCGCCGGGATCGTCGACCCGGTGCTCGACGAGATAGCCGGTGCGCATGGCGAAGGCTTTCAGCGCGGTGCGGTCCAGCATCGTGTTTTTCGCGATCGCGAAGCTCTCCTGCGGCGGCGCCACCTTCTGCAGGATCGCTTCGGGGCTTGTCACCACGAGCCGCGGGCTTTCACCCGTGGTGGCGAGCGCCTGCAGCACGGCGAGTCGCCCGCCCATCACCTCGCGCGAGGGCGACACGCGATCGTAGGGAAGGCAGTCCCAGGGCTGGAACAGCATGATCGCGTGCGAGCGAAGCAGCGGGCGCAGGGCCCGGGCGATCTCCTCCGCGCGCCGCTCGTCGACCGCCAGGAACAGCGCGTCGCCGGTCTGCCCGGCCAACGCCCGTGCGAGTCGCAGCGCGACCGCCAGCGGGCGGACGGCGGTCACGCCCTGTTCCGGCCTCGGAGCACCGCCTGGAACGAGCTCGCGCTCCTGCAGTGCCGTCTTCACCGATCCACGCATGACAACCCTCACTCGCCCGAGCGCTTCAATCTCGCCGGGCGGCGGGTGGTTTCAGTGAAAGCCGGGGATGGATCGCCGCGGCCTGTCGGTCGGCGGGCGGCACCATCGCGCCATATCCGCTTCGATCCCGGGCGCGGCTCGTGTAAGCCGTCGGTCGCGCTTGAGAGATCCTCGATCATGAGCCTGGTGCACCCGGGCGACGCCACCATGACGGCCGACGCCTTCCTCGCCTGGAGCGCGCGGCAGGCCGACGACGCGCGTCACGAGCTTCTCGACGGGCACGTCCACGTCATGGCCGCCGAGCGTGCCGTCCACGCCCGCACAAAACTCGCCGTAACGGGCCTGCTGCAATCCGGGATCTCGCGCGCCGGCCTCGCCTGCGAGACGTTCGTCGACGGCATGGCGGTCCGGGTCGACGACGCCACCGTCTTCGAGCCCGACGCCTTCGTGCGATGCGGCGCGCCGCTGCCGGACGACGCTGTCGTCGTCGTCGACCCGATCATCGTCGTCGAAGTCGCCTCACCCTCGACCCAGCGCGTGGATGCCCTGCTGAAGCTGACGCGCTACTTCCGCAACGTATCGATCGTGCACTACCTCATCGTCTTGCCGAGCGAGCGGATCGTGCTCCATCACCGACGTGGCACGGGCGACGGGATCGAGACCACGATCCACGCGGCGGGCGTCTTGCGCCTCGATCCGCCGGGGATCGACCTCGATCTTGCAGCGCTGTTCCCGACGGCGTTCGACCCCGCGACCTGAGCGGGACCGGGTGAGGCTGGGCATCGCGGCCCGGCCCGGGTCATGTTGACCGCAACAGCCGCACGGCTCGGAGCGCATCATGAGCGAGATTGGACCCATCACGTCGGACCCGGATCATTGCGGAGGCCATCCGTGCCTGCGCGGGCTCAGGATCCGCGTCAAGGACGTGCTCGACCTGCTCGCCGCCGACGCATCGAGGGAGGAGATCCTGGCCGATTACCCGCTGCTGGAGGCGGGTGACATCACCGCGGCGCTCGAATATGCGGCGCGGCAGAGCGATTATCCGATCTTGCATTTCGCCTGATGCGCCTCAGTTCTTCTCCTTGTCGACCAGCTTGTTGGCGCCGATCCACGGCATCATGCCGCGCAGCTTGGCGCCGATCTCCTCGATAGGATGGGCGGCGGCTTTGGCGCGGGTGGCCTTGAACGAGGTCTGGTTGACCTTGTTCTCGAGCATCCAGTCGCGGGTGAACTTGCCGCTCTGGATGTCCTGAAGCACGCGCTTCATCTCGGCCTTGGTCTCGGCGGTGATGATACGCGGCCCGGTGACGTATTCGCCATATTCGGCGGTGTTGGAGATCGAGTAGTTCATGTTGGCGATGCCGCCCTCGTAGATGAGGTCGACGATGAGCTTCACCTCGTGCAGGCACTCGAAATAGGCCATCTCCGGCGCGTAGCCGGCCTCGACCAGCACCTCGAAGCCGGCGCGGATCATCTCGACGAGGCCGCCGCAGAGCACCGCCTGCTCGCCGAAGAGGTCGGTCTCGCACTCCTCCTTGAAGCTCGTCTCGATGATGCCCGCGCGCCCGCCTCCAATGGCGGACGCATACGACAGCGCGAGGTCGTGGGCGTTGCCCGAGGCGTCCTGCGCGATGGCGATGAGGCAGGGCACGCCGCCGCCGCGCTTGTACTCGGAGCGCACGGTGTGGCCGGGGCCCTTGGGCGCGATCATGATGACGTCGAGGTCGGGGCGCGGCTCGATCAGGTTGAAGTGGATGTTGAGGCCGTGGGCGAAGGCCAAGGCCGCGCCCTGTTTCATTTTGTCCTGGAGGTCGGCGGCGTAGATGTCGCCCTGCAACTCGTCGGGCGTCAGCATCATCACGAGGTCGGCCCATTCGGCGGCGGCGGCGACCGACATCACCGTGAGACCTTCGGCCTCGGCCTTCTTGGCGGAAGGCGAGCCCGGGCGCAGCGCCACCGCGATCTCCTTGCAGCCGGAATCGCGCATGTTGAGCAGGTGGGCATGGCCCTGGCTGCCATAGCCGACGACGGCGACCTTCTTGCCCTTGACGAGGTTCAGGTCGGCGTCCCGGTCGTAATACACGCGCATGATGAGGCTGGTCCTTGAGACTTGATCTTGGAGAGGGTGGCGGCGTTCTAGGGGGCGAGGGGCGACAGGTAAAGCGTCGCAGGTTGGGACGCCGCCTTTACGCTCTGGCAACCCTTCCGTGATCAAGATTCGACGACCTGCCACTTCCGGCACGACGATGGGCGACATGGACCTCCGTCCGCATCACCCGCGAGCCCGCATCCTGCTCGTGGACGACACCGAGCTGAACCGCGACATCGTCGAGGCGATCCTGACGCGCGCCGGCTTCGCCGTGGACGTCGCCGCCGACGGCGAGAGCGCTTGGGAGCTGACCTGGAGCCGCTATTACGACCTCGTGCTCATGGACCTCGTGATGCCGGGCATGAGCGGCTTCGAGGCGGCGGCGCGCATCCGCGCCCGCGAAGGCGTGATGTCGGGCGTACCGATCGCCGCGCTGACCGCGAGCCACGAGCCCGACGCGGAGCAGTACGCGTTGTGGTCGGGCATCGACGAATTCATCGCCAAGCCGATCGGGCCCGAAGCTCTCGTGACCCGGGTCGACGAGATACTCGCCGAACGGCAGAGCGCCGGCGACGACTGGCTGCCGGTGTGGCGCCTCCATGCTTTCGCCGATTGGACGCGCCACCTCGACGGGGACGCCGCGGGCGATTGCCTGGACGAGCTCGACCTGCTGCTGGGCGAAGCTGCCGCCGCCATCCACGTCCACGCCACCGGCTCCGAGCGGTTCTTGCGCACCGCCACCAATCTCCAGGATCTCGCGGGTCGCTACGGCTTCGACGAGATCGCCGGCATCTGCGCCCTCTACCGGGAGGCGCAGCCGCGCCCGGCGCGCTCGCGCGACCCCAACCTGCTCGGCGCCATCGGTCGCGCCCGCTACGCCATCAAGGTGTGGCGGCAGGATCACGCGCCGCCGCCGCCACCCGGCCGGTTCGCCCGCACGCTGATCAGCGTGGGCAGCCTGTTCGGCGGCCGGCAGGCGGCGTAGACCTGATTGGGAGTACGAGAAGGCAGTACGCGGCGTCATGAGTCGATCAGGATCGGCTTCGGTGATTTCGCAAGTGTTCAACAGCGGCGTGAAAGGTTGTTGGTGACGCCGAGGGAGAGCGTGCCGTGGTGCGGCTGGCGAGCAGGTAGACGTGGAACGTCAGGGCTCGACCTCCGCCCGTCCGGGGCGCCGCAGGCGGGCCCGGAACCCATGACAACGCGGATGCAGGATCATGGGAACGTTGCGGCTTGTTCTGCGCGCACGGTGTCATCGGTTCCGGACTCGCGCTCTCGCGCGCCCCGAAAGACGAGCGTTGCAGCGCGTCGAAGTGCGGTGCTGGGTTGGTGCATGAAGGCCCTTGAAAAGGTGGTCTCCTGTGTTTGACGACGTCAACGCGGCTTGCCGTCATCATGCTGACCTGACTAGGGCATCTTCTCGGACCCGCGGGTGATCGCGGCGATGCCGGTGCGTGACACCTCCACCAGCCCGATCGGCCGCATCAGGTCGACGAAATGGTCGATCTTGCTCGCCGCGCCGGTCATCTCGAAGACGAAGCTGTCGATCGAGGCATCGATGACGCGGCCGCGGAAGGCCTCGGCGAGGCGCAGCGCCTCCTGGCGATCCTCGCCGCGGCCGGCAACCTTGATCATGGCGAGCTCCCGCTCGATGGCGTGGCCGCGCAGCGTCAGGTCGGTGATCGAATGCACCGGCACCAGCCGGTCGAGCTGCAGCGTGACCTGCTCGATCTCCTCCGGCGTGCCGGTCGTGACGATGGTGATGCGCGAGAGCTGGTCGGAATGCGCCACCTCGGCCACCGTCAAACTGGCGATGTTGTAGCCGCGACCGGAGAACATGCCGACGACGCGGGCCAGCACGCCGGGCTCGTTGTCGACGAGCACCGAGAGCGTGTGGGTCTCCAGCGCGTGCGGCCGGGGCGGCGCGGTGTACGGCGAGGGCGGCTGCGGGGTCAGGACGTTCATGGGGGTCTCGGTCGTCGTCATCCCGGGCCGCCGAAGGCAAATCCGGAAACCGGTGCTCTTGCATAATATGGTGAAGGACGCCGGTGCCGGCTTCTTGCCTCGGCGAGCCACGGCATGACGGAGGTCGCTAGACCAGCTCGCGGCCCTTGGCGTCGATCATGGCTTCCATCTCGACGTCGGCGTCCATCGCCAGGATCATCTGGTTGTGCGCCTTGCCCGACGGGATCATCGGGAAGCAGTTCTCCATCTTGTCGACCCTGCAATCGACGATGACGGCCTTGGGCGTCTCGATCATCTCCATGATCGCGGCGTCGAGGTCTGCGGGGTCCGACACGCGGATGCCATGCGCGCCGTAGGCCTCGGCGAGCTTCACGAAATCGGGCAGCGAGTGCGAGTAGCTCTCCGAGTACCGTTTCTCGTGCAGCAGCTCCTGCCACTGCCGCACCATCCCGAGATACTCGTTGTTCAGGATGAAGATCTTGACCGGCAGGTTGTACTGCGCCGCCGTCGACATCTCCTGCATGTTCATGAGGATCGAGCCCTCGCCAGCGACGTCGATCACCAGCGCCTTGGGGTGCGCCATCTGCACGCCGATGGCGGCGGGCAGGCCGTAGCCCATGGTGCCGAGGCCTCCCGAGGTCATCCAGCGGTTCGGCTCCTCGAAATCATAGTGCTGCGCCGCCCACATCTGGTGCTGGCCGACCTCGGTCGTGATGTAGGTGTCGCGGTCGCGGGTCAGGGCGTCGAGCCGGCGCACCGCGTGCTGCGGCTTGATCACCGAGGTCGAGTTGCGAAAGCCGAGCGACTTCTTCGCCCGCCAGGTCTCGATGGACCTCCACCAGCCCTTCATCGCCTCGGGGTCGGCCTTGAGCCTGCGCGCCTTCCACAGGTCGAGCATGGCGCGCAGCACGCGGTTGCAATCACCGATCACCGGCACCTCGACGCGCACCGTCTTGTTGATGGAGGTCGGATCGATGTCGACGTGGATCTTGCGCGAGTTCGGCGAGAAGGCGTCGAGCTTGCCGGTGATGCGGTCGTCGAAGCGCGCGCCGATGTTGATCATCACGTCGCAATCGTGCATCGCGTGGTTGGCCTCGTAAGTCCCGTGCATGCCGAGCATGCCGAGCCAGGCCGGCCCCGAGGCCGGGTAGCAGCCCAGACCCATCAGCGTCGAGGTGATCGGAAAGCCGGTCAGCGCCACCAGCTCGCGCAGCAGCGTCGAGGCCTCCGGCCCCGAGTTGATCACGCCGCCGCCGGTGTAGAACACCGGGCGCTTGGCCGAGGCCATCAGCATTACGGCCTGCTCGACGCGCGCCATGTCGGGGTCGAGCTGCGGCCGGTAGGTCTTGTGCTCCGGCACCTTCGGCTTCTCGACGTAGAGGCCGCGTGCGAACTGCACGTCCTTGGGGATGTCGACGACCACCGGGCCGGGGCGGCCGCTGCGGGCGACGTAGAAGGCCTCGTGCAGGATGCGCGGCAGGTCGGCGATCGAGCGCACAAGATAGTTGTGCTTGGTGCAGTGTCGGGTGATGCCGACGGTATCGCACTCCTGGAAGGCATCGGTACCGATGAGGTGCGTCGGCACCTGGCCGGTGATGCAGACCAGCGGGATGGAGTCGAGCAGCGCATCGGTCAAGCCAGTGATGGCATTGGTGGCGCCGGGGCCGGAGGTGACCAGCAGCACGCCGACCTTGCCGGACGAGCGGGCGTAGCCCTCGGCGGCATGCGCCGCGCCCTGCTCGTGTCGCACCAGGATGTGCTTCACGTCGGTCTGGCCGTAGAGCTGGTCATAGATCGGCAGCACGGCACCGCCGGGATAGCCGAACAGCGTGGTGACACCCTGGTCCTTGAGCGCCTGTACGACCATCTGCGCGCCGCTCATCTCGCGGATCGCGCCATGCGCGGTGGTCTGCTGGGACGACTGATGCGACTGCTGGGATATCATCTGGGAAGACATGGCCCTGTTCCGTTCGGGTTCATTCGGCAGGAGATCGGATGACTGAAGACAATAAAAAAGGCCCTCGAGGGGCCTGGAAACGCGCCATCGGCGGGTTCGCGAAGCCTCAGCCTCGACCCGTCTCCAGCGCGCGACGTACAATAAGCTTCAGCGTCAAGATCGAACCTCTCATCAGATGGACCCTACTAGGCAAAATCAGGTAAAGATGTCAAGCCAAACGTGCCGAGTCAAACCGTCACTCGGGCTCGCTGCCCCTCCATTCGGCCATGTAGCGCGGCGACAACCGGAAACCCGCCGGAACGACGCAGGCGGGCGGCGGAGCGCGGACACCGTCAAGAAGGTAGGTCAAGGCGGCCAGCACGGCGTTTGAGGAATAAGGCTTGGCCATCGTGCCGATGGCGCCGTGCATGTCCTCGGCGAGCCTCTTGGCGTTGGCGGTCATGAAGATCACTCCGACATCGTGTCCTCGAAGGGTCGCGGCGACATCGACGCCGGACGGTCCATCGCCCAGGTCGACGTCGACGAACGCGAGATCTGGCACCTTGCCAAGAGCCACGATCAAGTCACAGGCCTCCTGGAAATTCGTCGCCCAGCCTGCGGCAACGTGACCGGCTTCCTCGATGATCGCTTCCAGCTCCATGGCAACGAGCGCGTGGTCCTCGACGACAAGGATCGAGAGCGGATCGTGGTTCAAGATGTCAGCTCCGCCAAAGGCATGTCGATCGTGACCTTGGTGCCGGGATGATTATCGACCCAGGTTAACAACGCCTTGAGCTGACGCCCAAGCGTGCGCACCAGCGAAGTTCCGAACGACGCCGACGACATGCCGGTCACACCCTTGCCCACCCCATCGTCGCTGACTTCGATCCGCATTCGACCATCAACCAGGTGAAGCCCCACAAGCAAGGTCCCGTTCCGGCCATCCGGAAACGCGTGCTTGAGCGCGTTGGTCACCACCTCGTTGACGATGAGGGCGACGGGTGCGGCATGCTCGGCGGCGATCTCGATGGCACCCAACTCGTAGCGTATTGCGATGCGATCTCGCGCTTCGATGCCGACCAGATCGTGAACGAGGTCGCGCAGGAATGCGCCAACGTCGAAACGGGTCACATCGTCCGACTGGTAGAGCCGACGGTGCACCGTTCCCAAGGCTTCGATACGCGACAGCATCTCGCGCAGCGAACGGCGCGTGCCTTCATCCGCGATCGTGCGGCTTTGCAGCAGGATCAACGCCGACACCATCTGAAGGTTGTTCTTGACCCGGTGATCGACCTCATGGAGCAGTGCCGTCTTGGTTTCGACGGCCTGCTCGAGCTTGGCATTGGTTTCGCGCAGGCTTTGGAGCGTCGCATCGAGATCGCGGGAGCGCTGCTGGAACACGCGCTCGAAATGCTCCTTGGCATTTTGCACGATGAGTTCCGCGTCTTTGCGCTCGGAGACGTCAAGCTGCGAAGCGAAGAAGAAACGCGTCGCGCCCTGCTCGTCGATGACGGGACTGACGTACAGCGCTGACCAGAACGACGTCCCGTTCTTGCGGTAGTTCAGGAGATCGATGCTGATGTCGCGGTTCTGATCGATGGCTTCACGCACCTTCTTGACTGCGGCCCGATCCGTGTCCGGACCTTGCAAAAAGCGGCAGTTTCGACCCAGGCATTCCTCGCGGCTGTAGCCGGTCAGCTTCAGGAAGGCGTCGTTGCTGAAAACGATCGGATTGTCGGGCTGCCGGGGATCCGTCACGATCATCGGCATGCGGGAGGCGCGGATCGCCGCCGCGAAAGGATCTCCCTTGCCTGACCCGGCGTGAAGGCGCTCGGTCTGGTGCCAAGCGTCGCTGCTCTCCATTAAAAGCCTTTTCGTCGTTCGATCTGAGTGCTGGCACCACAATGCCGCGCTGCGCGCAGGGTTCAGGAACGGCTTGGCGTAACGCTCCAGCGAGATGTTCGTCAGCTCGACCTGTGACGTCTTGGTCCGGAACCGGACAGAACACCTCCGATTGCCGGCCTGAGGCCAGGGTACGCGAGGCGCGCGTCCGCTCATGGAGACGTTCCGCATGACATCCACGACGATCCTCGTGCTCGCCGCCGCGCTGGCCGCCGCCGCGCCCGCGATGGCTAAGGACACCCACGGCCTCAACCAGGCTGACCAGACGTTCCTCAAGGATGCCGCTATGGGCAACATGGCCGAGGTGAACCTCGGCACGCTCGCCGTGGCCAAGGGCAGCACGCCAGCTGTCCGAGAGTTTGGCCGCTGGATGATCTCGACCCACAGCTTCGCCAACCGCGAGCTGACGACGATCACCGAGCGCATGCACGGCGAGAACCCGCCGGTGAAGGCCGATCCCAAGACCGAAGAGATCATGGGCAGGCTGCAAAATTTGAGCGGCAAGGCCTTCGACAAGGCTTATCTCGAGGCGCTGAAGGCGGACCATCAGGATGCGGTCAAAAAGATCGCGGCCGAGGCCAAGGACGGCGGCGATTTCCTGGTCAAGAGCTTTGCCGCCAACTTCGAGCCTGCGGTCAAGGAGCATCTCGCCCAGGTCGACGTGCTGCTCGCCGATCTCGACGGCAAGGACAGCCACGGCGCCGAGAAGGGTGCCGACATGAAAGCCGCGGTCGGCGGCATGACCGGTACGCCGAAGGGTCACACCGATCAAGCCAAGAAGATCGAGGAGCAGCACCAGTAGCGTAAAGCCTTGGAGCGGCGGCGGTCGCGACCGTCAAGCCGGCCCGACGTCAGCTTACCAGCATCACGCCGAGCGACTGGACTGATAGAAATGTGGCGACCCAGGGCGCGGACGCACCGTATCCGCCCGTGAACTGATGAAGCTGACGGTGTCGGCGAGGCTCGGCGCGCTCAGGCGCAGCAGCGGCGAGAAGGCGCCCATGATGGTGGTGTGGTTGGCGCGGCGGTAGACGCGGGTGTCGGCCTGCCCGCCGAGCGCGCGGATGCGTGCGGCCAGCTTGCGGCTGTTGTCGGGATTAACCGTCTTGTCGACGGCGCCGGTCATCAGCAGCATAGGCGCCGCGTCGCCGCGCGCGAAAGCGATGGGTTGGCTGGTCCGGAGATCGCCGCCGGCCGGCGCGAAGATGCGCTTCAGGTTCGGGCTCCGCAGCGGCAGGAAATCATAGGGACCGGCGAGACCGACCGTGCCGCACAGCGCGGCCATGCTCTCCTTATCGAGCCAGCGTCGCTCCAACGTTAGCATGGCGGCGATGTAGGCGCCGGCGGAATGGCCGACGAGGAAGAGCAACCCGGGATCGGCGCCGAACTCGATGGCGTTGCGGCGCGCCCAGCGGACAGCGCGGGCGCCGTCGGCGATGAAGTCGGGGAAACGCACGTCGGGATAGAGCCTGTAGTCCGGTACCATCGCGACGATGCCGCGTCGGGCCAGCGCCATGGCGGCGAAGCGATAATCGGCCCGCGCGCCGTCTTCCCAGCCGCCGCCGTAAAAAAAGATCGCCAACGGCGCATCGCGAGCAGCCTTCGGCATGTAGATGTCCAACAGGCCGCGCCGCCCATCGGCGAACCGATTGTCGCGCACTACCTCGACGTCGCGACTTACGGCGAGCGCGTTGACGAGACTGACGCCCTTGACGGGCCAGGGCCAAGCCATGGGCCTCGATCTCCCTTCGGCGCTTCGGGGGCAAACGCCATTCCGCGGTAGAGCCTAGCAGCCGCGCACCCAAACGCCTTCTATCGCCGTATATAGAACGGGGAGAGCGGCGGCGCATGTCCGCGGTCGGGCAAAAAGACGGCCAAATCTTCGCGGCGAGCTTTTTTCGTCGAAATCCCCGACATCGCGGTGATCTGAAGCATAGCGACGATGGGCTACCCGCCCAGCCGAGACGCATTTGCTCTACAAAGTAGCAACCGGTGCGCTGGCCATATCCTGCTCCGTCGAAGAGGAAGATCGGACCGGCACCGCCCCGAACTCGATCTTGATGCGCTCGGCTTCCTGCTGGATCGCCTTGCGGTCGGCCGGCTTGAAGCGCGACAGCGTGCGGTAAGGCATCGCCATGCGCATGTTGCCGCCAAGCGTCTTCTCGTTGCGGATCATGAAATCCCAGTACAGCGCGTTGTAGGGGCAGGCGTTTGACCCGATGCGCTGCTTCACGTCGTAGCGGCAGCGCCCGCAATAATCGCTCATGCGGTTGATGTAGGCGCCGGAGCCGGCGTAGGGCTTGGAGCCGATGATGCCGCCGTCGGCGAAGGTCGCCATGCCGTGCGTGTTGGGCAGTTCGACCCATTCGTAGGCGTCTGCGTAGACGACCATGTACCAGTCGTTGATCTCGTCGGGGTGCACGCCGAGCAGCATGGCGAGGTTGCCGGTCACCATCAGGCGCTGGATGTGGTGGGCGTAGGCATGGTCGCGCGTCGCCGTCACGGCTTCCCTCACGCAGGTCATGTCGGTCTCGGCCGACCAGTAGAACCACGGCAGCTTGCGGTCGGCGCCGAGCGCATTGAGCTCCTTGAAGGCCGGCATCTTTAGCCAGTAGATGCCGCGCATGTACTCGCGCCAGCCGATGATCTGGCGGATGAAACCCTCGACGGCGTTGAGCGGCGCCCGCCCGGCGCGGTACTCGGCTTCGGCGCGGCGGCAGACGTCGAGCGGATCGATGAGGCCGAGGTTCATCGCCGCCGAGATGACCGCGTGCCACATCCACGGCGCGCCGGCGACCATCGCGTCCTGGTAGTCGCCGAAGCTGGGCAGGATGTTGGCGAGGAACCCGCTGACCACGGTCTTGGCCTCGTCCGGCGTCGTGGCGTAGCCGAAGCTTTCCAGCGTGCCGAAATGCTCGGGAAACAGCCGCGCCACGTCGGCGATCGCGCCCTCGGTCTCCTTGTTGGGCGCGACGAAGCGATGGTCCGGCGGCGAGAGCCGCTTGGGCATCGCTTTGCGGTTCTCCTTGTCGAGGTTCCAGGCGCCGCCCTCGGGCTTGCCGTCGGCGTCCATCAGGATCGCGTAGCGCTTGCGCATCTCGCGATAGAAGAACTCCATGCGGAGTTCCTTGCGACCCTCGGCCCAGGCGGCAAACTCTGTCGGCGTGCAGAGGTAGCGATCGTCCTCGCGGATCTCGAAAGGCACGTTGGATTGCGAGGCGAACTCCTCGAAGGCCTCCATCAGCCGGACTTCGCCGGGTGCCGTCACCACCACGCGGTCATAGTCGGCTTCCGCCAGGGCGCGTCGCACTTCCCCCAGCAGGGAGCCGCTGTTGCCCTTGTCCTCGAAGCCGACGTAGCGAACCTTTGTGTTCGCGGCGCGCAGCCGCTTCGCGAAGCCGCGCATGCCGGCGAAGATCAGCGCGATCTTCTGCTTGTGGTGCTTGACGTAGCCGGTCTCGGCGCCGACCTCGGCCATCAGCACGGTGTCGCGCCCGGCATCGAGGTCGCGTAGCGACGACAGCCGACCATCGGAGATCTGGTCGCCCAGGACGAGACGCAAAACGCCGGGCACGCAACCTCCTGCAAGACAATCCGAACCGCAATGCTGGCGGTGTGGCCGAGGTTGCCGCCCTGCGGGTGCGGCTCCTCGGCTCAGCTTCGAGCCGGCTCGGCCCAGAAGTCCTCGTCCATGACCTGCGCGAGCGTGAACGGGGCTGCAGCGGGGATCGAGTCCAGGAGCAGCCCGGTCTCGCCGGCCGCCTCCTTGCGGGCGTCCGCGTAGGCATACTGGAACAGCTCCGCCTGCCTCGGTTTCAGGCCGGGATTGTTGCGCAGCACCCTGGCGGCGTGCAGGCGTTCCCGGATGATGGTGTTCGTCCAACTCCGGCTCGCCGCCCGCTCCGGCTGGGTGATGCGCTTGAGCTGATGCAGGCAGATCAGTGGGTAAGCCGATTCGAGGGCCGCGGCTTCGGAACGTCCCAAGGTTTCGAGCTCCTCGACGACGTTCCCGATGTCGACAGCCTCAAATCGGCCGGCGCGGAGCAGGTCCGCCTGGCGCCGCGTCCAGCTATAGAAGTCGCCGACATAGAGACCGTCGGCGGCGTTTGGGCGAGGATCATCCTTACGAGCGGTGTCCATGGCGGGCCTGCGCTGCTTCAACCAAGGTTATGGCGAATGCGCCCCCTCGTCCATCGCGTCGCATGTGGCGCGGGAAACACGTGCCGCGGCATACGTTTCCGTGATCTCGCCCGGCCACGGTTCCGCCGTATGCGCCGCCTGAAAAGGCACCTATGAGCAGGGACATGCGCCGTCTTGCGGCACGACGGCCGGTGGCGCTGGCGACGGGGACGTGCGTGCGTGCGACGGGGATGATGGTTCGGCGGCGGACGTCGCGTCTGACGGGGCTGCTCGGCGCCGCGCTCGCGCTGGCGGCCTGCGTGCCCGATGCCACCGTGCCCGACCCCAAGCTCGACGTGCCCACGACCTACCGCTTCTCGGACGCCTCGGGCGGGCTGCGCGACCACGCCGTCGACTGGTGGACGCAGTTCCACTCGCCCGAGCTCAACCAGTTCATGGAGGAGACCGAGGTCTCCAACCTGTCGATCGCAGCGGCGATCGGCCAGCTTGAGCAGGCCGACGCGGCGGCGCGGATCACTGGATCGGCGCTGTTCCCGCTGATCTCCGCGAGCAACACGGTGAGCCGCAGCGGCGGCTCGGGCGGAGCGGGATCGGCTTCCTCGATCAGCAATAATTCCTCGAGTAGCGCAAACGCGACGAATAGCACCTCAAGCTCGGCTGCTCCCAATTCCAGCGTAAGCAGCGTGCCTTCAGCGTCAAGTACGATATCAACGACTGCGATGAGCACCGTGCCTATCGGAAGTTCAACCTCGGCGATGGGCACGCAAACAACAGGAACGCTGCCTGGCGGCTCTACGTCGAACCCGAGCGGTACGACGTCTACGCCAACTTCCACTACTAGCACCACCGGCTCCGGCACCTCGACCACCCTCGGTACCGGCTCGAGCGGCAGCAGCTTCGTCTCGTCCTTCGCCGCGAGCTACCAGCTCGACCTCTGGGGCAAGAACCGCGCGGCCTACAAGGCGGCGCAGGACAGTGCCACCGCGAGCCGGTGGAACCGGCAGACGGTGCAGCTCACCGAGCTCGCCACCGTCGCCAACACCTACTTCAACGTGCTCGCCGCGCGCGAGCGGGTGCGCTTCGCCCGGCAGGACGTCGTCGATTCCGATCGCATCCTCAAGCTGATCCAAGACCGCGAGAAGGCCGGCACCGCGACCGCGCTCAACGTGGCGCAGCAGGCGGCGCTGGTCGCCAACCTGAGAGCCTCGATCCCGCCGCTGGAGGTCATCGCCGACCAGGATGTGATCGCGCTCGGCATCCTGCTGGGACGCACGCCGCAGCGGGTGTTCGTGAAGGGCGGCAGCGTGCTCGACGGCACCGTGCCGCGGCCTCAGCCGGGCATCCCGTCGGAGGTGTTGACGCAGCGTCCCGACATCGAATACGCGGAGGCGAGCCTGGCGTCGGCGCACGCCAACCTCGTCTCGGCCCGAGCCGCCTTCTTCCCGCAGCTCAACCTGACGGCGCAGGGCGGCTTCTCCAGCACCGCGCTGCAGACGCTGTTCACCCCGTCGTCGTCCTTCTACAACGTGGCGCTCGGCGTCACTCAGCCGATCTTCGATGCCGGCCTTCTGCGCGGACAATTCGACGAGACCAAGGGCCAGCAGGACATCCTGCTCGCCAACTACCGCCTCGCCGTGATCACCGCCTTCTCCGACGTCGACAAGGCGTTAGTCGGCCTAAAGCGCTACGCCGACGAAGAGAAATACACGCGCGACTCTCTGACGGCGTCGCGGCTCGCACTGAAGCTTTCCGAAGATCAGTTGAAGAGCGGCATCCTCGACGTGGTGACGCTGCTGCAGACGGAGCAGACGCTATTCACCACGCAGGACACGCTGGTCCAGGTGCGGCTGCTGCGCCTGACCGAAGCGATCGCGCTCTACCAGGCTCTCGGAGGAGCTTACGCCGGCAAGGGTGGGGCAGCGCACAAGGGCAGGCGGACGATCTGAAAGACCGGCGCCTCCTCCCCCTCGCGTTGGGCTGTGCGGGGGGAAGAGAAGCGGATGCTACCGGCGAATGCCGAGGCGCTCGATCAGGGCCTTGTAGCGCGGCTCGTCCTTGCGCTTGACGTAGTCGAGCAGCTGGCGGCGCTGCGACACGAGCTTGAGCAGCCCGCGGCGCGAGTGGTTGTCCTTGGTGTGGGTCTTGAAATGCTCGGTCAGGTTGGTGATGCGCTCCGTGAGGATCGCCACCTGGACCTCGGGCGAACCGGTGTCGCCGGTCTTCAAGGCGTAGTCGGAGATGACCGTCTGCTTGCGCTCTGGGGTGATCGACATCGGGTGTCCTTTCGGGTTGGAACGAGGCATGGCCTCGGGAGCCGCCCGGCCGGGATGTCGTCCAGCGGGGTGGCGGAAGGCGCGGTGGTTCGCACGGTTAGGGCGGGATGGCAAGCGCGCCGCCACCTTGCGGATTCATCTCGGTGCCTTCAACCGGTAGCCCACGCCCGTCTCCGTCACGACGAAGCTCGGCTGTTCGGGCACGCGTTCGATCTTCTGGCGCAGCTGGCGGACGTAGACGCGCAGCTGCTGCGGATCGGTGGAGGGGCCCCAGATCGCGCGCAGGATGAAGGCGTGGGTCAGCACCTTGCCGGCGTTCTGCACGAAGAGCCGCAGCAGGTCGTATTCCTTGGGCGACAGCTTCACCTCGGCGCCGTCGCGGCGCACGAGGCGGCGCACCAGGTCGACGCACAAACCATCGAGCTCGAACAGCGCCGGCGCGCCCTCGCCCCGGAAGCGATGGCGCAGCGCCGTGCGCACGCGCGCGACAAGCTCGTTCATGCCGAAAGGCTTGGTCACGTAGTCGTCGGCGCCGAGGTCGAGCGCCTGCACCTTGCCGGCCTCGTCGCCGCGGATGGATAGCACCAGCACGGGGGTGAAATCGCCGCGCCCGCGGGTGGCACGCAGCACGTCGAGGCCGTTCACGTCGGGCAGGCCGAGATCGAGGATCACGAGGTCGAGGTGCCCCTCGCTTAGTGCCGCCAGCGCCGCCGAGCCGTCGGCGGCCTCGACCACGTCGTAGTCCTGCGTGGCGAGCCCGGTGCGTAGCAGGCGGCGGATCGCCGGCTCGTCGTCGACCACAAGGATGCGAGTGCGTTCCGTGCTCAAGAAATGGATATCGGCAGGCGGATCGTCAGGAGAGCTCCCCCGCAAGGTTCGCCGACTCTCGCCGCGTTGCCGGCGGTGACGGTGCCGCCCATCGCCTCAACGAAGCCGCGCGATATGGCGAGCCCGAGTCCGGTGCCCGGCCGCACATGGTCGCCCTTGCGCACGCGGTGGAACTTCTCGAAGACCGCCTCGCAGTCGTCGCTCGGGATACCGGGACCGCTGTCGGCCACGGTGAGGCACAGCGTGGGGCCGTCGCGGCGCAGGCGCACGGTGACCTTGCCGTCGACGCCGGCGTATTTGGCCGCGTTGTCGAGGATGTTGAAGAGCGCCTGCTCGAACAAAACGGGGTCGAGCCGCAGCGGCGGCAGGCCCGGCTCGATGTCGACGTCCACCGTCACCGTCGCGAGGATGGGGGTCGCCCGCCTCAGGGCCGTGCCGATGATCTCGCCGACGTCGACATCCGAGACGTTGGGCACGACCGCGCCGGCCTCGAGCCGCGTCATATCGAGCAGGTTGGCGATGAACCGGTTGAGGCGCTCGGCCTCCTCGACGATGGTGCCGACGAGCGCCGAGCGGCCCTCGTCGTCGAGCGCGCCGCCGAAGTCGCGGATGGTGGTGGCGGCGCCGAGCACGGAGGCCAGCGGCGTGCGCAGGTCGTGCGAGATCGAGGTCAGCAGCGCCGCGCGCAGCTTCTCGGTCTCGGCGAGGCGCCGGGCGCGGTCGAGATCGCCCGCCAGCGACACGCGCTCGACCGCCAGCGCGCCCTGGTCGAGCAGCGCGTCCAAGAGCCGGTGCTGCTCCGGGCTCAGCAGCGGGCCGGTCTTGTCGCTGTCGAGCCCGACGACGCCGACCGGACCGCTCGAGGTGCGCAGCGGCGCGAAATAACGCGGCGCGCCGGGCAGCGTGTCGGCGCCGCGCCCGGCCGGCGTGTTGCGCTCCCACGACCATTGCGCGGCGGCGAGGTCCTTGTCGGCCAGCTCGTCCTCCGGCGGGTAGCCGGCGCGGACCGCGAGACGCCCGGCCTCCGGCAGCAGCACCACGACGCGCACCTTCAGCATGGAGGCGATCTGGTAGGCCATGGCCCAGAGCACGTCGTCGGTGCCCACGCAGGCGGCGAGCTTGCGCGAGAAGGAGTACAGCGCCTCGGTGGTGCGGGCGCGCGCGCCGGCGATCGTCGCCTGGCTGCGCACCCGCGCGGTGAGGTTGGAGACGAGTACCGCCACCAGCGTGAAGAAGAACAGCGCCGCGACGTTGGCCGGATCGGCGATGGTGAAGGTGTAGAGCGGCGGCAGGAAGAAGAAGTTGAATGCGAGCGTCGACAGCACCACGGCGAAAAGCGACGCGTAGAGGCCAGACGAGATGGCGGTGCCGACGACGGCGGTGAGAAACACGAGGTCGATGTTGGTGCCGCCGAGCAGCGGCTTGATCAGCTCGGCGACGCCGAGCGCGCCGGCCACCATCGCCGCGGCGCCGGCGTAGGGCGAGACCTGGAAGCTGGGAGGCGCCACGCCACGCGGCGCGCGTGCCTCGTCGTCGGCCTTCACGGCGATGACGTGCACGCTGATGTCGCCGGCGCGGCGCACCAGGTCGAACACGACGGAGCCGTTGAGCCACTCGAACCAGCGCGGCCGCTTGGCTTTGCCGATCAGGATCTGCGTGACGTTGTGCTCGCGCGCGTAGGCCAAAACGTCGTCGGTGACGCGGCGGCCGCCGGTGGGCACCGTCACCGTCTCCATCCCGAGCCGCCCGGCGAGGCGCAAGGCGTCGGCGATGCCGTCGCGTCGCTTGTCGTCGAGCGCCGCGGTGCGCCCGGTCTCGACGTGCAGCGCCACCGCTGGCGCGTGCAGCCGGTCGGCGACGCGCTTGGCGTGGCGCACCAGTCCAGCCGTGTCGCCACCGTCCCCCACGCAAACCAGCACACGCTCGCCCGCCGCCCATGGGCCGGCGATGGCGTGGGACTGCATGTGGGCGAGCAGCTGATCGTCGACGCGCTGGGCGGTGCGGCGCAACGCGAGCTCGCGCAGCGCCGTGAGGTTGCCGGGCGAAAAGAAGTGGCGCAGCGCCCGCTCGGCCTGGCGCGGCACATAGACCTTGCCCTCGCGCAGCCGCTGGATCAGGTCCTCCGGCGAGAGATCGATCACTTCGATGTCGTCGGCGCGGTCGAGGATCGCGTCCGGCACCGTTTCGCGCACGCGCACGCGGGTGATCTGCGCCACGACGGTGTTGAGGCTCTCGACATGCTGGACGTTGAGCGTCGTGTAGACGTCGATGCCGGCGGCCAGCAGCTCCTCGACGTCGTTGCTGCGCTTGGGGTGGCGGCTGCCCTCGGCGTTGCTGTGGGCGAGCTCGTCGACGAGCGCCAGCTGCGGGCGGCGGGCGAGCAGGGCGTCCAGGTCCATCTCTTCGAGCACGCGCTCGCGATAGTTGACGAGCCGGCGCGGGATGACCTCTAGACCTGCCAGCATGGCCTGGGTCTCGGCGCGGCCGTGGGTCTCGACCACGCCGGCGACGACGTCGCATCCCTCGGCGAGGCGGCGCCGCGCCGCCTCCAGCATGGCGTAGGTCTTGCCGACCCCCGGCGCCGCGCCGAGGAAGATCTTCAGCTTGCCGGTGCGGGCCTCGTAGGCGTGGCCTAGGTCGTGGTGCGGCGCGCCGGTCACGTCAGCCCCTCCGTCGCAACGCTACGACATGCGCAGGCCTGGCGACGGCTCAGGCGACAAGCGATGTCGCCGTACGCCGACGTCCGGCTTTCGACACACCCCGTTGCGATCACACACCCCTATTTTGCGTCACCATGCGTCGCGCGCCATAATACGGCACTTGCATTGCTTGGTAAAATGACCGGGATGGCGGCAGGTTCCACCCGCGCTGCGGTCTCGATAACGACGCGAGGCCTGCGCGCTCGTGAGGAGAGGTGCCGACGCCATCAAGCCTTCGGCAGGGCGTCGAGCGCGGGGTTGAGTTCGAGCACATGGCCGCCACATTGCCCGAGGCGATGCCCCTCGATCACCTCGCCTCCAAGGGATGATGTCGCCGGTCTCGATCAGTACGCAGTGGCGTCGGCGACAGAAGGTTGATCGGGGCGAACAGCACTGCGGCCACCGCGGCGGCCATCAGCCAACGATCAGAACCAGCCGCTCGCCATGTCGAGTGCGCTGCGGTCCAGGCTGCGCAAAGCTTCCATTTGGGTCGTCGCCTTCGGCAGCTCCCAGCGGTAGAAGTAGCGGCAGGCCTGGCGCTTGCCATGCGCGAACGCGTCCTCGCGGTGGCCGAGCGCCAGCACCTGCTCCAGCCAGATCCAGGCGATCGCGACGTGGCCGAACGCCTCGAGATAGGCCGAGGCGTTAGCCAGCGTCAGCACGGTGTCGCCGGCGCCGTGCAGCGCCACCGTGGTCTCGTCGAGCGCTGCCATGGCCTTGTGGAGTGCAGCGCCGTGCTCGGTCGTGCCGTTGGCCTTCGAGGCCGCCACCGTGCGGCCGACACGGCCGCGGAACAGCTCCAGGCCCTCGCCGCCGTTCTGCGTGACCTTGCGGCCGAGCAGGTCGAGCGCCTGGATGCCGTGGGTGCCCTCGTGGATGGGGTTTAAACGATTGTCGCGATAGAGCTGCTCGACGTCGTAGTCGCGGGTGTAGCCGTAGCCGCCGTGGACCTGGATGGCGATGTCGTTGGCCGCCAGGCACCATTGCGAGGGCCAGCTCTTGGCGATCGGCGTCAGCAGGTCGAGCAGCGCCTTGGCCTCGTGCTTGGCGGCGTCGTCGCCGGTGCGCTCCTCGTCGACGAGGCGGGCGCAGTACAGCGCGAAGGCGAGCGCGCCCTCGACATAGCTCTTGGCGGCCAGCAGCATGCGGCGCACGTCGGGGTGCTCGATGATGGCGCATTGCTTGGATTTGGGATCGCGCGCGCCGAGCGGGCGCCCCTGCGGCCGGCCCTTGGCGTAATCCACGGCCTTGAGGTAGCCGCTGTAGCCGAGCGCCACCGCGCCGAGGCCGACGCCGATGCGCGCCTCGTTCATCATGTGGAACATCGCGGGCAGGCCCTGGTGCTCGCCGCCGACGAGCCAGCCGACAGCGCCGGCCTTGCCGCCGGGCGTGTGCTTGCCCTCGCCGAAGTTCAGCAGCGCATTGGTGGTGCCGCGATAGCCCATCTTGTGGTTGAGGCCGGCGAGCACGACATCGTTGCGCTCGCCCAACGTGCCGTCGTCCTCGACGAGGTGCTTGGGCACGACGAAGAGCGAGATGCCCTTCACGCCGGCCGGGCCGCCGGGGATCTTGGCCAGCACCATGTGCACGATGGTCTCGGAGAGCTCGTGCTCGCCGCCGGAGATCCACATCTTGGTGCCGGTCAGGCGGAAGCTGCCGTCGCCCTGCGGCTCGGCGCGGGTGGTGATGTCCGCGAGCGAGGAGCCGGCCTGCGGCTCGCTGAGGCACATCGTGCCGAAGAAACGGCCGGCGCACATCGGCTCGACGTAGCGGGCGACCTGCTCGGGCGTGCCGTGGGTGCGCAGCAGGTTGGCCGCGGCGCTGGTCAGCATGGCGTAGGCGGCGGTGCCGACGTTGGCCGCCTTGAAAAAGGCGAAGCCGGCACTGCCGACGGCTGCGGGAAGCTGCATGCCGCCCTGGTCGTAATCGGCCTGCGAGGCGAAGAGGCCGGCCTGCGCGTATTGCTTCAGCGCGGCGCCGACCTCTGGGATCATGACGACCTTGCCGTTCTCGAAGCGCGGCTCGTTGGCGTCGGCCTTCTTGTTGTGGGGCGCGAAATGATCGGTCGCGATCTGCTCGCAGAGGTCGAGAGCGGCATCGAAGGTATCGCGCGAATGGTCGGCGTAGCGCTCGCGGGCGGTCAACTCCTCGACCTTCAGCCAGTCGTAGAGCAGGAAGGCGAGGTCGTCGCGCGACAGCAGCGTGCCGGTCATGGCTGGACTCCGATCATGCGTAAACTCCGATGGCGGGAGCGCCGGCGCGCGCGAAGGGATCGGCGGCGAGCTGGGCGATGGCGGCGCGGTAGCCCTCGGTCAGCTGACGGCACAGCTCGGCCGTGGTCGGCACGTCGACGACCGAGCCGACGCCGTGGCCGGCCGACCACACGGTCTTCCAGGCGCGGGCCTCGTCGCTCATGTTCATGCCGCCGTGCGGGGGAAGGTTGTCCGGGTCGAGCCCGTTGGCGAGGATGCTCTGGCGCATGAAGTTCGCCGGCACGCCGCTGATCTCCTTGGTATAGACGACGTCGCCGGCGCGGGCGTCGACCTGCATCTGCTTTTGCGCCTCGCTCGCCATGCTCTCCTTCGTGGAGATGAAGCGCGTGCCGAAATAGGCGAAGTCCGCGCCCATCGCGCGGGCGGCGGCGATGTCGCGGCCGGTGTTCATCGCACCCGAGAGGATGAGCATGCCGGAGAACACCTCGCGGATCTCGGCGAGCAGCGCGAAGGGGCTGAGCGTGCCGGCATGGCCGCCGGCGCCCGCCGCCACCGCGATGATGCCGTCGACGCCGGCCTGCGCCGCCTTCTCGGCGTGGCGGCGGTTGATCACGTCGTGGAAGACCAGCCCGCCGTAGGAATGCACCGCGTCGACGAGGTCGCGCACGGCGCCGAGCGAGGTGATGATGATGGGCACGCGCCGCTTCACGCAGATGGCGAGGTCGGCTTGCACGCGCGGGTTGGTCTTGTGGACGATGAGGTTGATGCCGTAGGGCGCGCCGTGGCCGTCGAGCCGCTCCTCGATCTCGCCGCACCAGGCATCGAAACCCTCGGTCGTGCGCTGGTTCAGCGCCGGGAAGGTGCCGACGATGCCGCCGCGGCAGGTCTCCACTACGAGGTCGGGGCCGGAAACCAGGAACATCGGTGCGGCGATGGCGGGCACGGCGAGCCGCTCGGCGATATGGGCGGGAATGGTCATGGCTTCGCTCCCGACGGGTCCGGCGGCCGATCGATGACGGCCACGGTGCAGCGCGAGATGCACACGGGCTTGTCGGCCTCGTCGCAGATGCGGATGTCCCACACCTGCGTGGTGCGGCCGATGTGGATCGGTCGCGCCGTGCCGATGACCCAGCCCGAGCGGACGCCGCGCAGGTGGTTGGCGTTGATCTCGAGCCCCACGCAGGCCTTCGTTGCGGGGTCGACGCAGGCGTAGGCGGCGTAGGAGGCCAGGGTCTCGGCCAGCACCACGGACGCACCGCCGTGCAGCAGGCCGAACGGTTGATGCGTCCGCTCGTCGACCGGCATGCGGCCTTCGAGCCAGTCGTCGCCCACCGCCGTGAGTTCGATCCCCAGATGCCGCACCAGTCCGCGGGCGCCGAACTCCCTGGTGTCGAGGGAGAGCGGCGCGAACCAGATCGGCTTCGTCGACCCGCCGCTCACAGCGTGGCCGCCTCGGCCGAGACTTCGCAGAGCAGCTTGCCCTTGTTGCCGCCGGTGTAAAGTAGCTCCAGAGACTCCAGCGCCTTGTCGAGGCCCGGCCGCACGTCCTGCGTCGTCTTGATCTTGCCCTGCGTGATCCACGCGCCGAGCTCGCGCATCATTTCCGGGTACTTCCTGGCGAAGTCGAAGACGATGAAGCCCTGCACCTTGATGCGCTGCATCAGGATCAGCGGGAAGGTGCGCGGGCCGCCGCCCGGCGTCTCGTCGTTGTAGCCCGAGATCATGCCGCAAAGCGGCATGCGGCTGAAGAGCTTCATGCGGGTCATGACGGTCTCCATGATCGTGCCGCCGACCTGCTCGAAGTTGATGTCGACACCCTTGGGGGCGAGCGCGTCGAGCCGCTTGCCGATATCCTCGTTCTTGTAGTCGATGGCCGCGTCGAACCCGTAATCCTCGACGAGGGAGCGGCACTTTTCCGGCCCGCCGGCAATGCCGATGACGCGGCAGCCCTTGATCTTGCCGATCTGCCCGACGATCTGGCCGACGCCGCCCGAGGCGGCCGAGACCACCAGCACGTCGCCATCCTTGGGCTGGCCGACCTCGAGCAGGCCGAAATAGGCGGTGGGGCCGACGAGGCCGAACACGCCGTAGGCGACCGAGAGGGGCAGGCCCGCCGGGATCTGCGCCTTGGTGTAGCCGGAGCCGTCGGTGACGATGTGGTCGGCCCATTCGCCGAGCCCGAACCAGATCTCGCCCTTCGACACGCCCGGCTTGCGGCTCGCCACCACCCGCCCGGCGACGCCGCCGCGCATCGGTGCGTCCAGCGGCACCGGCGGCATATACTGGCGCATGTCGCTCATCCAGATCCGGTTGGTCGGATCGAGCGAAAGGTAGAGCACCTCGAGCAGGAACTGCCCGTCTGCGAGTTCCGGCAGCGGCTCGGCGAGGAACTCGAGGTCGCCCTCGCGGATCGCGCCCTGCGGGCGGCGGCGAAGGCGCCAGAGTTTGCGTTCGGTGATCATGGTGCTTCCTCCGGTCAGGCTGCGGCGGTGCCGCCGTCGACCTTCAACTCGCTCGCCGTGGTGAAACGGCTCTCGTCGCTCGCCAGATAGAGCACCGCGTGGGCGACGTCGTCGGGCTGTCCCAGCCGATTCATCGGAATCGACTTCGTCAGCTTGCGCGTCGCCTCGGCCTCGCCGTGCTTCTCGAAATAGCGCTCGATGATCGCCGTGCGGATGAATCCAGGATGCACCGAGTTGCAGCGCACGTCGACGCCGGAGCGGGCGCAATCGAGCGCCACCGACTTGCTCAGCATCATGACGGCAGCCTTCGACGTGTTGTAGGCGGCGTATTGTCCGTCGGCGACGATGGCCGCGATCGACGAGATGTTGACGATCGAGGCCGGCTGATCGTCGCGCAGGTAGGCCAGCGCGTGCTTGCAGCCGAGGAACACGCTGTCGACGTTGATCGCCATCATGCGGTGCCAGGCCTCCAGCGAAACCTCCTCGACCCGGCCCTGCTCGCCGATGCCGGCATTGTTGACGAGCACCGAGAGCCCACCCATCGCGGCTACGGCCTCGGCGAGCACCGCCTGCCAGCGCGCCTCGTCGCGCACGTCGTGGGGAGCGGCGAAGGCGGTGCCGGCGCCGTGCTCCTCGTTCAGGGACAGGGCGACGGCGCGCACCGTCGGCTCGTCGATGTCGGTGAGGAACACCTTCGCGCCGTGTCGCGCCAGCATGCGCGCAATGGCCTCGCCCAGGCCGCGCGCGGCGCCGGTGACGAAAGCCTTCTTGCCGGCGCAGCGCAGAGGGAGCGGGGCGACCATGGCGCGATCCTAGCGGAAGGTGACGAGCGAGGGGTCGCCGGTCTCGTCAAGGTGGGGATGGCCGTTGTAGGTCGCGAGCGTCACCGTGCCGTCGTTGGCGCTGAAGCGCAGCCGCGTGATGCCGGCGTTGACCAGCGGCCAGTTCAGCGCGAACGCGTCGCCATCGGGCAGGCCGAGAAGGTGCTGGCAGATCGCGGTGATCGGGCCGCCGGAGGTGAAGGCCCAGACCGATCTCGCCTCGAGACTCGCCAGCTGCCGCAAGCCGCCGACGACACGCTCGCGGAAGGCGCGCCACGGTTCGGCGTAATCGGCATCGTGCGCGCCGCCGGTCCAGCGCGCGATGGCCTGGACGTATAGGGCGTGAAAGGTGCGGCGCGGGTCGGGACTGCGCGCGAGATCGGCGTTCATGATCGCCTTGTCGGCGTAGTCCGGCCGGTACTTCGCCACGACGGATTCGTGATCGTACTCGCCGAGCCCGTCGAGGCTGAGCCAGTCCGCGCGCGGCGGGCCGCCGCATTCCGCTATGCAGAACTCCGCCGTGCCGACCTGGCGCTTCATCGTGCCCGAGGCGACCGCGTCCGGCACGATGCCGCAGCGCTTCAGCCAGCGACCGAGGAGACGCGACTGCTCCTCGCCGAGCGCGGACAGCTTGTCGTAGTCGGCGGCCCCGAAGCTCGCCTGCCCGTGACGCACCAGGAAGAGATCGGCCACGCCTAGAGAACCGCCATCGTCAAAGACCGGAGCTGGCGATGCCGGCGCGGCAACGGGCGGCGAGCTGATTCACCACCACGCCGTAATGCGCGAATCGCGGGTTGGTGGTTTGCCCCAGCACGAAGCGTCGATAGATCTGCTGAATGATCGCGGCGAGGCGGAACAGGCCGAAGCATTCGTAGAAGTCGAAGCTGCCGACGTCGAGGCCGGTGCGCTCGGCGTAGTAGGCGACGACCTCGCGCCGCGTCAGCATGCCCGGCGCGTCGGTGGGCTGGCGGCGGTTGGCGCGGAAGGCCGCGTCGTCGTCGGCCTGCACCCAATAGGCCATGGAGCCGCCGAGATCCATCAGCGGGTCTCCCAGCGTCGCCATCTCCCAGTCGAGCACGCCGATGACGTCGAGCGGGTTGGTGGGAGACAAGACGACATTGTCGAAGCGGTAATCGTTGTGGATGACGCAAATGCGGCTCTCGCCCGCCGGCATGGTGCGGGCGAGCCAGTCCAGCACGTCCGACATGGGGTCGATCCCCGCGGTCACCGCCTGGCGCCAGCGCTCGCTCCAGCCCTCGACCTGACGGCGGACGTAGCCGGCGCCCTTGCCGAGGATTCCTAGACCGGCAGCCTCGACGTCGACGGCATGCAGCTCGACGAGCTTGTCGAGCACGTTGCGGCAGAGCCTACGCGTGCCGTCGGCGTCCAGCCCCAGCTCCGGCGGCAGGTCGCGGCGCGGAATGATGCCTTCGAGCCGCTCCATGACGTAGAAGTCGCTCCCGATCACGCTCGGATCGTCGCAGATCGCGACGACAGCCGGCACGTGAGGGTAATGCGGCTGCAGCGCCGCCATGATGCGCGCCTCGCGCAGCACGTCATGGGCGCCCTTGGCCTTGGTGCCCGACGGCGGCCGCCGCAGGATCAGGTCGCGGTCGGCGAAGGACAGCCGGTAGGTGAGGTTCGACGCGCCACCGGGGAATTGGCCGATGGCCGGCATGCCCTCGACCCGGTCGCCGAGGTAGCGGACCACCGCGGCGACGTCGATCGCGTCTTCTTCGCGGACCGAACCGGGCTGGTCGATCAGACCTTCGTGCGTCATCAAGCCTCCATCAGCTCGCGCGTCGCCGCGAGCGTGCGCCCGCGGATCATGTCGGCGGCTTTTTCCGCGATCATGATCGCGGGCGCGTTGGTGTTGCCGCTCACGAGGCGCGGCATGATCGACGCATTGATGACGCGCAGCCCCTCCACGCCGACGACGCGCAGCTCCGGGTCGACCACCGCCTCGGGGTCCGAGCCCATGCGGCAGGTGCCGACGGGATGGTAGATCGTGGTGCCGGCGGCGCGGGCGTAGCGCAGCAGCGCCTCGTCGTCGGCCGCCTTGGGGCCGGGCTGCAGCTCGTGGTCGATGAGCGCGGCCAGCGCAGGCTGCTCGGCGATGCGGCGCGCCCAGCGCAGCCCTGCCACGGTGACCTCCGCGTCGAAGGCGCTCGACAGGTAGTTGGCGGTGATCGCCGGGTGCTTGTCCGGATCGGGCGAGACGATGCGCACGTGGCCGCGCGATTCCGGCCTCAGCTGGCAGGGCGCCAGCGTCAGGCTGGGCTCGTGCTCCAGCACCATCTTCTGCGCCTTGGCAAGCTGGGCGAGATCCAGGGTAGCCGGCAGGATGTGGAATTGGATGTCGGGGGTGGCGAGGCCCGCCCGCGACTTCACGAAGGCGCCGACGTGGGCGGCCGAGAGCGTGAGCATGCCGCGCCGGCTGACGGCATAGGCGGCGACCTCACGCGCGAAGCGCCAGCCGCGGGTCAGCTCGTTGACGCTCAGCGTGCCGCGCTTGAGGCGGAAGCGCATGCCGGTGACGTAATGGTCCTGCAGGCCCTCTCCGACCTGCCTGCGGTCGGCCACGACGGCGATGCCGTGCCGGGAGAGCAACGCGCCCGACCCGACGCCCGACAGCTGCAGGAGCTGCGGCGAGCCGATCGTGCCGGCGGCGAGGATCACCTCGCGGCGCGCCTTCACGACGTGCCGCCCGCCCGCGCGGCGATAGGCGACGCCCACGGCGCGGCGGCCCTCGAACACGACGCGCTCGGCCTGGGCCTGCGTGATCACGTGCAGGTTCGGCCGCTTCATCGCGGGATGCAGGTAGGCGGCCGCGGCCGACCAGCGAACGCCGCGCTTCTGCGTCACCTGGAACCAGCCGGCGCCTTCCTGGTCGGCGCCGTTGAGGTCGGCGAGGCGCGGCAGGCCGGCCTGGATGCAGGCCTCGATCGCCGCCTCGGAGACGGCGTGCGGCTCCATGTCGGCCACGTTGAGCGGACCGCCGGTGCCGTGCCGCTCGGCGTCGTGCGTGAGGCTGATGCGCTCCTGGTTCTGCGCGCGCCGGAAATAGGGGGCGACGTCGTTCCACGACCAGCCGGTGGCGCCGAGCTGACGCCAGCCTTCGTAATCCTCGGCCTGGCCGCGGACGTACAGCATGGCGTTGATGGAGGACGAGCCGCCGAGCACTTTTCCGCGCGGCCAAAGATGCACCCGATTCCTGGTGCCGGGGTCGGGCTCGGTACGGTAAAGCCAATTGACCTTGGGATCCTTCAGCGTGCGGGCGTAGCCGACCGGCACGTGGATCATTAGGGTCGACAGGAACTGCCGCGGGTTGTGCCAAGGGCGGTCGTCGCCGCCCGCCTCCAGCAGGACCACCCGGCACCGCGGATCCTCCGACAGGCGTGCCGCCAGCACGCAGCCCGCCGAGCCGGCGCCCACGATCACGTAATCGGCTTCGAGGCTAGCGGAAGACATACGCGAAGTTCGAAGTCCCTGTCGCCGGCGCTCCCCGGGGCAGCCTCGGCATACACCTTTTCAGGCGACCGAAGGATCGGCTGCCCTCACAAGGACAGCACTTGGGCAAGTCGTGGTCAATCCGACAAGCGGAGAGGGGCCGGACGATGTAGCGGGCACTGTGCCTAAACGTGACGCATGTGCCACAAGCCTCAGCTGTTCGCTGAACTTCTGTCGAAGGACCAGTGGCATACCTTTGCTTCGAAAGGGATGATCGTCCAGACTTGGTTCGAAGGCGCAACCGGGGGACGGCGTTGATGCCGGCGGCTGCGCGACGCAACATTCGGGGGAACAGGCTATGAAGCGCATTTCGGCAACCAATCGAATGGTCGTCGTAGCAGGCATCGCGCTCGGCGCGTGGTCGATGTCGGTGACAGCGTCACACGCCGTGCTCGGCTTCACCGCCGGCGAGACGGTCGGCGCGGCTTTCGGCGCGCCGCTCCCCGAGGGCATTTTCGCCGTAGACCTCGAGAGCTACGGCCAGCGCGACATCGACGCCAACCACAACTTCAACACGATCCTGGGACCCGTGCCCGGCGGCAACGGCAACGCCAGCCCCGGACCGGGGCCGAACGTCAACATCAACATCCCTGACATCATCTGGTCGACGCCGTTCTCGTTCTACAACACGCGTCTCGAGTTCCTCTATTCGACGCCGGTGGTCTCTACGATCGGCGGCGAGCGCAACGGCATCCCGCCGGCCCTGACCAACCGCAGCGACGTCTTCAATCAGGCGTTCGGCCCGATTCTCGCGCACAGCTTCGGCAACGGCTTCTCCGCTTCCGTAACAGCGTGGGTTCGGCCGCCGGCTCCGTTCGTCGGTTTCATCAATCACACCTACGCCGACCTTCGCACCGGTCTCAGCTACACGCGCGACGGATACGACCTGACCCTGATGTTCGGCTACACCGGAACGTTCGGCGGCCATCAGGGCGGTCTTCAGGGGACACTGTCGCCGTTGGTCGGTAACTCGGACGCGGTCGACATCGATTTCACCGCGACGAAGAAGTTCGGGAAGTTCGAGCTTGGCGTCGTGGGCTACGCCTTCACCGACACCAATACGCGCGGCGACAACTCGACCATCCTCCTCAACGGTCAGACGGTAAGCCTTCGCGGCGGCGCGATCGCGGTGGGTGGCCTCGTGGGTTACGACTTCGGGCGCTTCTCCGTGCAGGCCTATGCTTTACGGCAGGTCGCCAGCCGCAACGAGGAGATCATCCCCGGCATCGGCGGCTTCAGCAACAAGGAGACGCGCGGCTTCCTGCGCGTGATCCTGCCGCTCTACGTTGCGGCGGCCCCGCCGGCCGCGTCGATCCTGCGGGCGAAATACTGACCGCTCTGCTCGAGGCCAAAGCTGGCTTGAGCGGACGAAGCTCACATACGATCGACCAGTGGCGGCAATCCTCTGCCGCGCTCGGCCGGAGCCTCTCTTCTCCCTCGAGCGCGGCTCCGGCATAATCGACTGCAGCGATCAAGCCCTGCTCCCAGGCCGCCTTTCCAAGGCGGCCTTTTTCATCGAGCTTCCGAACCCGGCCATCCGACACTTTCCTTGATCCAGCGGTCGGCATCGAGGCCGGGCGCGCCGTGCGTCGCGACCTGGGCGATGCCATCGATCACGATCGGCGAGCGGAGCGCCGGTGTCCGACCGCTTGGGCCGGCCTGCGTCCACAGGTCGACGGCCATGCCCCTGTGCACGACCTGGGGATCCTCGAACGTCTCAGGAAGCGTGTTGATCGGTCCGGCCGGAACCTTGACCCTTTCGAGCGCCGCGAGCAGCCCCGCCTTGTTCCATGTCGCGAGGCATGACGAGATGAGCGGCACCAATTCGTCGCGCCCGGCGACGCGTCCGGGATTGCTGGCGAAGCGGATGTCGTCGCACCAGGGCTGGCCGACGACGCCGCAGAAGCGCCGGAACTGCTCGTCGTTGCCGCAGGCGACGATCACGTGGCCGTCGGCGACGGCGAACACCTGGTAGGGTACGATCGCGGAATGGGCGTTGCCGAGCCGCGGCGGCACGCTGCCCGAGACGAGATAGTGCATGGCCTGGTTGCCGAGCACTGCGACCTGCGTGTCGAGCAGCGCCATATCGATGTGGCAGCCGAGCCCCGTGCGCTCCCGCCCGTGCAGGGCGGCGAGGATGGCGCTGGACGCATAGAGCCCTGTGAACACGTCGGCGTAGGCGACGGCGCTCTTCATCGGCTCGCCCTGCGGCTCTCCGGTGAGCGCCATGGCACCCCCCATCCCCTGCACGAGGAAGTCGTAGCCGGCGCGCGCGGCATAAGGCCCGGTCTGCCCGAAGCCGGTGATGGAGCAGTAGACGAGGCGGGGATTGCGCTCGCGTAGCGCGGCATGATCGAGTCCGCGGCGGACGAGCGCGCCGACCTTGAAGTTCTCGATCAGCACGTCCGCTTCCGCGGCCAGGCTTTTGACACGTGCGAGGTCTCGGGCATCGTCGAGATCGAGCGCGAGCGAGCGCTTGCCGCGATTGGTCGACTCGAAATAGCTGGAGGCGCCGTCGGCCGGCTGCGTTCCGGCGAGAAAAGGCGGCCCCCAATGGCGCGTGTCGTCGCCCTGTTCCGGGCGCTCCACCTTGATCACGTCGGCTCCCATGTCGGCCAGGAGCTGGCCGGCCCAGGGCCCGGCCAGGATGCGGGCCAGCTCAAGGACGCGCAGGCCGGCGAGCGGCTTGATCGGGATCGGCGTCAAGGGTTGGCTCCTGTGCTAGGGTCGTGCAACGAGTGTCGGGCAATGCCCGCACGGGCAAGCCGCTCGGTCGAAAGAGGGATGTCGGGTCACGCATTCGAAGAATCGCCATGCTTCCGGCCCGCTGTCGATGCGGCTAGAAGGACGGCCAACGACTTTGAGATGGACTTCCAGCTGCGGCTGACCGGCCGCGTTTTCGATTGAACGGTATGGACATGAAGATACTGGTGCCCGTGAAGCGGGTGGTCGATTACAACGTCAAGATCAGGGTCAAGCCGGACGGCTCCGGCGTCGATCTCGCCGGCGTGAAGATGTCGATGAACCCCTTCGACGAGATCGCCGTCGAGGAGGCGTTACGCCTCAAGGAAGCAGGCAAGGCGACCGAGATCATCGTCGTCTCGATCGGGCCGCAGGGCGCGACCGAGACGCTGCGCAATGCGCTGGCGCTCGGCGCCGACCGCGGCATCCTGGTCAAGACCGACGAAGCCGTCGAGCCGCTCGCGGTGGCCAAGATCCTCAAGGCGGTGGCCGAGGCCGAGCAACCCGGCCTGATCATCCTGGGCAAGCAGGCCATCGACGACGACAGCAACCAGACCGGGCAGATGCTGGCGGCTTTGCTGCGCTGGGGTCAGGGCACCTTCGCCTCCAAGGTGGTGGTCGAGGGCGACCGTGTCGAGGTGACGCGCGAGGTCGATGGCGGCGCGCAGACGTTGAGCCTGAAGATGCCGGCGGTGATTACGACCGACCTGCGGCTGAACGAGCCACGCTACGCTTCGCTGCCGAATATAATGAAGGCCAAGAAGAAGCCCATCGTCGAGTCCAGTCCGGCCGACCACGGCGTCGACCTCACGCCGCGCCTCAAGGTGCTCAAGACGAGCCAACCGGCCTCGCGATCGGCCGGCGTCAAGGTCACCGACGTGCCGGATCTCGTCACCAAGCTGACAGCCGCGGGAGCCATCTCATGACGACCCTTCTCCTCGCCGAACTCAATGGCACGGCGCTCGCCGACGTCACCGGCAAGGCGCTCACCGCTGCGCTCGCCATGGGCGCTCCCGTGCACGTGCTCGTCGCCGGCAAGGGCGTCGGCGGCGCGGCCGAACAAGCCGCCGCGCTCTCGGGCATCGAGAAGGTGCTGGTCCTCGACGCCGACGTTTTCGCCAACCATCTCGCCGAGCCGCTCGCCGACGCCCTCGTGGCGCTGGCGCCGGCTTACGATGCCATCGTCGCGCCCTCCACCGCCGTCGCCAAGAACGTGATGCCGCGCGTCGCCGCGCTGCTCGACGTCATGCAGGTGTCCGATATCGTCAAGGTGATGTCACCCGACACGTTCGAGCGCCCGATCTACGCCGGCAACGCGATGCAGACGGTGCAGGCGATGGACGCCAAGAAGGTGATCACCGTGCGCACCGCCTCCTTCGCGGCCACCGAGGCCGGCGAGACCAAGGCGCCGATCGAGCCGGCGTCTGCCACGGCGGATCTTGGCGACTTGTCGCGCTTCGAGAGCGACGCGCTGGCGCAGAACGACAGACCCGAGCTGACCGGCGCCAAGATCGTCGTTTCCGGCGGCCGCGCCGTCGGCAATGCCGAAAACTTCGACAAGCTCATCGTGCCGCTCGCCGACACGCTGCACGCTGCCGTCGGCGCCTCGCGCGCCGCCGTCGATGCCGGCTACGCGCCCAACGATTGGCAGGTCGGGCAGACCGGCAAGATCGTGGCCCCGGAGCTCTACGTGGCCGTCGGCATCTCCGGTGCCATCCAGCACCTCGCGGGCATGAAGGATTCCAAGATCATCGTCGCCATCAACAAGGACGAGGAAGCGGCGATCTTCCAAGTCGCCGATTACGGGCTGGTGGGCGATCTCTTCACCGTCGTGCCGGAGCTCACCAAGGCTCTGGCGAAGTCTTAGGCGTCATCGTGACTGTCTTGCTCGTCGTTCTCGGGGTCGCCGTCGGTTTGGCCCTCCTCCCGGTCGCCGGCCTCGTCGGCTTCGCCTGGCTGGCGGCCCGCAAGGCGGAGCAGGAGGTGCCGCGGGTCGGCCGCTTCGCCACGGTGGACGGTGTGCGTCTACACTATGTCGAAGAAGGCTCGGGGCCGCCCGTCGTGATGATCCACGGGCTCGCCTCGCAGCTGCAGAGCTATACCTATGCTTTGGCCGAGCGGCTGCGGGGCACGCATCGCCTCATCATGATCGACCGTCCGGGCTCCGGCTATTCCGCGACCGCGAGCGCGGCCACGCTCGGGCGGCAGGCCCATCTCGTGGCTGGGCTCATGGGTCATCTCGGCGTCGACCGGGCGCTGGTGGTCGGTCATTCGCTCGGGGGCGCGCTGGCGCTGGCGCTGGCCGTGGATCACCCTGAGCGAGTCGCCGGCCTCGCGCTCCTGGCACCGGCGACCCAGGCCGCGAAGGAGGCGCCGAAGGCCTTGAGCTTCCTCGCGATCGAATCCGACCTGAAGCGCTGGATCATCGGCTGGACCTTGGCCGTGCCGTTCGGCCTTCGCAATCGCGACAAGACGCTGGCGGCCCTGTTCCATCCCGATCCGGTGCTCGCGGATTTCGGCACGCGCGGCGGCGGACTGCTCACCGCGCGGCCTTGGACCTTCCGCGCGGCCTGCCGCGACCTGGTCGAGGCCGGTGGCGAGCTCGGCGTCTACGCCGCGCGCCACGGCGAGATCCGCGTGCCCGTCGGCGTGCTGTTCGGCGACGGAGACCGCATCGTCAATCCTGCCACCCACGGCGAGGGCTTGCGCCGGAGTCTGCCCGCGACGGATCTGGAGAGGCTCCCGCAGGGCGGGCACATGATCCCGCTCACCCGTCCGGACGAGACCGCGGCCTTCATCGAGCGCATGGCCGTCAAGGCCGGGCTCGGCGCCGAGCCGAAGGCGGTGGCGTGATGAGCCCTCATGTCGGGCAGGAGCGCATCGGCGCCGTGCTGCGCCTCACCATCGATCGTCCCGACAAGAAGAACGCACTCACCGACGCGATGTATGCGGCGTTGGCCGCCGGCCTCGCCGAGGGCGCGGCTGATGCCGAGATCCGGGCCGTGCTGTTGACAGGCGCCGGCGGCGCCTTCACGGCCGGCAACGACATCGCCGACTTCATGGCGGTGGCGAGCGGCGACGCCTTGCAGGCCGAGCGCAGCGTGCACCGCTTTCTCGAGCAGCTCGCGATCTTCCCCAAGGCGCTGGTCGCGGCCGTGCAGGGCGTCGCGATCGGCGTCGGCACTACCATGCTCCTGCACTGCGACTACGTCATGCTGGGCGAAAGCGCCCGCCTCGCCGCGCCTTTCGTCGGCCTCGGCGTGGTGCCGGAGGCCGGCTCCAGCCTGCTGCTGCCAGCCTGCGTCGGCCACCAGCGCGCCTTCGCCATGTTCGCGCTTGGCGAGGTGCTGGCCGCCGAGACCGCCCACGTGTGGGGCCTGGCGAACCGCGTCGTCGCGGACGGCGTGCTCGCCACCGAAGCGCTGGCGGTGGCGACGAAGCTCGCGGCGCAATCGGCAGGCGCGGTGACCATGACCAAGCGTCTGATGCGCGATCGGTCGGCGCTGGAGGCGCGCATGGCGGCCGAAGCCGAGTGCTTCGCCGCGTGTCTCGCCTCGCCGGAAGCAAAAGCCGCCTTCGCCGCTTTCGCGCAGCGCAAAAAGGGCTGATCAGCCGTGCGCATCCTCCCCGCTACGCGGAGGGGGGTCTGCGTCCGATCAGAACGCCGCGATGCCGGTGATCGCGCGGCCCAGGATCAGCGCGTGGACGTCGGAGGCGCCCTCGTAGGTGTTCACCGTCTCGAGGTTGATCGAATGCCGCATCACGTGCATCTCGCCGGTGATGCCGGCGCCGCCGTGCATGTCGCGGGCCTCGCGGGCGATCGCCAGCGCCCGCGTGCAGTTTTCGCGCTTCATCATCGAGATCGCCTCGGGCACGAAGCCTTCGCCGTCGAGCAGCCGGCCGAGCGCCAGGCAGCCCTCGAGGCCGAGCGCGATCGAGGTCATCATCTCGGCAAGCTTCTTCTGGACAAGCTGGCGCCCCGAGAGGGGCTTTCCGAACAGCGAGCGCTCGGCGACGTAGTCGCGCGTGGCGTGGAAGCAGAACTCCGCCGCGCCCATCGCGCCCCAGGCGATGCCGTAGCGCGCCTTGTTGAGGCAGGAGAACGGGCCGCGCAGGCCGCGCACGTTGGGCAGGCGGTTCTCCTCCGGCACGAACACGTCGGAGAGCCCGATGTCGCCCGTGATCGAGGCGCGCAGCGAGAGCTTGTCGCCGATCTTGTTGGTTGAGAAGCCCTCGAAGGCGCGCTCCACGATAAAGCCGGTGATGTCGCCCTCGAGCTTGGCCCAGACGATCGCGAGGTCGGCGATGGGCGAGTTCGAGATCCAGTATTTGGCGCCGTTGAGCTTGTAGCCGCCCTTGACCTTCTCGGCCTTGGTGCGCATCGAGGCGGGATCGGAGCCGCCCTCGGCCTCTGTCAGGCCGAAGCAGCCGACGAGCTCGCCTTTCGCCATCCTGGGCAGGAAGCGCTGCTTCTGCTCCTCGGTGCCGAAGGCGTAGATCGGGTACATCGCGAGCGAGGACTGCACCGAGAGCGCGGAACGATAGCCGGAGTCGATCGCCTCGATCTCGCGCGTCACCAACCCGTAGGCGACGTGGCTGGCGCCGGCCCCGCCGTACTGCTCCGGTAGGGTGACGCCGAGCAGGCCGAGCTCGCCCATCTCGGTCATGATCTCGCGATCGAAGCGCTCGTCGCGGAAAGCCGACACGACGCGCGGCAGCAGCTTCTCGCGGGCGTAATCGCGTGCGACTTGCGAGATCATCCGCTCCTCCTCGGTCAGGCGCGAGGCCAGATCGAGTGGGTCGGTCCAATCGAAGGTCTTGGCGATCTGCGTGCCTGAGGTCATGGGAGCGTCTCCTGTCTCTGACCATAGGCCCACCGCCGGGCGGCGTCGACCGGCGGAAGCCGCTTTTTCCTACGAACGGTATGGTGCTTTCGACGCGGAGCTCAGCCCGTCGGCGTGAACACGCCGAGCAGGCTCGGCCGCACGAAGGAGGTGATCGCGGCGTCCTTGGTGACTCCGTGGACCCAGTGATGAAGCTCCGCTGCCGCGTTGATCATCCCGACCACGAAGAGCGCGGCGATCGTGGGATCGAGCGGCCGGATCGAACCGTCGGCAATGCCATCGACGACCACGCCGGCAGTGCGCTGCGCCAGGCGATCATAGTCCATCATCAGCGCCGGGCGCACGAGGGCCGGCATCGCCGATAGCGCCGAATAGCGCAGGAGCGGGCCGTGCTCGGAGCGTTGGAAGCGCACCAGCCGCTCGGCGATGGCGCCGAGCCGCGCCCAGCCCGAGCCGGACCCGCGCGGCACCACGCGGTGGGCGAGCCGCATGACCTCGAACGAGCGCTGGAAACACTCTGCGACGAGATCGTCCTTGGTGTCGTTGTGATGATAGAAGGAGCCCTTGGTCACGCGAAGCTTGGCCGAGATGCGGTCGACCGAGGCGCCGCGATAGCCCTGCTCGTTGATGAGCTCGGTGGTGGCGCGCAAGAAAGCCTCGCGCGGGTTCTCCGGCGGCTGCAGGTCGACCGGCAGCGCCTCGTCGATCATCGACCATGTCGATCCGGCGCCGGCGAGGCCGGTGATCAGGACGTCGGCGAACTGTGTGGCGATGCGCTCGTAATCCTCCGCCTCGAAACGCGAGATCCATTCCTTGGCCGCGAGCAGCGCGGAGAAGACGAGGTGGGTGCGGGCGTTCTGCTCGGCCCGAGACAGCACCGGGCCATCCGGGTCGGCGAACCATTGCCGGAACTGGCGGAACAGGTCGGAGAAGCCGGCTCCCGCGGCTTCGGCGCCGGGTCCAGTCATGGCGCGCAGATCCCAAAAATTGATGAGCGGCGGCCGCAAGCCCGCCGTCACCTCCTTCTGCATGGCCAGGTAGAGAACGACGAAGCGCGTCAGCCGCGCCACCGGTGTGGCCTCCTCGTTGGCTTGGGCCAGGAGGTCGCTCATGCACTCGATGGCCTGCATCACGCAGGCAGCGGCGAGATCCTCCTTGCGCCGATAGTAATAGGTGACGCTGGTGGTCGTGAGATCGACCTGCTGGGCGACATCAGCCAAGGTCGCGCCGCCGAGCCCGCGCGCGTTGAAGAGTTGTGCGGCGGCATCGAGGATCGCCTCGCGCTTGCGTTCGTAGCGGGCGGTCTGCCGCGGGGCCGTCAGGGTCATGCTTGCAGAGCTGCGATCATCCTTTCAGCTCTACCCGCAAATCGCATCAGGCCCAATCATTTACGGCCCGGCACGGCCCCCTCCGCCGTTCGACCGAGCCCGCCGCGCTTGATTCGAAGATTGCGTATGGTCCAGAAGCAAGCTCTTCCAAACGCGGCATCCGCAGAACCGAGGCTGGAGTATGGATTTGGGTACGCAGATGGTCCGGGTTGAACGGCATGGCAGCGTCAGCGTCGCCACCCTCGACTCTCCGCCCGTCAACGCGCTCTCGATCGCGCTTCGCAGCGCCCTCGTCGCGGCCATCGCGGCGTTCGACAAGGATGACGAGGCGCAGGCCCTGGTGCTGGTGGGGGCAGGGCGAGGCTTCTGCGGCGGCGCCGACATAAAGGAATTTGGCAAGCCGCCGCAATCGCCGAGCCTGCACGACGTCATCGACGCCGTCGAGGGCTCGAAGAAGCCGATCGTCGCCGCGTTGCACGGCATGACGCTGGGCGGCGGCCTCGAGCTGGCGCTCGCCTGCCACGCCCGCGTCGCCGTGCGCGACGCCAAGATGGGTCTGCCCGAGGTCAAGCTTGGCCTGCTGCCGGGTGCCGGCGGCACCCAGCGCCTGCCGCGCCTGCTCGGCCCGGAGAAGGCGCTCGAGATGATCACGTCGGGCTCGCCGATCGGCGCCGAGGCGGCCTTGGCCGAGGGTCTCGTCGACGAGATCGTCGAGGGCGACCTGGCCCAAGGCGCCGTCGGCTACGCGAAAAAGCTTGCCGCCGGCTCGCGGCCGGTACCGGTGCGCGACCGCGACGACAAGATCGCGCCGCTGCGCGGCAAGCCGGAGGTGTTCGCGGCCTTCCGCAAGGCCAACGCGCGCAAGTTCCGCGGCTTCGAGGCGCCGGAGAAGTGCATCGAGGCGGTGCAGGCCTCCGTGGACATGCCCTTCGACGCCGGCATCAAGCATGAGCGCGACCTCTTCGTGAAGCTGATGATGGGCGCGCAATCGGCCGCCCAGCGCCACGTCTTCTTCTCCGAGCGCCAGGCCGCCCGCATCCCGGACGTGCCGGAGGACACCGAGACGCTGCCCGTCAAGAGCGTCGGCGTGATCGGCGCCGGCACGATGGGCGGCGGCATCTCGATGAACTTCCTCAACGCCGGCATCCCGGTAACGTTGGTGGAGACCAAGGCCGAAGCCCTGGAGCGCGGCCTCAGGACCATTCGCAAGAACTACGAGGCGACGGCCAAGAAGGGCCGCATGACCCAGGGCGACGTCGAGAAGCGCATGGCGCTTCTCACAGGCTCGCTCGAGCTCGGCGACCTCAAGGGCTGCGACCTCGTCATCGAAGCCGTGTTCGAGCTGATGGCGGTAAAGAAGGAGATCTTCGCCAAGCTCGACAACATCTGCAAGCACGGCGCGATCCTCGCTTCCAACACGTCCTATCTTGACATCAACGAGATCGCGGCCTCGACCAAGCGGCCGGAGCACGTGATCGGCATGCATTTCTTCTCACCGGCCAACGTCATGCGCCTGCTGGAAGTGGTGCGCGGCGCCGAGACCTCGAAAGCCGTCATCGCCACCGCGATGAAGCTCGGTAAGACCATCGGCAAGGTCGCCGTGCTCGTCGGCGTGTCGCACGGCTTCGTCGGCAACCGCATGCTGGAGCAGCGCCAGCGCGAGGCCAACAAGCTGATCCTCGAAGGTGCGATGCCTTGGGACGTCGACCGCGTGCTCTACGATTTCGGCCTGCCGATGGGGCCTTTCGCGATGGCGGATCTCGCCGGCCTCGACCTCGGTTGGGAGAAGGAGAAGTCGTCCTCCTCCACCATCCGCGAAGTCCTCTGCGAGATGGACCGGCGCGGGCAGAAGAACGGCCGCGGCTTCTATGATTACGACGAGACCCGCAAGGCGACGCCTTCGCCGGAGGTCGAGAAGGTCATCCTTGAGTTCTCGAAGACGCGGGGCATCGAGCGCCGTCAGATCGCCGACCAGGAGATCCTGGAGCGCTGCCTCTACCCGATGATCAACGAGGGGGCGAAGATCCTCGACGAGGGTATCGCGCTGCGCGCCTCCGACATCGATATCGTCTGGATCAACGGCTACGGGTGGCCGGTCTATCGCGGCGGCCCGATGCACTACGCCAACGAGGTCGGGCTCGACCACGTGCTCGATCGTCTCAAGGCCTATCAGGCCGAGCACGGCAAGGCCTTCGAGCCCTCGCCGATGCTCGAGAAGCTGGCCTCGTCCGGCAAGGGCTTCGCCGACGCGGCCTGATCGGTCAAGGAGCGGCCGCAATGCGCCGCAGCGGGAGGAAGGCATGAGCGAAGCGGCGCGCGCGCGGACGAAATGGCCCGCCATGTCGATCGCCCAGGCGCACGCCCTGCTGACGGCGCCCGGTGCGACCTTCGAGATGGAGGAGATCACATACGCCGGGCACGCGACGCGCGCCTGGAAGAACGGTCCCAGGTCGCTCGTCGACATCTGGCAGGCGGCCGAGGCCCACGCGACGCGCACCTTCATCGTCTCCGGCAAGGATCGCGTCACCTTCGATGGTTTCAGGCGCGCGGCGCAGGCCTTCGCGAAGGCGCTGATCGACGTCGGCGTGGCCAAGGGGGATCGCATCGCCATCGTGATGCGCAATCAGCCGGAATGGATCGTCGCCTTCTACGGCGCGGCGCTGGCCGGCACGATCGCGACGCCGCTCAATGCCTGGTGGTCGCCGGCCGAGCTGACCTACGCGGTCAACCAGTCGGGCGCGGCAATCGCCGTGTTCGACGAAGAGCGCTTCACGCGGATGGGCAAGGCCATCGTGGATTGCTCCGGCCTGCGCCGCGGCTTCGTGTCTGGCCTCGCCGCCGAGGCCGCGCTGCCCCATGGTTTCGCGCGCCTCGAAACCGTGCTTGGCCCGGTCTCCGCCTGGGCGGAGCTGCCGGCCGCCGGCGCCCCTCCCGTCGACGTGAAGCCGGAAGACGGCGCGACGCTGTTCTACACGTCCGGCACGTCGGGCAAGCCGAAGGGCGCCCTCGCCAACCATCGCGCCGTCACCACGCCGGTTCTCGCCTCGCTGCTGTCCCAGGCTCGTGCCTACCTGCGCCGAGGCGACTCGCCGCCTGTTCGCGGACCCGACGATCCGCAGAAGGTCTATCTGCTGGCGATCCCCATGTTCCACGTCACCGGCTGCTTCTCGGTGCTCAGCGTCTCGATCTGCATCGGCGCCCGGCTGGTCATCCTCCGCAAGTGGGATGCGCTCGAGGCGCTCAGGCTTGTCGAGAAGGAGCGCGTGACCTCCATCGGCGGCGTGCCCACGATCGCCTGGCAGATCCTGGAGCATCCCCAGCGCACCAAGTACGACCTGTCCAGCGTCGATGTCATCAACTACGGCGGCGCGCCGGCCGCGCCGGAGCTGGTGCGGCGGCTTGCGAACAGCTTCCCGACGGCGGCGATCGGCTCCGGCTGGGGCATGACGGAAACCTGCGCCACCTTCACCCACCACTTGGGCGAGGACTACCTCGAACGTCCCGACAGCTGCGGCCCGGCGACGCCGGTCGGCGAGATGAAGATCATCGACCCCGACGGCCGCACGCTGGCGCCAAACACCGTCGGCGAGTTGTTGGTGCGCGGACCCCACGTCGTCGAGCGCTACTGGAACATGCCGGAGGAGACGGCGGCGACTTTCGCCGACGGCTGGCTCAGGACCGGCGACCTGGCCAAGATCGACGCCGAGGGCTTCTGCCACATCGTCGACCGCGTCAAGGATGTCATCATCCGCGGCGGTGAGAACATCTATTCCGTCGAGGTTGAGGACGTGCTGTACCGTCACCCGGCCATCATGGACGCCGCGCTGGTGCCGATACCGCACCAGACGCTCGGCGAGGAGGCCGGCGCGGTGGTGACGCTGAAGCCGGGAGTCGAGGCGAGCGAGGACGAGCTGAAGGCGCATGTCGCCTCCCATCTCGCGCCCTTCAAGATTCCCGCCCGCGTCATCACATACCACGAGCCTTTGCCGCGCAACGCCAACGGCAAGATCCTGAAGAAGGAGCTGCGCGCGCTCTTCACAAGCGGCGCGGCCGACAGGAAGCTTTGACCATGAACCTCGATTTCTCCCCCGAAGACGTCGCCTTCCGCCAAGAGGTTCGCGACTTCATTGCCGGGGGCTATCCCGCCGAATTGCGCGAGAAGCAGGAGAGCGGCGCCGAGCTCGACAAGGAGGATTTCCTCTCTTGGCACCGGATCCTCGGGCGGAAAGGCTGGGTCGCGCCAGCCTGGCCGAAGGAGTACGGCGGACCCGGCTGGAGCCCGATCCAGCGCTTCATCTTCTCAGAGGAGCTGGCCGCCGCCGGCACCATACCGATCCTGCCCTTCGGCGTCGCCATGGTGGCGCCGGTGATCCAGGCCTTCGGCACACCGGAGCAGAAGGCGAAGTTCCTGCCGCCGATCCTCTCCGGCGACGCCTGGTGGTGCCAGGGTTATTCCGAGCCCGGTTCCGGTTCGGATCTCGCCTCTCTTTCCACTCGCGCCCAGCGCGACGGCGACCACTACATCGTCAGCGGTCAGAAGACCTGGACGACGCTGGCGCAATACGCCGACTGGGGCTTCTTCCTGGTGCGCACCAATCCCACGGCCAAGAAGCAGGCCGGCATCAGCTTCCTGCTGATCGACATGAAGACGCCGGGCGTCACCGTGCGCCCGATCATTACGTTGGACGGCGCCCACGAGGTCAACGAGGTCTGGCTCGAGGACGTGCGCGTGCCGGTCGAGAACCGCGTCTTCGAGGAGAATGAGGGCTGGACCTGCGCCAAATACCTGCTGGCGCACGAGCGCACCGGCATCGCCGGCGTGGCGCGCTCGAAGCGCGGGCTGGAGAAGCTTCGCCGTGCCGTCGCGACGCCGGTCGACCAGGGTGGCGGCCTCGGTGAGGACCCGTTCTTCAAGCGCAAAATGACCGAGCTCGAGATCGACCTTCTGGCGCTCGAGTTCACCGAGCTGCGCACGCTGGCTCGCCAGGGCGCCGGCAAGGGTCCGGGGCCGGAATCCTCGCTGCTCAAGATCAAGGGCACCGAGTGCCAGCAGCGCGCGAGCGAGCTGGTGCTGGAGGCCGCCGGCCAGTACGGCGCGCCGCATCTCGACGGCGTCGCCCTGCCGCTGCAGAACGCCATGCCCGTCGGGCCGCAGAGCGCGCGCGGGGCGGCCGACACCTACTTCAACATGCGCAAGGCTTCGATCTACGGTGGCTCCAACGAGATCCAGCGCAACATCATCGCCAAGGCCATTCTCGGCCTCTGACCTTTCCGCAACACTAGGCGCATCCCCTTGGACTTCAGCCTCAACGACGAGCAACGCCAGCTGCGCGAAACTCTCTCCCGCTTCCTGGCGTCGCGCTACGATTTCGACACGCGGCAGAAGATCCTGCGCTCCGAGGCGGGTTGGAGCCCAGCGGTGTGGAAGGCGCTGGCCGAGGAGCTCGGCATCCTAGGCGCCGCCCTTCCGGAGGACGTCGGCGGTTTCGGCGGCGGCCCCGTCGACACCATGCTGATCATGGAGGAACTGGGTCGCGCCCTGGTGGTCGAACCCTATTTCGAGACCGTGGTGGTCGGCACCGGCCTCCTACGCCACGCTGCCGGCGAAGCGGCGGCCGAGCACATCGGCGCGATCATCGAGGGCACGATGATCACGGCTTTCGCCTGGAGCGAGCCCGACAGCCGCTTCGATCCCTCCTCTTGCGCCACCAAGGCCGCGCGCGACGGCGAGGGGTGGCGTCTCGAAGGCCGCAAGGCGGTGGTCGTCGCCGCGCCCTACGCCACGCACCTCATCGTCACCGCGCGCACGTCGGGAGAGCCCGGCTCGCGCGAGGGACTCTCGCTGTTCCTGGTGGAGCGCGGCGCCGAGGGGCTCTCGGCGACCGATTACACCACGGTCGACGGCCGCCGCGCCTCGGAGATCGTCCTTGAAGGCGTGCGCGTCGGTCTGAATGCGCTGCTGGGTGCGGAAGGCGAGGCCCTGCCGATCGTCGAGCAGGTGCTGGACGAGGCGCGCGCGGCGCTTTGCGCCGAGGCGCTCGGCGTCTTGTCCGAGCTGCACCGCCGCACGCTCGACTTCGTCAAGGAGCGCAAGCAGTTCGGTGTCGCCATCGGGCAGTTTCAGGTGTTGCAGCATCGCCTGGTCGACATGTTCATGGAGGTCGAGCAGGCCCGCTCCATGACCATGATGGCGACGCTCAAGCTTTCAGAGAATCCCAAGCATCGCGCCCGGGCGGTGTCGGCCGCCAAGGCCTACATCGGCAAGGCCTGCCGCTTCGTCGGCCAGCAGGCCGTGCAGACCCACGGCGGCATCGGCCTCACCGAGGAGCTGGCGCTCAGCCATTACTTCAAGCGCGCGGCGATGATCGAAAGCCAGCTCGGCTCGGTCGACTACCACCTTGCCCGCTACGAGGCGCTGGCGGCGGCGTGAGGCCGCATCTCGTCAAAAGGCCTTCGGCAGGTCGGCGTCCTTGAGTACGGCATTCGCGGTGTGCCTCATCACCGTGTTGCGCGGCACGGTGAACGAGCGGGTTGTACCAGATCTCATGGGAGCCCTTCGCCTGACGGAGAAAGCGGCATCCGTCCGCTTCCAATAGCCGCCGGATTTCGGCGTAAAGATTACCGCCCATCAGGCGGCGAGTACGATTTCGTGCTGGAAGCTGATGGACGCACCCGTAACCTTGTGACCGACAAGATCGGGCGCCAGATCGCGGGTGATGTCCACGAACTCTTCGAAGGACTTCGCCTCGACGTTCAAGCCGGGTATATCGGACGAAAGGACATAGTAAGCGTCCTGCTCGACATCGTGCCCGACGTGGACGACGTAAGTCAAAACGGCCTCCCCAGCTCTCCGAGCGACTATGTCACCGCAGGACGCGGATGAGAAGCGCTCGCCAATCAGGCCGCCTTAGCCATCGTCGCGGCCTTGCGGAACACCAGTGTGCCGTCGTCGATCTTGCCGTACTTCAGCTCCATAGTGTCGAGCAGGTAGTTCTGGTTGAGCCGCCACGGCTTGCGATCGCCCTGCTTGGGAAAGGCGTCGATCGAGCGCTGAACGTAGCCCGAGGTGAAGTCGAGCAGCGGCATGGCGATCACGGCCGCGTCGCGCACCGGTACGCAAGCGACGTAGCCGCGCTTGTCCATGTGTTCGATGACGCGGCACATCCAGGCGCTGGTTAGGTCGCATTTCAGCGTCCATGACGCGTTGGTGTAGCCGACAGCGTAGGCGAGATTGGGCACGCCCGAGAACATCGAACCCTTGTAGCTTGTCGATTTCGACAGATCGACGGGCTGGCCGTCGAGAGCAAGTTGGATCCCGCCGACGAGCTTCAGCTTCAACCCCGTCGCCGTCACCACGATATCGGCCGGCAGTTCGCGGCCGGACTTCAGGCGCACGCCAGTCGCGGTGAAGGTCTCGACCTCGTCGGTGACGATCTCCACGGCCTTGCGCTTCACCGCCTCGAAGAGGTCGGCATCCGGCACCAGGCACATGCGCTGGTCCCAAGGATTGTAGCGCGGCGTGAAATGAGTGCTGATGTCGTAGTCGGCGCCCAGGTCCTTCTGCGCCAGCGCGAGGATGCGCTTGCGCGTCTTTTCCGGGTTCTTGCGGGCGTAATTGTAGAAGTAGAGGCTGATGAGCACGTTACGCCAGCGCACCAGACCGTAGGCGAGCTTGGCCGGCAAGGTCTTCTGCAGCCGCGCCGCCAGCGCATCCTTGGCCGGACGCGAGACCACGTAGCTCGGCGAGCGCTGCAGCATGGTCACGTGGGCACCGTGCTCGGCGAGTGCCGGCACCAGGGTTACGGCGGTGGCGCCGCTGCCGATCACCACGACGCGCTTGCCACGGCTGTCGAGGTCCTCCGGCCAGAACTGCGGGTGCACCAGCTGCCCGGCGAAGTCCTTCAAGCCGGGGAAGTCGGGTATGTAACCGTTCTCGTAATCGTAGTACCCGGCGCAGAGATAAAGGAAGTTGCAGGTCAGACGAGCGGAGACGCCGCCGTGCTCGACATCGACGGTCCAGAGCGCGTCGGCACTCGACCAGTTTGCGTGCACGACCTTGTGCCCGCTGCGCACGTGGCGATCGATGCCGAACTCGCGCGCCGTGTCTCTGACGTAGTCGCGGATGGAGGACCCGTCGACGATCGCCTGGTCGCCGAGCCACGGCTTGAAGGGAAAGCCCAGCGTGTACATGTCGGAATCGGAACGGATGCCGGGGTAGCGGAACAGGTCCCATGTGCCGCCGATGGCCTCGCGCCCTTCCAGGATCGCGTAGCTCTTCTTCGGCAGGCTCTTGCCCAGGTGATAGCCGGCGTCGATGCCCGAAAGGCCGGCGCCGACGACGATAACGTCGAGATGTTCGCTGCTCATGCCTTGGCTCCGGAGGTTTTCGCGGCGTCTATGTTGCGCGCCGATCGCCCGCTGAGGCGCGACAGGATCGGCCAGTAACCGGTGGCGCTCAAACGCTCGACGGCGGCGGCGACTTTCGCGTCGTTGCCGACGATGATGCGCGCCCTGTTCTTCTCCAGGCCGGCGACGATGGTGGCGGCCGCCTTGTCGGGCGGCAGCCTCAGCGCGGCGGCAAACCTCGCTTTTTCGCGCACCACCTCCTCCGCCGACCGTCCCGCGGGAGTCCGCGCGCTCGCCGCGATCGACGTGGCGACGCCGCCGGGATGCACGGTGGTGACGCCGACCGGCGAGCCGGCGAGCTCGTGCCTGAGCGACTCGGAGAACCCCCGCACGGCGAACTTGCTCGACACGTAGGCCGTCTGGCCCGGCGGCGCGATGATGCCGAAGATGCTCGACATGTTGACGATCCGGGATTCGGCCGAGCGGTGCAGCAGAGGCAGGAACGCGCGCGTCATCCGCACCACGCCGAAGAAGTTGATCGAGATCAGCCACTCGAAATCGTGCTCGGACACCTCCTCGAAGGTGCCACCCAGCGCGACGCCGGCGTTGTTGACGAGAAGGTCGAGGCCGCCGTGCGCCTCGCGAACGATCGCCGGAAACGCCGCCACCGCGTCGCGGTCGGCGACGTCGAGTTTGTGTGCGGTCACGCGGTGGCCGGACTTGACGAGCCGCGCGGTCTCGACAAGGCCGGCCTCGTTGATGTCGGCCAGCGCCAGGTGCATGCCGCGCCCGGCAAGCACGATGGCCAGCGCCCGACCGATGCCGCTGCCGGCACCCGTGATCATCGCGACTTGATCCTGCAAACGCATGGCCCGCCTTCTAGCCGAGAACGCCGCCGGAAATGGTCACGCCACCATCGACGACGATGGTCTGCCCGGTCATGTAGAGCCCGGCGTCGGAGGCGAGGAACACCGCCGCGCCGGCGATGTCGTCGGGGTCTCCGATGCGCCGCAGCGGCGTGTTGCGCTCCACCGCCTTGGCCATGTCCGGATTCTCCCACAGCGCGCGGGCGAAGTCCGTCTTGATGAGGCCCGGTGCGATGCAGTTCACGCGAATGTTGTGTTCCCCCCATTCGACGGCAAGGTTGCGGGCGAGCTGCATGTCGGCCGCCTTGGACACGTTGTAGGCGCCGATCACCGGCGAGCCCTTGAGGCCGCCGATCGAGGAGACGATGATGATCGAGCCGCTCTTGCGCTCGATCATGCCGGCCGCCACGAGCTGCGCGAGCCAGTGGTTCGAGACGATGTTGTTGTCGAGGATCTTGCGGAATTGTTCGTCGGAGATCCCGCCCATTGGGCCGTAATAGGGATTGGACGCGGCGTTGCAGACCAGCACATCGACGGGGCCGAGCCGCGCCTGCGTGTCGGCGATCAGACGCTCGAGGTCGGGCTTGGACGAGATCGATGCGGCGATCGCCATCGCCTTGCCGGCGCCGTGCGCGGCCTCGATCTCCTTCACCACCGCTTCGCAGGCGTCGATCTTGCGCGAGGACACCACCACGCGGGCGCCCTGCTCGGCCATTCGCAGAGCGATCGCCTTGCCGATGCCGCGCGACGAGCCGGTGACGACGGCGACCTTGCCGGTGAGATCGAAAAGGGACAAACGCTCAGCTCCGTACCGATATCGATCCGCTATCGCTCCAGCAGCCTCATGGTGAGGAGCGCCGCAGGCGCGTCTCGAACCATGAGGCGGTCCGCTCCTTGCCAACCCCTGTGACCTTCTTGGTCACAGGGATGGCTTCAGCCCTCATCATGAGGGATTTCTCGCCTACTCCGCCGCCTGCGCGTTGGTGTAGCGGCGCAGCTCCAGCTTCGCGATGGTGCGGTTGTGCACCTCGTCCGGGCCGTCGGCGAGGCGCAGCGTGCGCACGTGGGCGTAGCTTTTGGCGAGATCGAAGTCGTCGCAGACGCCGCCGCCCCCGTGCGCCTGGATGGCATCGTCCAGCAGCTTCAGCGCCATGCGCGGGGCCGCGACCTTGATCATCGAGATCTCGAGCCGGCCGGCCTTGGCGCCGACCTTGTCCATCACGTCGGCCGCCTTGAGGCAGAGCAGGCGCGTCATCTCGATGTCGATGCGCGCCTCGGCGATCCTCTGCTCCCACACCGAATGGTCGGCGATGCGCTTGCCGAAGGCGGTGCGCATCAGCAGGCGCTTGGCCATGGCCTCGAGCCCGGCCTCGGCCACGCCGATGGTGCGCATGCAATGATGGATGCGGCCCGGCCCGAGACGGCCCTGCGCGATCTCGAAGCCGCGGCCCTCGCCGAGCACGAGGTTCTCGGCCGGCACGCGGACCTCGTCGAGAACCACCTCGCCGTGGCCGTGGGGCGCGTCGTCGTAGCCGAACACCGGAAGCATGCGCTTGATATCGACGCCTCTCGAGTCGAGCGGCACCAGGATCTGCGACTGCTGCTTGTGCGGCTCGGCCGAGGGATCGGTCTTGCCCATCACGATAGCCACGGCGCAGCGCGGGTCGCCGACGCCGGACGACCACCATTTGCGGCCGGAGATCACGTACTCGTCGCCATCGCGGCGAATGAGGGTCTCGATGTTGGTGGCATCCGAGGAGGCGACGTCGGGCTCGGTCATCAGGAAGGCGGACCGGATCTCGCCATTGAGCAACGGCTTCATCCAGCGCTCCTTCTGCGCCGGGCTGCCGTAGCGGTGCAGCACCTCCATGTTCCCGGTGTCGGGCGCCGAGCAGTTGAACGCCTCGGAGGCCCAGCCGATGCGGCCCATCTCCTCGGCGCAGAGCGCGTAGTCGAGGTTCGTCAGGCCGGCGCCGTGGTACTCGTTGGTATCGTGCTCGGGCGAGGGCGGCAAAAAGAGGTTCCAAAGACCCTCGGCGCGCGCCTTGATCTTGAGGTCCTCGATGATCCGCGGATGATGCCAACGCGCGGCGCCGGTGCCGCCCGTCTGCTCACGGTAGGTGTCGACCGCCGGCCGAACCACACTGTCCATGAAGGCGCGGACGCGATCGCGCCAATGCTTCTGCGTTGCCGAAAGCGAGAAATCCAAGCGTTCACCCGGGAGCGTAAGGGATACCGTTGCTTCGATAAACGCTGTTCGTGGCGGTTTCCAGTGCGTCGAAAGACCCATCTGTGCAAGCAGTTGCCGCCACACCCGTTCGCGGATAATCAGATCGCGCCGCAGCGGCGGCCACCATACTCTGTTTAGGAAGCCGCGGAGCGGCGCGCGGACCTCGAGATGGCCTTGGATCAGGAGACACGCGACGACCTGCTCGAGGCGCTGCGCCGCTTCGTCGCCGAACGGTTGCGTCCGCTCGAGGCCAAGGTGGCGGAGGAGGACGCCATCCCCGATGCCCTGATCGGCGAGATGCGCGAGCTCGGCCTTTTCGGCCTCTCCATCCCCGAGGATTACGACGGTCTCGGCCTGTCCATGGAGGAGGAGTGCCTGGCGGCGCTCGAGCTGGGGCGGGCCAGCCCGGCGTTCCGCTCGATGTTCGGCACCAACGTCGGCATCGGCAGCCAGGGCCTCGTCATGTACGGCACGGAGGCGCAGAAGCGCGAGTGGCTGCCAAGGATCGCCTCGGGCGAGATCATCACCTCCTTCTGCCTGACCGAGGCCGAGTCGGGGTCGGACAGCGCCTCGGTCCGCACGAGGGCGCGGCGCGACGGCGAACACTACGTGCTCGACGGTGCCAAGCGCTACATCACCAACGCCGACAAGGCCTCGCTCTTCACCGTCATGGCCCGCACCGACGCGAACGAGCCCGGCGCCAAGGGCGTCTCCGCCTTCCTCGTGCCGGCCGACAGCGCCGGCCTCTCGATCGGCAAGCCGGAGCGCAAGATGGGGCAGCAGGGCGCCCACGTCTGCGACGTCAACTTCGACGGCGTCCGCGTGCCGGCCGACAACCGTCTCGGCGCGGAAGGCGAAGGTTTCAAGCTGGCCATGCGCGTACTCGATCGCGGCCGCCTGCACATTTCCGCCGTCTGCACCGGCCTGGCCGACCGCATCCTCGACGACACGCTCGTCTATGCCGGGGGGCGCAAGCAGTTCGGCCAGCCGCTGACGGGCTTCCAGCTCGTGCAGGCTATGATTGCGGATTCGAAGACCGAGATCCTCGCCTCGCGCGCGCTGGTGCTGGAGACCGCCCGCAAGCGCGACCGCGGCGAGAACACCACGCTTGAGGCGGCCAGCGCCAAGCTGTTCGCCTCCGAGATGGTCGGGCGCGTCGCCGACCGCGCCGTGCAGATCCTCGGCGGCGCCGGATACATCGCCGATTACGGCATCGAGCGGCTCTACCGCGACGTGCGCCTCTTCCGCATCTACGAAGGCTCCTCGGAGATCCAGAAGCTGGTGATCGCGCGCGAAACCCTCAAGCGGAGCCGGTCTTGAAGCCGCCCGCCGAGCGTCTCCAGCTCTCGACCTATCCCTTCACGACCGAGATCGAGCCGCGTTTCGGCGACATGGACTCCTTGCGCCACCTCAACAACGTTGCGCTCGCCGGCATCCACGAGGAGACGCGGCTGCGCTTCACGCGCACTTTCCGCCACGCGCCCGAGGGCGAGGACGGTCAGCGCCCGGTGCTGGCCCAGATCACGATTCGCTACCTTGCCGAAGGCAGCTATCCCGGCACGCTAACCGCCGGCATCGGCGCGCTGCACATCGGGCGCACCTCCTACATCGTGGGGCAGGCCCTGTTCCAGGATGGCCGATGCATTGGCACGGCCGACACGGTGATCGTGTGGACCTCCGCCGGACGCCCGCATCCGATCCCGGATCGTTTCCGCGCCGCCCTCGAAGCGGCGCGCATCACTCAGCCCGCTCCAGCCGACGTCTGAAGGAGAAGACCATGCGCGAAGCCGTGATCGTGTCCACCGCCCGCACGCCGATCGGCAAGGCATTTCGAGGTGCCTTCAACAACACGCAGAGCCAGACCCTGGCCGGTTTCGCGTTGGAACACGCGGTGAAGCGCGCCGGCCTGGAAGGCGGCGAGATCGAGGATGTCGTGATGGGCTGCGGCCGCCAGCAGGGCTCGCAGGCGACCAACATCGCGCGCCAGGCGGCGCTGCGCGCGGGACTGCCGACGACGGTGCCCGGCATGAGCATCGATCGGCAGTGCGCCTCCGGCCTGATGGCGGTGGCCACCGCCGCCAAGCAGATCCTGTTCGATGGCCAGCAGATCGCCGTCGGCGCTGGCGTCGAGTCGATCAGCCTGGTGCAGAACGAGCATTCCAACACCTTCCGCACGCAGGATCCCTGGCTCATGGAGCACCTGCCGCAGACCTACATGACCATGCTGGAAACGGCCGAGATCGTCGCCGAACGCTACGGCATCAGCCGCGAGGCGCAGGACGAATATTCGCTGAAGTCGCAGCAGCGCACCGCGCAGGCGCAGTCCGACGGTCTCTTCGATGGCGAGATCGTGCCGATGAGCGCGACCAAGCTCGTCACCGACAAGGCGACCGGCGAGACCCGCGAGGAGGCGGTGACGCTCTCCCTCGACGAGGGCAATCGCTCGCAGACGACGCTCGCCGACCTCGCTAAGCTGAAGCCGGTCTTCAAGAACGGCCAGGTGATCAAGGAAGGCGGCTACATCACCGCCGGCAACGCCTCGCAGCTGTCGGACGGCGCCGCGGCGCTGGTGCTGATGGAGGCCAGGGAGGCGGAGCGCCGCGGCCTGCATCCGCTCGGCGCCTATCGCGGCATGGCGGTGGCCGGCTGCGACCCCGACGAGATGGGGATCGGCCCGGTGTTCGCGATCCCCAAGCTGCTCAAGGCGCACGGGCTCGGCGTCGACGATATCGACGTCTGGCAGCTCAACGAGGCCTTCGCCGTGCAGGTGATCTACTGCCGCGACAAGCTCGGCATCCCCGACGAAAAGCTCAACGTGTGCGGCGGCGCCATCGCCATCGGCCATCCCTATGGCATGACGGGCGCCCGCATGGTCGGCCACACCCTGCTCGAGGGCCGGCGCGCCAAGGCCAAGGACCCGAAAGTCAAGTACGGCATCGTCACGATGTGCGTCGGCGGCGGCCAGGGCGCGGCCGGGCTGTTCGAGATCTATTGACCCAGGGCGCCTCGCCCCGAACGCCTTCCCAGACCGCCCGAGATCGCGATACGTTCGATCTCGCTGCGGCAGGGACTCACATGACGGCTTACGCCAGTACCTTCGACGGAGAACGACACGTCTTTTCGGACCTCCGCGTCCTGATGGCGGCGGCTTCGCCGCAGCGCTCCGGCGACGAACTCGCCGGGCTCGCGGCGACGAATGCGGCGCAGCGCGTGGCGGCGCAATCGGTGCTGGCCGATCTGCCGTTGCGGATCTTCCTCAACGAGGTGCTCGTGCCCTACGAGGACGACGAGGTGACGCGCCTCATCATCGACACGCATGACGCCGCGGCGTTCGCCGCCATCTCGCATCTGACCGTCGGCGGCTTCCGCGAATGGCTGCTATCCTACGCCTGCGACGCGGCGGCGCTTGCCGGCATCGCGCCGGGCGTGACGCCGGAGATGGCGGCGGCGGTTTCCAAGCTGATGCGCAACCAGGATCTCATCGCGGTGGCGCGCAAGTGCCGGGTGGTGACGGCCTTCCGCAACACGCTCGGTCTGCCGGGGCGGCTCTCGACGCGGCTGCAGCCCAACCATCCGACGGACGACCTCGAGGGCATCGCCGCCTCGACGCTGGACGGGCTGCTCTACGGGACGGGCGACGCCGTCATCGGGGTCAATCCGGCCGGCGACAACGTGGCCAACGCCATGGCGCTGCTCGCCATGATGGAGGAACTGCGGCTGCGCTACGCGATCCCGACGCAGACCTGCGTGCTCACGCATGTGACGAACGCCATCGTCGCGATGGAGCGCGGCGCCCCCGTTGACCTTGTGTTCCAGTCCATCGCCGGCACGCAGGCGGCCAATGCCGGATTCGGAGTGACGCTGGAGATCCTGCGCGAGGCGCGCGAGGCGGCGCTGGCGCTGAAGCGCGGCACGCTCGGCGACAACGTGATGTATTTCGAGACGGGGCAGGGCGCGGCACTCTCGGCCGACGCGCACCACGGGCTCGATCAGCAGACGGTCGAGGCGCGCGCCTACGCGGTCGCGCGCGCCTTCAAGCCGCTGATCGTCAACACGGTCGTGGGCTTCATCGGGCCGGAGTACCTCTACGACGGCAAGCAGATCGTCCGCGCCGGGCTCGAGGACCATTTCTGCGCCAAGCTGATGGGCCTGCCGATGGGGGTGGACGTCTGCTACACCAACCATGCCGAGGCCGACCAGGACGACATGGACGGGCTGATGACCCTGCTCGCCGTCGCCGGCACGACGTTCCTGATCACCGTGCCCGGGGCCGACGACGTGATGCTGAACTACCAGAGCCTGTCGTTCCACGACGCGCTCTACCTGCGTTCGGTGCTGGGCGTGCGGGCCGCGCCGGAGTTTGAGGATTGGCTCGCCCGCATGGCCATGAAGGACACCGAAGATCGCATCCTGACGGCACCGGACAACCCGCGCCTGACGCGCCTGATCGAGGCGGCCCATGGGTGAACCGCCGGTGCGCGATGCGGCGACGCGGGATCCCTGGGCGCGGCTTCGCGCCGCTACGAGCGCGCGCATCGGTCTGGGCCGTTCCGGCGATGCCATGCGCACGCGCGACGTGCTCGCGTTCCAGCTCGCCCACGGGCGGGCGCGCGACGCCGTGCACAAGCCGCTCGACGTCGAGGCGCTGGCCGCGACGCTGCCGGAGATGCCGGTGGTCGTGCGCAGCCGCGCGCCGGACCGGCTCACCTATCTGCGGCGTCCCGATCTCGGGCGGCGGCTCGATCCCGCCTGCGAAGGCGCGCTGTCGCCCGGCGACCATGAAGCGGTGTTCGTGATCGCCGACGGTCTCTCGGCGACGGGCGTGCAGCAGTACGCCGCGCCGCTGCTCCGGGCCTGCATGGCGCGGCTCGAGGGATGGCGGCTGGCGCCGACCGTGGTGGCGACGCAGGCGCGGGTGGCGCTCGGCGACGAGATCGGCGAGCGCCTTGGCGCACGGATCTGCGCAGTGCTGATCGGCGAGCGTCCCGGGCTCAGCGTCGCCGACAGCCTCGGCGTCTACCTGACCTTCTCTCCCCGGGTCGGGCGGCGCGACTCCGAGCGCAACTGCATCTCCAATATCCATCCCGCCGGGCTCGGCTACGAGGCGGCGGCGGAGAAGCTGGCGTGGCTGATGCGCGAGGCGCGGGTCCGCGGGCTGACCGGGGTCGGGCTCAAGGACGACAGCGTCCTGCTGCCGAGGGGCGAGACGAGATCGTAGACCAAGACCGGCAGTCCCGAAACGGCGGGTCTCGCCATCGAGGTGGACGTCGCCGGCACTTCGAGCCTGACGCCGGAACAAGCGACCCGGCTTAGAGATCGATCGCGACCCGCGACCCTTTCGACTCGGCCTTCTAAAAGGTACGAAGGACCATGGCGTCTTCCCCCAACGGTCCCCTGCGCGTCGGCATCGGCGGCCCCGTCGGCTCGGGCAAGACGGCGCTGATGGAGCAGCTCTGCCGGCGCTTCCGCGGCAGCTTCGAGCTCGCCGCCATCACCAACGACATCTACACCAAGGAGGATGCGCGCATCCTGACGGAGGCGGGCGCGCTCGAGCAGGAGCGCATCATGGGCGTCGAGACCGGCGGCTGCCCGCACACGGCGATCCGCGAGGACGCCTCGATGAACCTCGCCGCCATCGCCACGATGCGGCGCCGGTTTCCCGCGCTCGACCTGGTGCTCATCGAATCCGGTGGCGACAATCTCGCGGCGACCTTCTCGCCCGAGCTGGCCGACCTCACGATTTATGTGATCGATGTCTCGGGCGGCGAGAAGATCCCGCGCAAAGGCGGCCCCGGCATCACCCGCTCCGACCTGCTGGTCATCAACAAGATCGACCTCGCGCCTCACGTCGGCGCCTCGCTCGAGGTGATGGAGCGCGATGCGCGGCGCATGCGCGGCGACAAGCCCTTTGTCTTCACCAACATGCGCGAGGGCATCGGCGTCGATGTCGTCGCGCGCTTCGTCGAGACCGCCGGCGGTCTCGTGGCGGCCTGATCCGGCTCAGGAGCGGAACAGGCGCGAGTATTGCATTTCGTGGCGCATGGCGGCGATGTCCGAGCGCCAGGCGCAGGTGCCGAGATCGTCGAGCGTCGTCGCCTCGGCCCAGGCGGCGAGGTCGAGCACGGTCGACGCTAGGCCGGCGATGATGGCCTGGCCCTCGCTCTGGCCGATCGCGCCGAGCCGCAGCGCGGCCGAGACGAGGTTGCTCACGGCGGCCTGCGCGAACGTCTCGAGCGTAGCGCGCGATCCGATCGCGTGGGCCGCCGCGGCGGCCCCGACGGCGACGGGATAGGCGAGATCCCGGCCATCGAAGGTGCGCGCGATGCGAACGAGCGCCGGCGCCGGCCAGGCCGCAGTGACACCGGCGAGGAAGGCCGTGCCCTGCGCCGCCGTTTCCAGGTGCCGCTCGGACGAGGGCGCCAGCGCCAGCGCCAACTCGTTGACGGCCGCGAGGTCGTCCGGCTCGCACCAGGCGGCGGCGAGGAGCACGGCGTCAGCCCGCAGCCCGCCGTGCCGCAGCAGGTCTTCGAGCCATGCCCGCAGGTCGGTCGCGCCACGGACGTCGCCACACTCGATGGCCCATTCGAGTCCGTGCGAGAAGGCGAAGCCGCCGACGGGAAAGGCCGGCGACAGCCACGCGAACAGCGCGAGGCGCGCCGCGCCCTCATCCATGAGAATGAGCGTGGCCGCCGTGTTCGTGGTCGCCGTGTTGGTGGCCGGCTTGCGCGCCGGCATAGGCGCCGCCCTCCGGGTCGAATGGCGCCTCGATCGGCCGCAGCCTCCCGCCGAGCCCTTCCACCATCGCCTCGATCACGTGGTCGCGGCGGATGCGCAGGCGTCGGCCGACGAGCTGCACGGGAAGGTGGCGGTTGCCGAGGTGCCAGGCGATGCGCACCGTCGTCGCCTCGCTCGCGCCGGTGATCTCGACCAGCGGCTCGGGGGCTGCCACCACCTCGACGAGCCCGCCATCCTCCAGCACGAGCGCGTCGCCGCCGCGCAACACGATTGCCTCGGGGAGGTCGAGGAGGAAGGCGGTGCCGTGCACGCCGCGCATCGAAAGACGCCGCCGGTGCCGATCCTCGAAGCCGAGCACGACGACGTCGTGCGGCTTGTCCGACCAGGAGCCGAGCGGCGCGACGGCCGAGGCGCGCATCGGGCCGCGGATCGGCTCCAAAGATGTCGTCATGGGGATCGCTCCGAGGCCGTTCATCGCCGACAACTTAGCGTGCCGGGCGAGCCGGCGCCGCATCGATCACGACCTCGACGGAAAGGATCGCTTTCTCACGAGGGCATGGATGCTCAAAGGATCTTGACCACTCGTGCGTCACGCCGAAGTCCTCCGCCGCCGACGTCAGCGAGATCGGCTCTCCCTGACGCGTTTCGGCAAGGACGAGGCCAAACCGGTCCGGTCACGCCCAGGTGCGCGGGAGCAGACCGGGGCGCATCGCTCTGAGCGACTCGACCACGCAGAGGCGCAGCCGCTCGGGCGAGCGCGACAGCAACCGCGCGGTGAGTACGCCGTCGCGCACGCTGGCGCCGGCTTCCACCGCCTCGTCGCCGGCGACGAAGGGCTCCAGCGCGGCGCGCAGCGGGTCGAGCAGCGCCTCGATGCCATCGGCCGCCGCCAGAACCAGCGACACCGCATTGGCGTCGCCGCCGAGCGCCGGCCGCGCGAGCGTCGCGCCAACCGGCGTCGTCAAGCGGGTCTCGTCGGCGAAGACGAGTCGGCCGTCGCGTCGCACTCGCCAGCCGTCGCGCAGCTCGCCGGTCATCATGGTCTCGCCGTGAGCGGTCCGCCCGAAGACCACCGTCTCGATGCCGACGAAGCGCGCGCCGACGGCGAGATCCAGCGCCAGCGAGCGGCGCAACCGCGCGCCGTCGAAGAGGATCGTCTCCTGCGGCAGCCAATGCAGCGTCGCGCCCGCGCCCACCGTGAGCGTGGTCGCGACCGAGGCGCCGGCATCGGCCGCGCGGTAGACCTTCTCGGCCGCCACCGTGCTCAACGTCACCGCCGCGCCGGCGCCGCTGACGGAAACATCCACGCTCAGACGGTCGCCCCCGACGATTCCGCCGCCGGTGTTGACCATGACGGCTTCGCAGCCGGCGCCGCGCAAGGCGCGCAGCCGGAGGTGGCCGGCCTCGCCCAGGCGCAGCAGCCTCGTGCCGGCGGTTTCGGCGACGAACGCCGCGTCGATGCGGCTGGCGCGCGCCGCGCCCTCGCGCGTCACCTCAGAAAAGGAAGTAGCGTTGCGCCATCGGCAGCGTCGTCGCCGGCTCGCAGGTCAGGTGCTCGCCGTCGGCTTCGACGCGGTAGAGTTCCGGGTCGACGGTCAGCTTCGGCATCGCGTCGTTGAGCACCATGGAGCGTTTGCCGATGCCGCCGCGCGTGTTCTCCACCGCGATGAGCCGGCGCTGCGTGCGCAGCTTCGAGGCCAGCCCTTTGTCGAGCGAGGCGCGCGATACGAAGGTCAGCGAGGTCGCCGTCAGCGCTCCGCCGTAGCCGCCGAACATGGACCGGTAGTGCACCGGCTGCGGCGTCGGGATCGAGGCGTTGGGGTCGCCCATCAGCGCCGCCGCGATGACGCCGCCCTTGATGACGAGGTCCGGTTTCACGCCGAAGAAGGCCGGCGTCCACAGCACGAGGTCGGCGAGCTTGCCGACCTCGACGGAGCCGACGTGGCGCGACACGCCATGGGCGATCGCCGGGTTGATCGTGTACTTGGCGATGTAGCGCTTCACCCTCGCGTTGTCGCTCTCGGCCGTGTCGCCGGCGAGCGCCCCGCGCTGACGCTTCATCTTGTCGGCGGTCTGCCAGGTGCGGATGATCACCTCGCCGACGCGGCCCATGGCCTGTGAATCGGAGCTCATCATCGAGAGCGCACCGATGTCCTGCAGGATGTCCTCGGCGGCGATGGTCTCGCCGCGAATGCGGCTCTCGGCGAAGGCGAGGTCCTCGGGGATGCCGGGATCGAGGTGGTGGCACACCATCAGCATGTCGAGGTGCTCGTCGAGCGTGTTCACCGTGTACGGCCGCGTCGGGTTGGTGGACGAGGGCAGCACGTTGGGCAGGCCGGCCACGGTGATGATGTCGGGCGCGTGGCCGCCGCCCGCGCCCTCGGTGTGGAAGGCGTGGATCGTGCGGCCCTTGAAGGCGGCGATCGTGTCCTCGACGAAGCCGGACTCGTTCAGCGTGTCGGTGTGGATCATCACTTGGATGTCGTGGTCGTCCGCCACGCCGAGGCAGCAGTCGATCGCGGCGGGCGTGGTGCCCCAATCCTCGTGAAGCTTGAGCGCACAGGCGCCGCCCTCGACCTGCTCGACGAGTCCGCCCGGCGTCGAGGCATTGCCCTTGCCGGCGAAGCCGAGGTTCATCGGGAAGGCGTCGGCTGCCTCGATCATGCGGCCGATGTGCCAGGCGCCGGGCGTGCACGTCGTGGCGAAGGTGCCGGTCGCCGGCCCGGTGCCGCCGCCGAGCATCGTGGTGATGCCCGAGTGCAGCGCCTCGTCGATCTGCTGCGGGCAGATGAAGTGGATGTGGGCATCCATGCCGCCGGCGGTGAGGATGCGGCCTTCGCCGGCGATGATCTCCGTGCCCGGCCCGATCGGAATGGTGACGCCGCTCTGGATCGCCGGGTTCCCGGCCTTGCCGATCGCCGCGATAAGCCCGTCGCGCAGGGCGACATCGGCCTTAACGATGCCCCACCAGTCGAGGATCAACGCGTTGGTGATGACCGTGTCCGGCGCGCCCTCGGCCCGCGTGGTCTGGCCCTGGCCCATGCCGTCGCGGATGACCTTGCCGCCGCCGAACTTCACCTCCTCGCCGTAGGTGGTGAGGTCGCGCTCGACCTCCACGAAGAGCGAGGTGTCGGCCAGGCGCACGCGATCACCGGTGGTGGGGCCGAACATGTCGGCATAGGCGGCGCGGGGCAGGGTTGTGGGCATCAGCGGGACCTAGCGAAACGAATGCCGGCTTGAGTTTCACCGTGGCGCGCGCTGCCCCTCAATGGTCAGGTGAGCGATGAAGCCGGAGCGCGTCTCTCCGGCCGCGCGCGCCAGCGCGTCGAGTCGCTTCAGGACACGGCGCGGCAGCGTGATGTTCACGCGCTCTATCGTGTCATCGAGCAGGGCTGGGTCGACGGAGACGACGGCCAGCGCCCACTCGTGGTAGGCAGGATGCGGATGGAGCGCCTCGAGACTGGACGGTGCCGGGATCGCCATGCCTGCGTCCGGGATGGCATCGATCCAGGCCGCGATCGCTTCCTCGGCGCCGCTCATGACCTCGTCGAGCGTGTCCGCAGCGGAGAAACACTCCGGAAGATCGGGAACGACGACGCCAAAGGAGGTCGTGTCCGATCCCGACTCGATCGCGACAGGGTAACGCATGCTGGCGGTCGCTCCTCGATCCGCTTTACTCAGACAGTACGAACGACGTCCGCGCTCTTCACTGCGCCCACCATATACACGCGCACCGGCTGGTACAGTCGGTCAAAGCGCTCCCATGACCTCGCCACGGAAGCCGTGGACCTCGCGCGCGCCGCCGAAGGGGATCAGCTTCACCCTACGCGTCTGCCCCGGCTCGAAACGCACCGCGGTGCCGGCGACGATGTCGAGCCGCCGCCCGCGCGCGGCGGTCCGATCGAAGGCCAGCGCCGGATTGGTCTCGGCGAAATGGTAGTGCGAGCCGACCTGGATCGGGCGGTCGCCGGTGTTGGCGACGCTGAGCTCGATCGACTCGGCGCCGGCGTTCATCGTGATCTCGCCGGCGGCGGCCGCCACCTCGCCGGGGATCATCCCGCCCGTCGAGGCGCCGCGGATCGGATGGTGCACGGTGACGAGCTTGGTCCCGTCCGGGAACGTCGCCTCGACCTGCACGTCGGCGATCATCAAGGCGATGCCGTCCATCACCTGGTCGGCGGAGACAACGTGGGCGCCGGCCTCCATCAGCTCGGCCACAGCCCGCCCGTCTCGCGCGCCCTCCACGACGAAGTCGGTGATCAGCGCCACCGCCTCGGGATAGTTCAGCTTCACGCCCCGGGCGAGCCGTTTGCGCGCGACCTCCGCGGCGAGGGCCACGAGCAGCTTGTCCTTCTCGCGGGCGGTCAGGTGCATTGGCTCTCCTTGACTGGACGCTAGCTCGCAGACCCCGACTTGAAGCGCGAACGCGGGTCCGCCGCAACCACGCCGTAGATGATCTTAACCAGCGTCGACTTGCCGGCGACGACATTGCGACAATCGCCTGGCCGCGTTCCGCAAAGGCGCTGGCGCTCGACGCGGCAGTCAAGCTCCTTGCCACGGGTGGGCCTTGACCGCGCGCGCATGGTACTGGAGCGACGCCGCGGGATCGTGCGGCGAGTCTCGAGAAGTCCGCTGATGGCCGGCCTGACCACGCACGTGCTCGATCTCGTCACCGGCCGCCCGGCCGCCGGCGTGCGCATCGTGGTCGCGCGCGTGGAGCGCGACGGCGCGCGCGTCCTCGCCGAGATCCGCACCAACGCCGACGGCCGCTGCGACGCGCCGCTCGTCGCCGCGGATGCGCTGGCGATCGGCGTCTACGAACTGCTCTTCCACGTCGGCGACTACTTCGGCAGAGGCGCGCCCGGTGATCCGCCGTCGTTCCTCGACGTGGTGCCTTTGCGCTTCGGCGTCGCCGATCCCGCGCTGCACTATCACGTGCCGCTCCTCGTCACGCCCTGGGCCTACTCGACCTATCGCGGCAGCTGATCAGTCCGGGTAGGAGGCGGCCCAAAAGTTGATGGGCTTTCCACGACGCACGTTCGAGGAGGCGGAAGCATGGCGTTGCTCAGCAACCGATACGGCAAGGGGCGTGTCCGCATCATGCGGGTGAAGCGCGACACCGCTCGCCACGAGGTCCGCGAGCTCACCGTCGAGGTCATGCTGGAGGGCGACTTCGCCGGAGCCTACGTCGCCGCCGACAATCGCTCCGCGATCTCGACCGACACCATCAAGAACGTCGTCAACGTCGTCGCTCACGCTCACCTCGACCTGCCGAACGAGCTGTTTGCCAAGATCGTGGCGGAGCGCTTCCTCGCCGACTACCCGCAGATCGAAACAGTCTCCGTCCACGCGATCGAGACGAGATGGTCGCGCCTGGTGACGGAGGGTTCGGAACACCCCCATAGCTTCGTGCTCGACGGCAACGGCAAGCCCTTCGCGAGCGTGACAGCCGCGCGCACGGGCCTCGCCACGACGTCCGGGATCGAGGGCTTCACGGTCCTGAAGACGACCAACTCGGGCTGGGCCGACTTCCACGTCGATTCCCTTACTACGCTGAAGCCGACGCACGACCGCCTGTGCGCGACGAGCCTGCGCGCCGCCTGGACCTGGGCCGGCGCGCCGGCCGACTATCCCAAATTCAACGCCGTCGTGCTCGACACCATGCTTGCCGTGTTCGCGACCACCTACTCGAACAGCGTGCAGGACAGCCTCTACCGCATGGGCATGGCCGCGCTCGCCGCCGTCCCCGAGGTGGCGACGATCAGCATGGCGGCGCCCAACAAGCACTACATCCCGATGAACCTCGAACCCTTCGGCCTTGCCTTTGAGGGCACCTTGTTCCTGCCCACCGACGAGCCGCACGGGCAGATCGAATGCACCGTCGGGAGGGGCTGAAGCACCGATGACCGCAGCCGAGCTCGCCGGCCTCGACGCGGCGGCCTTCGTCGCGGCCTTTGGCGGCGTCTACGAGCATTCGCCCTGGATCGCGCGGCAGGCTTTCGCGCAGGCGCCGTTTTCGTCCTTCGCCGCTCTGGAGGCGGCGATGGCGGCCGCGCTCGACGTCGCCAGACCGGAGGCGGCGATCACCCTGGTGCGCGCGCATCCCGATCTCGCCGGCAAGGCGGCGCTCGCCGGCACGCTGACCGGCGACTCACGTGCCGAGCAGCGAGCCTCGGGCCTGTCCGACCTGACAGCGGAGGAGCTGGCGCGGTTCACCCGGCTCAACGAGGCCTATCGGGCGAAATTCGGCTTTCCCTTCGTGATGGCGGTGCGCCGCAGCGACAAGCACGCCATCCTCGCCGCCTTCGCCGAGCGGCTCGACAACGACGCCGCGGCCGAACTCGCGCGGGCGATCGCCGAGATCAAGATCATCGCCCGCCTGCGCCTCGAGGCGATCGCCGCAGGTTAGGCCGGTGCGCCGGCGCATCCCCTTCCCGCGCAGCAGGGAACGATGTGCGCCTCAGCCATCCACATCGACGAAGAAAGGCATGGCCGCGAAGCCGACCTCCTCGCAGTTCGCCCCGGGGCCGTCGCGGTCGACGACGAGGAACTCCTGCTGGCGGCGCAGCACCAGCAGCGGATGGTGCCAGGCGCCGGCCGCGTATTGGACGCCTTGGTCGCCGCCGGCGCGGAAGCAGCGCAGCAGGGGCGCGCCGCCCGGCGGCAGCGTAGCGACGACGACGAGCCAGTCCCGGGGCTGCAGCGGGAAGAAGCTCTGCGAGCCGAGCGGATGGCGCTCGAGCATGGCAATGCGCAACGGCGTCGGTCGCGGCCGCCCGGCGAAGATCGAGAGGATCGCGCGCCCGCCCCCGACGTCGGCCGTCGCCAGCGCGTGCAGGCGGTCGGTCGTGCCCTCGTTGATCGATCGCACCTCCGCCCCGGCGCGCTCGATCACCGTGCCCCACGGCGCGAAGGCGGCCTTGGTCAGCGGCTCGACGGCGAGCTGGCGGCCGCCATCGCCGCTCATCGGTCGGCGGGCCGGCCGAAGGCGCGGAAGCGCGAGATGCCGCCGTCGGGGTGCATGTTGAGGCACACGTGCGTGACCTCGCCGAGCGCGGCCAGCATCGCGCCTTCGAAGGCGTGGACGCTGTCGGCCCGCGCCGGCTGCGGCGCCATGAGGTCGGGCCAGAACATCGATTGCCCGACGATGGCCGCGTCGGCGTTCGGCGCCATGCGCCAGGCCTGCACCGAGACCTTGTCGGGGAAGTTGCCCTTGAAATGCGCGGTGTCGACCTCGAGCCGCGCGATCGTGCCGGGCAGGCCGAGCGCGATCACCATCCAGTCGTGGCCTGGCTCGCGGCGCCGGCGCGTCTCCCAGCCATCGCCCATGTCGCGGCCGCGGCCCTCGGTCAGGATCACCCAGGGGTCGCCGTAATGGGCGTCACTGTAGCCCAGGATACGGCCGCCGAGGCGCAGGGCGGACAGCTCCACCTCGCCCTCACCGAGCGCGGTGCGGTCCAGCACCGGCGTGCCGTAGGCACGCAGCCGCGCCACGCCGCCGTCCGGGAAGATCGAGAGGCGCAGCCAGCGCACCGGCTCGGGATCGCTCACCGGCAGGACATGGCGCGCGCCCGGGCCGAGCGCGCTCGCCGGCAGCAGCGTGCGCCAGTGCGTGGCCTCGGTCGGCGGCGCCTCGTCCGCGCAGCCTTCGAGCGACGCGCCGGGCGGGTAGTTGCCGGTGAAGAAGCGGGTGTCGACGTCGACGAAGGCGAGCGTGCCGCGCACGCCGAGCTGCAACACGCACCAGTCGTGGCCGAGGCCGCGACGGCGGCGGGTCTCCCAGCCGTCCATCCACTTGCCGTTGTCGTCGTACCTGTCGGCGAGGAAGACCGGCTCGGAATCCTGGATGAGCCGCTCCTTGGCGCCGAAGAACTCGTCGGAGGCCGAGTGGACGATCGTGCCGAGGCGCGGCGAGGCGAGGTTCACGTACTTTTTCAGCGCCTCGGGATCGATCATGGTTGGTCGTCGTCCTCGTGCGAGCCGGACTGCCTCTACAATAGGCGTGCCATGCGCGTGGCACGCTCTTGCTTGGCTCGGCAGCGAGGGTCTAGGCAGGCGGCGCGGCCTCGCCGCGGGGCGCGGAGGATCGCATGATACCAACGAGCCCGCTCGCCCGCGACTTCACCGGCTACGGGCGCGACGTGCTGCACGCGGACTGGCCCGGCGGCGCGCGGATCGCGATCATGTTCGTCCTCAACTACGAGGAAGGCGGCGAGCGCTCGATCCTGCTGGGCGACGCCACCTCCGAAGCCTTCCTGTCGGAGATCGTGAGCGCCGAGCCCTGGCCCGGGCAGCGGCACATGAACATGGAATCGCTCTACGAATACGGCTCCCGCGCCGGGTTCTGGCGATTGTGGCGCCTGTTCACGGAGCGCAAGATCCCGGTGACGGTCAACGCGGTGACGGTTGCGCTCGCCACCGCGCCGGAGCAGACGCGGGCGATGGTCGAGGCCGGCTGGGAGATGGCCAGCCACGCGCTGCGCTGGATCGACTATCGCGACTTCACCCGCGAGGAGGAGCAGCGCCACCTGGTCGAGGCGATCTCCCTGCACACCGACTTGGTCGGCGAGCGGCCGCTCGGCTGGTACACCGGCCGCTCCAGCCTCCACACGCTCGACCTCGTCGCGGCCGAGGGCGGCTTCGTCTATTCGTCCGATAGCTACGCCGACGACCTGCCGTACTGGGTGCGCCCGGCCGGCGGCGCGCCGCACCTCGTCGTGCCCTACGCCCTGGACACCAACGACATGCGCTTCCTCCAGGTGCAGGGCTACCAGACCGCCGACGAGTTCTTCCACTACCTCAAGGACACGTTCGACGTGCTCTACGCCGAGGGCGCGGAGCGGCCGAAGATGATGTCCGTCGGCCTGCACTGCCGCATCATCGGGCATCCCGGCCGCACCGCCGCGCTGATCCGCTTCCTCGACTACATCGCCGCCAGGGAGCGGGTATGGATCACGCGCCGGCTCGATCTCGCCCGGCACTGGCACGCGCGCCACCCGGCGTCGTAGCTATCTGAAAAGATAGCGCACCCTCCTCCGCGAAGCGGGGGAGGGGGACCGCTGAAGGCGGTGGAGGGGGCTGCCGCTGCCTCGACGCTGACCATCGACGGTTGATCAAGACGGAAGGATTGAAGCGGCGGCCGCCCCCTTCACCACGCTTCGCGTGGCCCCTTCCCCGCTGGCGCGGAGGAGGATTAGCGGCGCGGTTGCAGCGCCTCGAAGATGCGATCTGCCGCCAGCGGCAGGCGCGTGAAGCGCACGCCCGTGGCGTCGCGCACCGCGTTGGCCAGCGCCGCCGCGACGGGATTGAAGGGCGCCTCGCTCATCGATTTGGCGCCGAACGGTCCGTTGGCATCGTAGGTGTCGGCGAAGAAGATCTCCGTCGCCAGTACGTCGGCCATCGTCGGGATGTGGTAGTTGCGGAACACCGAAGTCTCGACCCGGCCGGTCGCGTCGATGCGCAATTCCTCGAACAGCGCCGCGCCTATCGCCTGGGCGATGCCCCCTTCGATCTGGCCGCGGCACTGCATCGGGTTCATCACCACGCCGGCATCGGCGCCGTGGACGCTCTGCAGGATGGCGATCTCCCCCGTCGCCCGGTTCACCGCGACGCGGAAGCCGTGGACGTTGAAGCTGACGGAGCGGTCGAGGCCGTCGCAGAAGCCGCTCGCGGCGAGCGGCGCCAGCCGCCGCAGCTCGATTCGCGTGTCGCCGCAGACGACGTGGTCCTCGGCGAGCCGGCACGCCGAGACCGGGCAGCCGCTCGCCGTCGCCGCGGCGGCCAGGATCGCATCGCGCAAGGCCGCCGCCGCCCGCACCGTGGCACGGCCCGAGACCACCACGCCCGCCGAGCCGTAGGCGCCGGTGTCATGGCCGCCGTTCGCCGTGTCGGACTGGAGGATCGCGATGCGCGCGGGCGCCGTCGCCAGCACGGAGGCGGCGATCTGCGTGTGCACGGTGGTGGTGCCGTTGCCGAACTCCGAGGTGCCGACCACCACCTCGTAGCCGCCGTCCTCGTCGAGGCGCAGGATGACGTCGGCGTAGTGGCCGCCGGGCGGGATCGTCTCCGCCATCGACATCGCGACGCCGCGGCCTACCGCCCATTCCGCGCCTCCGGGCGCAGCCTTGCCGCGGCCACTCGCCAGCGCCTCGTCGACGAACGTCAGGCACTGGTCGAGGCCGTAGCTGTCGACGACCACGCCGCCCGGCGCGTCGTCGCCGTGGTCGAGGTGGTGGCCCTTGGCGATCATGTTGCGGGCGCGGAAGGCCACCGGGTCCATGCCGATGCCGCGCGCCAGCTCGTCCAGGGCTGACTCGACCGCAAAGCCGGTCTGCGCCGCGCCGTAGCCGCGGAACGCGCCGGCCGGCAGCGTGGTGGTGTAGACGGCGTGGCCGTCGACCTCGACGTTGGCGCAGGCGTAGAGCCCCACCGCCGCGCTGCAGGCGTGGTGCAGCACCGCCGGTCCGTGATTGCCGTAGGCGCCGGTGTTCGACAGCACGTCGAGCTTCAGCGCGCTCAGCGTGCCGTCGCGGTGTGCGCCGGCGCGGATGCGCACCCGCATGGGGTGGCGCGTCGTCGTGGCGGTGAACTGCTCCTCGCGCGTCAGCTCGAGCTTGACGGGGCGCCCGGTCGCCAGTACGGCGGCGGCGACCACGTCCTCCGTCAGCATCTCCTGCTTGCCGCCGAAGCCGCCGCCCACGCGCGCCGCGAACACCCGGACCTGGTCCTGGGGCAGGCCGAAGATCGCGCACAGGGCGCGGCGGGCGAGGAAGGGCACCTGCGTGCTGGAGCGGATCACGAGACGGCCGTCGCCGTCGCGCCAGCCGATCGCGCCGTGCGTCTCGATGGCGGTGTGTTGCGTGCGCTGGCTGAAGAAGGTCGTCTCGTAGACGAATTCGGCCGCCGCGAGCGCGGCCTCGGTGTCGCCGTAGCGGATGTGCACCTCGCCGACGAGGTTGCGCGCGGGATCGGAGATGCGGCAGGCGGCGCCATCCTTGTCGTGGACGCGCACCGGCGAGGCCAGCGCCTGCTCCGGGTCGAGCAGCGGCGGCAGCACCTCCCAATCGACGTCGAGGCGGCGCACGCCTTCCTCCGCCGCGCCCTCGGTCTCGGCGAGCACCGCCGCGAAGCGCTGGCCGACGAAGCGCATCGTGTCGTCGAGCACGCGGGTGTCGTCGGGATCGGTGGCGTCGACTTCGTGGCGCGCGGTCGAGAACAGTGTTGCCGGCACGTCGCGATGGGTGAGCACGCGGTGCACGCCCGGCACGGCCAGCGTCGCCTGCGTGCCGATCGCGCGGATGCGGGCGTGGGGGTGGGGCGAGCGCGCCAGCTTCATGTGCAGCAGGCCGGCAAGGTCTTCGCTCGGCGATAGGTCGAACGTGTAGCGCGCCGCGCCGGCCACGACGGCCGCTCCAGCCGGCGCCGGCACGTTGCGCGACAGCGTCGCGCCGCCGGCGCAGGTCTCGACCTCGGCGCGGCCGGCCACGGCGTCGGCGATGGAGCGGTAGCCGGTGCAGCGGCAGAGATTGCCCTTCAGCGCCACGGCCAAGTCGGCGCGCTGGGCCTGGTCGAGGCTCACCGCCGTCATGATCATGCCGGCGGTGCAGAAGCCGCACTGGTAGGCCTGCGCGTCGAGGAAGCGCTGCTGCATCGGGTGGCGCGCGCCGTTGCCGAGGCCCTCGATGGTGGTGATTTCGCGGCCGGCGGCGCGCAGCGCCGGGAAGATGCAGCTGTGCACCGGCACGCCGTCGACGTGGACGGTGCAGGCGCCGCAATCGCCGGCGTCGCAGCCCGTCTTCACGCCGAACCGTTCGAGCTCCCGCAGCAGCGTGCGCAGGCACTGCCCCGGCCGTGGATCGGCCTCGGTCTCGCGTCCGTTCACCACGAGCTGCATTCAGGCGTCCACCAGCTCGGCGCGAAGCTCCTGAGCCAGGCGATGCGTCATCGCGCGGCGCCAGGCCGGTCGGCCGTGCACGTCGTCGTAATAGGCGGCGATCGTCGGCAGCGCCGCGTCGATCGCCTCGCGCAGCCCGTGCTCCGACACGTCGCGCGGCAGGCATATTCGCAAAGGCCGCGGGGAGGACGCGGTTATGGTCAGGGCGAAGGCGTCGTCGTCGGCCGTGCCGATCAGCAGCGCGGCCGAACGGCCGCCCGGAGTCAGCGACGCGCGGCGCACGGCGGCGCGGCGGCGCAGTGCCGCCGCCGGTAGCTCGAGCGAGCGCATCACCTCGCCCGCGGCGAGAGCCGTGCGCCCGGGGCCGACGACGAGTTGCTCCACCGGCACGCGTCGCTCGCCGCCGCCGTGCAGCCACAGGCGGGCGACGCCCTCCATTGCCGTGGCCAACGCCACCATTGGGGCGGCGGGCAGGGCGAGGCAGATGTTGCCGCCCACTGTCGCCATCGCCCAGACCTTGAAGGAGCCGAGCAGCGCGTGGCAGCAGGCTTCCACGATGCTCAGGGCGCGGTGCTCCGGGGCCCAGATTGTGGCGTAGAGCGTCGCGAAGCTACAGGTCGCAGCTATGGCGACACCGCCGTCCGGCAACGGCTCGATCGGCGCCCATTGGAGTGTCGCGAGGTCGAGGAGAGTGTCGACGCCGGGCTGCGGCTCGGAGAACAACCAGGTCCCGCCCGCGAGCCATGCGCCGCCCGGCCGCCAAGCCTTGAGGTCGGATCGAGTGAGCAGGGGAATGTGGTCGCGGACGGTGTTGAGATCCAAGAGTCTACGCTATCCCAGCCGGATCCGTGTCGCCCAACCGCTGCAAGTTCGAGACCGACGGCCTCGGCGCCCCTCAGCGAGGCCGATGGTAGCGGTGGAGATGCATGCGCCTCTGGACCCGGAACTGCTTGCCGCGTGGGTCGATCGGCAGCGTCTGCGCCAAAGTCCCGCCCTTCGGTACCGTGCGCGACTGAGCATAGGAATTGCTCGCGGTGCCGCACAGGAGAAGTCCGAGGCTGAAGGCCGCGATGAAGAAGCTGAAGGAACGCTCCGCATGACCGAGGGGTCGCACGGCCAACGGAGCAACACAGGTAAAGGTGCGTTCTCGTACCATCGCTTCGGCGTCGGTGCCGCCTTCGTGGGCGCGTGAGGGGTGGCGCAGCGTCTGTGGATCCGTGATCCCCTCGCGATCTTCGCCGAGGGGGCCGAGGGCGGCCTCGTCGTCGAGGACGGCCGCATCGTCGAGCTGGTCGCGCGCGGCGCCGCGCCGGTCGCGGCCTGCGATGGCGTCTTCGACGCCGGCCGGCACGTCGTCATCCCCGGCCTCGTCAACGCCCACCATCATTTCTACCAGACCCTGACCCGCGCCCATCCGAAGGCGCTCGACAAGGAGCTGTTCGGCTGGCTGCAGGCGCTCTATCCCGTCTGGGCGCGGCTCACGCCCGAGGGTTTTCGCGTCGCGGTGCGGCTCGCCCTGGCCGAACTGCTGCTGTCGGGCTGCACCACGGCGGCCGACCACCACTACCTGTTCCCGGCGCGGCTCGAGCACGCCATCGATATCGAGGTCGAGGAGGCGCTGGCGCTCGGCATTCGCATGACGGTGACGCGCGGCTCGATGAACCGCTCGCAGAAGGACGGCGGCCTGCCGCCCGACGGCGTGGTGCAGGACGAGGAGACCATCCTCCTCGATAGCGAGCGCGCGCTGTCGCGCTACCACGATCCCGCCGCTGGCAGCCGCATCCAGATCGGGCTGGCGCCTTGCTCGCCGTTTTCGGTCACGCCGAGCCTGATGCGGCGCACGGCCGAGCTCGCCGCGAGATTCGACGCGCCGCTGCACACCCATCTCGGCGAGACGCGCGACGAGGAGGACTTCTGCCGCTCGATCTACCAGTGCCGCCCGGTCGACCTGCTCGAGGAGACCGGCTGGCTGCACGGCCGCACCTGGCTCGCGCACGGCATTCATTTCGACGCCGGCGAGATCGGCCGGCTCGGCCGGCACGGCGTCGGAATCTGCCATTGCGCGACATCCAACATGGTGTTGGCCTCGGGCATTTGCGCCACGCGCGACCTCGAGGCGGCCGGCAGCCCCGTCGGCCTCGGCGTCGACGGTTCGGCCTCGAACGATTCCTCCAACATGATGGAGGCGCTGCGCCATGCGCTGATGATCGGGCGGCTGCGCTACGGTGCGGCGGCGCTGTCGCACAAAGACGTGCTGCGCTGGGGCACGCAGGGCTCGGCGCACTGCCTCGGGCGCTCCGACATCGGCGTCATTGCGCCGGGCTACGAGGCCGACCTCGCGCTGTTCACGCTCGACCAGCCGCGCTTCTCCGGCCACCACGACCCGCTCGCCGCGCTCGTGCTGTGCGGCGCGCACCGCGCCGACCGGGTGATGGTGGGTGGGCAGTGGCGGGTGACCAACGGCGCGGTGGTCGGGCTCGACCTCGGCGCGCTTATGGCGGAGCACGGCGCGGCCGCGCGGATGTTCGAGTAGAATCCCGGGAAGGCGGGCGCAGGACTCGGCGGCGGAATAGAGCGTCGCGCCGGCGCAATGAAGGAAGCGGGCACGAAGGCGGTGCCGCCGTGATAACGCCAAGCGATGTAATCTGCTTCGACCGTGCGTTCCTTGCGGTCATCGAAGTCGATGCCTCGCGGCTCAATCCGATCGCGCGCGGCCGACGAGGTTGAAGCGCCATCGTGGAAAGCGCAAAGTGGCCTTTTGCAGGAGGCGAGCATGGCCGAGATCGATCTCGAAAACGAAGAGCAGGCTCGCTCGCTTGCCGAGAGGCTCGATGCGATCGTCGCGGTTTATAAGATCAAAGGAACGGCCTCGCGCGAGCGGGCCGAGGTCTTGCAAAAGCACCAGTCTCTTATCGACCATTCGCTCGCCGCGCCGGGCAACCGGCAGGACGTCGAGGGTGCGGTCACCGGGAGCTGATGGGACGACCTCCACTTCCGCGCGATTATCTGCCAGGAAACCTCACGGACTAGGCACTTCAGGATCTCGATGATCTTTTGGCATCGGCAGGGCAACTGGCCGGCCAGATGCGACGCGTCGAGAGATGCGCTTTTCTGGAACTTCTACCTCATCGAGCAAGGGGTCTCTCTCGGGCATCAAGACGAAGGCGAACGTGAAGTTCGTCGCCGTCGACCGCTACGTCGTCGCCTATGACGAGACCGCGAAGATCGTGCTGACCATTCTCCACGGGCGTCGCGACCTTCCGAAGCTTTTCCCTTGAGGGTCGCCGAAGCGCGGGGCTTGCCGCCTTGTCACCCTGCGCCGCCGCCCCTAAGGACCGGGCACCGCTCTTGCTTTCGCCGCCCTTGAGCTCTTGCGCCCACCGCCATGCCACCAGAGACCCCAAGCATGCCCCAAGAGAAGATCAAGCGCGTCGTCCTCGCCTATTCGGGAGGGCTCGACACCTCGATCATCCTCAAGTGGCTGCAGACGACCTACGGCTGCGAGGTGGTGACCTTCACCGCCGATCTCGGCCAGGGCGAGGAGCTGGGGCCGGCGCGCGACAAGGCGATCCTGCTCGGCGTCAAGCCGGAGAACATCTTCATCGAGGATTTGCGCGAAGAATTCGTGCGCGACTACGTGTTCCCGATGTTCCGGGCCAACGCGCAATACGAGGGCTGCTACCTGCTCGGCACCTCGATCGCGCGGCCGCTCATCGCCAAGAAGCAGATCGAGATCGCGCGGAAGGTGGGCGCCGACGCCGTCTGCCACGGCGCCACCGGCAAGGGCAACGACCAGGTCCGCTTCGAGCTCGGCTACTACGCGCTGGAACCGGAGATCAAGGTCATCGCGCCCTGGCGCGAGTGGGACCTGACCTCCCGCACCGCGCTGCTCGACTTCGCCGAGAAGCACCAGATCCCGATCTCCAAGGACAAGCGCGGCGAGGCGCCGTTCTCGGTCGATGCCAACCTGCTGCACGCCTCCTCCGAGGGCAAGGTGCTGGAAGACCCCGCGCAGGAGGTGCCGGACTACGTCTATTCCCGCACCATCTCGCCGGAAGAGGCGCCGGACCACGCGACCTACATCACGGTGGACTTCGAGCGCGGCGATCCCGTCGCGGTCGACGGCGTCGAGCTCTCGCCGGCCTCGCTCCTCGCCAAGCTCAACGACCTCGCGCATGCCAACGGGATCGGCCGGCTCGACCTCGTCGAGAACCGCTTCGTCGGCATGAAGAGCCGCGGCATGTACGAGACGCCCGGCGGCACTATCCTGGCGGTGGCCCATCGCGGCATCGAGCAGATCACGCTTGATCGCGGCGCGGCCCACCTCAAGGACGAGCTGATGCCCAGATACGCCGAGATGATCTACAACGGCTTCTGGTTCGCGCCCGAGCGCGAGATGCTGCAAGCGCTGATCGACAAGAGTCAGGAGCCGGTGTCGGGCCAGGTCCGGCTCAAGCTCTACAAGGGCAACACCATCCTCGTCGGACGCTCCTCGCCGAACTCGCTCTACGACCAGGACCTCGTCACCTTCGAGGAAGGCGCGGTGGCCTACGACCATCGCGACGCCGCCGGCTTCATCAAGCTGAATGCCCTGCGCCTGCGCACGCTCGCCAAGCGCGACCAGAAGCTCGGGCGCTGACCTGACCTCGGGCCTCACCTTCCCGGCCTACCGGCTCGTCATCCTCGACTTCGACGGCACGCTGGCCGACAGCGGCGAGTGGTTCGCGCGCGTCCTCAACCCGGTCGCGCGGCGCTACCGCTTCCGCCAGATCTCGCGCGAGGAGCTGGAGGCGATGCGCGGCGAGCCGCCCGCCGCCATGCTGCGGCGCCTGCGCGTGGCGCGCTGGAAGCTGCCGCTCATCGCCCGCCACATGCGCGGACTGATGGCGCGCGACATCGCCGAGATCTCGCTGTTTTCCGGCGTCGCCGCGCTGCTCGAGGCGCTGAGCCGGGCCGGCGTGCCGCTGGCCATCGTCAGCTCCAACGCCGAAGCCAACGTGCGTGGCGTACTCGGGCCGGAGCTCAGCGCCCACATCGACCATTTCGCCTGTGGCTCCTCGTTGTTCGGCAAGGCGCCGAAGATCCGCCGGCTGGTCAAGCGCTGCGGGGTGCCGCCCTTATCCGTGCTGGCGATCGGCGACGAGATCCGCGACATCGACGCGGCCGAGGCGGCGGGCGTGGCCTCCGGCGCTGTCGCGTGGGGCTACGCCCATCCCGATGCGCTGCGGGCGCGCCGGCCGACGTGGATGTTCGAGCGGGCCGGCGACGTCGCCGACGCGGTGCTGGCGCCCGACCTGGCCGCGGCCGACCGCTGAGGCTTTTCCGTCGCCCGCTCGCGGGAAAAGCTCTTCACGTGATCGGCCACCAAAATGGACAGTTCTATCCCGGCGGCGCCATGACGGTCCTAACGCGGGTCAACCGCGTCGTCTCTCAGGCGATGATAGAGCCGATCAGTTTGCGCTTAGCGGCGGTTGGCGAAGACTTCAGCCATTGTCCTCGAGCTGAGCGTCAGCCGAGTCGACATGAACTTCGTTCAAAATCCTTGCTCCTGGTGTCAGACCACGTTAGCTTGCGCTTGAACAAAGTTCATAAACGAGGTGCTGCACGATGGATCGCTTTCAAAGAACTCTCTCGGATCTCTTCCTGCCACGAGCTAGGCAGCTGTCCGAGCTCGACCGGTTGATCGCCGCCGCCGGCTTGGCTCACGTCGCGGCTCGTCGTGGACTGGCGCTCGCGATGGCCGAGGAAGAGCGCGAGGCGACCCGGCGCGACGCGTTCGTCGATCGCGCCGCCGATCTCGAAGGCCGCGCCCTGGAGGCGCTCGCCGCCGGACGCGAGGACCTCGCGACGCGCGCCGCCGAAGCGATCGCCGTGATGGAGACAGAGGTCGCGGCCTCGGAAGCGGCGGCGACCCGCTTCGCCGTCAAGGTGGCGGCGGCGCGCCGCGAGGTCGACGCGCAACGCCGTCGCCTCGCCGATCTCGACCGCGGCCGGCGCCTCGCCAAGGTCGGCGCCGCGCTGCATGCCGCCGGCCCCGCGCCCGACGGCGTGCCGCTGCTCTCGCGCGCCGAGGCCGCGCTGACCGCGCTGGAGGTCGCGCAGGCCGGCGACGAGGCCGTCGCCCGCGAGTTCGCGCCGTCGGCGGAGACGCTGGCGGACGATATGGCGGAGGCCGGCTTCGGCCGGCCTACCCGCACCCTGGCGAGCGACGTGCTGGCGCGGCTGCGCGCCCGCGCCATGCCCGTTCTGCCGCAGCCGGCGACACCCCGAGGCTGATCCTCCCGATCCGCAACGCAAAGGAACACGATCATGGACAACGATTTGCCTGCCGTCGAACGCCCCACCTCCGCCTGGCTGGTGTTCGGCTACGCCTCCTTCGCGCTCTCGATCGTCATGGTCGGCGCCGGCATCCTGCTGCTGCCGATGGACTGGTGGGTGCGCGGCTATTTCGCGATGGGCGCGGTGCTGCTCATCCAATCGTGCTTCGCGCTCGCCAAGAACCTGCGCGACGTCCACGAGGCCGGCCGATTCATCAACCGCATCGAGACCGCGCGCACGGAGCGCCTGCTGCGCGAGGCGTGAGGCCACGTCGCTGAAGCGGACGATAATGCGGAGCCGCTTCGCGACGCTTAAGTGCCTGTCTTCGCCCCGGCCCTGCGGCCAGTGCGAAGGCGGCCGAGCCGGATGGCGCCTCCTCAGGGGGACGCCGCCTCATGCCTTGGCGTCGCCGAAGGCGCGGCCGATCACCGGCGTCGAGGGCGAGGCCATGTCGCGCGGCTCCATCGCGCCGGCGATATAGCCGAGCCGCCCGGCCTCGACCGCCAGCGCGAAAGCTCGCGCCATGGCGACGGGATCGACCGCCTTGGCGATCGCGGTATTGAGCAGCACGGCGTCGTAGCCGAGTTCCATGGCCTCGGCGGCGTGCGACGGCGTGCCCAGTCCGGCGTCGACCACCAGCGGTACGCCGGGGAAATGCCCACGCAGTGCCTTGAGCCCGTAGCGATTGTTGAGGCCGCGCGCCGAACCGATCGGCGCGCCCCAGGGCATCAGCACCTCGCAGCCGGCGCCGAGCAGCCGCTCGGCCACCACGAGGTCCTCGGTGCAATAGGGGAACACCTGGAAGCCGTCGCGCGACAGCGTCTCCGCCGCCTCGACAAGGCCGAAAGGATCGGGCTGCAGCGTATCGTCCTCGCCGATGACCTCGAGCTTGATCCAGGGCGTGCCGAACACCTCGCGCGCCATCTGCGCGGTGGTGATCGCCTCCTTGGCCGTGCGGCAGCCGGCGGTGTTGGGCAGCACCTGGACGCCGAGCTCGCGGATGAGCGCCCAGAAGCGCTCGCCGGAGCGTCCCGCTCCCGACTCGCGGCGCAGCGACACCGTAACGACCGCGGCGCCGGCGGCGCGAACGCTCTCGGCCATGGTCTTGGGAGAGGGGAACAGCGCCGTGCCGCAGATCAATCGCGAGACCACGGGCGTGTCGTAGAAAACCAGGCGGTCGGTCATGACGCTTCATAGCGGATCGCGCTGCCGGGGTGAAGCGAGGGGTGGCATCGCCCGAGAGCTGTGCAAGCGCGAAGCCTCGGCCCGTGGTGCCCACTCTCGCGGGCGTGGACCAAATCTTCGGCGCAGATCGGTCACAGCAACGCTACGTCAACGTCTTGAAGTTTTAATCCGTTTGGTAGGAACCTCGAACTAAGTGGTTGGCACCGCTCGGTTCCCACTTCGGAAATATTAAGCTTTGGCCATGCGAGAACTTCAGTCCGATCGCTTCGTGCATATTCATGTCGGTCGGTCGGACCGCCGACGCGAACGGAGACGAACCCATGACCTTGAACAAGACCTTTGCCCTGGCGATCCTGCTCGCCGGCTCGACCGCCCTGGCCGGCCCTGCCTTTGCCGAGAACCCGATGGTGGGCGGCGCACCGATGTCCACCAGCAAGAATATCGTGCAGAATGCCTTGAACTCGAAGGACCACACCACCCTCGTCGCCGCCGTGAAGGCCGGCGGCCTCGTCGACACGCTGGAGGGCAAGGGCCCGTTCACCGTGTTCGCACCGACCAACGAGGCCTTCGCCGCGCTGCCCGGCGGCACCGTCGACACGCTGCTGAAGCCGGAGAACAAGGCCAAGCTCGACGGCGTGCTGACCTACCACGTGCTCGCCGGCAACATGAGCACCAAGGCCATCCAGGAGAAGATCAAGGAAGGCCACGGCAAGGCCATGCTGAAGACGGTCGAGGGAAGCGACCTGATCGCCCGCGACAAGGACGGCAAGATCGAGCTCGAGGGAGCCAAGGGCTCGCATGCCACGATCACCATCGCCAACGTCGAGCAGTCAAACGGCGTCATCCAGGTCGTCAACGGCGTCCTGCTGCCCTGATCCTGCCGGGCCGCCTGCGGGCGGCCCGCCTCACGCCGTCCTTTGTGTCAGCCGGCCCGGCGAGAGCCGCGACAGGCTGGCGAGCGCGGCGACGAGGCTGAAGCCGGCGGCGAGCGCGAGATCGACGGTCTCCGCCCGCGCCGGCAGCAGCCGGAACACGCTGGCCGCCAGCATGGTGCCGAGGGTAAAGCCGAGCAGGCGGGCAACGGCGAGCATGCCGCCGGCCGCCCCGGCCCGCGCCCGCGGCGCGCTCGACAGCATGGCGCGGTTGTTGGGCGCCTGGAAGAACCCGAAACCGAAGCCGCATAGCGCCATGCGCCAGACGATGTCGGCGGAGGTGGCGTGAAGCGGCATGACCGCCAGCAGGGTGAGCCCGGCCGCAAGCGCAGTGAGACCCAGCGCGCCGAGCACCGCCGCCGGCCAGCGGTCCGACAACCATCCCGCGAGCGGCGCCGCCGCCCCCAGCGCCACCGGCCAGGCGGTCATGAGCAGGCCGGTCTGCACCGCGTCGCGCCCGAGCGTCGTCTCGAAGTAGAAAGGCAGCGAGACGAAGGCCAGCATGTAGGCGGTGAACGAGCAGATCGACGTCGCGACCGAGAGGGTGAAGACGGGAAGCCTGAAGAGGTCGAGCGGGATCAGAGGCTGGCGCGCGCGCCGTTCCCGCCGCCACAGCGCCACGCCGGCGGCCAGCGCCACGGCGATCTCGAGCGCCGCGATCACGTCGCCGGCCCGGCTGTGGGCGAAGCCGTCGGCGCCGATGAAGACGAGACCGAAGAGCAGGGCGTTGAGCGCGGCGCTGATCCAGTCCAGCGGGCGGTCGGCCAGCGGCGAATCCGGCAGCGCGCGGGCGGCCAGCACCAGGTTGACGATCCCGAGCGGCACGTTGACGGCGAACAGCCATTCCCAAGAGCCCAGCGACAGGATGCCCGAGGCCACCGTCGGGCCGATCGCCGCGGCGAAGGAGACCACCAGCGCGTTCAGCCCGACGCCGCGGCCGAGCTTGGCCTGCGGGTAGGTGTAGCGCACCAGCGCCCCGTTCATGCTCATGATGCCCGAGGCGCCGACGCCCTGCAGCACGCGCGAGAGCACCAGCGCGGTGAGGCTGTGCGACAGCGCGCAGGCGAGCGAGCCCAAGGTGAAGACCACCAGCCCGAAGAGGTAGACGCGGCGGTAGCCGAGCTTCTCGCCCAGCGCCGCGAAGGGCAGCAGCGTGACCACCGTGGCGAGCTGGTAGGCGTTGATCACCCACGTCGCCGCCGCCGGTGAGGCGCCGAGCTGGTGCGCGATGGTGGGCAGCGCGACGTTGGCCACCGCGGAATCGAGCACGGCCATGGTGATGCCGATTCCGATCGCGAGCATCGACCAGTAGCGCCGCGGCACCGGAAGCCCGTCTGCCGCGACACCTCCAGGCGAGGGTGACGACGATAGAGGGTGAGGAGCGAGCATGGCCCGCGTCTTAGCGGGGTTCGCGCTGATGGGAAACCAGGAGAGCGCGGCATGCGAAGGCTCGGCCGATGCCAGACGGCGGCCTCTCGACGGCTTAACGATAACCCGTCGATCGTGTCGCCGCGCGCCTCGAGATCTGGCAAAATCCCTTAGCGTCGATCACCGTCTCGCGGTCGACCCCAGGGGCCCACATGACGAAATCCTTCCCGTCGCCCCTCGTGCGGGATCCATCGCGGCGCGATGGCATCTTCTACGTGACGGATGGCGGCTTCCTCCTCCCGACGGTGGCGAGCGCCCTGGCGGTTCGGCGGAAGGTGCCGCTCGAGCGCGCCGACGTGCGCATCCTCGTGACGAGCACGGAGGCGCCCGCCGTGCGACGCCTCGCCGAGTTCCTGCGGCCGGCGGGCATCTGGGTCGACGAGCTGCCGGCTGCTCTGTTCTCCGGCTTCGAGCATCGTCTCTTCAACGAGACGCACGTGCCGATCTCGGCGCTCGGGCGCTTCTTCATGCTCGATTGCGTGCCCGACATCTACGATCGCATCCTTTACCTCGACGGCGACACCTGGCCGCTCGGCGACCCCACGGCGCTCCTGGACGTACCCCTGGCGGACGGCGCGCTCGCCGCGGCCGAAGACCAGTGCTTCTTCTTCAGCAGGGAGACAGGCCCGACGGGCGACAGGATCCGGAGCTACTTCGCGCGCCTGGGGCTCGAGCGGGAGGCCGGCTACTTCAACTCCGGCGTCCTGCTCGCCGATGCCACGACCTGGCGCCGCCTCGGCGCCGAGGCGTTCGCCTTCTTCCGGGCCAACACCGCGCTCTGCCTCTACCACGACCAGAGCGCGCTCAACGCCGTGGTCGGCTCGCGCCGCGTCCGTCTTTCGCCACGATGGAACTTCGCCGGCAGCTACTACGACTGGGGCGTGCAAGACACGCCGCAGCCCCACGTCGTGCATTTCTGCGGCGGCGGCAAACCATGGGCCAACCCGCGTCACAGGTTCCACGACGTGTTCGAGCGCTCCTTCAAGGACCTGGAGTCTCTGGACATAGCGCTCGCGTCGCCCGATGCCGAAGCGCTGCGCTCCATGGACCGCAACATCGCTCGACAACGCCTGAAGCACAGGACGGTGCTGCAACCGCGCCTGTGGGCGCGCCGGCGCGCCTATCGCAAGCTGGTGGAGACCGCGACCGTCGCGTGAGCGCCGCGCGCCGCGACGCGGCGCCTGTCGTAGCCGGACACGGCGACCCCGAGCAGGCAATAGTACATCATGCCCAGATCGTACACGGTCGCGACCAGCAGGTTGGGCACGATCACGGTGAGCAGCCCGGCGCGCGCGGCCCAGACGACGCTGCGGGCCTCGTGATCGATCTCCGGGCTCATGGCGTCGCTCGTCGCCCTCAGCATGAGTCCCGCGTAGAGGAGGAAGCCGATCAGGCCGGTGTTGGAGAGAAGGACAAGGGCGTAGTTCGAAGACCGCGTGCAGCCGATGCCGCCGCCGAGGCCGTAGGTGTCCATGAAGATCTTCCAGGCCTGCAGGTTCCACGATCCGCGCTCGACCGCGGAGTCGGAGTCGGCTTTGGTGAGCAGGGTCGCATCGAGGACGTTCTTCGCCGTTTCCGCGACGCGGGGCAGAAGGAGCATGATCGCGAACATCGCGAGATAGACCACGCCGACGGAGACGAGCAGGAGGCCGGCGGCGCGCGTGTTGCGATCCACGATCAGCGCCTTCGCGGCGTAGGCGCCGTAGCCTAGGCCGAGGACGGCCAGGCCGACGTAGCCCGCGCTGGATGTCGCCAGCGTGATCAGAAGAAGAAGGGCGATGCTGGCGAAGCCGGTGGCGCGCGTCGCCACGCGGCGCGTGTAGAGGGTCAGGTTGACGCCGAGGAGCAGCAGCGAGAAGGAGGCGAAGCTCGACGCCTCCGAGAACGAGCCGGAGATCCGTTTGAGGCCCCCCGTCTCGTCGTCCGTGAGGAAGGCGTAGCTGGCGGTGTGGACGACATCGAGCAGGAAGCCGGTGTGCGTCGCGCTGGTCACGAGATCGAGCAGCGCGAAGGCAATATCGCAGAAGGTGACCAGCAGGATGCCGCGCAGCACCGCGCGGTGGCCATCCGGCCGTTGCGCGAAGCTGCAGATCGCGCAGGCGGCGAGCAGGCCGGCGCTGGCGTAGACGGCTTGCGTGATGTTGCCGGTGGTGGGGCCGAGGGGACTGACGCCATCGGTGGTGACGCTGCGGCTGAGCGAGAACACGAAGGTCGCCCCTGCGAAGAGCCGCGGCAGCAGGATCCCGCTTGCGATGATCCAGAATGTCAGCAGGAAGAACAGGAATAACGGCTGGCGCGGGCCGATGCGTCCGAGGAGCGTGGCCAGGCCCCCGCGCGTAGACACCAGCCTCAACAGCAGAAATCCCAAAAAGAGGTTGGCGGGCGTCACCGATGCGCCGCCCAGCGCCGGCAGGTCGAGAGCCGCGGTCGCCCCGAGGACGCAGAGGCCGAAGATCGTGTAGACGCTCGCCCGATAGCTGAGGAACTGGCACCAGATACCCAGGAGCAGCGTGAGGAGGCCGAAGAGCGAGACCGACATGGGCGTGCTGGCCTGCGGGTTAACGCGACGGCTCGGTGCCGACCGTCTTGTGCGACCCGCGCCGCCATGGACGGCTCGCGTCGAAGACGGCCGCCAAGCGTGCGGGCACGAGCGAGCGCAGGTCGACGCCGATCGCAACCGTCGACACCGCATAGACCAAGGCCCCGACGGCGCTGCCGAGAACGATTTCCAAGGCCACGCCGCCACGGGCAGGAACGAGGTGACCGCACATCAGCACGGCGCCGGCCATCAGCAGGACGCTCACGCTCTGACGCCAGTGGTTCTCGAGCTGGCCGACGACGGGATAGGCGAGCACCCGCCTGACGATCAGCGTGGCCGAGATCGCGGCGGCGACGGCGGCGGCGTAGCGCGCGATCACGACACCGTCCAGACCGAGCCAGAGGGCTCCGGCCACCACAAGGGGGATCTTCACCGCGGTTTCGACGAGGTTCTGGCGCAGCAGCAGGTCGGTGCGGCCCAAGCTCATCACCAAAGGCGCGAGCGGCGCGGTCAGCAGCGACAGCACGGCCTGCAGGGCCAACATCGAGAGCAGGGGCGCCGCCTCCTGCCACTTCGGCCCGAGCGCGAGCGCGACGAGCGGCCTAGCCTCGAGGCCCAGTCCGACGAGGACGGGCAAGCCGAGCAGCGTGATCGCCGCGGCCGCTCGGCGGTAGGCCTCGGCGAGGCGGGGCCGATCGTTCGAGAGATTGCTAAACGCCGCCATGATTGGGCTGGTGAGCGGGTTGATGAGGCTCTGCGTCGGGATGCCCGCGATGTCGCTCGCCATCGAGAACAGGCCGACGTCGCCGCGACTGACGAGGCGGCCTAGGATCAGGCGATCGCTCTGCCAGTTGAACGCACCGAGGATCTGCGCTGCGCTCGCCCAGCCGAGGAAGTCAGCGAAACAGCGCCGCTCCCGCAGCGTCAGGCGTGGCCGGTAGGGCGCGATGACATAGGACAGCAGGGTCATGACGAGCGGCGCGACGAGTGTGTTGGCGACGATCGCCCAGTAGCTGGAGTGCAGCAGCGCGAGCGTCGCGGCGGCGGCGCAGCCGCACAGCTTGCCGGCGAACTCCATCTTGAAGGTCGGCAGGAAATCGAGCGCCTTGAGGCGCGCGATGATCCCCGGGCTCGAAAGGCCGCGCACCGCGGGCGCGAGGCTCAGCAGGCAGACGAGGGGAACGAGGCGGGCATCGCCGTAGAGGAGGGAGAACGGCCAGCTCAGCAGGGCGATCAAGGCGCTCAGCAGGAGCGCGCGCGCCATCGCGAGGCTGAATGCCGTGTCGAGATGGGCCGTGGTGACATGGTCGAGGCGCATCAACGCCTGCGCCAACGGCAGCTCGAACACCGCCTCCACGATCGAGATCAGGATCATCGCGATGGCGATGAGGCCGAAGTCGGCCGGGGTCAGCAGGCGCGCGAGGACGAAAAGGGTTACGAGATCGACGCCACGCGAGAGGAAGCGGCCCGACACCGACCAGGCGGCAGCCGCAATCGTCTTCTTGGCCAGGCTCATGGGACGTCCCCCCCGAGCCTTCTGGCACGCTCGGCTGTCGAAACCGTTAAACAGACGCGCAGGGGGTTCGCGAAGGCCGGGTCAACCGAGATCCGATCAGCCTCGACCGAAAAGCAGACAGATCGGCGTGTCAGGCCGTTGACGGCTTCCGTTAGGCAGCGCCTCGTCGAAGAGGTCTTCGGCGCGCGAGGAGGCCGCGCGAGAGCGCGGCTCTTAGCGTTCTTTACAGATTGTGGACGATATCCCGAGCGTCCGTGAACCACATGGCGTACTTACCGTCTCAATCGCCAACCAGGCAGGACGCGATCATCTTCGTGTCAGCATCGGCAGCCTGCGCCAAGCGACATTCTCGACGGTGAAGGAGTGCATGGCTTCAGAAAAAGACGATTGTCGCGACCTTTGTCCCCGCGTCGCGACTGGCAGGCGGGAACGCCTCGAGAGCCAGTTCCCAGTCCTTCTCCGCCACTCCTGTCAGCACGATCGGTCTCCGTCGAACCGACACGCTATCGATCACTGATCAGACCCGATGGGATCCCTGCCAGCCAAACCGTCCAAACAACCTAGTCAGGTTGAGTTGCGCTCCACTACGACCTCGCTATACGAGACATGCGTTTCGCTTAGCTTGCAGCATAACCTCGGCTTTTCTAATGAAGCGTTTTGCGACCTTGACGCGACACACCACTAGTTTCGCTGAAGAGTTCAGCGAGTTTTTCTGTCATGGCTCCACCTAGCTCCTCGGCGTCGACGATCGTGACGGCGCGGCGGTAGTAGCGCGTAACGTCATGGCCGATGCCGATGGCGATGAGTTCGACCGGAGAACGCGTTTCGATGTCCTCGATTACATGGCGCAGGTGCCGCTCGAGGTAATTGCCGGGATTGACCGAGAGAGTGGAATCGTCCACCGGCGCACCGTCCGAAATCATCATCAGGATACGGCGCTGTTCCGGTCGACCAAGCAGGCGCTTGTGCGCCCAATCAAGCGCCTCACCGTCGATATTTTCCTTGAGCAGACCCTCGCGCATCATGAGGCCAAGATTTTTGCGTGCCCGCCGCCACGGCGCATCGGCGGATTTGTAGATGATGTGACGCAGATCATTGAGCCGGCCCGGCGATGCCGGCTTGCCGGCCTGCAACCAGGCCTCGCGCGCGGCGCCACCCTTCCATGCCTTTGTCGTGAAGCCGAGAATCTCCACCTTGACGCCGCAGCGTTCCAGCGTGCGCGCCAGAATGTCGGCGCAGGTCGCGGCAACGGTGATCGGCCGCCCGCGCATCGAACCGGAATTGTCCAACAGCAGCGTGACCACCGTATCACGAAAGTCGGTGTCCTTTTCCCGCTTGAACGAGAGCGGCTGATTGGGATCGACAATGATGCGCGGCAGGCGCACCGGGTCGAGCAATCCTTCTTCGAGATCGAACTCCCAGGAGCGGTTCTGCTGCGCCATTAGGCGACGCTGCAACCGATTGGCGAGACGCGCGACGATCGAGGACAGGTTCTGCAATTGCTTGTCGAGGAACGAGCGAAGGCGTTCGAGTTCCTCGGGATCGCACAGGTCCTCGGCGGCAATGGTCTCGTCGCTCGTTCGCGAAAAAGCCTTGTAGTCCGGCCCGCGGTTCTCTTGAGGGCGCCCCGCCGGCGCACGACGGGCGTCACTCGCCTGTTCGGCATCGGAATATTCAGCCTCCTCGTCGCTCTCGCCACTGGGCGCCTCGGCGACGTCCATCGCCGTATCTTCCATCTCCTCTGTCGAGGCCTCCGCCTTGTCACCCTGCGTGCCGTCCTCGGAACGCTCGGCTTCGCCTTGGCGCTCCTCGTCTTGCTCGGCATCGGCTTTGGCCTCGTCAGACTGGTCCTCCTCGTCGATGTCCTCGCTGGATCCCGACTCCTCTCCCATCTCGAGCGCGGCCAGCAGCTTTTGCACCGACTGCGCGAAGCGCTTCTGATCCTCGATCGTCGCCCCGAGACGATCGAGATCTCGGCCGATGCGCTCCTCGATCCATGAGCGCCAAAGCTCAACACAGCGCTCGCCACTCCTCGGTGTCCGCTGGCCGGTCAGGCGCTCGCGCACGATCAGCGCCAGCGCCTCCTCTAGCGGCACGTCGGCGCGCTGCGTGGCTTCCGGCAGGCGTGCGCGAATCAGTCGATCGTCGAGCACCGCGGCGAGGTTGGAGGCCACGCCCGTCATGCGCCGCGATCCGATCGCCTCCACCCGCGCCTGCTCGACGGCATCAAAGCAGGCGCGCCCCGCGGCGCTCAACGGCGCCAGCCGGCGGTGCACTTCGGTGTTGTGGCAGGACAGGCGCAGCGCCATCGCGTCGGCGTGGCCGCGCACGATCGCCGCATCCTTGGGATCGAGCCTGCGGGTCGGTTCTGGCAGCCGAGCCTTAGCGCCCTCCGCAGAGCGGATCAGGCTCGGGCGCTCCGGCGCGTATGTCACCTCAAGCTCGGCGTCACCTGACATCGCGCGCATGCAGCCTGCCACCGCACGCTTGAACGGCTCCTGTGGCGCCTCAGCCTTCTGCGCGGGCTTGTGGTTGGAGGTCAAATCAGTTCTCTTCGAAACTGTATTCTGCTTCCATGATCTCCGATCGATCGTAGGCGCAGTCCTGGGGGGAAATTGCGCGACGGCAAGGTCGTTTCGCGAGCGGCCCGGGAACGCGCAAGTATATAGGCCCGATTTAGAACCTCATCCCACTTGTCCGCCATGCTAGCGCTATCCATAAGGACTTCGTGCACGCGATTGCGATGCTCAAAGATGGAGAGTTTCCAGGAGCGGGTGCGCCGCTCAGCCTGGTAGTTCCACTTCAGCATTTGAACGAGGATGCTCTCGAGGTTGCTGCGAAACGCGCGAAGTTCGCTCTTTCCCACGTCTTCGATCTCTTCGGCGACATTGACGATGTCGATATCGGAGAAGCGACCCGCGCGTATCAGCGCCGCTTGTTCGAGCGCCCAGCGGTAACAATCGTCGACGCCCACTAACTCCGCCGAAGGCTCGGGAGGGCGCTGCTCGTCCATCGTCAGCTCATCACGACGTTGACCGCGCTCTCAGGCAGCTCCTGGCCGAAGCAGCGCTGGTAGAACTCGGCCACGAGCGTGCGCTCGAGCTCGTCGCATTTGTTTAGAAAGGTCAACCGGAAGGCGAAGCCAATGTCGCCGAAGATCTCGGCGTTTTCGGCCCAGGTGATCACCGTTCGCGGGCTCATCACAGTCGAGAGGTCGCCCGTCATGAAGGCGTTGCGCGTAAGGTCGGCCACCCGCACCATCTTGGAAACGGTATCGCGACCGCCTCTCATGAACCCCTTCGTGTCGCCGGACTTCGCGTCCTTGGCACCGGCGTTGGCGAACTTCGGCACCTTGGCCATGACGATGTCGACTTCCCGGTCGTGCGGCAGATAGTTCAGCGTCGCCACGATCGACCAGCGGTCCATCTGGCCCTGGTTGATCTGCTGCGTGCCATGATAGAGTCCGGACGTGTCACCAAGGCCGATCGTGTTGGTGGTGGCGAACAATCGGAACGAAGGATGCGGGCGGATGACGCGGCTCTGATCAAGAAGCGTCAGTCGACCCGCGACCTCGAGCACGCGCTGGATTACGAACATGACATCGGGACGCCCGGCGTCATACTCGTCGAAACACAGAGCGATGTTGTTCTGCAACGCCCAGGGCAGAATGCCATCCTTGAACTCGGTGACCTGCTTGCCGTCCTTGAGCACGATCGCGTCTTTGCCGACGAGGTCGACGCGCGAGACGTGGCTGTCGAGGTTGATCCGCACGCACGGCCAGTTCAGCCGCGCCGCCACCTGCTCGATATGCGTCGACTTGCCGGTGCCGTGGTATCCGGTGACCATGACGCGACGATTCTTAGCGAAGCCGGCGAGTATGGCGAGAGTTGTATCGCGATCGAAAAGGTAGTCGGGATCAAGCTCGGGAACATGCTGGTCGCTCGTCGAGAAGGCTGGAGCTTCCATGTCGGAGTCGATTCCAAACACCTGGCGCACCGACACGTTCATATCAGGGATGCCGCCGGGCGAGCCCACATCGGTGATCACGCTCTGCATCGACTCTCACCTCGTTGTGCCGCCTCGGCGGTGACCGGGTCGCCTCAAGCGAGCTTAACGGTCTTCAGATAATTGTAGGCGCGGATGATCTCCCGCAGCCTGTCCTCGTTCGCGCGGTCGCCCCCATTGGCATCGGGGTGGAGCTGCTTAACGAGATCCTTATAGCGCGCTTTGACCGTCGGTGCGCCGGCCGTGTCATCAAGACCCAGGGTGTCGAGCGCCTTTATGGCCGCCACCCCGACCCTTGGCTTCAACGGTTCGCGTTTGCGCGAGGCCGCAGCGTGGGGCTGTGCACGGAACATGCCGAGCGTATCGCTCGTTCCGGTGTCACCGTCCTCGCGAAAGCCCTTTGCGGCACGGTTGGAGCCCATTGTCCAGGTCGGCCTGTGCCCGGTCAGTGCATCGCGCTGGTAGTTGGCAACGTCGTCGGCGCTCATGCCATTAAAATAATTGTACGACGCGTTGTACTCACGGACGTGGTCGAGGCAGAAGCAGAAGAACTGCCCTTCGCGATCACGGCCCTGCGGGGCTCGGAACTCGCCTTCGCGCGTGCATCCGGGAAAGTCGCAACGCACCTGCTGCGGTGCAGGTGCGGGTTTGCCGGCGTCGGGCTTGACGCGGATCGAGTCGAACAGGCGCGAATTCAGGTTCATGGCTCGGTCATTATGGGCGGGTTTCACGTGGCATCAAGCGGCGAGGCGAGCGTGACGCAAGCTTCAGCCAAGCTCGAGGAAAGGTTGACATCATGCAAGAGGCACATCCCGTCGCAGGTCGTATCCGGAACACGCTGCAGACCGCACTCGCGCCGACTGCGCTCGACGTCATCGACGAGTCGCACAAGCACGCCAAGCACGCACACATGATGGAGAGGAGCGGAACCGCCGGCGCGACGGGGGAAACGCACTTCCGCATCAAGGTGGTCTCGGAGAGCTTTCGAGGCAAGAGCCTTCTCGACCGCCATCGCACGATCAACGCGCTTGTCGCCGGGGAGATGGGACCCGACAGGGTCCACGCCATCGCCATCGAGGCCAAGGTGCCGGGCGAGTAGCAGCGCCGGGCGCCTCGACGCGCAGTCATCAATTGGCCGCACGCAGCCTTCATCGAAGCCTGTCACGATTCAGCTTTTTCGTCGCGCGCCCTCATCCAACCCTATCTCGGCGTGGCAGGCTCTTGTAGGCTTCGCGGTGGAGCGTGGTCGTCCAACCAGGACCGTTTGATGCGTCGTCGCCCTTTCGCATGCCGAACGCTCCGGCGTTTCCTGCCCATCGTCGGGGTCGCCCTATCGGCCTTTTGGTCGGCGGGATCCCCCGCGTACGCGACACCGGCGATGACGATGGATCTCACCACCGGCGAGGTCCTCTACCAGCAGGAGGCGACGCGGCCGTGGTTTCCGGCGTCCACGACCAAACTGATGACCGTCTACGTGGCGCTCTCGGCAGTCCGCGACGGCAAGATCGCGATGAACACGCCGATGGTCTATTCGGCGCGCGCGCGGACCATGCCGCCGTCGAAGATGGGTTTCCGCCCGGGCACGCAGGTCACGCTCGAAAACGCGCTCAAGATGCTCATGGTGAAATCGGCCAACGACGTTGCCGTGACCGTGGCCGAGGGCGTGTCAGGCTCGGTCGAGGCCTTCGCCGACGACATGAACCAGGCGGCCGCGAGCCTTGGGTTGCGCGAGTCGCATTTCGTCAATCCCAACGGCCTGCCCAACCCCGATCACGTCTCCTCGGTGCGTGACATGGCCCTGATCGCCCGCGCGCTTTACACGCAGTTCCCGCAGCAGGCGCCGCTTTTCGACATCGGCGTGCTGCAGGTCGGGCCCGAGATCATCGCCAACCATAACAACCTGCTCGGCCGTTATCCCGGCGCCGACGGCATGAAGACCGGCTTCACATGCGCCGCCGGCTTCAACGTGGTGGCGAGCGCCTTCCGCGACGGGCGGCGCATCGTCACCATCGTGTTCGGGGCGCCATCGGTCGCGATGCGCACGGAGAAGGCAGCGGCACTGTTTGATCGGGCGTTCGCCAACGTCGACCGGCCGACGGCCTCCATCCTGTCCCTGCCCGAAACCGGCGGAAGCGCACCCGACATGCACAACGCGGTCTGCCGCAATCGTGCGCCGCTGATCGCGACATTCAACGCGGAGGTGGAGCAGCTCGATGCCGCGCTGCTCCCGCCGGCCGGCGGGATCGGCCTGTCGTCCTTGAACCTCGAGCGCAACGCGCTCTTCGGGGCCTCGAGCACACCGGCGGGCGCGCCGATGGCGACACACATCAACCAGATCCGCCCTGAGCCGTCTGAGCCGGTGCAAGCTCACGTCGGCGCCGATCCCGGCTACACCGGACCCGTTGCGCAGGCGCGCGAGCCGCATAGCCCGATCGGCACGGAGACCGTCCCCTCTTCAGTGGAAGCCTATGCGCCGGCAGGGCAGCCGGAAATGCAGGGCGTCGGCGTCGCGCCGCTGGCGGCCGACCCCCGCGCCCTCCCGCTGCGTGGGCGGCGCGCCAAGGCCGCCAATCATGGCCGCCGCGGGCGCGCAGGCGCCCTGACTGCAGCGGCCGAAGCGCCGAAGACCAAGGTGCTCGCCGGCGCCGAGGGCGACGATCAGGCGGAGGGCAAGAGCAAGGCCGTCGCCAGGAGCAGGCCGGGTCGGGCGGCGGCGGTCAAGAAACCTGCGAAGGCGGCGACAGCGAAGCCAGCTGCCAAGGCAATTGCCAAGCTTGCCGTCAAGACGTCGACGGCCAAGAAGACCAAATCCGCCAACAGCGAATGACCTGCCCTCTTCGCTATCGCCTGCGCAATCATGGTTGAGGCACGTCGACCGCCGCCGCCGTTCGACCTGCACGTGCTCACCGGCTTTCTCGGCGCCGGAAAGACCACGTTGCTCAACGCCGTGCTGCGTGACCCAGCCCTTGCCGACACTCTGGTCTTGATCAACGAGTTCGGATCCGTCGGACTCGATCACCTCCTTGTCGAGCGGGTCGACGGCGACATGCTGCTGCTCGCCTCGGGTTGCCTGTGCTGCACGGTGCGCGGCGACCTCGTGGCAAGCCTGGAGGAGGCGTTGCGCGCCCGCGACAACGGCCGCGGAACACCGTTTCGCCGCGTGATGATCGAGACCACCGGGCTGGCCGATCCCGCGCCGGTGCTGCACACCGTGATGAGCCATCCCTACCTGCGCCTGCGCTTCCGGTTGCGCTCGGTGGTGACGCTGGTCGACGCCCTGGTGGGCAACGCCACGCTCGACGTCCATCCCGAAGCGGTGAAGCAGGTAGCCATGGCCGACCGCCTCGTGCTGACCAAGACCGATCTCGTCACCGATGCCGATGCGCTAGCGGCGCTGAAGGCGCGGCTGAACGCGCTCAACCCAGCCGCGCCGATCCTCGATGCGGCGCGCGGCGAGGCCGGTGCGGCGCGCCTGCTGGGCGGCTCCTACGATCCTGCGGCGCTTGGGGCTGATGCCGCCGACTGGCTTGCCGCCGAGGCGGTGGAGGCGGCGCAGGGCGGTGACGACCGGCACGGCCACCACCATCACGACGTGAACCGCCACGATGCCAGCATCCGCGCCTTTGCCATGCGCTGGCCGCGGCCGGTGTCGCCCTACGCGGTCGGGCTTTTCACCGAATTGCTCACCTCGGCGCACGGCGCGGGCGTGCTGCGGATGAAGGGGCTTGTCGCCATCACCGACGATCCCTCCCGCCCCGTGATCCTTCATGGCGTCCAGCACGTCATGCATCCGCCGGGCCGCCTCGACGCCTGGCCGGATGCCGACCATGGCACGCGCCTGGTGTTCATCCTGAAGGATCTCGACCCAAGGCGCGTCGAGGGCCTATGGCGCGCCGCCGTCGGAGAACCGGGTGTCGACCAGGCCGACCTCGCCGCCAATCCTCTCGCGCCCACGCCGCGCGGCCTGTTGGCCTAGCTTTCGACGTGTCGCGCGCGATGCTAAGCACCGCCATGCGACGAAAGCCGCCTCGGGCGATACGAGTCATTGCGCTGGCAGGAGCGGCGGCGGCTTGCGGGCTAAGCGGCTTTGTCCTCGCCGCACTGCTCTTCGCCGGGCCGGATCACCTGCGCGAGATCGTCCCAATCGGTTCTGTTCGCAGCGCCGCCGACAACATCGCAGGCAGAGACCGTGGCCGCGGTGCGCAAGCCCCGCAGGACATCCTCGCGCGCGGCTGGTTAGAGGTGCTCCGGCGCGTGGTCGTTCTGGTCGTCAGGAACAGGCTGATGCAGGAGAGCGCCGCCGTCGCCTTCTACACTCTGCTCGCGATCTTCCCGGCGCTCGCCGCCACCGTATCGATATACGGCCTCGTCGCCGATCCTGCCGCCATCCAGAGGCTCATCGACGCGCTGCAAGGCATTCTACCTGCCGCAGCGCTCGGCCTCCTGCACGGCGAGCTCGACCAGCTCATCAGGAACGGACCGCGCGGCCTCTCGATCGGCGTCGCCATCGGCCTCGCCACAACGCTGTGGAGCGCCAACCAGGGCTCCAAGGCGATGTTTGACGCGCTCAACGTGATCTATCGCGAGCCGGAGAAGCGCAGCTACCCCTATTTCGTGATCGTCGCGATGGCCTTCACCTTTAGCGCCATCCTTTTTGTCATGGCCGCGATGATCGGCGTCGTAGCGCTGCCGCAGATCCTAGAAGCGCTGCACCTGCCCGTCTCCAGCCGCACCCTGATCTCGCTCGCGCGCTGGCCGGCGATCCTCACGATGGTCGCTCTGTTCTTGGCAGGCCTCTATCGATTCGGCCCGAGCCGGGAGAACCCGAAATGGCGCTGGGTGAGCTGGGGCAGCGGCTTCGCCGCGCTATCGTGGATCGGCGTTTCGCTGACCTTCTCCTGGTACGTACAGAGCTTCGGCAGCTTCGACCGCACCTACGGCTCCCTCGGCGCCGGGGTCGGCTTCATGGTCTGGATCTGGCTCTCGACCCTCGTTGCGCTATGTGGCGCGCAGCTGAATTCCGAGTTCGAGCACCAGACCTCGGCCGACACGACGACGAGCGACTGGCGGCCGCCGGGCATGCGCGGCGCGAAGCAGGCCGACACGGTGGCCTGATGCCCATTGCTCGACCTTCGCGACGCGCCATATGAGCGGCGCGACTTCGACTTGCAGGAGAGGTGGGTATGGATACGGATCGAATCGGTGGCGCCGCCAAAGAGACACTCGGCAAGGCCCAAGCGACGGCCGGCGAGATGGTCGGCGACAACGAGACCGAGCTTCAGGGTCGCGCACGCCAAGCGTCCGGGACCGCGCAGAATGTTTACGGGCAGGCCAAGGACGCGCTCGGTGACGCGGCGGATACTGCTCAGGGCATGTACGGACAGGCCAAGGACAAGCTCGGCGATACGTTCGGCGATACGTTTTCCGACGCGACGGGTTCGGCGGAGCGGGCGCTACACTCGCTCGAGAAGGAGGTGAAGGATCGTCCGCTTATCGCGCTCCTCATCGCGGCCCTGGTCGGCTACGTGCTCGCCCAGCTCACCACGCGTTAGCACTCGCTCGGCCGGGTCGTTCGACCACGACGCCTTTTCATGATGGTAATTTCCCAGATAGGTATCGGCCGAATGGGGAATGCCGATGCAACGTTGGGTAACATGTCTGGCAGCGTTGTCCGTAGGTCTCGCCGCGTCCACACAGGTCGAGGCTGGTGACGGGTCGCCCATCATAGGCAGCGGTGCGCGGGCTTTGCCCGTTATCGCGTCACACGGGATGGTCGTCGCCCAGGAGGGCACGGCGGCACGATTAGGCATTGATGTCCTTAAGCAGGGAGGCAATGCCGTCGATGCCGCTGTCGCTACGGCTTTAGCCCTTGCGGTGACCCTGCCGCGCGCCGGCAATCTCGGCGGCGGCGGCTTTATGCTGATCCACCTGGCCAAAGGCGACCATAATGTCGCGATCGACTATCGTGAGATCGCCCCGGCCGTGACGACGTGCTGCGTATTCCTCGACGCCGCCGGCAACGCCGATCCACGTCTCTCGCGCGACACCGGCCTAGCCGTCGGCGTTCCCGGCACGCCTTCCGGCCTTGCCGTTGCGCTGAAACGCTACGGCAGCGGCCGTTTCACCTTGGCCGAGCTTGCCGCCCCAGCCGTCGCGTTGGCCCGCGACGGCATCGTCGTCGACGATGATCTCGCCGACTCGCTGCCGCGCGCCCCGCGCTTGAAGCGCTGGGCTTCTTCGGGTGCCATCTTCTTTCATCCCAACGGTTCCCCGCTCGCGCGCGGCGAGAAACTCGTCCAACGCGACCTCGCGCAGACGTTGGAGACCTACGGCCGCGAGGGGCCGAAAGGATTTTACGAAGGACCCGTGGCGGAAAAGCTTGCCGGCGCAGTCCGCTCGGCCGGCGGCACGATGACGCTCGACGACCTTAAGCATTACGCCGCCGAGGAGCGTGCCCCCGTCACCGGCAATTACCGCGGCCATACGATCGTCTCCATGCCGCCGCCCTCCTCCGGCGGCGTCCACGTGATCGAGCTTCTCAACATCCTCGAGGGCTATCCGCTCGGTGAGCAGGGCGCGGACTCAGCCGCCACCATTCACGATCTCGCCGAGGCGATGAAGCTCGCCTACGCCGATCGCGCCGAGTACCTGGGTGACCCGGCCGTGGTGGATGTGCCCGTGAAGGGCCTGACGTCGAAGCGCTACGCCGCCGCGCTGCGCGCGCAGATCCTGCCTGACCGCGCCCGTCCCGCGACCGAGATCAAGGCGCTCGACCCGCAGCCCTACGAGAGTGACCAGACCACCCATTTCTCAGTGGTGGATGCCGAGGGCAACGCCGTCGCCAACACGTACACGCTGAACTTTTCCTACGGCGTCGGCATGGTCGCCGACGGCACCGGCGTGCTGCTCAACAACGAGCTCGACGACTTCGCCGCCAAGCCCGGTGCACCCAACGCCTACGGCCTTACGGGCGGCAAGGCCAACATGCCCGGGCCGCGCAAGCGGCCGCTATCGTCGATGGCGCCGACCATGATGTTCAAGGACGGCAAACTCGAGTTGGTGACGGGATCGCCCGGCGGCTCGCGCATCATCACCATCGTGGTCGGGCTCATCCTCGACGTCGTCGACTTCGGCATGAACATCGCCGAGGCCACGTCCGCCGTCCGCGTCCACGATCAGCTGCTGCCCGACACGCTGCAGATCGAGCGTGGCATCAACGCCGACACATTGCGCTTACTCAAGGCGCAGGGCTACACGATCGACGTTCACGACGCCTGGGGCTCGGCGGAGAGCATCGCCGTCGGCGACGGTGTGTTGGCCGGCGCCGCCGACACGCGCCAGCGCGGCACTCTCGCGGTAGGGTATTAAGCGCGTCCCAGTCCGCACGGAAGCCGCGGACAGGTGCTTCTTCGCCGGCGCGAGGGCCGCTTGTGCGCGTTACCCCTTACCGGAACCGGCACGCGCGCCGCTCCGTTCGTGAAGAGATGGCAGCAACAAGGATATTGCGATGAACAAGAAGCGCGGCGACGACGCCCAGGATCACGCACCCCAGCCGCCGCGGGACAAGAGCGTGACGCCCGGCGACAAACAGGACGCCAAGAACTACGAGCAGAGAAAGGACGACGGCGCGATCGAAGTCGAAAACTTGAGTTCCGCCAACGACGAGGGTGCGAACTAGCGTCCGAGACCAAGTCGGCGCAACTGGACGCGCGGGCGCGGCTGTCGCAACACTCCGATCAGGCCGCGACCATGGATGGCTTTTGCCTCAGCACTCTTAGGACACGGTCACCCTCGACAAGGTCGACTTTAGGCATCTCCGTGGAGACGAAGACGAGATCGCCGTTCGAGCGCACGATGAGCAAAGCCATCTCGTCGTCGCCGACGTCCTCGCCGGCTTCGAGCTTCTCCAGGAAAACGCGCTGGCGGTCGCGTGGCGCGAGCCGGATAGGTCGCCAAACCGTAAAGGCGGCACGCCGACGACGTGTCCTCGCCATTCCTTGTCGAGGGCGGCGCGCTCATCGACAGCCTCTCCCGCCGCCGCGAGCTGAAACACCTTGCCGCGTCCGATTTCCGGTGCCAGCTTCGAGCACACGAGGCTGTTGTAGATGTCGTTTTGCGTCGCGGCGAAGAGAACGTCGATGCGGTGCTCGCGCATGCTCTCCATGCCCTGCTCGGACAGGAGTTCCGCCTGAAGAACAGGGATGCCCTTGGCGCGCGCGACGTCGAGCGCGCCGGCGAATGTGTCGATCAGCAGCACCGGCGTGCCGGCCATTTGCAGCGTCTGGGCCAGGGTCTCGGTCCAAGGCGTCGCGCCGATGATCGCCAGCGTCGGCTTGTCACCCAGCGTGAGACCCAGCCGCCGCGCGGCCGGCGCTAAAGAGAAGCCGTGCAGAATCATCGTGGAGGCGATGAGCGTGAACACGGCGGGCATCACCAGTTCGCCGCCGGGATGACCGGCTGCCGAAAGCCTGCCACCGGCGACGCTCGCCACCGCCGCGGCGACGATGCCGCGCGGCGCGATCCAGCCGGTGAGCAGCCGTTCCCGTAAGGTGAGATCGCTGCGCAGCGTCGCCAGAGCGATCGTCAGCGGGCGCACGACGAAGATCATCGCCGCCGTGAGGAGGTAGGTCGGCCAGGTCAGCTGCGTGAACAGGCTGCGATCGAGGTTGGCGGTAAGCACCACAAACAAAGCCGAAACGATGAGGACGACGAGTGATTCCTTGATGCGGGTCAGCTCGGCAAGACCTCGAATTTTCATGTTGGCAAGAGCAATGCCGAGGATAGTCGCCGCGCCGAGGCCGGACTCTTCCATGACCAGGTTCGAGACGACATAGACGCCGAGCGCGAAGGCCAGAAGCATCGGCGTCTTGAGGCTCTCCTGTATGAGGTCGTGGTTGACGAGGTAGCGAAAGAGAAACGCGGCGCCGACGCCGAGCGCGGCGGCCGCGGCGAGCCCCTCGACGACTTCCGCGGCGAGCCAAGTGCCTTGTCGACCGCCGGCGAGCATCACCGCGAGCACGACCGCCGCCATCAGCGCGCCGATGGGATCGTTGACGATGGCTTCCCACTTGAAGAACGACGCCGTGCGGGCCTGCAGCCGCGTGTTTCGCAACAGCGGCAGGACGACGGTGGGGCCGGTGACCACGGTGATGGCGCCGTAGAGCAGCGAAGGCCCCCACGGCATCCGTCCGATCAGGTGGGCAGCGAGGCTTGCAAGCGAGAAGCTGATCGGCAGCGCCGCGACCGTGAGTCTTAGAACCCCGTCGCCGGCAGCGCGCAACTCGTGGAAGTCGAGCGCGAGCCCCCCCTCGAAGACGACGATGGCGACCGCGAGACCGACCATCGGCCGCAATCCGCCCCCGAAGGCGACGGCGGGATGCAGGATCTGCAACACCGGCCCGATCAGCAGCCCGAAGGCAAACAGGAGGACGATGGCCGGCAGTCGTAGGCGGGCCGCCACCCATTGCGCGCCGACACCGCCGATCGCGATGCAGAGGACGGCTGTGGCTACGACGTGGCTCATGAGTGATTCCGCGCGATCGCCGCTAGGAAGGCACGCGCGCCGACATCGTCAATATCCTGATCGACGTCGTGTGTGCGGCGCTTCCGCTCGCAACGGCGAGAGCCGCCGCCCTTGGCTCGCCCCGAGAGCTATCCTAGCGCGGTTGCCTTGTGCCGATGACCTCGTTCTGCAAAACGGGGCGACACGAAGCCGAAGAAGACATCCATCCTGGTTTGCACTCGATGCCGGACTTCGTTGTTCGCTTTCCCTGAAATCGCAACGTCATGGCGCCGCTCAAGTGGGCCGAAGTCGGAGCCGATCGATGGCGAGCACCGGCTCGATCGCTTGCTCACGACAGACGCGAACGGCGCCGTCGGCCCGGTTCCGTTCCAAGGTCATGCCTCTGCTGCACACCATGGACGAAGAAGCCCAACGTCTGACTTTGAGCACCTTGGAGCGAAATGGCTCAGCGGCAACGGCTTCAAAGCAGCCATACGATCGTCGCCAGCGGGCCCACGTGGAGATTGCCACGACGTCGCAGCCTTTGCAGCCGGAGCGCTGACCTCGTGCCAACTCCACCTTCTGTGACGTCGTCAAGCGCCGAGGGGGTGCCGGTTCTCCCGTCCGCGGGTTCGAGCGCGCGATTGGTGCCGCGTCCCCACCAGCGTGAAGCGATCTCGGCGATCCTGGATGCGCGGTCGGCAGGTTGTCCCGGTTTTCTCCTCGGCGATATGACCGGGCTGGGCAAGACGCTCGCTGTATGGTGCGCCGTTGCGGCGATGCCCGAACGCGACGTGCTTATCGTTTGCCCAAAGGGTGCAATCCCGCAGTGGCGCCGCACCATCGCCCTTGCTGACTGCACCGAAAGGACGGTCACGCTGATCAACTACGAGCGCAGCAAGTCGCTGATGGCACCTCCGGCGGCGAGCAAGCGACGATCCGCCCGGGCCAAGAACAACGAGCTTGCGAAGCACGGACAGCCTCGGAGGATCTGGCCCATCGTCGTCTTCGACGAAAGTCATCGCTTGCGAAATCCTTACGCGCAGCAGAGCATGGTATGTCGGCAGTTGGCTGACGCCGCCGTCTTCTCGATCTTCGTGAGCGCGACGGCTGGCCAGGCGCCGCACGAGCTGTCGTATCTCGGCCGCCTGTTGGGCCATGCGGCCAACTCGCCTGTCGAGACCCTCGCCGACTTCCGCGAGCTGATGAAGCGCTTGAGGATCGGCAGGGCGAAGGGCCGATGGGCGAACTGGTCGTGGGAGGCCAACGCGCGCGACTGCAGCGTGATGGCCGACCTTCTGTTCAAAGGCAATCGCGCGATCGGGATGCGTCGCCGGCCGGGCGACATCGCGGGCTGGCCCGAGGTGCAGCGAGAGCTTGCCCCGACGGCACTGGGCGAGGCCGAGCGGCGGCTTTACGTGGCGACGTGGCGCGAGTTCAGGCGAGAGCTCGGCCTGATCGGCGGAAGCGCGCGCCGGCCTACGGGATGGGCGGCCGAGCTGCGCTTCCGGCAGAAGGCGAGTCTCCTGCGCGTGACCGGAACAGCCGATTTCGCAAATGACCTCCTCGAGGCCGATCAGCAGGTTGCGATCTCGGTGGCATTCCTGGAGACGAGCACGGCCTTCGTTGCCAAGCTGGCGGGTCTCGGCTGGCGCGTGGGCGAGATCAACGGCGAGCAGCCCGGCGACGTCAACGAAGCGACACGGATCGCCTTTCAAACGGGACATCTCGACGTCGTCGTCTTCACCGTGACCGAGTCGATCTCGCTCCACCGCAACGAGATGCCGGGCGGCGAGCGTGCACGGGCCCTGATCGTCCACGACATGCGGCACAGCGCGATCCAGATGGCTCAGATCGAAGGTCGCTGTCACCGCGACGGAGAGGCCGCGACGATCTACTTTGCCTACGCGGAAGGCACGGTCGAAGAAAGGATTGCCGCCACGGTGACGCGACGCATGGCATCAATGGAAGCCATGGCGGGCGAAGACACGTCATGGCTCGACGAGATCGCCGCTGTCATCGACAGCGTCGCAGAAGCTGAGCATCGGCTGATCAAGCGTCGACTACGTGAACTGCCACGAACCGTAGCAAGGCATCGCCTACCCGCCGGTAGGAGGCGGTTAAACGGCTAGGCGATCGAGCGGACCGCCGCAGCGCTCAAGTGGCGAAACGTTCGAAAATTGGACCACTTCACATCGACAAGAGTGCTCCATTTCATTTACGCTTTGCGACAGCCTGTCGAGCGCGTGATAGACGACCCGCTTGACAAGCTGCTCCCGCGGGTGGACCTCCATCGCGACTCGATTGACCAGCGGACCGCGCCCTGTGGAAACGTCGACAGGAGGACCCATATCAAGCCTCCGACATCCAGCTGGAGAAGCGCGCCTGCCAGCTCGCGCTCAGAGCGCCGCAAGAGATAGCACCGTGGGACAGCGTGTCTTGTTCGTGAACCACGGCCAGCGCCAATGCGGCGTCCAGGAATTCGGTGTGGAGATCGCCGGCCAGCTCGCATCCTCAACCCGGTTCGACGTCATCTATACCGAATGCGACAGCTTCGACGAGTACGTGACGGCACTATTCGATCTGGAGCCTGTTGCAGCCGTGTTGAACTACCATCCCAGCACAATGCCATGGGCTCGGGCTGCTCTTCTGGTGCGGTCCGACATTGCAGCAATCGGCATCATCCACGACGTGACGAATGCTTCGGCAGATGCGTGGGATGGGCCTTTGTTCGACATCATGATTACTCACGATCCCGACTTGAACACGAACAATCCGCGTTTTCGGTCCGGTCCCAGACCAATGCCGCGCTATCGTCCACCCGCTGCCCCGCCACTCGCGGGACCCGTCCGCATCGGCAGTTTTGGTTTCGCCGGCCACGACAAAGGCTTCGACGATATCGTGCGGCTAGCGCAGGAGTCGTTTGATGACTGCGTCATCAGCTTGCATATCCCACCTGGCGACTTCGTCGACACCGACGGTACGGCAGCGCACGACATCGTGCGGCAATGCCAGGCCTTGGTGCAAAAGCCCGGTGTGTCTGTCGAAGGCTCACACGGCTTCTTATCGCGGGAGGCGCTGATCGACGCCTTGGCAACCAATCACATGAACGCTTTCCTGTACGATCCGGACCGCGGCTTTGGCGGAATCTCCTCCTCCACCGACATCGCGCTTTGCGCGGGGCGACCAGTGGCGTTGCGGCGGGGCAAGATGTTCCGGCATTTCGAGCGCATCGAGCCCTCAATCTTCGTGGACGACTTGTCCTTCCGGCAAATTCTTGACAATGGCTTTGGGCCGCTCGAGCCGTTCCTGCAGGCCTGGAGCCCTGCGGCGCTGGTTGCCGCACATGAGCGAGCAATCATCGATGCTCTGACGGTGCCGCGGCGTGACCGCGTGTTGCATGCCGCGAAGGTTATCATGCACGCGGTAGCGAGCCCTACCTTCTGGACATTCCACGGTACGACTTTCCCAAAACTATTAAAGGGCAACAATCCCGCGCTCGCAACCCTCACAGGTCGCGTCATTGGTGAGCATATTGCTCTCGACTGTGCTGAGGAGGGGTTCGCACTGTTTGGCCCCTATATTGCGCTGCCTGAGGGCATCTTTACCGCGCGTATCCGCTTTGCGGAGGGCAATCCGATGGTCGGACGCGCCTCGTTCGATATCTATGCCAAGGAGGTGATCACGAGCCGTGTGGTCGAGGTCTTTCACGCAGACCAGTCATCTCGAGAGATCGAACTCGACTTCACGCTCACGTCTCCCCGTCCAAACGTGGAAGTGCGCATTATCAATGAAAGAGGGTTCACTGGGCGGATCGAGAGTTTGGAGATCGCTCGACATTAAGCTGAAGTCGGCCAGGTCGGCGACTTCAACATCTCGCGACAGGCTGTGTCCCGCCGATTACAGCCCGTCTTTCAGGAAGACGTGTTCGGTGAGGCCGCTGTAAACGTCGTCTAGTTGCTCGGAGTGGGTCGACCAACCGGCGCGTGGCGTAACGCTGCTGCTGTAAAAAACGTTACCGTCCACCGGATTGCTGAAAGCTGTCCAGTTCTTGGTGTAGATAACACGCCTGGTGCTTCGGCTCATAGCGTCGAGTGCGAAGTCGATCTGCTCGCTCAACATCTCATGGAGAGCGGAAATCGTTACGAAAGCATCGACGGAGTTGTTGGGGATCAAGGAAAGCTGGTCGACTGAGAAGAAAGCCAGATCGCACTGTTGCACTTCTTCGGCGATGTCGGACCAGTCGGTAAACTCACGCCAGCGGAATGCACGCTTTCCAGGGAAGACCGAGGTGAGATACCATTCAGCAACAGCAAGGGCGGGACTTATATCGAAGATCCAATATTTCGCATCGACCGCTTGAACCGCCACCGCTCCAACTCGGCCGTATCCGGCGCCGATCTCAGCGACTATCGGCCTGTCCGTGCAGGATTTGAGAAAAGGCGCCACCCGGCTCCATTCTCTGATCGAATTTGCCAGATCCTGCGATATTCTTCGTTCTCCCATATAGATGGATACGGGGTTACCGAGTTCAGGCTCCTGCAACATCTCCGTGAGGCCTTCTGGATGCCGCCGTGACGTGTACCACCATAGAAGGCCAACGAAGAGCGTGTAGGCCTTCTGCTCGATCTTCGTCTTCAGGAAGGCAGCAGAGTATAGCGATTCGAGTTCCGCGGAACCAACGAGTTCTGCCGCAAGAGGAGTGGATTCTGGATTTTGTGCCCAGTAAGTAATTAAGGCTTGCATTTGTGCGTTGGACGGATCGCCGACTGTGAAGTTGAAATAATTCTGTGATAAAGTGCGTTTAAAACTGCCGATACCTCTCGCCTCTATCATTCGAACGTTTTCGGCAGAGAAAACTTTCCAAAACTCCGAGGGTCGCATGTCGGAGTTTTGATCAGTGAGCCATGCCTGCATCCGAGCAACGCGACTGACCACCAACTGTGTTTGCATATCTTCCATTGCAGGCACCTCATCGCGATGCGAACTGCTAGCAAATGTCGCTGGGTGGAACAACCAAAGGATCAACTGAAAGCCTGCTCGCAAGCCATCGCGTCATGGCCGCTCAACGGCGCAGTCACGTCATCACAGCCCGTGTCCCGCGGTCTGAGGATCTTCTGTCAGAGTAGGGTGGCCGCCGCTCTCGCAAGATTCCAAATGAAGATCTTTTTCGCTTTGAGTGAAGAGCCCTCACGTGATAGCGCCAGCGCGAAGGCAGCGCTTTGTGAAGTTTGAAAGATCGTCGATCTCGCGTCGCCAGAACGCTTCGACGGTGACGAAATCCGAAAGTCTCCTACGCGGTAATCGTTCGTAAGGAACCGGCCGATTCATCCTCCCTATGGTTGAAGGTGATCTCGCCTGGATCGGCATTGACGAGGTCCGTCCGCTGGACGATATCGGCATGCATAAAATATGATGAGGACGAGGCTGTGCAGCACGACGACCTGACCACTTTGGCGATCAAGCACGGTACCGACAAGTGGGGCACCCATTGGTACACACAACACTATAACCATCACTTCGCGCGCTTCCGCCCCTTCAAGTTCAACCTTCTCGAAATTGGTGTCGGCGGGTACGACGATCCAGAGGCCGGCGGCGAGTCGCTACGAACGTGGGAAGAATACTTTCCACTTGCAAACGTGATCGGCCTGGACTATTTCGACAAGTCTCCACACTCGAAAGGGCGGGTTTCTACGATACATGGTGACCAAACTGATGAAGAGTGCCTTCAGAGGCTACACAAAGATTTCGGCCCTTTCGACATCATTGTGGATGACGGCAGCCATCTTTCGCACCATGTTCTCAAGAGCTTCGAAGTACTCTTTCCGTTGCTTAATGACGGTGGGATTTACGCTATCGAAGATACGCAAACCTCTTACTGGCCGCATTTCGGCGGCGACGCACGCGACTTCAATAAGCCATCGACAACTCTCGGGCGTGTTAAATCGCTGACGGACGGCCTTAATTTCAAAGAAATACCTGATCCCGAATACAAGCCCAGTTATACAGACAAAAACATCATCGGGATACACTTTTACCATAGCCTTGTCTTAATCGATAAAGGGCTAAATTCCGAGGAGAGTACAGCGGTGATTGATAATCAACCCACTCTGGTCACTGGCGGCCCAAGCTAAACTGCTTAAAAATCGTAAAAAGTGATCGTCACTTTTACTTAAATTCAGATTTAAACAGTTGCTCTTGAAAGAGCGTGATGAGATGGAGAAGTCTTAAATTAACGAATTAGAACCGGAACGAAGTCAAGATGAAATGCGACTCGGCGCGTCGCCAAGCGGGTCTTAGTTCGCGTCGTTGCGCGTAACCGTCCGGGCGAGACTTAAAGTGCGCTTTGTCGGATAGCTGCTGTAGACGTTGTAATAACCCGTCCTCGGGTCGTAAGCGACACCGTACTGGTTGGCGCCGCTCGGAGTACCGGTCAGAAAGCCCGAGGTCGACGGGCTGCTTGCAAGCGCTCCGGTGAGGGGTTGGCTTACCATCGAACCCCCTAGGACGTACATCGCCGACGCACTCGTGGTTGTGTCGGTCATCGTGATCGAGCCGGTTCCGAGCGGAAGCCGGTAAGAGCCTGGTGACGATCCGTTTCCCGCCGGGACCGTGATCGTGAAATGTGTGCTGTCACTCCCGGATCCAGCGTACAGCCCCGTCCGTGGATCGATACCGTCCCGCGTGATGGTGCCCGTGATGCTCCAAAGCAAATAGCTGCTCGGGATAGCCCCGGTTGGCTGCACCGATCCGTACAACGACAAATAAGACGTCGGATCGACGCTGAAGACTGGGCTGTTCGCGCCGTTGGCTGTATTCGGATCCAAGATGACGGGGTTGGCGTAGATCGAGACAGCGGCACCGTTCTTGAGAACGACGCTGGAGCCAATTGAATTGGCGACGTTGAGCCCAAACACCGACATTTTAAAGCCGTTCTCGATGTCGATCGCGGGGCCCGGCCTGAAGCCGCCCGCCGATCCAGCGAACGAATAGCTGTGAACGTCGACCTGTCCCAGGCCCCCGACGCTTGGAGTGCCATCCGCGAGGATGCCGCCGAGACCGAAATCATCGCAGCTCAGCGTGTTCACGACCGCGCCAAGCGTGCTCCAGTTGGCGGCATCCGTTCCGATGCGCCAGCAGCGGCCGCCCACGACCGCGTACATTTCTTCAATCCGAAAGCCGTCTGCCCTGCCGGTGTAGATCAAGGTCTGGTTGCCGCGCATGTAGTTGAGGACAGCTGCGTTCTGCGAGTAGAACGGGAAGGCGTGCGTGTCGAGGAGGCGCACGACATCCTTCGCACCGTCGATATGGAATCCATTCGTCAGGAATTGACCGCGCACATCGTAGGTCGTCATACGCCCACCGTTGACAAGGACTGCGCTCGTCGGGTTGATCAAGGTCACGTGTTCGAGACGAAGATCGTCCGAGTTCTCGACGATGTCGTAGTCGTTGGCGGCCGGCATCCACGTCGCCCCTGCGCCGTCGCCGTCAGAGCCCGTGGGAAGAGGCGGTTGATTTCGCCACGTGCATTCGTTGGCGATAACGACGCCTTCGGTGCTGTTCGTCCGGTTTCCGACGATGAATCCTTTGCCCGGATGGTCGAAATAAATGATCGAGCCTGGCCCAGGGCTCGGCAAGGTGCTGCCGGTCTGTAGGCCGACGTAGTTTCCGCCGGCGAGCTCGCAATAGTCGCCTTCCAGATAGATATGTTCGGTAATCGTGATCGGCGCCGTCACCCGAAGCATTCCGGGCCCGTTGTTCGCCGTATGGCCTCCAGGATGTCTCAAGCGGCGGCCGTTGCTTGAGGCCCAAGCGATAGCGGCCTGCAAGCACGCTGTGCTGTCCGTCCCGTTGCCGGGCGTGCCATCGCTGTCCTCGGCGCACCCCCACACGTTGATTGAGGTGTCTCCGGAACCCGAGAAAACGCCGTACGCGCACCCAATATACTGTCCCGCGTTACCACCGGGGCCGGTGAGCCCGACCTGCGATCCTCCGTCACCAGCGCCCTTTTTGAGCGGACAAGCGCCGGGCCGCAAGACGTAATCCGCCTCGCTACCATCGCCCGACCTATAGCCATCCCGCCGCACGTAAGCCATCGAGATCGGGAGAAGCGCGAGCGCCGCGACATCGGAGACATGGACCGACGGCGATCCACCTAAGCCGAAGCCATATCGGCAATCCCAATCTGACCTAGCCGGCATCATACAGAGGTTCAGAAGCACGAAGGCCAAGCTTGGCATAAAAAAAGTTGTTTTGCTAGCCATGCAAGCCCAAGGTGCTGATGATTATTGAAGCGGTATTACCTAATCATTTTCGATACTATTCCACGCTCTTGGCTTGAGAGGACATCAGACTTCTAGACTTTCCAGCCTTTCCTTCTCTCTCACCGTCAGCAAGGATTTCACGATCTGGTGTTTAGAAGCGAAATCCGAAAACCATATCGAGTAATCAGCAACGGATCTTCGGTCCTCGAGGCTGTACCGCGCTCTGGCGAAGCTCGATAGATACCAAACCAGACGGGCGCCAAGTGATAGCTGCAACGCAGGACGCGGGATCGAAACCTGAGAAACCCAAGCCAAGACCTGCTTTGACGCTAGGTATCCCGACATCAAATCAGGATCACCGTGGAGGATGACTTCCAAAGCTAGATCTTTCCGACCGTCTTCAGAAGCGACACGATACTTTGGAACGGGAGACGCGTGGAGATAAGTCTCCAGAAGGCTTTTGAATCCTGGCAACATAAATGATCCGTCTTGGCACAACACATCTGCACTGCTCACGTCAGCAGACGCTGACGACGACACCAAGTCTCGGATAATACCTAGGAAGGTATTGCGAAGCAGATCCGTCGTAAATCTTGTGTTAAATTGGTGAAGACTGAGTCGCGCGAGTCGGTACCGTTCTTCATCCGAGAGGAGAATCGTACAAATTGCGCTGGCCATCGAAGCGACATCGTCAGCGTAAATTGCGGCAGGCCCGCATGTCTCAGGCAAAGCGCTAGCAGTAGACGATATTACAGGTAGACCGAACGCCATTGCTTCCACGACGGGAACGCAGAAACCTTCATGGAAACTAGCGGCAATATAAAGGTCTGAGTAGCGATAATAATTAGCAAGCGCTTGCGAGCCGACTATTGGATGAAAGCTGACTGAGGTCTGCATTTCTAGGTCGGTGACGAGGGCCTTAAGCCGGGCTATATATTTTGCTAGCCGCGGATCATGATTACCCACGATGTGTAGGTGAGGTCTCTCGGCTTGCGATTCACTGATCGATGCTACAGCTGCGATAATCCTTTCGAAGTTTTTATTTGGTACCAGACGGCCGACTGATAGGATGTTGGTAGAATTCTTGCTGATATAATCTCTTGTCGCCGGCTCTAGCACTTCGCCGAACAAAGCTGCAATTTCATTGAAAGGCGGTACCACCAACGACTTATCGGGGCTCACACCCAAAGCGATAAGCTCCTGCATGTTGAAAGAGGAATCAGACAGAAACAGCTCGACGGGCAGCGCGACAAGCTCATATAGCATGTCGCGCCCGAGGCGACATCCGCGCACATGGTCAACCGAGGTGCCAAGATAAAAACGGCTCGGCGTCACGTTGTGATATTTAATGACGACGCGCGCTTCCAGTTCTCTCAGGCTTTGCAGCGCAATCGGATCTGCCGTGCAGTAGTGATAGATAACGATATCATCCTTACCGAGCCACCAGCTTAGCTCGCGATATGGCCTTACAGGTTGGCCGATGATGGATTTGCCGGTTTGGGTGAAAAAGGCACAATCGAAGCCTGCTTCCTGCAGCACTTTATGCATCCCACGCGCATCATTGCTGACCGCGTCATGAGGAGCCAAATTGGGAGCGGCGATCGCGACCCGCATCATTTCACCTCCGAAGGCGCGTGATGTTCAGGCTCTGAATTCACGAGAGCACTGGTCAGTCTTGCCGAGAACTGTTGAGCCGAATTCCAGTCGGTCAAGAGAGAAGCGACCTCTCTCTGCCGCTGCAGCACCGCCTCGCGATGCTCAAGCACCATCGCGAGTTTGACTAGGAAATCCTGACGATCGAGCGGAAGACACAATTGCAGCAGCTCCGACTTGGCGCCGAGAAGCTCGGTCACCGTCGGGAGGCGTGTAGCGACGATTGGGGCCTCGTACTTCAATGCCTCCAACATCTGCGGCGGAAAGTTCCCCTCCATCGTAGAAGTCAAACAAAGCGCCTCACAATGGGTGTAAAGCCATTGAAGAACACCTTCGCTGCACCTTGGGAAGAAGATCAAATCGTCGCCAAAATCCATTTTCGCGGCAGCTTGCGCAACGGCCGGCACCGACCCAAGATTGCATGTAAGGACAAGCATCAATCGCGGATATCTAAGCTTCAACTGCAGATAGACGTCGAGAAGAAATGCTATTTGTTTGTTTGGCCTATTGGCAGTCGGATAGAATAGGAAGGGTCCTGAGCCTAGCTGCTGCAAAAGCATCTTCTCTCGGATACTGAGCTTGATGGCCCGATCGGACCCGAGGAACGGAAGAGGCGCAACGACGACTTTGCCTATCTCGCACTTATCGACAAAGCCAGCTGCGGGAAGATAGTCTCGAGTGTATTTTGAATTGGTTAGAATTGCAGTAGCCTTCTTCGCTAATGCTGACCCTACTCGCTTGTTTTCAGCATCCTTTTCTGTCGAAGTATCGAAGATGACACCCGGAAACAGAAATGGAAAATAATCAGGAAGATAGAGTGCTGTAGATTTTTGAAGGACTAACGCTTCAGGAAATGCGTAATAATGTGGAACCATTATTCGATCGATCATCGTATCATTATCGAGATCCCACATCAAAGCCAGTTTTGCTTTAATGCCTGCGATTTCATCACTGGCATCGACAGCCCGGAGTACCCGTATGCTGAGTAGCCCTGAACCGATGGCTTCGGAAAAGAAATCGACAAGTAGAGGCAGTGAGTTCTGCGTACTTGTTATTACGCAGCTTCGACCAGACGCCGTCATCGCTTTCACAACGGCATCGACGACGCGAGGAATGCCCTCGAAAGCGTAAGCGACACCATCTACCCAACCAAAGAGACCATCAAGGTGCATAAGGATTGCGATCGAGCCTTCAATGCCTTGATGCGATGAACTGAGGCGCAACTCCAGTCCGCGTGTCTTGAGCGGACCTGCTTTATCGAGCGCGATGAGAACTCCGAATACAGTCCTAAACGCATCGTCTACGATATGTCGATCATATCGCGCACGAGTCGCTTCTTGACCTACTATGAGCTCGCGAGCCCACCCTTTGTCCCCGGACAAGAGTCGCTTCAGTTTAGCTTTTGCATCATCGGGGTCGGACGCGACATTGGGGCTTCTTTTGCCAAGAAACTTCGCGAGCAGAGACCCTCCCGCGCAAACGACAGGCCCACCGAGTTGCATCATCTCGATAGGAGGTAGGTAGCACACGTTGTCGTCATAATTGTAGTAATAGCCAGCGCTGGACGAAAGGCGTTCGAGAAACTCATTTCGCGGAAGCGCTCCCGCAATCCTTGCATCTGCTGGTACATTTCGTTGTGGACCGTAGATGCGAAAAACGCTCTCAGGAAACGTTGCCGAAAACCTGGCATAGTTTTCCGCGAAGTAGGGATTTTGAATGTTCGGGATACTCGTCGCAATCTCCTGGCGCAGTCCATACTGACCCCACCGGTCCGGACTATCGAACACGTCATCGGGTATTTGGTATGGAACGCAGTCGTAAACAAGATCGGCAAACCATTGATGTTCAGTCTCGACAGTCTCGCGTGCAAAGGGCACGATAAAGAAGTTGTCTCGTTCGAGGAGTGCCGGAAACAAGCCGACTTCAATAAGCTTATCCGACAAAGAAAAGTGCTGTCCGTATGTCCTAAATATGACCCTGCCGTTGTAGACGTTACATATCGCTTTGAGCCAGTCGACACTGATCGTCACGATCACAGTATCGAAGAAGGCGTTTAGGATTTCAGCGATTTCGCGGCTTATCGGTCGGTAGAAAAAGTCGTACGCCATGAGTTTTGCAAAGACTTCGGACGGGAGAGTCGTCGGTTGGTCAAAGTCTTTGGTCAGATCTGCGGATTGATCGTAGATGGGCGATATGTAAGGGGGATTGAATACCTCAACACCTAATAAACGGAGATTACGCAGCTCGGTAGGTTTCAGCACCTTGTGCATGCCAAGCCAGAAAAGCCTCGTCACCTGTTCGATCCTTTATTATTGATTCCTGTTTCGCCGTTCGAGACGATTTCTTCAAGAAGGATTTTGACAAAGCCGTGCTGCTTTAGAAAGGATTTAAACCAATCATCGTCAGAACTACCGCGTTTTAAGATCTCCCCAACGAACTTCGCTACGCCTTCAACCGTCGGCTCCATGTTCGCAAAGTCAGCCATGTCCCTCGGAGTTGGTTCTTTCCCGATCATCCCCCTGAAAACGCCGGTGAAAACCATCGGCATCAGTCCTGCATGCCGCTCTGTATATTCGGGCGATGTTACCATTGCAAAGACCACCTCAGGCCTGGTAAGCGCTCCTTCAGCAAGCTTTACACTAAAATGCGCGACGCCGGCTTGATCGCCTTCGCGGCCGAGGATCGCACTGTACAGTGAAGAAACGAATTCTCGATGATCATCAACGTCTGTAAGCCAATCGCCGTCGCTTGATCGATCCATCCGTCGCTCCCGTCTTACGATGTTTCCTAGCGGCTCTGCTTAGCGATGCCAAGTGCTTGTCTTCGAGAGTGCGGCAGCATTGCGGGGTAGGCGGTGCCGAAGTATGAATGACCGGTCGAGTCCCTCTTGCAGGGCCGACAAGCATTTCTTCTAGCGGCCGGATACGTTCTCAACCTTGTAGCGAACCTTGCAGAAGCGTGCAAAGTCGTAGGCGCGTTGGAGCTACTCGTTTTGGGGGCCTGAGGCGAAGCGGAGCTTTGTCTTGGAAGCTGGGGCGCTAGCTGGCAGCGTCGTCGTTCCGGTGATGCACATGCTGCTTTCCGGAAGGCGTCGAGCCACAGCGGTGCCCTCGTGGCCGCTAACATCGCCTCTCCACTAGCAGCAAGACGACGGCGCGGCCTTCGCCACCGCGAAATTGAGAAAGCCGGGAGTTCGGGGCGCTTTTCGTGCGCCCTATATCAGCAGGCAGCCTCCTTCGAACGAGCGCGGGATCGGGTGATCCGCCCTCAGCTGAGCTAGTACCTGGCTACTGGGGCTTCCTGAGTCGCTCGCCAGGTCTGCAAAGATACGCGGCCGAAATCGCCGAGTCGGCCTCATGTCGCGAAGGTTGTAAAACCGGCAGAAGGAAGTGATCCACCTCCGTTGTCTTTGGTGAAAATATCGATGCTTGCAGCCTTCCGCTGCTTGCCTTTCGTGTCGAGGCTATGGCAAGAGGCCGTGGCGTGTACAGACGCTGTATGCTCATTTCCGTGAGCCATCAGTGTCATCGGAAATGCGGCCTAAACTCGCCGGGGTCACCTCGTGCAGTCGTGAGGAGAAACGATGAAAGCGGTTCTCTTGGCCGGCGGCCTAGGCACGCGCTTTGCTGAAGAGACCGAACTCAAGCCCAAGCCTATGATCGAGATCGGTGGGCGGCCCATTTTATGGCATGTCATGAAGATCTACGAGGTTCATGGCATAACAGACTTCATCGTTTGTCTTGGCTACAAGGGCTATGTCATCAAGGAGTTTTTCCGTAACTACTTACTTCACAATGCAGATGTAACGTTCAATCTTCGCAACAACAGCATGGTCATCCATCAGGGTGTTGCGGAGCCCTGGTCGGTAACTCTGATAGAGACGGGGGCCTCTACGATGATTGGAGGACGTCTAAAGCGCATTTTACCTTACATTGGCGACGATGAGGCTTTCTGCTTTACTTACGGTGATGGAGTAGGCGATGTTGATATCACCCGCACTATAGCCTTGCATAAGAGCTCGGGGCGTTTAGTGACCGTAACAGCATCTCGGCCGCCTGGACGTTTTGGTGCTATTCGATCGGAAGGCGATCGCGTCACCGGTTTCATGGAGAAACCCGAAGGGGACGGCGGTTGGATCAACGGGGGATTTTTTGTCGCTTCGCCGCAGATAGGTCGATTCATTGAGGGCGACGAAACAGTTTGGGAGCGAGAGCCGATGGAGACGCTTGCCGCAGAAGGCCAATTAGGCGTCTATTTCCATGACGGCTTTTGGCAGCCCATGGACACGTTACGCGATCGACGTCACCTTGAAGAGTTGTGGGCGACTGGCGCGGCGCCTTGGAAGGTTTGGTCTTGAGCGATCTCAGAAGCACGCGGAGGCAAGGGGCAAAAACGCAATCGTGTCGCGTCTGTGGAACGCACTTATCGCGCACTTTCGTCAATCTTGGTCTAAGCCCCCTCTCAAACTCCAACGTCCTTCCGGAGCGTGCTCACGAAGGTGAAAAATTCTATCCGTTGCACGCGTTCGTCTGCGAAATATGTTTCTTGGTTCAGCTCGAGGAGTTCCAGACTCCGGAAGAGATATTTTCAGATTACCTTTACTTCTCGAGCTTTTCTACAAGCTGGTTGAGGCATGCGGAAACCTACGCCGCCGAAATGTGCGAGCGCTTCTCTTTGGATCGCAGCAGCAAGGTAGTCGAGGTTGCAAGTAACGACGGGTACCTCTTGCAGTACTTCAAAGCGCGAGGGGTCCCGGTGCTTGGCGTGGAGCCTGCGGCAAATGTTGCGGAAGTCGCTCGGGAAAAGGGGATTCCTTCGGAGGTAGCCTTCTTTGGCGAAGCCACGGCTGAACGGATGCGACAGGCGGGACAGGCAGCCGACCTCATGGCTGCCAACAATGTCTTGGCACACGTGCCTGATATTTTGGACTTCATGGCGGGCTTTCGCGTGCTGCTGAAGTCGGAAGGAGTCGTAACCTTTGAATTTCCACACTTGCTGAGGCAGATCGAGAACAGCCAGTTTGATCAGATTTATCATGAGCATTTCTCTTACCTGTCCCTGATCGTAGTGCGAGATGTGGCGCGACGCGTCGGCTTGCGCGTCTTCGATGTCGAGGAAATACCCACTCACGGCGGCTCGCTCCGAGTGTTTGCAACACCAGAGGCTTCTTCCCGTTCTGAGACCGGCAACGTCGCAGGTGTTCTCGCAGCAGAGGCGAAGGCCGGTCTGGACCGTATCGAGGGTTACCTCGGCTTCGCCGATGCAACCCTTTCGATCAAGCTAAACTCCTTGGAGTTTCTAATAGAGGCTAAAAGGGCTGGCAAGCGCATCTGCGGTTACGGTGCCGCAGCCAAAGGAAATACGTTCCTGAATTATTTGGGAATCGGAACGGAAATTATCGATGCTGTTGCAGATCGTTCGCCATACAAGCAGGGGACACTGCTGCCTGGTTCGCGCATTCCGGTAATCAGTCCTGAGCTTCTTGATGAACTTAAACCGGATTATGTAATCCTTCTTCCCTGGAATCTAAAAGCAGAAATCGCAGATCAGCTTGCCCATATACGTGATTGGGGCGGACGCTTGGTCGTCGCTATTCCGAAGATGGCAGTGTTGTAGATGCGTTTCGTCGCTCTTGCGATCGACGGTGCCTTCGAGATCCATCCTGAACCGCATCATGATGCGCGAGGTTTTTTCGCGCGGACCATGGCAGCTGAAGAAATGGCGGCCAATGGATTGCTGACGCAGTTCGACCAGTCATCGATCTCATACAATGTACGGGCGGGCACAGTTCGCGGAATGCACTATTCGATCGGACCTAGTGCCGAGACGAAAGTCGTACGCTGCACAGCTGGTGCCATATTGGATGCACTCGTCGATGTGAGACCGGGCTCCGCTACATACGGTCAGCGCGTCATGAGACACCTCGACGCGAGTAATCGTGTGGCAGTGTACATTCCTAGGGGCATTGCCCACGGATTTCAGACACTCGCCGACGATACGGAGATCATCTACATGATCGACGCTCCATACGAGGCAACCGCGGCGCGAGGTTTCCGGTACAACGACCGTATTGCCGCGATCGAGTGGCCGATGCCGGTTTCGACGATCTCTGTTCGCGATGCCGAGTACCCCGACTTCGTCGCCGGGCGATGAGCCGGGTTCTGCTCACCGGCGCGAGCGGCTTTGTCGGTTCGCGAACGATCGGACCTCTTCTGAATGCAGGGTTCGATGTCGTTGCCGCAGGACGACGCAGCCTCTCGCATCCGAAGGTTGCATCTGAGGTTTTGGACCTACTCGATCAGTCATCGCGACGTCGATTTGTGGAAAGCGCAGGAGCGACTCACCTTCTCCACCTTGCGTGGATCGCGGATCCTCCGAACTATTGGCGTTCGCCCGCCAACCTCGAGTGGGCGGCCGCCACCCTCGACCTTGTGCGCCTCTTTCGCGAAGCCGGTGGTCGCAGAGTGGTAGCTGTCGGTAGTTGTGCTGAATACCAATGGTGTACCCCGCGTTTCGTCGAGGCCGAGACACCGTGCCGTCCGGCGACGCTGTATGGAGCCGCGAAAGATGCGACGCGGCGCCTTCTCGCGGCTTTTGCCGAGGAGCAAGGCCTATCGGCAGCCTGGGCGAGACTCTTCTATCTTTACGGTCCGGACGAAAAGCGAGGACGTCTTGTTGCCGACGCGATCGCGGCTCTTCGTGCCGGTACACCGTTCCCGACCAGCCTTGGCTTACACAAGCGCGACTATCTGCACGTTGACGATGCGGCGGCTGCTCTGGTCGCGCTCCTTGCAAGTGGAGTAGAGGGCGCGGTAAATATCGCGTCCGGACAAGCCGTGCCTGTCCGGGAGATACTCGAACGGCTCGCTGCCGAAATCGGGAACGCCGATTGCTTGAAGTTTGGCGAGCGGTCCCTCGGCGCTTCGGAGCCGGCTGTCATCGAGGGTGATCCTGCGCGCCTCGCTCAAGAGGTCGGGTTTCAACCGTTCTTCGATATTGCAACCGGCCTCGTGGATACGGTGGTGCGCATGCCGCGCTAGGTCGTGTGGACCGATTGAATTAAGACCAGCCCGGCTGCGAAGGAGACGATGGAGCGGTGGTGTTCTCGGTCTTTCACAGCGCAGGGCGACGCGTTTGAAGCGCTTGAGCTTCCCTCCAGTCGCCACTTCACCATCCTTCGCATGGCGGAGCCTCTGGCTCCTTTCGCGCGCGGCCAGTGCGTCGAAGAACGCCTCGAACACGCCGCTGTCTCTCAACCGCGAGAAGCGCGTCCACGCGCTGTTTCAATTGCCGAACCATTCGGGCAGCCTGCGCCAAGCGACATTCTCGACGGTGAAGAAGTGCATGGCTTCAAGAAAGAGCCGACCGTCGCGACCTTAGTTCCCGCGTCGCGACTGGCAGGCGTAAATCACGTCGAAAGCCAATTCCAAGTCCTTCTCCGCCACTCCTGTCAGCACGACCGGTCTCCGTCGAACCGACACGCTATGAATCACCGATCAGACTCGATGGGATCTTCGCCAGCCAAACCGTCCCCACAACCTACAGTATCTTCCGACAGATGCGTTGCCGTCCTCGGCAATCGCTTTCGGCGGCTCTGCGATCTCTATCATCCTGCCGTGGTGGTTCATCGGTTGCCTCGGAAGCGCGATTGGCATTTTCGCCTTCAATCTCTTTTTCGGATTTCAAATGATCTCAACCGGACGCAGCCGACCATCGAAGATCGGTGCAGGCGGCTGCCTTCGAGGCAAGACCCCGAACGCGCTCAGCGGCTGGGACGGCGCGAAGCGGTCGTGCGCTGCAAACCCGGTGATGGCCGAGGGCGAAGAGGCCGTTCGCCGACGTCGTCTCGGCTTGAATTCGGCCTTGTCGACGTACGCGCCGATGTCACGCTTTTGTGTCGCCGTACCCTGACAACGGCCCTTCCTTTTGTCGCGGTCCCGTGACTTTGGCAGGGTCACTTGTCAGGGATCGCGACGTGGCCGAGCGGCGGTATCGCAGCCGGATCAGCGACTTGACCTAGGTTTTCGTACCGCATAGTCTGCCCTCATGCAACAGGGTTCGCCGGCTTGCCTCGGGGCGGGCGAGGGGCTAGGCCTCGGCGGCAAAAGGCCCCCGTGCGTTGCACCGGGGCCTTTGTCGTGTCGGGCAGTCGGGTCGGGTCTCATGGCGAACGTGGTGGTGGTCGGCGCCCAGTGGGGCGACGAGGGCAAGGGCAAGATCGTCGACTGGCTGTCGCACGAGGCCGACGTGGTGGTGCGCTTCCAGGGCGGGCACAACGCCGGGCACACGCTGGTCATCGACGGCAAGGTCTTCAAGCTGGCTTTGCTGCCCTCGGGCATCGTGCGGCCGGGCAAGCTCTCGGTGATCGGCAACGGCGTGGTGGTCGATCCCGCCCACCTGCTGGAGGAGATCGCCAAGATCGAGGCGCAGGGCGTCTCGGTGACGCCGCACAACCTCATGATCGCCGAGAACGTGACGCTGATCCTAGGGCTGCACCGCGAGCTCGACGCCCACCGCGAAGGGGCGATGGCGGCGGCCGGCACCTCGATCGGCACCACCAAGCGCGGCATCGGACCGGCCTACGAGGACAAGGTCGGGCGCCGCGCCATCCGCCTGTCCGACCTCGCCGAGCCCGACACGCTCGACGAGAAGATCGTCCGCCTGCTGGCGCACCACGAGCCGCTGCGCCGCGGGCTGGGGCTGGAGCCGGTGGCGGCGGCCACGATCCGCGACGAGCTGCTGGCGGTGGCGCCCAAGGTGCTGCCGTTCATGGGGCCGACGTGGGACCGGCTGGAGGTGCTGCGCCGCGAGGGCAAGCGCATCCTGTTCGAGGGCGCCCAGGGCGCGCTGCTCGACGTCGACCACGGCACCTACCCGTTCGTCACCTCCTCCAACACGGTGGCCGGCAACGCCGCCACCGGCTCGGGGCTCGGCCCCAACGCCATCGGCTACGTGCTGGGCATCGCCAAGGCCTACACGACGCGGGTCGGCGGCGGGCCGTTCCCGACCGAGCTGCACGACGACGTGGGCCGGCTGATCGCGACGCGGGGCCGGGAGGTCGGGGTCAACACCGGGCGGCCGCGGCGCTGCGGCTGGTTCGACGCCGTGCTGGTGCGCCAGACGGTGAAGACGAGCGGCATCGACGGCATCGCCCTGACCAAGCTCGACATCCTCGACGGGTTCGAGACGATCGAGGTGTGCACGCACTACCTGCTCGACGGCCGGCGCATCGACCGGCTGCCGGCGAGCCAGGCGGCGCAGGCGCGGGTCGAGCCGGTCTATGAGACGATCGAGGGCTGGACCGGCACCACCGCCGGCGCCCGCTCCTGGGCCGCACTGCCGGCCCAGGCCATCAAATACGTGCGCCGGGTCGAGGAGCTGATCGGCGCGCCGGTGGCCCTGCTGTCGACGAGCCCGGAACGCGAGGATACCATCCTCGTCCACGACCCGTTCCGCGACTGATGTCACAGCCGTCTTGACAACGGCATGACGCCAGCCGAGGCGCATTGACAGGGTCCTAAGGCTGCGCTCTGAAGCGCGCATGGCCGAATACTATCCGCTGCTGGCGAAAGCCGTCGGGAGCCTTCCCAACTCGACGCCCGAGTCGCGGCGCGTCGTGTACGATCGCGCCCGCAAGGCGTTGATCGGCCAGCTGCGGACCCTGCACCCGCCGGTGCCCGAGGAGGACATCGACCGCGAGTCCCTCGCGCTCGACCAGGCCGTGCAGCGGCTGGAAGCCGAGCTCGCCGGGGGCACTCCGCCCGCGGCGCCAGCGCCGGCTCCGGCGGCCGCGCCCATCCCGCCGTCGCCGCGCCAGGAGCCGCCGCTCGCGCCGCGGCCGCGCCCGGCATCGGTGCTGCCCGAAGCGCCGTTGGCGGGCGCCGCCGAGACGCCGGCGCCGCTGCTGCGCACGCGCCTGCCGACGCCGCGCCGACCGGCGGCCGCGCCCGAAGCGTCGGGCCGGGAACCCGCGACCGTCGGCGACCTCGGCACCGCGTCACCCGATCCGTCGGTCGCGCCCGACACCGACCAGGGGCCAGGCTTGCCCGGCAGCGGCCGCGCCAGCCTCGATCCCGCCGGGCCGCCGCGGATCCGCGGCGACGTGCAGCGCCCGATCGCGCCGCAGCCTCAAGGGTCCGGCGCACCGAAGCGGCGCTTGTGGATCATGTTCTCCGGCATCGGCTTCGTCGTGGTGCTGGTGGCCGCCGCGGCGTTCAAACTGCGCGAGAGCCGCGAGACCGTGACGCGGCGACCGGTCGCCGAGAAGGCGGCGCCCACCGACAGCGGCAAAATCGCCGAACGGGTCGGCGGCAACGGCGAGGCGGCACAGCCCGCGGGCGGGTCGACCCCCTCGTCGAAGGCGGCGGTCCCGGCCAGCGGCGAGCAGCCGGCCGCCAGCACCGCCGCGCCGAACAACCCCGAGGTCCCGGTCGCCTATCGCGCCGCGCTGCTGGTCGAGGCCCCGAGCGAGGCTAACAAGGTCAAGACGTTCCTGGGGACCGTGACCTGGAAGCTGATCAACGTCGGCAACGGGCCGGGCGAAGCCGTCGGCACCGCCGTCGAGGCCGACGTCGAGCTGCCCGACGACAAGATGAAGGCCACCGTCACCTTCGAGAAGAACACCGACGCATCGCTGCCGGCCTCGCACACGGTGAGGGTGCGCTTCACCATGCAGCCGGCCAGCTTCACCGGCGACGTCCAGCAGATCAGCGTGCCGCAACTGCGCCAGGAGGACAGTCCCAGCGGCGACGCGCTCGCCGGCGTGACCGTGCCGGTGCTGCCGAACTCCTTTCTCATCGGCCTCTCGCCCGGCACCGCCGAAGCCATCAACCTGAAGCAGCTCAAGGACCAGCAGTGGATCGACATCCCAATGCTGCTCGCCAGCGGCAAAATCGCCAAGCTGACCTTCGAGAAGGGTGAAGCCGGGACCCGGGACCTCGCCGAGGCGATGGCCGCGTGGAGCAAGTCGTAGGATAGGCGGCGACTCTTCGGCGTCGGTTTGAGCGTCTTCTCGATGCAGTCTGGCAGCGTCACGTGAAGGGCGACGGTAAGCAACCGATACTTTTGTTGGCACACCAAGACAGTCGTAGGGAATGTCTGCTGGGCGCCTTGATGGAAGGCAGGCCGCAAGGCTTTCCGAAACCGAGAAGACCCTTCGCGAATTGATATTCTCTGGCATCAGATGAACCGACGACGACAACGAAGAGAGCATGTCAGATGGTCGGATCGGTCAGCTATAATGCCGGAATCAGCTGACTCGGAAGACTTGCAAATCTTGGCTCGACCAACGGCGCTTGACCCGAAATCACTGCGATTATACGATAACCTTTGCGGTTTGGAAAAAGAGAATTGTGAGTAGAGCGCGCAAACCGTAGGACCGTTTCGTGTTCTTGGAGAAGTCGTTCATGGATCCCGCTCATATACCCGACGAGATAGATCTTTGAGAATACTGCGAAGCCTCTTTGGGCCAAACCCCTTGATCAGCTTCTGCATGCTGGTGACGACCATACTGGCCATTCTCACCGCATTGAAGATCACGCCGGCTTTGCCGCCTGGTCTCGGCTACGTCATTCTCGGCCTCTTGGTCGTTTCATCGAATCTGTATTGGGGTTGGAGTATCGCGCGCCTGTGGCCGCGGGCGATCGGCGATGCCGATGGCCACTGGCAACTGCGGCCTCGTTCAAAAGCACGCATCGTAAACGGTACGATGACTGGTATTCCCGCGCTTGAAGAACTATCCAAGCTTACCGGATTGGATACAGTTCGATCCGAGATCAGCACGCTGATCCAGCGCTTGCAGATCGAAGCGGCGAGGCGGGAAAAAGGTTCGCCGATCGCGCCGATATCGCTGCACATGGTGTTCGCCGGGCCGCCGGGCACCGGCAAGACGGTCGTGGCCCGTCTGTACGGCGCCATCCTGCGCGACCTCGGCGTGCTGGAAAAGGGCCATCTGGTCGAGACCGACCGGGCCGGGCTGGTCGGCGGCTACGTCGGCCACACGGCGCTGAAGACAAAGGAGAAGATCGCCGACGCGCTCGACGGCATCCTCTTCATTGACGAGGCTTACGCGCTCGCCGAGCAGCCGGGTAACGTCGGGCACGACTTCGGCCGCGAGGCCATCGACGCCCTGCTCAAGGAGATGGAGGACAAGCGCGACCGCCTCGTCGTGATCGTCGCCGGCTACCCCGACCCGATGCGCAAGTTCCTGGCCAGCAACCCCGGCCTGCCGTCGCGCTTCACCAAGACGTTGCAATTCGAGAGCTACGCGCCCGCCGACCTGGTCACCATCACTCACGCGATGGCGCGGCGCGACGGATTCCGCCTGTCGCACGACGCCGACCAGGTCCTGCAGAACATCTTCGCCCGGGCTCGCACATCGCCGGACTTCGCCAACGCCCGCACGGCACGAACGCTGGTCGAACGCTCCCGCGAAGCGCAGGCCGCGCGCGTCGCGCCACTGATCGGCGACCCCGGTGTCGACCTCGACGAGCTCACCCTGGCCGACATCCAAACGGCGACCAGCACTAAAGCGAACGCCGCCACCTCGGGCATCAGCGCGCTTGAAGAACTGGGTCAGATGATCGGGTTGGAGACGGTCAAGACCGAGATCGCCAAGCTGACGTCTCGGTTGCAGGTCGAGGCGGTCCGGCGCGAGCGAGGTTTGCCGATCGCACCGCTGTCGTTGCACATGGTGTTCGCCGGGCCGCCGGGCACCGGCAAGACGGTCGTGGCCCGTCTGTACGGCGCCATACTGCGCGACCTCGGCGTGCTGGAGAAGGGCCATCTGGTCGAGACCGACCGGGCCGGGCTGGTCGGCGGCTACGTCGGCCACACGGCGCTTAAGACAAAGGAGAAGATCGCCGACGCGCTCGACGGCATCCTCTTCATCGACGAGGCTTACGCGCTCGCCGCTAAGGTCGACGTGGGGCACGACTTCGGCCGCGAGGCCATCGACGCCCTGCTCAAGGAGATGGAAGACAAGCGCGACCGCCTCGTCGTAATCGTCGCCGGCTACCCCGACCTGATGGGCAAGTTCCTGGCCAGCAACCCCGGCCTGCCCTCGCGCTTCACCAAGACGATCTTGTTCCAGAGCTACGGGGTCGAAGACCTGATCACCATTATCCACGCGATGGCAGAGCGCGAGGGTTTGCACCTGTCGCAGGACGCCGATGCGGTTCTGAAGCCATATTTCGAGCGGGCGCGTGCGACACCTAGCTTTGCCAACGGCCGCACCGCGCGGACGCTCCTCGAGCGCGCGCGCGAGGCGCAGGCCGCGCGCCTAGCCCCCCTGATTGGGCGATCCGACGTCGATCTCGATGAGTTGACCCTTGCCGACATCCGGGCCGCGACCAGTGTGAACGATGAGGCTCCCTCGGGAGGTAAGCGGCTTTACAGCGGAACCGGCTTCTTCGTCGGAGCGGACGGTGTCGTGGTGACGAACGCCCATGTCGTCGACGGGTGCGACGACCCGAAGGTCACCTGTGGATTTGCGGAGCCGACCGTCGCACGCGTTGTGGCGCGCGACGCTAAAAACGACCTCGCCTTGCTGAAAATCGACGTCGCGCCCGAACACGTCGCGACCTTGCGCATCGGCGTGATGGTCGGTGAGGAGGTCGCCGCGTTTGGCTACCCGCTGCACGGCACGTTGTCTTCCGGAGGCAACTTCACGCTTGGCAACGTGTCGGCTCTGGCTGGCGAGCGGAACGACAGCAGGCACGTCCAGATCACGGCGCCGATCCAACCCGGCAACAGCGGTGGGCCGGTTGTCGACCGCGCAGGCAACATCATAGGTGTCGCCTCCTCGGGTATCATGATGCACCTTAAAGGCCCGGCACAGAACATCGGCTTCGCCATCAACATCGATGTCTTGACCGCATTCCTGACCGCGAACGGCGTGCCGTATAAGACGACGGCCAGCGACACTCCGCTCCGCAACGTCGAGTTGGCTGAGAAGGTGCGATCGATAACCGTTCTGATTTCCTTCGAGCGATGAGAAAGCGTCGACGGCAGGATGGAAGCTTCACGCTTCGTCCTTCCCACGGGACGCTCCTCCCATCTCACGCACGCGGTCTCAGCGAGGCCCGCTGGCGCCGCGCTGAACGGGTCTCACCACCTCATCCGCCGTCGCAGGCTTGAGGTCCGGCTCGCCGGGATGACGCACCAGAAGTGCCGTTTCACCGTCTCCGACCATGCGGTCGCCGCGCCAGCATCCGGCCGCGACTTGAACGAGGAACAATCCCGGCTCCAGCCGGAACTCCGTCGGCGGAAAGTTCAACACCGCGGTTCCCGCGGAGTTGAGAACGATGTTGCGCAGCATCTGGTGATGGCCGGAGGCCAGCCGAACCAGGCAATTGGCGGATTGCGTCCCTGACCGGGTGAGCCGCGCTGAGAACGCGTAAAGGCCGGCGGTCTTCGCGACGAAGAACGAACGTCCCGTGCCGACGAACAAGCCTACCGGCGGCGCGGCGTCGACGATGCGCTCCAGTGCAATGGTTGGCTGATCAAGCGTGAACCGTGCCTGGACGGAGGCGATCACGTCGACATCAAAGGTCGCGTCCACCGAGATCGGTTGGATCGTGCCTAACCAACCAGTCTGGAACCCGACATAACCGCCCCGGGCATCGCTGGGCGGCAAAACCGCGCCGGGTGCCTCCGCGAAGGGCTGGCCTTCCTGGACGACCGGTCTGTTCCAATGCGCCCAAGGCGCGTCGCGACCGGCTGCCTGCGACGATGCATTCGTCGAGAAGTGCTGCACGATTGCCCAGGCACATGCAGCCACCGCGCAGCCGACCAAAGGCGGCGGCCCCAGCAGGGCTGCCCAGCGGTAGGTTTGCTCGCGGCGCCACAAGGTACGATGGATAAAGCCAAGCTTGGCAGCGAAACGCATCATACCGACTATCGAACCAGCACGTGGAAATCACGGCACACCAGGGCTCCCGAGTTGGTGCGCATTATGAGCCAGACCTACTTATCAATGCCCGGGCAGACGCCGCCCGGCGTCCAGTTGACCTTTCGAACCTCAACACCAGCCTGCGCCGGCACGTGCCAGGGCGGAGTCAGCGCCACGACCGCGGCAGCCGTTGCGCCGATGACAGAAATCACGCCGTGACCAGTCGCGTAAGGAGCGGGATAGGGGAATGCGACACGGACGGGCGTTTCTAGAAGTTCGAAAGCCGGCGAGATGTAACTGCCAGACCTGAGCCTGATTCGTCCGGGTGGTTGGCCTGGCGCACGCACCAACGTCACCCAGGCAAGCCGCCGACTGCAAGCGTCATGGTCGCGAAATTGCGCTAATTGGCGAGGTGTTCCAGCCACTGTGTCCAATGCGCCCGGTAAGTCCTGCGGTGAGACGTCGGTAACGCGGCTGACGTTGTCCCTTTCGTCCGCACGAAGCTCGCTATGGCTCTGTTTTGCCCAATACCCGATCAGTAACGCCGAAAGTGCCGCGATCGCAGCCGCCTGCCATCCACCTGGCACGCTGGCAGGTTTGCTTTGTCCGCTTGGTTGCGTAGCACGCGTTTGAGCTTCGTACGGCATGTCAGTCCTGACATTGTCATATCGATGGATGGTGTGTCGCGCCTTCTGTCGGCTTGTCCGAGACGTTTCGAAGGCGTGAACGACACGCCGGCAGAAACGCCGCATGCGTAAACATCCAAACGTCCGCATTGTGGGGCGAGCCGCCACGCCGGAGCGACAGGCGTGATCCCCCCGCTGCCGCGGCACCCGCGTGCGCAAAAACCTCATGGACGGCGGCGGTGCCGTCGGCGAAGACGGCGGCGTGACGACCTTCTTCACCGCCGACACCCACTTCGGTCACGCCAAGCTGCTGCGGACGCGGCCGGCCTTTGCCACGATCGAGGCGCACGACGCGGCGATCGTCGCGCGCTGGAACGCGGTCGTGCGCCCCGACGATACCGTGTGGCACCTCGGCGACGTCGTCCACGGGCCGAGCCGCGAGCGCTGCGCCGAGCTGTTCGCCCTGCTCAACGGCCGCAAGCGACTCGTCGCCGGCAACCACGACACCAACCGCGTGCTGGACCTGCCGTGGGACGGACCGGTGGTCGAGAGCGAGCGGCTGATGCTGAAGGACGATGCCGGGCGCGAGCACCGGCTTTACCTCGCCCATTACGCCCATCGCGCCTGGCCCGGCGTGTGGCGCGGCGTGCGCCACCTTTTCGGCCACACCCACGCCTCACTGCCCGGCACCAGCCAGTCCTGCGACGTCGGCGTCGACGCCTGGGATTTCGCGCCCGCCCGCCTGGAGCAGGTGATCGCCCGCCAGGACGCCACCGCCGAGGCACCGGAGGAGGTGACGCGCTGGGAGGCGCGCAAGGCGGAGGCGCGGGTCTCGGCGCCATTGTAGGTTGCGCCGAGCGGCCATCCGAACTCGCCTTTCGTCGGCGCATCGCAGCCCTCCGCAGCGGCACGCTTTGTCTCCCGCAGCTGCCATCCCGTGCGACATCGCGAGGCACGCGAGAGATGCCGTGCCCGCCTGCTTGAGGTAGGCTCCACCAATGCTCGGCATCCCTCTCGCGCGCCTGGCCTCGGGCCTCCATCACCGTGTCTGGCTGACGCGCGCGGTGACGCTCGGCGTGCGGGCCGTGGTGATCGACGCGCGCGGCATCTTCCTCGTGCGCCACACCTACGTGTCGGGCTGGTACCTGCCCGGCGGCGGGGTCGATCGCGGCGAGAGCGCCGAGGCGGCGGTGGTCCGCGAGCTGCAGGAAGAAGGCGGCCTCCGCTGCCTGGAGCGGCCGGTGCTGCACGGCTTCTACCGCAACGGGCGCCGCGACCACGTCGCCTGCTACGTCGTGCGTGCGTTCGAAATGTTCGCGTCCCCCAAGAACGGCTGGGAGATCGCCGACACCGGCTGGTTCGTGCAGGATGCGTTGCCCGACGGCACGACACCGGCGACGCGCGCGCGGATCATCGAGGTGCTGGAGAACCGCGAGGCCGCGCAGGACTGGTAGTTTGCCGGGGGCGAGCCGCGTGCTACGCGCCGCGCATGGCTCAAACGCCCTTCACGCTGCGGCCGCAGACCGCGGCCGACCAGCCGGCCATCGATCGCCTCAACGCCCGCGCCTTCGGTCCCGGGCGCTACGCCCGCTCGGCCTATCGGCTGCGCGAAGGCGTGGCGCCCGAGGCCTCGCTGTCTTTCGTCGCCTGCGTCGGCACCTTGTTGGTCGGCTCCAACATCATGACGCGGATCCGCTGCGGGGACGCTCCGGCGCTGCTGCTCGGGCCGCTGACGGTCGACCCGGCGTTCCAGAAGGGCGGCATCGGCGAGGCCTTGATGAATCGCTCGCTGCAGGCGGCGCAGGAGGCCGGCCATGGGCTAGTGCTGCTGGTGGGCGACCTGCTGTATTATGGCCGTAGCGGCTTCAACCGCGTGCCCGACGGTCACCTCAGCTTCATCGGGCCGGTCGATCCGGGCCGGCTGCTGTACCGGGAGCTGGCTCTTGGTGCGCTGGAGCGCGCCGCAGGGCCGGTACGGCGCTCTTTCCCCGATTGAAGATGTCGTCCCGGGTTCGCGCCGAGGCGAGATCCGGAACGACAGAGATCCGGCCTACTTGCGCGCGTCCGGTCCACCGGCCTTATCGAGGCCGCCTTCCTTGTTGGTCCCGCTCATCGTGTCGCCCTCGATGGTCGTGTCGGCGAGCGACTCTTCAAGGTCGTCCGGCGATTGGCCGGAGCGTGTGACGCCCTTGCTGCCGCCGATCATCGGGTTGCCCTTGAGATCGGCGTCTGTCGGCACGGTGGTCTTCGGCTGCTTGCTGCTCACGGCGGGCTCCTCTCGGTAGGGCCTGTCAATGGCACCTCGGCGGTACTGTTCCGGCGCGCGGCGCTACGCCGCCTTCTTCTCCGGCTGAGCCGCCGCCGGCACCAGCGCCGAGGTCGAGAGCTTGGCGTGATCGAGCACGGTCTGGCTGGCGTAGCTCATGGCGAAGGATGCCAGCGCCTCGTCGAGCACCTCCGACTTGCCGATATAGCCGTTGATCATCTGCGGGTCGCCGGTGCGGGCGTGTGCGCGCGCCAGGGTGCGGCCGCAGAGCGTCGCATAGGCCGGCAGCGCCTTGCCCTGGATCACCTCGGCGATGGAGCCGAGCCGGCGGTTCTTCAGCTGCCGGATGTAGAACTGGCGGCCGCTCTCGTCCCCGGTCCAGCCGAGGAACACGTCGCTTGCCGCCTGCATCGCGCGCTGGCCGTCAACGACGCGCTTGCCCCCGTGGCTCGCCGGCACGACGCCCTGCGCCAGGCTGGCGACGGCGCTCTCGCCGGCCTGCTTGAGCTGCAGGATGAGCTGGTCGCCATCGGCGCTCAGCATCAAGCCGATCGCGCAGAACGTGCCGACGCTGCCGACCCCGACCACCTTGAAGGCGGTGTCGGCGAGCTTATAATGATCGAGCAGCATGGCACGCTCGGGTAGCAGCGTGGCCTTGTACTTTTCATAAGTGTCGCTCGAGAGCACGTGTCCAACCGGGTTGCCGTCGGGCAGGACGTGGAAGATCGTCGGCGGCTTGTCGGCGAAGCGCAGCACCCCGTTGTCGCGCGTCTCCTGCTTGGGCGTCTCGCTCGATGCCTTGCCCTTCTTTTCGGCCTTGAGCATCGTCTCGATGATCTCGGTCTCGAGTGAGGAGTCGCCGAGGCCCTCGACTTGCGCCTGCAGGTCCATGCGCGCCTGCCAGACCTCAAGCGGCGAGCGCTCGGCGAGGTCGCTCATGAAGTCGCGATAGGCCTTCGAGGTCGCGGCGGCGAGGGCGTAGGCCTTCTTGTCCGCCATTCCCTCGTTCTGCGCAGCGACGACCACCGAGGCGACGAGGCGCTTGAGGTCGACGATGAAGTCGACGCCGGGGCAGGTCTCGTCGAAGTCGTTGATATCGAACAGCACGTGACCTTCCGGCGAGGAGAACGCGCCGAAGTTCATGAGGTGGGCGTCGCCGCAGACCTGGACCGGCAGTCCGATGTGCGGCGACGATCGGAGATCGTGTGCCATGAGTGCCGCGGCGCCGCGATAGAAGGCGAAGGGCGACACGTCCATGCGCTTGTAACGCTCGGGCACCAGCGCCGGCAGGCGGTCGGCGTCGTCGGCGGTAAGGATCGGCAGCGGGTCGCGATGCGGATCGACGGTGAAATCGGCGTGGCTCTCGCGCGAGACGACCGCCCGCAACGCCTTGCCCGCGGCCTGGCGCTGCTCGCGGGTCATCAGGTGGGAGGCGGTTGCAGGAGGGGCTTCGTTCATCGCGTTCTCCATCGTCGTCGCGCTTCAGGTGTGTCATCGAAGCGTCATACAAAGGTTGCGAGAATGCAACCCGTTCGCGCCCGTTTGATCTTTGCTGTCGTGCTTGATCTTCACCTCGCCCTCGCGAGGCCGGCCTGTCAGGTGGCGCGTTCGAGGACGCAATCGCTCGCGCCTTGTCGCCTTTTGGCAAGCGCGTCCTGCACGAAGTCAAGCCGCTTCCACGAGGCCAGAGGTAGACGCTTGCCCGCACGTGCGGCACGTACGCGGCGTCACGGCAGGCACCCTGCGTTGGCGATGCGGTTAGCAGGCGCGCCGCTACGGCGTGAGGCTAGCCTCGTGCTTGAGCGGCTTCAGACTCGCGGCCGGCGACACCGGCTTAAACGCTTGGGCCACGGCCGGGTGGCTCGACACGATGCCGGCGCGCTCGATGGCGCGGAACGAGGCCATGGTGGCCTTCTGCACGTCGCGGCTCTCCGCCAGCCGCACGAAATCGGCCTGGCGATAGGGATAGTGCCCGCCGCCGTGGAACACCTTGACACCGGTGCTGGTCACCACGGCGTCGCCGCGTCTCAGGGTGAAGTCGCGCAGCAGCGAGGCGATGCGGTTGCCGTCCTTGGGATGGCAGGAGCAGGCTTCGTCGAGATAGGTCGTGTAGTGGAAGCCCGACGCCTTCTGCGAATAGGAGCGGCCGGTGCGCGCCTCCACCGCCTCATCGATCGACGACGAGCCGTTAGGCAACACGTAGAGCGAGGTCTGCGCACCTGGGCATTCGGAGCGACAGGTCGCTTCGTGCGCGGCGAGGTCGTCACCGCCGTGGTATTCGCCGACGGGGAACGCGAAGCCGTCGCAGCTCCGCACGCAGATCGAAGCCCGTCCGAGCCGGATCGGAGCGTCTCCGGCACCTCTGCCCGACACGAGAACGCGGCGGTGATGGGCGCCGTGCCGTTCGGCCACGCGCTGCCGATGCGAGGCCCGCGAGGCGTGACTGTACCCACGGCGCGCGAGGTCGCGCGCGACATACTGCGGGGCCGCTGCCTGCGGGGCCGAGAACAGGCTGCCGAAGGCGCTGAAAATATCCTGCGCCTGGCCGCTCTGGCCGACCACCACGGTGGCCATGCCGACGCTGGCGATGACGAACCCGCTCGACACGGCCAATTTGTAGCGCGCCGAAGCCGTGCCCATCCGGCGACGCAGGCAGGAGACGGCGCGGTTCAGAAGCGACTTCGGATTGGCCATCAATGCTTTCCAGCCCCGACTGCTGCGGCTCGTAGAGCACGGTCAAGTCGTCATAGGCAACGGATCGGCGGCGATATTGAGACCTAAGCTTAACTCGACGACCAGGCCGAAGAGCAGCGCGCGTGTGGGCCGAAGCGGAGACCGATGACCAGGTCTGCCGTCGGAACCTGTCATCTTCGTGGGCCTACGACTACGGCGTCGTACTCGCGGCGGAACAGGCCCCAAGCTTCAGCATTGGCGCTTGCAACACAGGAGGTCTCCCATGCTCAAAGTCGTGCTCGTCGCCGCCACCATGCTCGTCACCGGCAGTGCTTTCGCCGACGAGGTCGTCATCCACCGCGACGACGCTCCGCCGCCGCCGAGTACCTCCACCACCGTCGAACATCACGAGTCGTCCGACGGTTGCTCGTCGAAGACGGTGCACAAGGAAAACGACATGGGCGACTCAAAGACGGTCTCCAAGTCCGACTGTTGAGCGTCCCACGCTCGACATAGCCAAACCTTGTCCAAGCTCTTCGCGCCTCGGTCGGCGACGGTCTCCGGATCGTTGCGACCGAGGCGTTCTTGCGTCTGATGCGCGGGCGAACTGTTTGTTATAAGATAACAAAATCCTCGCGTGAACAAAGATTTGGCGTGTCCGCGCCCAAGTAAATTTTGCCGATGCGCGCCTAGCCCCGTCGGTCAAACCTGTGTACGGAGCTGCCAAATCCGCATAGGGAGAATACTCGATGAAGACCCGCGCCGCCGTCGCCTTCGAGGCCCAGAAGCCGCTCGAGATCGTCGAGGTGGACCTGGAGGGGCCCAAGCACGGCGAGGTTCTCGTCGAGATCAAGGCTACCGGTCTCTGCCACACCGACGCCTACACGATGTCGGGCCAGGATTCGGAAGGGCTGTTTCCCTCGATCCTCGGCCACGAGGGCGCGGGTGTCGTCGTCGAGGTCGGCCCTGGAGTGACCTCGCTGAAGAAGGGCGACCACGTAATCCCGCTCTACACCGCCGAGTGCCGCGAGTGCGACTACTGCCTCTCGCAGAAGACCAATCTCTGCCAGAAGGTCCGCGTCACCCAGGGCAAGGGCGTCATGCCCGACGGTACCAGCCGCTTCAGCTACAAGGGCCAGACGCTCTACCACTACATGGGCTGCTCGACCTTCTCCAACTACACGGTACTTCCCGAGATCTCGCTCGCCAAGGTGCGCGAGGACGCACCTTTCGAGAAGATCTGCTACATCGGCTGCGGCGTCACCACCGGCATCGGCGCCGTGATCTTCACCGCAAAGGCCGAGTACGGCTGCCGCGCGGTGGTGTTCGGCCTCGGCGGCATCGGCCTCAACGTCATCCAGGGCCTCAAGATGATCGGGGCCGAGCAGATCGTCGGCGTCGATCTCAACAACGCCAAGCGCAATATTGCGGCGCAGTTCGGCATGACAGACTTCGTCAACCCGAAGGAGCTGCCGGCCGGTACCAACATCGTCAACCATCTGGTCGAGCTGACCAAGGGCGGCGCCGACTACACCTTCGACTGCACCGGCAACGTCACCGTGATGCGCCAGGCGCTCGAGTGCTGCCACAAGGGCTGGGGCACCTCGATCATCATCGGCGTGGCCCCGGCCGGCGCCGAGATCGCGACCCGTCCGTTCCAGCTCGTGACCGGCCGCAATTGGCGCGGCTCGGCTTTTGGCGGTGCCCGCGGCCGCACCGACGTGCCCAAGATCGTCGACTGGTACATGGATAAGCGCATCAACATCGACGACCTGATCACCGACGTGATCCCGCTCGACAAGATCAACGACGGCTTCCACGACATGCACGATGGCAAGGGCATCCGCACCGTGGTGAAGTATTGATGGCCGAGCCTCTCAAGACCGGCGCCCCCGAGAAGACCGGCTCCCACGTCTGCTTCGGCGGCGAAAACACCTTCTACAAGCATCAGTCCGCCGCTATCGGCGGATTGATGAACTTCACGGTCTACCTGCCGCCGCAGGCCAAGCAGCGGGGCAAGCTGCCGGCCCTGATGTACCTCGCCGGCCTCACCTGCGACCACACCACCTTCATCATCAAGGGCGGCGCGCAGCGCCTCGCCGCCGAGCACGGCATCATCTTGATCGCGCCGGACACTTCCCCGCGCGACAAGCCGCATCCCGGCGACCACGACAAGTACGATTTCGGGATCGGCGCCGGCTTCTACGTGAACGCCACGCAGGAGCCGTGGACGGACGGCTACCAGATGGGCACCTACGTCGGGCACGAGCTGCCCGACCTGATGGCCGAGCACTTCCCCGTCGACACCCGAAAGTTCGGCATCTTCGGGCACTCGATGGGCGGCCACGGGGCGCTCGTCCACGCGCTGCGCCAGCCCGAACGCTTCAAGTCCGTGTCGGCCTTCGCCCCGATCGTGGCGCCGTCGTCCTGCCCCTGGGGCGAGAAGGCGCTCGGCAACTATCTCGGGCCGGACAAGGCGAGCTGGAAGGAATGGGACGCGACCGAGCTGGTGAAGGCCGGCAAGCGCACGTCGCACATCCTGATCGACCAAGGAACGGGCGACCAGTTCCTGAAGGGAGAGCTGCACCCGCATCTCTTTGCGGAGGCCTGCGAGGCCGCCGGCCAGCCTTTGAACCTGCGCATGCAGGAAGGTTACGACCATTCCTACTACACGATGATGACCTTCATGGAGCATCACATCAGCCATCACGCCAAGGTGCTGGGCATCGGCTAACAAGGTCAGTCGGCGCGCTCCGTTCAGCGCGCCGATCCGGGCGTTGTTGTTATTGGACGCCGTCATGGATCGTGATTTACTTCGTGCACGTGCCTGATGGAGGATCCGATGATCGGTGTTCGATTGCATGCGCAGTGGCGTGTCGCGCGCCTGGGTCTTACGATTGCATCAGCTGTCGTGGTCTCCGGTGCAGCTCGGGCAGACGAGCCTTTCCCGACCAGCGCCAAGTTCGCGCTGACCTATACGTTCACGACGTCGACGCCGGCGACGCCCATCGACGTGGGTGGTGGCACCGACCTGACGGTCAACCGCTACCTGACCACGACCGTGAACGACGCCGACAAGGGGTTCCTCAACCTGACCGCCGGACGTTGCACCAACATCCGGTTCACTGATCGGAAGGCGCAAACGATCGACTCCAAGGGCTACTGCAACTTCAAGGACCGGGACGGCGACGTCCTCTATGCTGAGTACACGACGGACGGTGCCAAACCGATCAAGGCGATCACGCTGAGCTGGACCTTCAAGTCGGGCACCGGCAAATACGATGGGATCAGCGGCACGGCGAAGGACTTCAACAGCGCCAACCTCGACGACGAGGGCTCCTACCAGGCCGCGGGCAAGATGGTCGGCGCTTACAGAATCGTGCGCAGCGGCACCAGCAACGGCAACTCGCTCGTGCTGCCCTACGATCCGCCGGAGCGCTGATCAGCTCGGCGTCGCCGGCGCCTTCGCGGCCCGCTCGATCAGCGCCTTGGCCTCGGGCGAATCCCACTGCGCCGGGCCGGCCATGGTGGCGATCTCGCAGCCGTCGGTGCCGATCAGCACCGTGGTCGGCAGGCCCTGGCTGCCGAGCGCGCGGAGGATGTCGGCGCTGTTGTCGGAGAAGTAGGGCAGGCTGGTCACGCCCGTCTCCTTGAAGAAGCCGCGTGCCTTCTCCAGGCGCAGCTGGTCGATGTCCACCGGCACCACGCCGAAACTCTTGGAGCCGAGCTGCGCCTGCAGGTGGTCGAGGGCCGGCATCTCGGTCCGGCACGGCACGCACCAGGTGGCCCAGAGGTTCAGCAGCACCGTCCGGCCGGCGAAAGCGCCGATCGTCGTCTTGTGGCCGTCGGCATCGTCGAAGGCGATGGCCGAGAGGTCGCGCGCGTGACCGGCCGGCATCAACGCCGCGACCTCGCCGTGCACCAGCGTGTCGATCGATTGCGCGGCATCGAGCGAGCGCGCGCAGGCGCCGCTGTGGGCCTCGTGCTTGCTGCCCAGAGGCGTCATCCCGTATAGGATCCCGGCACCGACCGCGGCGGCCAGCAGCCCGAGCGTGATCGCCAGGGGGCCGTTCGATCGTGTCCTGGCGGACGGCTTGGGGTCGGTCGTCGGCGGCAGGTCGGTCATGGCGTCGCTCTTTTCTCGCAAGTCTGGGGTGTGATGAGCAACAAGATGTGGGGCGGCCGCTTCGACAGCGCCCCGGACGCGATCATGGAGGAGATCAATGCGTCGATCGGCTTCGACAAGGCGCTGGCTCCCCAGGACATCGCCGGTTCGCTCGCCCACGTGGCGATGTTGGCCGACGCGGGCATCGTCAATCGCGCCGATGCCGTCGCGATCGCGGCGGGGCTAACCTCGATCCGTGGCGAAATCGAGAACGGCGGCTTCGTCTTCGAGCGCTCGCTTGAGGATATCCATATGAACATCGAGGCGCGGCTCGCCGCCGATATCGGCGCCGTCGCCGGGCGGCTGCACACCGCGCGCTCGCGCAACGACCAGGTCGCGGTGGATTTCCGGCTCTGGGTCCGCGACACGGTGGACCAGCTCGTCGGCCAGATCGCCGGCCTGCAGAAAGTGCTGGCGCGCCGCGCCCTGGAGCATGCCGAGAGCGTGATGCCGGGTTTCACCCACCTGCAGAGTGCGCAGCCGGTGACGTTCGGCCACCACCTGCTCGCCTACGTCGAGATGCTCGCGCGCGACAAGGGCCGCTTCAGTGACGCACGCGCCCGCATGAACGAATGCCCGCTCGGGGCGGCGGCGCTCGCCGGTACCTCTTTCCCGATCGACCGCGACGCCACGGCGAAGGCGCTCGGCTTCGATCGTCCCACCGCCAACTCGCTCGACAGCGTCAGCGACCGCGACTTCGCGCTGGAGGCGCTCGCCGCCGCGGCGATCTGTGCGACCCATCTCAGCCGATTCGCGGAGGAGATCGTGCTTTGGGCGACGCCGCAGTTCGGCTTCGCCGCGTTGTCCGACAGGTTCTCCACCGGCTCCTCGATCATGCCGCAGAAGCGCAACCCCGACGCCGCCGAGTTGGTGCGCGGCAAGGCCGGCCGCGTCATCGGCGCGCTCACCGGCCTGTTGGTGGTCATGAAGGGCTTGCCGCTGGCCTATTCCAAGGACATGCAGGAGGACAAGGAGGGCACGTTCGATGCGCTCGCCACGCTTTCGCTGTGCCTCGCCGCCATGACCGGCATGGTGTCCGACTTGGCGCCCGACACCGAGCGCATGGAGGCCGCCGCCGGCTCCGGCTTCGCCACCGCGACCGACCTCGCCGACTATCTCGTGCGGGTCATGGGCATGCCGTTCCGCGACGCGCACCACGTCACCGGGCGGCTCGTGGCCTTGGCCGCCAAGCGCAAGGTCGGCCTCGAGGGGCTGACGCTGGCCGAGATGCAGGGCGAGGAGCCGCGCCTGGAGATGGGCGTCTTCGAGGTGCTCGGCGTCCGCAACTCGGTGGCGAGCCGGACGAGCTACGGCGGCACCGCGCCCGGCAATGTGCGCGCGCAAGCGCAGCGGTGGTTGGAGGCGCTGGGATAGAAGAGTGCGCGCCCGATCGGCTCAAGATCTCACGGAGTCCCCTTCTCCCGCGAGGGAGAGAAGGGCGTTATCGGAGATTTGCCAGACCTTCGCCAACAATCCCAAGCCATGGATCGGCCATGAAACGGCGGCATTGCCTGGGGAAGCCGCGCGGGGCACGCTGCGGCGAACGGGGTCACACGAGATGCTGAGTCGCGCCCTTCCTGTCTTTGTCCTGGCCGCCGCATTCCTCGCCGGTCCGGCCCAGGCGCAAGACCGTGGCACGCTCGATCCGCACGCCCCGCCGCCGATCGGCGACCTCGCCAACCCGAACCTGCCGGCTAAGGAGGTGTTCGGCCGCGAGCGCGAGCCTTCCGTCGGTCCGCCGCACGTCTACGGTACCTACGCCCGGGGCTGCATCGCCGGCGCCCGCGCGCTGCCGCTCGACGGGCCAGACTGGCAGGTGATGCGGCCTTCGCGCAACCGCTTCTACGGTCATCCGCAACTCCTCGCCTTCATCGAGCGTCTCGCCAATAGGGTGCGGCAGACCACGAGTTATCCCGGCATCCTCATCGGCGACATGGCGCAGCCGCGCGGTGGCCCGATGCTCGGCGGCCATGCCTCGCATCAGGCCGGGCTCGATGCCGACGTGTGGCTGAAGCCGATGCCCGACCACCGCATGTCGCCCGAGGAGCGCGAGTTCGGCAACTCGACGATGATGGTACGCGGGGACCGCGAGGACGTGGATCCGCGAGCCTTCACCTACGACACGATCGGCCTGATCCGCGCCGCCGCGGTCGATCCGGAGGTGCAGCGCATCTTCGTCAATGCCGCCATCAAGAAGGCGATCTGCCGCGAGGCGCGGGGCGACCGCACGTGGCTGGAGAAGGTCCGCCCCATGTACGGGCACGACTACCACTTCCATATACGGCTGTTCTGCCCGTCGTCCGAGCCCGATTGCGTCCCGCAGGCCGAGGTGCCGGGCGGCGACGGCTGCGACGCCACGCTGAAGCGCTGGTTCTCGCCCTCGATCCTGCACCCTCGCCCGGCCAAGAAGCTGCCGTTCCCGCGACCACCGCTGACGATGGCCTTCATGTCGTCGGCCTGCCGCTCCGTCGCTGCCGCGCCGGGTGCGCAAGCGGCGGAGTAGCTCACAGCGTCGGCATGATCCGCTTCATGAAGCCGTCGAAGAGCGGCACGGTGAACGCGGTGTCGCCGTGGGACGGGCTGTAGATCATGCCCTTGGCGATGAGCGTGTTGCGCGTCGGAGCCACGGTGGTGACCTTGCGGCCCAAGGCTTCGGCGACGTCGCCGGAGCGGTGCGGTCCGGCACCCAGCTCTGCCATCCCGCGCATGTAGCGCTTCTCGGCAGGCGTCAGGCGATCGAAGCGCACGCGGAAGAAGCTGTCATCCAGCTCGGCGAGAGCCGCCCCGGTCGCCCGGATCGTGTCGGCCGCGCCGATCGGGGACTCCGAGGCAACGTTCCAGCTGTGCTTGCCCCATTCCTGGAGGAAGTACGGAAAGCCGAGCGTCTGCCGCATGACCTCAGCGATGGCCTCGTCGGTGAACGCCACGCCCTCCTCGCAGGCCGGCACCGTCAGCGCGTCGCGCGCGGCCGTTTCGTCGAGACGATCGACGCGAACGAACTCGAAGAGACGCTCGGCGTAGGGCTTGGCGCGGCCGGTCTGGCCGACGAGCTGCGGCAGCCCGGCGGCGACCATGGTGATCGGGAGGCTATCTTGGCTCGTGGCGTGAAGCGCGCTGATCAGCGAGGCGAGCTGCGCCTCCGGCACATATTGCAGCTCGTCGACGAAGAGGATCACGGCCGTCTTCTGCTCGGCCGCCGCCGCGCCGACAGCGGTGAGAAGCGCCGTCAAGTCGCTGTCGAGATCGCCGCTGTCGGCGAGACCCTTCTGCGGATCGATGTCGAGACCGAGCTCGAGATCCTGGTATTTAAGCTTCAGGGCTTTGGCGAAGCCGGCCAAGGCTCGCATGGCGCGGCCGGCTTTTACCTTCATCGCCTCGCCGCGATCGAGCCTGAGGAGCGTCGTGCGAAGTGCGGGAGCGAGCAACGCCGGGAGAGATCGATTTTCCGGCGCCTCGATCTTGGTCCCGATGAGGCCACGATCCTCGGCGTCGAGCCTGATGCGATTGAGGAGAACGGTCTTGCCGACCCTGCGCAGGCCGTAGAGGATGAAACTTCGCGCCAATCGCCCCTTGCCGATGCGATCAAGAGCAACGGCCGCGCGATCGATCAGGTCGTCGCGACCGGCGAGTTCAGGCGGTGGCGTCCCTGCGCCGGGCGCGTAGGGATTGCGAGAGCATCCATTTATAGCGATCTTACCCCGATTTATCGAAATACGATAAACCGCCCTAAGATCGCTATAACTCAAATGTCATGCGGCCGCCACGCCGGTCCCGAGCGGGCAGCTCACACCGGTGCCGCCGAGGTTGCAATAACCGCCGGGGTTCTTGGCGAGGTACTGCTGATGGTAGGTCTCGGCGTAGTAGAACGGCGGGGTGGGCAAGATCTCGGTGGTGATCGGGCCGTAACCCTTGGCCTTCAGCGCCGGCTCGTAGGCGGCCTTCTGCGCCAGCGCCTCGGCGACCTGGGCCTCGTTGCCATAGAGGCCGGAGCGGTACTGGGTGCCGACGTCGTTACCCTGGCGCATGCCCATGGTCGGGTCGTGGCTCTCGAAGAAATGGCGGACGAGCTCGGCATAGCTGATCCTCGACGGGTCGTAGGCCACCAGCACGACCTCGTTGTGCCCGGTGCGGCCGCTGCAGACCTCCTCGTAGGTCGGGTTGGGAGTCGGGCCGCCGGCGTAGCCGACCGCTGTGCTGTAGACGCCGGGCAGCTTCCAGAACGAGCGCTCGGCGCCCCAGAAGCAGCCGAGGCCGAACAGCGCCGTCTCGGTGCCTTCGGGAAACGGCGCGTGAATCGTGCGGCCGTTGACGTGGTGGGTGTCGGACGTGGGCAGCGGCGTCGCGCGGCCCGGCAGCGCCTCGGCAGCGTTCGGGATCGTCATCGGCTTGCGGAACGAGAACATCGCGTTTCTCCTCTCTGAGATCCTCGATCAGAGATGGGGTCGACCGTTCACGCCGACAACGAGCGGCACGCAGCGACGCGGAGATGCAGATCCGGCGGCCTTCCCCGGCCGTCTTGACGAGTACCGATGCCGCATTCGGCTGCGCCGCTCCGGATAAACGGTGATGGTCAAGCCACGCTCACGACCGGCTCCCCTTCGTCCATCGTGCCGATGATCGCCGCCTGGGCGAAGCCGGCCGCCCTGCAGCGCTCGACAACGTCGGAGGCGCGGTCGGCGCGCACCGAAACAAGCAGGCCGCCGGAGGTCTGCGGGTCGCACAGCAGGCCGCGCGCCCAGTCGGGCGTGCCCTCGGGCAGGCGGACGTGGGCGCCGTAGCTCGTCCAGTTGCGCGCTGCCGCGCCGGTCGCGTAACCTGCCTGCGCCAGCGCCGCGGCGCCCGGCAGGGTCGGGACCGCCCTGGCGTCGAGCCTGGCCGAGAGCCCGGCACCGCGGCACATCTCGAGCAGGTGGCCGAGCAGGCCGAAGCCGGTCACGTCGGTCAGCGCATTCACCGCCTCGAGGTCGGCGAGCTCGGGCCCGATCGCGTTCAGCTTGGTGGTCGAGGCGAGCATGGCCTGGTAGCCGGCGGCGTCAAGCTCGCCCTTCTTCATCGCCGCCGAGAAGATGCCGACGCCGAGCCCCTTGGTCAGCACCAGCGCGTCGCCGGCCCGGGCGCCGGCGTTCTTCAGCACCTTGTCGGGATGGATGAGGCCCACCGCCACCAGCCCGTAGATCGGCTCCGGCGTGTCGATGGAGTGGCCGCCGACGATGGGAATGCCGGCCTCGGCGCAGATCGAGGCACCGCCGGCGAGGATGTCCTGCGCCGCCTCGATCGGCATCGTGGCGACCGGCATGCCGACGAGCGCCAGCGCGAAAAGCGGCCGCCCGCCCATGGCGTAGACGTCGGAGAGCGCGTTGGTGGCGGCGATGCGCCCGAAGTCGCGGGCATCGTCGACGATGGGGGTGAAGAAGTCGGTCGTGGCGATGATCGCCTGCGTGTCATTGATCCGGTACACCGCGGCGTCGTCCGCCGTCTCGGTGCCGACCAGCAGGTCGGGGCAGAACATCGGCATCGGCATCTTCTTCAGGATGTCCTGCAGCACCGCCGGGGCCAGCTTGCAGCCGCAGCCGCCGCCGTGCGCCATCTCCGTTAAGCGAGGGTGCTGGATGGTCATCGCGCTGTCTCCAAACTCGGCATACCCGACCGTCGCCGATGCCTAGCACGGCCCGCGGCCGTGTCCCTATGGCCATCACTGTTCCGAACGCGCCCTTGACCTACCGACCGTCGTGCCAGCAATCATCGCGAGCGCACCATCGATCGTGGAGGATCTCGCGTGAAGACGAACTGGCTGGCCGCCTTGGCACTGACGTTGTGGCTGTCGCTGGTGCTCGGTCTGCGTCCGGCCGCGGCCGCCGACAACCCCACCTTCGTCTTCACCGCGATCCCCGACCAGGACGCCACCCGCCTCACCGAGCGCTTCGGCCGCGTCGCCACCTACCTGCAGGAGAAGCTCGGCGTGCCGGTCAAATATGTGCCGGTGAAGTCCTATCCCGCCGCCGTCACCGCCTTCGTCAACGACGAGGTGCAGCTCGCCTGGTTCGGCGGCTTCACCGGCGTGCAGGCGCGCGACAAGGTACCGGGCTCGCAGGCCATCGCGCAGGGCGTCGAGGACAAGGCTTTCAAAAGCTACTTCATCGCCAACGAGGCCACCGGCCTCAAGAAGGCGGCCGAGCTGGACAAGGGCCTCGTCGGCAAGACCTTCTCCTTCGGCTCGCGCTCCTCGACCTCGGGCCGCGTCATGCCGGAATATTTCATCCGCGAGCGCTTCGGCAAAGGGCCGGACGACCTTTTCTCCAAGGTCGGCTTCTCGGGCGACCACACCAAGACGATCCAGCTGGTGCAGTCCGGCGCCTACGAGGTCGGCGTAATCGACTATTCGGTCTGGCAGCTGGAGAAGAAGGCCGGCCACGTCGACGAGAGCAAGGTCCACGTGATCTGGGAGAGCCCAACCTTCCCGGATTATCAATGGACGGTGCGCGGCGACCTCGACGCCAGGTTCGGCGCCGGCTTCACCGAGAAGCTCAAGACCGAGCTGATCGCGATCAAGGACCCGAAGATTCTCGAGCCGTTCGGCCGCTCCAAGTTTGTCGCCGCCGACAATGCCGAGTACAAGCCCATCGCCGACGTCGCCAAGCAGGACGGGCTGCTCAACTGATCTCTTTCCCTTCTCGCGTCGGAAGGCCGTGCGAAGCGCAGGATGAGGGATTGCTCAGTCGCTTCGCTTACGCGTGGCGGCAGTCCCGGTGAGGTCGCCCGACCCCTCATCCGCCTTTCCGGCCTTTTCTTGCGCAGAGGGCGAAGGAACGCCCACCCTCGTCTCCCTGTCCGGCGAGACCTTCGGCTACCGGCATCGCCCCGTGCTCGCCGGCGTAACGCTCTCGATTCGCGAGGGCGAGCGCGTGGCCCTGCTCGGGCGTTCGGGCTCGGGCAAGTCGACCCTGCTCGGCGCGCTCTACGACCGGCTCGCCGACAGGGCGTCGCTGATCCCGCAGGCGGCGGCGCTGGTGCCGCAGCTGTCCTGCTTCCATAACGTGTACATGGGCCGGCTCGATCGGCACTCGGTGCTGCGCAACCTCCGCGAGCTGGCCTGGCCGGCTAAGGCGACGCTTGCCGATGTCGAGGCGGTGCTGGCCCGCGTCGATCTCGCGCCGGCTCTGCGGCAGAAGGCGGGGTCGCTCTCCGGCGGGCAGGCGCAGCGCACCTCCGTCGCCCGCGCGCTCTACAACGGGCGTCCCGTGGTGCTCGGCGACGAGCCGGTCTCGGCGTTGGATCGCCGCCAGGGCGCCGCCGTGCTCAAGGCGATCCAAGCCACGCACGCGACCTCGATCCTCGCCCTTCACGACGTCGCGCTGGCACTGGAGCACGCGAGCCGCATCATCGTGCTGAGAGACGGCGTGCTCGTTCTCGACGCTCCGGCGGACAGGCTGAGCGAGCGCGAACTGGTCACGCTCTACCAGTCCTGAGAAGGACGGGTCCGCTCGATAGATCAGGTCGCGCGTGCCGTCACTCCGGCGCATGCGCCCAGCGCGCGATCGCGGCGTAGAGTTCCTCGCTTGAACGGCTTGCCGACGTGGTCATCCATGCCGGCGGCGCGGAACTGGGCGACCTGCTGCGGCAACACGTTCGCTGTCATCGCGATGATCGGCAGCCGGCTGGCAGGATGCGCCAGCTTGCGAATGTGCTGGGTTGCCACTATCCCATCCACGACCGGTATCTGCACGTCCATCAGCACGAGATCGTAGGTTTGGGGACTGCACCGCCCGGACCGCACCGGCACCGTCGAGTACGATGTCAACGACGTGATGCACCCGCTCCAGGACCGCGCGGATGATCTCCTGGTTCACCTCGACATCCTCGGCCACGAGGATGTGCAGACCGATCGAGGAGGAGGACCTGCCGCAGCCGGTCCTGATCGCCGACAAGACGCGGCGGCAAGGCGGGATCGACCATCGCCGACAGCTTGAGCCCCTTGGCCTCGCGGGGGACCGCCCGATCGAGACGGCATTGTCGATGAGACCGGCCACGGCGAACGGTTCGGCGTGCAGGTCGAACCGCCCGGCCTCGATCTTGGAGAAATCGAGCACGTCATTGACGATCGTCAGCGGCACGGCGCCCGAGTTCTGCAGGCGCCCCAGCTGCTTCTTCTGCCTCTCCGTCATAGTGTCGGTGTCACCGAGCAGGTCGGCGTAGCCCAGCACGCCATGGAGCGGCGTGCGGATCTCGTGGCTCATGGATGCGAGGACATCGGACTTGGCGCGGTTCGCCGCTTCGGCTTGCGCGCGTGCCTCGTTCACCGCGTGCATGCGCTCCTCGACCTGTCGGTCCAGCTTTGCGTTGAGGTCGCGCAGCGCGGTCTCGGCGCGGCGCAGGGCCTGCTCGGCGTGGATCTGCTCGGAAATGTCGGTGTTGACGCCGTACCAGGCCGTCACCGCGCCGCTCGCGTCGCGAGTCGGGGATGCGTGTCAGGAAAGGCCGGAACCTGCCGTCGACACCGCGGAGCGGAAACGTCATCTCTAAGGGCGCTCTCGTCGCGATCGCGGCTCGCCAGCGCTCCATGACCTTCGGCAGCTCGACGGGATCGTGGACCGATTGCCAGCCCCAGCCCTCCATCTCCGCCAGCGTAGAGCCGGTGTATTCGTACTATCGGCGATTGTACCAATCATTATGGCCGCGGGCGCGGCGGTCCAGCACAACGTTGGGATGTGCTCGGCCAGCGCACGGAAGTCGCGGCTGTTGCAACGAGGGCACCTGTCGAAGTTTCGAGCGCGAAGACCCAGAAAGCACTTGCGCACTGGGCGATTGCGCCTACATTGCAGCTTGCCCAAATCGCACGTGCCTGTGGTCGTGTGTCGGTGGTTGGTGTTCCGGACAAGAGGCCGGTGAACCAACCTTAATAGCCGGCAGCCGGAGCGAACCGGTGAACCCCGCCAAACGGGGGACGCGACTTAAAGCAACGACGGACCGGGCTTTTTCGTCTCTGTCGGCCTCCACCGCCGACTTACCGAAGAGGCTAGTCTCTCTTGCCGGGCGTGCGGATCGCGGGGCTCACCCAATATCCAATCGATGGCTTCGATCTTTCAGCACGGGTTCATCCCCGCGCGGAGTGACGAATCCACGGCGCAGCATCTGATCCGGCGTAGGCTTCTCCTGGGAGAGGTTGATCCGGATCGCGAATGGCATTGTCACGTCGTCGACGCGTCTCCAACACGCGTGGGCAGCGGACGATGTCGCTCACCCCTTTGCTCAAGTTCGATGTTCGACCCGAGAGGTCGGCACGAAGGGATGCCGCGATGACTCAGAAAATCCTCGACTTCCTCCGCGCGCGCCGCGACGTCGGCGACGACGGCGGTCCGTGCCTCGTCGTCGACCTTGACGTCGTGCGCGACAACTACAAGCTCTTCGATCGGGCGCTGCCCGACAGTCGGGTTTTCTACGCGGTCAAGGCCAATCCCGATCCGGCGGTGCTGAACCTGCTCGCGCAGCTCGGCTCCTGCTTCGATTGCGCCTCCGTGGTCGAGATCGAGCAGGTGCTGGCCACCGGCGCGACGGCGGATCGCATCTCTTTCGGCAATACCATCAAGAAGGAGCGTGACGTCGCGCGCGCCTATTGCCTCGGCGTCCGTCTCTTCGCCGTGGACTGCGAGGCGGAAGTCGAGAAGATCGCGCGCGCCGCGCCCGGCTCGAAGGTGTTCTGCCGCATGCTGTGCGACGGCAGCGGCGCCGACTGGCCGCTCAGCCGCAAGTTCGGCTGCGACGTCGCCATGGCGCCGCGCGTGCTCGAGCACGCTCATCGTCTGGGTCTCGTCGCGCACGGCGTGTCGTTCCACGTCGGCTCGCAGCAGGGCAACCCGCAGATGTGGGACGGTGCGCTGGCGGCGGCTTCATCCATCTTCAAGGAGATGGCCGAGCGCGGCATCAACCTGGCGATGGTCAACCTCGGCGGCGGCTTCCCGACCAAGTATCTCAAGGCCGTTCCGGCGACGGGGGCCTACGGCAACGCGATCCTGGCCTCGCTACGCACGCATTTCGGCAACCGCATCCCCGAGACCATCATCGAGCCGGGCCGCGGCATGGTCGGCAACGCCGGCGTGATCGAGGCCGAGGTGGTGCTGATCTCGAGGAAGTCGGACGAGGATGAGGTGCGTTGGGTCTATCTCGATATCGGCAAGTTCGGCGGCCTCGCCGAGACGATGGACGAGATGATCCGCTATCCGATCAGGACCGCCTACGACCGCGACGAGATGCAGCCCTGCGTCATCGCCGGCCCGACCTGCGACTCGGTCGACGTGCTCTACGAGAAGGAGCCCTACCTCCTTCCCGTGAGCCTCGAGATTGGGGCCAAGGTCCTGATCGAGGGCACCGGCGCGTACACGACGACCTATTCGGCCGTCGGCTTCAACGGCTTCCCGCCGCTGAAAAGCTACGTGATCTGACGGCGGGGGGCTTCGGTCCTCGCTTCCTTCGTCATCAATCCCATCAGTCTTGCCCGAACGGCCGGCGCTTAGCGTCGGTGCGAGGTTCATCCGCTGCCTCTCGAAAGGGGACGCCCCGATGACCTCAGTCTTCATGCCGACCTGCGTCTCCGCCGCCGCCTTCGTGCCGGCGCCCGTCTTCGGGGCGGCGACCTTCGCCGATACATCCTGCGCGCGCCTCGTCGAGGCGGGCTCAGACGTAGTAGACGTCGAGCGGCCGGAGGATGCCGAAGCCCGCGAGGCGCTGCTCGACCGCGCTTTCGGACCGGCCCGGTTCGCCAAGACCTGCGAGCGCCTGCGCGCCGGCAGGCTCCCGGCTGCAGGCTTGTCCCTCGTCGCGAGAACCACGCGGCTCGGCGGCGCGGGCCTGGGTCATGCGATCGATATGGGTGAGGTGGTTGGCACGGTCCGGCTGTGGCACGTCGAGGCCGGCGGCGTACCGGCGCTGATGCTAGGACCGCTGGCGGTCGACGCGGAATGGCGCTGCTACCGCGTCGGGAGCCGCCTCATGAAGGCGGCAATTGCCCGCGCCGGCGTGCTCGGCCACGCGGCCATCGTGCTAGTGGGCGACGCGCCGTACTACGCGCGCTTCGGCTTCAAGCGGCGGCACGCGCTCGACCTGCGCATGCCGGGACCGGTGGAAGAGGAGCGTGTCCTCGGCCTCGAGCTGATGCCGGGCGCGCTCGCGGGCGCCAGGGGCCCCGTGCGGGCGACCGGCGCCATGGACCTAGCGGCCTGGCGTGCGTGGAGGTTGGCTCGTCGCGCGGCTTAGGTGGGTGCCTCTCTTGCTTGGCGATGAACTCGTCCCTGACGCCGCAAGCCTCGTGGATGATCCAGCAACAGAGGCGGTCGCCTCTTGTTAGCAAGGCATAAGCCGCTTGCGCTGGCGAGGCGGCTTGAGGACGTGTAGCCTGGCCCGAGGTGCGGGAGTAGGACAGATGCGCGATATGAGAATGAAAGCTCTGCTGCTGATAGCGCTGATGGCGGCGGCTTCGACGCTTCCGGCACAGGCCCGCGAACTGCCCTCGCAGTTGCGCTGCCGCGTTGCCGGCGGCTTCGGCTTCTTCGTCGCCGGGCGCCGCGCCATCACCTGCACGTACTACCGGCCCGACGACCGGATCGAGTTCTACACCGGCTCGTCCGACAAGCTCGGCATCGATCTTGGCCCAGCCAACGCCCAAAAGCTCAATTTCGTGGTCAGGGGCGAGTTGATGGAGCAGCCCGGCGAACTCGACGGTAAATTTGTCGGCGCGCAGGCCGGGATCGACGTCGGGTTCGGTGCCTCCAGCGAAGCGCTGGTTGGCGGCGCGACGGGGCATGTCGCGCTGATCCCTTTCACCCCGTCGTCGTTCTACGCTCCCGATTCGACTGGCCTCAACGTCGCCGCCGGCCTCGGCATCTTCGAGCTTCACTATGCCGGTAGCGAACGCCGCTCGTTGCGCGACCGCTACTAGCGACCTTACGTGCCTGTCTTGCTAAAGTTTTCTTTGATGGAGCAAGTCCACGACAGCGGACGTCGCTCAAGCCCCACTTCTGTCAGGCTCGCGCAGCGAGAAATCCGCAACCCATCGCGTTTGCCCCGAGCAGCTTCGTCTAGGATATTAAGTCCGCCTGCGCAGCGCCTCGAATGACAGAGATGGTCAAAGCCCGGCGGCGACCTTGACGGCGGCGAGGTCCTCGACGAAGCGGGCGTATTCGCGATCCTTGGCCTCCTGGTCGGGCAGGCGCAACAGGTAAGAGGGGTGCACGGTGACAAACACCGGCGCGTCGTTGCCTTGCGGGATCGGTTTGCCGCGCTCGGCGCCGATGCGCACCGTGCGCCCGAGCAGCGCCTTGCCGGCGGAGGCGCCGAGCGCCACGATGATCTTGGGCTCGAGCAAGCTCTTCTCGACGTCGAGCCAGTAGCGGCAGGCGACGATCTCCTTTGTTTCGGGCGTCTTGTGCAGCCTGAACTTGCCGCGCGGCTCGTATTTGAAGTGCTTCACCGCGTTGGTGACATAGGCTTTGTCGCGCTCGATGCCGGCCTCGCGCAACGCCTTGTTAAGCACCTGGCCGGCCGGCCCGACGAAGGGATGGCCGGCGAGGTCTTCCTTGTCGCCGGGCTGCTCGCCGACGAAGAAAATCTCGGCACTCTGCGGACCCTCGCCGAAGACCACCTGCGTCGCCGGGCCATGCAGGTCGCATCGCGTGCACTTGGCCGCCGAGGCACGGGCCTCCTCCAGCGTCTTCGGAAAGTCCGGGTCGAGCGCTTCGGGGCTGAGCAGGTCGGCGGCCATCGTATCCTCCTGCGCCGGACCCTCCTTGGCGAGGCCCTGCCGTTCGAGAGCTCGTGCAAGGCGCGACGGCTCGGTCGGTTCCGCCGCGATCATGCCGCGCTCGCGCGTCGCGGCGTCGCGGATGAGACCGTCGATCAGCCGCGCCTCGGGCAGGTTCTTCCAGTACTTTTTGGGCATCTCCTTCTGCATCGCGTCGATCTTCAGCCGCGCCGGGTTGAAGATCGACGCGTAGTACGTGCGCCAGTGCTCCTCCAGCCGGTCCTCGTCGGGCACGTCGCTCTTGGCGGCGCCGGGACGGTAGGAGAGCGTGGTGCCGTCCCACAATGCCGAGCGGTATGGCGTCAGGATCGACCAGCGCATGCCGGCGAAGCGGCGCACGAAGAAATCGCCGACGGCCTCGACGATGTAATGGTCGGGCTCGAACCAGGCGATGAAGGCCGGCTCGCCGTCGGGTGCCACCACCTCCTTGAAGCGCACGAAGGCATGCATCTTGTGGATGTCGCGATGGATCGCCTTGGCCATGGCGCGAGCGACGTGGACGTCGGGGTCGGAGGGATCCTCCAGCAGGCGCGGCGCAGTGCGCAGGCGCCACAGCAGCCGATAGAGCAGGGCGAAGCGCTCGCGATCGGAATGGACGATGATCTCGCGTGCCAGCGCGACGAAGGCCTTGGGCACGTTGAATTGCGGCCGCTCGATCGCGGCGACCTCCTCGACCGGCGCATCGCCGGCGAACAGATCGTCGCCCTCGCCCTCGACCGTCCAGACGATATGCTCGGGCGCGACCTCGGCCAGCACGGCGGACCGGGCCGCGGTGCGCCAGCCGGAGAAGTCGATTTGGTCGGCGAGGACGACGCGCTTCATTCCAATTCTTCCAAGCTCAGCACGACTGGCTAGGCCAGCCGCGTCGCCGACGGCACGCCCTCCGCGCGCCGGGCCAGGAGGTCGCGGATCTCCTCGAGCAGCACGACGTCGGCCGGCTTCGGCGGCGCGCCCGCCGACTCCGCGGGCGCCACGCGGGCCTTCGCCGCGTTCATCGCCCTGACGACGAGGAACAGCACGAGGGCGATGATCACGAAATTGACGGTCACCTGGAGGAAGTTGCCCCAGGCCAGCACCGCGCCCTGCCTCTTGGCCTCGGCCAGCCCCGTTGCGGTCACCTTCGACGAGAGGGGCGTAAAGTCATTGGTGAAGTCGACGCCGCCGGTGATGGCGCCCACGATCGGCATGATGAGGTCGTTGACCATCGACTGCACGATCGCGCCGAATGCGGCGCCGATGACGACGGCGACCGCGAGGTCGACGACGTTGCCGCGCATGATGAAATCCTTGAAGTCTTTCAACATCGGGTATCCCTACAGATCGGTTCTCGAACCTCCGCGATGCGATCGAGCTTGGCAAGCATCCACGTTTTGCAGCGGTGGCGCCGCGGAAGTTCCGTGTTAACAATGCGGGATGCTCACGGCATGGCTGCCAACGCTCGCTCGGCGCACAGGCTTCCGCGACTTGGCTGCGCCGTCCGCGCCGATGTCGGCCGCCGATCCCGCGACCGCGCTCGAGGATCGATACGACGTCCTCCAGCACGCCATGGACGTCGCGCGCGACGGCATGGCGATCTACGATCGCGGGCTCCGTCTCATCGCCTGGAACCACGCCTACCGCGACCTCTTCCAGTTCCCCGAAGGCTTGCTCCGGGTCGGCATCACGCTCGAAGACCTGGTAAGGTGCAACGCCGAGCGCGGCCTTTATGGGAGAGGATCGCCCGACGACATTCTCGTCGCGCGGCTCGAAGTCCTGCAGAAGCCCAGCGAGGGAATGCGCATGGAGCACGCGCCGTTCGGCCGCGTGCTCGAGATGCGCTCCGTCCGGCTCCGCGATGGCGGCTTGTTCTTCACCTATTGCGACGCGACAGCGCAGGCGAAATCGGAGGAGGAACTCGAGGTCGAGAAGCAGAAGCTGGAGCGGCGCGTCCGCGAGCGCACCGAGGAGCTCGAGCATCTCAATCTGGAACTGGCGCAGGCCAAGGCCGAGGCCGAGGACGCCAACATTTCGAAAACTCGCTTCCTCGCAGCGGCGAGTCATGACCTTCTCCAGCCACTCAACGCGGCGCGGCTCTATACGACGTCGCTTTGCGAGCATCTGCGCGCCGACGGGCCGCGGGGCGAGTCGGTCCGGCTCGCCGGCAACGTCGACGCGTCGCTCGAGGCAGTGGAGGACATCCTCGGCGCGCTGCTCGAGATCACGCAACTCGACGCCGGCGCAATGCGCGTCGAGATCACGGCCGTGGACCTCGGCGACCTGCTCCGGCAGCTCAACGTCGACTTCGCGCCGACGGCGGCGAAGCGGCGGCTGACTCTCACTGTCGTGCCATCCTCGCTCGTCGTGATGTCGGACCACCGATTGCTCCGGCGCCTCCTGCAGAACCTTATCTCCAACGCGCTCAAGTACACGACCATTGGCGGCGTGGTCGTGGGCGTCAGGCGCATCGGCAACGCGGAAGTCCGCCTCGACGTCTTCGATACAGGGTGCGGTATCCCTTCCGCCAAGCAGCGCCTGATCTTTCGCGAATTCGAGCGCCTCCACAATCCATCCGACGAGACACCGGGGGCCGGCCTCGGCCTGTCCATCGTCGAGCGTCTCAGCCTGGTGCTCGGACACGAGGTCACCTTGGCCTCGACGGTCGGCAGCGGGAGCCGCTTCTCCGTGACCGTGCCGCGCGCCAGCGCCGGTACGTCTTACACGTCGCCGCCGTCGCCGCCGACGCTTCGGCAGCGCTCGCTCGACGGGCTGGTGGTCGCCGCCATCGACAACGAGCTGCCGATCCTGCGCGGCATGGAAAGCCTGCTGCGGGGCTGGGACTGCGTGGTGGCGACCGGGACCGGGCTCGCCGAAGTGCAGGCGGCGTTGGACGCGATCGGCGCGCCGCCCGACGTGATCGTCGCCGACTATCACATCGACGAGATCGACGGTCTGGGCGTGATCGCCCACCTGCGCCGGCGGTACGGAGCGCTGCCGGCGGTGCTCATCACCGCGGATCGTTCGGCCGGCGTCCGAGCGCTCGCGGGCGAGGCCGACGTGCGCGTGCTGATGAAGCCGCTGAAACCCGCCGCGCTCCGCTCGCTGCTCAGTCAGTGGCGGCTGCTGCGCGCCGATGCCGGCTGACGAGCTGGGGAGAAACGATGCCGCCGCCTCGTCGCCGGCGTCCTGTCGCGCTATCCTGACACGATGCCGCTCCATCTCCTGAAGCTCTGCGTCGGTGCCGCGACGATCAGTGATCTCGAAATGCATGTCGACGGGCGTCTGCGAAGCCGTCGCGCCGGCGAGCCGGCGGAGATCACCCACACGACGCGGATGGTGCCGACGCGTGCGGGCGAGATCGTCGCCGGCGGCTCGCTGTTCTGGGTGATCCGCGGCCATATCGCGGCGCGGCAGCGTCTCCACGACATCCGTCCGTTCACCGATGCCGACGGCATCGGTCGTTGCCACCTGGTTCTGGATCCGGTCGTGGTGCCGGTGCTGCCGCGCCCCTGCCGGCCGTTCCAGGGCTGGCGTTACCTGGCGGATGCCACCCGTCCGGCGGACCTCGCCGGCCTCGACGGTGGGCTCGAGATGCCCGAGCACCTGCGCCACGACCTTCGCGAGCTCTGTCTCCTCTAGCCCCGAGCGGCGCTTGCGCTCACGACGGCGCGGGACGATCTAGGACCCTTCGCCCGGACGTCCCATGCTGCTCCCGATCGCCGCGTTCGCCTTTCTCGCCTACCTGCTGCTGCGGCCCGCGCTAGCTCGCCCTCGGGCCAGACGTTGGCGGCTGCCGGCATGGGGTAAGGCGCGCGTCGACAAGGCGGTCTCGGTGGCGATCGTCGCGGCGGCGCTCGTCGTGCTGATCCACGGCAACGTCTGGGCGGCGGTGTGCCTGTTCGGCCTGTCGCTGTGGATGCTCGGCCGCTCCGGCAGTCGCACGCCGCGGCCGGCGGTCGCGACCGTGCAGCGCTCCCTCACGGTGGAGCTGGCGACCAATCCCGGCAGTGGCCGGCGTTACGCACGGATGACCGGCGGCCCGCACGCCGGCGCCGTGTTCGACAGCCTTGGTCTCGAGGGTTGTCTAGCGATACTGGCGGCGTGCCGCGACGCCGATCCGGCCGGTGCGCAGCTGCTAGAAGCTTATCTCGACGGCCGGTCCGCCGGCTGGCGTGCGGCAACCGATGCTGACCACGACCCGAGGCCGCGCCGCGCGCGAGCCACGGGCGGCATGACCGAGGAGCAGGCTTATCAGCTGCTGGGCCTTGGCCGCGGGGCGCCGCGCGACGCGATCGTGAGCGCGCATCGCTCGCTCATGAAGAAGTGGCACCCCGACCAGGGCGGTACGGCCGAACTTGCCGCGCGGGCCAACGAGGCCAAGGAAGTGCTGCTGCGCCAACATGGCTGAACTCCGGGAACGCGGACGCGACTGACTGGACATGACTTGGACTAGCGCGACCAAGGCCGGACGCTGCCTGGACGAGCTAGTTCTTAGTGGCGAAGCAGGAGATGCCGGAACGCTTCAGGGCGTGGCAGGCGGAGTCCGCGGCATCGGAGGTCAGGCCGGCGAAGCGGGCGCGAAACAGGGTTGCGTGGCCCTTCTGCAGCTTCTCGGTGAAAGGCTTGGCTTCGCCCAGCGTGCCGCGGCTCTGGGTTTTCGCCCGGGCAAGGAGGCCGTTGGCCTCTTCGATCGTGGGAGTCGCGCCAATCTGGATCATCACGCCACCTCGGGCCGCCGGCCGGACGGTCGAAGGCGCCTCTGGCGCGGCGACGTGCGTCCCGGTTTGATCGCGGCGTGCCGTGGCCGCGTGGCGCAGCGCCGACGGCGTTGCCGTCGAGACCCCGGTATAGCGGGAGGTCGATCCGTCGGCGCGGCCGCTGTGCGGCGGGATCGAGCCGGTCGTCGTCATGTCGCGTTCGCCTTTGGGCAGGCCGGGCACGAAGGCTGGACGCGGGCGCGGCTGCACGAGGCTGGCGATTTGAACCGTCGCGCGCGAGCGCGCCGGTTTGCCGCGCCGCATCAGCTGCGGCTCGGAGTTGTCTAAGGCGTCAGGCGTCTTGCTGTCGGGGGCTTCTGTCTCGGCGATCCCGGCTGCGGGGGTAGGATGGGCGGGTTCGCCTGCGCCCGCGGCGGTCTCGACGGCTTGGCTCGCCGCCCTGATGTCGGGCCCGGGCGTCGTCTCGGCAGCTTCTTCGTCGACCGTTTCGACCGGCGGCGCGGCGTCGCCCTCGTGCTCGATCACCGGAATCGCCTCTGCGACCTGCTCCAGCGCCGGGTTCTCGGCGACCATCGGCGCCGTGCGATGGGTCGAGCACTTGTCGATCTCGGCGGCGATGATGTCGGCCATCACGCGATCGCGCCCGAGCCGGGTGCGGCCGCCGAGCACGACGGCGATTAGCCAATGCCCGTCGCGGTTGACAGACGCCAGCAGGTTGAAGCCGGAATCGTGAGTGTAGCCGGTCTTAATGCCGTCCATGCCTTCCACCTGCTCCATCAGGTGGTTGTGATTGGGCATGGTCTGGCCGGCGTAGTGGAAGGAGGGGATGGAGAAATAGTGAAAATAGTGGGGGTAGCGGTCGTGGATCGCGCGGCCGAGCACCGCGAGGTCGTGGGCCGTCGTCAGCTGCTGCTCCGCCGGCAAACCGGAGGCGTTGACGAAGTTCGTGCGCGACATGCCCAGCATGTGCGCCTTGCGCGTCATCAGGTGCGCGAAGGTCGGTTCGTCGCCGCCGATCGCCTCGGCCACGGCGACGGCCATGTCGTTGGCCGATTTCGTCACGATCGAGCCGATGACGTCGGCGACGCGGATGGTCGAACCCGGACGAAGGCCGAGCTTGGTCGGCGCCATCGAGGCGGCGTGGACCGAGACCGGGATGCGCGTGTCGAGCGTGAGGCGGCCCTTCTCGAGCGCCTCGAACAGCATGTAGAGCGTCATCACCTTGGTGACGGAGGCGGGATGGCGAAGCGCGTTCTCCTCCTGGGCGTGGAGGACGCGACCGGAATTGGCGTCGACCGCGTAGCTCGCGAAAGGCGGCGTGTAAGAACCGGGCCTGCTATGGACCACGCGGACACGGCCGACCTCGCGCGTGAGCGTGGCCCGGCCGCGGTGGCTGTGACGGTGATGAGCCTCGGCTGGCTGCGCCGATAGGCCGCTGGTGATGAGAGCCAGCACCAGGCAGGAGAAGGTCGTTCTGCGAAACCGGATACGCAACCCAAACTCGACCATACTCCGCAACCCCCGCACCCGCAGCATCGAAAGCTGCGGCTCTGCAGCTCATGAGTGGTCCGGAAGCCACGCTACGAGCAGCGGGTTACTTCACGGTTAAGTGCGAACGCCGCCTTGGAGGCGAGCGTGCCGACTCGGGACACCAAGCCACCGCGCCAGATGACATAGTGCGCTGCAGCATGAAGGTCTTGCGTGTTTTTGTGCGCTGCATTATTTGCTGGGCGTGCGATCGCCGCACAGCGCTTCCCGGTCCTTCGGCGAAGTGAACCTCACGCGCCAGGAGCATCAGCATGGCCAACAATTTTGAAGAGATGCAGAAGCTCGGCAAGGATCAGCTGGAACACGTGTCGAGCAGCGCCGCCGGCGTCACGCGCGGGTTCCAGGCCATCGTCGCCGAAACGACCGATTATTCGAAGCGTTCGCTCGAGCACACGTCCTCGTTCATGGAAAAGCTGTTCGGCGTCCGCTCGCTCGACACCGCCATCCAGCTGCAGTCCGAGTTTGCTAAGGCGCAGGTCGAAGGGTTCGTTGCCCAGGCCACGAAAATCAGCGAGATCTATCGCGACATGGCCAAGGAGGCTTTCCGCCCTGTCGAAGCGGCGATGAACAAGGGTCAGCAGGCCGTTCACCAGGCGTAAGCCGGAGAGCTTTGCCGCTTGGTCGGCAAGCCGCTTTACATCGCTTCCGCGTTTTGAAAGGCTCGACCTCAGTCGGGCCTTTTTCGCGTCTGCAGGCTTGGTTCTTGCAGAACGGCGGACGAGTTCGATCCGACGACGGGCGCGAACATGTCACGTGGGACCCCAATTCGAAAACGCTCGGCGGCCCTAGCAAAGCCGCCTTTCCCTCCGCATATTTTCGTCGATGAAGGGGACCGGGCGGCATTGGCGCAGCGATTGTTGACGAACGAGATCCTCGGTTCGGCCTTGACCGCGGCGGCGTGGCCTCCGCGCGCGGCCAAGGAGCCGCAGAAAGAGGACGGTGGCGGCAACGAAGACGGGCGTGGCTCCGGAACGGCGGTCATCACCCGTACCAGAACGCAGACGCGTCGCCCCGGCATGTATCGCGTACTCCTGCTCAACGACGATTATACTCCCATGGAGTTCGTCGTATCGGTGCTTCGAAAGTATTTCTCCAAGGGTCCGGAGGAAGCGACGCGTATCATGCTGCACGTGCACCAGCACGGCGTCGGCGAATGTGGTGTGTTCACCTACGAAGTGGCCGAGACCAAGGTCACGCAAGTCATGGACTATGCCCGCAAGCATCAGCATCCGCTGCAATGCATCATGGAAAAGAAATAGAGGCCGACGATGCCCTCATTCTCTCGAAATCTCGAACAATCGCTGCATCGGGCGCTGGCGATCGCCAATGAACGCAATCACGAATACGCGACCCTCGAGCACCTGCTCTTGAGCCTGACCGACGATGCCGAAGCCTCTGCGGTACTGCGGGCCTGTTCGATCGATCTCGATCTTCTTAAGAAGAATCTGCGCGACTATATTGATCGCGAACTCGAAAATCTCGTCTCTGACGGCCGCGAGGATGCCAAGCCGACCACCGGCTTCAACCGCGTCATCCAGCGCGCCGTGATCCACGTCCAGTCCTCCGGCCGCGAGGAGGTCACCGGCGCCAACGTGCTCGTCGCGATCTTCGCCGAGCGCGAGAGCCACGCCGCCTATTTCCTGCAGGAGCAGGACATGACCCGCTACGACGCGGTCAACTACATCAGCCACGGCATCGCCAAGCGCCCCGGCCTCAGTGATCCGTCGAAGGGTCCGCGCGGTGCCGATGAGGATCGCGACGACAAGGACGGCAAGGAATCGACAGATCCCAAGAAGAAGGAGGGTGCGCTCGAGGCCTATTGCGTCAACCTCAACAAGAAGGCGCGCGACGGTAAGATCGATCCTCTGATCGGACGCGAAGCCGAGGTGCAACGCACCATCCAGGTGCTGTGCCGCCGCTCGAAGAACAACCCGCTGCTGGTCGGCGACCCCGGTGTGGGCAAGACGGCCATCGCCGAAGGCCTGGCACGCAAGATCATCAAGAACGAAGTGCCCGAGGTGCTCGCCGAAGCGACGGTTTTCGCCCTCGACATGGGGACGCTGCTCGCCGGCACGCGCTATCGCGGCGACTTCGAGGAGCGCCTCAAGCAGGTCATGAAGGAGATCGAGAACCATAAGAAGGCGATCCTCTTCATCGACGAGATCCACACCGTGATCGGTGCCGGCGCGACGTCCGGCGGCGCCATGGACGCGTCCAACCTGCTGAAGCCGGCGCTGGCCCAAGGATCGCTGCGCTGCATCGGCTCGACCACCTACAAGGAATACCGTCAGTACTTCGAGAAGGACCGCGCGCTGGTCCGGCGCTTCCAGAAGATCGACGTCAATGAGCCGTCGGTCCCGGACGCCATCGAGATCATGAAGGGTTTGAAGCCCTATTTCGAGGACTTCCACAAGGTCAAGTACACCAGCGAGGCCGTGCAGGCGGCGGTCGAACTCTCGGCACGCTACATCCACGACCGCAAGCTCCCGGACAAGGCGATCGACGTGATCGACGAGACCGGTGCCAGCCAGATGCTTCTCCCTGAGCCCAAGCGCAAGAAGACGATCGGCATCAAGGAGATCGAGATGACGATTGCCACGATGGCGCGCATCCCGCCCAAGACCGTGTCGAAGGACGATGCCGAGGTGCTTCAACACCTGACCGAGACGCTCGAGCGCGTGGTCTACGGCCAGAATTCGGCGATCGAGGCGCTGACTTCGGCGATCAAGCTGGCGCGCGCCGGCCTGCGCGATGGCGAGAAGCCGATCGGCTCCTACCTGTTCTCCGGCCCGACTGGCGTCGGCAAGACCGAGGTTGCGCGCCAGCTCGCGACCTCTCTCGGTGTCGAGCTGACCCGGTTCGACATGTCTGAGTATATGGAGCGCCACACGATCTCGCGGCTGATCGGTGCCCCTCCTGGCTACGTCGGCTTCGACCAGGGCGGGTTGCTGACCGACGCCATCGATCAGCACCCCCATTGCGTGCTCCTGCTCGATGAGATCGAGAAAGCCCATCCCGACCTATACAACATCCTCTTGCAAGTCATGGATCACGGCAAGCTGACCGATCACAGCGGCAAGCAGATCGATTTCCGCAACGTGATCCTGATCATGACGACCAATGCCGGTGCCGCCGACATGGCGCGGGCGTCCTTCGGCTTCACGCAAAGCAAGCGCGTCGGCGAGGACACCGAGGCGATCAAGAAGCTGTTCACGCCGGAGTTCCGCAACCGGCTCGACGCGATCGTCTCCTTCGGTCACCTGCCCCCGGAAGTGATCGTCAAGGTGGTCGACAAGTTCATCATGCAGTTGGAGGCCCAGCTCGCGGATCGCAACGTGTCGATCGAGCTGACCGACGAGGCGCGCCGCTGGCTGGTCGAGAACGGCTACGACGAGGCCATGGGCGCTCGCCCCATGGCGCGGGTGATCCAGACCCACATCAAGACGCCGCTCGCCGACGAGGTCCTGTTCGGCCGGCTGAAGAATGGTGGCACGGTCCGGGTGATGGTCATTACGGCCGATGACGGGACGAAGAAGCTCGGTTTCGTTTATCCCGAAGGTCCGGTGCTGCCGCGTCCCGAGCGCGACATCGTCGAAGCTGGCAAAAAGCGCGTCCGCTCCGAGCCCGAGGTTCGCCGCGCTAAGGCTCGCAAGCTCAAGGAAGGCGAAGCCGGGTCGGAGGACGACGACGACCTCGAGCCAATCGACGGTGACGATGGCGACGACGCGGTGGTCGACGAGGCGCAGGACGATCATGCCAAGTCCGGCAGCAGCGTGCCGAACTTCCCGCTGAAGGGCTGACGTAACAGCCGCCGACTTGAAGGTCGGCCGAGGCGGCGTTGCGGGGGGCGGACGGCGGCCCTGGGCCGCCGTCCGCGCGTTGGGCGCAAGACGATGCTTTGATGCATCTACCGCATTGGCGCATGCCGCGTTGGCCGTTTAAATGGCCGGTATGATGATCGCCGGCACGCACGACACCGTCCTCGTTCTGCTCTCCATCCTCGTCGCGGTTGTCGCCGCATTCACGGCGCTCGACCTCGCGGGGCGGGCACGCGTTGCGCAGGGCGCGACGCGGCTCGGCTGGCTCGCGGCGGCCGCCGTGGCGATGGGCGGCGGTATCTGGTCGATGCACTTCATCGGCATGCTCGCCTTCAGCATGCCCGGCATGGAGGTGAGCTACGAACTCGGGCTCACGCTCCTGTCCCTGGCGGTAGCGATCCTCTCTACCGGCGTCGGCTTTCTCATCGTGGCTTTGGCGGTGCGCCGACGCCTTTCCGTTTTGCTGGCGAGCGGGCTGATCACGGGCGCCGGCATCGCGGCCATGCACTACATGGGCATGGCCGCGATGCGCATGAAAGCCGATCTTGCCTATGATCGGCTCTGGGTGGTCGTCTCGATCTTCATCGCGATCGGAGCGGCGACGGTCGCGCTCTACCTATCGAACCGCAACAACCGGCTGTCGGAACGCCTCGCCGCCTCCCTGGTGATGGGCGTTGCCGTCGCCGGCATGCACTACGCGGCCATGCGCGGCTCCGTGTTCCGCATGCAGTCGGGCATCGACATGGCGCACGGCATGGCGAGCCTCGGCCAGTCCAAGCTCGCCATCGGCGTCGCCGGCTCGACCTTCCTGATCTTGGCGCTGGCTCTTCTGGCCGCGATGTTCGATCGCCGCTACGGCGACACGCAGGCGCGCCTCCAAGGCGACTTGCGCATCGCCTACGATCGGCAATCGCTGTTGCTGCGCTTAGGCGACCGCTTGCGCGTCCTCGACGAGCCCGCGGCGATCATGGCGGAGACCGCCGAAGCGTTGGTGCGCTTCATCGGCGCCGACCGCGCGGGCTTCTATCGTGTCAGCGACGACGTCCTCGTTTTCGAAGCCGGAGCGAGCTGGGCGCAAGCGCTCCCGCCTCTGTCCGGTCGGGTCGCAGTGTCGGCCTTCGGCGCCGCGCCGGTGCCGACGGACCATACGCGCGCGCACGTATCGCAGGCTCCCGGAGACGCCGCCTCCGTCCTGACGGCCGATGGCGGCGCATCGAGCGCGATTGGCGTGCCTCTGATGGAGCACGCGCATTGGCGCGGTGGTTTCTATTGCCACCAGGCCGCGCCGCGGACGTGGCGGGCCGAGGAGATCGGCCTCGCCGAAGAGGTCGCCGCACTGGCCTGGGACGCAATTCGGCGCGCCGACGCCCACGCCGCGCTGCAGCGACTCAACGCAGAGCTGGAAGATCGCGTCGCCCGTCAGACCCGCGACATCCGTCTCATCACCGACGCGCTGCCGGTGCTGATCGCCTTCGTCGACCGCGACTACCGCTACCAGTTCGCCAACCGCGCCTATGAGGACTGGTTCTACGTCACCGCTGAGCAGGTGGTCGGCCGTGCCATTCCCGAACTCACCGGCAACGACGAGTTCGAGCTGCGCCGCGGCTATCTCGATCGGGCGCTCGACGGCGAAGACGTGCGTTTCGAGCTGCCGTGGCCTCATGCCGACGGGCGCGCGCGCATCGCCGACATCCGCTACCTGCCGCGCTACACCGCCTCGGGCGTGGTCGATGGCATCTACATCTTCGTCGTCGACGTCACCGAGCTGGTCGATGCCGCCGAGTCGATGCGCGCGATCAACGGCCGGCTCGAGGAGCAGATCCGCGTCCGCGATCGGCTCAGCGAGGAGCTCGGCCGGCGCACGGTCGAGGCCGAGGCCGCCAATCGCGCCAAGTCGACATTCATCGCCAACATGAGCCACGAGCTGCGCACCCCGCTCTCCGCGATCATCGGCTATGCCGAGATGATCTCGGAGGAGATCGAGGATGGGATCCCGGCGCAGGATCTCGGCGCCGATGTCGGCCGCATCGAGACCAACGCGCGCCACCTGCTCGGGCTGATCAACGACGTGCTCGATCTCAGCAAAGTCGAGGCGGGCAAGATGGAGGCCTTCGCCGAGAGCTTCGACGTGCGCGCCATGGTGGGCGACGTCGGCGCCACGGTGGGCGCGCTCATGGACAAGAAGGGCAACCGCTTCGTGCTCGACCTTGGCAAGGACGAAGGAGTGGGGCTCGCCACCATGCATTCCGACGTCACGCGGGTGCGGCAGATCCTGCTCAACCTCCTGTCGAACGCCGCCAAGTTCACCGAGAAGGGGACCGTGACGCTCGCGGTCTCGCGCATCGAGAACAGCCTGCGCTTCGCCGTGAGCGACACCGGCATCGGCATGAACGAGGAGCAGCTCGCCAAGTTGTTCCAGCGCTTCCAGCAGGCCGATGCTTCGACGACCCGTCAGTTCGGCGGCACCGGCCTCGGCCTCGCCCTGACCCGCGCCTTCGCGACGATGCTCGGCGGCGAGGTAACCGTCACCTCCGCGGTCGGGCAGGGCAGCACCTTCGCCGTGACGCTGCCCGACCGTCTCGCGACGGCCGAGGCGCCGACGGAGACGATCGCCGAGGTCGAGGCGCACGGACAGCACCAGCTCGAGCACGACGTGGTCCTGGTGATCGACGACGACGCCACGCAGCGCGACCTCACCAGCCGTTTCTTGCTGCGCGAGGGCTTCGCCGCGCGCACCGCCAGCGACGGGCCGATGGGTTTGAACTTGGCGCGACGGCTGAAGCCCTGCGCCATCCTGCTCGACGTCACCATGCCCGGCATGGACGGGTGGTCGGTGCTGAGTCGGCTCAAGGCCGACCCTGATCTGGCCGACATCCCGGTGGTCATGGTCACGTTCCATTCCGAGCGTGCGCTTGCCGCCTCGCTCGGCGCTGCCGACTACGTCATGAAGCCGGTCGACTGGGATCGGCTGCGCATCGTCCTCAACGGCCTGCGCGACGCTGTCGGCGACGTGCTCGTGGTCGACGACGAGCCGGAGATGCGCATGATCGCGCGGCACGCCTTGGAGAGGAATGGCTGGACCGTCGCCGAAGCCGGCAACGGCGAGGAGGCGCTGGCGCAGATCGGCCGCTCGGTGCCGCAGATGATCCTGCTCGACCTCAACATGCCGGTCATGGACGGCTTCACCTTCCTTCACGAGCTGCGGTCGCGTCCCAACTGCGAGAGCGTGCCGGTGGTGGTGCTGACCGCGCTCGATCTCTCCATCGATGATCGCCGTCGCTTGCGCGGCGCCAACCAGGTCCTGCACAAGGGCGACCTGCGCCTCAGCAAGCTCACCGAGAAGCTGCGGCAGCTGGGCACAGAAGTGGCGGCTTAGAGCAACGTCCGCTGTCGTGGACTAGCTACATAAAGAAAGCGTAGAGTCCGGACAGGCGCATAAGCCTCGCTTAGCGGCCCCGGGTCACCTTTCGATGTGTAGAGCGCATCTGCCGAAGTGGGTTCGCCCGCTTCGCGGAAGCGGGTGTGCCCGGCGCGTCAGAACAGGTCTTCGGCGTAGTCGGCGCGAGTGACGGTGCTCGCCTCCGGCAGGGTGATGCCGACCAGCGTCTCGCCAGCCATCACCGGCACCTTGGTCAGCGCCGCCTCAGCGAGCCGATCGATGCGAGCGGAGGCAAGGCCCTCGCCCTCGTTGACGGAGGTCACCGTTCCCAACGCCGCCTCGCCGGCGGCAAGAGATGTACCGGCGGTCGGCGGCGCCCCGTAGAAGTGCAGTTTGACGATCCTTTTGCGCGCCGAGTTGCGGTGGTGCACGCGCGACACGACCTCCTGCCCGACGTAGCAGCCCTTGTCGAAGTCGACCCCGTGCAGCAGGTCGAGGTTGGCATCGTGTACGAAGGTTTCGCTATAGGGCCAGTCAATGCCGCCGTGCGGCACGCCGAACGCGATCCGGTGAGCCTCATAGGCGGCGATGTCGTCGCTCATCCAGGCGAGCTTCTGGGAAGCGGCGACGATGCGATACCCGAGCCTGTCATGGCGCGGGTCGCGGAACGCCGGCCCCGGCGCTTCCATCAGGACCCCGCCCCAGCTCGCCGCCACCGCCAGTTCCGCGTCCACCGAGATCGTCGCTTTGGCCCGCAGTTTGAACAGGGTCAGCTTGCGCGCGAGCTCCGTTGCGAGGTCGGCGGGTGCGTCGAGCCAGAACCCCTGCGGCCGGCGGTACACGAGGAAGTCGAATAACAGCTTGCCCTGGGGCGAGAGCAGCGCCGCGTAGCGCGCCTCGTTGGAAGCCATTTGAAGGACGGATTTCGTCACGAGGCGGTTCAGCAGGCCTTCGGCGTCCTCGCCGGTGACGGCGACGATGGCGCGATCTGGCAGCAGGCAATGCGGCATTTCTCTTCCTCTCGACGTTGATCTAGGAGTGCCGCGCCGATCCCGAAAGAGAACGTCCTATCAGATGGCCGAGACCTACGACGTGCTGATCAAGGGCGGAACGCTCGTCAATCATGACGGCATCGGTCCTCGCGACATCGGCATCGTGGGCGGCCGCATCCGCGCTATCGGGTCGCTGGGCCACGCCAACGCCGGAGAGACGATCGATGCGACGGGCCTCCACGTCCTGCCGGGCGTTATCGACACGCAGGTGCATTTCCGCGAGCCCGGCCTGACCCACAAGGAGGACCTGGAGACGGGATCGCGCGCGGCGGTGTTGGGCGGCGTCACCGCCGTGTTCGAGATGCCCAACACCAACCCGCTGACCACGGGCGAGGCCGAGCTCTCCGACAAGGTCTCCCGCGCGACGCACCGCATGCACTGCGACTTCGCATTCTGGGTTGGGGGCACCCGGGACAACGCCGCCGATGTTGCCGAGCTGGAGCGACTGCCCGGGGCCGCTGGCATCAAGGTCTTCATGGGTTCCTCGACCGGCTCCCTGCTCGTCGCCGACGACGCCAGCGTCGCCTCGATCCTGCGCAACACGCGTCGCCGTGCCGCCTTCCACTCCGAGGACGAGTTCCGGCTGGAGGAGCGCAAGCCGATGCGCGTAGCGGGCGATCCCTCGAGCCACCCGGTCTGGCGCGATGCCGAGGCGGCGCTGCTCTGTACGCGACGGCTGCTGCGCATCGCCCGCGAGACCAAGGCGCGCGTCCACGTGCTGCATATTTCCACCGGCGACGAGATCGCGACCCTGCGCGACAACAAGGATCTCGCCAGCTGCGAGGTGACGCCGCACCATCTGACCCTGGTGGCGGAGGATTACGCGCGCCTCGGCACCAGGCTGCAGATGAACCCGCCGGTGCGGGACGCGTCGCATCGGGCAGGGCTTTGGCAGGGTTTAGAGCAGGGCGTGCTCGACATCCTTGGGTCCGACCACGCCCCGCACACGGCCGAAGAGAAAGCCAAGACCTACCCGGAGAGTCCCTCGGGCATGACCGGAGTACAGACCCTGGTACCGGTAATGCTCGACCACGTCGCCGCCGGGCGGCTGTCGCTCGAGCGTTTCGTCGATATGACCAGCGCCGGCCCGGCCCGGCTCTTCGGCATTGCCGCCAAGGGGCGCGTCGCCGCCGGCTACGATGCCGACCTGACGATCGTCGACCTCAAGCGCCGGACGATCGTCACGGACGAATGGATCGCATCGCGCTCGCGATGGACGCCCTACGACGGCAAGGCCGTGACCGGCTGGCCCATCGGTACGATCGTGCGCGGCCGACGCGTGATGTGGGAGGGCATGCTGGCGGCGACCTCCCAGGGCGAGCCGGTACGTTTCGCCGAAGCGCTGCCCGGCCGCTGAGCCGTGTCTACTCCGAATGAAGCCCGGCGTTCAGCGACAGGGCCATAGCGCGAAGCCGTTCCGGTGCCACCGTCCCGTAGATGGCATATGCCACGCGCCGGCTGCGCCAAGTGAAGCCGGCGTCGCGTTGCGCCGGGTCGCTGTCGTCCGCCGCGCTGCGGGTGGTCCCGATGGCGACGCGCTCGTCCTCGGCATTACGATAGCGGAAGATCACCGTCCTTGGTGAGACGCCGCGCGCTTCCGCGCCGGTGAAGGTGAAGCCGGCGCCCGACAGGTCTGGGATGAAGGCCGTCGGCGGCGGTTCGGCGATCGCGGCAGTCGTAGTCGCATCCAGCTCGCCGAAGGCGAGTGCGGCAACGGTACGGTCGGCCAGCATGCGCTCTCCGCCCTGGTGGCGGGCAGGGGGCATCCGCGCGCTGTCCGCCGGCAGCTCGGAGAAGTACCAGGAGCCGGCCAACCCCGCTGCCACGAGCGATCCCGTCGCCGCACCCGTCAGGGCGCGGCGCCATTTCGCCGGCTTCGCCGCGGTGGCCGGCACAACCTCTTCGGGCGGGATCGCGTGAAGCTGCGGTGGCGTTCGCAGATCGAGCGCGCGGGGCAGGGGCTCGTCTTCGACGCCGGCGAAGAGGGCGCGAATCAGGTCGTTCTGGTCCTGCCAGGCTTCCACCAGCGCGCGGTCGCGTGGGGAGGCGGCGGCGCGCCTCAGGACATCGGCGCGACGATCGGGATCGAGATGGCCGTCAACGAGCCTGTGAAGATCGGCGTCGCTTAGGAGCAAGGCAGGACCCATGTCAGCCGACGACGAGACGCAGATAGGGGACGCGTGCCCCTTCCGGCGCGCGGAGCGGTGCCGGTGCGTCGAGGCCGTGGCCGAGAGCGGTGCGGGCGCGTGTCAGTCGCTCGAACAGCACCGGCAGCGAGATGCGTAGGATCCGCGCCGCGACAGCGTGCTCGAACCTCTCGATCGTCACCAGGAGCAAGGCCTCGCGTTCTTCCAAGGTCAGGCGCAACAGCGCGGCGCTGAGCCGGTCCGACGGCGGGGGAACAGACGCGCCGCCCGACGTCGATCGACGCCCCGCGCCGGCTGCGATCTCGGACCGCTCGGCGGGAGCGAGGTCGCGATGCAATTGGGTCACCGTGGCGAAGAGGCGGACCGGAAGGTCGGATTCGCCTCGCAGCGCGCGCGCGCCGATAGCGCGCATCAAGGTCGCGTGCACCAGCGTGTCGGACACCTCGCACGGCTTGGCGCTGCACGAAACGAGGGCTCGGGCATATCGGCGAAGCCGCGGCGTCATGACCCTGAGTTCGTCCCGCACACCCCTGCCCTCAACGCCCTAAACGCGCTGGTTCACTTTCGAATGCGCGTTAATCGAAAAGTAACCAATTTCGGGTCGGCTGCCTACGCCATTCTTTAGAGTCGCAGCATTCGTCCGTCGGCTTGCAACCATCATGCGCTGCGCTTAAACGCGACTGTTCGTCGGCGGGACGCCGTCGTTCTTGCGGGACCAGGATGACCGAAGCGGCTTTGAGAGCGACCACCACGAAAACGGGGCTGCTCGCAGGCAAACGCGGGCTTGTGCTCGGCGTCGCCAACAATCGGTCGATTGCCTGGGGCATCGCTAGACAGGCGGCGGCGCAGGGCGCCGAACTCGCCTTCACCTATCAGGGCGAGGCTCTGGGCAAGCGCGTACGCCCGCTCGCCGAGGAGCTCGGCGCCAAGGTGGTCGGCCATTGCGACGTCACCGACCCGGCCTCGATCGACGCCGTGTTCAAGGTCGTCGAGGAGGATTGGGGCGAGCTCGACTTCCTCGTGCACTGCATCGCCTTTTCCGACCATCGCCAGCTGACCGGGCGCTACGTCGACACGACGGCCGACAATTTCGCGATGACGATGATGATCTCCTGCTACTCCTTCACGGCGGTGGCGCAGCGCGCCGAGAAGCTGATGAAGAACGGCGGTTCGATGCTGACGCTGACCTATTTCGGCGCCGAGAAGTGGATGCCGCACTACAACGTCATGGGGGTCGCCAAGGCGGCGCTCGAGGCCAGCGTGATGTACCTGGCGGCCGACCTCGGCGAGAAGGCGATCCGCGTCAACGCGATCTCGGCCGGCCCGATCAAGACGTTGGCAGCCTCGGGCATCGGTGACTTCCGCTACATCTTGAAGTGGAACGAGTACAACGCGCCGCTACGGCGCACCGTCACCACCGACGAGGTCGGCGAGACGGCGGCCTTCCTGCTGTCGGATTTCTCGCGCGGCATCACCGGCGAGGTGCTGCACGTCGACGCCGGCTACCACATCGTCGGCATGAAGAACCCGGCGGCGCCCGACATCGGCGCGTTGATCAAGGAGTAGGCCTTCCTTCCCCTCAAGGGGAGAAATGAAGGGCCCGCCCATGTCCCACAACACCTTCGGCCACCTCTTTCGCGTCACCACCTTTGGCGAGAGCCACGGCAGGGCAATCGGCTGCGTGATCGACGGCTGCCCGCCGCTGATCCCGCTGGAGGAGACCGACATCCAGCTGTTCCTGGATCAGCGCAAGCCGGGGCAGTCGCGTTTCACAACGCAGCGCCGCGAGAGCGACACGGTGCGCATCCTGTCCGGCGTGGTGCCCGATCGAAGCGGCCACCAGGTCACCACCGGCACGCCGATCGCGCTCGTTATCGAGAACGAGGACCAGCGCTCCAAGGACTACGACGCGCTGCGCGATACCTATCGGCCGGGCCACGCCGACTTCACCTACGAGGCCAAGTACGGCATCCGCGACCATCGCGGTGGCGGGCGCTCCTCCGCGCGCGAGACGGCGTGCCGGGTGGCAGCGGGCGCGATCGCGCGCAAGGTGGTGCCCGGCGTGACGATTCGCGGCGCGCTGGTCCGGATGGGCGAGCACGCCGTCGATCGTGCGCGGTGGGACTGGGACGAGGTCGCCCGCAACCCGTTCTTCTGCCCCGACGCCGAGGCGGCCAAGGCATTCGAGACCTACCTCGACGGCATCCGCAAGGCCGGCTCGTCGGTTGGCGCCGTGCTCGAGGTGGTGGCCGAGGGCGTGCCGGCCGGCTGGGGCGCACCGCTCTACGCCAAGCTCGATGCCGACCTCGCCGGCGCTTTCATGTCGATCAACGCCGTCAAGGGCGTCGAGATCGGCGATGGCTTTGCTGCCGCCGCCCTGCGCGGCGAGGACAATGCCGACGAGATGCGGCCCGGCACCGATGGTCGCCCTGCTTTCTCCGCCAACCACGCCGGTGGCGTCCTGGGCGGGCTCTCGACCGGGCAGCCGATCGTGCTGCGCTTCGCGGTGAAGCCGACGTCGTCTATCCTGAGGCCACGCCAGAGCGTCACGCGCGGCGGTGAGCCCACGGAGGTCGTCACCAAGGGCCGCCACGACCCCTGCGTTGGCATTCGTGCCGTGCCCGTCGGCGAGGCCACCATGGCCTGCGTGCTGGCTGACCACTTCCTGCGCCATCGCGGGCAGGTGGGCTGAGCAAAGCTTAAAAAGAAACGGCACCTGTCAGGGTGCCGTTTTCAAGCCTCGTTTGCTTCTGGCGCCGGCGTTTACTCGGCGGCGATCTTGAAGTCGGGGAACGAGCAGGCGGCATCGACCTTGGGCTCGTTCGCGGCCTTAGCCTTGGAGCGGAACGCCACGATCTTGGGCTCCTCGAAGGCCAACCCCAGCGTTTTCCACACGTCGACCAATGCGTCGACCAGCGCGGCGACGTGGGCATCGGTGTGGAACGGCGTCGGCGTGATGCGCAGGCGCTCGGTCCCCTTAGCGACCGTCGGGTAGTTGATCGGCTGGATGTAGACGTTGTGGCGCTCCAGCAGCATGTCGGAGGCGGCCTTGCACAGCTCGGCGTCGCCGACGAACACCGGCACGATGTGCGAGGGGTTGGCCATCACCGGCAGGCCGGCGGCCGAGAGCGCATGCTTGGTCAGCAGTGCCTGGCGCTGGTGGCGGGCGCGCAGCGCGTTGCCCTTTTTAAGGATCTGCACGGCCTTCGTGGCGGCGGCGGCGATCGCAGGCGGCAGCGCCGTCGTGAAGATAAAAGAGCCGGCGTAGGAGCGCACGGCGTCGACAATCATCTTGTCGGCGGCAATGTAGCCGCCCAGCGTGCCGAACCCCTTGGCCAGCGTGCCCTCGATCACGTCGACGCGGCCCATCAGGCCCTCGCGGTCGGCGATGCCGCCGCCGTGCTCGCCGTAGAGGCCGACGGCGTGGACCTCGTCCATATACGTCATCGCATTGTACTTCTCGGCGAGATCGCAGATCTCCCTGATCGGCGCGATGTCGCCGTCCATCGAGTAGAGGCTCTCGAAAACGATCAGCTTGTTGCGCTCGGGACCGGCGGCGCGCAGCAGTTCCTCGAGATGCGCCACGTCGTTGTGGCGGAAGATCATGCGCTGCGCCGAGGAGCGGCGCACGCCCTCGATCATCGAGTTATGGTTCAGCGCGTCCGAGAGGATCAGGCAGTCGGGAATGAGATCGGCGATCGTCGCGATCGAGGCGAGATTGGAGATCCAGCCCGAGGTGAAGACCAGCGCGCCGTCCTTGCCGTGAAGGTCGGCCAGCTCGGCCTCGAGCTTGACCAGAGGATGGCTGGTGCCGGCGATGTTGCGCGTGCCGCCCGCACCGACGCCGTGCTTGGCCGCGGTCTCGGTCATGGCGCCGATAACTTCGGGATGGCGACCCATGCCCAGATAGTCGTTCGAGCACCAAATGGTGACGTCTTCGGCGTGGCCGCTGCTGCGGTGCCAAAGGGCGGTGGGGAAATGTTCGGCACTACGCTCGAGATCGGCGAACACTCGGTAGCGGCGTTCCGCTTCCAGCTTGCCGATGGCGTTGGCGAAGTGATGGCGATAGCTCATCCTGAACCCTATGCGCTGCGACTTCGGACTGGCCGCCGTCACAGTGTCAACCGCGGCGACTGTCAACCTAGGCTGACACCCTATTCATACTCTGGAATGGAGTTATAGCAATTCCAAAATGACCTGCCGAGAGGCAGATGGTCCCACTGCGTGCATTTCCAACCGCAGAAGTTGCGAAAACCATGCAGCGTCAGTCGCGGATCGGCTCGTGGCGCAACGCAACGCGCATGAAGAGGTAGAGCAGCACGAAACCGGACAGACCGAAGATGACCTCGAGGCCGCGGCTGATCAGCGGCGGCAACGACAGAATGCCGCCGAGCGCCCAGCCCGCCGCCCAGGACGCGCCGACGACCTCCGTGCCGACAAGGATCGCCACGGCAACAAGGGTCGAAAGCTTCACAGGGTTGATCGATCCACGTGCGGCCACAGTCTCGATCCTCCATCTCTTCCAGAATTGCCTAAGAGAACTGCCTGGTGATCAGAAATCTAGCGACCGATGTCGTGACAGTCCGGGCGTGTCGCCGCCCCGACGCCCGACTTGCGCTATCCTCGGATGGTTGTCAAAAATGACCTCGGTTGGACGAAGCATCGGTCCAAGTCGTAACGAGGACAGCAGTCGGCCTCGCAAAAGCTGATGACCGAGCGCGTTGATCCTTTCGACTCCCGCGCTTAGGAGCGCGCTGAAACCGGCTCGTTCATGCCTTTGCCGAAGCCCTCGACGATCGCGTCGTGGAAGCGCGTGAGCCAAGCCTCCGCCTCCGCCGCGCGTAGCAGCGCAGCCTCGGCGCGCTTCTCCGCGGCCGTAGCACGCTGCTCGGCAGCCTTCATCTGCTCTTTATGGAAAGCGGCGAGCTGCTTGGAATAGTCCTCCGCCGTTTGCGCCCGCTCTTCGGCCCAGCGCACGGCGTTGGAGGCCTCGTTGATCAAGTCGATCGCCGCGCCCCAATCGCGCCGTTCGGCCGTCGGCGGCACGTCGGCGGTCGGCTCCGTGCGAGCCTGGAACTGAAACACCTTCTCGCGCGCGCTGGGCGCCGCTTCGTTCTCGGGCTTGTCCTCGTCGAGCATCATTTTCCTGATCTCCATGTTCATATCTCCTGCAAACAGGGCACGCGTCGAATTTCGCGATCAAGCGCCGTCTCCGGCAGTCTCGGGTCCTCGGAACTTGTGGACGTTGGTCTGCCCTTGCTGTTCGTGGACCTCCTCGTGGAGGTCATGCGGCTCGACCGTCCGCGACAGCCGCTGGCGCTTCAGCTCCTCGATCTGCGACAGCAACTTTTCACGGCTGTTTCGGGCGATCGACAACGCGCCTTGCGCCAAGGCGCGTTCGGCCTTCTCGCTCTGCACCTCCTCGATTAGCTTGCGGTTGGTACTCTCGATTCCCACCCGTTCCTGCTCGTGACGCGCGACCGCGTCTTCGAGCTGGTTCTTCAACGCGATGCATCGATTTTCGAGCTGCTCGATCTGCGCATCCTTTGCCGAGACGGCGTTGGCGAGCATGCTGCCGCGTTCCTGAGCCTCTTGGTGTCGCGTGCCCAGGGATGCGGCCTGTTCGGCCAGCCGACGGATTTCCTCCTGCGCGTTGGTTTGCCTGCGCTCGGCGACCAGCTTGTCGGCTTGGGCGTCCTTGGCTGCGCGCTCCAGCTGTCGAACTTGCTCGATCTTCTCGTTGACGAGGGCGCGGGACTGCTCGAAGATCTTGATCGTCGTCGCGTGACGGCTTTCGAGCGCCTCGACCTGAGACAGGAGCGCCGCGACCTCGTTGTCGAACGCGACCTTCTCCTGGGATCGGGCATGCTCGGCAGCGCGGCGAAGTTCCTGCTCCGTCGCAATCTTGAGTTCAAGCGAGCCAACGGTCGCGTTCGCGGCGGCGGCATCGTTCTCGAGCTCCGCCACACGCCGTCTCGCCGACGTCAGCGACGGCTGCAGCCGATCGGCGATCCCTTGCAGGCGCCGCATCTCTGCACCACCGGCCTCGTGCTGATCCCGCAACTCGAGCAAGCGCGCTCTCTCGTTCGCCAAGTCCTGCTCGACCTTATTGAGCTCCTCGGTGAGGCTACGGCGCGCTTCGCCGTGATCGGCGTTGGCTTGCGTTTCCGCGGCGAGTTGGCGGGTTGCCCAATCGAGCTTTGTGATGACGTCGTCGTGGGCGATCTGCAGGTTTCTAAGCTGGCCAGACCTGTTCTCTGCGGCATCCTCGTGCAGCCTGATCTGATTGTGCGCCTCTACCAGCGCGTTCTCCTGCCTTGCATTTGCGGCTCTGAGCGCGTGTGCCTCGGCACGGATCGTGTGCGCGTCGGTCTTCTCGCGGGCGAGGAGAGCCGTCGTCTCGGCAAGACGGGTCTGCGCCTCCGCATGGGACACGATGAAATCCTGCATCGGCTTGGCGACCGAGGCGAATTCTTGACGCAGGCTGTAAAGCTCGTCGAGGCGACTGATGAAATAGGCGATCTGCTCGCCGACCCGCTCACCCTTCTCACCGAATTCGCCGAACGGCGAGGTCAATGCCTTGGGCTGGGTCATGACGACGGCCGGCGTGGCGGCGTTGTCCGGCCGACCCTCTCCCCCGAACATGCGCTGGAGAAAGCCAGGTCTGTTGCCGGTCATGCGAGACGCCTTGCTTATTCCTGAGGAAGTGACTGTAGCATGACCCAGCCCTCGACGGGCTGCCGGCACAATTGGGTGGGCAGGAGGCCCACGACCTGTGAGAGCGCGCCCATCAGGACGTCGAGCTTTTCTTCCGCGGCCATGAACCGCCGCTTGTACTCCGCCGCCTCGTCCTTGACATGCTGAAGCTTCTCGGAAACCGAGTCGAAGTTCCGCTCGTATTCGCCGACCTGCTGCTTCAGCGAAAGCAAATTTCTCTTGAGCTGCTCGTGTTCGCCAGGCGGGCTCATGAAAGCGGCGGTCCGCTTGATCATCGCGAGGGCGTCGGCGAGTTCGGCCGGTGAGGGCGCTGCGCGCACGCCCGCGCGTGCCGCGATGACCTCCGGAACCTCGGTCAGTTCCATGCTCGTGGCCAAAGTGCTGCTATAGCAGCCACGAAGATGGCCCGCCAGTTCCTCTAGAAGAGAGCGGCTGACGCCCGGCATGTAGATCGCCAAACTTTGGTCGATCGGGTCCAGGGACGACGACATCAACAAGTGCCTCAAAAAAATTTGAAGGCGATTTCCATTTACGCCTGACGATTTGTCAAGGCTCTGCCCGGCTAGATGCTTAAAGGCGCGGCGACATAAGGGAGAGGGTCGAAGACGCCGGTCGCGCTACATCGGCCTGGGCCAGCCACAAACATCGTAAAACAATCTTGGGGAGATCGCGCCGCCTCCTCCTGGGGCGGAGGCTGGCATGGGGCGGTCTCCGCGGGTTAGGATCGGAAGACGCTTTCGCCGCGAGATCACCGATGGTTTCTTCCGTCTCCCGCTTCGCCGCCGCCTCGCTGGGATTGTTACTCGCGAGTCCCGTCCCCGCGGCCGAGATCACCGACCAGCGCCTGCTCGATGCCGGCTCGGACAGGAGCGAATGGCTGATGAACGGCCGCACCTACGCGGCCGACCGCTTCTCGCCGCTCGACCAGATCAACACCGGCAACGTGGCGAAGCTCGCGCCGGCATGGATCTACCAGACCGGCAAGCCTGCGACTTTCCAGGCAACGCCCCTCGTCGCCGACGGCGTGCTCTACCTCAGCGAACCGCTGTCCTCCGTCACCGCGCTCGACGCCAAAACCGGCGCCAGACTCTGGCACTACGAGTACAAGGTCACCGTGCCGGTGAAGAAGCTCTGCTGCGGGCCGGCCAACCGCGGCGTCGGGCTCGGCTACGGCAAGGTCTACGTCGCCACCGTCGACGCCCACCTCCTCGCGCTCGATGCCAAGACCGGCAAGCTCGCCTGGGACGTGGTTTTGGCGACACCGCAGGCCGACACGGCGGAGAGCAGCGCCGTGATGAAGGGCATCGGCAACGATGCCTCACGCCAGGCCTCCGGGCAGAGCGGCTTCGGTGCCAATTCGGCGCCGCTGGTCTACGACGGCAAGGTCTTCGCCGGCGTCGTGGGCGTCGGCTACGGGCTCCACCTCGAGGCCGAGCGGCCCGGCGCGCCGCTCGGTACCGTGGTCGGCATCGCCGGCAAATACGGCGCGTCGGGCTTCCTCGCCGCCTTCGATGCACAGACCGGCAAGCGCGTGTGGCAGTGGGACACGACGCAGCCCGGCTGGGAAGGCGATTACGTCGAGAAGACCGCCTACGACGTGCCGCTGCCGCGCGACATCGCGCACGAGAAGGCAGAGGACGCGCACGACAAGGAGGCTTGGAGATACGGCGGCGGCTCGACGTGGAACACGCCGGCGGTCGATCCCAAGCTGGGCCTGCTGTACTTCGGCACAGGCAATCCCTCGCCGCAGGCCACCGGCACCGGGCGCCCCGGCGACAACCTGTGGAGCGTGTCGCTCGTCGCGCTCGACGTGAAGACCGGCAAGCTCAAGTGGGGCTTCCAGCAGGTGCCGCACGACCTGTGGGGCTACGACGTGGCGAGTCCCGCCACGCTCTTCGACGTGACATTCGAGGGTCGGAGCATCCCGGCCGTAGGCGAGGCCTCCAAGATCGGCTGGTACTTCGTCAACGACCGCCGCGACGGCAAGCTGCTCTTCAAGTCCGCGCCTTTCGTTCCGCAGGAGAACCTCTTCGCCAAGCCTTCGCCCGCAGGCGTCACGACCTCGCCCGGCGTCGGCGGCGGCGCCTCGTGGTCGCCGGCATCGGTCGATGCCAGGAAAGGCATCGCCTACGTCGCGGCGTTGCACCTGCCAACGACCTTCAAGACGGCGACCCTGCCGGCCGCCGACGGCAAGCCGCCAGTCGACTACACGACCGCCGAGCCGGCCGACGTGCCCCGCTTCGGCACGCTGACGGCGCTCGACTTGCAGCACCAGGGCAAGGTGCTATGGCAGGCCAAGACCCCGCAGCCGCTGGTCGGCGGCGTCGTGGCCACCGCCGGAGGATTGGTGTTCACCGGCGAGGGCGGCGGCGACTTCGACGCCTACGAGGCGGCCACCGGCAGGAAGCTGTGGCGCTTCGCCTGCGGCGCGGGCGTCAACGCACCGCCCATCACCTACGCGATTGATGGCCGCCAGTACGTGGCCGTCGCGGCGGGCGGCAGCGCCATCTGGGGCTACCCGCAGGGCGACGCACTCGTGGTGTTCGCGCTCCCGCAATAGGGAGGCGGCAAACTCGCGCGGTCGAGAACCTTCGCGGATGGCGACGATTGGCGGCATCGGAAGCGAGGGCGCCATGACATCCACCGCGGTCGAAGAGCATCGTCGCGATCAGACCAAGGGTGGGCTGGGCTCACGCGCCTGGCACTTCGTGACCCTGTTCGGCCCCGGCATCCTGGTCATGCTCGCCGATACCGACGCCGGCTCCATCGTCACGTCAGCGCAGAGCGGAGTGCAGTGGGGCTACAAGCTCCTCGTCTTCCAGTTCATCCTCATCCCCATCCTCTACATCGTGCAGGAACTGACCGCGCGGCTGGGGATCGTCACAGGCAAGGGCCACGCGGTGTTGATCCGCGAGCATTACGGCGCGGTCTGGGCCTGGGTCTCCACCACGACGCTGGTCGTGGCCTGCGCCGGCGCGTTGCTCACCGAATTCGGTGGCATCGCCGCTGTGGGTTCGATGGTGCATCTGCCGATGTGGCTGAGCCTGCTGCTCGCGGTGGGCGCGCTGGCGGCCATGGCGATCACGGGGTCGTACAAGAGCGTGGAGCGGATCGCGCTGGCGATCGGCGCCTTCGAGGTGGCCTTCGTGGGGGTGGCGATCATCGCCCACCCGAGTTGGCCGAACATCGTAGCCGACGCGACCAGCATCCCGATCACCAACCCGAAGTTCCTGACGCTGGTTTCGGCCAACATCGGAGCGGTCATCATGCCGTGGATGGTGTTCTACCAGCAATCGTCCGTCATCGAGAAAGGCCTCAAGAAAGAGCAGCTCGGCTCGGCGCGGCTCGACACTGCAATCGGCTCGGTTGTGACCCAACTCATCATGGCGGCGGTGCTCGTCGCCGCGGCATCGGCGCTGGCCGGCAAGGGCGACAGCAAGTCGCTCGAGAGCGTCGGCCAGGTGGCCGGTGCGCTGACCCATACGCTGGGTCCGATCGCCGGAAACCTCTGCTTCGGCCTCGGCGTGCTCGGCGCCTCCTTCGTCGCGGCCGTGGTGGTGACACTGACAGCGGCGCGCACGCTGGGTGAGCTGACCGGCTTCAAGCACTCGCTCGATCGCTCGCCTTCCCAGGCGCCGTGGTTCTACGGCGTCTACATCGTCGTGCTGCTCGCCGCGGCGGGGATCGTGTTGGCAGGCGCCAACCTCGTCACGCTGTCCGTCGGCGTGCAGGTCATGAACGCGATGCTCCTGCCCATCGTGCTGGGCTTCCTGTTCCTGCTGGCGCGCAAGCTCCCCGAGCCCTACCGGCTCCGGGGCTGGTACGCGTGGCTCGTCGGCGGCCTCATGCTAGTGACGACCATCCTCGGGCTCTACGCCGGTGTCACCGGCAACGCGAGATAAGGCAAACCCCTGATCGAGCACCGTTTCAAGCGCGAACCTTGAATAAGAACAATTCTATTCTACAGCGGCTGCGGCCGAACGCCTTTGGCGAGGCGGCGAAGACGGTCTTACCCGACGGTCTGAACAGGACCAGACCCAGCGATAACCGGCGTTCTGCACCTTCCCACTCGTTCCCGGTTCAGCCTGCGCCGCTTCCTCGCCGTGGCCGGACCGGGTATCGTCGTCATGCTCGCCGATACCGATGCCGGATCGGTGGTGACGGCCGCTCAGAGCGGTGCGCAATGGGGCTACAAGCTCCTCGCCTTCCAGTTCATCCTGATCCCGATCCTCTACCTCGTGCAGGAGCTGACCGTGCGGCTTGGCATCGTTACTGGCCAAGGCCACGCCGCGCTGATCCAGCGCCACTTCGGCAAGGCCTGGGCCTGGGTCTCGGTGACGACGCTGATGATCGCCTGCATCGGGGCGCTGCTCACCGAATTCGCCGGTCTCGCCGGCATCGGCGACATGATCGGCGTGCCGACCGCGGTTACCATGGTCCTGGCCGTCATCACCCTGGTGCTCATGGCGGTCACGGGCTCATACCGCAGCGTCGAACGGATCGCCCTGGCCATCGGCCTCTTTGAACTCGCCTTCGTCGTCGTCGCCGTGATCGCCCATCCCACGATGAGCGAGCTCGCGCGCGATGCCGTCTCGATCCCGATCGCTGATCCGAAATACCTGCTACTGATCTCGGCCAACATCGGCGCGGTGATCATGCCTTGGATGGTGTTCTACCAGCAGTCCGCGGTCATCGAGAAAGGCCTGACGACGGCGGATCTCCCGGCTGCGCGCGCCGATACCGCCGTCGGTTCGATCGTGACCCAGCTCATCATGGCGGCGGTGCTGGTCGCCACCGCGGCGGCGCTGTCGCACGGCCCGGCCAAGTCGCTCGGCACGGTGCAGCAGATCGCGGACGCGTTGACGGGCGTGATCGGCGCCGCGGCCGGGCGGCTGTGCTTCGGCCTGGGCGTCGCCGGCGCGGCGATGGTGGCTGCCATCGTGGTGACGCTGACGGCGGCGCGCACGCTGGGCGAGATCGTCGGCTACGAGCACAAGCTCGACAAGCCGGTGGCCGAGGCGCCGTGGTTCTACGCCGTCTACACGCTTACGCTGGTCGTCGGTGCCCTGGTCGTGCTGTCGGGCGCGAGCATGGTGCAGCTCTCGGTCTACGTCCAGGTCATGAACGCGATGCTGCTGCCGATCGTGCTCGGCTTCCTCTACCTGCTGGCGCGGCGCCTGCCGGCGCCCTATTGCCTGCAGGGCACCGCCGCGACAGTGACGGCGGTGCTGATGATCGTGACGGTGGTGCTCGGCCTCTACTCGGGCATTGCCGGCCTCTTCACCTGAGGCCGCCGCCTTTCGCTGCTCAGAGGTGGCGGTGGAGAAAGCGCCCCACGGCCGTGCTCTTGTGGCCGCCGACGTAATGGCTGCCCGTGCCGTGCGGACTGTGACCGCCGACACGATGCGAGCCGGGCCGGGCGGCCTGCGCCGAGGTCACGGCAAGAGCGATGGCCAGGGCCGAAGTGGCAAGGCCCAAGAGGATCTTTGTCACGCTGCCTGATCCCATGTTCCGGCAGCGAGCCAGCCTCGCCGCTTTGTTCGCTGCGCCCGAGAGCTTCACGCCTCGGCCGTCTCTCCCGACAGCTCGCGCCACAGCAGGATGAGCGCGGCCATCACCGCCGGGCCGACGAAGAGCCCGAGCAGGCCGAAGGTCTCGACTCCGCCGAGGATGCCGAGCAGCACCCAGAGGAACGGCAGCTTGGTGGCGCCGCCGATCAGCTTGGGCCGCACGAAATGGTCGGCGAGGAAGGTCGTGAGGAAGCCACCGCCGACGACCACGATCGCCATCGCCGTCTTGCCGGCGGCGAGCAGGGCGAGGGCGGCGACCACGATGGCGATGCCGGCGGCGAAGGGCACCATCGCCGCCACCGCGCTCAGCGCGCCGAACAGGATCGGGTGTGGCACGCCGGTGAAGACGTAGATCACGCCGAGCACGACGCCCTCGCCGAGGCCGACGAGCACGAGGCCGTTCACCGTGCCGTGCACCGAGGCCACCATCTGCCGTCCGATCTTCTCGCCGCGCGGGCCGAACAGGCGGTTCGAGGCTGTCAGGCACTGCCGATGCACCGCCTCGCCCTCGCTGAAGAGGAAGAACAACGCGAGCAGCGCGAAGCCGAACAGCACGATGCGATGCAGCGCGTCCTTGCCGACGTTGCGCCCGAGCTCGCGGTTCGACGTCGTATCGATCTTCTCCGCCCATTCCTTGGCGAAGCCGGAATGCGAGAGGTTCTCGGTCCACCAATTGGCGACCGGCCCGGCCACCTTTGGCGGCAGCTTGTTGACCGCGTCGGGCACCGGGATGCCGTTCTGCTCGGCCTGCTTGCCGTAGTCGAGGACGGTATGAGCCTCGCGCACCGCCTCAATGCCGACCGCGAGAAGAGGGATCAGGAAGATCAGCAGGACCAGCAGCGCGAAGATCCCCGGCAGCATCTCCTTGCGCATCCACGCCGGCGCGCGGGCGGCCGTGCGCGTGAACAGCGGCCACAGCGCGACCCCCAGCACCAGCGCCCAGACCAGCGCGCGGAGGTAGTTCTCGAGGACGTAGAGCCCCAGGCCGAGCAGGGCCAGTGAGAGCGCGAGCCGGGCGGCGAAGTGCCACTGGCCACGCGACGCATCCTCCGGCGGTCCCATCGGGCCGCCGTCGCGGCGCGGCTCGGGCTCCTGGCGCGACGGCGCGCCCCCGCCATTGCTCTCGCGTTTGGGTCCGAGCCATCCGGTCAGCTTGCTCATCCATATCCCCGCGGCCTGGGCGCGAAGCGCCCGCGAACCAATGCTCGATGCCTGCGAGCTTGGGCCGCAATCGCCGCGCGTTCAAGGCTGGAAAGGAGAGGCGGCTGGTTCCCGGGCCTCGCGTCAGGCTGGCACGAACGCCGGCGCGTTGCGGCCGAGCACGTCGGGCATGAACTCGCCGGCGTGTTTGATGGTGAAATCCCAGATCGCCTCGCCGACCGGCGTCGGGTTCCAGTTGACGCGGCGCACCAGGAACCAGTGCCGGATGATCGGCAGGCCGACGACGTCGAGCACGGCGACGCGCGCGGACTCGACCTCCGCCTCGATCGTGTGCGCCGAGATCAATGACAGTCCGAGCCCGGCCATGACCGCCTGCTTGATGGACTCGTCGGAGCCGATCTCGAATTTGATCCGCGGCCGACCCGTCGGCACGTCGCCGAAGAAATAGTCGAATACGCCGCGCGTGCCGGAGCCTTCCTCGCGCAGGATGAAGACCTCCTTGGCGAGATCGGCCCTGGTGATCTCCTTGCGGCCGACTAGCGGATGTTCGAGCGGTGCGATTACCACCTGCGGATGCTCGCCGATCTCCTGGCTGATCACCGGGAAGTCGACCGGCGGCTGACCCATCAACGCGATGTCGATGGCGTAGTCGCGCAGCTGCTTCACTGTCTCCTGGCGATTGCCGATGGCGAGCGAGATGTCGATCTTAGGGTTGGACCTGGAGAAACCGGCGATCAGGCGCGGCGCGAAATATTTGGCGGTGGAGACCACCCCGAACGAGACGTGGCCGGCGTGCTTGCCCCTCAGCGCACCCAGCGTGTTGCCGAGCTCGACCAGCAGCATCTCCATGCGTATCGTCGTGTTGACGACCTCTTGGCCCGCGTCGGTCACGCGCAGCCGTCCGGCCGCGCGCTCGAAGAAGGTCAGGCCGACGTCGCTTTCGAGCAGCTTGATGCGGGCTGTAAGGGCCGCTGGCGTGACCTTGAGGATGTCCGCCGCGGTGGCGATGGTGCCGCTCTGCGCCACGGCGCGGACGGTCTGAAGCTGCTTGAGGGTGAGACGGCGCATGCCTCATCTTAAAAAATTTTGAGGGCGGCCTCAATGCTCTTCATTTTTCAGGGGCTTTGCGCCATGGGAAGGGTTCGAGACGAAGGCTGGGGCAAAGGCATTTTATGCTTGATCTGAAGGCGATGGCACCGGCGGACGGGCTCGACGGCTTCCTCGCAGCGGCGGCCAAGAGGGATATCAGGCTGGCACCGGTGGCCGAGGTCGTGCGGGCCGTGGCGCGAGCCGCCATCGAGACGGCGGCGCAGATCGCGCTGGGGCCGCTGGGTGGCGAGGCCATGCCCGGAGGCGGCCACCAGAACGCCGGCGGCGACGTGCAGAAGGCGCTCGACCTGCTCACCGACCGGCTGTTCACCGAGGCGCTGCAGGGCGCGCCGGTCGCGGTGCTGGTCTCGGAAGAGCTCGACGCGCCCAAGGTGCTCAACGACGGCGCGCCGCTCGTGGTGGCGATCGACCCGCTCGACGGGTCCTCGAACATCGAGACCAACGTTTCGGTCGGCACCATCTTCTCGATCCTGCCGGCGGTCTCTGGCGCCACCGATCCGGCCGCGCATTTCAAGCAGCCCGGCGCCAACCAGCTCGGCGCCGGCTTCGTGGTCTATGGTCCGCAGACGCTGATGGTGCTGTCGGTGGGCGGCCCGACCGCCTCGTTCATTCTCGATCCGCGCTCCGGCCGTTTTGCCACAATGAACCCGGCGATGGCGATCAAGCCCGACAGTCACGAATACGCGATCAACACCTCGAACTACCGGCACTGGGACCCGGCGGTGCGCGCCTTCATCGACGACGCGCATCTTGGCGAGGATGGCCGGCTCTCGCGCAACCACAACATGCGCTGGATCGCGTCCATGGTGGCCGACGCCTACCGAATCTTCACCCGCGGCGGCGTGTTCCTCTATCCCGGCGACAGCCGCAAGGGGTATAGCCTCGGCCGCTTGCGCCTGCTCTACGAGGTCAGCCCGCTCGCCTTCCTGGTCGAGCACGCCGGCGGCAAGGCCACCGATGGCGCCCGCCGCATCCTGGACATCGTCGCCGACGACGTCCACCAGCGCTGCCCGCTGGTGTTCGGCTCGGCGCAGGTCGTCGACACCATCGCCGAGTACCACACCGACCCCAAGCTCGTGCAGAACCGCTCACCGCTGTTCCAGTCTCGCGGACTCATGACGGGGTGATGGAGTTGCTGCCGTCATTGCGAGCGCAGCGAGGCCACCCAGCGGTCGTAGAGGAAGCTCCTGGAAGCGGTACGCGGCTGCCCCTGGGTTGCTTCGCCTTCGGCTCGCAATGACGGCGGCAGGGCAAGCGTGAGCGCCAAGCACCCGATCATCTCCGTCACCGGCTCGTCGGGCTCGGGCACGACGTCGGTGCGTAACACCTTCGAGCAGATCTTCCGCCGCGAGGAGGTCAAGGCGCTCTACATCGAGGGCGATGCCTTCCACCGCTACGACCGCGTCGAGATGCGCGACGAGATGAAGGCGCAGGCCGAGCGCGGCAACCGCGAGTTCAGCCATTTCGGCCCCGAGGCCAACCTGCTCGACAAGCTCTGCAAGGTCTTCCAGGCCTACGGCGAGCGCGGTGAGGTGACGACGCGCCACTACGTCCACGACATCGTCGAGGCCGAGAGATACCGCGTCGCCCCGGGCAACTTCACCAGCTGGGAGACCACCACCGAGCGCTCCGACCTGCTCCTCTACGAGGGGCTGCACGGCGCGGTCGTGACGGACACGATTAACACGGCCCGGTACGCCGACCTCAAGGTCGGCGTGGTGCCGGTCATCAATCTCGAGTGGATCCAGAAAATTCACCGCGACCGCGCCATCCGCGGCTATTCCACCGAAGCGGTGATCGACGTGATCCTCGGCCGCATGCCGGACTACGCCCGCTACATCTGCCCGCAGTTCACCGAGACCGACATCAACTTCCAGCGCGTGCCCACCGTCGACACGTCGAACCCCTTCGCCGCGCGCTGGGTGCCGACGGCGGACGAGAGCATGGTGATCATCCGCTTCGCCAACCCGCACGGCATCGATTTCCGCTACCTTCTGAACATGGTGCACGACAGCTTCATGAGCCGGGCGAACTCCATCGTGATCCCCGGTGCCAAGCTGGATCTGGCGATGCAGCTGATCCTCACACCCTTCATCATGAAGCTGGTCGAGCGGCGGCGGAGGCTGGTGGCGTGAGGCTGGAAGCGCTCATCTTCGACGTCGACGGCACGTTGGCCGAGACCGAGGAGCTGCACCGCCAGTCGTTCAACCTGACCTTCCAGCAATTCAAGCTCGACTGGCATTGGGATCCCGAGCTCTACGCAAAATTGCTGCAGACCACCGGCGGCAAGGAGCGGATGATCCGCTACGTCGAGGATGATCGGCCGCAGGAGCGCGCCGTGCTCCAGCAGCTGCCGGCGCTGCACCGCACCAAGACGCGCTGCTACCTCGACCTGCTCGCCAAGGGCGCGCTGAAGCTTCGCCCGGGCGTCGAGCGGCTCATCGACGAGGCGCAGGAGCGCGGGGTCAGACTCGCCATCGCCACGACCTCGACGCCGCTCAACGTCAAGGCGCTGCTGCGCTCGACGCTCGGCGAGGACGCGCCGAACTGGTTCGCCATCGCCGCTGGCGACGTGGTCGACCGCAAGAAGCCCGATCCGGCTGTGTACTTCGAGGCGCTGGAGGCGCTCGGCGTCGGCCCGGCCCACACCGTGGCCTTCGAGGATTCCGCCAATGGGCTCCGCGCCGCCCGCCGCGCCGGCATCGCGGTGGTGGCGACGCCGAGCCTCTACTTGGCGTCGGAGGATTTCTCCGGTGCCGCCGCCGTGGTGTCCAACCTCGGCGAGCCCGACCGCCCGTTCCAGCACCTCGCCGGCGCCGATTTCCCGCAGCCCTGGGTCACGCTCGACGGCCTGCAGGCGCTGCTCGACTGCAACGCCGACGGCTGATCCGAAGCGCCCTCCGCTACCGCAAATTGTGTCCGGCATGACGCAGTCGCGCGATAAGTTCTCGTCTCGTGGCGGGCCTCCACAGGCGAGAAGGACATCGACACGTTGCTGCCCCCTTCCGCCTTTAGGCGGAGTTTCGAACCTTTCACCCAGCGCAAGTCAGCGTCAATATGATCGCCAACCGATGACCGGCATCGTCCGTCTCGCTCTCGTTCGCCCCTACACCTTCGTGGTGATGGCGATCCTGATCCTGATCTTCGGCGTGCTGTCGGTCCTGCGCACGCCGACGGACATCTTTCCCGAGATCGGCATCCCGGTCATCTCGGTGGTTTGGTCCTACACCGGCCTGCCGCCGGCCGACATGTCGGGGCGCATCGTCTCCGTCTACGAGCGCGTGCTGACTAGCACGGTCAACGATATCGAGCACATCGAGTCGCAGTCGGTGCCGGGCTACGGCATCGTCAAGATCTACTTCCAGCCTTCGGTCAACATCGCCGCGGCGCAGACCCAGGTCGTCTCCATTTCGCAGACTATCCTGAAGCAGCTGCCGGCCGGCATCACCCCGCCGCAGATGATCGTCTACAACGCTTCCAGCGTGCCCATCATCCAGCTCGCCTTGTCGAGCTCGACGCTTTCGGAGACGGCGCTGCAGGATATGGCGCAAAACTTCGTGCGCCCGGCGCTCGCCACGATCCCCGGCGCGCAGCTGCCCTACCCCTACGGCGGCAAGGTGCGCCAGGTGCAGATCGACCTCGACCAGAGCGCTCTGCGCGCCCACGGCATTTCCGCGAACGACGTCGGCAACGCGCTGGCCAAGCAGAACCTGATCACGCCCGTCGGCACGCAGAAGATCGGTGCCTACGAGTGGACGGTCGACCTGAACGATTCACCCAAGGTTATCGACGACTTCAACAACCTGCCGGTGAAGGTCGTGGACGGCGTCGTGGTGTTCATGCGCGACCTCGCCCACGTCCACAACGGCTCGCCGCCGCAGAACAACCTCGTCCAACTCGACGGCCGCAAGGGCGTGCTCATGTCGATCCTGAAGAACGGATCGAACTCGACGCTCGACATCATCGCTGCGGTCAAGGCGCGGCTACCCGCGATCCGTGACACGCTGCCGCCCGGTGTCGACCTCAAATACGTCGCCGACCAGTCCGGCTTCGTGCGCTCCTCGGTCACCGCGGTCGTGCGCGAAGGCGTGATCGCCGCGGCGCTGACGGCGATGATGATCCTGCTGTTCCTCGGCTCCTGGCGCTCGACGGTGATCATCACCGTGTCCATCCCGCTCGCCATCCTCGTCTCGATCACGATGCTGTCGGTGCTGGGCCAGACCATCAACGTGATGACCCTGGGCGGCCTGGCGCTGGCCGTCGGCATCCTCGTCGACGATGCCACGGTGACGATCGAGAACATCAACCGGCACATGGAGGAGCTCGGCGAGGACATCCTCACCGCCATCACGCTGGGCGCCAAGGAGATCATGCCGCCGGCGACGATCGCGCTGTTCTGCATCTGCATCGCCTTCGTCCCGCTGCTGGCGCTGGGCGGCGTCGCCGGCTTCCTGTTCCGGCCGCTGGCGGAGGCGGTGGTCTTCGCCATGATCGCCTCGTACGTCCTGACCTACACGCTGGTGCCGACGATGGCGCACACGCTGCTGCGCAACCAGGGTCACCACCATGCCGACGGGGACGGCCCCGCCGCCAAGCCGCCCGGATTCTTCAAGCGCTTCCAGCTCGGCTTCGAGCGCCGCTTCGAGGCGTTGCGGCAGGGTTACATCGGGCTGCTCGGCAAGGCGCTCGCGCGACCCAAGCCCTTCGCCGCCGCCTTCCTCAGCGTGGCGCTTCTGTCGCTCCTGCTCGTGCCATTCCTCGGCCGCGACTTCTTCCCGGCGGTGGAATCCGATTCGATGCGGATTCATCTGCGCGCGCCGACCGGCACGCGCGTCGAGGACACCAGCCGCATCACCGCCGAGGTCGAGCGCGAGGTGAGGCGGCTGCTGCCGAAGCAGCGCGTCGCGAGCGTCGTCAACAACATCGGCCTGCCTGCCAGCGGCATCAACATCACCTACGGCAACACCGGCACGATCGGCGTCTTCGACGACGACATGCTGGTCACGCTGAACGAGGGCGACGAGAGCCCGGACGAATACGTGAAGATGCTGCGCGAGCGGCTGCCGGCGGACTTCCCCGGCGTGACGTTCTCGTTCCTGCCGGCCGACATGGTCAGCCAGATCCTGAATTTCGGCTCGCCGGCGCCGCTCGTGGTGCAGGTCGTCGGCGCCAACATCGCCGGCAACCGCGAATGGGCCGACGCGCTTCTGACCAGGATGCGCCACGTGGCCGGCATCGCCGACCCGCGCATCCAGGAGCGGTTCGGCAATCCGGCGCTGAAGGTCGACTTCAACCGCGAGCTTGCCGGCCTCGTCGGTCTCACCGAGGCGGACGCCGCCTCGAGCATCCAGGCGACGCTGTCGGGCTCGACGCAGACCGCGCCGACCTACTGGCTCGATCCCAAGAGCGGCGTCTCCTATCCCGTCTCGGTGCAGACGCCGCAATACGCCATCGACACGATGGGCGACCTCAAGACGCTGCCGCTGACCGCGGCGCGCTCGACGCAGTTGCTCGGCGCCATGGCGAGCTTCTCGCCGGAATCGCTGCCGGCGCTGGTCTCGCATTACGACGTCAAGAACACGATCAATATCTACGCCACGACGCAGGACCGCGACCTCGGCGGCGTCGTCGACGACGTGCAGAGGCTCATCGCCGCCGCCAAGCCGAGCCTGCCGCGAGGATCGACGGTGGAGATCCGCGGTCAGGCCGTCACGATGGGCAACGCCTACACGCAGCTCATCGTCGGCCTCGCCTTCTCGATCGTGCTCATCTACCTGCTCATCGTCGTCAACTTCCAGTCGTGGCTCGACCCGTTCGTGATCGTCATGGCGTTGCCCGCCGCGCTCGCCGGCATTGCCTGGATGCTGTTCCTGTCGCACACGCGGCTGTCGGTGCCGGCGCTCACGGGCGCGATCATGTGCATGGGGGTCGCCACCGCCAACTCGATCCTAGTCATCGCCTTCGCCCGCGAGCAGCTCGCCGAGGGCAAGGATGCGCTGACCGCGGCGTTGGCGGCCGGCGCGGCGCGCCTGCGCCCCGTGACGATGACGGCGCTCGCGATGATCATCGGCATGGCGCCGATGGCGATCGAGCCGGGGCAGAACGCGCCGCTCGGCCGCGCCGTGATCGGCGGCCTGCTCTTTGCCACGATCGCCACGTTGATCTTCGTGCCGGTGGTTTTCAGTATTGTTCACGGTGGCCGTGATAGTAAGGCTCGCCGGCGCCACCCGCCCGTCCAACTTCCCGCCGCCTAAGAGGATCGACGACCGTGACCGATGTCATCCGCAGCAGGCGATCCCGGCGCCGTGGCATGCTCTTGCTCGGCGGCAGCCTCGTGCTCGCCGGCGCACTGGTGGCGGTCGGCGTCGACGATCGCGCCAAGAGCATGCAGGAAGCCGGCCGCTGGGCCGACACCCAGGCCGTCCAGACCGTGCGCCTCGTGACGCCGCGTGCCGGCCCGACGTCGGACGACCTCGAGCTGCCCGGCACGGTGCGCGCCTTCACCGCCGGCGCGCTCTACGCTCGCGCCAGCGGCTACGTCACCGCATGGCACAAGGATATCGGGGCCCGGGTTAAGAAGGGCGACGTGCTCGCCGATATTTCGGCGCCCGACCTCGACCAGCAGCTTGCCCAGGGTAGAGCCCAGCTGATCCAGCTGCAGGCCGGCGTCGAGCAGGCTCAGGCCAACGCCGACCTCGGCAAGGCGGTCAACCTGCGCACCACGCAGCTCGTCAAGCAGGGCTGGTCGAGCGAGCTGAAGGGCGACACCGACCGTTACGGCGCCGCCTCCAGCGCTGCGGCGGTGGCGGTGGCCAAGGCCAACATCGCCGCCCAACAGGCCGCCGTGCAGCGCCTGGAGGAGCTGGCGTCCTTCGAGAAGATCACCTCGCCCTTCGACGGCGTCGTCACCCAGCGCAACGTCGACGTCGGCGACCTCGTCACCGCCAACGGCACCTCGGGCCGGCCGCTGTTCCAGGTCTCCGACATCCACCGCGTCCGCGTCTACGTCGACGTGCCCCAGGCCTTCCTCGGCGGGATGAAGGCCGGCGTGAAGGCGACGCTGACCATCCCCGGCAAAACCGACACCTTCGGCGCGGCGATCTCCTCGACCGCCAACGCGCTGGGCGAGGGCTCGCGCACCGCCCTGGTCGAGCTCCAGGCCGACAATGCCGACGACAAGCTCTGGCCCGGCGCCTTCGCGGAGGTGTCGTTCCACATCCCGGCGCAGCCCGGAACGCTGGTGGTGCCTGCGACCGCGCTGGTGTTCGGCCGCGCCGGCATGGAGGTCGCCGCCGTCAGCAAGGACCGCATCGTGACGCTGCGTCCGGTCGTCGTCGGCCGCAACCTCGGCACCGACGTCGAGATCGTGAAGGGCCTCGCTGCGGCCGACGAGCTGATCGACAACCCGCTCGAGACCACGGTCGCGGGCGAGAAGGTGCGGATCGCCGAGAAGCGCTGAACGCTCGGCTTCGCCGCGAGCGCAGCGTTGACGGACGGTTTACGACGAAAGCAATCGCGTCTGACGCGGCGCGTGCCTGCCGTTAGGCTGCGACTGGGCGCGATTTCCGGGACGGATGATGGGCGAGCACCTGCGGATCTTCGTCGCGATTGCCACGACGGGCCGATCGGCGGTTCTTCTCGAGACGTTGCGCGAGCTGCGCGACCAGAAGCGGCCGGCCGACGCCATCTTCATCTGTCCGGCCGATCCCCGCGACGTCGATCGCGACGCCATCGCCGCGCTCGGCCTGCCGATCCGCTACAGCCAGGGTCCGCGCGGCGCCTCAGCGCAACGCAACGCCATCCTCCGCGACATCGGCGGCGATGCCGACCTCGTCATGATCCTGGACGACGATTTCGTCATGGCACGCGACTATCTCGCTGAGCTGGAGCGGCTGTTCCTTGACCAGCCCGAGGTCGTGATGGCGACCGGCACCCTGCTTGCCGACGACGTCAACGGGCCAGGGTTGACGCTCGGCCAGACCAAAGCGCTGACCGAGGCGCATATCGCGCCGGTGCGGGAGACGACGACCGATATCTTCAACGGCTACGGCTGCAACATGGCGGTGCGCTGGTCGCGGGTCGCGGCGAAGGGCGTCGCCTTCGACGAGCGGCTGCCGCTCTACAGCTGGGCCGAGGACGTCGACTTTTCGCGTCAGGCGGCGCGGTTCGGCCGCATCGTCAAGAGCAACCGGCTCGTGGGCGTGCACCGGGCGGTGAAGAACGGCCGCACCAAGGGCACGCGCTTCGGCTACTCGCAAATCGCCAACCAGCTTTATCTCGCCCGCAAGGGCACCATCACCGGCAAGCTCGCCCTGGTCTACGGCGCCCGCAACGTCCTCGCCAACCTGCGCCGCTCGATCCGGCCCGAGCCTTACATCGACCGCCGCGGGCGCCTCCTGGGCAATTGGTTCGGCCTCGTCGATGTCGTGCGCGGCCGCTCGCGCCCCGAGCGGATCCTCGAGCTGTAGCGATCCCGCGCGATCGGGAGAAACCTCCCGTGAAAGACACGCCGCTTTGTGCTTGGGTATGAGGGACGACCACCCTCCGCGTCCCGCCCATTTGTCCATCCAACGCCGCCTTGCCGTCTCCATCACGCTCGTCCTGCTGTTCAGCCTCGCCATCGGGTCGGGGCTGACCTACCAGCACGTGCTGCTGAAGGTCCGCACCGAGATGCAGGCGGCGCTCGCCGTCGGCGTCGACACGGCGCTGAATGCCATCGGTGACAGGGCCGGCGCGCTCGATCCGCTGGGTAAGCTCCGCGCCGTGGTGCACGACTTCGACGGCGATCGCCACGTGCGCGCCAGACTGGCCAAGCCCGACGGCGACGTCCTGGCGCAATCGCGCCTGCTCAGGCCCGACGATGCGGCGCCGTCCTGGTTCTACGATCTCGTCAATGCCGCGCCGCCGACGCGGATGTTGGCCCTGCCTCCGGCCTTGGCCGGGATCGGCACCCTGACGCTCGCCGCCGATCCGCACAACGAGGTGGCGGAGGCGTGGAGCGACATGCGGCTCACCCTCGTCATCATGGTCACCTTCTTCGCCGCGGTGCTGGCGCTCGCCTATGCCACCATCCGCGCCGCGCTGGCGCCGCTGCGCGACGTCCGCGAGGCGCTGCTGCGCATCGGCGCCGGCGATCTCTCCACCCGCATCGCGCCCGGCGTCGCCCACGAGCTGGCGCCGCTGCGCGACGGCGTCAACGCCATGGCCGAGCGGCTCGCCGCCACCGTCGAGCAGAACCGCGCCCTGCACGAGCAGATCATCAACCTGCAGGAGGAGGAGCGCGCCGAGCTCGCCCGCGACCTCCACGACGAGGTCGCGCCTTTCGTGTTCGCCGTCGGCGCCGACGCGACGATGATCAAGCAGTACCTCGCCAAGGAGGCCACCGCCGAGATCGGCCCGCGCGCCGAGGCGATCCTGGATGCGGTCCGGCACATGCAGCGCCACCTCAAGGGCGTGCTGCGCCGCCTGGCGCCCGGCGCGCTGCTGGACCTCGGCCTGTCGGGTGCCATCGACGACCTCATCGCGTTCTGGGCCACCCGCCGCCCGACGGTGGCCTTCAGCCTCGCCGTCAGCGGCGAGCCCCTCGATCCGCCGCTCGACGCCATCGCCTTCCGCATCGTGCAGGAGAGCGTCTCCAACGCCATCCGCCACGGCGATCCCTCGACCATCGACATCTGCGTCGACGTCGACGTCGACGAGGCCACCATCGTCGTCGAGGACGACGGCAGCGGCCTGCCGGCCGACGGCCGCTCCGGCTTCGGCCTCGCCGGCATGCGCGAGCGCGTCCGCTCCGGCGGCGGCACGATCACCGTGCGCAATCGCACCACCGGCTCGGGCGTGCTCGTCGCGGCGAGGCTGCCCATTCCTGCGCGCCCGACGATCCCCGAACGCCTGGACGCGCTGGCATGAAGCTCCTGCTCGTCGACGACCATACCGTGGTCCGCGAGGGAGTGCGGCGGCTGCTCGCCCTCTCCGTCGAGGCCACGGTCGTCGAGGCCAAGACCGGCCGCGAGGCCCTGAGCGTGTTCCGCGCCGAGAGGCCGGAGGTCGTCATCCTCGACCTCAACCTGCCGGGCTCGGGCGGCCTCGACCTGCTGCGCCGCCTCCTGATCGAGGACCCCAAGACGCGGGTGCTCATCTTCTCGATGCACACCACGCCGCTCTACGTCGCCCGCGCGCTGCAGGCCGGCGCCCGGGGCTACATTTCCAAGGGCGCCGGCGCCGAGGAGCTGGTCGACGCCATCAAGCAGGTCATGGCCGGCGGCCGCTACGTCGAGCGCGACCTTGCCGCCGACCTCGCCGTCAACGTGCTGGGCTCCGAGGACTCCGGCAAGGCGCTGTCGGCCCGCGAGCTCGACATCATGCGGCTGCTGGCCAAGGGCAAGGGCCTCGCCGACATCGCCGACGCGCTCGGCATCTCCTACAAGACGGTGGCCAACACCTGCACCGCCATCAAGCACAAGCTGCTGGTCGAGCGCACCAGCGACCTGATCCGGGTGGCGGTGGAGATGCACGCCTCTTAGCCGAAGGCTTGATCGCCGCGCCCGTTCATTCTAGGTAACATAACCTAGAAGACGCCACGCGTCCACCCCGGCCCGCCCCTCGGAGACGCCGCCCCGGCATGTCGCGTCCCCTGACAAGTGGGCCTGCCAAAGTCAGGGTTCGTCGACAACAGGACGGGACGGTGTCGACGAACCCTGACATCAGGATCGGCCATCGGCGCGAACCGCGACAAGGCTCGAATCCGCGGGGCCGTTCGCCGACACGGGGTTTTCACGACGCCGGCGCGCCCGGTAGATAAGCCATGATCTCTCCCAATCCCCGCCGCGTGTTCCTGCTGGGCGCCACCGGCACGATCGGCCGCGCCACCGCCCGCGCCCTCGTCGCCCGCGGCCACGACGTCGTCTGCTTCGTCCGCCCCCGCGCCGGCGTCGGCGGCTCACTGGCGCCGGACGACAGCGCCAAGCTGCTCGAAGGCGCCGGCCTGCGCTTCGGCGAGGTCGCCGACTCCGCCTCGCTCGCCCGCGACGGCTTCCGCGGCGAGCGCTTCGACGTGCTGGTGTCGTGCCTGGCCTCGCGGACGGGGACGCCCAAGGACGCGTGGGCCATCGACCACGCCGCACACCTCGGCGCGCTGGCGGCGGCCCGGGCCGCCGGAGCGACTCAAGTGGTCCTCCTCTCGGCGATCTGCGTGCAGAAGCCGCTGCTGGCCTTCCAGCACGCCAAGCTGGCCTTCGAAGCCGAGCTGATCGCCTCGGACCTGACCTGGTCCATCGTGCGCCCGACCGCCTTCTTCAAGTCGCTCTCCGGGCAGGTCGAGCGGGTGCAACGCGGCAAGCCGTTCCTGGTGTTCGGCGACGGCACTCTCACAGCCTGCAAGCCGATCAGCGACGACGACCTCGCCGGCTATCTCGCCGAGTGCCTCGACGATCCCGCCCGGCGCAACCGCATCCTGCCCATCGGCGGCCCCGGCGAGGCGATCACGCCGCGGCAGCAGGGCGAGGCGCTGTTCGCCCTCCTGGGCCGCAAGCCGCGCTTCCGGCGCGTGCCGGTGGCTTTGCTCGACACCATCATCCGGGTGCTCGGCACGCTCGGCCGGCTGCGGCCGGCGCTGGCGGAGAAGGCCGAGCTGGCGCGTATCGGGCGCTACTACGCCACGGAATCCATGCTCGTGCTCGACCCGGCAACCGGGCGCTACGACGCCGCTGCCACGCCCTCCACGGGCACGGACACGCTGTTCGAGTTTTACGCGCGGCTGGTGGCCGGCGAGGCCTCGGTGGAGCGCGGCGACCACGCGGTGTTCTGAGCGGGGCAGTCGTCGAGATGAAGCGTTTTCGTCATTGCGAGCCGTAGGCGAAGCGACCCAGAGACCGAAGATAGAAACGCTGCCGGGGCGGCCCCTGGGTTGCTTCGCTCGCAATAGCGGATCGTAGGAAGGCCATCCCGCGATCTGTCGGCCGATCGCACCTGCGCTAATCTCGTCGTATGACCATCCGTGTCACACCTAACGGCCTTCGCGCCTTCACCATCGCCGACATGGAGCGGATGGTGGAGGCCGGCATCCTCGGCCACGACGAACGCATCGAGCTGATCGCAGGAGACCTCGTCCCGATGGGCCCCAAAGGCTCGCGGCACGAGACGCTCAAGATCGCTCTGACTTATCTCTGGGGCCGGGCGTGCCCAGAGGGTTTCATGTTCGCGCAGGAGCCTGGCTTCCGGCTCGATGCGCACAACTACCTGGAGCCTGACTTCTTCGTCTTCGCCCGCACCAAGCGCTTCGTTGAACTCGAGGGCTCGGACGTGCTGCTGGTGGTCGAGGTCGCCGATTCCTCGCTCGATTACGATCTTCGCCGCAAGTCGCGGGTCTACGCCTACTTCGGCGTGCGCGAATACTGGGTCGTCGATGCCGCCCGCCGCGTGATCCACCGCCACGACGGCCTGACCCCGGAGGGCTACACGCGCATCGACGAGCATGGCCCCGCCGTGCGCCTCGTCCCCCGCCACGCGCCGGACGCCTTCGCCTTCGCGCTCGACGAGCTGGAGGGGTTTAGATGACGTCGGTGGCGAGAGGCTCGAACGTCGACGGGCTGGCATTCGACCTCGCGGATTGCGGTCTCGGCCATCTTCTAAGTCGGGTTTTCGGGCGCTCCGAAGCCTGAACCATTCGCCTTGCCGCAAGGGCCGCTCTCGACCCGAGTCGGACGTTTACAGCACATTGCCTGCGGCCTTGCAGCGGACGAAGTTTCCACGCGATGAGACCATGTGCGACATCGTCGTACATGGCTGGGCGCTCACCATGATTGAACGCAAGAATGTCAGCGTGTCGTTGACGCCGGAGCTGCACGCCTTCGTCACCGGCCACGTTCAATCCGGCGGCTACAGCAGCGTCAGCGAGGTGGTTCGCGAAGGTCTTCGTCTTCTCATCGAACGTGAACGGGACAAGGTCCGTGCGCCGGTGCGCGCGGTGGAACACCCTCATGGGTGATGGGAATTCCAGCGTGCCATCACCGTCACCATACGAGGCCGACCTCATCGCCATCGAGGCGATCCCGGTGATCCCGTCCATCCTCGACGTAGTCTGTCGCAGCACGGGGATGGGCTTCGCCGCCGTAGCCCGCGTCACGGAAGACCGTTGGATCACCTGCGCGGCTAAGGACGACATCGAATTCGGCCTGCAACCCGGTGGTGAGTTGAAGGTCGAGACGACCATCTGTCGAGAAATACGTCAGAGCGGAACGGCCGTCATCATCGAAGACGTCGCCAACGACGCGATCTACTGCGAGCATGCGACGCCCGCTCTCTATGGCTTCCAGAGCTATATCTCCACGCCGATCGTTCTTCCAGACGGGCAATTCTTCGGTACGCTCTGCGCCATCGATCCGAAACCAGCGACGCTGAACCGGCCAGAAGTGGTCGGCATGTTCAAGATGTTCGCTGATCTTATCGGATTCCATATCGACGCACATAGGCGGCTCAATGCCAGTACCGTTGCGCGTGAGCGCGCGTGGCAACTGTCACAAGACCTGCTCAGCATCACCCTTGCCGACGGATCGTTCCAAGCTGTCAATCAAGCTTGGCTGACGATACTCGGTTGGGAGCCAGATCATCTAGTCGGGAGACACTTCGCTACGCTCGTCCATCCGGATGATCTTCCGAAGGCTCGAGCCATTTTCGCACGGCTGTTCGAGCAGCCGATCACTGATCCGTTCGAGTGTCGATTGCGTCATCAGGACGGAAACTACCGATGGTTCGCTTGGACCGCCTCGTTCGAAACAGACTGTGTTTACGGCAGCGGGCGCGACATAACGTCGGCTCGTGAACAGGCTGAGACGCTGCGTCAGAGCCAAGCACGGGCGGCAGCTTACTTCGATTTTTCTAACGACTACCTTTTCCTCATACGGGTCGGAGCTGATGGCACTGCGTACTTCGAGAACATGAACCCGGCATGCGAGCGCGTGATGGGCCTCAAGAGTGCTGATCTTGTCGGCCGCCCGGTCAACGCCGTCGTGCCTTTCGACGCCGCCGATGATATCACTCTTTATGCGCAGCTCTGCCTCGATACTCGTAAGCCCCAGAGGTATCTCGCTGAACGCGAATACCAAGATGGACAGAAGGTCATCGTCGAAGGCCGCGTCGCCCTCGTGGAGCGATCGAGCCACGGTGGCGGCCTCGTCCTCTTCTGCGGCAACGATGTCACCGAGCGACATCGCGTGGAAGAGCTGCTTCGCCAGTCGCAGAAGATGGAGGCGGTCGGGCAGCTCACCGGTGGGCTCGCTCACGACTTCAACAACCTGCTGGCGGGCATCTCGGGCTCGTTGGAGCTGATACAGCTCCGTGTGCAGCAGGGACGGTTCAACGATGTAGATCGTTGCATGGCAGCGGCACAGGGCGCCGCGCGGCGCGCCGCAGCGCTGACCCATCGCCTGCTCGCCTTTTCTCGCCGTCAGACGCTCGACCCGAAGCCGACCAACGTGGACCAGCTTGTCACCGGCATGCAGGAGCTGATCCAGCGCACGGTCGGACCGGGCATCCCTGTTGAAGTCGTCGGCGCCTCCGGTCTCTGGCCCGCGTTGGTCGATCCCTCTCAGCTTGAGAATGCGCTGCTGAACCTGTGCATCAATGCGCGTGATGCGATGCCGGATGGAGGCCGCATTACGGTCGAAACCCACAACAAGTGGATCGACGCGCACGGGTCCAGCGGGCTCGACATACCCGAAGGACAGTACCTCTCGCTGTGCGTGACAGACACCGGCACGGGCATGAGCTCGGAGGTCATCGCCCGAGTGTTCGAGCCGTTCTTCACGACCAAGCCGATCGGCGAAGGAACGGGGCTCGGACTGTCGATGATCTACGGGTTCGCCCAGCAATCGGGCGGACAGGTGCGCATCTACTCCGAGGTGGGAGAGGGCTCGACCGTCTGCATCTACCTGCCGCGCCACTATGGCGAGGTAGGCGACGAGATCGTCGCCGCCAAGCTTGACGCCCGCCCACGAGCGGAGCGAAGTGCTACGGTGCTGATCGTGGACGACGAGCCGACAGTGCGGATGCTTGTCAGCGACATCTTGGAAGACCTCGGTTGTTTCGCGATCGAGGCGGGCGACAGCGCGGCGGGGCTGAAAATCCTGCAATCTGAAGTACCGATCAACCTTCTGGTGACGGATGTGGGTTTGCCCGGCGGTATGAATGGGCGGCAGATTGCGGACGCCGGTCGTGTGAAGCGACCCGACCTCAAGGTGCTGTTCATCACCGGCTACGCGGAAAACGCCGTGCTCAGCAACGGGCATCTCGCACCCGGCATGGCCGTGCTGACCAAACCTTTTGCGATCGATGCAATGACCGCTCGCATACGCTCGATGATCGAAGCGCCGAAGGTGGAGGCGTCCGCTTCTTGAAGTTGACGCTTTGTAAGCTGCCCTTCCGCTCTCCACCCCGGTCCTGCCGTTCGGCTTCCGACAGAACTCGAAAGCCGACGTTCACCGCCGCGCTTCTTCCTGATGCTCGCTAGCGAGTACGCGTATCTGATCCGCGACTGCCCGCGTCGTCGGATTGTAGACGATCATGCCGAGGTCAGGCCGACCATCGACGGCAAAGGCGGAATATTCCAGTTCGAGGGCGCCAAGGACTGGGTGGCGCAGACGCTTGACCCCTTCTCCGTGCCCGTAGACATCGTTCTCTCGCCATAGCGCTGCGAACTCCGCGTTCGTCCGGCACAATTCGTCCACAAGCTGGCTCACCTCGGACACGGCACCAGCCCGCGCGGCATCAGCCCGGAACGCCCCGACCATGAAACGGGCCAAACTCTTCCAGTCATGCTGGGCGTTGCGCACGCGCGGATCGCCGAAGATGCGACGTAAGATGTTGCGCTCGCCCGGCGGCAGCGTGCCGTAGTCGGTCAGCACCACGGCGGCGGCTCGGTTCCAGGCAATGACATCCCAGGTCGCCGTCTTGATCAGGGCCGGACTGGCTTCCAACGAGTCGAGCAGGCGCTGGAGACGCGGTGTGATCCCCTCGACGGGCTTATAGCGAACCTCCGGTGGGCGCCCGAGAGCCAGCATGAAGAGATGCTCGCGCTCGGGCTCGGTCAGCATCAGACCACCGGCTATCCGGTTCAGCACGTCCGCCGATGGCGCACCGCCGCGCCCTTGCTCCAGCCACGTGTACCATGTGGGGCTGATGTTGGCGCGCTGAGCCACCTCCTCCCGTCGCAATCCCGGTGTGCGTCGGCGCGAACTGGTAAGGCCGAAGGCGGCCGGATCGAGCCGATGGCGGCGGTCTCGCAGGTAGGTCCCAAGCAGGTTGTCCGAGAGAACGGGCATTCCAATCCTGTTAGTCGCGCTACTATGATAAGATCACTACTTTACCAGGATCTAGGATAGGGGCAGAGCAGCGCGCAAGCAACTGCGGAGATCAAACCATGCGTGTATTCCTCACCGGCGCCACCGGGTTCATCGGGTCGAAGATCGTTCCGGAACTGTTGGGCGCCGGACATCAGGTCCTTGGGTTGACTCGCTCCGATGCAGGCGCCGAGGCGCTTGCGCGAGCCGGGGCAGAAGCGCATCGAGGCGACATCGAGGATCTGGAAAGCCTGCGCAGCGGAGCTGCCGCTTGCGACGGGGTGATCCATACGGCGTTCGACCACGATTTCTCGAACTTTATCGCGAACTGCGACAAGGATCGGCGCGTCATCGAGGCACTTGGGGCCGCGCTCGCCGGCTCGGAGCGCCCGCTTCTCATCACGTCCGGCGTAGGGATGGGAAGCGCCGGTCATGGGCAGCCTGCGTCCGAGGACATGTTCGACACGGCGCATCCAAACCCCCGCGTGGCCTCTGAAATGGCGGGAGCCGCGCTGGCGACCGCGGGCGTCGACGTGGTGGTGGTCCGACTTCCCCAGGTGCACGACCCGGTCAAGCAGGGCCTGATCACTCCGCTCATCGAGATCGCCCGCGAGAAGGGCATCTCGGCCTACGTCGGCGACGGGCGCAACCGCTGGCCTGCGGCGCACGTTTCGGATGTCGCTCGCCTCTACCGGCTTGCTTTGGAGAAGCGGCAGGCAGGCGCACGCTACCACGCGGTCGCCGAGGAAGGCGTCTCGACCCGCGACATCGCCGAGGCGATCGGCCACGGCCTGATGGTGCCGGTGGTGGCCTTGTCACCCGAGGAGGCAAACGCGCATTTCGGTTGGCTTGCGGGATTTGTCGGGTTGGACATGCTCGCTTCAAGCGCGCTGACGCAGGCACGCCTCGGATGGCACCCGACAGGTCCGGGTTTGATCTCCGATCTCAGGCAGATGGACTACTCCGGCGCGCCTCGCTGAGGAGACCCCGCCTGCTTGTTCCCACCTGTCAGGCTTTCTACGCGTGGTCTCCTCGCGATCCGCCGAGCCGCCCTGCGGGATGCTGCCCTCTTCGAAGCGGAGGGCTCTCGCGCCTCGATCAAGCCGGACAACTCGGCATACGAAGTCGAGCTTGACGCGGTCGAAGCTGGTGTGCGATCCACGAATTGGACGTGTAAAAGTCACAGCCCGGTCGGTAGTCCGGGTGGCATTTACGCTCGTACGAGTCGCCCGCTTTCGCGGATCGGCTTCCGGCACGTCCTTTTCCAATCACGGGAAAGGTGTGTCCTATGGAAGTCGCAAAATGGCTCGTCGCCGTCGTGGCGATCTTCAACTTCGGTGGGCTCGTCGCGGATGCGATCGTGCCTGCAACGGCGAGACAGCATCTCTGGAATCCGAAATGGCCGCCCCATGCCAAGTTCCACAATGGGCAAACGATGCTCATGGGAATTTTCGGGGGATCGCTGTCGCTGATCGTGCTTCTTGGCGCGCGACCTCTGACGCTGCCTCTGTTTCTACTCGCGGCAGCGATTGCGGCGACCTACTTCGTTGCGATGGCCCTCGCGCCGGTGTTTCCAGGCACGGACTGGACCGATCCCGAGTTCGCCGCCAAAGCGGGTCGTCCGTTTGGTCTCGCACCGCAGCAGCTTGTCAGCTACTTCGTTTGCGCGCTTGTGTTCGTCGCGATCGGGCTCGCCGTCTGGTCGCGTTGAACAACGGCGACTGCCCCGAAGCGGCCTTTCGCGGACGATGTCATGATCCCGCGGCGTCTCCGACCGAAAGGCGCACGGCCTCACCTTTGCGGCCATGCTTGCAGGGCAAGCGCTACGATGGCCATCAAGGATGCACGAGAAGCGCCGTCGCGTGCCACCGCCGACATCCCCAGCGACACAGTCATGACGAGCCCGGCCAGGTCGGCGGCATGCGTGTCCGGCGGCAGCACGCCCGCCGCGATGTCGCGCTCGATCCGTGCGCGAAGTCGTCCGTCGATTGATCTGCGGATGTCGGCGACCGCGCCCTGGACATCGGCCGATGCGGAAGACCCGCTGGCCGTCGCGCTGGCGAGCAGGCAGCCCTTGGGTGTCGCGTCGCCGGTATAGGCGGTGGCAGCGCCGGTCAGCAGAGCGTGGGCTGCATCGTACGCCGTTGACGCGCCATCGATCGCGCGCGCCATCGCCTCGGGTTCTCCGGCGTAGCGCTGCACGGCTTCGAGGAACAATCGCTTCTTGTCGCCGAACGCGGTGTACAAGCTGGGCGCCGTGATCCCCATCGCGGTCGTAAGATCGACGATCGATGTCGTTTCGTAGCCATGGCGCCAGAATGTCAGCATCGCTTGTTCGAGCGCGGCTTTGCGGTCGAAGGACAGCGGCCGGCCCGTCTTGCGGCGCCGTCCAGGATCAAGGTTCGTAGAAACCATAGTGAACGCTACGAAATGGGTTGACGACTGCGCGATGAGCATAGCATAGGTTTCGTACCGAACGCTATGGAAGTACCGAGCTATGTCACTTTGCGATTTTCGTACGCTCGGCCGCTCCGGCTTGGTCGTGAGTCCGCTCGCGCTGGGAACGATGACCTTCGGACCCGGCGAGTGGGGCGCGGACGAGGCGACGTCGCGAGCGATCTTCGATGCCTATCGCGCGGCCGGGGGTAACTTCATCGACACCGCCGACATCTATTCTGGTGGGGAAAGCGAGAAGATGGTCGGCCGGTTCATCGCCGACAGCGGCGCGCGCGACGACATCGTTCTTGCCACCAAGTTCGCGTTCAACGGTTCGGCCAGCCCGTTGACCGCGACCCAGGCCGGCGGCGGCAATCCCAACGCGGGCGGGGCCGGGGCCAAAAACATCCATCGGGCGCTCGACGCCTCCTTGAAGAGGTTGGGCACCGACTATGTCGACCTCTACTGGATGCATATCTGGGATGGTGTCACGCCGATCGAGGAGATCGTCCAGACGCTCGGCGATCTCGTGCGCGCGGGCAAGATCCGCTATTACGGCTTGTCGGACATGCCCGCTTGGCTGGCGATGAAGGCCGCGACGATCGCGGCCGAGCGGCGCGTGCCGGGCCCGATCGCCATGCAACTCGAATACTCGCTCGTCGCGCGCGACGTCGAGAGCGAGCACTTCCCGGCAGCACGGGAGGGCGGCATGGGCGTCATGCCGTGGAGCCCTCTCGCAGGAGGCTTTCTCTCCGGCAAGTACCGGCGCGGGAACACCGCCGACAAAGGCCGTCTGAGCGGCGCGAACCCGTTCGGCAACAGCAAGTTCGTCGATCGCAATTGGGACATCCTCGATGCGCTGATGGCCGTCGCTGCGGAGCTTGATCGGCCGATGGCGCAGGTCGCGCTCGCCTGGACCCTCGCGCGCGCAGGGGTCGCATCGACATTGATCGGCGCCAGCAAGGTGAGGCAATTGGAGAGCAACATCGCCGCGACGGAGCTTCGGTTGAGCGGCGACGTGATGAAGCGTCTGGACGAAGCCAGCGCGCCAGCATTGGGTTTCAGTGGATCGCTGGTGCAGCCCTTCATCCGCCGCATGGTCTTTGGTGGCCACGACGTCGCCGGATGGAGCGAACAGCGCTTCTGATCAGGTTGCGCCCGTAAAGTTGCGGTGTGCTGGAAGCGCTTCGGTAGCGCTGATTGACCGCGCGCAGCGGAAACCATAATGTCTTCACCGGCTTCGCCTCATGGCTACCGTGCCGCCCCATTCGGGCGGCACTTTGCATTCGTGGCCTTGCTTGCATCTGGCCTTGGACGAGACAGGAGCGGGACCTTTGACCTCCTCTTTGCTGCCGACCTACGCGCGCTATCCGCTGGCCTTCGCCAAGGGCGAGGGCTGCTGGCTCGAGACGACCGACGGCGAGCGCTACCTCGACCTCGGCGGCGGCATCGCGGTGGCCTCGCTCGGTTACTCGCACCCGCACCTCGTCGCAGCGCTGACCGAGCAGGCCGGCAAGCTCTGGCACACCTCGAACCTGTTCCACATCCCGCAGGCGGAGCGCCTGGCCGAACGGCTCTGCGCGGCCTCCTTCGCCGACTACGTGTTCTTCGCCAATTCCGGCGCCGAGGCGGTCGAGGGCGCGATCAAGACGGCGCGCAAGTACCATTCGGTCTCGGGTCACCCCGAGTGCTTCCACATCATCACCTTCACCGGCGCCTTCCACGGCCGCACCTACGCGACGATCGCCGCCGGCGGCAACGACAAGTACATCGAGGGCTTCGGTCCCGCGGCGCCCGGCTTCGATCGCGTGGCCTGGGGCGACATCGAGGCGGTGAAGGCAGCGATCGGGCCGCACACCGCCGCCATCATGGTCGAGCCGATCCAGGGCGAGGGCGGCATCCGCGTGCCGCCGCGCGCCTTCCTGCGGGCTTTGCGCGAGATCTGCGACGCGCACGGGCTGCTGCTCATCGCCGACGAGGTGCAATGCGGCGTCGGGCGCACCGGCAAGCTCTTTGCCTACGAGTGGAGCGGGATCGAGCCCGACATCATGGCGATCGCCAAGGGGATAGGCGGCGGCTTCCCGCTCGGCGCGTTCCTGACGACGAAAGAGGCTGGCAAAGGCATGGGCGTCGGCACCCACGGCTCCACCTACGGCGGCAACCCGCTGGCGACCGCGGTCGGCAACGCCGTGATCGACGTCGTCCTCGCCGACGGCTTCCTCGACAGCGTCGCCCGGCGCGGCGCCGAACTCAGGCGCCGGCTGGAGTCGATCGTCGCGCGCCACCACAACGGCGTCATCGCCGGCGTCCGCGGCGAGGGCCTGATGCTCGGCCTTGAGGTGCGCGTGCCGCCGGCCGAGTTTTGTGCCGCCGCCCGCGAGGAGCGCGTGCTGACGATCCCCGCCGCCGACAACGTGGTGCGCCTGCTGCCGCCGCTTATCCTGAGCGAGGCCGAGATCGCCGAGGCGGAGCTGCGGCTCGAGGCCACCGCCATGCGGGTCGCCGCCGAAGAGCCGCAGCGCGGGGCCGCGGAATGACGCGGAGCGTCCCCGTCGAGACGCAGGGCGAGGGCGGCGAGGTCCGCCATTTCCTCGACCTGTCCGAGATCGCCGCGCCCGAACTGCGGCGCATCCTCGATCACGCGGCGGCGCTGAAGGGCCGCTGGCGGCGCGGCGTGCCCTCGCGCGACAAGCCGCTCGCCGGCAAGACGCTGGCGATGATCTTCGACAAGCCCTCGACGCGCACCCGCGTCTCCTTTGACATCGGCATGCGCCAGCTCGGCGGCGACACCCTCATGCTGACCGGCAAGGAGATGCAGCTCGGCCGTGGCGAGAGCATCGCCGATACGGCGCGGGTGCTGTCACGATTCGTCGATGCTATCGTCATCCGCATCCTTGATCATTCCGCGATGGCCGAGCTGGCGCGCCACGCCACCGTGCCGATCGTCAACGGCCTCACCAAGCGTTCGCACCCCTGCCAGATCATGGCCGACCTGCTGACCTTCGAGGAGCGGCGCGGGCCGATTTCCGGGCGCATCGTGGCCTGGTGCGGCGATGGCAACAACGTGCTGGCCTCTTGGGTGCAGGCGGCGCAGCGTTTCGAGTTCACCCTCAAGATCGCGACGCCGAAGGGCCTCGGGCTTCCGTCGCAGGTCGTCGAGTGGGCCAAGGCGTTGGCCGCCGACGTCCAGTTCACCGACGACCCTTTGGCCGCGGTCGCGGGCGCCGATTGCGTCGTCACCGACTGCTGGCTGTCGATGGGCGACGAGGAGAAGACGTCGCGGCACCAGATGCTGCAGCCGTTCCAGGTCAATGGACGGCTGATGGCGAGGGCCGCGCCCGACGCCCTGTTCATGCACTGCCTGCCGGCGCATCGCGGCGAGGAGGTCACCGACGAGGTGATCGACGGCCAGCAATCGGTAGTGTTCGACGAGGCCGAGAACCGGCTTCACGCGCAGAAGGGCATCCTGTCCTGGTGCCTGGGGGCGATGGACTGATGGCGATCCACGGAATGGTTGGGGGGGGCCTTCTCCCCTTGCGGGAGAAGGGGCCCGAAGGGTTAATGAGGCGTTGGCAAATCTCGCCGTGCCCTCTTGCAGCCACCATGTCCCCAGGATCGAGCGAACCCTCATCCGGCGCTTCGCGCTCCCTTCTCCCGCAAGGGGAGAAGGGATGCCCGGCGTGATTTCGCCTTGGAACGACGAGCATCGGCCTGGCTAATGGCGGAAGGACACACACCGATCGACATCGACATGAGCCGCCCCGTGTCCGATCTCGGGCACGACGACCTCGTGCTGCCCTTTGCCGTCGAGCCTCTGGACGTGCGTGGCCGCGTCGTGCGGCTCGGGCCGGCGGTCGACCACATCCTCGCGCAGCACAAGTATCCGCCGCCGGTGGCGCGCCTCGTCGGCGAGGCGGCGGCGCTGACCGTGCTGCTGGGCTCGGCCCTGCGCATGGAGGGCCGCTTCCAGCTGCAAACCAAGAGCAACGGCTCGATCGACATGCTCGTCGTCGATTTTGATGCGCCGGACCGTCTGCGCGCCTTCGCCCGCTTCAACGCCGACAAGCTCGCTGCCGCGCAGCCGGCCGGCGACGACCTGCTCGGCCACGGCCACCTCGCTTTCACCATCGAGCGCGGCGGCGAGACCTCGCGCTACCAGGGCGTCGTCGCCCTCGAGGGCCAGGGCCTCGAGGTGGCGGCCCACCAGTACTTCCGCCAGTCCGAGCAGATCCCGACGCTGGTGCGGCTCGCCGTCGCCGAGAACGTGACCGGCGAGGGAGCGGCCTGGCGCGCCGGCGGCCTGATGGTGCAGTTTTTGCCGGACTCGCCCGAGCGCCGGCGGCAGGCCGACCTCGACCCCGGCGACGCGCCGGCCGACTACAAGGCGCCCGACGTCGACCTCGACGATGCCTGGACCGAGGCGGTGGCGCTCGCCGAGACCATCGAGGACCACGAGCTCGTCGATCCCACGCTCTCTTCCGAGCGGCTGCTCTATCGCCTGTTCCACGAGCGCGGCGTCAAGGTGTTCGAGCCGACCGCGGTGCACGACGCCTGCCGCTGCTCGCGCGAGCGCATCGACTCGATGCTGCGCAGCTTCACGCCGCAGGAACGCGCCGACATGATCGGAGAGGACGGCAAGATCGGCGTCACCTGCGAGTTCTGCTCGACCCATCGCAGCTTCGACCCGAAGGACTTCGACAAGGGCGAATGAGGCGCCGGGCGATCCTCCAGCCGCGCGCGGACGTAAAACTAGAGTCGCATTGGCAGCTTCCGTCGAACGGCAGAGTGTACTCCGGCCGCAAGGCGCCGGAGCAACTCGTTAGCGGAGAGAGCCATGACGACCAAGCCCATGATCTACGTCGATGGACGCTGGGAGGCCGCGCCGAAGAGTGAGACCATGTCGATCGTCGTGACGGCAGCCATGGCGCTGCTGTTCTCGGTCGCCTTGGTCATGGCTTTCGTTCACTCCACGAGCGGCGCGCAGGACAGCGACAGGCTGGAGATGAGCAGCCCCTGACCGGCGACGTCGCGCGGTCCTCGCCGCGTATGGCATGCCTCGGCTTCCCGCCTTGCGGGCCGTTGAGAAAGGATTCAGGCGCTTTTCGCCTTGCGCAGGGAGCGGGTGAAGCTGGTCCCGGCCTGTTCGAAGCCGGAGGCGCTGCAGAACGCCCGCAACGTGCCATCGCCATCCGACGGCAGGGTGAGCGAACATGATCCGCAGCCGGCCAGACGCGCTGCCTGCGACGCCGATTTGAGCAGCGTGCGTGCGATGCCGCGACGGCGTTCCTCGGGCGCGACAGCGAGCCAATCGATCTGCGCGAGCGGCATGTCGGCGCCGAGCGTCGGATACCAGTGGAACCCGAGCACGCCGCTCGGCGGCCCCCATTCCACGGCGAGCAGGACGCTGCCGCATCCGTGGTCTCGTAGGGCCGCGAGCCGCTCCGTCACCGCTGCCGCTGTCACCGCGACGCCGACGGCGCTCATCAATGCGGCGAGCCCTTCGGCGTCCGCCGCGGTGGCCGCGCGGATCTGCAGGCCGTATCGGCTTGCCAAGGTTCAGGAGCCGCAAGGGCACGCCCGCATCGAGGCGGCTAGAACAGCCCGTCGATCATGCCGTTGGCGTCGAGGCCGATCTTGTGGGCGGACGGCTCGGCCGGCAGCCCGGGCAGGGTCATGATGTCGCCGCAGGTCAGCACGACGAAGCCGGCGCCGGCGGAGAGGCGGGCGTCGACGATCGGCAGGATGTGATCGGTCGGCGCGCCGAGGGCCTTGGCGTCGGCCGAGAACGAATATTGCGTCTTGGCCACGCAGATCGGCAGGTTGCCGTAGCCGAGGTCCTCGAAGCCCTTGATCGCGGTGCGGGCCTTGGCCTCGATCGAGATGTCCTTGGCGCGGTAGATCTCGGTCGCGACCTTCCGCATCTTGTCGGCGATCTTCATGTCAAGCTCGTAGAGCGGCTTGTAGGCGCTCTCGCCCTTGTCGGTGATGGCGACGACCTTTTCGGCGAGCTCCATCGCGCCCTTGCCGCCATCCGCCCAATGCTTGCACAGCACCGCCTCGCAGCCGAACTCCTCGGCGCAGCTCTTCTTGATGAGCTCGAACTCGGCGTCGGTGTCGCTCGTGAAGGCGTTGATCGCCACGATCGGCGGCACGCCGAACTTCTTCACGTTCTCGATATGGCGACCGAGGTTGGCCATGCCTTTCTTGAGCGCCTCCAGGTTCTCCCTGCCGAGATCCTTTCTGTCGACGCCGCCGTGCATCTTCAGCGCGCGCACCGTGGCGACGATGACCGCCGCCTCCGGGTGCAGCCCGGCCTGGCGGCACTTAATGTCGAAGAACTTTTCCGCGCCGAGGTCGGCGCCGAAGCCGGCTTCGGTCACCACGTAGTCGGCAAGGTCAAGGGCGAGGTTCGTCGCGATGACCGAGTTGCAGCCGTGCGCGATGTTGGCGAACGGGCCGCCGTGGATGAAGGCCGGCGTGCCCTCCAGTGTCTGCACCAGGTTGGGCATCAGCGCGTCCTGCAGCAGCACGGTCATCGAACCGACGGATTGCAGGTCTGCGGCGGTCACCGGCTTCCTCTCGGAGGTCAGGCCGACGATCATCTTCGCCAGCCGCTCCTGAAGATCCTTGATGTCTCTCGCCAGGCAGAACACCGCCATGATCTCGGAGGCCACCGAGATGTCGAACTTGGTCTGGCGCGGGAAGCCGTTGGCCGGGCCGCCCAGCGCGATGACGATGTCGCGCAGCGAGCGGTCGTTCATGTCGACCGCACGCGCCCAGGAGATGCGGCGAGCGTCGAGGCCGAGCTTGTTGCCGTGATAGATGTGGTTGTCGATCAGCGCCGCGAGCAGGTTGTTGGCCGCGGTGATGGCGTGGAAGTCGCCGGTAAAGTGCAGGTTGATCTGCTCCATAGGGATCACTTGGGAATAGCCGCCGCCGGCGGCGCCGCCCTTGACGCCGAAGCAGGGTCCGAGCGAAGGCTCGCGCATGGCCACCGCCGATTTCTTGCCGATCTGGCGCAGGGCGTCGGCGAGGCCGACGGTGGTCGTCGTCTTGCCCTCGCCCGCCGCCGTCGGGTTGATGGCGGTGACGAGGATCAGCTTGCCCTTCGTCCCGCGCTTGCCGGCGGCCTCGACGAATGAGTTGTCGATCTTGGCGATGCCGCGGCCGTAGGGAATGAGCGCGTCGGCGGGGATGTCGAGGCGCTCGGCGACCTTGGCGATCGGCTCGGACGTCGCCGCGCGCGCGATTTCGATATCGGTCGACATGGCGTTTCCTTCCCTGACGGTCGTCTTCGGCTTTGTGCCGGGTCGCCGCCCTTGCCACGCGGGCGCCGTCCGGAGCAAGGGAACAAAGGTCGGAATTCGGCTTGCCGAACCTGTCGACGTGCTCAATTCTTTTGTCTCTGATTCGAACAAAGATCGAGAACCATGCCGCCGTTGCCGCCGCCGCAAGGCATGAGCGAGGCCGACTACGAGACCATCGAGGCGGCGGTCACCGAGACGGTGCGCGGGCGCTGGTTCCTCGGCGAATTCGCCCGCCGCAATCGCACGGTGGAGCTGCGCCAGATCCTCGATGCCATGGCGCGGATCGAGGGCGTGGTGTCGGCGGGACAACCGGCGCTGCCGCCGGCCGATCCCTCGATCAGGCTGCTCATGCAGCGCGTCAAGGAGATTGCGGCGCAGCTCGAGATCGTCTCCTCCGAGATGCGCGAGGCGGGGGTCGAGGGCCGCTTCTCCGATGCCCTCGATCATCAGGCGCGCGCGGTAGCCGGCATGATGCGAGGACCGGGGCGAGGCGCGGTACCGCCGCGTCCGGAGACGCTTCGGGTGGAGGCTCCGCCGGCGCCTGCCACTCCTGCGCCCGCTGCTTCCACCTCCGCCTTGCCGCCGGCCCGGATGCCGCGCGCCGACCTGCCGGCTGCCCTGGCGCGCCCCGCGGGCGCCGGACGCGCCTCCGACGACCCCCGGCTCGCCGCGCTGTCAGCGCTCGACGGCCTGGCGCTCGCGAAGAAGCTGAGCTTGTTTTCCTGACGTGTCGCCGCCGGCGCGCGCGGCGTGCCCGGCCTTGGCCGCCGCGACGTTGTCCAGGAACTGCTGCGTCGCCGCCGCCCAGGTGAAGGTCTCGGCATGCGCCCGCGCCAGCTCCCGCGGGATTTCGAGTGCGGCGAGGCAGGCGGCGCGAAGATCGCGGTCGAGGACGCCCGCGCCGCTGTCGCCCACGACGTCGAGGGGCCCCGGCACCGGCAGTGCCGCCACGGGCAGGCCGCTCGCCATCGCCTCGAGCAGCACCATGCCGAACGTGTCGGTTCGGCTGGGAAAGACGAAGACGTCGGCCGAGGCGTAGGTGCGTGCCAGGTCCTCGCCCTTGCGCAGGCCGAGGAAATGCGCCGCGGGGTAGCTGCGCCGCAGGCTCGCGGCCGAAGGGCCGTCGCCGACCACGACCTTCGAGCCGGGCAGGTCGAGGGAGAGGAAGGCGTCGAGGTTCTTCTCCGGTGCCAAGCGGCCGGCGTACAGGAAGACCGGGCGCGGCAGGCGCAAGTCCGACCGTTTGCCGGGATGGAAGCGGCCGCAATCGACGCCGCGGGACCAGCGCATCAGCCGCGGGAAGCCGCGCGCGCCGAGTTCGCGCATGAGGGTCGGCGTCGCCACCATGGTGCCGTCGGCGGCGCTGTGGAAACGCCGCAGCAGCTCGTAGGTCAAGGCTTCCGGCACCGGCGAACGTGCCGAAATATATTCGGGAAAGCGCGTGTGGTAGCTGGTCGTGAAGGCCCGCCCCCGGCGCAGGCAGTAGCGGCGCCCAGCGTAGCCGATCGGACCCTCGGTGGCGACGTGGATGTGGTCGAAGTCGGCGGGCTTTTCCAGCGCCGCGATGCGATCGGCGACGCCGCGAAAACCGGTCAGCGCCAGCCGGATCTCGGTGTAGGTCGGCAGCGGGATCGTGGGAAAGCCTTGCGGGCTGAGGAACTCGACGGTGACGCCGAACCCTTGCGCCGCCTCCGCCAGCTGCTCGAGCGATCGCACGACGCCGTTGACCTGGGGTCGGAAGGCGTCGGTCGCGATCAGGATCCGCATCAGGCCGCGGCTTCCGCCGGGGTGCGCGAGGGCGTCTTCATCGAGGAAGCGACGGCGGTGAGCTTCTGGTCGGCGCCGCTGAGCTGCCAGTTGATGATCTCGAGCCGCCCGTCGGCGTGCTCGGCCACAGCGGTGCAGGACTCGACGAAATCGCCGGTGTTGACGTAGGTGATGCCGTCCACGTCGCGGATCACGGCGTGGTGGATGTGGCCGCAGACCACGCCCGCGCAGTCGCGCTTGCGCGCTTCCTCGATCAGCGTCTTCTCGAACGAACCGATGAAATTCACCGCGTCCTTCACCTTGAGCTTGGCCCAGGCGGAGAACGACCAATACGGGAAGCCGAGCGCGCGCCGCGCCTTGTTGAACCAGCGATTGGAGAACAGTGCGACCTCGTAGGCCCAGTCGCCGAGCAGGGCGAGCCAACGGCTGTGGGTGACGACGATGTCGAACTGGTCGCCGTGGATGATGAGAAAGCGCTTGCCGGTCGCCATCTCGTGCACGGCGCAGTCCATCACCTCGACTCCGCCGAAGTTCATGCCGAGATAGGCGCGGGCGAACTCGTCGTGGTTGCCGGGCACGAAGATCATGCGCGTACCCTTGCGCACCTTGCGCAGCAGCTTCTGGATGACGTCGTTGTGCGATTGCGGCCAGAACCAGCCGCCCTTCAGCGCCCAGCCGTCGATGATGTCGCCCACGAGGTAGATCGTGTCGGCGTCGTGGTAGCGCAGGAAATCGAGGAAAAGGTCCGCCTGGCAGCCGCGCTTTCCGAGGTGGAGGTCCGACACGAAGAGCGTGCGGTAGTGGATGGCGTCCGGTTCTTCATTCACGCGGGACCTGCCTCTGGGTGAGGATCCAGGAGAATGCTAGAGCAGAAACGTGTTGCGCTGCGATGACAAGAGGCCAACGGAGGGCTCGGTGGCTGTTGATGGCGCCAGTTCGATCGTCAGGTGCGCCGCCTCCGAAAGCATTGTGCCTGATGGTAAGATTGTTCCATGAAGGACGCGGCGCTTATCGTCGAGAAAGCATCCGGCGCTGAAGGCGGCTACGACACGGTACGACGTTTCTTTGTCGAACCGGGGATCGACTCGGAAGGAAGCGATGCTTTCGCCGTGACGATCATCTTGAGCGATGATGATCTAAGTGGATCGGAAGCTGTCACGATCGTAGCGGCACTCAGCAGGCGCTTTTGGCCGCTGGCGTTGATCGATTCCGATCATTCGCTTCGTGACGGGAGACGAACTGGCCTTGGATGGCAGCTCTCAATCCTGATCTTCTTGACCAGGCCGACGCTCTGGTGGCTCGTCCCGTCGGCGGAGCGATCCGACAGACGGACCTAAGACGTGCGATCTCCTCACCTATCACGCTTTGTCCACTTCCTTACGACGGCGGCTGCAGACACTCTCGATAGGTGTTTTACATCAAGCGAGTGGTCCATACCGGCTGGTCTACCGTTCCGTCGACCATAGAACACTGAGAGCTCTGTGAGGCGATCTCCAGAAGAAGCAACTATAGGCGATATATGCCTCCTAGTCTCGCAGGGGACGTTCGGAATCGACTTTGTGCGCTTCGCCAGCACGGTTGGTGAGCTTCAGCAACTGCGACATCAAGCGGACTACGATCCTGGCCGAGATTTACGGCGGCTCAGGTCAAGATCGTCGTTCGTTCGGCGCGAACGGCGATCGACTTGTTCCGGACAGCCTCGGAGCTTGACAAGAAAGCGTTCCTAACCCTCCTCGTCTGCCCGCCGCGGTAGCCGGTCTCACCCCCACAGTCCAGACGCCGGCGGCCACACGGTCGAGCCCTCGTACACCAACCCGCCCGGACGGTCCTGCGCCAGCAGCAGCGGGCCGTCGAGGTCGACGAAGCGGGCGCGCCCAGCCAGCAGCATCGCCGGGGCCATGGCTAGCGAGGTGCCGACCATGCAGCCGATCATCACCATGAAGTCTGCTGCCGCCGCGACATCGATCATGGCCAGCGCCTCGGTCAGGCCGCCGGTCTTGTCCAGCTTGATGTTGACGGCGTCGTAGCGACCGCGCAACGCGGCAAGGTCGTGGCGGTCGTGCACGCTTTCGTCGGCGCAGATCGGCACCAGGTGCGCGACGTCGGCCAGGGCAGCATCGGCGCCGACGGGCAGCGGCTGCTCGATCAGCGCCACGCCGTGCTGGGCGCAGCATGCGATCATCGCCGCAAGGTCCGCCTCGGCCCAGCTCTCGTTGGCGTCGACGATCAGCGTGGCCTCGGGTGCGGCGCTCCGCACGGCGGCGATCCGCGCGCGGTCGCCTTTCCCGCCGAGCTTCACCTTGAGCAGCGGCCGCGCCGCGGCGCGTGCGGCCGCCGCGCCCATGATCTCCGGCGTGCCGACCGAGATCGTGTAGGCGGTGACCACCGGCGCGGGCGGCGCGAGACCGGCGTGGCGCCAGGCCGGCACGCCGGTGCGCTTGGCCTCGAAGTCCCACAGCGCGCAGTCGAGGGCGTTGCGCGCGGCGCCGGCGGGAAGCAGGTCCTGCAGCAGGCCGCGCTCGAGCGTTACCCGCATGCCCTCGATAGCAGCTGCCACGCTCTCCACGCTCTCGCCGTAGCGGGCGTAGGGCACGCATTCGCCGCGGCCGGTCGCGGCACCATCGGTGATCGTCGCGACCACGACGCGCGCCTCCGTCTTGGCGCCTCGCGCGATGACGAAGCTCCCCGCGATCGGGAAGGTTTCGATTGCGCACGAGAGGCGAAGGGCAGAGGGGAGCGACGCGCGAGTCATCGCGACAGTATATCGCAATCCGCGATACCGTACAGTCAAGCTTGGCTACTTGGCCTCGTACTCGTCCGGACGTAGTTCGACCACGTCGTCGCCGGCCAACTCGACCATCGGGTCGCCCGCCTGCGCCTCGGCCAGCGCCGCGCGAGCCATGCGCAGCATGTTGGAGGCGTACTGGCGCTGCGTCGGGTTCGCCGCCTTGGCGAGCTTGGCCTCGTATTTCGCCACCGCCCGCTCCAGGCCGTGGTGCGACTTGGCCCTGCCCGCCATCACGACGTCACCTGCAGGAAGCTCTCGAGCACCATCTTGCGGCCGGCCTTGTCGAAATCGACCGTCAGCTTGTTGCCGTCCACCGCCGCCACCGAGCCCGGCCCGAACTTCTGGTGGAACACGCGCTGGCCCTTGCTCATGCCGGAGGTGACGCTCGACTTCGCCACCAGCTCGCCCTCGATCTGCAACGGGCCGCGGCGCGCCGAAGCCTCGGCGAAGCGCCCTGCGCCGGAGCCGCTCCCCGAGCGCGCCGGCTCGGCCCGCTTCTGCGCGCGCTGCCAGCCGGGGCTGGCGTAGGGCGAGGCGAACTGGTCCATGTTGGAGAAGCGCGATTGCGCGTAGCCGCCATAGGCGTTGCCGTTGGCCGCCTCGATGACCTCGACGTGGGCGTCGGGCAGTTCGTCGAGGAAGCGCGAGGGGATCGTGGTCTGCCACAGGCCGTGAATGCGGCGATTGGTGGCGAAGTAGATCTTGGCGCGACGCTTGGCGCGCGTGACGCCGACATAGGCGAGGCGGCGCTCCTCCTCCAGCCCGGCGCGGCCGGACTCGTCGAGCGAGCGCTGGTGCGGGAACAGGCCTTCCTCCCAGCCCGGCAGGAACACGGTCTCGAACTCCAACCCCTTGGCGGCGTGCAGCGTCATGACGCTGACCTTCTCGCCGCCAGCCGCGTCGGAGGCGTCCATGACAAGGCTGATGTGCTCGAGAAAGGCGCCGAGGTCGGGAAACTCCTCCATCGAGCGCACCAGCTCCTTGAGGTTCTCAAGACGTCCGGCCGCCTCGGCGGTACGGTCCTTCTGCCACATCTGGGTGTAACCGCTCTCCTCGAGGATCTGCTCGGCCAGCTCGGAATGCGGCTTGGAGTCGATCAGCAAGGCCCAGCGCAGGAAATCCTCGGTGAGCGCGTGCAGCACCTGGCGCTGCCTGGGCTTCAGCTCCTCGGTCTCGCTCAGCATGCGCGCCGAGGCCATCAGCGGGATGCGCTGGCTGCGGGCGTGGTCGTGCAGCAGCTGAATGGTGGCATCGCCCAGCCCGCGCTTGGGCGTGTTGACGATGCGCTCGAAAGCGAGGTCGTCGGCCGGCTGCGCCACGCAGCGCAGGTAGGCCAGCGCGTCGCGGATTTCCATGCGCTCGTAGAAGCGCGGGCCGCCGATGACGCGATAGGGCAGGCCGAGCGTGATGAAACGCTCCTCGAACTCGCGCATCTGGAACGAGGCGCGGCAGAGGATGGCGATCTCCTCCAGCGAGTGGCCCTTGTGCTGCAGATGCTCGATCTCCTCGCCGATCGTGCGCGCTTCCTCCTCGCTGTCCCAGATGCCGGTGACGGTCGGCCTGGTGCCGTCCTCGCCGTCGGTGAACAGCGTCTTGCCGAGCCGGTCCTCGTTCCTGGCGATGAGCCCGGCGGCGGTGGCGAGGATGTGCCCGGTGGAGCGATAGTTGCGCTCGAGCCGGATCACCGTGGCGCCGGGAAAATCCTTCTCGAAGCGCAGGATGTTGTCGACCTCGGCGCCGCGCCAGCCGTAGATCGACTGGTCGTCGTCGCCGACGCAGCAGACGTTGTGGCGAGCCTCCTTGGTGCGCGGCTGCGCCAGCAGCCGCAGCCACATGTACTGGACGGTGTTGGTGTCCTGGTACTCGTCGACCAGCATGAACTTGAAGCGGCTCTGGTACTGCTCGAGCACGTCCGGGTTCTCACGGAACAGCCGGACGCATTCGAGCAGCAGGTCGCCGAAATCGGTGGCGTTCAGGATCTTCAGACGGTCCTGATAGTGCTCGTAGCACTCGCGGCCGCGGCCGTTGGCAAAGGCCATGGCCTCGCCCGGCGGCACGTCCTTGGGCGCCAGGCCGCGGTTCTTCCAAGAGTCGATCTGATGCGCCAGGGCGCGCGCGGGCCAGCGCTTGTCGTCGATGTTCTGCGCCTGGATCACCTGCTTCAGCAGGCGGATCTGGTCGTCGGTGTCGAGGATCGTAAAACCGGACTTGAGTCCGACCAGCTCGGCATGGCGGCGCAGGATCTTGGTCGAGATCGCGTGGAAGGTGCCGAGCCAGGGCATGCCCTCGGCCACGGGGCCGGCGAGCAGCGCCACGCGTTCCTTCATCTCGCGCGCCGCCTTGTTGGTGAAGGTGACGGCGAGGATCTCGTGGGTGCGGGCACGGCCGGTGGCGATGATGTGGGCGATGCGCGTCGTCAACACGCGCGTCTTGCCGGTGCCGGCGCCGGCCAGAACCAGCACGGGACCGTCGAGCGCCTCGACGGCCTGGCGCTGCTCGGGATTGAGCCCGTCGAGGTAGCGCACGGTGCCATGCTTGGCGCGGGCGCGATCGGCGATGCCGCCGGGCGTGGGGCCGACGGGCTCGTCGCCCACCCCGCCGGGAAGAGGCGCGGGGCTAGGCCGGGCCATGGCCGCTCGGGAACAAAGTGCGAATCATGGGGTGCAATGTGGGGCCGGACGACTCCGATGTCATCCCGGCGCGGCGTCGCTCGCGGCTACCACGTCGGGCTTGACGTCGACCTTGCGATCGAGCCCGGCGGCGGTGCGCAACGCGCGGTTGACCCGCTCCTGCCATCCGGCGCCGCCTTCCTGGAAATGGGCGAGGACGTCCTGGTCGATCCTGAGCGACACCAGCTCGCGGGCGCCGGGAATGACGGGCGGCTTGGGCGCCGGCGCGGCCTTCGGCGCCGGCTTGCTGAAGACCGCCTCGGCCGCGGCCCGTGCGCTCGGGCGCCTGGGCGATCTGTCGTTGTTCATGGGGCGAGTTCCGTCTCAGTCGTCGGTTTCGTCGCTGTCGGGCGAGCTCGCCTCGGGGCGCGCCGCGGCGAAGTCGCGCCGCTCGGCGGCGTCGCGGGCGCCGAAGCTCAGGCCGAGCGCGTAGTTGCGATGATCGGCCGAACCGGCCGCAAACGGGTTCTCTCCGGCGCCCACGCTTTCAAGCCCGGCCTTGCGGCCGCGGTCGAAGGCGGTGAGCTGCGTCTTGCCGTTCATGTCAGCTGCGGCCGGTCATGCCGAACTCGGGCCTTAGCTCGGCCTCGATCGCGCGCAGAGCGATCTTGCAGGCATAGCGGTCGCCGTTGCCGGGATCGAAATGGTAGATCGTCCAATCGGACGCCAGCTCGCCGCCGACGGGGTCGAGCATGACGCTGCGCGCGTCCTTGCAGGAAGGTTTGGCGCGCAGCAGCTCCATGATCTTCTCGTTGAGCAGCTTCTCGGTGATCACAGTACGGACGGTCACGCGGCGCTCCTGTGAAACATGATGCCGGCCGGGGCAGTGCCTTCTTAGCGCAGTAGCAACACAAAGGACACTGTTGCTGACAGGGTGTCGTGTTCGGCGTTCGGCCAAGACTTCTCATGCACCTCGACCTTCGACGTGGTCGTGCGCCCGCTTTCATCGTAGAGCATGAGGATGCCGCGCAGATCGTCGCGCGGCGCTTCGCAAGCGGCGCGCGGGACTCGCGCGGTAAGGACTTCACGTGACCCACATGTTCTCTCTCGGTCAAGCCGTACGCCTCACTTCGGTCGATCTCACCAACCGGGTCAGCCCGAGCGGCACCTACGAGATCACCAAGCTCATGCCGGAGGACCAGGCCGGTGTCTTGTCCTACAGGCTCAAATCGGAAACCGGCGAGCGGGTCGCCCGCGAGAGCGAACTCGTCGCGGCGGACGCGGCGGCGGAGTAGAGCGCGGTGATGCGGGGCGGCGCGAAGGTGCTTCGCGGCCCGTCCCTCACGCCCGCGCCTGCACCGGCCGCCAGTGCCGGCCGCCGTCCTTCTCCAGCAGCGCGTCGGCCTCCTTCGGCCCCGCCGCACCCGACGCGTACATCGCCGGCTCGCCGCCGGCGCCCCAGGCGTCCAGCACCGGCTGCACCACCCGCCAGGCATCCTCGACCATGTCGGCGCGGTTGAACAGTGTCGCGTCGCCGATCATCACGTCGTAGAGCAGCGTCTCGTAGCCGACGTTGGGCTCGTGCTTGAAGAAGTCCTTGTAGAGCATGTCCATCCGCACCGAGGCGAGGTGCACCTCCGGTCCGGGCTTCTTCACCTCGAACTGCAGCGAGATGCCCTCGTCGGGCTGGATGCGGATGATCAGCCAGTTGGCCGTCATCTCGTCGACCGGCGTGCCCTGGAAATGCGACAGCGGCGCCGGCTTGAAGCGGATCGCGATCTCGGTGACGCGCGCGCTCATGTGCTTGCCGGTGCGCAGGTAGAACGGCACGCCGGCCCAGCGCCAGCTGTCGATGCCGACGCGCAACGCGGCGTAGGTCTCGATGGCGGAGTGCGGCGACACGTCAAGCTCGTGACGGTAGGCCTGCATCGCCTTGCCGCCGATCTCGCCGGCGTCGTACTGCCCGCGCACCGCGTCCTCCGGCTTCAGCGCCGGCATGGCGGTGAAGACGTCGGCCTTGCGGTTGCGGATGCCCACGGCGTCGAAGGTCGTCGGCGGCTCCATCGCGACCATGGCGAGCAGCGTGAAGAGGTGGTTGGGGATCATGTCGCGCAACGCGCCGGTGACCTCGTAGAACTTGCCGCGCTTCTCGACGCCGACGACCTCGGCGGCGGTGATCTGCACGTGGTCGATGCGGTCGCGGTTCCAGATCGGCTCGAACAGGCCGTTGGCGAAGCGGAATGCCATGATCGACTGCACCGTCTCCTTGCCGAGGAAATGGTCGATGCGGAAGATCTGGTCCTCCTCCAGCGTCTCGAGCAGGCTCTTGTTGAGGGCAACGGCGCTGTCGACGTCGTGCCCGAAGGGCTTCTCCACCACCACGCGGCGCCAGTACCCGTGCTCGCCGTCGTTGCCCTCGTCCTGCTTGGTGAGGCCGGCCTTGCCGAGCTCGGCCGCCACGATGGAAAAGAAGCGATCGGCGATGGCGAAGTAGAAGATGACGTTGCCTTTGCCATAGCCGGCCTTGTCGAGCGCCCGGCCGATATCGGCGTAGAGCTCCGGCTTGGTCATGTCGCCGCGCACGTAGTCCATGCGCGAGGCGAGGTCGGACCACACCTCCTCCTCGATGTGGTCGACGTCGAACTCCGACGCCGTGCTGCCGATAAAGCCTTCCAGCATGGTGTGGAGGTGCTGGGCCCAGCTCGCCCGGTCGCCCTCGGCGAGGTCGACGCCGATCAGCGCCACCTTCTCAGGCAGGACCTTCTCGCATCCGAGATTGTAGATCGCCGGCATGACGAGGCGCTTGGTAAGGTCGCCGAAGGCGCCGAAGATGACGATCGCGCAGGGCTCGGGCGGCTTGGCCTTGGGCGCGGCGTTGGAGAGGGCTTCGCTTTTGGTCATTGAAGGGCCTTTCTTCGCGAACTCGCAGCGGACGTAGCACGCGGCGCGCCGGGCGCCAGGCAGGGCACCGCAGCGTCACATGACGATGACCGCGGCTTAAGCCCGCGAGAAGCGAGCACCACGTCGCGACCAACCGGCCGCCCGGGTCCGCGAAATTGACCTCGCCGCGTGCTGCCCCTATCTCCGGACCATCCCTCCGCGCGCAAGCATCATGGCCCTGCACCCCATCCTCGTCATCCCCGAAGCCAGGTTGCGCCAGACCGCCGAACCGGTCGCCGCCGTCGACGACGCGGTGCGCCGGCTCGCCGACGACATGCTGGAGACGATGTACAAGGCGCCGGGCATCGGGCTCGCCGCGCCGCAGATCGGGGTGATGCGCCGCGTCGTGGTGCTCGACGTCGCCAAGCGCGCCAGCGAGGGCGCCGAGCCGGCGCCGATGGTCTTCGTCAACCCGGAGATCGTGTGGGCCTCGGCCGAGCGCTCGACCTACGAGGAGGGCTGCCTCTCGATCCCCGACTATTACGAGGAGGTCGAGCGCCCCGCCGTGGTGCGCGTCGCCTACCTCGACCGCGACGGCCGGCCGGGCGAGGTCGAGGCCGAGGGCATCCTCGCCGTGTGCCTGCAGCACGAGATCGACCACTTGAACGGCGTGCTCTTCATCGACCACATCTCGCGGCTGAAGCGCTCGCGCGTGGTGAAGAAGTTCGAGAAGGCGGCGCGGGGCGAGGGAACCGAAGAGCCGGCGCGCCGGGCGCGTGGGTGAGTCGCGTCTGCCATTCCGGACGGAGCGAAGCGGAGACCCGAAACCGGTGAGCTTCTCCCTTCACCTGGTACCGCGAGGCTCGCCGGTTCCGGGTTTGGCTGCGCCGCCCCGGAATGACGTCGCGGACACACGTCCAACGCCCGCATGCGCCTAGCCTTCCTCGGCACGCCGGCTTTCGCGCTGCCGACGCTCGACGCGATCCTCGAGGCCGGCCACGAGGTTGTCGCGGTCTACACTCGCGCGCCCAAGCCGGCCGGGCGGCGCGGACTGGCGCTGACGCCCTCGCCCGTTCACGCGCTGGCGCAGGTGCGCGGCCTGCCGGTGCGCACGCCCAAGACCCTGCGCGACCCGCAAGAGCAGGCCGCCTTCGCCGCGCTCGGCCTCGAGGTCGCCGTGGTGGTCGGCTACGGCCTGATCCTGCCGCCGCCGATCCTCGCCGCGCCGCACGCGCGCTGCCTCAACCTGCATCCCTCGATCCTGCCGCGCTGGCGCGGCGCCGCGCCGATCCAGCGCCCAATCATGGCCGGCGATGACGAGACCGCCGCCGCGATCATGATGATGGAGGAGGGGCTCGACACCGGGCCGGTGGCGCTGGAGCGGCGCGTGCCGATCCCGCCCGACGCCACCGCCGGCGACATGCACGACACGCTGGCCGCCCTCGGCGCGACGCTGATGGTGGAAGCGCTGGCCCAGGTCGAGGCCGGCACGCTGGCGCCGCGCGCGCAGGCGCAAGAGGGCGTCGTCTACGCCGCCAAGATCGACAAGGCCGAGGCGCGCATCGACTGGAGCCGGCCCGCGCGCGAGGTGCACGACCTCATACGCGGGCTGTCGCCCGCGCCCGGCGCCTGGATCGAGGCCGACTTCGGCAAGGGGCCGGAGCGCCTCAAGCTGCTGCGCTCCACGTTGGCAGAGGCGAGCGGCGCGCCCGGCACGGCGCTCGACGATGATCTCGCCATCGCCTGCGATGCGGGTGCCATCCGCATCCTCGAGCTGCAGGCTGCCGGCAAGAAGGCGATGACGGCCGAGGCCTTCCTCGCCGGCACGAAAGTGCCGCGGGGCACGCGCCTCTGATGCCCCGCTACAAGCTCATCCTCGAATACGACGGCACGCCGTTTGTCGGCTGGCAGCGCCAGACCAATGGGCTCGCCGTGCAGCAGGTGGTGGAGGAGGCGCTGGGCGCCATCGACGGCGGTCCGGTGACCATCCGCGGGGCCGGGCGCACCGATGCCGGCGTCCACGCCACCGGCCAGGTCGCCCACGCCGACCTCGTCAAGGAGTGGGATGCCTACCTGCTGCGCGAGGCGGTCAACGCCCTCCTGCGCCCGCACCCCGTCGCCGTGGTGCTGGCCTGCCCCGTGGACGGGACCTTCGACGCGCGGCACTCGGCGGTGAAGCGGCACTACCTCTATAAGCTCTGCAACCGCCGCGCGCCGCTGACGCTGGAGGCCGATCGCGCCTGGCTGATGAAGCGCAAGCTCGACGCCGGCGCGATGCACGAGGCGGCGCAGATCCTGGTCGGCCGCCACGACTTCTCGACCTTCCGCGACGCCGAGTGCCAGGCCGCCAGCCCCGTCCGCACGCTGGAGCGCTTCGAGGTCATGAAAGACGGCGACCTCATCCTGATGCGCGTCACGGCGCGCTCCTTCCTCCACCGCCAGGTGCGATCCATGGTCGGCTCGCTGGAGCACGTCGGCGCCGGCAGGTGGTGCAAGGCCGACCTGAGGGACGCCCTGCAGGCCAAGGACCGCCGCCGCTGCGGCCAGGTCGCACCCGCCGCCGGGCTGTATCTGGTGGGAGTGGATTACGGGTGAGGCCCGGCGGGGCGGGCTGTATCCACCATGCCGCTTGGCTATCTGTACCGCGTCCAGACCTCTCCGCTGCAGATCACACCGCCCAACGCGCATCCATCGAGCCTGAGCTCCTTCTCAGACTGCAGGTGGATGTGAGCGAGGTATTTCTGTCCGCTCCGCACGTCGACGACGGTCCCGGTCCATTGTCCGCCGTCGGGCTTCATCTGCAGCAGGATGGAGCGACCGAGGTCGCCCCCGTCCGCGCTCCAGCTGATGCGGCCGCATAGGTTCGGTCCGCAAGGCGCGATCGCGACGCGGGCGGATCGGTCGGCGACGAGCCACTCGCCGACCGGGCTCGCGAAAGCGTAGCTCGGCGCGACCATGAGGCAGGCGGCGAAGAGGAGGCGTTTCATCGATAAGAAATCCTATGGACGAGGCCTGCGACGACGAGTCGTGAAGAGCGCCTCTCGGCGTTTCGACGCTGTAGGGGTGTGGCCTATCTCTAGAGCGCTTCCGACGTTGCGGAGGAGCCGCCGGATTGTCGCAAGCCCACGGCCGGACGCCCTCGTAGCGCCTCGCATCGATCACGTCGTCTCGCGTCTTCGAGATTGGCACGCCGCAGCAGATACGGTATATGTACCTTGGACGGTGCGGTCAAGGACATTCGAGTGGTCGGCCTGGCGGCGAAAGCGACGTGGTCGATCGCCCGTCCGGAGTGCTCGATCGACCACGTCGCGGTTCCCGAACTCGGCGATCGGCCACCTCGCTTGTTCGGGAAAGGCGGCGGTCGCCGACGTGGGCTTTCGGCATGTCGTCGTACGTCGAAACGGTCAACGAAGCTGTCCCGCTTGGCTCAGCCGCAGTGTATCTCGAAAACAGTTGGGGATGAACTTCTTCGTCGCGGGACCCTCGATTGGTCCCGCGATCGTGAAAGTCACGACCGTGCTGGTGGATCAAGCGCGGTTCGTAGACCGCTTCGCGCGGAGCTTGCAATGACGCCCAGGCGGTTGCATGCCGGACATGCGCCCTGCTCTAGCCGCCGACCAGGCTGTGCTCGAACGCCTTGCCCTTGCACATGTCGTGGCACTTGGCTTCCAGCGAGCAGCACAGCGAGCAGATCGCCCCCTTGTGGTAGGGGCAGTCCGTCATGTCATGCGTCTCGTAGGTGAACTCGCAGCAGGTGCAGGTCAGCTCCGCACGCGTCGCGATCTCGGGCGCCGGCAGCCGGGCGATGTAATATTGGCCTTTGGTCGCGATCGCGATGATCGGCGACAGGACGAAGGCGACGCCGAGCGCGATAAAGGCCGAGAAGCTCTCGCCCCAGGGGCCGAACAGCCCGAAAAAGGCGGCGGTGGCAATGATCGAGGCGACCACCATCGAGCCGAAGCCGACGGGGTTGAAGTTGTAGAGGTGCGCGCGCTTGAACTCGATGTAGGACGGGCTGAGCTTCAGGAGTGGCTTGTTGATGACGAGGTCGGCCACCACCGCGCCGATCCAGGCCACGGCGACGTTGGAATAGAAGCCGAGGATCTTGCCCAGGATCCCGAACATGTTGAGCTCCATCATCGTCAGCGAGATGCCGACGTTGAGGAAGATCCACACCACCCGCCCGGGATGGGCGTGGAGGATGCGCGAGAAGAAGTTCGACCAGGAGAGCGAGCCGGAATAGGCGTTGGTGACGTTGATCTTGATCTGCGACAGGATGACGAAGAAGGTCGCCACCGAGAGGGCCGCGAACGCGCTCGGGAAGATGTACTTGTAGCCGGTGATGTACATCTGGATCGGCTCGTTGGCGTTGGCCAGGCTGGTGCCGTGCGCCACCGCCAGGGAGGCGAAGAACGAGCCCATCAGCTGCTTGGCCGCGCCCAGCACCACCCAGCCCGGCCCGGCGCACATCACGGCGATCCACCATTTGGCGCTGTTCTGCCTCACCTTGTCGGGCATGAAGCGGAGGTAGTCGGCCTGCTCGCCGATCTGCGCGATGAGCGAGAGCGCGATGCCTGCCGCCGTGCCGAACAGCAGCGGATCGAAGCCGGCGCCGCTGTGCGAGGTGCCGGCGAAGCGCGTCCATTCCGTCACCGAGTTCGGATCGCGGATCACGACGGCGAGCGGCGGCGCGAAGAGGAGGAGCAGCCAGAGCGGCTGCGTCCACACCTGCAGCTTCGACAGGAGCGTCATGCCGAACACGACCAGCGGGATGACGATCAGCGAGGCGAGCAGATAGCCGAGCCACAGCGGCACGCCGAAGTAGATGTCGAACGCCTGGGCCATGATCGACCCTTCCAGCGCGAAGAAGATGAAGGTGAAGGAGGCGTAGATGAGCGACGTCAGCGTCGAGCCGAGATAGCCGAAGCCGGCGCCGCGCGTCAGCAGGTCGACGTCGACGTTGTACTTGGCGGAATAATAGGCGATCGGGATGCCGGTGACGAAGATCACCACCGCCGCGACGAGGATGCCCCAGAAGGCGTTAGCGAAGCCGAACTGCACGGCGAGAGAGCCGCCGATCGCCTGATCCGCCATGTAGGCGATTCCGCCGAGCGCGGCGGTGGCGACGGCATATTCCGACCAGCGCCGGAAGCTCTTGGGCGCGTAGCGGAGCGAGTAGTCTTCCAGAACAGGGTTGGCGACGAGACGGTTGAAGGTCCGCTTCGGGGCGACCCTCTGCATCGCACTATCGGGCGTAACGTTCCCCGTCACATCGACCATGGCTCGCCTCGCGGTTGATATCTGCGGGGTCAAGTTGAACCGGCAGTGCCGGGCGGCCTATACGTGGTTTCGCGTAGAAGATGTCGGCGCCTCGGAGCCGATCGTTCGACGACCCCGCAAATCACTTCAAGACGCTCCGCTTTCGCGCCTGCCCTTTGCGCCTGCGAGGCGAGGAATGGCTGACGCGCCTGACCCGCCTCCGAGCAAGGCGGGAACGCGGCTGCCGGGATGCCGCCGACCAAGCGCAGGTCCGCGAGATCGGCGAGCGCGCGAGTCGCGTTCCCGCCAGGCCTCTCGATGGCCTTGGCCATTCCGCGTGTCGAGCACCCCCGAAAGCGCAATCCTTTAGAACCATTCGAAGGTAATTGACAGGTCGCGACCGATCCTTATTAGAAAGCTTCTAATCTGGAGACGGCCATGAAGGCGTTCGCCGAACTCACCGAGCGCGAGATCCTCGCGCTCGCCATCAGCAGCGAGGAGGAGGACGGGCGCATCTACGCCGACTTCGCCGAGGGGCTGCGCGAGACCTATCCCGACACCGCCAGTCTCTTCACCGACATGGCCGACGAGGAGAGCGAGCATCGCCGCATGCTGATCGACCTGCACGTGGCGAAGTTCGGCGACCACATCCCGTTCGTCCGTCGCCAGGACGTGCGCGGCTACGTCGCGCGCAAGAAGCTGTGGCAGGTGCGTCCGCACGGCATCGATGCGGTGCGCAACCAGGCGCGCCAGATGGAGCAGGATGCCGGGCGCTTCTACCAGCAGGCCGCCGCGCGCACGAACGATGCCTCCATCCGCAAGCTGCTGGGCGATCTCGCCGACGCGGAGCTGAAGCACGAGCACGCCGCCGGCGAGATCGAGGCGAAGCGCCTGCCTGGCGACGTCAAGGTGCGCGAACAGGACGACGCCAGCCGCCGCTTCATCCTGCAGATCGTGCAGCCGGGGCTCGTGGGCCTGATGGACGGTTCGGTCTCGACCCTGGCGCCGGTCTTCGCCGCGGCCTTCGGCACGCACAACACCTGGAACGCCTTCCAGGTCGGCATGGCCGCCTCGCTCGGTGCCGGCATCTCGATGGGCTTCGCCGAGGCGCTCGCCGACGACGGCAAGCTGTCGGGCCGCGGCACGCCCTACCTGCGCGGGCTGGTCTGCGGCCTGATGACGATCGCCGGCGGCATCGGCCACACGCTGCCCTACCTGATCCCGAACTTCGTCACCGCCACCCTCGTCGCGGCCATCGTCGTCGTGTTCGAGCTGCTGGCCATCGCCTACATCCAATGGCGCTGGATGGAGACGTCGCCGATCTCGGCCGCCGCGAAGGTCATGCTCGGCGGCGGACTCGTGCTGGCGACCGGCGTGCTCATCGGGAGCGCGTGATCGACCTAGCGGTCTGCAGCGGGTGTCGCGATAGTCCCCCGGACGAGTCGATCAGGCCGCTCGTCGCCGGCCGCCGAGTTCGGCTACGATGCGTGCCGCCGGCATCGGGCGGGCTCGGGGCGCGCCGGTGCCGGCCCATTGCGCGCCGTAGCCGTACTCGCCCTTAGTCTTGCCGGCCGCGTTCAGTGCCTTGCCGAGATCGTAGGCGATCGGATAGGCCGGCACGTCGCCGGGCGCGACGGTTTCGGTCAACGCGGTGAAGCGGTTGGGCAGGCATCGCGCCGGCCGGCCGGAGATCGCGCGGGTCATGACCGTGCGGTGCGCGGCCTCGCTCGCCAGCGCCGCACGGTACCCCTCGTCGGCAAGCGACTCGTCGCAGGCGACGAAGGCCGTGCCGAGCTGCGTCGCCGCCGCGCCGGCCTCGTGCGCGGCGGCGATATCGGCGGCGTCCATGAGGCCGCCGGCGGCGACGACCGGTATCGGCAGGATGCCGGCGAGCTGGCGGACCAGCGCCAGCGTGCCGAGTCGCTCGTCCTCGGCATCGGGGTCGAACGATCCGCGATGGCCGCCCGCCTCCCAGCCCTGGGCGATCACGGCATCGACTCCGGCATCGGCCGCCGCCCGGGCCTCGGCGAGGTTCGTGGCGCAGGCCAGCAGCACGCAGCCGACGTCGCGCAGCGCCTCGATGGTGGCGGCCGGCGGCAGGCCAAAATGGAAGCTGACCACCTCCGGCAGGGTCTCGCGCAGCATCGTCAGCATGGCGTCGTCGGCGACGAAGCTCGTGTAGATCTCGGACAGGCTCGACGGCGGCGCCGAGGCGACTTCCGCGAAGGCCGGGCGCAGCCGCTCGATCCAGGCTGCCTCGCGCGCCTCGTCGGCGGCGGCGGGGCGGTGGCAGAACAGGTTGACGTTGAAGGGGTGGCTCGTGCGCTCGCGGGTGGCGGCGATCATGCGGCCGGCACCGGCCGCGTCCGTGGCGCCGATGCCGAGGGAGCCGAGCGCGCCGGCGTTCGACACCGCCGCCGCCATGGCCGGCGAGGACACGCCGGCCATCGGCGCCTGCACGATCGGGATGTCGATGCCGATGAGGTCGGTCAGCGCCATGTTCGTCGGTCCTTCCTCGGGCGTCGTCGGGTCAATGAGCCGCCTGCATCCGCCTTGACAGAGGGCGCGCGTGCGTCAAGGCCGACATCACCGACAGGTTCCAGGAGTTCGCGCGCATGCGCTACGTCGGAGCGATCGATCAGGGCACCACCTCTTCGCGCTTCATCGTGTTCGACAAGCGCGGCGCGATCAACGCCGTGGCGCAGCGCGAGCACGAGCAGATCTTTCCCAGGCCCGGCTGGGTCGAGCACGACGCCGCCGAGATCTGGCACAACACCAGGCTCGTCATGCGCGATGCGCTGAAGGAGGCCGGGATCGAGGCCAAGGACCTCGCCGCCATCGGCATCACCAACCAGCGCGAGACCACGCTGGTGTGGGAGGCGGCGACCGGCACGCCGCTGCACAACGCGCTCGTGTGGCAGGACACCCGCGTCGACGCGCTCGCCGCTAGGTTCGCGCGCGAGGGCGGCCGCGACCGTTTCCGCGCCCGGACCGGGCTGCCGCTGGCGAGCTATTTCGCCGGGCTGAAGCTGCGCTGGCTGCTCGACAACGTGAAGGGCCTGCGCCGGCGGGCGCTCGCCGGCGAGGTGCTGTTCGGCACGGTGGACAGCTGGATCGCCTGGAACCTGACCGGCGGCGCGAAGGGCGGCCGGCACGTCACCGACGTCACCAACGCCAGCCGCACGCAGCTGATGAACCTGAAGACGCTCGCCTGGGACGCCGCCCTGCTGAAGGCCTTCGACATCCCGTCCGCCATGCTGCCGGAGATCCGCACCTCCTCCGAGGTCTACGGCGAGAGCCGCGACCCGTTGGCGGGCGTGCCGGTCGCCGGCATCCTCGGCGATCAGCAGGCGGCGCTGTTCGGACAAGCCTGTTTCGAGCGCGGCGAGGCCAAGAACACCTACGGCACGGGATCGTTCGTGCTGATGAACACCGGCGAGACGCCGGTCCGCTCCAAGGCCGGGCTGATCACCACGCTGGCCTACCGCCTCGGCGACGCCAAGCCGGTCTACGCGCTCGAGGGCTCGATCGCCGTCACCGGCGCGCTGGTGCATTGGCTGCGCGACAATCTCGGCATCCTGACGGACAGCGCCGACGTCGAGACGCTGGCGCGCACGGTCGAGGACAATGGCGACGTCTATTTCGTGCCGGCCTTCTCCGGCCTCTACGCGCCGCACTGGAGGGAGGACGCGCGCGGGGCGATCGTCGGGCTCACGCGCTACGCGCGCAAAGGCCATATCGCCCGCGCCGCGCTGGAGGCCGCCGCCTACCAGACGCGCGACGTGCTCGTCGCCATGGAGAAGGACACGAAGATCGGGATCAGGGAGCTGCGTGCCGACGGCGGCATGGTGGGGAATGACCTCTTGATGCAGTTCCAGGCCGACATCCTCGACGTGCCGGTGGTGCGCCCCAAGGTGACGGAGACGTCCGCGCTCGGCGCCGCCTACGCCGCCGGCCTGGCGGTGGGATACTGGAAGAACACGGCCGAGCTCGCCGAGAACTGGGCGGTCGATCACCGCTGGCAGCCGGCGATGAAGGCGAGGGCGCGCAAGGCGCTGACCGGCTCCTGGGCCAAGGCGGTCGAACGATCGCTGGGGTGGAAGGAAGCCTGAACGAAGGATTCATCATGCGCAGGCTTACGACTACGCGCCTGGGCTCGGTGATGAACGCGAGGGCTGATTCGCGTGTTACGATCGTGTCGCCCCGATGGGCGGTCTTAGAGGAGGCACGTTTGGACAAGAAAATCGCAGGCATGGTCGGTGCCCTGGCTGCCGTCGCGCCCGTCGCCGCCATGGCGGCTCCCGCCGACCCGATGGCCGCCGCGAGCTATGCCGATCTACTGAAGCCGATCCCCAACGCCGTCGAGACGCTCAAGGCGTCGGACGCGGTGCTGTCCAGCGAGGACGGTGCCAAGGTGGAGATGGCGCAATACTACCACCATCATCACCACCATCACTTCTTCCATCGTCGGTTCTACCACCACCATCACCATTTCTTCCGCCGGCGGTTCTTCCATCACCATCACCACTTTTATTGAGAGTGGCGGGCCGGCGAAAACGCCGGCCTTTTTCTTGGAAGTTACCCCGCCTCGTTGGCTTGGGCTTTCGCCGCGCGCAGGATATGGCGGTAGGTGCCGTCAAAGGCGGTGTTCGACTCCGACACCCAGTGCGTGTCTTTGCCCAGCGTGTCGCGGCTGGCGTGGATGCGGCGCGATTGCAGCTCGCGCTCGGCCGACTCTTCCTCGCCCATCTCGACCAGCTCGTAGCCCGGCTCGGCCGGCACCACGATGGCCTGCATCATAGGCTCGCCCTGGCGGAACACGTGCGTCTGCCCGTCGGCCGGCGTCTTGAACACGCAGAAGTTCACCATCGGCCAAAAGTCGCGGATCAGCGCCGGCACCGCCAGCGGCACCGTGCCGGTGACGTCGGTATAGAAGCGCGGATGCGGTTCGGTGCGGATGGCGAAGCCCGGCTCGGGCTTGAGGTCGAGCAGCAGCTGGTAGGTGTAGAAGCGGCCGCCGAAATTGCGGAACGGCGGGCGGTGGCAGTTCGCCTCCTCGTCCCAGGCGATGTCGCCCTCGAAAACCGGGGCGCCGTCGCGGCCGGTGACGCGGACCTCGCCGGGATGGGGGTAGAAGATCTCGATCCCGTAGGTCGCGCTCTCGGTGAAGGGCAGGCAGTGCCAGACGTGTTCGTGGCTGCCGTCGCGGCGCGGCTCGGGCTGGCCCGACCAGCCCGGCACCTCCATGCGGGTGCGCCGCGGCGCCAGCCCCGGCTCGAATGTCCTGACCTTGACCTGCCGCATCGAGAGGTTCCGCTGTTTGCCGACCAAGCGCTTCATTGCGAGCGGAGCGAAGCAACCCGGGAGCCGCTTGGCAAGGCTCCCGTCGTAGGCCCTAAGTGTCGCTCCGCTCGCAATGACGAGACCTCGGGTTGACCCGGGCGGCCCCCGCTCCTAACGCCGGGCGCATGAGCGGGACTTCGGGATCGATGGCGGCGGCAAACGGGCTGGCGGCGCACAATGCGGTGCGCCGCCGCGAGATCGAGGCGGTGCGCGAGCGTCACGTCGCCGCGCATCGCGACCGTGCCGCCCGCGCCGCCGTGGAGGCACCGCTGCCGGCGCTCGAGCGCCGCATCGCCGACGTGCTCTCCGCGCGATGGGGCAAGGGCCGGCTGGAGCCGACCTTCGACGTCGTCGAACGCGCCCGCCACGGCGGCGACGTCGCGCTGCGCTTCCCGCAGCTGCTGAAGGACGGCGGCCCCAAGGCGGTCATCCGCGACCACTTGCCGTGGATCGTGGAGGTGTTGCGCGGGCCCGATCTCGCCGACGCGGTCGGCAAGGTCGAAACGGCCGGCATGTACGTCAACGTGACCCTGACCGACCGCTGGCTGCTCGAGAGCGCCGGCGCGGCGGCCGGGCGCGGGCCGGACTTCTGCCGCAGCTCGGCCATGGCCGAGCGCGTCGTCGTGATCGATTATTCCTCGCCCAACGTCGCCAAGACCCTGCACGCCGGCCACATCCGCTCGACCATCGTCGGCCACGTGCTGTCGAACCTCTACGAGGCCTGCGGCGCGCTGGTGCACCGGGTCAACCACATCAACGATTTCGGCGGCTTCGGCTTCACGCTGGAAGGCTGGGAGCGCTTCGGTGCCGAGCTCGCGCGCCTGCCGGGCGAGAACGCGCGGCTGCTGGAGATCTACCGCATCCGCCGGGTGCTGGAGCGCGTTGTCGCGGCCAAGGCCGACCTCGCGGCGCTGGAGGAGGGCGATCGCCAGCTGATCGCCCGCTACCTGCCGGACGCGGCCGACGCCGGGTCCATCGCCAGCGGCTTCGCCGACTACGTCGCCGCGTCCGACGCGCGCTTCGCCGCGCTCGAGGCGGGGTCCGCGCGCGAGGTCGCGCTGTGGCGCGACATGGTGGCCTGGAGCCTCGCCGATTTCGACCATTTCTACGACAGCCTGAACATCCACTTCGACCTGGTGATCGGCGAAAGCTTCTACTTCCAGGCCGGCGACGCCTTCGTCGACCAGTGCCTCGCCGACGGCCGTGCCATGGTCTTCTCCGCGCAGGACGCCGCGGCGGCCACCGCCAGGATCGACGCGCGCCTAGCGGCGAAGAACATCGGCGAGCCGGAGCGCGACACGCTCGCCGCCGCGGCCCAGAAGGACGTCGGCGCCGTGGTGGTCCCGCTCGACCGCGACGAGCGGCTGGTGGTGCGCCGCGCCGACGGGCGCAGCATCTATGCCACGCGCGACCTCGGCGCCGTGCTGCTGCGCCGCGAGATCTTCGGCATGAACTCCGGCGTCTACGTCACCGGCCAGGAGCAGCAGGTCCACTTCGACCGGGTGTTCCGCGCCTCCGCCGCGACGGGACTCGCGCCGGCCGACGCCGTGAGCTTCCTCCACGTCTTCTTCGGCTTCTACGTCGACAGCAGGACCGGCAAGAAGCTCAGCTCCCGCGACAGCGTCGCCAACGTCACGCAGCTGCTCGACGATGCCCGCGCCTATTTCCGCGGCCGCGTGGGCGAGCGGGCGGTCGGCGATGCCGACGTCGAGAGCGCCGCGCGCGAGCTCGCCATCGGCAGCCTCGTGTTCAACGACCTCAAGCAGGACATCAAGGGTCCCGTCGAGATCGACGCGGCCGACCTCGCCGTCACGATCGCCGGCTTCGAGAAGTCCGGCGCCGCCTACGTCGTCTACGCCGCCTGCCGCGCCCGCTCGATCCTGCGCCGCGCCGGCGTGGCGCCGGTGCCGGCCGCGCAGATCGAGGCCTTTACCCTGGACGAGCAGGAGGTGGCCCTGCTCCTCAAGCTGCAGCAGCTGCCGGGCAAGGTCGCCGCCGCGGCCCGCACGTCGAACCCCTCGGTACTGGTGCGCCACCTGCTCGAGATCGCGACGGCCTACAATTCCTACTACACGGTCGCCCCGGTGATCGTGGACGGCACCGCCGACCCCGCCCGCCTGCTGATCACCGCGGCCGTGCACCAGGCGCTCGCCGCCGGCCTGCTGCTCTGCCACGTCACCTGCCCCGAGGCGATCTGAGGGCAGGCGTGTCGGACTACGGCAACCTCCCGTGCCGGGGGACACACCCCCTTGCGATCCGACATGCGCATTTTGCGTCGCGATGCGGCGCGCGTCGCGACATGTAATGGTAGAATGACCGAAATGGCGGTCGGTTCCGGCTCGACCGGGCGTCGGCTTCAGCGCGCCTCCCGCCCGAACCAGGCGGACGCCTCCGCCACACAGGCCTCGAAGCCGGCGAGATGGGTGAAGCGCTCGGCCGGCGCGACGTCGCGGCGGTGGATTCGCCGCCCTTGCAGCGCGAGCGTCCCGTCGAGCATGAGGTTGTCGGCGAGCCCGAAATCCTCCGCCGCCATGCCGTCGGCATCGCGCCATCCTTCATCGTGCCTCGTCAGGCCGGGCGTGACGTGCAGCCGATCGATCAGGTCGTGCGCGTCGTTCGAATAGGCGAACACCGGCTTGCCCATCGCCGCCATGAACCCCAGCTCGAACACCGTGCCGACATCCGCCGATGGCCCGCGGAACGGCGTCAGGTTGAAGATCCCGCCATCCGCCTCGCGCATCATCGCCAGGCAGGCGGCGTAGATCGTGCCGCTTGACATGTCGGGCGCCCCACCGTCGAGCGGGTAGAGGCCGGTGAGGCCGTGGGCGGCGCACAGCGCTGTCTTGGCGGCGCCCAGTGCGACGGCCTCTTGGTGGAAGACATCGGGGCCGGCGAGGTAGAGTTTCATGGGCTGTCATTCCACGATCGTCGCGCCTGGTGAACCCCTTGCTCACTCGCGCTCGAGCGTCTCCCCGTCGATCCTTCGGCCCGCAATGCAGGATGCGCGGGGAAGATCAACGGTGATCGTCTCGATCTCGGACATGAGCCTCTCCCCGGCGTTGCAGAGATCCTCTAGACTAGCCGGCGAGTAGTTCGAGATGTCGGCAGTCGTCGCCTGTCCGTCCGGCGAGGCTAGCGCTGCGCCGATCGCGTCGGCACTCTCGGAGCCGTTGAAGACCCAAAAGATTGCCCCGTCGCCGCCGTCCAGTCCTTTGGCTGGCCGGTAGCTCAAGGCTCTGAGCCCCGGCATCTTCTCCACCAACAACATGTGCTTTCGCGGAAGTGGCGGTCGAAATGCGCCGGATAGCGGTCGGGGGATACGTGACGACAAGCCTGGTCACGCATACGCTTCCCTCGGACGATGTCCTAACAGGACACAGTCGCTCATGGTGGAGGGCGAGAACGAGAGAAGCCCGCCGAATGGCAGGCTTCCTTCGTACAAGAGCCGAGTGCAGGCGTCAGCCGATCTGCTGCGCCTCGGCCATGCTGTCCTTGCGCGCCGGACCGAGCACGGGCTCCTCTCCCAGTGGCTTGTTCTGGAAGACGCTGTAGGTGCTCTTGCCATCGAGCGAGGGCCCCTCGGTCCAACGGCCCTTGGCCGGCGGCGTACCGTCGTGCGAAGAACCGAAGAAGTTGTAGGCGAAATCCTTGTTCTCCTTGGCTTGCGGAAACGAGTTGGGGATTGGCAGCGTGCCCTCGTGTCCGCCGAGTTCCTCAAGCACGGCGAGCCACTGCTGCTGGTGCATCGTGTCGCGTGCTATGTTGAAGCTCCACATGTCGCGCATGCCCGGATCCTGTGTAGCGTTGTAGAGGCGACAGGCGAGAACACGACCGGTCGCTTCAGCGGCGACGTTGCAGTACATGTCGGCGGCGATATTGCCGCTAGCATAGATGTGCGACATGTCGAACGGCACGCCGTCCGAGTTCGCGGGATACGCCGCCATACCGGTCGACAAGACGTGTCGGTGCAGCATGCCCTCGATGGCTTGGCGACCGTTACCGCCACCCATGATAGCGCCGACGACCCCATCTTTCGCACCCTCCTCCTGCAGCGAGGCCGGGGCCTTGTCGAGATTTAACGCCACAGCCGTCGCGAGCATCTCGATGTGCCCCATTTCCTCGGTGGCAGTGTTCAGGAGCATATCGCGGTACTTGCTGGTCGGCGCGCGATTACCCCAAGCCTGGAAGAAATACTGCATGCAGACACGGATCTCACCTTCGACACCGCCAATCGCCTGCTGGAGCATGCGAGCATAGACCGGATCCGGCGTCTCGACCTTGACCGGGTATTGCAGCTTCTTGTCGAAATAAAACATCCTGGTCTCCTCGAACCGATACGGCTCGCGGCGCCAACACCAATCGATGAGCAAGGTTCTAGCGGAGCTGGAATTATTCCGGCGCTCTCAGATTATCAAATGATGCTTGGATTGCTTGCGCTGGTTTGGTCGCGGCGAACAACGTCAATGATTGACGAAACGTCGCAGGAAATCTAAAAAGTACTCTTTCATTCCATTTGAGGGCGCAGTTTTGCCGTGGAGGGTTACGGTTGGCTTTCGTCGAGAAAGGCTGGTTGATGACGGCGGACAGGCTAAGGACGGAAATCGGGAGGCTTGGCTCCCATCGGCGAGCTGTTTGGTCGAGACCACGCTCGACGTCTCGTTCCGGAACCTCACGGCCCCGACGAACGACAGCAGCATGCCCGACGCGGGTCTCGATGGGCTCTGCGAAGGCCTCCTCGCGAACCTGAAACTTCCTCGCCAGGACGGTGAACATGAGCAATCGAGTCGCGAAGGAGATCCCTCCATCCGATATCATCGAGAGAGCTTATTCGCTCGCTCGCTCGGGTACCTGTGAGAACTTCACCGCCATCGCCAAGGCGCTCAAGCACGAAGGCTACGAGCACGGCAGGATCGAGCAGCATTTCGTCGGCAGGGGCATCCGTACGCAGCTGGCCGAGATGTGCCGCGCAAGTCGCCAGACGGTGCAGGCTGTTGAATAATTCTTCTGATTGACTGCGCAAGCGGTTCAGTCGGCCTCCCGCATTTGTAAATGAAGGTAATTGTCGCGAAAACCGCTGATCTTCTTCAAGCGTACGATATCCGTAATCGAGACTTTCTTGCCCTTGAACGTCATCAGGTCGGCGGCCTTGAGCGATTGCAGCGACCGGTTGACGTGCACGGTGGACAGGCCGAGCGTATCGCCGAGCTCGGCCTGCGTCACAGGCAGTTCGTACTCGAGGCCGTCGGTCAGGCCCACCGTCTTCATGCGCACGAAGAGCTCGCAGATGAGATGGGCGACGCGATGCTCTGCGCTGCGTTGCCCGAGGTTTGTCACCCACTCGCGCAGGGTCGCCTCGTCGACGAGCGTGGACAGGTGCATGGCTCGCCTTATGCCGGGAAATGTCAGAAGCTCGAGGATCTGCTCGCGCGCCAGCCACACCATCTGCACCGGCGAGATCGCCGAAATCGAATGGTCCATGCGCGATAAATTGACGACGTTGAGGTCGCAGAAGTCGCCCGGGATCAGGAAGGCCACGATCTGTCGCCGGCCGTCGCCGAGGAGCTTGTAGCGGCAGGCGAGCCCGCTGGTCACGAGGTTGACGTTGATCGGCGCATCTCCCTCGAGGATGACATCGCAGTGCGCCTCGACAAGCTGGGACCGCGACGAGGTTCTCTCGAGAAACACCGTCTCCTGCTCCGTCAGCTTGGTATAGGCCTCGAGTTTCTTGACGAGTGCGCAAGCCATGGTCGCCTCCGGACGATGGGCGAAGAACCGGGTGCGCACGATCACCCGCTGCTGGAAACAGCGTCCTAACATAAACTTTGTTAAAACAGAAAGCCGTCGCGGACTATTGATTTGTGCACAAAGCTCGTGAAGCAGGCGCAAATTCTCCGGCTAGGGCTTTCGCGATGAGCGCGCGTGTTTCCGTCAATCCGTAGAGCGCGGCAAAGGAGCCGAAGCGGGGCCCTTTCTCCTCGCCGAGAAGTACCTGGTAGAGCATCGCGAAGAAATCGTTGCTGACCCCCGGTCGTTCTGCCGTAGCGCCCTTGGCAGCAGCGTTTTGATAGCGCGGGATCACGCGGCCGACGTCGTAGAGCGCGGCTTGGATGTCCTCGGCCGAGGCGCCTTCCGGCAGGGCTGCAAGCACCTCTTCGAGTTTGGCGAGAGCCTCGCTCTCGATCTCGTCGGGCACTCGGTAGCGCTTGGCCGGCGCGACGAAGTCGCGGTAGTAGGCCACGGCATAGCCGACCAGCGCATCGAGCCGCGGATGCGTTTGCGGCGACACGTCGGGCGCGTAGCGGCGCAGGAAACCCCACAGCACCACCGGGTCCTCGCTGTTGGCGACCGTGGCGAGGTTGAGCAGCATGGCGAAGGAGACCGCGGTGGCGCTGCCTGCCGAGACCAGGATCTCGGGCGCCGGCGGGGCGCCGCCGTGCATGTGCCACACCGGATTGCCGATGAGCCCCTTGCCGTCGCCGCTGGCCTCCTGCTTGCGGGCGGCCTCAAGCAGACCGAGATAGTCGTCGACATTGCGCGGAATGACGTCGAAGTGCAGCTTCTTCGCCTCTCTCGGGCGCTGATACATGAAGAGCGCAAGGCTCTCCGGGCTGGCGTAGCGGAGCCAGTCGTCGAGCGTCAGGCCATTGCCTTTGCTCTTCGAGATCTTCTGCCCGCGTTCGTCGAGGAAAAGTTCGTAATTGAAGCCTTCGGGCGGCGTGCCGCCGAGCGCGCGCACGATCTGGCCGGAGAGCTTCACCGAGTCGATGAGGTCCTTGCCGGCCATCTCGTAATCGACCTTCAACGCGTACCACCGCATCGCCCAGTCCGGCTTCCACTGCAGCTTGGCGTGGCCGCCGGTCACGGGGGTCACGTGAAGCTCGCCGCTGTCAGGATCGCGCCAGGTGATGGTGCCGGCCGCCGCGTCGTGGCTCTCCAGAGGCACCTGCATGACGTGCCCGGTGCGCGGGTGGATCGGCAGGAAGGGCGAGTAGGTCGCCGCTCGTTCCTCGCGGAAGGTCGGCAGCATGACCGCCATGACCCGGTCGTAGGCGCGCAGCATGGCGAGCAGCGCCTCGTCGAAGCGACCGGAGGTGTAATAGTCCGTCGCCGAGGCGAACTCGTAATCGAACCCGAACCGATCGAGGAAGGCGCGCAGGCGCGCGTTGTTGTGAGCCCCGAAGCTCGGATGCGTGCCGAAAGGGTCGGGTACCTGCGTCAGCGGCTTGTTGAGATTGGCTGCCAGCAGAGCCTTATTCGGCACGTTGTCGGGCACTTTGCGCAGTCCGTCCATGTCATCGGAGAAGGCCAGAAGGCGAGTCGGGATGCTGTCGTGGGTGAGGACGCGGAAGGCGTGGCGGACCATCGAGGTGCGGGCGACCTCGCCGAAGGTGCCGATGTGCGGCAGGCCCGAAGGACCATAACCGGTCTCGAAGAGCACCTCGCGTTGACCGGTGCGCTCGACACGCGCGAGGATCTTTCGTGCCTCCTCAAAGGGCCAGGCCTTCGTCGTCTCCAGGACGGCACGATCGAGAATCGCAGGATTGTGAACAGCCGATGGTGCGGCGCCTGTCATGTCATCCACCAAGGGTATCGAGAAGGCGGCGCGGGGCATCGGGCCCTGTTGCGCGCGGGCAGCGGCACCCTAAAAACCGCTGGAGCCTCCGTCAAACGGCTCCATCTCCGACGGATCACCTTGCGGGAAGAAGGCCGGCGCGCCATAGCTTTATCGCGGCCGCTCCCCATGTAGCCGCTGTCCCCCCAACTTTCAAAAGGTTTACCGATTGGCTCGTAACTTGGACGTCGGCTTCGCCGAACGGCGCGAATCCGCCGTGAGCAAGCGTCTCGAATTGGTCAAGAAGATGCAGGAACGGCTATCCAGTCCGGAATCCGAAGCAAAGGCCTCGGAACACCGCGCCTTGGTCGAGGCCCGCAACAAGCGCCTCGCCATCAAGGAAGACGCTCGCCGGCAAGAGGAAGCGCGCCTCTCGGCGATCCGTGTCGAAGAGGAGGCAAGGGCTGCCGCGGAGCGCCGCGCTCGCGAAGAAGAAGAACGTCGCGTTCGCGAGGCCGAAGAGGCTGAAAAGGAGCGCAAGCTTGAGGCGGAGCGTGCACGTCTTGCCGCGTCGTCGGCCGCCCGCGGAGCCCGCGCGCTCGCCGATATCATGACGAAACGTGGTGGTGTTCGCCGCGGTGGCGGCACCAGTGTCGTCGATGACGAGCAGGAGCGTCGTCAGGCCTGATCTCCTCGGCACCGGACATGACGACAAGCCGGCTGCTCAGCCGGCTTTTTCATGGGTGCATCGTGAATGCTGCCTCTTGGCCTTTCTCGCCGAAAGGACGTTAACCACAAAGCTTCTTGTCGAAGTGCTTCCTTGAGGCTTCAATGATTGCGAGGTTCTTCTCGGCCCAAATCCAGACGCCGCAGAAAGCTTCGCTGAGGCTCAGGCCAAGCCCTGTCAGGCGATACTCCACCTTCGGCGGCACCACCGGGTGGACGGTGCGGTTCACCAGGCCATCCCGCTCCATCTGGCGCAGCGTCTGGGTCAGCATCTTCTGACTGATGCCGCCCGCGAGGCTTCCCAGGCGCGTGAAGCGCAACTCGCCGTGTTCGGTGAGCACTTCCAGCAGAATCATCGTCCATTTGTCGGCGACGCGCCCGATGACCTCGTTGACCAGCGCTTCCACCTTGGGATCGACCGGCGGATAGGCGCGAGGAGTGTGGAGCGGCACCGCGTTATCGCCAGCTCGACGAGAAGGCATCCTACTCTCCTTTTGGTAAGTATAGAACTTCTCGGTGCCTTCTATCTGATGGTTCGCGCATGCGCTACATCCGTCCGGCGCGGACAATCCTGACGAAGGAAGTGGAAACCCTCATGAACATGACAGGCAATACGATCCTGATCACGGGCGGCGGCACAGGCATCGGTCGCGCGCTCGCCGAAGCGTTCCATCGGCTGGGAAACGCCGTGGTGATCACCGGGCGTCGCCGCGAGCCGCTAGAGGAGGCCTGCGCCGCCAACCCCGGCATGAGCTGGGCCACGCTCGACGTCGCGGATGGCGACGCGATCAAGACCATTGCCGCGAGGATCGTGGTCGATCACCCGGCGCTCAACGTCGTGATCCACAACGCGGGGATCATGGTTCCGGAGGCGATCACGGCCGAGGCGATGGACCTCGCGGTGCCGGAGGCGACGATCGCCACCAACCTGCTCGGACCGATCCGGCTGACGGCGGCGCTGCTCCCCCACCTCGGTCGGCAAAGCCGGGCGAGCGTGGTGACGGTCTCCTCCGGCCTCGCTTTCGTTCCGCTCACAATGACCCCGACCTACTGCGCCACCAAGGCGGCGATTCACTCCTGGAGCCAGTCGCTGCGCCACCAGCTTCGCGACACGACCGTCGACGTGATCGAGATCGTGCCCCCGGCGGTCGCGACCGACCTGATGCCCGGGCACGCGCAGAACCCCAGGTCGATGCCGCTCGACGCCTTCATCGTGGAGACGATGGACCTGCTGAGAGCCCACCCTGTCGGCCCGGAGATCGGCGTCGAGAACGTCGTGATGCTGCGCAACGCGGAGGCAAGCGGGCGGTACGCCACCGTCTTCGGCATGCTGAACGCGGCGCATTAGCGCGCCGTCCGCATAACGCCAAGTCGCTCATCGTGAGATCTTGTCCGTGACGGACGGTCCGCCGCCTGACCGATATGACGCAAGAAGGCCTGGACAGCACAGTCGACGACCGCGCCGGCATGGCGCTCGACTATGGCCTTCGAATGTCGGACCGCATAGACGATGCGGTCCGACGGGCTGGCCGCAGGGGCGCGCCGGCCGTTACAAGGCGTCGTCCGGAGGCCGGCCATGCCGTCGCTGAAGAAAGTCGCGCTCTTCACCAAGGAGTACCCGCCCCACGTCTACGGTGGGGCCGGCGTGCATGTGGAATATCTTGCGCTCGCCCTCGCTCGGCACGTCGACGTCGCGGTCCGCTGCTTCGGCGAGCAGCGCCTCGACGAAGGCCGGCTCAGCGTGCGCGGCATCCCACAATGGGACGAGACCGGTCGCGACACCGATCCACGCTTCGTCGGCGCTGTCGACGCCATGGCGCGGTCGCTGGTCATGGCCAAGGACACGCTCGACGCTAACCTGGTGCATTGCCACACCTGGTACACCGACATGGCCGGCCTGCTCGCCGCCAAGCTGTGGGGCGTGCCCTACGTGCTGACCATCCACTCTCTGGAGCCGTTGCGTCCGTGGAAGGTCGAGCAGCTTGGCAACGGCTACCATCTCTCCGCCTGGATGGAGAAGACGGCGATCGATGCGGCCGACGCCATCATCGCCGTCTCGAAGGAGACGCGCGCCGACGTCCTGCGCCACTTCGATGTGGCGCCGGAGAAGGTGCATGTCATCCATAACGGCATCGACCTCGACGAGTACCGCGCCGTGCCCGGCACCGACGTGTTGAGGCGCCACGGTATCGATCCAGCGCGGCCCTTCGTGCTGTTCGTCGGCCGCATTACGCGGCAGAAAGGCATCATTCACCTCGTCGATGCCATTCCGAAGATCGATCCGGCTTTCCAGGTGGTGCTCGCCGCCGGGGCGCCGGACACGCCCGGAATCGGTCGCGAGATGGAGCAGGGCGTCGCCCGCGTCGCCGCCGGACGCCCCGGCGTCATCTGGATCCGCGAGATGCTCCCGCGCGCCGACGTGATCCAGCTCTACACTCATGCGGCGATGTTCTGCTGCCCCTCGGTCTACGAGCCCTTCGGCATCATCAACCTCGAGGCGATGGCTTGCGGTACGCCGGTGGTCGCATCGAAGGTCGGCGGCATCCCGGAGGTGGTGGTGCACGAGGAGACCGGATTGCTCGTCGATGTTGGGCTGAAGCCCGGCGCCGGCTTCGAGCCCGCCGATCCGGCGGGCTTCTCCGAGGCGCTCGCCGCAGCGATCAACCGGCTCGCCGCCGATCCTGAACTGCGCGCCCGTTTCGCCGCCGCAGGTCGTGCCCGCGTGGAGGCGTGCTTCAGTTGGGAGGGGATCGCGCGGACCACGCTCGCCCTCTACGAAAAGCTGGTGGCCGCTCACGCGAGCCGCTGATCGCCGCGAATCCTCCGCAATTAACCTTGACGACGCCAAAGCGGGGATGGTGGCGCCGCAATCATGGACGCCAGCTTTCGGCACGGTCTAAAGCTTCGTTAGGCTTTCGTTAAGGGCATCAAGCCCGCAACGCGGCGATGGGGACGCTGGGCGCCCATGGATGATGTTTGGTTTGCGGCCGGTTTGACGCGCGTTGACCTCGACGCATGCCTCAAGGCGCTGGCGCTGCAGACGGCCGTTCGCGCCCCGCTGATCGCGGTGGCGAGCCGCGGCGAGGACGGCCCGCGACTGGTTCTGGCGAGCCGCGCTCTCTTCAAGCTGTTCGGCGTCGCCGACGGCGAGGCGCTCTCCGCCCGCCTTCTGGCCGGACGCGACCCTGGGGCGCGCCGACTGGCTACGCTGCAGGGAATGTTGCCGCTGGAAGGGGCGCCGCGGCTCGAACGGCTTCGCTTCAATCTCGGGCCCGCGAGCGAGATCATCACCTTCCTCTGCCGCCGGGTGCGCGCCGAAAGCGGCTCGCTGTTCGTCGCGGCGGCGCTGGGAGTCCGCGCGGACCTTCTGCCGGGGCCACCCGCCATGACCATCGCGTCGGGCGCGTTGCTGCCGGCGGACGCGCCACAGGATGACGTGTCGGGTCTTCACGCCGAAGCGCCTGCCGCGGCGAGCGAAGCGGAAGTCGCCAACCAGCCGCTGCCTGCAGGACCGCTGGACGTGCCGGCGATCCACGCTGCGCTGCGCCAGCGCTGGCCGAGCCGGCAAACGCTGCGATTCCTGTGGCAGACCGACGCAAATGCGGTGTGCACCCAGCTGTCGCCGCCGCTCGCCGAGATCGTGGGTCCCGGCAACGCTGACCTCGTCGGTCTCGACCTGCTCGAGCTGGCGCCGCGCCTCGATCCCACGGGACGGCTGGAGAGTGCCTTGCGCTCGCAGGATACCTGGAGCGGCGTCGATATCGCCTGGCCGATCGACGAATCGTCTGCCGCGGTGGCCGTCGGACTCGGCGCCATCCCGGCCTTCGATCCCGATCGCACCTTCTGCGGCTACAAAGGCTATGGCGTCGTCAAGCTGGACGCGCTCATCACGCGTGAGCCGCTTCGCCTGGCACCCAACGCTGCCGCCGAGACGGGCAAGGTCATCGCGTTCCCGTCGAAGGCGCTATCCAAGGAAGATCAGCGGGCGTTCGCCGCACTGGCGGCCGAGCTGCGCGATCAGGCCGGCTTGCACAAGCCTCCTACGGCACTCGCTGCGCCGCCGTCCGACGCGATGCCCCGGTCGATGGCGAAAGGCGAGGGCGAGGGCAACACCATGCCCGAGCGCAGCGAAAGCACCACCCCTGCCGTGATGGCGAACGAAGTCGTGCCACCAGGCGGCTTCGACCCGGTTCGTAGCGGGAGCGATGCCTTTCTCGAGAATCATCTCGCCTCAGACGTGCCGCAGGCGGACCAGGCGACTTCGCAGGCTGCAACACCCCATCAGGGTAATATATCGCGGGACGCCGAGATCACCCGCAACGGGCTCGCCCTGCTTGATCGCCTCGCCATCGGCCTTCTCGTCAGCCGCGACAATGTGCCGATCTTCGCCAATCGCCACTTGCTGGATCTCACCGGTTTCCTCGACGAGGACGCGCTGCACATCGCTGGAGGCATGGCGCATCTCTTCGGCAGCACGCCGGGTAACGCCAGCGGCGCCGAGGCGGTCGCCGTGCGGACCTGCGCCGGCACCACCGTTCCGGCGACAGCCCGTATGCAGCGCATCGAGTGGGACGGGCTTCCGGCGACCCTGCTGACCCTGCAGTCCGAACAGCGGGCGAGTCCGCCGTCGGGCGCCGAGGCGATGAGTGCAGCACCTGCCGTCGCCGGCCGCGAGGACGACGACCGGCGCGAGCTGCGCGCCATCCTTGAGACCGCCACTGACGGTGTGGTGGTGATGGACGACGAGTGCCACGTGCTGTCGCTGAACCGAGCCGGCGAGGCGCTGTTCGGCCGCGATCGCGGCGAGGTCATTGGGAAGCCGTTCCTCGAACTTTTCGCGCCCCACGATCGCGACCTGGCGCGCGACTACCTTGAGGGTGTGAAGTCGGATGCGACGCGTTCGCTGCTCAACGATGGCCGTGAGTTCCTGGTGACGGCAGCCCAAGGCGGTCCGATCCCGGTTTTCATGACGCTCGGACGGCTCGGACCCTCCGGCGATGCCACGATGCCGATGAAGCTGAAGCGCTATTGCGCGCTGTTTCGCGATCTCACCCATTGGAAGAAGGTTGAGGGTGAACTCGAGGAGGCGCGCTGCGTCGCCGAGCGCGCCAGCGCACTGAAGTCCGACTTCCTCGCCAAAGTCAGTCACGAGGTCCGCACGCCGCTGAACGCGATCATGGGATTTGCCGAGATCATGATGGAGGAGCGCTTCGGTCCGCTCGGCAACGAGCGCTACAAGGATTATCTGCGCGACATCCACGGCTCCGGCACGCACGTCATGAGCCTGGTCAACGACCTGCTCGACCTGTCGAAGATCGAAGCTGGCCGGATGGAGCTCGCGCCGCAGTCCCTCGACATCAACCGCATCGTCTCTGAATGCGTGGCGCTGATGCAGCCGCAGGCGTCGCGCGAGCGGGTGATCATGCGGCTGTCGCTGGCGCCGAACCTGCCGAACATCACCGCTGACGAGCGCTCGCTGCGGCAGATCGCGCTGAACCTCCTTTCCAACGCGGTCAAGTTCAACGAGCCGGGCGGCCAGGTGATCGTGGCCAGCCAGTTGACGGAGTCCGGCTTCGTCGTGCTGCGCATCCGCGACACCGGACCCGGTATGTCGGAGAGCGACATCGCCGCCGCGCTGGAGCCGTTTCGCCAGCTCTCGCTGCCATCGGCCTCCGGCGCTGCTGGAACAGGGCTGGGTCTTCCATTAACCAAGGCGCTGGTTGAGGCCAACGCGGCGGCGCTCACCATCCGCAGCAAGGTGGACCAGGGTACCTTTGTCGAGGTCGCCTTTCCGCCGGCTCGCGTGGTCGCCAACAGCTGAGCCCGCGCGGGGAACGCAATCGCAGGGTCGACTATTTGCTGAGGTGAAGGAGAGCCATCGAATGGTCGAGAAGATAAAGAACAAGGACGCCGAGCCCGAAGAGAGCAAGACGGATGATCTGGACGAGGGACTCGAGGGGACCTTCCCCGGCAGTGATCCGGTGTCGACGATTCAGCCGCGAGACGGCGGCGATGGGAAAAAGGATGATGACGCGGAGTAGGAAAGGTTTGTCCCGACGATATTTTCGACACTGTTCTTTTGCTGGCGGGAACTAACAATTCATGGCTGGATTGTGACAGAAACAGACATCGTCAAAGGCAAGATCATGAATACAGCCGTCGACGTTGCAAAGCTAGATCGTGTCAACCGCGCTATCGAGGCGCAAAAACGTTTCATTCGCACTGTTCCAGATCCCGATAATCGGGAAAGGGCGGAGGCCAACCTAATGAGTCTGGTTTTGAAGCGTGATGAGTACGTCGACGCGCAGGACCAATTTCTCAGCGTTGTTCTTGTCAAGTAGGTGTGTCGTTTGACAATGCGGCTATGACCGATGACTCGATCGGCTCTGCCGCTGCGCGGGTGTGAAAGCCCTTATTTTGCAGCGGTGCGGCAACATCTGCCGACAAACAGATGTGCAAGGTCCTCGGGTTTAGGCCTGCGGTAAACGCGAGGTCGGCGAAGATTGTTGCGCTGCGTCTGGAAAAGTGCAGGACGGCATCAATGTTGTCATCAACGATCGCCTGAGCAGCTTGTCTGTCAAGACGATGCGCAGCGATGGCCTTGTACATCTCGATAACGTCGAATTTCTGGTCCATGACGCTAAGCGCGGTTTCGATATCCGGTTTACGATCGCAACCTGCCAGATATACGAGACGATCCCGTCCTCGGCGTTTGCCTATCTCAAAAGCGAGGGAAACGGCGTTCGGGGCAACGTAGGCTGAACCTAGAAAGCCGGCTGCCCGTGCTGCCCCTTCGGTCCGCTGGCCTACAAGCCAAAGCGGTGTAAGGCGGCGAGCCTCGGGGATCGGCCCCCAGCCCGAAGTCATCGCGGCGAAGGCTTTGCCGCTCGTGGCCAATAGTGCTTGGACAATACCGCCCGGCCAAGGCGCTCCAGTCGCTTCGATGGCGATCACCGGCGATACCAGTACGCGATGACCAAGTTTTTCCAGGGTTTCGCGCGTTCGAGCCGCATCTCCCGCAGCCCGGGTGAGCAGCACGCGCATCGTCAATGCAACTCGAAGAAGCCGGCAGGCAGACGGCTCTTGATCGTCTCGCCGGCGGTGCGGCCGACGATCGCCGCATCGGATGCTGCGCCGTAGACCTCCTCGTCGAAGGCTTGACCGCCGTCCGGACGCAGCACGATACCGCGCAACGTGACCTGGCCGGTATCGACCAGCGCGTGCGCGCCGATCGGCGTGCGGCACGAACCGTCGAGCGCGGCGAGGAAGCCGCGTTCGGCGGCAAGTGCGATGCCGGTCGCCTCGCAGAGCAGTGGCGCCAGCATCGCGGCCATGCGGGGATCGTCGGCGCGCGTGGTGATGCCGATCGCGCCCTGGCCCGCCGCCGGCAGGAAATCCTCGACGGGGATGATATACGTCGCCTCGTGCTCCAACCCGAGGCGGCGCAACCCGGCGAGCGCCAGCAGCGTGCCGGCGAAGGCGCCCTCGCCCACCTTGCGCAGTCGCGTCTGCACGTTACCGCGCAGCAGCTGGATCTCGACATCGGGGCGGATGCGCCGCAGCATGGCACCGCGGCGCAGCGATGCGGTGCCGACGACGGCGCCGTGCGGCAACTCGCGTGGCGACGGCGCGACCGGCGAGATCCAACAGTCGCGCACGTCCTCGCGCGGGAGATAGCCGGCGATGATGATGGCGTCCGGCAGCCAGGTCGGCAGGTCCTTGGCCGAATGCACCGCGAGGTCGATGCTGCCCATCATTAGCGCGGTGTCGAGCTCCTTGGTGAAGAGGCCCTTGCCACCGGCCTCGGACAGCGGTCGATCCTGGATGGCATCGCCGCTGACCTTAATGACGTGGATCTCGACGGCCGACTCGTCGAGCCCATGAGCGACGCGCAACCGGTCGCGGGTCTGATGCGCCTGGGCCAGTGCGAGCGGGCTGCCGCGAGTGCCGATGCGAACGGGAGCGTCGGAGGGCATGGTGGTTCCTGAGAAGGTCGCTCGTCGTACAGGCGCCGGCGGTTCGGGGGAAGAGCGATCCTGCGACCGCCTCGACTGTTGCGTCGGCGCAGGCTTTTGCCGAAGGTGGGGCCAATCAAGAGGCGGATCATGATCGCGCGCACGACAGTTTTCACCACCGCCGTCCTGGTCGTCGCCACGCTCGGCGCGGACGCCCGCCAGCGCAATGCCGATGGCCCCTACGGCGGTGGCGTGCCGTACTTGGACGTCAGGACGTCGTGTTCGGATGCGCAGAAGTTCAGCTCTGGAAGCGGCGACAAGGACAGCGCGTTCAAGGGATGCATGCAGGACGAGATGAGCGCCAAGGGCGAGCTCGCCAAACGATGGTCGAGCTTCAAGGGCAAGGACAAGCAGGATTGCGTCGAGCAGTCGCGCAATCCAAGCCCCAGCTACGTCGAGGTGCTGACCTGCCTTGAGATGGATTCCGGCTCCATGCGCAACGGGACAGGCGTGAAGGGAGGGCCGCCTCAGATCGGCGGCCCCGTCGCGCCCGGCTTGAGCAATCCCGGAGGGGTGCCGAACGTCACGGGCGTGCCGCGAACCTGACGTGACCGGCACGGGCGATGGCGTCGCGACGCAGCTCGCGGCGGTTCGAGAACACTTGGCGCGCGCCGCCAGCGATTGCGGGCGCGATCCCGCCTCCGTGACTTTGGTCTGCGTTACCAAGACGTTTTCGGCGCAGCACATCCTGCCGGCTCTGGACGCGGGAGAGCGGGTGTTCGGCGAGAATCGCGTGCAGGAGGCGCAGGGCAAGTGGCCGGATTTGCGCGCGCGCTACGGCAGCCTCGATCTCCACCTCATCGGACCGCTGCAATCCAACAAGGCCGCCGACGCGGTCGCGACCTTCGACACCATCGAGACGGTGGACCGGCCCAAGATCGTGCGCGCCCTCGCCGACGCGGTGCAGAAGGCCGGGCGGTGCCCGAAACTCTACGTTCAGGTGAACACCGGTGCCGAGCCGCAGAAGGCCGGCGTGCTGCCCGAGGAGGCAGACGCCTTCATCGCTAGCTGCCGCAGCGAGCATGGTCTGAATGTGGACGGCCTGATGTGCATTCCGCCGATCGACGATCAGGCCTCGCCCCACTTCGCGCTGCTCGCCACCATCGCCGCGCGCAACGGGGTCACCGGCCTGTCGATGGGAATGAGCGCCGACTACGAGCTGGCGATCCCGCTCGGTGCCACGAACGTGCGCGTCGGGAGTGCCATCTTCGGCGTGCGATAGAGCTGCACCCGCGCCGCCGGCTCTGGCGGCACGAGCATTGCGTGACTAGGTGCTCCCGATACGACGGAGACGACTATGAGCGAACCTCTCGTCATCGTTGGCCAGGGCATGGCCGGCACCAAGCTCGCCGAGGAGCTCGTGGCACGGGCCCTCGGGCGCTATGCCATCATCTTGGTCGGCGACGAGCCACACCGCGGCTATAACCGCGTCTTGCTGTCGTCGCTCCTCGCCCAGGAGGTGAAGGCCGACGATCTCGAACTGAAGCCGCGCGGCTGGTGGGCGAAAAACGGCATTACCAATGTCTACGGCCGCGCCGTCACCGGCATCGACCGCGAGCGCAAGGTGATAACGGTCGGCAACAACGAGATCGCCTATTCGAAGCTGGTCCTCGCAACGGGATCACACGCTATCAAGCTATCGAAGCCGGGCATGGACCTGCCCGGCGCGATCACGTTCCGGTGGATGGGTGATGTCGACCAGATGCTTAAAGGCGTGGCGCCTGGGAGGCCCGCTGTTGTAATCGGAGGCGGTCTGCTCGGCTTGGAGGCGGCCTATGGTCTCGCCAAGGCTGGCGTGAAGGTTACGCTGCTCCATATCGGTGACCGGTTGATGGAGCGGCAACTCGACGCGTCGGCCGGGCAGATGCTGCTCGAGGCGATCCTGTCCAAAGGGTGCGAGGTGATCCTTCACGCAGACACGGCGCGTGTGCTCGGCGCCAACAAGGTCGAGGGCGTGGAACTCGTCGACGGCCGAGTGCTCGAGGCTGACCTCGTGGTTTGCGCCGTCGGCGTGCGCCCCAACGTCGATCTCGGCAAGGCTGCCGGCTTGGATGCGAAGCGCGGGCTCCTCGTCGACGACCAGATGCGCACCAGCGATCCCGACATCTACGCCATCGGGGAATGCTGCGAACATCGCGGCTCAACCTATGGTCTTGTCGAGCCGGCCTATGAGCAGGCCCGGGCCTTGGCTGGTCTGCTGTCGGGCGACCGCAAGGCCGCCTACATCGGCTCGGTCATCGGGACCAATCTCAAGGTCTCGGGAGTCTCGCTGTTCTCCGCCGGCGACATTACCGGTGAGGGCAAGGAGATCCTGCTTTACGAGGATCTCAAGCAGAATATCTATAAGAAGATCATCCTGGATGGTGACAGGATCACCGGTGCCGTCCTCTACGGTGATACCGTGGACGGGCTTTGGTATCTCGACCTTATGAAGCGCGGGCAGGCTGTCGGCGACATGCGCGATGACCTTATCTTTGGGCGCAGCCTTGCAGCACCGGTCGAGAAGAAGGACGAGGCGCGAGCAAAAGCAGCCTGAGCTCTCGATGGAAGGGTTGCTCTTCCTCTAGCCTGGTCAGCCGATCGTACCATTCGTCGGCGTGGGGGTTGATCACCGGGCTAACGCGTCCACGGGCGCCTTGCTCCATAAGGTTTGCGGTCTATCGGTTTGCAACCGCGATCGGCAGCATCACCGAAGCATTCAGCGTTTCACGTCGCGGACGCAGGAGGAAAGCGGCCAGGCCACCGAGGCCGATGATCGCCATGGCGCCGACAGTCGAGAGCGGCGTTCGTCCATCGTAGAGTGCGGCCACAGCCCACCCGGCGAAGGCGCCGAGGAAGAGCTGGGCCGACACCACCGCGGCGCTCGCTGTCCCCGCGATATGCAGCATCGGCTCGATGGCGAGCTGCAGCGCGTTCGTGTTGGCCATCGCGCAGCCGGCCATGCACAGGAACAGGAAGGGCAGGAACAACGCGACGCCGGTGTTGCCCGCGAGCGTGAGGACGACCAAGGCCACGGCACCGCTGCAGACCAGCGCCAGCCCGATCCCGAGCAGGATCGCCGGGCGAATGCCGTGCCGATTGAGCCTGGCATTGGCGAGGTTGCCGACGAGGAGGCCGGACGAGTTCAGCATGAACGTCAGGCCGTACTGTGCCGGCGTGAGATGAAACGCGCCGATCATCACGTAGGGCGAACCCGACACGTACCCGAAGATCACCCCGAACATAGAGACGGCGACCAGCGCGAAGGCTAGCGACCGGCGATTGCGAAACACGCTGAGGTAGTGGCGCGCTACCTCGCCCGGCGCCACCGCCACGCGGCGCTCCTCCGGCAGCGACTCGCCGAGCTTCCAATGGACCAGCAGCAGCGCCACCGCGCCCGTCAGCGTCAGGAAGAGGTAGATCCAGCGCCAGCTGCCAAAGCCCATCAGCAGCGCGCCGATGGAAGGCGCCAGCAGGGGTGCGAGCAGGCTGAGCGCGGAGACGTAGGACATCTTCTCGCGCGCCGTCGGACCCCTGAAATGATCGCCGATGATGGCGAGGCCGAGCGGCCGCGCCCCGCCGCCGATGCCTTGCACAAAACGGCACACCAGCAGCGCCGGCAGGCTACCGGCGAACACGCAGCCGATGCCGCCGATGACGTAAACGGTGCAGGCGAGTAGCGCGACCGGACGCCGGCCGTAACGGTCCGACAGCGGCCCGTAGAACAGCGGCGACAGCGCGAAGGACAGCATGAAGGCCGACAGAGACAGGCCGATGGTGTTCTGGCTTACGCCGAGATCGCGCGCCATCGGCTCGACGGCCGCCAGCGACATGTCTGTCGCGAAAGCGGACATGGCACCGAGCAGGCTCATCAGCACGATGAACATGAATGAGGTTGGCGCTGCCTTCAACGGAGCCTCCGGCCCGGCCAATCAACGGCGCGGTGAGTCACCAAACCAAATCTTTGGGGCGAAGCTGGGTTCGGACGGGTGCGAGGCGTGCCGGCCTGACATGCGTTCCACGAGGGGCCCGGAGAGCAGGGCGCGTGTCGTGCCTCAGCGCTCGAACACCAGCAGCGTCGAGGTGGCACTGGCGTAGAGCTTGCCGTCCGCACCCTTCAACGTCGCTTCGGCGAAGGCGGCACGCCGGCCGATGCTGACCACTCGGCCCTCGGCCCGCACCTCGCCAGTCTTCTCGGTCATCGCTTTGTGGTAGGCGACTTTCAGTTCCAGCGTTGTGTAGCCTTGCGTCGACGACAGCCTGGAATGCACGGCGCAGCCGCATGCGGAATCAAGCAAGGTCGCCGCGAGGCCGCCGTGCACCGTGCCGATCGGGTTGTAGTGCGCGAGGCCCGGCGTCGCCGTGAATACGGCCGATCCGTCTCCCGCCTCAGCCAGGGCGAACCCCAGCGTTTTGCCGATCCGCGCCACGCCGCCGCCCGCGATCATCGCGCGGAGTTGCTCCAGGCCGGTGAGGCCTTCCAGGTTAGGCAGGTCGGATGGCATCAGCAATCTCGAGGGTGGATAAGCTTGGATAGTGCGGAGACATCGGCACCGCCGTCTCGCACGAACGCACGAAGCCGGGATGGCGCGGCGCTCAAGGCAGGCCGAAGGACGCGTAGATGTCCGGCACCGATGGCATCGCCGCTTTCGTGCCGGACCGCCTAACGCGATCCGAGCGGAACGGGTGGGCGGGATAGACGCCGAGCACCCGGATCTCGGTGCAGAAGAAGGCAAGCTCCTCCATGGCTCCGGCGAGACCGACGTCATAGGGATGGCCGTCGACGTCGGCAAGGAACTGCGTGGCGGTGAACGAGCCCTCCACCATGTAGCTCTCGAGCTTGGTCATGTTGACCCCGTTGGTAGCGAAGCCGCCGAGCGCCTTGTAGAGCGCCGCCGGCACGTTGCGGACTCGGAACACGAACGTCGTGACCGAAGGCTGCCCACCGCCGAGCTGCGGCCATTGCGGCACCGGCGACAGTATCACGAAACGCGTAGTGTTGTGCTTCTCGTCCTCGACGTCGGCAGCGAGGATGTCGAGGCCGTAGATCTCGGCGGCGAGACGCGGCGCCAACGAGGCGCGTGTCGGCTCGCCCCAGCCCGCCACCTCGCGCGCCGACCCCGCCGTGTCGGCGGCCACGTGCGTCTTCCAGCCGTGCTGGCGGATGATGCGGCGGCATTGTCCCAACGCGTGCACGTGACTGTAGATGTCCGTGATGCCGGCGAGCGTGGCACCGGGCAGGCCGAGCAGCTGGAAGCGGATCGGCAGGAAGTGTTCGGCGACGATGAACAGCCCCGAGGCGGGCAGCAGCGAGTGGATATCGGCGACGCGTCCGGCAATTGAATTCTCGATCGGGATCATCGCCAAAGCGGCGCGGCCTTCCGTCACGGCGGCGAGCGCGTCCTCGAAAGTATCGCAGGGCAGGGCGGTCCAGCCGTGATAAGCCTCGGCGCAAGCGATGTGCGAGTTGGCGCCGGGTTCGCCCTGGAAGGCGATCGTCTTGGCTGTCATGCTCTTGTCTTGGCGGATGAGAGTGGTTCGCGACGCAGACCGGGGCCTTAGCAGGTGCCCATGCACTAGCGCAAAAAGAAGCTTGGCGGCCTTATGGACAGTGCGCCTCTAAAACGGCTAAGGCTCGGCAAAACGGCGTAAAAGCCGGGCGAAGGATGGGCCGACGGGCAATGGATTCCTGGCAACTGAACAAGATCGCCGGTGCGGTGCTTGGCACCTGCGTTGTCGGCATGGGGATCGGGCTCGTAGCGCAGGGTATCTATGAACCGGGTGCGCCCGCCAAGCCGGGCTATGCCTTGCCGGAGCCGAAGGAGACAGCTGCCGCTGACGGCGAGAAGAAGGCCGAGGTCGTTCCGATCGCGCTGCGGATGGAGAAGGCCGATCCGAAGAAGGGCGAGGCCGACGCCAAGGTCTGCTCTGCCTGCCATAATTTCCAGGAAGGCGCCGGTGCAAAGGTCGGCCCGGACCTGTGGAACGTCGTCGATCGCCCCAAGGGCAAGGAACCCGGCTTCGAATACTCCAAGGCGATGGAGGCCAAGGGCGGCGATTGGACCTACGCCGACCTCGACCAGTTCGTCACCAAGCCGTCCGCCTACGTTCCGGGCACCAAGATGGGCTACCCCGGTCAGGACGATCCCGACAAGCGCGCCGACATCATCGCCTATCTGCGTACGCTGTCGAAGGATCCCAAGCCGCTACCTCAGGTTACCGACGCCGACAAGAAGGTCGCGTCTGCCGATGCCAAGGGCGGGGTCGACAAGGCCGGCGCGGACAAGGGCAATGGCGCCGGTGAAGCGGCTGGCGAGGCCGCGTTCCTGACCATGGTGGGCGAGGCCGATCCCAAGAAGGGCCAGGCCGCCGCTCAGGTTTGCGAGGCTTGCCACAATGTCAAGAAGGGCGCCGGCTCGCTGGTCGGGCCCGATCTCTGGAACGTGGTCGACCGCAAGAAAGGCTCGGTGGAGGGTTTCGACTATTCCGCCGGCCTGAAGGCCAAGGGTGGCGAGTGGACGGTCGACGATTTGAATGCTTGGCTGACCAAGCCGGCGGCCTACATTCCCGGCACCAAGATGGGTTATCCCGGCGAGGCTAACGAGAAGAAGCGCGCCCAGATTGTCGCCTACCTGCGCACGCTGTCGGACAATCCAGTGGCGCTGCCCGGCCTCGACAAAGGCGCCGCGAAGGCCGCGAAGGACCATCCCGGCGAGGCCAAGAACATGGTGCCGGAAGCCAAGCCGGGTGATCAGAAGCCGCCGGTGCCACCGCTGCCCCCTGGATCGCAGCAGCCGGTACCGCAGGTGCCTGAAGCGAGCAGCGCGACGGGTGCTCCGCAGCAACCGGACGAGCGCCAGCCCGGCATGCCGACACCCGTGCCGACCCACGACAACGCGACGCCGGGACAAAAGACCGAAGCGGCGCCCGCCAAGCCGCAGGAGGACGCCAAAGCCGAGGCGATACCAATGACGGAGCCGGTCGCGTCGGCGTCGGCGAACGAGGGCCCCGAGCCTTACCAGGCCGCCGATCCACAATACGCCGCCGCCGCGGCGTCCGAGCCGGCACTTGCCAAGGTTGATATGACGCCGCCGTCGCTGGCGCCCGCCGGCGATAAAGGTGAAGGCGATGCTGCAGGTCCGGAGCCGTATGCGGCACCGACGCCAGGCGACGCCAAATAGCGGCTGATCTGAGTAGCGGCGTCATCGTGTCCGAGCGTCGCGGCAAAAGCGACACAATCGGCGATCACGGGTGCGAGCATGCGAAACGATCGTGAGCCCGCTTCGAAACTCGTGATGCGTCCGACGCGCCGCACGGCCCTGGCGGCCCTCGGCGCCGCCGGCCTCGTCCTCCCGACCTTGGCGCGGCCCGGGCGCTTTGGCGTCTTGGCGGCTGACGCCAACGTGAGCGGCGAGACCGAGACCTACGGACTTTCGATCTTCGGCGACCTCGGTCTGCCGAAAGACTTCACCTGCCTTTCCTACGTCGATCCGCAGGCGCCCAAGGGCGGCATCATCAAGCTGCAGATCACCGGCACCTCCGGCAACCAGAACTTCCTCACTTTCAACACGCTGAACATCTTCAACCTGCGCGGCGACGGCGCCGCCGGTGTGCCCGCCTCGTTCGACAGCCTGATGACCGGCTCGGCCGACGAGCCGGACGCGCTCTACGGCCTCGTCGCCCGCTCGGTGCGCTACACGGCCGATAAGAGCACCTATCGCTTTCTCCTGCGCAAGGAGGCGAAGTTCGCCGACGGAACGCCGCTGACCGCCAGGGACGTGAAATTCTCCGTCGAGATCCTGCGCGACAAGGGCCATCCCTCATACTGGATCCCGCTGCGCCGCGACCTTGCCAGCATCGAAGTCGAGGGCGACGATGTCGTCACCGTCCGTCTTCAGCCCGGCCACGCGCGCGATTCCATCCTTTTCGTCGCCGGCCTGCCGATCTTCTCCGCCGCCTTCTACGCCAAGGTTCCGTTCGACGAGGTCAGCCTGGAGCCGCCGCTCGGCTCCGGCGCCTACAAGGTCGGCGCCTTCAACCAGGGCAAGTACATCGCGATGGAATTGCGCCCGGACTACTGGGCAAAGGACCTACCGATCAATGTCGGCACCGATAATTTTCAGACGATCCGTTACGAGTATTATGCCGACCGGTCCCTGGCCTTCGAGGGCTTCAAGACGGGCGCCTTCACCTTTCACGAGGAGTTCACCTCGCGCATCTGGGCCACCGGCTACGACATCCCGCCGGTAAAGGATGGCCGCATGATCAAGGCCTTCATGCCCGACGACTTCCCCAACGGGACTCAGGGCTGGTTCATGAACACCCGCCGCGACAAGTTTCGCGACCCAAGGATCCGCCAAGCGCTCGGCTATGCCTTTGATTTCAGGTGGACCAACGCCAACATCATGTACGGCGCCTATCAGCGCACGACATCCTACTTCCAGAATTCGCCGATGGCGGCGATCGGTGCGCCCTCGGCCGAGGAGCTCGCCTATCTCGAACCTTATCGCGCCAAGCTTCCGGCAGAGGTGTTTGGCCCCGTCTACCTACCGCCGGAGAGCGATGGTTCCGGGTCGGATCGCACGCTCCTTCGCAAAGGCCTCGACCTGTTGCTCGCCGCCGGCTGCAAGCGACAGGATCAAAAGCTCACGCTGCCCGACGGCTCGCCGTTCACGGTCGAGTTTCTGGACTCCGATCCTGCTCTCGAGCCTCACACGCTGCCTTTCATTCGCAACCTCAAGCTGCTCGGCATCGAAGCCAACATTCGCGTCGTCGATCCGGCACAGTACAAGCAGCGCACCGACAAGTTCGACTTCGACATTGTGACACTGCGTTTCGGCTTCGGAACCACGCCGGGCGCGGGAATGCGCGACACGTTCGGTTCGGAGGCTGCGAAGATACCCGGCTCGCGCAACCTCTGCGGCATCAGCGATCCCGTCCTCGACGCGCTGATCGAGAAGGCGGTGGTGGCGGACAACCGCGAGACGCTCACGATTGTGTGCCGCGACATCGATCGGGTGCTGCGCGCCGGTCACTACTGGGTGCCGATGTGGAACAAGAACGGCCACACCGTCGCCTACTGGGATCTGTTCGGCAAGCCGAAGCAGGATGCCAAATACGGGCTCAACGTCGTTTCCACCTGGTGGTACGACGAGGCCAAGGCCAAGAAGACCGCGCTGCCTGGCTGAGGCCGCTGTCATGCTCGCCTACACGCTGCGCCGACTTTGCTTGATGATCCCGACGATCATCGGCGTGGTCTTCATATCCTTCGTAATCTCGAACTTCGTGCCCGGCGGTCCGGTGGACCGCATGGTATCGCAGATCCAGAGCGGCGGCTCCGCCGTGGGTGAGGCCGGCGGCAGCACGTCGATCGGCGAGAGCCGTGCCCGCGGCCTGCAGGGCTTCGACCCCGGCATCCGCCGCGAGATCGAGAAGCAGTTCGGCTACGACAAGCCGGCATGGGAACGCTTCTGGCTGCTGCTGAAGGGCGACGCCACGTTCCACCTCGGACGCTCGCTGTTCTCGCGCATCCCCGTCTCGACGCTGATCTGGCAGAAGCTGCCGGTCTCGGTCTCGCTCGGCGTGTGGATGACGCTGCTCTCCTACCTGATCTCGATCCCACTCGGCATCCGCAAGGCGGTCCGCGACGGGTCGCGCTTCGACATCGCGACGTCGCTCGCTGTCTCGACCGGCTTCGCCATCCCGAGCTTCCTCTGGGCGGTGCTGCTCGCTACGCTGTTCTGTTCGGCCAATCTGCCGCTGTTCCCACAGCGCGGCCTGACCTCCGACGATTTCGATCAGCTTTCGCTCGCGGGCAAGGTCGGCGACTATCTCTGGCACATCGCAATGCCGGTGACGGCGCTGACGCTCGGTTCCTTCGCCACTGTGACGGCGCTGACCAAGAACGCCTTCATCGACGAGATCGGTAAAGCCTACGTCCTGACGGCGCGCATGAAGGGGCTCGACGAGCGCCGTGTGCTCTACGGCCACGTGTTCCGCAATTCGATGATGATCGTGGTGGCGGGCTTCCCCGCCGCTTTCGTCGGCGCCTTCTTCACCGGGGCGCTGCTCATCGAATACATCTTCTCCCTGGATGGGCTTGGGCGCCTGTCCTACGAGGCGGTGATCGCGCGCGACTACCCGATCGTGTTCGCCAACATCTACGTCTTCGCGCTCATCGGACTCGTGGTGAACCTGATCTCCGACCTCACCTACACCTGGATCGACCCGCGCATCGACTTCGAGCGGCGCGAGGTCTGAGTGGACGCACCCGTGCATAGGGCCATGGCGCAGACCACCGGCCAGATCACGCCGCGAGTGCCGACTTCGCGCTTCCTGCGCTTGACGCCGATCAACGCGCGCCGCCTCGCCGTCTTCCGCAGCCACAAGCGCGGCTACTGGTCGTTGATCCTGTTCACGGCGATCTTCGTCGTCACGCTCTTCGCCGAGTTCATCGCCAACGACCGTCCCATCCTGATCTCCTACAAGGGCGAGCTGCTCTCGCCGATCGTCCGGGACTACGGCGAGGACAAATTCGGCGGCTTCCTGTTCGCGCCGGCGGACTATCGCAACAAGGCGGTGCAGCAGGAGATCGATGCCCACGGCTGGATGCTGTGGCCGCCGATCCGCTTTTCCTACGGCACGCCGAACTTCGGCGAAGCGCTGCCGGCACCGATGCAGCCGACCTGGACCTTGAGCAAGGACCAGTGCGAGGCGGCGGCGGTCAAAGCAGGCGAACCGGCCGCGAAGGGCTGTGCCGCCATCGAGAAGGACTGGCTCGGCACCGACGGCGGTGCCCGCGACGTGCTGGCCCGCGTGATCTACGGCACCCGCATCTCGATCCTGTTTGGTTTCGCCCTGACCTTCCTGTCCTCGATCATCGGCGTCGCGGCGGGCGCGGTGCAGGGCTACTTCGGCGGCAAGACCGACCTGATCTTCCAGCGCGTGATCGAGATCTGGTCCGCGCTGCCCTCGCTCTACGTGCTGATCATCATCGCCTCGTTTATCGCGCCGACGCTCGGCTCGCTGCTCTTCGTGCTGCTGCTGTTCAATTGGGTGAGCCTCGTCGGCGTGGTCCGCGCCGAGTTCCTGCGCGCGCGCAACTTCGAGTACGTGCGCGCCGCCCGCGCGCTGGGGCTCAACGACCTCCAGATCATCTGGCGCCACATGCTGCCCAACGCCACGGTTGCGACTCTGACCCTGCTGCCCTTCATCATGAGCGCCTCGGTGACCGCCCTGACCGCACTCGACTTTCTCGGCCTCGGACAGGCGCCGGGCTCGGCCTCGCTCGGCGAGCTGCTGCAGGAGGGCCAGAGCCATCGCGAGGCCTGGTGGCTGGCGCTCTCCGGCTTCTTCTCGACCGGACTGCTGCTGGTGCTGCTCGTCTTCATCGGCGAAGGCATCCGCGACGCCTTCGACCCGCGCAAGACGCTGGTGTGAGCGCGTGGTAGACTTGCTCGAAGGAGCGCTGCGATGAACAGGATCGTGCGGGAGAACTACCCGGTGGCGGACCTGCCGGAGGATCTGCGTGAGGGATTTGCCCTCGACGCGCAAGTCACTGTCACAATTACTGGGATGCCTGAGACCATCGTGAAGGGACCTCGCCTCGGCGCTTCGATGAAGCTCTTGAGCCCGCCTTGGCTCACCAGTGAAGAGATCAACGCGCAGATCGATGAACTGCGGGAAGACCGCGATCTCTGATTTATCAGCATCCCCGCTCGTCTATTTCGACAGCAACATCTTCATAGGCTCGTTCGAGACCGGCGTTGCGGCTTCTGACCTTGCCCGCCTTCTAGCTGCTTTGGCGAAGTTGCCCGGACGATCGGCGACGAGCGAATACACGTTTGGCGAGGTGTTGGGGCGAAAAGGTACTTTCGCAACCTGGGAGTCGCAGAAGGCCTTCTACAAAGACATTTTGTTCGATCGTTCCTTTGTTCGCTTAGCGCCAATCAATCGCGACCTCCTGGAAAAGACAGGCGATCTTCGCTTCGCGGCACAACAGGCTGGTCGGTCGTTGCGTCTGGCCGATGCAATCCACATAGCCAGTGCTCTCAAATGTGGGTGCGAGTATCTTCTAACGGCGGATGTGCGCTTGGGCAGCGCACTGCCGCCGGAGCTTCGTTACGTTGCTCCCACGAAGGACGGCGTCGAACTCCTGCTGGATGCCCTCGATGCCTGACGCGCCTCTGCTCGATGTCCGCGACCTCGCCATCACCTTCCCCGCCGTCGGCGGCACGCAGGCCGTCGCTGGCATCTCCTTCCGGCTCGATCGCGGCCGCACGCTGGCGATCGTCGGCGAGTCCGGCTCCGGCAAATCGGTCACGGCGTTGGCGATCCCACGCCTGCTGCCCGTCGGCACGCGCGTGACCGGCACGATCACCTTCAAGGGTGCCGACATGCTCGCCGCAAGCGAGCGCCAATTGCGCGAGCTGCGCGGCTCGGCCGTCACCATGGTGTTCCAGGAGCCGATGACCTCGCTCAACCCGCTGCACACGATCGAGCGGCAGATCGGCGAGATCCTCGAGGTGCATGGCCTGCGTGGCCGCACCGCCCGCCGCGCCCGAACCCTGGAGCTGCTGGAGGAGGTCGGCATCCGCGACCCAGCTGGGCGGCTCGGCGCCTACCCGCACCAGCTCTCCGGTGGCCAGCGCCAGCGCGTGATGATCGCCATGGCGCTGGCCAACCGCCCCGACCTGCTCATCGCCGACGAGCCCACCACCGCGCTCGACGTCACCGTGCAGGCGCAGATCCTCGCCCTTCTGCGGGACCTGCAGCATCGCCACGGCATGGCGATGCTGTTCATCACCCACGATCTCGGCATCGTGCGCGAGCTCGCCGACGACGTCGCCGTCATGCAGCGCGGGCGGATCGTCGAGACCGGCCCGGTCAAGACGATCTTCGCCGAGCCGCAGCACGCATACACCCGGGCGCTGCTCGCCGCCGAGCCCAAGGGCGCGGCGCCCGCTCGCGACGAGACCGCCGAGACGGTGCTCCGTGCCGAGAACCTGAAAGTGCATTTCCCGATCCGCGCCGGCCTGTTGCGAAAGGAGGTCGGCTTGATCAAGGCGGTCGACGGCGTCGACCTCGTCGTGCGCGCCGGGCAGACCGTGGGCGTCGTCGGCGAGTCCGGCTCCGGCAAGACCACGCTCGGCCTCGCCGTGCTGCGCCTGATCTCCTCGCAAGGCCGTGTCGCGTTCCTCGGTAAGCCCATCGAGGTACTCGGCCTGAAGGCCATGCGCCCGCTGCGCCGCGACATGCAGATCGTCTTCCAGGACCCCTACGGCTCGCTGTCGCCGCGCATGACGGTCGGCGACATCGTCGGCGAAGGCCTCTCCGTCCAGCATGACCGGCTGCCGATGTCCCAGCGCCGCGAGGTCGTCGCCGCCGCGCTCGCCGAGACCGGGCTCGACCCGTCTACCATGGACCGCTACCCGCACGAGTTCTCCGGCGGCCAGCGACAGCGCATCGCGATAGCGCGTGCCATGGTGCTCGAACCGCGCTTCGTGGTGCTCGACGAGCCGACGTCGGCGCTCGACATGTCTGTCCAGGCGCAGATCGTCGATCTTCTACGCACGCTGCAGGCCAGGCGCGGCCTCGCCTACCTCTTCATCAGTCACGACCTACGGGTCGTGAAGGCACTGGCCAGCGACATCGTCGTGATGCGAGCCGGCGTGGTCGTGGAGAGCGGCCCCGCCACCGAAGTCTTCGCCGCCCCGCGCGATCCCTATACCCACGCGTTGTTCGCCGCCGCATTGCGCGCCGGTCCGGACGGCGCTCCGCGCGCCGCCTGACGCTTTGTGTCCCGAGCGGCGGTCTCCGAGGTTTGCCCTGAAAGCGCGGCGGTGTATTCCAGCGAATGCACAAGGTCGAGGACGTCTGCCGATGATGCGCAAGTCGATGATGCGCAAGTCGATGTTTCTAGTCCTCGCGGTGGTGCTCGCCGCGGCGATATCGGCCGCCGCTGCCGTGAACAAGGGTCCTCTCGTCTTCGCCGCCGCCAGCATGAAGACGGCGCTCGATGCCATCGCCGCCCGATATGCGGCGGCTGGCCATCCACCGCCGGTGATCTCCTACGGCTCGTCGGGCACTCTGGCCAAGCAGATCCAGAGCGGCGCCCCGGCCGACCTCTTCATCTCCGCCGACCAGAAATGGATGGACGTGCTGGCTAAAGACGGCGCGATTGACATCGAAACTCGTGAGGCGCTGCTCGGCAATGAGCTGGTGCTCGTCGAGCCGGCCGATGCCTCGGCCTCCTTGAAGATCGTCAAGGGTTTCGATCTCTCCGGCGCGCTCGGCGACGGCAAGCTCGCGGTCTGTTCCGTGTCGTCGTGCCCCGCCGGCATTTACGGCAAGGAGGCGCTGGAGACGCTCGGCATCTTTGCGGCGGTGGAGCCCAAGCTGGCGCAGGCCGATAATGTGCGCGCGGCGCTGCTTTTGGTGGCGCGCGGCGAAGCCAAGTTCGGCATCGTCTACGCCACCGATGCCAAGGCCGAGCCCAAGGTTAAGGTGGTCGGCACCTTCCCCGCGGACAGCCACGCGCCCATCGTCTACCCCGTCGCGGTGACCACGGCCGCCAGGAACGAGGCCCCGGCCGCCGCCGCATTCGAGGCCTACCTGCACTCCGCCGAGGCCAGGACGATCCTGATCGACCAGGGCTTCACCGTGCTTGACAAATAGGATGCTCTCCGCCGACGACTGGACGGCGATCGAAGTGTCGCTGCGCGTCGCCTTGGTCGCCATGCTGGCGAGCTTCCCATTCGGTGTCGCGGTGGCTTATGGACTGGCTCGCTGGGAGTTCCCCGGCAAGTCGCTCGTCAACGCCATCGTGCATCTGCCCCTCGTGCTGCCGCCGGTCGTCACCGGCTACGTTCTGCTGCTTGGTTTCGGCACGCGCGGTCCGCTCGGCGCTGCGCTGGCGAAGATCGGCATCGTTCTCGCGTTCCGCTGGACCGGCGCGGCGCTGGCCTGCGCGATCATGGGCTTTCCGCTGATGGTGCGCGCGATGCGGCTCTCGTTCGAGGCGATCGACCTGAGGCTCGAGGCTGCGGCCGGCACGCTCGGCGCCGGGCCGCTGTGGCGCTTCGCCCTGGTGACGCTGCCGCTGGCCGCACCCGGCCTCATCACCGGCTCGATCCTCGCCTTCGCCCGCGCGCTGGGCGAATTCGGCGCCACCATCACCTTCGTCTCCAACATACCCGGCGAGACCCAGACCATCGCGGCGGCGATCTACACCGACGTGCAGAATCCCGACGGGGACGCCGGTGCGCTGCGGCTCACCATGGTGGCGATCGCGATCTCGCTGGTGGCGGTGATTGCGTCCGACTGGCTGCAGCGCGGCGTCGCCCGGCGGCTCGCGGCGTGAGCCTCGACGTCGCCCTGCGCCGGGCCCTGCCGGGCTTCACGCTCGACGTTGCCTTCGCCAGCGTCGGCGGACTCGTCTCTTTATTCGGGCGCTCCGGTTCGGGCAAGTCGATGACTCTCAGTCTCATCGCCGGCCTCGCCAAGCCCGACGCCGGGCACGTACGCGTAGGCGAAAATGTATTGCTCGATATTGCCATGAGGCGCCACGTGCCGGTGCAGCGCCGCCGCATCGGCCTCGTGTTCCAGGACGCCCAGCTCTTCCCGCACATGACCGTGCGTCGAAACCTGCTGTTCGGCCGATGGTTCGCCGGCGCGTCGACCCACGGCATTGCCTTCGATCACGTCGTGGAGACGCTCGGCCTCGGCGGGCTCCTGCCGCGTCGTCCCGGCAAACTCTCCGGCGGCGAAAAGCAGCGCGTCGCAATCGGCCGGGCGCTCCTGGCCGATCCCCGCCTGCTGCTGTTCGACGAGCCTCTAGCCGCGCTCGACCGGAAGCGCCGACTGGAGATCCTGCCGCTCATCGAGCGGCTGCGTGACGAGTTCGCCGTGCCGATCGTCTACGTGTCGCATGCGATGGAGGAGGTCGTGCGCCTCGGTGGGCACGTCGTGGTGCTGGAGCAGGGGCGCGTTACCGCCGCAGGGCCGCCCGAGGCGGTGCTCGGCGCCGCGCGGGTCGAGGACGGTCGGTTCGGCCGGTCCTCCATCGTCACCACGGCCGCCGGCAAATGGGACGAGGCGTTCGGCCTCACCGCGCTCGTTCATCCCGCCGGCACGCTCTGGCTTGCCGGCCGTGCCGGGCCGCCCGGACGCGTGGTGCGCGCGTTGGTCCGAGCCACCGACGTCAGCCTGACGCCGGGCAACCCCGGGCCGATCTCGATCCGCAGCGCCCTCGCCGGGCGGATCGCCGCGGTGGATCCGGAAGGGCCGTTGGCCGCCGTCACCGTAGATCTGCAAGGCAGCGGCCAGGTCGTCGCGCTGGTGACGCGGCGCGCACTGCACGATCTCGGGCTGGGATTGGGCTCGCCGGTGTTCGCGCTGGTCAAGGCTGTGGCGCTGGATGAAGGCACGGTGGCACAGGTCGCTTGCAGGAACTGATCCGATCGCTGTGATCCTCGCCAGGCCTCCGTCGTCTGATCCGATGACATGCCCTTGACGAAAAGATTACCGGCCTCCAAATTCAGCCAACAGAAATGCTCGTTTGGAGTATAAGTCATGCAGACGGCTCAAGCCGGAAGCGACATCGGGGGTGCCCTTGGGCGCACCGCAGGTCTCTACGACCGCGTCAGCCGCTTCATCCCGGCCTTCGAATGGCCGGCCTACGCCTCGGACGTCGACGCGATCCTGCGACTGAAGCGCGAGAAGAACGCCGTCATCCTGGCTCACAACTATCAGACGCCAGAGATCTTCCACTGCGTCGCCGACCTTGTCGGCGACTCGCTCGCTCTCGCCCGCATGGCGCAGGAGTCCGACGCCGACGTGATCGTGCTGGCGGGCGTGCATTTCATGGCCGAGACGGCGAAGCTGCTCAACCCGGCGCGTAAGGTCCTCATCTCCGACATGCGTGCCGGTTGCTCCCTGGCCGATTCCATCACGCCGGCCGACGTTCGCGGGCTCAAGGCGGCGCACCCGGGCGTGCCGATTGTGGTCTACGTCAACACCTCGGCGGCGGTGAAGGCCGAGTGCGACATCACCTGCACCTCGGGCAACGCGGTGAAAGTCGTCGAGAGCCTCGGCGTGCCGAAGGTCATCATGATCCCGGACGAGTACCTGGCGCAGAACATCGCTCGCCAGACCGGCGTCGAGATGATCACCTGGGCCGGCCATTGCGAGGTGCACGAGAAGTTCACGCCCGCCGAGGTCCGCGAGTTCCGCGACTCCTATCCCGGCGTGGCCGTTCTGGCTCACCCCGAATGCCCGCCCGCCGTGTGCGACGAGGCCGACTTCTCAGGCTCGACCGCGGCGATGATCGAGTACGTTGCCAGGAACCGTCCGCCCAAGGTGATGCTGCTCACCGAATGCTCGATGTCGGACAACGTGTCGGCGCAATATCCCGATCTCGACTTCGTTCGGCCCTGCAACCTCTGCCCGCACATGAAGCGCATCACGCTGGGCAACATCCGGCATTCGCTCGAGACGATGACCCACGAGGTGATCATTGATCCCTCGGTTGCCGACCGCGCCCGTCGCGCCGTCGAGCGCATGCTGGCGGTGAAGTGATGGCAACCCTCTCCCATCTCGAAGGCCGTCCTGTCATCGTCGGCGCCGGTCTCGCCGGGCTGATGACGGCCCTGCATCTCGCGCCGACCCCGGTGGTGGTGCTCTCCGCCGTTCCGCTCGGCACGGAGGCCTCCTCCGCCTGGGCGCAAGGCGGTGTCGCCGCCAGCGTCGGACCGGATGACGAGGCCGGGTTGCACGTCGCCGACACGCTCGCCGCCGGCGATGGGCTCTGCGATATTGCCGCCGCCGCCCGCATCCTTGCCGAGGCGCCGGTCGCTATCGCCGACCTCGTCGCCCGCGGCGCCCGGTTCGATCGCGACGCCGCGGGCGCGCTGAAGCTCGGCCTTGAGGCCGCGCATTCGCGCCGCCGTATCGTCCACGCCGAGGGCGACGCCACCGGCCGCGAGATCATGCGCGCCGTCGTCGCCGCGGTGCGCGCCTGTCCCTCGATCCTGGTGCTCGACGGCGTCGACGCCCGGCGTCTGCTCACGGACGTCGGTGGCGCCGTGACCGGCGTGCTCGCGGCACGCGGCGGCGAGCCGCTCGTCATCAAGACGGGTCGCGTCGTGCTTGCCACCGGCGGAATCGGCGGTCTTTTCGCGCAGAGCACCAATCCGGCAGGTTGCTTCGGCATGGGGCTGGTGCTCGCCGCCCGCGCCGGCGCGACCTTGGCCGACCTTGAATTCGTGCAGTTCCACCCGACCGCGCTCGACGTACCCGGCACGCCGGTGGCGCTGGTCAGCGAGGCGGTACGCGGAGAGGGCGCGCATCTTGTCGACGAGACCGGACGCCGTTTCATGGCCGATGTGCCCGGCCGCGAACTGGCGCCGCGCGACGTCGTCGCCCGCGCGATTTGGGCGGAGCACAGGGCAGGGCACCAGGTCTATCTCGAGACCCGTGACCTCATCCCCGAGGGCTTCGCGACGCGCTTCCCCACCATCGCCGCCGCCTGCCACGCCCACGGCATTGATCCCGACCGCGAGCCGATCCCGGTGCGCACCGTCGAGCATTATCATATGGGCGGCGTGCTCGTTGACGCCGATGGCCGCTCTACCGTCGACGGCCTGTGGGCCTGCGGCGAGGTCGCCCGCACTGGACTGCACGGCGCCAATCGCTTGGCGTCGAACTCGCTGCTCGAGGCGATGGTCTGCGCGCGCGCCGTCGCCGCCGACGTCACAATGGCCGCAGGGCTGGCCACCACAGCCTCGATCGATGTATCGGCGCTACCGGCGCGGCCGGATTCGGCGCCGTTGCGCGCCATAGTCTCGGCGGCGGCTGGCGTGCTGCGCGACCGCGCCGGCCTGCTTGCCGGCATCGAGTCGCTGCTGCCCATCGCTAGAGGCGGCGGTCCACAGGCCGATCCCGCACTGGTGGCGCTGATGATCGCCGTCTCCGCGCTCGACCGCCGCGAGAGCCGCGGCGGCCATTTCCGCACGGACTGGCCGGAGCCCGATCCGTGGCAGGCCAAGTCGTGGTCGCTGACGCTGAACGATGCCTTCCGCATGGCCGAGTATGCCGTGGCGCAGCGCGAGCCCGAGAAGATCGCGGCGTGAGAACGCGTCGTCGATTCGGGGTGCGGCAGGCTGCGCTTCGTCAGGAATGACGATGCTCGTACCGTTGCCAGACGTGATGCTGGAGCCGCTGGTGCGTGCGGCCCTGCTCGAAGACCTCGGCCGCGCCGGCGATCTCACCACCGACACCATCGTGCCGGCCGAGGCCCGTGCCCGCATGACCATCCGTGCCCGCCAGCTTGGCGTCGTCGCCGGGCTTGACCTCGCAAGGCTCGCCTTCCGCCTCGTTGACCCCGCGATCACCCTTTCGATCGACAAGCCGGACGGCGCCGCCCTCCAACCCGGCGACGTCGTCGGCCGCCTCGAAGGGCCGGCGCGTGGCCTGCTCACGGCGGAGCGCACGGCGCTCAACCTCCTCTGTCATCTCAGTGGCATCGCCAGTGTCACCCGCGGCATCATCGAGGCCGTGGCGCACACGTCGGTCCGGATCGTCGACACGCGCAAGACCACGCCGGGGCTGCGGGCGCTAGAGAAGTACGCGGTGCGCGTCGGCGGCGGCGGCAACCACCGCTTTGGCCTCGACGACGCGGTGCTGATCAAGGACAACCACGTCGCGGTGGCAGGCGGCATTCGCCCGGCGATTGAGCGAGCCAAGGCCGGTGTGGGACACCTCGTCAAGATCGAGGTCGAGGTCGACACGCTGGCGCAGCTCGCCGAAGCGCTCGAAATAGGGGTCGACGCGGTACTGCTCGACAACATGGCTCTCGAGGTGCTGCGCGAGGCGGTGGCGATGGTCGCGGGCAGGGCGGTCACGGAGGCTTCCGGCCGGGTCAACCCGCAAACCGCTCTGGCCATCGCCGAGACCGGCGTCGACCTGATCTCGGTGGGCTGGCTGACCCACAGCGCGCCTGTGCTCGACCTGGGGCTGGACTTCGAGCCGGGCTAGTCTAAAGCGGCGGCAGACGCAGGCGGCGGACGGTCAGATCGTCGATCACGAGCTTGCGGACGTGGGCGCGACGCACCGAAAGCCGGCCCACGGCGAAGGCGCCGATGGCGAGCGCGCCGAGCGCGAACGACCCTATTGCCAGCGCACCGAGCGCGGCGGCGCCTGTCGACATCGCACCTGTCGAAGAGCCGCCCGTGGCGGAGAGGGCGGTCGCGATGGAGCGGATGCGGACGGTTCCGCGCTTCGGGGCGGGCGGAAGCGGATCGTACAAGGTCATGGCTGGCTCCTACGCCGCGTCCACTACTCAAAGCCGCCATCGCGAAGCGCGTTCCGCGAGACTCCGATCGATTCCGCTTCGCCGCGGCGCAAACCTGCCTTAACATTGGACTTGGCGCGGCGCTCCCTCCAGCGCTCAACCGAAAAGCCGAATCCTTTGCCTTTCCCCGACACCGCCCCGCCGCTCGCGCGCGCGCTCGCCGCGCACGGTTACGACGAGCCCACCCCCGTCCAATCCGCCGTGCTGGCGCCCGAAGCTTCGGGTCGTGACCTCGTCGTGTCCGCCCGCACCGGCTCCGGTAAGACTGTCGCCTACGGCCTCGCCTTGGCCGATACGCTGCTCGCCGGTGCTGAACGCCTGCCGCCGGAAGGTCCACTCGCTTTGGTGATCGCGCCCACCCGCGAGCTCGCCCTGCAGGTCCAGCGCGAGCTCGCCTGGCTTTACGCAGAGGCCGGCGCCGTCGTCGCCGCCTGCGTCGGCGGAATGGACGCGCGCGCCGAGCGTCGGTTGCTTGAGCGCGGCGCTCACATCGTGGTCGGCACGCCCGGCCGCCTGCGCGACCACATCGAACGACGCGCCCTCGACTTTTCGCACCTGCGCGCCGCAGTGCTCGACGAGGCCGACGAGATGCTCGATCTCGGCTTCCGCGAGGATCTCGAGTTCATCCTCGAGGCCACGCCGGAAGGCCGCCGTACGCTGCTGTTCTCCGCCACCCTGCCCAAGGGCATCGTCGCGCTCGCCGGACGTTTCCAGCATGACGCGCTGCGCCTCGAGACCGGCGGGCAGGAGCGCGGCCATTCCGACATCGCCTACCGCGTCGTGCGCGTGCAGGCCGCCGAGCGAGTCCACGCCATCGTCAACATTCTGCGCGAAAGCGAGTCGCTTTCGGCCATCGTCTTCTGCAACACGCGCGACAGCGTGCGGCATCTGTCCGCTATGCTCGGCGAGCGCGGCTTCTCCGCCGTGACGCTCTCGGGCGAGCTCAGCCAGAACGAGCGCAACCACGCCCTTCAGGCCCTGCGCGATCATCGCGCTCGTGTCTGCGTCGCGACTGACGTGGCAGCCCGCGGGCTCGACTTGCCCAACCTCGGCCTGGTGATCCACGCCGACCTGCCGACCGACCCCTCGGTGCTGCAGCATCGCAGCGGCCGTACCGGCCGGGCTGGGCGCAAGGGCGTTTCGGTGCTGCTCGCGCCTCCGGCCTCGATGCGCCGCGCCGAGCGCCTGCTTGCCGGCGCCGGCTTGACGGCGGAATGGGGCGGCCCGCCAAGTGCCGACAGGATCCGCGAGCGCGACAACCAGCGCCTGCTCGCCGAGCCCGTCCTCGCCGACGAGCCCGACGAGGATGATCTTGCCATGGGGCGCCGCCTGCTCGAGGGCACGCCCGCCGAGCGCATTGCCGCCGCGCTGGTGCGGCTCTACCGCGCCCGCCTGCCCGAGCCGGAGGATGTCAGCGATCCCGGCGGCATGCCGGTGCGGGAGAGGGTAGGCCGGAGCGACGTGCGGGAGCGCCGCGAAAGCGGTTACGACCGCAATGCTCCGACCGGCAACGGCGGCGTGTGGTTCCGCCTCGCTGTCGGCCGGAAGATGAATGCCGATCCCAAATGGCTGCTGCCGATGATCTGCAAGCGAGGCGGCATCGAGAAGCGCGACGTCGGCGCCATTCGCATATTCGATCGCGAAAGCAAGGTCGAGATCATGCCGCGCGCCGCGGAAGCCTTCGAGACGGCGGTGGCCGTTCCCGGGCCGAAGGGCGACAACGTCGCCATCGAGCGCACCACCGCGCCGGGTGGCATCGACGCGGCCGGTCCGCGGCCAAGGGCACGCGAAGGCGAGCGGCCCCGTCCCAAGGATAAGATCAGGCGTGCGGCCGGCGGTCGCGATTAGGATCACGAGCTTGGCGGTTTGGGGTCTTCTTCACGAAGCAATGAATTCGGGAGTTGCAAAACCCTGCGTCGGCTCCGTCATCGCGTTTGTAATATAATGGTTTGCTTCACCAATGCAGCGACATCACTGCGCCATTGCGATCATAGGTTCCTGTCTGGAAACAGTTTGCGTCGAAATTGGCTCGGCGCTCAATCCTCCGGAGCGAGCATCGTTTCCGGGCGAACGATGCGGTCGAACTCCTCGGCGCTGACGTAGCCGAGATTCAACGCCTCCTCGCGCAGCGTCGTGCCGTTCTTGTGCGCCGTCTTGGCGACTGTGGTTGCCTTGTCGTAGCCGATCGTCGGCGCCAGCGCAGTCACGAGCATCAGCGAGCGTTCCAGAAGCGCCTTGATCTGCTCTTCGTTGGCCTGCAATCCTTCGACGCAATGTTCGCGGAACGAATTCGCCGCGTCGGCGAGCAGCTGTACGCTTTCGAGGAAAGCGAAGGCGATGACCGGCTTCATCACGTTGAGTTCGAACTGGCCTTGCGAGGCGGCGAAGGCGACGGTGGTCTCGTTGCCCATTACGCGGGCGCATACCATGGTTAGGGCCTCGACCTGCGTCGGGTTGACCTTCCCCGGCATGATCGACGATCCGGGCTCGTTCTCCGGCAGCAGCAACTCGCCGAGGCCGGAGCGCGGGCCCGAGCCGGCAAGGCGGACGTCGCAGGCGATTTTATAGAGCCCGGCTGCGAGTGAGTTCAGGGCGCCATGCGCGAAGGAGAGCGCGTCATGCGAGGCGAGCGCTTCGAATTTATTGGGCGCGGTCTTGAAAGAAAGGCCGGTATAATCGGCGATCTTGCCGGCGAAAGCGACGTCGAAGCCTTTCTTCGAGTTGAGCCCCGTGCCGACCGCCGTGCCGCCCTGCGCCAGGAGCAGCAGGCCGGGCAAGGTCATCCCGACGCGCGCCTCTGCGTTGCCGATCATCGCGACATAGCCGGAGAACTCCTGACCAAGCGTGACGGGGGTGGCATCCTGCAGATGCGTTCGACCGATCTTGATGATGGAGTCGAACGCGGCACGCTTTGCATCAAGGGCCTCGCGCAGCTTAACCAGCGCCGGCAGCAGGGTTCGACTCAGCTCGGAGGCTGCCGCGATGTGCATCGCGGTGGGGAACGAGTCGTTGGAGGACTGGCCGCGGTTGACGTGATCGTTGGGGTGAACAGGCGTCTTGGTGCCGCGCTCGACACCGAGCATTTCGTTGGCGCGGTTCGAAATCACTTCGTTGACATTCATGTTCGACTGGGTGCCCGACCCCGTCTGCCACACGACGAGCGGGAACTCGTCGTCGAGCGCGCCGCTCTCGACCTCCTTTGCGGCAGCAACAATCGCAGCAGCGAGCTTGGCATCGAGCGAGCCCTGAGCCAGGTTCACCTCGGCGGCGGCGCGCTTCACCATGGCCAGCGCATGAATGACCGAAGTGGGGATATGCTGACGGCCGATCGCGAAGTTCTGCTTCGAACGTTGCGTCTGCGCGCCCCATAGCCGGTCGGCGGCCACATGGATCGAGCCGAAGCTATCCGTTTCTGACCGGGTGGCTGTACTCATGATGCTATCCCGTAGAGCGTGCCGTGGCGAAACGGCACGTTTTCTTCGAACAGGTTCGCAGGGTTTGTCATAGAGGCCGGCGGGACGAAACGCTGCGCTAGCGGGTTAATCGCTGCCAGTGCGCGAAAAACGCTGGCCGAGGAAGATTGGATCGATCGCCTGCCAATCGCCATCGTTGCCGAACTCGCCGTTGGCTGCGAGTGCGAGCATGTCGGACAGCCGGTTGCGGGCGCGATTGACGCGGCTTTTCATGGTTCCGACCGCGCAATTGCAAACGCTCGCCGCCTCTTCGTAGGACATGCCGGAGGCACCAATTAGGATCAAGGCCTCGCGCTGGTCAGTCGGCAGACGCTGCAGGGCGGAGCGGAAATCGAGAAAATCCATATGGCCGTGCTGCGACGGCGCTGCTGCGAGCTTCGCGGCAATCGCGCCATCGGTATCGGCAACCTCGCGACGGCGCTTGCGGTACTCCGAATAGTAGATGTTACGCAGGATCGTGAAGAGCCAAGCCGGCAGGTTAGTGCCTTCCACGAAAGAGCCGAGATTGCTCCAAGCTTTGACTAGCGTTTCCTGAACGAGGTCGTCAGCGCGATCGGGATTGCCGCAAAGCGAGACGGCGAAAGCGCGCAAATTCGGTATGACGGAAATCAGGTCCGCTTTCATCTGCGCGCTAGCTTGGGGGCGAGGTGTTGGCGCGGTTTCCTCCGACGTCACAGGCTCGGAAGAGGTCGCCTCGACATCAGAATCGGTTTCATCGTGGGCCGTTTCGGCACCTATCATTCGGCGACTTTCGTTGGCACCGACCGGCTGGCGGTTGGCGGCGCGAGCGTATCCAGATCTTTCAATAGGTCGAGAAACCTGTCTGGGACCGGCTGAGCAAGTAAGTCGTTGTAGACGGATCGCAACTGGCGGCCGATTTGATCCGAGATTTCGGGCTTTGCAGTCGTTTTTTTGACACGAAGGGACGACAAAGGCTTACCTCGATGTTGTTGGAGTCGCACGCTCGACGCAGCCTCGCACCCAATTCGAAACAAAACGTCTCCATCCGTGCAACGGTCTAGAGAGCACGTTTTCGACATCGACACGAACTCGAATTGTGGTAACGAACCCCCTGGTTCGGCGCAGACCATTCGCAGTCAGAGCCAAACGCGGCAAGCTCGAAATTGTTCCCTCCAAACGGAACCTGAGCTTGCAAGGCGCGTTTAATGCAGAGCTGCGGTGAAGGTTCCAAGGAATCGCATCGATTGTTGTCCCGGGGTCTCGATGTCGGTCTCTCAAGCCATTGCCTCTCATATTCCCTACTTGCGGCGCTTCTCGCGCGCTCTGACCGGAAATCAGTCTGGCGGCGATGCTTACGTGCTTGCAACGCTCGAATCCATTGTGGCCGACCCAGCTGGGTTCGATGCCACGAAGGACGTGCGCGCCACGCTGTACAAGGCTTTCCTTCAGGTCTGGCGCTCAATGCCGGTCAACGAGCACACCGACCAGCTCGAGCTGTCCAGCGACGAGCACGGCGCTCGCCGAAATCTCGAGGCGATCTCATTGCGCCCGCGCATCGCTTTCCTGCTCTCCTCACTCGAAGGATTCGATACCGCGGAAGTTTCGCGCGTTCTGGATTGCACGCCGGGTGAGGCTGCTGGACTGATTGATGCCGCCGGAAAGGAGATCGCCAACCAAATCCGCACCGACGTGCTGATTATTGAGGATGAGCCCTTCATCGCGCTAGACCTTCAGACGCTTGTCGAGGAACTCGGCCATCGGGTCGTCAATGTGGCGCGCACCCATACCGAGGCTGTAGAGGCAGTCGGCAAGGAAAGGCCGGGCCTGATCCTCGCCGATATTCAGCTCGCCGACGGCAGCTCTGGCCTCGAGGCCGTCAATCAGATCCTGGACACTTTCTCCGTCCCTGTGATCTTCATCACCGCCTACCCGGAGCGGTTCTTGACAGGTGCACCGCCGGAACCGGCGTTCCTCATCACGAAACCGTTTGGCGTCGACAGCCTTAAGGCCGTGATTAGTCAAGCCCTGTTTTTCGATCGCAAGTCACATCGCAAAGAAGAAAGCGCAGTTGGCTAGAGCAACGCCTGCTGGTGCGGATTCCTCGAACAAAGGAAGCGCGTTGTGATAGGCTTTATCTCCTGCTAAGCGATTCGTCGCTTTAGCGTTAAAAGCTCCTTTTGCGGTCGTCCGGTCTATGATCATCAGGCAGTTGGATCGCCGGCTTCCTGCTCCGTCGCGCCACGTCCTGGCGAGAGCTTACCAAGCAGGCTCTCGATAAGTTCGCTCGACAGCATCGCCTCCCAACCCTGCCACAGCCGTCCGACGAGGAAGCCTGCGACGATGGCGATCCCGACCAACGGCACAGGACCAAGCCTTTTCGCAAGACTGGCACCGGCGAGAACCGCGATTTGTTCGCGGCGCAATCCGAGGCTTGCCAGCATCGAGAGGATCGGCGCCGTGAACTGATCGACCTTTTCGTCTTTGGCGCGCGCGCTATCGTTCCGTGCCGTGTCGTCGGCCTCCATCTTTACACTGGCGGCAGTCGGCTTCGTACCGCCACGCAGTGCCAATACGACGGCTGACATTGCGATCAAGAGGTAAAGGCCGGCGACGGCAAGGGCGCCTACAATAGGCCCGGCAAGGGTGGTAATCCAAAGGTCGAACGCGAACGTCAGCGCTATGACTACAACCACCATGCAAATGGCAGCGACAAGGAAAAGCGCGAGCTTTCGAAGAAAACTCGCGCTAAATGCCGTTATCTGATCGATCAGAGGTGAAACCGCCCCGCCGATCAGCCGCGCTACAAAGCCGAACATCAGAGCGAGCGGCTCAGCATTCCCATCAACAGGCCGGCAACGCCGGCAACGACCACCGCCGTCAGCGGGTTCTTCTCGATGCGCCCCTCCATGTCGCTCCCGAAGGCGCCAAGCCGATCCTGCGCATCGGATGCGTAGCCGGCGGCACGATCCCGAGCGTCTGACGCGTAGCCTGCGGCACGGTCCCGAGCATCCGAGGCATAGCTCGAAACACGATCCTGAGCATTCGAAGCGTAGGCCGTTGCCTTATCCCGCGCGTCGTAAGTGCGACGGCGAGCTTCACCGCGCGCGTCAGATGCTTGGCTGGTAGCACGATCGCGTGCCTTGCCGAAGAAGCTAGACGCCTGGTCCGACGCTTCGTTTGCACGGGTTTTGAGAAGGTCTGTTACCGAGCCTGCCAGGCGCGTAATGTCATCGCGAAGATCCGCGAGATCCGACTCCAGATCGCTCGAAGCCTTGTTGAAACGTCTGTTTGTCATCGTATCCTCGCTGCGGGTCCGGCAAGCGCCTAATCGGGGCATATGGTGCGCATCGACCAGCCGCGTCGAGCAAACGCAGCCTTTTTTACCCGGTTCCGGCGGTTATCGCCGATCCGCACCGGATCACGCAATCATCGGAGCCTCGGATGAGCCTGGATCGACGGTATCCGGCTCCTCGCGGGTCGGCGGAGTCTCACCTGGCTCTTGCACCGGCGGCTCTCCAACGGGCGTCGGTGGGACGGGTCCCGGCGTGTTCCGAGGATCGTCTGAAGACACGAAAGCGGCGTTCGATGTTGCCACATTAACCTCTGCGGTGGACTTTATTTGCCTGCGTGTCGCAACGTGCCCTTCTGAGCACGGTTCCGAGCTGCAATTGCAGCCGGAACCGCTCGAGGCAACCATCCGTTTCCATGTCGCAATGCGTTTGGAGTAAAGTGTATGGCACCGCGTCCCAGCTGGAAGGGCTATCTCAGGCTCTCGCTCGTGTCTTGTCCCGTCGCGCTCTATCCATCCGCGAGTTCGAGCGAAAAGGTTTCGCTCCACATGCTCAACGGCGAGACTGGCCATCGACTGAAACAGCAATACGTCGACGCGGAAACAGGAGATGTCGTCGAGCGCGATGATCGCGTTAAGGGCTACGAGGTATCCAAAGGCGACTACATCATCGTCAGCGACGACGAACTCGCTGACGTTAAGATTGAGTCAAGTCACACCATCGACATCGAGAGGTTTGTTCCCAAGGCCGAGATCGACCGCGTCTATTTTGATAACAATTATTATCTCGCTCCCGACGACAAGGTCGGAGAGGAAGCGTTCGCGGTGATCCGTGAAGCGATGACCCGACGTGACGTCGTCGGCATCGCCCGGGTTGTGCTCTTCGGCAAGGAACGGATGATCATGCTTGAGCCGCGCTCGCAGGGGCTGCTTGGGACCACCCTTCGCTATGCCTACGAGGTGCGCGAGTCAGGCGCTTATTTCGACGACATTCCGAATGTCGAGCTTGCGAAGGATCTACTCGAATTAGCCTCCCACATTATCGATACGAAAGCGGGCAGCTTTCAGCCGGAGAACTTCAAGGACCGTTATCAGGATGCCGTTGTCGCCTTGATACGCGCCAAGCAGGAGGGCCGGCCGCCGCCGGGCGACGCGGACAGCGAACGCCCGAGCAACGTCGTCAACCTCATGGATGCTCTCAGACGCAGCCTCGGTGAGGGAACAGCGGACGCCAAGCCCACTTCAGACAAGCGTGCCTCAGCCAAGCAGGCCTCAGCCCCGCCCGTCAAGGCGGAAGCCGACGCTACGGGAGCGAAGAGGACGAAAGCGAAAGTCGCAGCCAAGGCCTCAAAGCCGGTTGCCAAGCTCAAGAGCTCAGCCAAGGAGGCGTCGTCAAGGCCGGCTGCCCGCAAACGCGCCTGACATCGCGAGATCAACAAGGCTTTGGCTCACGCGTGCGAATATGCATCGCGTTTACTTTGTGGTCGCCGACATCTCGACAGAGCGAGCAAGCGTCGCTAATCAGTTTTTGGGCCGTTTCGTGGCTTAATATGCTCAAGGAGGAGCTTCGTATGGTACGCAAGTTTACGTCGATTGTTTTCGCCGGCGCTTTGATGCTGGCTGTGGCACCGGCTTCCGCGCAGGATCTCGGTGGCGCGATCAACGGCCTGACTGCCGTTCCGGGCCAGCTGGTCGGCGGCGTCGGCTCTGGCCTCGGCATAGACCTTGATCCGTTCCACATTTTCACCCCGGCTCCTGTTCCGGCCATGGCCTCCGGCCCTGAGCCCATGATGCGTCGCCATCGCATGATGCGGCATCACATGATGATGCATCACCACGGCATGATGATGCATAAGAAGATGATGATGCATAAGAAGATGATGAAGAAGCCAGATGATGAAGAAGCCAATGATGAAGAAGCCCATGATGAAGAAGGATGACGCAGCGAAGTAAACACGGCTTCTTGAAGAGCTAAAAGCGCAGACACGTCGTGCCTGCGCTTTTTCTTTTTCCGAACTTGAATTTGATCCTCGCGAAATCAGTGCCTGACGCGTTTCCGACGGACAAGCGCAGAGGCTTGATGTTCAGCACCTCAGCCATGCTGCGGCCGGTGCGCACTTCTGTCGCGTCTTGCGGCAATATGACATTTTCCACTCTCAGCCGTGACTGCGGCTTGACCAGATTAGCAATGCCGTAAAGGACGTCGAGCCGGCAGGCCCGATGAGCTCATCCACGAATAACAGGCGAAAAAGGTCGGCATCGCGGCTTTGATAGCGACTTTTCCGAGCCTCAACGGACCGTGCCCCGCAGCGTTCGAGGGTGCCGCAGAAGAGTTGACGGGCTGAGTAATCACTTGCGCACGAGACCGAGCGTGTCCTTGACGCCATTCATGGTCTCGCGCGCGATCGCCCTGGCACGGACGGCGCCATCGGCGAGGATACCGTCGATCGCGGCCGTGTCGGCGACCAGCCGCTTCATTTCATTACCGATCGGCCCCAGCTTGGAGACGGCGCTGTCGGCAAGCGCGGTCTTGAAGGTTGAGAAGTTGGCCCCGCCATACTCCGCCAGCACTGCTGCCTTTTCTACCCTATTCAGCGCGGCGAAGATGCCGACGAGGTTGTCGGCCTCGGGCCGCGCGGCGAGCCCGGCAAGCTCAGAGGGCAGCGGCTCCGGGTCGGTCTTGGCTTTGCGGATCTTGGAAGCGATCGTGTCGGCATCGTCGATCAGGTTGATGCGCGAGTTATCGGATGGGTCCGACTTCGACATCTTCTTGGCCCCATCGCGCAGGCTCATGACCCGGGTTGCCGGTCCTTGGATCAGCGGTTTGGGCAGCGGGAAGAAGGCCTCGCCGGTCTCACCGGCGCCGAGCCCGCGCGAGGCGATCGACGCTGCGAAATCGAGGTTGAACTTCTGCGCGATGTCGCGCGAGAGTTCGAGGTGCTGCTTCTGATCCTCTCCGACCGGCACGTGCGTGGCCTTGTAGGCGAGGATGTCGGCGGCCATCAGCACGGGATAGGCGTAGAGACCGACGGAGGCGTGCTCGCGATCCTTGCCGGCCTTCTCCTTGAATTGTGTCATGCGGCTCATCCAGCCGATCCGCGCCACGCAGTTCAACACCCAAGCGAGCTCGGCGTGTTCGGCCACCTGGCTCTGGTTGAAGACGATGTGGCGGCGAGCATCAATGCCCGACGCGATGAAGGCCGCCGTCACCTCTCGGATCGAACGCTTCAGCTGTTCGGGATCCTGAGGCACCGTGATCGCGTGGAGGTCGACCACGCAGAAGATGCAGTCGTGGGTGGCCTGCAGATCGACAAAGCGGGAGATCGCGCCGAGGTAGTTGCCGAGATGCAGGTTGCCGGTTGGCTGCACGCCGGAGAACACGCGATGCGGGAAGGGAGCCATGAGTCCGGGAGTTCGAGGCGGCCGCGAAGGCGCCGCTTATTGCCCGTCGCCCCCGGCCATGCAAGCGGCGCTGTATTCACATCGGGCGACACTCTTGGCCTTGCAAGCGTGGCCCCGTCCCGCCATCATCCCTCGATGACCACGACGCTGGAGCTGGCCGCACAGGAGGCCTTGCGGGACGCCGGGGCGTTGCGCAGCCTCGACCAGCGCTCGCTCGACATCTTCCGCCGTATCGTCGAGGGCTACCTTGCCACTGGCGAACCCGTCGGTTCGCGCAACCTGTCACGCCTCTTGCCGACGCCGCTCTCGCCAGCCTCTGTGCGCAACGTCATGCAGGCGCTGGAGGAGAGTGGGCTGATCTTCGCCCCGCACACATCCGCCGGTCGGCTCCCGACCGAGATCGGGCTACGCTTCTTCGTCGACGCCCTACTCGAGATCGGCGACATCGACGAGGACGAGCGCCGCCGCATCGAGGCGCAGCTTGGTTACGGCGGGGTCGACCGCTCCTTCGAGACCATCCTCACCGAGGCGACCACCATGCTCTCGGGCATGACGCGTGGCGCCGGCGTGGTGGTGACGAGCAAGGACAACGCGCGCCTCAAGCATATTGAGTTCATCCGCCTTGAGCCGGAGCGAGCCCTGGCCGTGCTCGTCGGCGAGGATGGCGGCGTCGAGAACCGCGTGCTGCCGATCGCCGCCGATCTGCCGGCATCGGCCCTGGTAGAGGCCGGTAATTATCTCAACGCACGCATCCGCGGCCGCACGCTCGGCGAAGTGCGCCTCGACGTCGAGACCTCGCGCAAGGCGGCGGAGCGCGAGCTGGGCGAGCTGACCGAGCGCCTTGTGGATGCCGGCCTCGCCTCCTGGGCCGAGGGCGTCGGGCGGGAGGCGCAGCTCATCGTGCGCGGTCAGGCCAACCTGCTCACCGACCTCAAAGCGATGGAGGATCTCGAGCGCATCCGGCTGCTGTTCGACGATCTTGAGACCAAGAAGGACGTCATCGACATTCTCGCCCGGGCCGAAGGCGGCGAGGGCGTGCGCATCTTCATCGGCTCGGAGAACAAACTGTTCTCGCTTTCCGGTTCATCGATGATCGCCGCACCTTTCCGAGACGGCCAGCAACGCATTGTCGGCGTACTCGGTGTGATCGGGCCGACGCGGCTGAACTATGCTCGCATCGTTCCGATGGTCGATTACACCTCTAAGCTCCTGGCGCGCATGATGACGCGCGGCTGAAAGAGCAGGACTCGCTCGCCGCACCTGTTGCGCCGACTCGAGCGATTCCAAAGTTTTAAGCCGCTGGTTCTTGGTCTTGTATCTTTCCTCCGGTCCAACCATAAACGCGCCGGGCAACGAGGCTTGAGGGCTTCGGTCATTGCTTGGATCGTGTGCGGCAAGTCCTGGAGTTACTGTCATATGACCAGAATTGGACTGGTGCGGACAACGGGAGGAACCGGGATGTTTTTCCCGATCTTGGCGGCAGCATTCCTTTTTTTCGCGCCGATTGCGCGGGCTCAGACGACCGAAGCGTTGCCGTCATCCACGACGGCTACCGTGCCGGCAAGTCCGGTAACCGCGACGACACCCACTGTCTCTGCCCCGGGCTCGAGACCTACGGCAGAGACGCCGGTCTCGACCGAGGTCACGCCGGGCACGAAGGTGATGCCTGGCACCGGCTCGTCGTTGATCCCGCACGATCTGTCGCCCTACGGCATGTTCATGAATGCCGACGTGATCGTGAAGGCGGTTATGATCGGCCTGGCCTTCGCCTCGCTAGTCACATGGACGCTGCTGCTCGCCAAGGCGGTCGAATTGATGGCAGCGCGCCGCCGCGCTCAGGCCGGGCTAACCGAACTCGCCCGGGCACAAACGCTCGGCGAGGCGGCGTCGCGTATAGCGAAGGAGGACACCGTCGTGGGCCGCCTCGTCGCTGGGGCACTCGACGAGGGGCAGCGATCCCAGGGTCTCGGTGCCGAGGGTGTCAAGGAGCGTGCCGCCGCCTTGCTGTCGCGCATCGAGGCGCGCGCCGGCCGCGCCATGAGCCGCGGCACCGGTCTGCTCGCCACGATCGGCTCGACCGCGCCCTTCGTCGGCCTGTTCGGCACAGTCTGGGGAATCATGAACGCCTTCATCGGCATCTCAAAGACGAATACGACGAACCTCGCCGTGGTCGCGCCCGGCATTGCCGAGGCGTTGCTCGCCACCGCGACAGGCCTCGTCGCCGCCATCCCGGCCGTGATCATCTATAACATGTTTGCGCGCGGGATCACCGGCTATCGACAGGTCCTCGCCGACGCCTCGACCGAGGTGCTGAGACTGCTCTCGCGCGACCTCGATCGTAACGTGCGCGCGGCGCACCGCCAGGCGGCGGAATAGATGGCGGCGAAGCTCTCCACCGGCAGCGACGCCGACGATCTCGAGCTCAACGGCGAGATCAACGTCACGCCCTTCATCGACGTCATCCTGGTGCTGCTGATCATCTTCATGGTGGCGGCGCCGCTCTCCACGGTTGATGTCAACGTCGAGTTGCCGGCCTCTACTGCGACTCCTGCGCCGCGGCCCGACAAGCCGGTGTTCGTGTCGCTCAAGGAGGACAAGACCCTGGCGCTGGGCGACGATCCGGTGGTGCGCAGCGGGCTCGGCACGGCGCTGAATGGCGTAACTGGTGGCGACAGGGATAAGCGCATCTTCGTACGCGCCGACAAGTCCGTGAACTATGGCGACGTCATGGACCTGATGAACCTGTTGCGGACGGATGGCTACCTGAAGATCGGCCTCGTCGGGCTCGATGCCGGCAGGCATGACGACGCGCCGACCGCCGGAAGCGGTGTCGCTCCAGCCGGTGTCCCGACAGCTTCGGGCGCCGGAGCCGGGAGCGCCATCAAGCCGTGATCGACGACACCGCCTCTTTCAAGAAGCCGCCCGTTGGCGGATTCTGGCGCTGGCCTGTCGCTATCGTTGTCGTGGTCGCGATGCACGCCGGCGTCATCGCGCTGCTCGCCTTTCGTCAGCCTTCCGAGCCGCCCACGCCGCCCGGCGAGGTCGTGGAGGTCGATCTTGCGCCACAGGAGGAGCAGCACGCCGCGCCGCAGGCTGCCGCGCCGGCGGAGGCGACCTCGCCCGAGCCGACGCCTGCCGCGCCGCCAGAGCCTGAAGCCAAGCCACCAGAACCTTCGCCGCCGACGCCGAAGCCGACTCCGCCGCCGCCCGAGCCGCCTGCGCCAGCTGAAGCGACGCCGCCTCTGCCTGCCCCAGCGACACCGCCGACCGTCGCCGCTCCGGTGCCAGACCTGCCCGCGCTGCCCAAGGCCGACGCGCCGCTGGAGCCTGCCAAACTCGACGGTGCAGCGCAGAAGGCGGCGGCTGAGGAGGCACAACGACAAGCCGATGCTCAAAAGGCGGCGCAGGAAGCTCAGATCGAGGCGCGTCGGCAGGCCGAGGCCAAGAAGCAGGCCGAACTCAAGCGCCAACTGGAGGCCAGGCGCCAACAGAAGCTCGCCGAGGAGCGCGACGCACGACGACTGGCCGAACGTGCGGCGCAGCAGAAGGAGCGCGCCGAGGCGGCGGCCAAGCGGGCCGCTGAACGTCGCGAGGCAGCCTCACAGGAGAAGGCGGAGCGGGCTGGTCGCGACCTGCGCAATGCGCAAAGGCAGTCCGCCTCGGGTGCCCAGATGGGTCAGTGGCGCTCTGAAGTCGCCGGGCGGGTGAGAGCCAGCGCGGCGAACTTCTCCGGTGACGGCAGCGGCGTCCAGACCGTGACCTTCACCGTGACAGCGGGGGGCGCCATCACCGGCGTTTCCGGCAGCGGCGTCGCCGCCTCGGTTGTGCGCGGTGTCGGCTCGGTGCCGCCGCCGCCCGACGGACACGCGACGCGGATGTCGGTGCCGGTGCGTGTTAACTGACCGCATCGATCTTTCCCGGCGTGACCCGCAGCCTCAGGGCCTCGTTGCCCACGCCCTCGAAGGCATGGGCGTCGGCGCCGGTCATCCAAACCTGACCGGGCAGGGCGGCGAGCTCGGCGTAGAGCGCCGCCCGTCGCGTCGCGTCGAGGTGCGCGGCGATCTCGTCGAGCAGGATCACCGGCGCGATCCCCGAGAGGTCGGCGACAAGCCGGGCGTGGGCCAGCACCAGGCCGATCAGCAGGGCCTTCTGCTCGCCTGTCGAGCATAGCCCGGCCTCGACGTCCTTCGGCCCGTGGCGCACGGCGATGTCGGCCGCCTGCGGCCCGATCAGCGCGCGACCGGCGGCCGCGTCGGCACCGCGACTGGCCTTCAGCAACGCGCGAAAGCGATCCTCGACCTCCAGTGCGGGGCAAGCGGCGCACATGATTTCGACCTCTCCGACGAGCGCCACGGCGGCGTAGGGAAACGCGGCGTCGCGTCGGGTTGCGAGCAGGGCGCCGAGCCGCGCGACGGTGTCGCTGCGCGCCGCCGCCACGGCTACGCCGAGCCCGGCGACTTCGCGCTCGATGGCATCGAGCCACGAAGGATCGGCGCGCCAGCCGTTTTCCAAGACCTTGTTCCGCTGGCGCAGGGCGCGCTCCATCGCGTTGACGCGCGTGCCGTGCTCGGCGTCGACGGCGAGCACGAGACGGTCGAGGAAGCGTCGGCGCTCGCCGGGCGAGGCGGAGAACAGTCCGTCCATCGCCGGGGTCAGCCAGACCAGGCGTAGGTGGTCGGCGAAGGCGCGCGCCGAGGTGGCGGGTTCGCGTTCGATCCGGAAACGCCGCGCCGCCGGAGTATCCGCTTCGGGCGAGGGCTCGAGCCCCGTGCCGAGCTGGAGGGCGCCGTCCGCGCTCGCGAGCTCCACCGAGACGGCGAAGCCGCCGTCGCCGCCGCGGCGGGCGCAGGTGGCAAGGTCGGCGCGACGCAAACCGCGTCCCTGCGCGAACAGCGAGATCGCCTCGATGAGGTTGGTCTTGCCGCTGCCGTTCTCGCCGGTCACCACCACCGTGTCCGCCGGCACGGCGAGATCGAGCGACGCGTAGGAGCGGAAGTCGCGGAGCACCATACGGCGCAGGCCCGTGCCGTGCACCGTGCTACCGATCTCTTGCCATCGCTTCCGAGCCGAGCGAGCGCAGCCGCGCCACCATGCTGGTGTTGCCGCCCGAAGGCGGTGGGGGGAAGGGAGCGGCGGCTTCCACCGCTTCGACGGCCTGAGTGTCGACCTCGGCGTAGCCGCTGGGCTTGCTAACCTGGACGCCCACGAGATTTCCGCTGCCGTCCACCACGAAGGAGACCGCGACCGTCCATTCGCCGTAAGGCACGCTGATCGCGTGGCGATTCTGCGTGATGAGGCCGTAGACGACCGCAAGATAGCGGTCGTCTTCGGTGCCGCCACTGACCTTGGCGTGCTTCCGCATCGGCTTGGCGAAGGTATAATCCGGCAATTCTGAATTGCCTGCGAGCTGTTGGGCGACGCTCTTGGGGCGGTGCGGCGGCTTAGGGGGCGCCGGCTTGGGCTTGGCCTGCGCTAGCTTCTCTGGCCTTTTCGGCGGCTCGGGCGGCAGCTTGTCTAGCGCTTCGGCATCCTTGTCTGGAACGTCCGGCTTGGGCGCCTCGGTCTTCTCGGGTGCCTGCTTGGCCGGGTCGTCGGCCACTTCCTTGGGGTCGTCAGGAGCGGGCTTGGGATCGGCTTCTGCTGTCGGCACCGCCGTCTTGGGCGCGTGGGTCTCCTTGTCGGCGCGTTCTGTGTCCTCCCTGACGTCGTTGAAGGCGCGCGGCGCACTCGAGGCCGGTTTCTCCATCTCCTGCTTGGGCAAGGGCGGCACCGGTTGGGACTTCGGCATCTCGGCCACGATCTCAACGGGAGTCGTCTCCCGCGCCTCCGCTCCGAGCGGCGGATTGGCGGCGTCGCGCCACAGCATCCAGCCGAGCAGGGCGGCATAAAACGCGACGACCAGGGCGACGGTCACCGAGAACCAGGTGCGGTGCGCGAACGCGCTTGTGCGCAACGGCTGGAGGATGCGTTCCTCGACCCGCGCCGACAGGGTGCCGAAGGGTGACTTGGTCTCGCTCATCGCCTCGGAGATCGGCGGAATGTCCGCCCGAGATCACCATACCACAGCCGAGTCCGTCGAATCTGTGGCGTCGTTCGTAGCGCTGCCGAACTCGGCCAGTTCGTGACCCGTATGACGAACTCGCGAACTGACGATTGACATGTCGTGTTTGTTTGTCTTATACCGTGTTCATCGACGGCGGCGCTGCTTTGCGGCGGCGTTGTTTCGTTTCCTCCGATGATGTGGGGCTTAGGCGTTCTGGTGGTTGACCAGGGTGCGGGACGAAGTGTCTTTGGGTGTGGGGTTTCGTCCTTTGGATGGGGTCCTGGCTGCGAGGCGGTAAGATCGATGATGACGGGGTGCCGTGGATTTGGTGTTCCGTGCTGTTTGACAATTGCATCGGAAGAAAGAGAAACGTGGACGGCGGGGTCCTTGCGGGTCTTGGCGGATGCTCTTCGGGGCATTTGCTGAGGCTGAGACAAGACTTTGACGGTCACGTTAGGATCAAGACCATCGGGTTGGCTGCGCCGTGAGGCTGTGGTTGACCGGTGTGCTTGGGACTCGTCAATAGGTCTCTGGCCGCCCTGGCTTGGGATCGAGATAGTCAGTGACCAGTCACGATCAAATCTCTGGACCTCTCGCGAGGTCCTTCAACTTGAGAGTTTGATCCTGGCTCAGAACGAACGCTGGCGGCAGGCTTAACACATGCAAGTCGAACGCCCCGCGAGGGGAGTGGCAGACGGGTGAGGAACACGTGGGAACGTACCCTTCGGTTCGGAACAACCCTGGGAAACTAGGGCTAATACCGGATACGCGCTTAGGCGGAAAGGTTTACTGCCGAAGGATCGGCCCGCGTCTGATTAGCTAGTTGGTGAGGTAACGGCTCACCAAGGCGACGATCAGTAGCTGGTCTGAGAGGATGATCAGCCACATTGGGACTGAGACACGGCCCAAACTCCTACGGGAGGCAGCAGTGGGGAATATTGGACAATGGGCGCAAGCCTGATCCAGCCATGCCGCGTGAGTGATGACGGCCCTAGGGTTGTAAAGCTCTTTTACCCGGGAAGATAATGACGGTACCGGGAGAATAAGCCCCGGCTAACTTCGTGCCAGCAGCCGCGGTAATACGAAGGGGGCTAGCGTTGTTCGGAATTACTGGGCGTAAAGCGCACGTAGGCGGAGATTTAAGTCAGGGGTGAAATCCCGAGGCTCAACCTCGGAACTGCCTTTGATACTGGGTTTCTTGAGTCCGGAAGAGGTGAGTGGAACTGCGAGTGTAGAGGTGAAATTCGTAGATATTCGCAAGAACACCAGTGGCGAAGGCGGCTCACTGGTCCGGAACTGACGCTGAGGTGCGAAAGCGTGGGGAGCAAACAGGATTAGATACCCTGGTAGTCCACGCCGTAAACGATGGATGCTAGCCGTTAGGCTGCTTGCAGCTTAGTGGCGCAGTTAACGCTTTAAGCATCCCGCCTGGGGAGTACGGTCGCAAGATTAAAACTCAAAGGAATTGACGGGGGCCCGCACAAGCGGTGGAGCATGTGGTTTAATTCGAAGCAACGCGCAGAACCTTACCAGCTTTTGACATGTCCCGTATGGGTCCCAGAGATGGGGTCCTTCAGTTCGGCTGGCGGGAACACAGGTGCTGCATGGCTGTCGTCAGCTCGTGTCGTGAGATGTTGGGTTAAGTCCCGCAACGAGCGCAACCCACGTCCCTAGTTGCCACCATTCAGTTGGGCACTCCAGGGAGACTGCCGGTGATAAGCCGCGAGGAAGGTGTGGATGACGTCAAGTCCTCATGGCCCTTACGGGCTGGGCTACACACGTGCTACAATGGCGGTGACAATGGGATGCAGAGGGGCGACCCCGCGCAAATCTCAAAAAGCCGTCTCAGTTCGGATTGTACTCTGCAACTCGAGTGCATGAAGGTGGAATCGCTAGTAATCGTAGATCAGAACGCTACGGTGAATACGTTCCCGGGCCTTGTACACACCGCCCGTCACACCATGGGAGTTGGTTCTACCCGAAGGCGTTTTCCTGACCGCAAGGGGGGAGGCGACCACGGTAGGGTCAGCGACTGGGGTGAAGTCGTAACAAGGTAGCCGTAGGGGAACCTGCGGCTGGATCACCTCCTTTCTAAGGATGTGTCTTCAGTTTGCCCGCCTGGACTTCGGTGCTTTGGTACCGACGTTCTTGCCGGCGCTATCGACACGCTTAGATCAGCCCCTTTTGTCGAGGGGCATCATGCGGGACGCCGCCGCCTTCGTTTCTTTTTCTTCCTCGGACGAGCCTTCCTGGCTGTCGCCGTCGCGTCTTGGTCCTTTGGATCGATCGTGATGCGGCGAGGTCGGGCTCGGGCTTGTAGCTCAGTTGGTTAGAGCGCGCGCTTGATAAGCGTGAGGTCGGAAGTTCGAGTCTTCCCAGGCCCACCATTCAAACCTTCTGGGATTCCTGGCTTGGGGCCATAGCTCAGTTGGTAGAGCGCGTGCTTTGCAAGCATGAGGTCGTCGGTTCGATCCCGTCTGGCTCCACCATCTGGTGGTGTCGGGCGTCGTGATCGCCTTGGCCTGCTGGGCCGTCCGCAGAATGACAGTTTCGCATCGGAGCTGACCTTATCGAGGTCGGGTTCGTATGCGTGATCTATCCACATCGTGAAGAGGGACCATGTCCGGCCTTGCCGTCGGGACTTGCCAGCATTCGTGCTGGTATCGGCGGCATCGGCGTTCTCAGTCTTGTGTGCACCTGCTTGACCGCGGTGCGCCCGGGCATGGTCGAGCAACTGGTCTTTATGGGACGGCGCCTCTGCCGAGTGACGTCGTCCCTGTCGATTAAGCTTTCGCATGCTGGCCTGCACAGGCGGCACGCGGTGGGTCCTACCTCGAGAGGGGTTGGGTCCGGGCATCGACAATGAGAGCGATCAAGTGCCTTAAGAGTATCCGGTGGATGCCTTGGCGCTGAGAGGCGATGAAGGACGTGGTACGCTGCGATAAGTCATGGGGAGCCGCGAACAGGCTTTGATCCGTGAATTTCCGAATGGGGAAACCCACTTCCGGTTTGCGCTGATGCGAGGCTCGCCCGGTCCTAGCGGATCGTGCGGGGTTGGCATCAGTGTGGGCTGACTGAAGGATTTGTTCCTGAATTCATAGGGAATAAAGGCGAACCCGGGGAACTGAAACATCTAAGTACCCGGAGGAAAGGACATCAACGAGACTCCGTTAGTAGTGGCGAGCGAACGCGGACCAGGCCAGTGCCTTGACATGTTTTACCGGAACGGATTGGAAAATCCGGCCTCAGTGGGTGACAGCCCCGTACGGAGCGTGACATGTTTTGGCCTCGAGTAGGGCGGGACACGTGAAATCCTGTCTGAACATGGGGAGACCACTCTCCAAGCCTAAGTACTCCTCAGCGACCGATAGTGAACCAGTACCGTGAGGGAAAGGTGAAAAGCACCCCGACGAGGGGAGTGAAACAGTCCCTGAAACCGGATACTTACA